>NZ_JAMOIM010000001.1 GCF_026130545.1 Lichenifustis flavocetrariae | reverse complement strand
CATCGCCTCTTCTCGTTCATCTCCCGAAACTGGCGCGGGCGACCGCTGACAGACTACCGCACCATCGTCGAACTTATCGGGGCCACGACTTCAACGGCAGGGTTAACCGTCCGCTGCCAGCTCGATGAACGTCCTTATTCCGCTGGGATCAAAGTGTCCGACCAGGACATGGCCAAGCTGAATATCCAGCGCAACGACTTCCATGGCGAATGGAACTATACAATCGCTCCAAGGCCATCATAATCAGCGCGATAATTTGTCGACGCTGCCTAAGCGACTTCACGGTGAACAAGCGCAGTCTGCCTAGGGCTCGCGGCTGCCTGCTGGCGATGAACCAGGTCAAGCTCAAGGCGTGTCTCCTGAAGGTCGCGGCGATGCCTCTCCGCATCCGCCTTGGCGTGTCGCGCCTCGGAACGGACGTGCGCCTGCGCCAACCAAGCGGCAATGCCGCCGATCAAGACACCCAGCATCACCATTAGGAGTATGACCAGGAACAAGGGAGCGCTCAGGGCCAGGGCTGGTGTTTCGCTGTTGAACGGGTCGAGCGAGATCGTCGAGATCTGACGGTTGGCTACAGCGAACAGAATGGCGAGCAGTGCGATCGGCACCAGAATAATCGCCTTAACGACGGTCTTCATTCCATCTCTTCCCTATCATCTCCGCGAGTGACGCCGCGGACAGGCTTGTCCCGTTACCCGCATCTCAACCATCTTGGACGTTCAGCCGTTCCCGCATCTCCTTGCCTGTCTTGAAGAACGGCACAACCTTTTCGTTCACGTCGACATGCTCGCCCGTGCGCGGATTGCGGCCGAGACGGGCGTCACGCCGCTTGACCGAGAAGGCCCCGAAACCGCGTAGTTCCACCCGGTTGCCGGAAGCCAGCGCATTGGTCACCTCATCCAGGATCGCATTGACGATCTTCTCGATGTCGCGCTGATAAAGGTGAGGATTTTTTTCGGCGAGCCGCTGTACGAGTTCCGACTTAATCAACGTTTGCCCCCTCACGTCGCATCACAAAACCTCGGCTTTCCCGTTATTCTGGCGCACCTAGCCATATCGCCTGAAGCCCCTCCGACGAATGAGCCGCGTCTGCGGCCGCCAGGCCCTTGAGAACCTGGGTCAACGTCCGCGCATCGAGGGTTTCCGCAAGGGCAGTGGCCATCCCGAGCAGCCCGAAGACACGGTCGCTATCGGGCTTCCAATCGCGAACCGGCAAATTCTTGGCCACCCCTTTACTTTCGAGCCAGGCGATCGAGTCCTTCTCGGTGCCAATCTGGTCGATCAGCTTCAAGGGAAGACTTTGCCGGCCGGTGAAAACCCGCCCGTCATCAACCGCCGCGAGTTCTTCATCGCTCATCCCTCGACGTTGTTGAACAAGCCCCTTGAACCACGCGTAACTATCCGCCACGAGCGCGTTGATGGCGGCCCGGGCGGCGTCGCTCGTCGGTGTAAACCCATCAGGCTCGGCCTTGAGGGGCGACGATTTGATCTTCTCCACGCTCACTCCCACCGTATCCAATAGTTTGGACACATTGGGAAACTCGAAAAGAACGCCGATCGAGCCGACCAAGGAATTTCCATAGGCGACGATGTGGTCGGCGCCAAGCGCCGCAATATAGGCGCCGGACGCCCCGAGTGTGCGAATCTCGGCCACCATGGGCTTCTTTTCGGCGACAGCTCGCAATGCGTCATACACGCGTTCGGATCCGACGGTCGTACCGCCGGGGCTGTCGATGTCCACGATGACCCCGGAAGCCGAAGACGCCCCGACGTCACGAATCAGCTTCAGGGTCTTCTCGTCGCCCGTGATCAAACCGGAAATACGGATCCGGGCGATGTGGGGCACGAAGGTCCCGGCACTCCTGGAAGATGTCGCCATCAAGGCGAAGCCGACAATGATCAGGGTCAGCAGCAGGAAGCCGGCCGTCCGCCAGAACAAGAGCTTCCTGCGCAGACGCCGCCGATCGAAGAGGTAATCGGCGGCGTTGGATGTCATGGACATACGCGAAACATTCCCTCGAAAGGTCGATACCAAAGGGCAGTTCTGAAACCCCGCGTCCAAGGCTTCAGCGCGGTCTACCGGATATGGAGGACCTGACCGCCTACAATGACCCTTCGGACCAAATTGCGTCCAACCTAAGCGGGGCTGTGCGGCAAGGCAAGGCGCGAGGCGTCTTCGGACGCCCCATGTGAGGCGCGATCAGCAGCAACGAGGGCCAGCCCGGAAGCCACGGATTGGAAGGCCTGTCCCGTGTGGATTCGATCGGCGCCAAAGCGCTCTACAAAGAGATTTCGCACGGCCGGCACATAGGAGGTACCGCCCGTCATGAACACAGCATCGACGTCCGACGGAGTGAGCCCAGCTTCCACCAAAGCGGCTTCCATGGCTTCTCCGATCCGCTGGAGATCACCGGCGATGAATCCTTCGAAGTCACCGCGGGTAACGCGTCCCCGCAGCGCGATACCGTGACTATCGAAGTCGAGCGTCGCGGTCTCGGCGTCGGAGAGTTGGGTCTTCACGCGGGAAATCGCCTGGTAGAGCTCGAAACCCAGGTCGAGGTCGAGGAACGCGATCAGCTTTTCGATGGCATCGGGCGCTTCGCTTGCAGAGGCCAGGGACCGAAGCTCCCGCATGACCTGCGGGACCTTCAGCCACGACAACTGGTGCCAACGCGCGAAGGCGGCATGGACATAGGCGGGGAACGGCAGGCTCTTGTCGAAGGAGCGGTAGCGAGACCCTTTGCCGAGTTGCGGCGCGACGAGGTGATCCACAAGCCGGTAGTCGAACGTGTCACCCGCGACGCCGACCCCGGTATGGGCCAGCGCATCGGCCACCAGCTGCCCTTTTGGATGCGTGAAGCGAATCACCGAGAAATCGCTCGTACCGCCGCCGAAATCGGCCACCAACACGGTTTCATCACATTTGAGCTGGCGAGCATACCAATAGGCGGCGCCCAGTGGCTCGTAGGCCAGATCGACCGTCCCGAAGCCGGCGAGCCGGTAAGCTTCGGTCAGGCGCGTCACGGCCAGATCTTCGTCGGGTAGTTCGCCGGCGAACACGACCGGCCGCCCCGCCGCCACTGGAAGCGACCGCGCCTTGAGGTCTCCGAAGTCAGCGGACAATTCGCTGAGAAACGTCCCGACAAGAGCCTCGATCGAAAACCGCTTGGCGTAGAGCCGCGTCTCAGAGAAGGCGCGGCTTGCCAGATAGGTCTTGATCGACTGGATGAACCGCCCTTCCCCGGTGCCGGCGAGCGCACGGTCCAGCGCCTGCGGTCCGGCGACATGGCGGATCTCGACGCGCGGGGCACGGCCCTCGCTCCAGAAGTAAAGCGCGGTTCGGAAAATATCGACGGGACCCGCCTGTGAAGGCCAGGTCACGTTGGTCACGCGGCCGTCGTCCTGCAGAAGAGCCACGACCGAATTGGTCGTGCCGAAATCAATGCCGAGGGCACGTGTCATAGCCAGTCTGTCTCAGGCGCAAAAGAAAACCGCGCGGAGAGGCTCCGCGCGGTAACGGTTTTGTGCAGCCGCGTCAGCGGCTGGTTCAGGTTCAGCTCTGCGCGTCGCGCTGCTTCTTGAGCGCCGCACCAAGAATGTCGCCGAGCGAGGCACCCGAGTCGGCCGACCCGAACTGGGCAATGGCTTCTTTTTCTTCCGCCATTTCCAGTGCCTTAACCGACACAGCGATCTTGCGGGCCTTGCGGTCGAGCAGAGTGATGCGGGCATCGACCTTCTCGCCGACCGCGAAGCGATCGGGACGCTGATCGTTGCGATCGCGAGCAAGCTCGGCGCGCTTGACGAAAGTCGTCAAGTCGGAGCCAGCGATCTTGACCTCGACGCCACCTTCCTTGACCTCGATGATCTCGCAGGTCACGACCTGTCCCTTGCGGAGCGAGTCGCCGGGAGCAGCGTCTTCACCGGGCTTGGTGACCAAGGCGTCGCCGGCCATCTGCTTGATGCCGAGCGAAATACGCTCCTTCTCGACATCGACATCGAGAACCTGGGCCCGGACGATGTCGCCCTTCTTGAAGTCCTCGATCGCCTGTTCGCCGGGGCGGTTCCAGTCGAGATCGGACAGATGGACCATACCGTCCACATCGCCGTCGAGACCGATGAAGAGGCCGAATTCGGTCTTGTTCTTGACCTCGCCTTCGACCACGGAGCCCACAGGATAGCGTTCGGCGAAGCTTTCCCAGGGGTTTGCCAGGGTCTGCTTGAGGCCGAGCGAGATGCGGCGCTTGATCGGATCCACTTCGAGGACCTGGACTTCCACCTCCTGGCTCGTCGCGACGATTTTACCGGGATGAACGTTCTTCTTGGTCCACGACATTTCCGACACGTGGATGAGGCCCTCGATCCCCGGCTCCAGCTCCACGAAGGCGCCGTAGTCGGTGATGTTGGTAACGCGGCCCGAAAGCTTGGCGTTGATCGGGTACTTGGCCTCGATGCCCTGCCACGGATCGTCCAGCAATTGCTTCATGCCGAGCGAGATGCGGTGCGTCTCGTGATTGATCTTGATGATCTTCACGCGAACAGTCTGGCCGATCGTCAGGACCTCGGTCGGGTGATTGACGCGACGCCAGGCGATATCGGTGACATGCAGCAGACCATCGATGCCGCCGAGGTCCACGAACGCACCATAATCGGTGATGTTCTTGACCGTGCCGTCAATGACCTGACCCTCTTCGAGGTTGGCCACGATCTCATGACGCTGCTCGGCGCGGGACTCTTCGAGAACCGTGCGGCGCGACACGACAATATTACCGCGCCGGCGATCCATCTTCAGGATCTGGAAGGGCTGCGGAACACCCATGAGGGGCGACACGTCGCGTACGGGACGGATATCGACCTGGGATCGCGGCAGAAACGCCACGGCGCCATCGAGGTCGACTGTGAAGCCACCCTTCACCTGGTTGAAGATGACGCCTTCGACCTTTTCCTGCTTCTCGAACGCCTTCTCGAGCTTCACCCAGCTCTCTTCGCGGCGGGCCTTGTCGCGGGAGATGACGGCTTCGCCGAGCGCATTCTCGACGCGCTCCAGGTACACCTCGACGATGTCGCCGATGTTCGGCGAAGCCTCGCGGCCCTGGCTCGTGAATTCCTTGAGCGGCACGCGACCTTCAGTCTTGAGACCGATATCGACAACCGCAACATCCTTTTCGATGCCCACGATGGTGCCACGCACCACGGTGCCTTCGAAAGCATCGTTCTTGCCGTAGCTCTCATCCAGCATTGCGGCGAAGTCTTCGCGCGTTGGGGCGCGTTCAGCGTAAACTGCGGACATATACTCTCCTGGAGTGCCCGATCGGGCAGCGCCGGCGGTTGGTGTTGACAGGATTCCCGTGTTGCCGATGGCGTTCGAAACTGAACGTCCTCCACCCTGAAGGGTGGGCCGGCGCGGACCGGCGAGCGGGAATATTTGCTTATCGGTTTGATATGGAGATCGTTGAATCTCTCATCAAGGCGCTGCCCATACCAGATCCGCACAGAACGAACAAGCCTTGCACCAGAAGCGGAGCGCCTGTTACCGGCCAAGATCGCAAGACGTTGAAAGATGCCGAGCGCAGCGACTCTTATGTCCGACGCCAAGCTTCAGCCGGCGAAGGGCTAAACCAGAGCGTATCCATTAGAGGCTCGTCAAATCACGGCTGGCTGCAGAGGTGGGGTGGCGCCCACGCTTCCTCACGGTGTCCGGCATGAATTGGACGCTTGTCTCATCCGGAGCGGCCAAAATCACACGGGCTATCGAAAAGCCCGCAGCAGCGGCAACTTGGCTGGACAGCGAGCAACAACCCTGCTAACGGACCAGCCTCTGGGGGCGGAGCTTTTTTCCGTCCCTTCATAATTCCTCAACCAACGCGATGGTCGTCGCGTATCGCTCTTCAAGGGTCCACGCTTGCAAGTTCTCGTTCGCGATAACAACGTCGATCAGGCTCTCAAGGCTCTCAAGAAAAAGATGCAGCGTGAAGGCATCTTCCGTGAAATGAAGCTGCGCGGCCATTACGAAAAGCCGTCCGAGAAGCGGGTACGCGAATCTGCCGAGGCCGTGCGGCGTGCCCGAAAGCTTGCTCGCAAAAAGTTGCAGCGCGAAGGGTTGCTGCCGATGAAGCCTCGCCCGCTGCTCGGTGCTGGCGTGCCACGCTGAAGCTCGCCGGCTTTCCCAATTCGCAGGTCTTCGCCATTTCAACCTCCAGCTCTTCGCTGGAGGTTTTGCTTTTGTGGACTTAGGTAAATCGTAACCATTTTGCGACACCTCTTGTTAAGCGATCAGCCGCCCTCCTCAGGACGCCTGATTGTCCCAGTGTCGCCCCATTGTCAGGTCAGTCGACATCTGCGCGCAGCCTCATCGGTGCTCGTCACCCAAAGATCTAAGCGAGAGACACGAGATGATCGTCGTGCGGACGGATTTCTCAGGAACGTATAAGGGAATTCCAGTATTGGCCGAGTGGCGCCGCCGTGTTCTGCTTCTTGGGGCCGTCGCGGCCGCTTTGGGTCTGGCCGGGTGCGAAACCGTTGGCTCGATCGGCACGCCGGGCGCGGGCATTGCGGAAGTTCAGCCGGCCAGCAAGGAAACCTCTGTCAACATCGCTTCGTTGACCGAGGTCATCAAACGGAATCCAAGCGATTCCGAGGCCTATAATACACGCGGCACGGCTTATGCGCGGACAGGCGATTTCGCCGACGCCATCGCGGATTTCACCAAGTCGGTTCAATTGAATCCCGGCAACGCCGCTGCCTTCACCAATCGTGCCTTGGCGTACCGCCAGACGCGGCGAGACGACCTCGCGCTCGCAGACTTCAATCAAGCCATTCAGGCCAATTCGAACCACGCTCCGGCCTATCTGGGCCGCGGTAACCTGCTCCGGTCGCAGGGTCACCTGGAACAGGCTTTGAACGATCTCAATCAGGCCATCAAGCTGTACCCGGAGGGGGCGCAGGCGTTCCATGCGCGCGGCCTGATCCATCAAAAGGAAAACGAGCAGGCTCTGGCCATCAGCGACTTTGACAATGCGATCGATCGCGATCCCTTCGCGGCGGCGCCTTACCAAGCACGAGCGCAAAGCCTGGCCGCCACCGGCAAATACGCGGCGGCGATCGAAGATTACAACGCCGCTTTGAACGTCGACACCAAGAACGCAGACGCGTGGGCCGGCTTGGGCCTCTGCTATGAGAAGACCGGCAATGCCACAAAGGCGCGAGAAGCCTTCTCACACGCCAAGGTGCTTGATCCGCAGAATCAGGCGGCCAGCGACGGGTTGTCTCGTCTGGCTGGTTGATCACCGCGTGGCACCACTCGCTGATGAGCGGTTGGGCGAAGCTCGAATATCGACATTCAAACCCAGGCTTTGGACCACATCAGGACGAAGACGCTGTTCAATCGAGGGCGAACGAAGCGCTGAATCCGGTCAGGACCTCGACGTCTGACCGCGTCTAGGTAAACCGAAGGCTAGTTTGCGCGGAAACGACCCATGCTCCCGTGAAACCTCGGTCCTGACTTTGCTTTGTTGCGCTTCGTCGAAAAGTCCGTGCGGTCCACTGTCCACCGTGAATGTCGCCTCTCATCAGTCTTGATGACCACAAGAGGCACGGTTCAAGGGAATGCCGGCCGGGTAAGCGTGAGCTTCGTGTGAGGATTTTTCCTTCACGCAGGATCGTTGGTTCTGTAGGGCGAGCTATCCACAAACCCACGTAATTTTTCTTCTGAGTCCAGTTAGCTGATTCATTTTGCGGCAAAAGCGTCCTCCTAAGAGTAAGCCCTCTCTCGCAGCAGCTTGACACGTTGTTCGACATCCCTGTCGGATGGCGGTTCCTTCGTCAATGCCAGCATTGCATATCGCTAGCGTCCCTGTTTTAAGCTGTGATCGGCCGTAAAAGAATAAGCCTATGGAAGTCCGGCTTTGTCAGTCTGCCTCCTTCCCACCTGCGCTAAGGTTCATCCGTCTATGACTTATCCGTGCCTGAGTGGCGGATAACGAACCTTGGTCTCATAAGACAAGCCAAAACTCATCAAGAACGATCGGACAGCCGATATCTCGTGGAGACGGCGGAACATACTCGCGGAGATCCGAGCGAGCGACCTTTTAAAGAACGAATTTGACTGGCGCCTCTATCGACACTCAAGGTGTTTCAAGAGCCATCGGGAACAAGGCGGCTGAGGTTCGGTAAGTCCAGCACACCAGATGAGGTCAGCATCAGGACGCCAGTAGTCCGCAAGATAGACGATAGACCAGATGATCCGTCGTCCCTCTCTCCAAAACAAACTAAACACGCCGGCTTTCGCGGCGCGCTCAGCTAACTAAGACACTTGTGATTAAGCGGCGTTCTTCACCGATTTCGGGCGTCCACGCCCTTTCTTCGGCTCAGCAATTGGCGCGGAAACTTCTTGAGCGGGAGCAACAGCCGCGCGAAGCGTGAGGGCCTTTTTCCTCTGCTGTCCAAGCCCCATCTCCTTCGCGAGCGCAGAGCGAGCACGGGCATAGTTCGGAGCAACCATTGGATAATCGCCGCTCAACCCCCACTTTTCACGATATTCGACCGGGGACATGTTGTACTGCGTCCTCAAGTGACGCTTCAGCGACTTAAATTTCTTACCGTCTTCGAGACAGATAAGGTAATCGTCGGCGATCGATTTCTTAATCGGCACCGCAGGCGCCTTGATCTGTTCAACCGGCTCTTCAGCTTTTGTTCCGGCGATTTTTTGAAGCGCTGAATGAACCGAGTGGATCAGGGTCGGCAATTCACCGGCTGGAACAGAATTATGGCTCACAAACGCCGACACGATGTCAGCAGCCATTTCGATGAATTCAACCTCTGTATTCACTTCCGACATGATCCTCTCCGCGTTTCCTTTTAAGTAGATAGATCTGTTTCACGCATTTCGCAAGCGCCGGAACTCTATTTAGGCAAGTATGTGAAAGAAAGTTGCGACAACATACCGGATATGGCCGGCTCGTGTGAGTATCGCCTCATCAATCAAGGTCCTCATTGCTGAAACGATGATCGGCGGGTCACTGTCGCGGCCTCGAATCACAGATAAAGCCGCTGGGCCGGGCGTTCCAGTCTTGTTCAGGCTACGAATTCGATCAGGCAAACACGCAATGTTGCAGCGCAAGACAGCGAGTCGCCAAGGCGGGTTGCGGCACATGATCAGGTACGTTGTGACGCTGTAATGCAATGTCAGCCACTCAATGATCAGCCTTCGAGGAGGTACAGTTGAGTGCCGCCGCACAAGACTGCTCAGCGTGAAGACATAGGGAATCCTTGACCAAACCTCACGGGCAATGCTTGGGCGAAATTGCAATGTGGGGTGGCGCGCTACGAGCATTGGTGTCAATTGACAAGGGGTCGTGAGCCTCGGCTCCGGGTAAAAATCAAATCCGAGGAGACTGCTCAACGCCGAGCATCGAAACCACAAGTGGTGTCGGCGTTAAACCGGACACCCGCAACAACCAAATGCTTTCCGCAAGGTGCAGTCGACTGAGGTTCAATTAGGGACGAGGCTAACTCCTCGATGATGCTCTGGGCTGGGGGTTCTGTGGCGACCGCAGGATAGAACGGGAGTGCGGCACTCAACATTTCCGATGACTGGCCGCACCGGGGCGATGATCTCCGCCAATAACTCGAACAGGCGATGCCCTCGAACCGAATACGCGATCAGCGAGCCAAGCCGGGGACTTTGCCTCTCGCTATCTGAAGCTCCGTTAACAAGCCGAAACCGCTACAACGCGGTTCGCCCGGGGGGACAGTACCGTAGGAAGGTCTCCCAGGATATCGAGCTGGCTGTCTGTTCAGCTCATCCTGCGGAAAGATAGACTGCTTTGGTACCACCACCCCGGCTCGAACGGGGGACCTCTAGATCCACAATCTAGCGCTCTAACCAACTGAGCTATGGCGGCCTGCACTGCAGCGCGGATGTAACTAGGAGGATCTGAACGGGAAAGCAACCCCGCCTCGGCACTCCAGGATGAAAACTGGCTCTCCGGGCGAAGCAACCGATTGATCACCCGCGCCGTCCATAGCGACGGCAATCTCCTTCGCCCAAAAGATGAAGCCGGCGAGCAGTCGTTATCTTGATTGAGCGTCCGCACTCGCCTTGATGTCACCGTTTCGCTTTGCCCGAGCCCGCATCCGCTGCCCCGCGTTCATCACGCCTCGCGCCAACAATCGGAATGGTGTTGCCAGTCGCTCAAGATCATCAACACGCGCCGCAAACGTTTCGCCACGGACCAATTCGCGGTCGAGCGCGGCCATTGTGCTCGAGAGGCTCGGATCCTCATCCTTCAACCACACGGAAACAATCCGAGCCCAAGCCACCACAAGACCCTGAACCTTTAAAGCGCCCGCCTGGCCTTCCGTATCGATGCCTGCGGCTTCGAGCATGAAACGCATGGAATTGACCGCTGTCCTGTTCAGCGCGGCGGCCGCAATGGGATCACGGCGGAGCCAATCGGAGATGCCTTCGAGGCCGAGGCGGTAAGGCGCCATAGCGTCGAGCCGGCGCATCAACACATCGAAAAGGCGTTCTTTCGGCCCTTCGTCTTTCAAATCGTCTGACGTCTTCTCCAAGACGGCGCGATCGATCCTGCGGGAGAATCCCCCAAGGATCGCCCCCTTGGACGGAAAGGCATCCCGGAAGTCAGCGAGCGAAACCCCTGCTCTTGTGGCGATATCGGATATGGAAATGTCTTTCCATTCCCGTTCAGCCGCAAGCTCGAACAAGGCTTCGATGATGGCGTCGCGCGGGGAAGGACGGTGCGGCGCGTCTTCCGGCTTCGCGGCATTGGGGGCAACGGTATCCGGCATGCTGTTTGTCTCCGCTTTCCTGCCCTAACGATGACCGACCGATCTCAGGTCCTCCGGCCAGCATTCCCGAGCAATGTCGCGCATCGGTATCGGATTACGCAAGGGGCAGGCACCGCGGGCATCGCATGAGGCATTAGCCGGACAGTTCGGCGGCCCTGCGATGAGCTGCCGCAACCGCGGCCGAGATGAGCATTGGCAAACCGCCCGTGTCCATCATCAGGACGTCCAGTGCCGCCGCCGTCGTTCCGCCAGGCGATGTCACATTCCGGCGCAGCATCTCAGAGGTATCTCCTGGACGGGCCGCCATCAAGCCTCCGGCGCCCTCGACGGTCGCACGCGCAAGGCGCATGGCGACGGCGGCTTCGAGACCTACGGCTTCGCCAGCCTTGGCCAGGCACTCGGTCAGGTAGAACACGTAAGCGGGCCCTGACCCTGACACGGCCGTTACGGCGTCGATCAGGTTTTCATCAGCCAGCCATTCGACCTCGCCAACGGCGGCCAACAAGAACTGGATGGCCGCCTTCTGATTTTCATTTACGGCGGCGTCCACCGCCACGCCGGTTATGCCGCGACGGATCGCAGCGGGTGTATTCGGCATGGCTCGCGCAATCGAACCCACATCCGGCAGAGCGCGCCGAAGGTCCGCGATGGTTTTTCCAGCCAGCACCGAGATGAGGAGAGTTCCGGGTTGAGCGTAAGGCAGAAGGTCTGGCGCGGCCCGTTCAAGCATCTGGGGCTTGACTGCAAGAACAAGAACGTCTGGCGAAGGCCGCGTCCCTGCAAGCGGGTTGAGGACAATCCCGGCACGATCGAGGCGCTCCACCAATGGCCCTGACGGGCGCGGCTCCAAAACCGTCAGGCATCGGTGGTCGATGCCCACATCGAGCCACGCTTCGAGCAGTGCGCCGCCCATCTGACCTGCTCCGGCGAGCATGATCGTTCCCTCGAAACGATCACTGCGAAGCAAGGGATCTGATGCGGCACTTTGAATCACGCTTCTCCCTCGGTCTCGAACATGGCCCCGTCCAGAGCCTCCCGTGCCGATTTTCCGGCCCAAAGTACAAATTGAAACGCCTGATAATAGCGATCGCAGGCCGTCACGGCCGTCTTCAGAATAGCCTCACACTGACGTCCGTCCGGATCCGCTCCGCCCGCCATAAGCAATGAATGGCGGAACATCACCACATCCTCGCCGGTCCAAAGATCGAAGTGGCCAATCCAAAGATGCTCATTGATCAGCGAAATGAGGTGAAGGATCGTTGCCCTGCGCCTTTCCGGCACTTTCAGGTCGAAGGCGCAGCCCACATGGAGAGCCT
This sequence comes from Lichenifustis flavocetrariae, assembly GCF_026130545.1. Taxonomy (GTDB): domain Bacteria; phylum Pseudomonadota; class Alphaproteobacteria; order Rhizobiales; family Beijerinckiaceae; genus Lichenihabitans; species Lichenihabitans flavocetrariae. The sequence goes on along the minus strand of NZ_JAMOIM010000001.1, from coordinate 714,369 downwards.
CGAGATCCGGCAACCACGTGAAGGCCACATGGTAATCGGACAACTTACCCTTGACGGAAATCGAGATCTCATCCTGGTTATCGCGATCGAACGACCAGTCGTGCAGTGAAGCAAGACGCTCCACAACATCGACGGGATGCTCGGCCCGATCCGGCTCGATCTGATGAAGCGACATTCAACATCCCACCCGAATCTGCGGTACGAAGCGCACCGCCACACCATGAACCGCCTGCGAAAGCGTAAAAATCAATGCAGGACGCCAGCAACTCTGTAGCTCACCTGCCGCGCATGACGGCCTGCTTTGTCAGAACTGCGAATCACTTGTGATTCAACTATAGCGCCAAGTTCGCGGCGATTGCACGGCTGGGATCACACGGTTCTCCGGTAGTTGTGGACAGCGCGACGAACGGTGGTTTTCAGACCTGCGGGCCGCGTCAAGCGTGGGAACTTGTCGAGGCGGATTACGTTTTCACCCCGTGGTCAGGCAGATGTATTCCCCTCCCATCGCTTGGCTGCATTAAAGAACCCGCAACGGCAGCCCCTAGCCGTTGCGGGTTTTTAATGCAGCCCATTTCGCCGTCAGAAATCGCGGGTCGCGAGACGCGGAACATGTCCGGTAAGGTTATTGCAAAGAGCAGGGTGGTATCTTTAAATAGCCCTGCTCGGGGCTTGACTTGCCTCTCATTAGCCTGAGCGAGCCAGCATCAGTCGCAGGGAACTATCTCTGTTTGGAAGAAACGTGGTGCCCTGGCCGCGACAGACTTGGACCTAAGAACCGCTCGCGCGGCCAGGCATGCCGAAAAGCACTTTTGGCGAAGCGTCGTTTCTTGTCCGACCGCCCGCGCGCGTTCTTTCTTGGGTCAAAACTGAGGAGATACGCATGCAAGGGGCCGGCCCAAGGCCAACTCCACTGCTACCCGGGCATTCGACCCCACGAGGCCGCTAGTCACGCAGGAATGGCGGTGCTCCGCTCGGGACGTCGGCGGGACTTCCGGTCAAAGAACAGCACTTGGCTGATCACAGCCCGCAGCGTGTCCACGCTGAAAGGCTTGGCGATCAGGAAGGCGGGCTCGGGCGGCGCACCGGTGAGGAAACGCTCCGGGTAAGCCGTGATGAAAATCACCGGCACCTCGAAACTCTCAAGGATTTCATTGACCGCCTCAAGCCCTGAACTGCCGTCGGCGAGTTGAATATCCGCCAGAATCAATCCCGGCTGGCTCTGGGTCTGGATCGCTGCAAGGGCCTCGCGATGGGTGCGTGCGACATCGATCACACGATGCCCAAGCTCCTCGACCAGGTTTTGCAGGTCGAGCGCGATAAGCGGCTCGTCTTCGATGATCAACACATCCGTGGAGATTTGGGCCGCGATCTCGGCATTGGCTTGGTCGAGCAGCGATTTCACGTCGGCTTGCGAGCATGTCAGCGTGGCTGCCGCTTGCGCGACCGAAAATCCTTCGAGCGCCGTCAGCAGCAATGCGATCCTGGGACGCAGAGAGATCGCTTCAAGACGCCGGCTGGTTCCGATCTCATCCGGCATGGCCACACCTGCGTCAGGTGCATTGTTCACCGAGACCACACCCCAGAGCTTGAGGAACAGCCGATAAAGCGAAGTCTTAGCGTCGTCGCCGATCCCGAACCCGTCTGGATCGGCCACGATGGCCTCCAACGTTTCCACCACATAGGCATCGCCGCTTCGCTGACTTCCCGTCAACGCGCGCGCGAAGCGTCGCAAATGGGGCAAATGTGGCGCGATCGCCTGGGATATCGACATCGACAACTCTCTAAGATCCAAAAAAGCCCCGCTCATAACGACTTTGAAGGATTATAGTTCCAAAGCGGAACCATAATTTTGCACTTGCGTTATGAGATGGATCGACGCGGTGGTTGTGCATGGCATTCCCCTTCGCGCCGGGCGCCAGGATAGGGTAAGGACGTCCCCGCCGCAAGGTTGGGGCCGTTTGTCGGGGGTTTGGAGCTTCGGATGAGGGACAAAAGTAATGGTGGGACGGAGCAATCCGGAGCTGCCCGCGGTGAGGCGGTGCGACCGCTCGATGAAGCGGGCGTGGTCGTGACCGACACGGCAGTGCATGCGGAGGAGCTTGATGTCGACGAAGATGAGGGGAGCGACGTTGCTCCAAAGCCTGTCTCGTCCGACATGCAGCAGTTCATCGGGCGGCAATTGCGGGCTGTCTTTGATGATGTTGCCAAACAGCCAGTGCCAGATCGGTTTTTGGAACTGATGAAACAGCTCGAACAGAAAACAGGGACCTGAAACTTTCCGCGACCCCGTCTTACGGAGGAGATTGGCATTCCGCAATATAGGTGCGCATCGCATCTGGAGCTGAACGGGTAAGTGACTGCCTGAGGGCTGGATGCGCAAGGGTGGCCGTTAAAACGCAGTGGCACGTTGCGCTGCAAAGCTGTTCATCCCGGCCCTGAGCGACGCACCCCTTTTCGCAGGCTTGGAGGAACTCAGCAGCCTGTCGGGGCCGTGAGAGCAGGACTGTGGGCGTAAGGCCGGTCTCCGGCAAGCCATAGAGGGCGATCAGTAAGCCGATTAGAAAAGGCTGGTGCAGGAGGTAGACCAGCAAACTATGGCGTCCTCCCGTTGCAAGGACGCGATATATGGCGGGTCTCGGGGAGAACCTTGCCATCCAATCCACGAGATGCGTTCTGCCGGCCACCATGCCGATCAGAACGGGAGACAGCCACGGCAGAAGCGGGCGGAAATCGAGCGTGGCGGGCGAGGTGTCGGAGAGTCCAGTCCAAGCCCAGCCGGCGCCTCCAAGGGCAGCCGGCAAAGCCAAAGGGATCGTTGCCGCAAGCACCCCAAGCGTGACCAGCACCAAATTCGAGACCCGCTGCAGCACGAGTGCGACAATATTCGTGATCAAGATGCAGTGAAGAATGCCGAACCAGATCGTCCCGCCGGGCACCACGCTCATCGTGACCAGGGTGACCGTCGCGGCGGCTGCCGCGATGGCCCCCAAGCGGCGCGCCACTTGGCCGAGCCTGAAGCCGCGCCGCTGAGCCAAAGCGATCCCGAACCCTGAAAGTCCGAGGAACACGGTGGCTACGCCGTGACCGAACAGTCGCGGCACCAAAGACGTTCCGGGATCTATAGGCGAAAGGTCGAAAGCATGAAGATCCCAGGTCAAATGGTAGAGGATCATGCCGCCCAGCGCAGCGCCGCGCAGGCAATCCACAGCCGGGATGCGCGTAGCTCCCGGCCTGCCATCGGCCTTCGCGTGGGTGATCGGGACTTCGACCGGTAGAGACATCGAAGAGGAGTGCGCCTAGGTGAACTGCAGCCTTTCTGGCTGCCACGGGAATGACACGCCCTTATAGGACAAGCCTGTGCTTCCCGATCCCCTTTGCAACATCGCCGCCTATCGCAGCGGCCTGGGCGGTCGGCTCGCAGATGAACCAACCCGCGCTTGCCGAAGGCCGCCCGGTGGAAAGGTACACGATCCGATGCGTCGATTTTGGATACCGGCTAGCGTGATCGTTGTAGCGGTCGCCTACTGGCTATGGCCTTACGCGGGAGCCTATGAATTGGCCGAGGCCGCGGCGATGCACGATGCCGAAGCCCTGACGCAGCGGATCAATGCGCCAGCGCTCAAACGATCACTGGCGCGACAGATTGTATCGGCCTACCTCAAAAAAAGTGGTCGCGCCGACAAGATGGGCGGGTGGCAGAGAAGCCTCGCGACCTCCGTCGGCGCCACATTGGCGGACCCCTATCTCAATCAATTGCTCGCCCCTGACGCTCTGGCCACTCTGCTCGCACAAGGTCGGATTGGGCAGATCACAATCGAGAACCGGACTGTGGCGATCGACCGCAGCGTCCCGACCCTACAATCCATCTATGCCGCACATTTCATCCATGTTCTCTTCAGCTCGTATTTCGACGGGCTCGCAAGCTTCCGCTTCTCTGTTCCCACGGAGCGGCAAGGCGGTGAGCAGGATTATGGAATTCATCTGCGGCTGAGCGGCCTCACTTGGCGCCTCTCGGGGATCGACTTGCCTGACGATGTCCTGGACCGGATCGCATCCGATGCCATCGCGGCTGAAAAGCGCCCGAGCAAGGAGGGAACCTGAACCGGGCTTGCCGAACCATCGGCTCAGAGAGGAATTCTGACCGTCGCCCGCAAGCCACCGATCGGGGCCTCGCTCAAGATGATGTCACCCCCATGTGATCGGGCGATGTCGCGCGCGATGGCGAGACCCAGTCCTGTCCCGCCGGCGTCCTGATTGCGCGACTCGTCGAGGCGGTAAAACGGCCGAAACACGTCGTCACGCTTCTCGACCGGAATGCCTGGGCCGTCATCGTCCACATGGAGGGTAAGGAAGCGATTGTCGCGAACGGCCTGGAGTTCGATCCTGCTCCCATAGCGTTGCGCATTGCCGATCAGGTTGGCAAGGCACCGCTTAAATGCGTCGGGACGCACCGCAACCGCAGTCTCGCCGCTGATGTCAAGTTGTACCGCATGGCCTTGGCGATGCGCGTCCGCCTTCAACTCGTGAAGCAGGACTCCCATGTCGATCGTGGCCGAGACCTCGCCCGCATCGCCGCGCGCGAAGGCCAGATAGGCAGCCAGCATCCGGTTCATTTCGTCGATATCATTTTCCATTTCGACGGCATCGGGCCCGTCCGCGATGAGCGCCAGCGACAGCTTGAAGCGCGTGAGAATCGTCCGCAGGTCGTGACTGACGCCGTTCAACATCGTGGTGCGCTGTTCCATCGAGCGCTCCAGCCGGCGTTTCATCTCCAGGAAGGCATATCCGGCCCGCCGCACTTCGACAGCACCGCTCGGCCGGAACTCGACCATTCGGCCCTTGCCGAGATTTTCGGCCGCGGTCGCGAGCCGGAGGATGGGCTTGATCTGATTGCGGAGGAACGCGATGGCGATCGCTAGAAGGACAATGGATGTCGCGAGCATCCAGAGAAGAAAGATATGGGAATTGGACGCATAGGCGGCGCTTCGCCGGGCCAGCACGCGCAGCACCGCATCGTCCATCTGGATGCGGATCTCGATCATGCTGGAGCGTCCGACCGTGTCGATCCAGAATGGCTGCCCGATCTGCTTGCGAATCTCAGCCGAGAGCGAATTGTCGAGCAACGAGAAGAAAGGCTTCGGCAGGGGGGGCGGGAGCGGCTGTTTGGGGAGGATGTCGATATCGAGGCCGAGCCGCTCAAAGGCGATCCGTTCCAGGATCTCATCGCCCTTCTCGGGCGGGAAACTACGGTGGAGGTCGACGAGCGCGGCGATGTCCTGCGTCAACGCCACCGAAAGCCGGTACGTCACGGCCTGCCAGTGCTTTTCCATGAAGAAATACGCGATCACGCATTGCAGCAGAACGACCGGGATCACCACGATCAACAGGGCTCGCGAGTAGAGCCGTTTCGGCATCGCGTCGGCGAAGAGGCGTTTGGTCGCGAGCCAGCCGTGCCAGATGTCTCTGACGAGGATCCCGACGCGTTGAGGTCTCCCTGTTCTAGGAATTGACGACCAGGCGATAGCCAACCCCCCTGACGGTCTGTAGGTGGACCGGTTCCGCCGGGTCGGCCTCGATCTTACGCCTGAGGCGATTGATCTGGACGTCGATCGTGCGCTCGTTCGCCGGCCCGGCCGAGCCCGCCAAGGTCTCGCGCGACACGGTCTCTCCCCTGGCAGCCGCCAGCACGGCGAGAATGTCGCGCTCGCGTTCGGTAATCCGGACGAGCGTATCGTCCTGCCGCAACTCACCCCGATCGACTTGAAACGAGAAATCGCCAAAATGAACCATCGGCTGGTCGGTTTTGGCGACGCGCGGCACGGAGCGGCGCAGGATGGAGGCGATCCGAAGCAGGAGTTCGCGTGGCTCGTAGGGCTTCGTCAGATAGTCGTCCGCTCCGGCTTCGAAGCCGCGCACGCGGTCGTCGGCGTCGGCCCGCGCCGTCAGCATCAGAATCGGCACATCGGAGCTACGGCGAAGTTCGGTGGCGAAGTCAAAGCCGTTTTGGCCGGGCATCATGGCGTCGAGGACGATGAGATCGAAGGCGAAGTGCTTGAGATGGCTCTTAGCCTCGTCGGCGTTGCTGGCCAGCGTCACCCGGTAGCCATCCTTGGCCACGAACCGCGCCAAAAGCTCACGAATGCGGCGATCGTCATCGACGAGAAGGAGATGCGGCGCATCGTCTTTGAGTCCCGCCGCCGTCACGTCGAGATCGCCCCCCCGTTCGCTCATCGCCGTCCGAGCCTTGCCGACCGAATGCCCTCGGGCCACACGATCGCGGCGACTCCGGCACGCGCTTCACGATCCACAAGGGCGAACAGGAACTGGCTGGCGGCCTCCTCAGCGCCGGGCGGCAGATCGGCGAGAGCCCGCCTGAATCGTTCCGATTGCAGGCGGGCGAGACTATTCGCCAAACCTTCGCCAGTGGGCGTCACGAAGAGCAGACGCTGCCGACGATCAGTCAGCCCCGCATGCGCCGTCACAAAGCCGCCGTCGAGCAGTTCCTTCATGACGCGAGCCAAGCTTTGCTTCGTGATCTGAAGGATGTCCAACAGTTCGGCGACCGTCAGCCCCGGCCGGCGGCTGACGAAATGCAGAACGCGATGATGCGCGCGACCGAAGCCATAGGCTTCGAGCAGGCGGTCGGCATCGCCGACAAAGTCCCGATACGCGAAGAACATGAGTTCGATCAGGTCGAAGAGCGGTGCCGGTGCTGCCTCCTGAAGACCGGACATCTCCGCCCTCAGATGAACCAAGTTGTCCGTCACATCCTGCCTCGCCGCCAAGGAGTTCCAGCTTGGTGCCAAATCATGTCAGCAATAGCGACGCCCGTCCGGCCATCAAGCGTAGCATAGCCAATGTGCTTGGCTCAATCCTCGCGTCGGCACGAGACCATCGTCACCGCGCGCACTAGGCGCATGAAAGTTCTGTGGTCTTCCGAAAACTCTCATCGAAACCCACCCAGCGCCGAGTGAACGCGGGAACGCGGCTCGCCGGCATCGGCCGGGACACGAGGTACCCTTGCACGACGTCGCATCCGCGCCGTCGCAGAATATCGAGCTGGGAAACCGTTTCGACGCCTTCAGCTACCACACGGCGCGACATCCCATGCGCGAGACCGATGACGGCCGACACGATCGCGTCGGCATTGGCGTCGACCTCCAGATCGCGGACGAAGGAACGATCGATCTTGAGCCAGTCAAACGGATATTGCCGGAGATGGGTAAGCGAGGCGTAGCCGGTTCCAAAATCGTCGAGTGCGATGGAGACGCCTTGCGTATGAAGCCGACGCAAGGCGTGTCCCACATGCGTCGCCTGTGTGCCCAGGATCACCGATTCCGTCACCTCAATGTCGAGATCACCCGGCGACAGACCCGCCCGATCGAGTTTTGCCAAGATCCTGTTCGCCATGTCGCTCTTGGAGAATTCTGCGGCCGAGACATTGACCGCGATCCTGCCGATGTTCAGGCCAAGTTTCCGCCAGCCCGTCAGATCGGCGATGACACGATCCATCATCCGCTCGCCAAGTTGAACAGCCAGCGTCGGATCTTCAAAGGCGTGCTCAATCGCTGCCGGCGCCTGCCAGCCCGACCCGTCATTCCAGCGGAGAAGCGCTTCAAAACCCTCGATTTCTCCGCTCTCCATAAAAATCTTCGGTTGGTAGAATGGCGCGATCGCATCGTCCATCAGGGCCTGCCCCACTTGCCTCAGCACGGCGACACGATGGGCGACGGCGGTGCGCATCTCGGCATTGAACAAGGCGTGCTGACCCGGCCCAGCCTTCTTGGCCTGGTAGAGGGCCAAATCCGCGTTCTTCAGAAGGTCACTCGGCTCACCGACCCCGTCGGGAAAGATCGCGATGCCGATACTGGCAGTGCACCTGAGTAGCCCGGACGGATGCGGGATCGGCTCGGCGAGAACATTGTTGAGGTGTGCAGCCAGCTCATTCGCCTCCTCGGTGCCTTGGAGACCCGGAGCCACAACAGCGAATTCATCGCCGCCCAAGCGGGCGGCCGTCGCACCCACGGGGCTTTCCTGCCGCAAACGCTCGGCCAGTGTTCGCAGAACAAGGTCGCCGGCTGCGTGGCCCAGTGTATCGTTGATCCGCTTGAATCCGTCGAGATCGACGAGAAAAAGACCGAGCGGCTCTTCGCTCTCGGCCAATGTCATGGCTGCGGCCAGAACATCGTTGAACCGATTGCGATTGGCCAGCAATGTCAGAGCGTCGTGGTTCGCCGCATGCCAGAGCCTTTGTTCCGCCAGAACGCTGTCGGTGAGGTCCTGCCAGGTGCCGATGCGACGATAGAGGTGGCCGTGCTCGTCGGCGATGGCATGCCCACATGACCTGATCCAACGGATCTCCCCATTGTCTTTCCTGATGATGCGGAACGTCACCTGCGGCAGACCGGAGGTCTGCAAAAACGTGCTGCGATGCGCGTCAAGAATGACGTTACGATCGTCTGGATGAACCCGCTCGATGAGGAGAGCCTCATCTTCGACGGCCTCAGGCGCCAGACCCATCATCTCCTTGAGTTCATTGGACCATCGACGGGTGCCGTCCAAAAGGTCGACATCCCAAATGCCGACCCGGCTCGATTGAACGGCAAGCCGCAGGCGCTCCTCGCTTTCCCGCAATGCCTTTTCGGCTAGGACACGATCATGAATGTCCATGACGAGGCCGACCCATTCGACACGCGTCCCGCTTTCATCACAGACCGGAACGACACGATCCGTGACCCAGCGCCAAGTTCCGGAATGATGACGGAGACGATAGGTGTTCTCGTAATCCTCTCCCGACACGATGGCAGCTTCACACACCTTGCGGACAGCATCGCGGTCTTCGGGATGTACCGCCTCCAACCACCCACCCGACCCGATTTCGCGATCGGCCATGCCGCAATAGGAGAGCCAATCCGGGCTACTCGCACCTGTCTGGTCAGCGTTCGAATGCCAGACCACCTGGGCAATCGCCTCCACAAGCGCATCGCTTCTCCGCTTTTCGAGCTCCAACTCCTGATTGAGGCGATGAAGATCGGTGACGTCCCGTGAGACCACAAGGATCTGCTCGACCTCACCCCCGGGTCCCCGCATTGGCGTGACAAGGCTGTCCCAGCACTTCATCATTCCCTTCAATGTGGGTGCTGAGCCCTTGCTGCGACCGACATGCCCGTTCCGAGCCGATGCGAGTGCGGCTTCCGCCGCAGCCAGAGTGGCGCCCTCCCAAAAATGCAGCCAGTTCCGCCCGATCAGTTGGCTCGGGTCGGCAGCATCCATCAAGTAGGCGCCGCCGATGTTCACCAGCAGGATGATGCCATCGCGATCAAGGAGCTTGATGCAATCAACGCTCGATTCAAAGACCCGGCGAAGGACTTCCGCGCCTAGCACCTCGGAGACCGGGTCCGAATTCACCGGGAACGCTCGCGAGAAATCGATTTGCCGGAATACTGCATACGACTGACCTATGTGCATCCAGGTCTCGCCCCGCCAAGCCACGGGACGCATTGAACAACGATGGGCGAGGTGGATTACGATTTTGTGCACTTCGGTGGATCAATCATCCTGAAGTAAAAAAGCAGCCTGAAAGGCAGGACCGTCCATAAATTGGCGATCGATGCGATGGTGATCAAAATTCCCAGTCAAGTTTTGCTGTGGAGCACAACGGCATCGCTCAGGCGTCATTGGGGCGCTTTGCTGAAATCCTCGGACGATGCGGCGAGGTGAGATCGTCACCTCGGCTAGGCCAGCGCTGGCTCCCGGGGATTCGTGCATGGTGAAGATGCGGCTTGTCCCGCGCTAGGGATCTTGGTGTTATCCGCGAAGAGCTGTCCGCCGCTCCGGCAAAGGATCAGCGCCACCGAGAGGTTTCTGTGCCGTCGATCGTCATCGCGCAGGGGGGCGGTCCCACCGCCGTGATCAACCAGACGCTATGCGGCGCGATTGTTGCTGCCCGGCAAAACGACGCATCCTTGCGCATCCTAGGCGCCCGCCACGGGGTGCGCGGCCTCATGGCGAAAGATGTCGTGGACCTCACTCAATTGAGTGCGAGCGATCTCGCCCGCCTCGGCAACACGCCCAATTCCGGGCTGGGGTCGACCCGCGACAAGCCGGATCCGAGCGCCTGCGCAACCATCCTGGCCGCCCTCGATGCGTTGGACGCACGCGCGTTCATCTATATCGGGGGCAACGATACGGCCGGTACGCTTGATCTTTTGAGCAAGCGATCGACCAGTGCATGCCGGTTCGTGCATGCTCCCAAGACCATCGACAATGACCTGGTCGCCAACGATCACGTTCCCGGCTTCATCTCGGCTGCCACTTTCGTGGCCCAGGCCTTCTCCAGCGTGGACCTCGACTTTCGCGCCATGCCGGGCATCTACGTTGGGATCGTCATGGGACGACATGCCGGGTTTCTGACGGCGGCGCCGACGGCCTGGCAGCGCACCGAGGACGACGCTCCGCATCTCGTCTATGCGCCCGAACGACCCTTCGTCGTGTCAAGCTTCGTCGCGGATGTCGCAGCAGTCTACGGCAGGCTCGGGCGCTGCATCGTGGCCATGTCGGAGGGCGTACAGGATGAAACCGGTCGGCCGCTGGCCGAGGTCCTTGCGGCGGGCGCACTGGAGCGAGACGCCCACGGTAACGTCCAATTGACGGGTGGCGACCTCGGTCTTGAGATCGGGAAGGCTTTGAAAACGCATTTCCCCAAGGCGCGGGCGCGAGTCGACACGCTCGGCTATCTTCCGCGCGGGTTTCTCGGCACGATCGATGCTACAGATCGGGCCGAGGCCTATGCGGCGGGTGCTTTCGCGGCCGAGCAGGCTCTGACACGGAGCGGATCTGTCGTGTTGCATTACGATGGCGACCGGACGGCTCCGCGCCTGGTGCCACTCGACCAAGTGGCCGGGCAAACACGCCACATGCCCGATAGCTTCTTCAGCAGCGACAGTACGGTCTCCGATGAGGGCCGGGCCTATTTTCGCCGGCTGCTCCCTCCGCGACCGGATCTGTTCACCCCCTTTGTTTGACCGTGCTCGGAGTGGTCGATTGGCGGCCCAAGGGCAGATTCAGGCCCTCCGCCCTCCGAGACCGGACATGACCAGGCGAACCAGAAGGTCGGCCACCTCGTCAATCGCGGCGACATCGAAACTCACGCTGAACGGTGGCTGGCGCAAGCGACCGGCACTACGGACGAAAGCGATCGGCTGCTGCAGGAGCCAGAACGTCGTCAGTGCCACGTCGCGCGGCGCCGCATTCTCTGGCAGGAAGCGGCGCACAAGGATTTCCGCCAAGCTCACCAGCTTGGGTTTCTCGGTTTCGAAAAACGCCAGGTAGATCGAACTCGGGTCCAGTCCCTCCCGCCCGAAGATCCTCATGTAGCGACCCAGGCGCTGGGGCTGGCTCAGGGGGATGAGGAACTGCCGAATGACGAGCCGGAGCGCTTCCTCACGATCCATCGTGGCAATCAGCCTCTCGTCGATCGTATTTTCGGCTTCGAGCTCATCGACAGCGGTGCGCAAGACAGCGCGGTAAAGACCTTCCTTGCCTCCGAAGTGATAGGTGATCGCGGCCTGATTGGCGCGGGCGAGCTGCGTAATCGCGCGCACGGAGCCGGCCGCATAGCCCTGATCCGCGAACACCGAAACCGCAGCATCGATCAAGGCTTGGCGCGTTCCCTCGCGGTTGCCCTCTCGCGGCGGAGCCTCGGGGGCCAATTCAGCTCTCCTCATCGGTGGTGAGACAGTGGTCAAGGCAGCAACGCGCCACTCCCGCTGGCCCGACACCAAGAGGCATCACGGTTTTGTGACTCCGGCAGGTCTGAAGAACAGCGCGTTCCTCCTCAGGTCCGAAGTCATTCCGCATGGAAGTGCAAATGTCATACGATCGTATGACATTGAATATCGCCGGTTTGTCAAAGACAAGTTGCCGGGATGGTTTTGGTCGCGCGGGCCGGACATGCAGCCCGTCCCAACAGCGGCTCGGCATGCGCGCACCGTCCTGATGCCATTCCTGGAGGCTTTAACTGGGATGGAGTGGCGGTTCGCGGCAACACTTCATCGCCGCTCGGCCAGGTTAGGGTTTACAAATTCCTACCGATCGCAAACCATGGTCCTGCCGCGTTCGCGCCACGAAGGTCGATCGCGCCGCCCGCTGCAACCCCGAAGGTGAACGTCAAGGCCGCCACCCTTGAACCAAGCGCAACGAAGGAGACATGCTTTTGAATCTAAGCCTCATCCAGACCGAACTCGTCGCCTGTGCCCTCTGCGAGGCGGATGGCAAGAACCCGGATGCGGATGTTCCGACCGGCGACCACCATGCGATCACGGTCAAGGCCTGGCAGGCCTACGAAGACGAAGCACGCAAGTTCATCGTCGCATCCCGGGCGCTCGAAACCTGGTCCCGAACCTTGACGATGTTTCGCAGCCTTGATGTCTTCGACGAAAAGAGTTCCTCGGCCTGAGCCGTCCGGTTGCGCAGCTCCGTTGCGATGCTCCGGATCGTTTTCTGGTCATGCCGAAGCCGGGTCGCGCCCGGACTTCTTGAGAACATCTTTGGGGCGCGGGTGCAGCCCGACAAGCGTGACCTTCGAAGTGAATGGGACCAAGTCTTACGTCAAAACGTGTCCCAAACGTCCTTCGTCAGCGGAATTTTGAGCTAGGTTCGCCTCCACATCCCTGCACGCCAGTTTTCGCGGCGTGCAGGCCGTAGAGCGGCAATCCAATACAGCCGCTAAACGGCTTCCTTCGCGCGTTCGGCCCGTTTGCGCTCGTTGGGATCGAGCTTCACCTTCCGGAGGCGGATCGACTTCGGCGTGACTTCGACGAGCTCATCCTCTTCGATATACGCCAGTGCCTTTTCGAGGGTCATACGGATCGGCGGGGTAAGGCGAACGGCCTCGTCCTTGCCGGCAGCCCGTATGTTGGTCAGCTTCTTGCCCTTGAGCACGTTCACTTCGAGGTCGTTGTCGCGCGTGTGCTCCCCGATGATCATGCCCTGGTAGACCTTCCAGCCCGGCTCGATCATCATCGGACCGCGGTCCTCGAGGTTCCACATGGCATAAGCCACCGCTTCGCCCGCGTCCGTCGAGAGAAGCACGCCATTGCGGCGGCCGGCAATCTCACCTTTCCACGGCGCGTAGCTGTGGAAGAGCCGGTTCATGATGGCGGTGCCCTTGGTGTCGGTCATCAGTTCACCCTGATAGCCGATCAGCCCGCGCGTCGGAGCATGGAAAACAAGACGCTGACGATTGCCGCCCGAAGGCCGCATTTCCATCATGTCGGCCTTACGCTCCGACATTTTCTGCACGACGACGCCCGAATGCTCCTCGTCGACGTCGATCACCACTTCCTCGATCGGCTCAAGCCGCTCGCCCGTGGCCTCGTCCGTCTGAAAGACGACTCGCGGCCGCGAAACACCTACCTCGAACCCTTCGCGGCGCATCGTCTCGATCAAAATCGCCAGCTGCAACTCGCCCCGCCCCGAGACCACATAGGCGTCCGTGCCTGGCGACTCGGTGATCTTAAGCGCCACATTGCCCTCGGCCTCCTTGAACAGCCGGTCGCGGATCACGCGGCTCGTCACCTTGTCACCCTCGGTGCCGGCGAGCGGGCTGTCGTTGATCAGGAAGGTCATCGACAGGGTCGGCGGATCAATCGGCTGCGCATGCAGGGCTTCGGTGACCTGCGGATCGCAGACCGTGTCGGCCACGTTGAACTTCGACAGCCCTGCCAAAGCCACGATGTCGCCCGCTTCGGCAACATCGATCGGCGTTCGTTCGATGCCCCGGAAAGCCAGGATCTTGGAGACGCGACCCGTCTCGATCAATTTGCCGGAATTATCCAAGACCTTGACGGCCTGGTTCGGCCTGATCGACCCGGAATAGACGCGACCCGTGATCATGCGGCCGAGATAAGGATTGGCTTCGAGCAGCGTACCGAGCATGCGGAACGCCCCTTCCTCGACGGTCGGCGGCGGCACGTGCTTCAGAACGAGCTCGAACAGCGCCGTCATTCCATCGGACGGGCTGCCTTCCGGCGAATTCGCCATCCAGCCGTTCTTGCCCGACCCGTACAGGATGGGAAAATCGAGCTGGTCATCGTTGGCATCGAGGGCGGCAAAGAGGTCGAACACATCGTTGACCACTTCAGTGATCCGTGCGTCCGGGCGATCCACCTTGTTGATCGCAACGATCGGCTTCAGCCCGATCTTCAGTGCTTTGCCGACGACGAATTTCGTCTGCGGCATCGGGCCCTCGGCGGCATCGACCAACACGATCACGCCGTCGACCATGGAGAGAATGCGTTCCACCTCACCGCCGAAATCGGCATGGCCGGGGGTATCGACGATGTTGATGCGGGTGTCGTTCCAGACCACCGAGGTGGCCTTGGCCAGGATCGTGATACCCCGCTCCTTTTCGAGATCGTTCGAATCCATGACGCGCTCAGCCACACGCTGGTTTTCACGGAAGGCGCCGGATTGCTGGAGCAGCTTGTCGACGAGCGTGGTCTTGCCGTGGTCGACGTGGGCGATGATGGCGATATTGCGAAGATCCATGGAGCCGAAATCTTGAGAGGACGGAGGGGTCTCGAACCCCTCCTGACATGGGGATCATGACACGCGAATGAAAACGCGCAGGCGCATTGTGCTGCACCCGCGACGTCCCTTCTCGCATTTGCGAAATGCCATAGCTCAAAAAAGGCGGTTTGGAAATGGGATGCTCGCGAACTAGCTCAGCAAAAGTGTCGTGGGATGGACCCAGGCGTCTCAGCATTCGATCGAAAAACCGATCCATCACCCACATGAGGTGCTTCGACTTCACTCGGCAATGCTTACGCCTACCGATCGGAGTCCGCTTCGCTTCATCTGCCGAGATGAGGCTATCGCGGCACGAGGGTCGCCGCGACACAATGGGCATTTGGATGAACCGACGTCATCGCAATCCAACGCAAAAAGCTGAGAGACGTCTAACGTCATGACGTCAATCGAACGTCGGCACCGTAGACTCCAAGCCCCGCGCTTCAGTCGACCATCACGACATGCTTCGGCTTAGGGGTCACGACCTCGCTCTGTGGGGTCGGGTCCAACATTGATCTACGATCCCGTATCGCTTCGCGAACCTGATGCAGCGCAAGCCCGAGCGCACCGATGCAACGCTCGTCCAGCCCTCGGCTGTTGTCCTCGTGCAGCGCTTTCGCGACGATTTCATCCGTCTCGTTCTCAAGCGCACTGACCATCGGCAGAGAGGGTGCAAGCCGGACGAGCTTCATGATTTCCAGCAATCGGCCCGTCAGTTGCTCGACGGCGCGGGCGCCCTGAGCATTGATCCGGCTCAGGACCGCGGTCGCGCCGGAGGCCAGCACACCAAGGAACATGGCGCTCATGTAGATGTAATCGCCGTACTGATCCAGGAAGGTCTCCTCCTCGTCGTCGATATAGGCCGCGGTTCCAGGGTGCGCAGGGAGTGGAGTTCCCTTGTCGGTCGAAGGGGCCTCGATCCGACGGGCGATGGGGTCGAGCGCGACGAGAGCGCTGCGTTCCGACAAGAAGAACCGCGTCACATCTGCGACAAGCGATTGGCCGAGCACGGAACTCGCCACGAGACGATGGGTCACGGAGAGCGTGTTGAATTCCTCGGCAGGCTGGGGAGGCGACCCGCGAAACGCGCCTTTGACCACCTCGAACGAGTCATAGGCCGGCGAACGTTGCGCAATGGCGTCCGCATCCGGCACCGCGAGGAATACGGGTGGGCCCTCACCCGCCTGACTGGCAACCTTCACGGTCTCCTGGACCACGGAACCCGAGATGATGCCCACCACCAAAGCGGCATCGATCTGCTTCGATTTGAAGGCTTCCGCCAAATGATCCGGCGTGACCGGGACGCTTTTCACATCCTCGGCAGTGACGTCATATTGGCCGAGCGCGGTGTCGAGCAGCGGACGATTATTACCGTGGCCTTCGAGCAGGCCGACCGTATGTCCGCGTAGGTCGCTAATGTCCTTCAATGCGCTTCCGCCCGGGGCAACGAGAAGCGCCGCGTCGCGGTGAAGGATCACAACGGTCTGCCCCTGAGCCGGCATGACGTCGTCCGTCCGCACGACCGCCATATCGACGTTGCCGTTGTCGAGGCTCGCGGAGGCCGCCTTGGCATCCGCAACCCCAACCACCTTGAAGCGTATCGGATGATGTCCGTGCCGCACGACCTTGCTGGCGGCGGACAGAAGCGAGTTGTCGCCATGATCGTCGCTGGGTATGGCGACCCGCACGATCGTCGGCCGCTCGACAAAGAACAGAGCGCTTCCCCCGACGCAAGCCAGGATCAGAACGCCGCACACCACCGCGAGCATCATGGATCGGCGCATGACCCGTTTTCCTCCCTGCCTCCCTGGTCCGATCACGTCTTTTGGGGAGAGCGGGGTTATTGTGTGGCGGCGTCAGACCCGCGGCAATGCCTGCACTTCCTTCGCTCGATCAATTGGCAAACCGGAAGTGCAGCACGTCGCCATCGGTGACGACGTAATCCTTACCTTCCAGCCGAAATTTTCCCGCTTCCCGCGCACCAGCCTCGCCCTTACTGGCCACGTAATCGTCATAGCCAATGGTCTCGGCCCGGATAAAGCCCTTCTCGAAATCAGTATGGATCACACCGGCGGCCTGGGGGGCGCGGGTGCCGCGCGTCACCGTCCAGGCGCGCGCCTCCTTCGGGCCGACCGTAAAAAATGTGAGCAGGCCCAAAAGTTTATAGCCGGCCCGGATGACCCGGTTCAAACCGGGTTCGGCCAGACCGACCGCCTCGAGGTAGTCGCGTTGATCCGCCGCAGGCAGCACCGCGATTTCACTCTCGATCTTGGCCGAGACCACGACGCTGACGGCGCCTTCTTGGGCCGCTCGCCCGGCGACGGTCTCGGCGAAGGCATTCCCCTTGTCGGCCGCCGCTTCTTCCACATTGCACACGTAGAGGACGGGTTTCGATGAAAGGAGACCGAGCCCCACAAAGGCCTTGCGCTCCTCGGGTTTGACCTCGGCCAGGCGCGCGGGACGTCCTTCGCGCAGAAGGACGAGGCAGCGCGAGACGAGGTCGAACAGTTCCTTGGCGTCCTTGTCGCCGCCCTTGGCGCGCTTCTCCAGCGCAACCACCCGTTTTTCCAGCGAGTCGAGATCCGCCAGCATCAGCTCCGTCTCGATCGTCTCAATATCGGCGAGCGGATCGATCATTCCCTCGACATGGGTGATGTCGCTGTCCTCGAAGCAGCGGACCACATGCGCGATAGCGTCGCATTCGCGGATATTGGCCAGGAACTGATTGCCAAGCCCCTCGCCCTTGGAAGCACCGCGCACGAGGCCGGCGATATCCACGAAGGTCAAGCGAGTCGGGATGATCTCCTTCGAGCCTGCGATCGGCGCCAACGTGTCCAGACGCGGGTCCGGAACCGCGACGTCGCCCACATTGGGTTCGATGGTGCAGAACGGATAATTCGCCGCCTGCGCGGCTGCTGTCTGGGTCAGTGCATTGAACAGCGTCGACTTACCGACGTTGGGCAATCCGACGATGCCGCATTTGAAACCCATCATACCCTCGATCTGTTTACCGGGCCGGACTCGCCGGCTTCAGGCTTTCGGAAGCTCGGCTTCCGTGGCGCGAAACACTTTGTTTTGAAACGTGGCATCCTGCTTGCCGACCAGCAAGCCAACATCGTTTGCGACGGCCTCACAGAGGGCTCGCACCCACGGCCGCTCGTCTTTGGCGAAGTCACTCAGCACATAGGCATGCACAAGCGCCTTGTCTCCCGGATGGCCGATGCCAAGCCGCACCCGCTTGTAGTCGTTACCACAGAGGGCCGTGATCGACCGCAGCCCGTTGTGGCCCGCATTGCCGCCCCCGACCTTGACCCGAAGCCGGCCAGCGTCGAGATCGAGCTCGTCATGGAAAACCACGGTGTCGGCCATCCCGACCTTATAGAAACGCGCGGCATCCCCGACAGCGCGGCCGCTCTCGTTCATGAAGGTTGTGGGCTTCAGCAGCAGCACGCGCTCGCCATCGATCAGGCCTTCGCTGGCGAGGCCCTGGAACTTCGTGCGGAATGCGGGAAAACGATGCAGGCGCGCAATCGCGTCAATCGCCATGAAGCCGATGTTATGACGGTTGCCACTATATTGGGACCCAGGATTGCCGAGGCCGGCGAAGATCAGCATGGGGCGCCATCAGATCTGCGGTCGATGTGAGAGGCTCACCCGAGCCGTCACCAATGCCCGACGCGCCAGGGTCGAAAACAGGAAAGCCGCCGCACGACACAAACGTCGAGCGGCGGCCCATGAGGAGTCGGCTTACTTCTTTGCAGCAGGCTTGGCCGCAGCGGCAGGCTTCGCGCCAGCGGCTGGCTTGGCCGCAGCAGCCGTCGCACCCTTCGCGGCGCCACCCTTGGCCGGTGCGCCCTTGCCGCCGGTAGCAGCAGCCGCAGCCGCAGCTTCCGCCGCCAGAGCAGCCGGCGTGCCAGGCTCTTCGGTCATGGTCGTCGGCGCCACCACGGTCACGACTGTAAAGTCACGATCGCGAATGGTCGGCTTGCAACCTTCGGGGAGCGCGATGGCCGAGATGTGAATGGAATCACCGATCTCGACCCCGGCCAGATCGACCGTCAGACTGTCGGGGATGTTGTCGGCCGGCACCATCATCTCGATGGCATGCTGCACGACGTTGAGCGTACCGCCCAGCTTGATACCCGGAGCCGTGTCACCGTTGATGAAGTGAACCGGCACCGCGACCTTCAGCTTCGAGCCTGCACGAAGGCGCAGGAAGTCCACATGCATCGGCGTGTCCTTGACGACGTCGAGCTGGTAGTCGCGCGGGATCACGCGCTCCTTGCGGCCTTCGATGTCGAGCTCGAAGATCGTGGTCAGGAAATGACCCGCATAAATCAGCTTGTGAGCTTCATTGTATTCGAGTGAAATCGGCTCGGGCGCTTCGCCGCCGCCGTAAATCACACCCGGTACCCGACCTCCGCGACGAACGCTGCGAGCGGCCCCCTTGCCTGTCCCGCTGCGCACCGCGGCGGCGAGTGTCTTCATCGCTGCCATGGTGAACCTCAATAAAAATGGCCGCTCTGAGCGGCCGTCAACAACGCGCGCCCTCGCCTCCAGGGGTGTCGGAAACGGGCGCGCTGCGACCTCATAAGCGGGACAGCCGCAAAACACAAGCTAGGCGAACGCGCGGCCGGCGGAGAATGGACTGATCCCCGAACCAATTCGGCGGATCATAGTCAAGCTTCAGCACCTCGCGCTTGATTTGCACGGGATCAACACCGATATCGGTCTCAAGCGATAAACATAAGCCGCTCCGGCACGATCGGGTCTTCGCTTCTAAAGCCCACCATAACGTTCACGCGAGAGTTGCGTAAGGCATGTCGAACGTAGGTTATTTTGCTTTGGCTCAGATTACGCTAGAACGGTCGGCGAACGTTGTCGTTCGTCCTCGGTGCGGGCGCGCTTTGGAAGGATTTTCGAGATGAGCGCAAACGACAGCGCCGCCCCGAACTCGTCTGCGAGTGAGCGGCCACGCGATCCGGCTTCTGAGCAGACTCTGAAGAACGACATGTTGTCGACCATTCCGAGCCTGCGCGCTTTCGCGTTCTCGCTTTGCGGCAATGCCGACCGGGCCGACGATCTGGTTCAGGAGACCTTGATGAAGGCCTGGATCAATCAGAATTCCTTCACGCAGGGCACGAGCATGTCGGCTTGGCTCTTCACGATCCTTCGAAACGTCTTCTATTCCGAATATCGCAAGCGGCGCCGCGAGGTGGAGGATGCGGAAGGCACGATGGCCGCCCGCCTTGTCTCCGTCCCCGAGCAGAACGGCCACATGGATCTGCAGGATCTCCGGGCTGCGCTGCAAAAGCTGCCTCCCGAACAGCGCGAAGCGTTGATCCTCGTTGGCGGCTCCGGCTTTGCCTATGAAGAGGCAGCTCAAATTTGCGGTTGCGCTCTTGGAACGTTGAAGAGCCGCGTCAACCGTGCCCGGAATGCGATTGCGGCATTGCTGGCGATCGAGACGTCATCGGAGATTGGCCGGTCCGAATGGCCGGCGTCGGGCGAATTCAGCAGCGTCCTGATGTGGGAGCGGAACTAACGGTTTCGCCGCACTCGGCCGGATCTCAGAGAAGGCTTCCAACGGACCTATGAATGCGGCGTTCACCCGGTACGCCTGATGTCGCTACGCAAAGCGCGCATCCTCAATCAGCCCGCTTGGCGGTGACGATCGTGGTTCCAGGTTTCGAAGCGGGGCCTGTGAACTTATCGGTTGCAAGATCGTAGGCCTTCGTCCCGAAACGCGTGGTGGTGGTGTTTGCTGCGGCAAGGGTCGAGATGCCGGCCCGTGCGGCGGCCCTGATGCCGACGACCGATGATCCGAGTGCGGAGCGCGGCACGACCTTCTCCGATTTCGTCACCGACGTCAGACTGCGGAAGTTCGATCGATCCAATCGCGCCAGGACAAGGTCATTGGGGCGCGGCACTGGCACCGGAATTTGCGGCGCCTCGACGATCGATGCGGAGGCTGTTCCGCTGTAGGCCAGCACTGCGGCGGGCGCGGCATGACCTCGACCAGGCCCTTCTGTGATGACGGCCGGAAGAGCTGAACGCGATGTGTTGCCGATGAGGGCGCTGATCCCATCGGCCCGGGCGAGGCGGGCCACCTGCTGCGCCGTTGGCGCGGGCGCCTCGATTTGCCTCGACAGTTCGGCTGGCCGCACCGGCGGCATAGGAAGATCCGGAGTTGCGTCGGCAAGTTCGAGAGGCCGTAACGGCGGAACAGGAACAGCCAAGCCGGATGTCGCCAAAGTTGCGGCCGGTACGGCAAGTTCGGGGACGGGCGGCGGAAAGGTTGCCGCAGGCGCCGGGCTCTCGCGGGGTGTGACCACGGGAGCGACCGTCTCCTGTGCCTGCTGCTGGCTCTGCATCGACATGGCCAGGGCGAGTTTGGCGTCGGCGCTGGGATCAGGCGCCGCTGCAGGCTCGGGCCGCCGTGAAAGGACAGGAGTCCGCTCGGTGGACGCCGCTCCTGGGTTGCGGGCTCCCTCGGATTGAAGGAACGCCATCGCACCGCCACTTTTGCTCCCAGAGTCGAGACCCGCGACCGGCGTATTGGATGCATACCGCGACGTGCTCGCCACGCGTTGAGGGGCCGGGGGCGGCGTCCCGCGGCCACCCCGCGTTTCCGACCCAGCTGCCGCGGTATCTTCGTCCTCGTCGCCGCTCGTTCCGAACAGCCAAGCGAAGAAGCCCTTCGACTTCACTTCGGTTGCGGTCGGGTAGCTTCCATCGCCGCGCGCTTCGAGTTCGGCACGCGCCTCTTCGTATCCCGGCAGAGGCTGTCCATTCGAAGGGATGTGGACGGTCTTGCCATCGGGAAAAAGGCGCGCCAGTTGATCGTAACTCATGCGTGGCCAGTGCCGCACGCCACCCACATCCATATGGACGAAGGG
Organism: Lichenifustis flavocetrariae; assembly: GCF_026130545.1. Classification (GTDB taxonomy): domain Bacteria; phylum Pseudomonadota; class Alphaproteobacteria; order Rhizobiales; family Beijerinckiaceae; genus Lichenihabitans; species Lichenihabitans flavocetrariae. The sequence goes on along the minus strand of NZ_JAMOIM010000001.1, from coordinate 692,899 downwards.
CGTTCCGGCCGTCGGATAGAAGCCGACCCCACCGCGCTGTAGCCGCATGGCGATCTCGCGAATCTTCGACATCGGAACATCGAAGTAGTGTTGGTCCATCGCCTTGCCGAGGATGTGCTGGGAATGTTCGGCAACGCCGCGCGTGCGCCGGCGCAACATCGCGTTCGTCTCTGGTGACCGATAAGCCGACATCACTTCGATCGGCTGCCGCGAGCCCGATTCGCGATAGACTTCCCAGATCGTGTCAAACAGGCGCGGGTCCATCTTGGTCGGCTCGTCACGCCGCCAGTCCCGGAGGAACCAATTGAGCTTGTCGAGCACGCGCTGGTCGTAAGTCCCGTCGACCAGATAGGTCGCGGTGATCGATTCCTTGGTGTGGACGTGATAAAGCTGGATCGTCCGCGTATCGCCGTTGGCCACCGCATTCTGGGTTTCGCCCGGCAGAATCGCCACGCCGAAACCGACCGCAAAGCCCATCAAGATCTTCAGGTTACGACCACAACACGGAAGGCTGCGGATAGGGCGTCGCTTCAATGCGGGACTCACTCGTAAGAACACTCGTGGCCAAGATGCCACAGGCAACACTCGGCGCGAGCTTTACTGATAAGCGTTAACGGTTCGTCGCCGAACCGGCTAGATGCAAACGAATGTGTCGTCTCCCCTCCCTTGCTCGGGACCGCACTGAAAAGCAACCCGTCCGGTGATCCGTAGAGAGCCGTATAGCCGGGCAGCATTCAGGCGGTTTGAAGGCACTGCCACCGCCATTCACGATTCATTCGGCCGAGGCTCAATCCCGAAGTCCCAAGGCGAGCTTCACCTTCTCGGAATAGCCGTACACGTCGTCCCGAAGCTGCAATCCGCCACGCTCATCCACGAATGCCGTGAAATACACGATGTGGATCGGGAGTGGCGACGGCAGATTGATCGTGCGTTCCTCACCGCCAATCATCTTCTTCACGCGTTTTTCGGTCCATCCTCTGTCCGGCCCCAACAGCACTTCCGCGAGCTTGAACGGCTGGTCCACCCGCACGCAGCCGTGGCTGAAGGCGCGCTTCTCCTTGCCGAACAAAGCCCGGGCATTGGTGTCGTGCAGATAGACGGCATGCTGGTTCGGAAACATGAATTTGATACGGCCAAGCGCATTGTCGTCGCCCGGCGGCTGCCGCACGAAGGTGACCCCGTTTCGCTCGATGACCTCGTAGCCATGGTTGGCGAAGTAGTTGGGGTCCTGCGCCAGTTTTGGCAGCATTTCCTTCTTGATGATCGAGAGCGGCACATTCCAGTAGGGATTGACGATGATGAAACGCATGGCATCTGAAAAGATCGGCGTCTGGTGATCAGGCTTGCCGACCACGACCCTCGCGTGATGTGTCACGGCCCCGCCCTGCACCACGTCCAGGCTGAAGTCCGGCACGTTGACCGTGAGGTGGTCGGTCCCGAGATCGCGTGGCACCCAACGCCAGCGCTCCATATTGGCGACGAGTTCGTTTTCGAGGCGCGCCGGGTTGCCGCCCGACAGAGCCGCGATGGTGCGCGGCGTCAGCATTCCGGAGGCCGGCAATCCATTGAGCCTTTGAAACTCGGCAACGGCCGCAACGACCTTCGTGTCGTAGACGAGATCGTCCGGACTTGGGTCGGCGGCGGCGGCATCAAGGCCGAAGCGCGACCGGATCAACGGGACGCGCGCGTCGCGCATGCCGAGTCGCAAAGTGGGTCCCAGCGGGATACCGGCCCGGGCCACAGGAGCGGCTTGCCGCAATTCGGCGAGCTTGGCGCGGAGCGCCGCATAACCAGGTTGTGGCGGGTTGAAAGCCCGCAGAGCCGCGCCTGCGTCGGGGGCCCCGATCACGCTCGACAGGATCTGCGGCACGTCGACGAGGGTGCGTTTGGCTGTGATCAAGCGATTGATCTGCAGGGGATCGACGCGTGCTCCGCCAGCCTGCCGGGCGTAGGCGACAACCGCCTCGCTGAGGGCAAGCTCGGCCTGCGCCAATTCGACCGCGGTCGGATCGTGCAACACCGGGACGCTGAATCCGTGCAGGTTCAGCCCATCCTCGCCCGCCCGCTCGATCCGCGACAGGGCAGCACGGGCCGAAAGGCTGAAGTGCGTGCCTTCGATCCAAAGCGGCGCATGGTTCCTGGACTCGTAGAAGGCAGCGATCGCGTCCCGATCGCTTTGCCGCTCTCGCACCTGATCCGCAGTCAGGCCTGCCTTTTGGACCTCCGAGGGCGCTTTGAACGACGGAAGCGCTTGTTCGAGATCCTGGGGCGAGAGACCGGCGGTCGATCGTGCATCGAGTGTCGGAGCCGCCGGAAGATCCGGCGGTGCGATGCCGAGGTCAGGAGCAACCACGACGGGCTGGAGAACAGGGTCGGTCGGTGCCCGAAACACCGCATCGGTCGGCTTGATCGACCCGGTCACATCCACGAAGGGGGTCGGGGCGGTCTCCTCAAACCGAAACGCCGCCGGGAGCGCGAATGGCCGAGCGACCAGGACATCCGCTTCCGAATGCGCAGAACGGGACGCCAGGACGGCTTGAGCAGCCGCGGAACCGAGGCCCCCTCCCCCTAAAAGAACCGCAGAAAGCCCGAGACTGACCGCCGCCGCACGATGACGCCGCATGATATGCACTGCCTTCTTACTCACCAGTGGCTGCCCCCGGGGTCGCTTCACGCGGATATGCCGCAAGCGAGCAACCCCGTCTTGGTTCGTCCGCACAAACCTGGTTTTCCCCGCGAGCCCGTGGCCGGGCGGTCACAAAGCGGACCCTCGGGGGCAGCTTTATCCGCGGAGAAGCGATTGTCGCTTCAGTCAGACGAGCCTGATTGGCCAGTCATGAAGAGCTTTGTAGGGTCGGGTGTCAGGCCGCCGCCTCATCGGCGTCGTCGCCTTGCAGGCCATATTCCTTCATCTTGCGATAAAGGGTGGAACGGCCGATGCCGAGCTTGCGCGCCATCTCGGACATCTGCCCACGGTAGTAATCCGTAGCGAACCGGATGAGCGCTCGTTCGACGTCGTCGAGCGTTCGCACCTCGCCGATCTCGTCGAGAAGCTGCAGGGAATGAGGGTCACGGATGCTCATCGTGACCGCTTCGCGGCCCGTGATGGGATAGTCGGGCACGGTCTGGATTTGAGACGGAGCGGGAGGCAATCTGACATCGAAGCCCTCGACCTGCGCCGCAATCTGCGGAAACTCGGTCACGGTCAGCTCATCCCCATCGGCCAGCACAACCGCGCGGAACAGCGCGTTTTCGAGCTGGCGGACGTTGCCGGGCCAGTTGTAGCGCGACAGAAGCGACAGGGCCTCAGCCGTAATCCCCCGGAGGCGTTTGCCCTCCTCGGCGCCGAAACGCGCGCAAAAACGCCGCGCGAGGTCCGCAATGTCAGCCCGCCGGTTGCGCAGAGGCGGGATTGTGATCGGGAAGACGTTGAGGCGGTAGAACAAATCTTCGCGAAAGCGGCCCGCTTTCACGAGTTCGATCAGGTTCTGGTTGGTTGCCGAGATGAGGCGGATGTCGACGCGGACCGAGCGCCGAGCGCCGACCGGATCCACTTCGCCCTCCTGGAGAGCCCGCAGCAGCTTGACCTGCGTTTCCAGCGGCAATTCCCCGATCTCGTCGAGAAACAACGTCCCGCCATGCGCTTCGACGAATTTTCCGGCGTGTTTTTCGGTCGCGCCTGTGAAGGCGCCCTTTTCGTGGCCGAACAGGATCGATTCGACAAGGTTTTCGGGCAGCGCGCCGCAATTGACGGTGACGAAGGGCTTGCCCTTGCGCTCGGATGAGCCCTGGATGGCGCGGGCCATCAATTCCTTGCCGACGCCGGATTCACCTTCGATCAAAACGGGAATCGATGACCGTGCGGCCCGTTCGCCGAGCCGGATCACGCGGCCCATGTCTTCGCTTTTCGTCACGATGTCCTTGAACGTCATCGATCCGGATGCGCGGCGTGTCATTCGGCGCACCTCCCCCTCGAGGGCGTCGAACCGCAGCGCATTCTTGATCGACACCGAAAGGCGCTCTGCGCCGACAGGTTTGACGACGAAGTCGCTGGCCCCGGCCCGCATGGCCGCGATCACGGTTTCGATCGAACCGTGCGCTGTCTGCACGATCGCAGGCGTCACGATCCTTCGCTCCCGCATTCGGTTGAGGACACCCATGCCATCGAGGCCGGGCATCATGAGGTCGAGGATCACCAGATCGATGGCTGACGGCTCGCTTTGCTCAAGCCGGCTGATGGCGGCTTCCCCGCCGTCGACCATCTCGACCTCGTACCCGAAACGCCGCACCATGGCTTCGAGCAGACGTCGCTGGACCGGGTCGTCATCGGCAATCAGGATGGTGGAAGACATGCAGCCTCGAAAGGCGGAAGCGGCTCCGCCGGATAGTCCCTATGCTGCGTCAGTAGGGTAAACGGGGCCTTAAGGAGCCCGCAAACGAGACCGGATCCGGCACCGCCGCGACCGCCTGCGACGGCAAGCTTTACCCCAAGGAGGTGATTGCCGCTCCATCCTGCGATATGGGACGCATAGGCCCTTTCACATCGGGCAGCCCTCAGTCAGGACGTCGCCATCGATGACCCCACACCGCGAAACTCGGGCACAATCCGCCAGCGCCTCGCAGACGGCGGATACCGTGCCTCTCGGCGTTCTGCCGGAATGGGACCTGAGCGATCTTTATTCCGGCATGGACTCCCCTGCGTTTCGCGACGACCTCACGCAATCGGCAGCAGCGGCGAAAATATTTGCGGACACCTACCGCGGCAACCTCTCCGCCTTGGCGGCGGGACCGGACGCGGCCGTGGCGCTCGACCACGCCATCTCCCAATATGAGGCGCTCGACGACAAGCTCGGCCGCATCATGTCCTATGCCAGTCTGCTCTATGCGGGCGATACGTCGGACACCGGTCGCGCCAAATTCTTTGGTGATGCCCAGGAGCAAGTGACGACAATCTCGTCGGATCTCCTGTTTTTCACCTTGGAGCTCAATCGGATCGACGACGACGTGCTTGGCGATGCCGCATCGCTGCCACCGCTCGATCGCTATCGCCCATGGCTCGACGACCTCCGCCGCGAAAAGCCCTACCAGTTGGAGGACCGGGTCGAGCAACTGTTTCATGAGAAGTCCGTCACAGGCCGCGCCGCGTGGGTTCGACTGTTCGACGAGACGATGACGGCCTTGCGGTTCTCGGTGGATGGCGAATCATTGCCGCTCGAAAAGACCCTGAACCTGTTTCAAGACACTCGGCGGGATAGGCGGCGGGCGGCCGCGGAGGCACTGGGGAAGACACTGAAGGAGAACGAGCGTACCCTCGCGCTCATCACCAACACGCTCGCCAAGGACCGTGATATCGGCGACCAATGGCGTGGGTTCGCCGACGTCGCCGACGCGCGCCATCTCGCCAACCGAGTCGAAGGACAGGTGGTCGATGCCTTGTTGCAGGCCGTGCAGTCCGCCTACCCACGCCTGTCGCACCGCTATTACCGCCTGAAGGCGCGCTGGTTCGGGGTCGGCCAGCTCGACTATTGGGATCGCAACGCGCCGCTCCCCGATTCGCCGAATTGGACGGCCTCCTGGGGTGAGGCACGCGCCACGATCCTCGAAGCCTATGATGCCTTTTCACCAAAACTGGCCGGCATCGCGCAGACGTTTTTCGACAAAGGCTGGATCGACGCTCCACTCCGCCCCGGCAAGGCGCCGGGCGCCTTCTCGCATCCGACTGTTCCCTCGGCCCATCCCTATATTCTCGTCAACTACCAGGGCCGCCCGCGCGACGTCATGATCCTCGCCCATGAGCTCGGCCATGGCGTTCATCAGGTGCTGGCCGGCCCAAACGGGGCCCTGATGGCACCCACGCCCCTCACCCTGGCCGAGACCGCATCCGTGTTCGGCGAGATGCTCACCTTCCGGTCGCTGCGCGAGAAAACCGCCGATCCGCGTGCCCGCTTCGCGCTTCTCGCCGCCAAGGTGGAGGACATGCTCAACACGGTGGTCCGGCAGATCGCCTTCTACAGTTTCGAACGTAAGCTGCACCAGGAGCGCCGATCGGGCGAACTGACGGCGGAACGCATCGGTGACTTATGGATGTCGGTGCAGACCGAAAGCCTCGGTCCCGCCATTCGGCTCGGGCCGGGCTACGAGACCTTCTGGTCCTACGTCCCGCACTTCATCCACTCGCCCTTCTACGTTTACGCCTATGCGTTCGGAGACTGCCTGGTGAATTCGCTCTACGGTGTCTATGAGAAGACGCCCGCGGGCTTCGCCGAGCGGTATCTCGCGATGCTGTCGGCCGGCGGCAGCAAAACCTACACGGAACTGCTCGCCCCCTTTGGCCTGGACGCTCATGATCCCGGGTTCTGGTCGATCGGCCTCGACCTCATCGCCGGTATGATCGACGAGTTGGAAGCTCTCGACCGCAGCGCTTGAGCCCGGGAACTGCGTTGATGGCCGGGACAGTGCAGCTTGGGCGCGGCTCGCGCGGGCGATGGCGCTGTAGAGAATCTAGCCGCGCATCGGCAGGTGACCTCTGATGCAGAGTGCCGCACGAGGCGTGCGGTGCTCGACAAAGGGCGTGGTAAGCCACATCTCCCACCCAGGGGGCTTGGCACCGCATGAGCAGTAGAGAAGACAATCGATTTTCGGCCCGCGCGGCACGCTATGCCAGGGTCGGTGCGAACGTCGGAGGCGTCGCGGCCCGAATTGCAGGCGCGCGGCTGATGGGCGGCGACTCCGATGCGGCGAACGCCGCAGCCCTCGGGAAGGCGCTCGGAGGCCTCAAAGGGCCGATCATGAAGATGGCGCAGCTCTTCGCCACGATTCCGGATGCCTTGCCGCCGGAATATGCCGAGGCGCTGCAGAAGCTGCAAAGCGATGCACCGCCCATGGGGGCAGCCTTCGTCAAGCGGCGCATGCAGGCAGAACTTGGGCCCGACTGGCAGGACAGGTTCGGCTCCTTCGATTTGAAGCCTGCCGCGGCCGCGTCGCTCGGTCAGGTTCACCGGGCCACGACCCGGGAAGGGCTGCCCCTGGCCTGCAAACTGCAATATCCCGACATGGCCTCGGCCGTCGAAGCGGACATCCAGCAGCTCGATCTTCTCTTTTCGATGCATCGGCGCATGTCGCCGGCGGTCGATACGCGCGAAATCCTCAAGGAGGTGTCGGAGCGGGTGCGGGAGGAACTGCATTACCGGCAGGAAGCCCAGCATGCGGCGCTCTATCGGCACATGCTGGCCGAGGTTCCCGAGGTGACCGTTCCGGAGATCCATGACGATCTGTCGACCGAGCGTCTTCTCACCATGGGATGGCTCGAAGGCCGCAAGCTTCTGGACTTCAAGGATGCGGATCTCGAAACCCGCAACCGGATCGCTGTGGCGATGTTCAAGGCCTGGTGGGTGCCGTTCATGCGCTTCGGCGTGATCCATGGCGACCCGCATCTCGGCAATTACACTGTCCGCTCGGAGAGTGGCGTCGCGACCGGCATCAACCTGCTCGACTATGGTTGCATCCGCATCTTTCCGGCCCGGTTCGTAGGCGGGGTGGTGGATCTCTACCGCGGCCTATTGGAGGGCGACCTCGCACGGGTCTCGAAGGCCTATGATACCTGGGGCTTCCATGGCCTTCGGTCGGAGTTGATCGACACACTGACGCTTTGGGCGAAATTTATTTACGGGCCGATCCTGGATGACCGCGTGCGCACCGTCGCAAACGGCATCGCGCCCGGCCAGTACGGACGTCGGGAGGCCTTCCAGGTTCATAAGGTGCTGAAGGAAAAGGGTCCAATAACGATACCACGTGAATTCGTGTTCATGGATCGTGCCGCCGTGGGGCTCGGATCGGTCTTCCTGCATCTTTCGGCTGAGATGAATTTCGCACGATTGTTCCAGGAGACGATTGCGGATTTCGACGAAAGCAGAGTGGCGGAGCGTCAAGCCGAGGCTCTGCGAGCTGTGGGACTACCTCCGCTTGTCGATCGTTCGGCACCGTCATCAAGGACCGCTCGATCGTAGCGGTCGTACACAAAGCATTCACCAATCCCGGACATCGTGCCGTGGCCGTGCATCGGCCGCGGCGCCATGGGGTTTGAAGTTCCGTGCCGAGCCTCGTTCGTTTTCTGCTGATCATAGGCCTCATTGCGGCCATAGCGTTTGCAGCCATGTTCGCGCTTGCGACCTTTGTGACCGTCACACCTCGGCCCATGGAGCAAATCGTGCCGCCGGCCAGATTGAACAAGTAGAGTGCCGATGCTGCCTCGCTCGTCGCGTTTGATCGACCTCTTTCTCGACATGATCACTGTGGAGCGCGGCGCGGCGGCCAACACGTTGCAGGCCTACCGCCGTGACCTTGAGGATTACGGTGCTTTTCTTGAAGGCTGCGGTTCGTCCTTTCTCGACGTCGACGGCAAGCGCATCCGCGCCTACCTGACGGATCTCGCCGAAAGGGGGCTGAAACCGGCATCGGCCGCGCGGCGTCTCTCCGCCGTCCGACAGTTCCACAAAGCGCTTTTTGCGGACGGGCATCGCGCCGACAACCCGACGCTCGCACTCGACAGTCCGAAGCGCGGGCGCCCTTTGCCGAAGGTTCTCACGATCGACGAGGTCGATCGTATGCTCAGTCTGGCACGGTCGGACATCGACGTGCCCGATCGGTCGCCCCTCGATCGCCGCCGGTCGGCTCGCCTTTATTGCCTTCTCGAAGTTCTCTACGCGACGGGGCTGCGGGTCTCCGAGCTCATGGCGCTGCCACGTTCGGCCGCGAAGGTCGCGGCCAACCGAGAACCCGCGCTTCTCGAAATCAAGGGCAAAGGCGGGCGTGAGCGGGTGGTCCCCCTCTCCGAGCCCGCGAAGGCCGCGATCCTGCTCTATCGCGCGATTGCGGAAGAGGGCAGCCCGGCCCCTTCGCGCTGGCTCTTTCCCGCTTTCAGCGAGAGCGGGCACATGACCCGTCAGGCCTTTGCACGGGACCTCAAGGGGCTGGCGGGCGCGGCCGGACTTCACCTCGCCCGGGTCAGCCCGCACGTGTTGCGGCACGCCTTCGCGAGCCACCTGCTGCAGAATGGTGCCGACCTGCGAATCGTGCAGGAATTGCTCGGCCATGCCGACATCGCGACGACCCAGATCTACACGCACGTGCTCGACGAACGCATGAAGGCTATGGTGCGGGACTTGCATCCTTTGAACGAGGGATGATCCAGGCACCACGTTTATGATCGATACCGAGGGTCTGCTGGCCACAGGTGATTTCGTCGAGATCACCCCTGGTGACGGTGTCGTCCTCGACATTCGTTATTCAACGACAAATAATTTCGTCGGGCGTCCCATCTACGGTGGCTTCGACCGCCTGATCCTGCACCGGATCGCGGGCGAAAAGCTTTGTCGCGCCGTGACCTTGTTGAACGAGCGGGAGCCGGGTTGGAAGCTTCTCGTGTTCGACGGCCTGCGTCCGAACACTATCCAGCAGATCTTCTGGGATCTCGTGCGAGGCACGCCTCAGCAGATTTATGTCGGCGACCCCGCCATCGGCTCGATCCACGGGTTCGGCCTTGCGGTCGATCTCTCCCTGCTCGACGAGAGCGGCCGCGAGGTCGACATGGGAACGCCGTTCGACGATTTCACGCCGCTGGCGGAGCCGCGTCGGGAAGCTGCCTACCTGGCGACGGGGGCGCTCACGCCTGCACAGGTTCGTCATCGCGCGCTCTTACGTCATGTCATGGAGGCGGCCGGCTTTCAGTCTCTCGCGATCGAATGGTGGCACTTCGATGCTCTACCACCCGAGATTGTCCGGGCGCAGTTCCGCCTCATGCCTTAGGGTCGGCCTTCCCGGTCGGGCGAAGTCGTCGACATGGATGGACAATCCCTCGCACCTGCGCAACAAGGCTCCTCCAAATTGGGGACCAAGATGGATCGGCTGAAACTCGTCGAGAGCGACGCGCCCTCGGACGTTCGGGCCATGATGTTGCAACTGGGTGAAGCGGCACGGGCTGCCCAGCGCCGTCTCGCGACATCCACGGATGCGGCCCGCTCGACGGCGCTCCGTGCGGCCGCGCTGGCTCTGCGTGATCGGCGAACCGCCATCCTCGACGCCAACGTCCGCGATATGGCGGAAGGTGTCCGGCGCGGGTTGAGCCCGGCGTCGCTCGATCGCCTGAAGCTCGACCCCTCCCGCATTGACGCGATGGCGCATGCCATCGAAGAGATCGCGGCCCTGCCCGATCCGGTCGGTCGGATGCTTGCGCGATACGAGCGACCAAACGGTCTCGTGATCGAACGCGTGGCAACGCCGCTCGGGGTCATCGGGGTAATCTACGAGAGCCGTCCCAATGTGACCGCCGATGCCGGCGCCTTGTGCCTCAAGGCCGGCAATGCCTGTATTCTCCGCGGCGGCTCGGAAAGCTTCTGGTCGAGCATGGCCATCCACGAGTGCCTGCTGGAAGGCCTGGCCGCGGCGGAACTTCCGGCCGCCGCCATCACGCTCGTGCCCACCCGCGACCGCGATGCCGTCGGCGCCATGCTGAGCGGTCTTCGGGGCAACATCGACGTCTTGGTGCCCCGTGGCGGCAAGGCCCTCGTGGGGCGCGTGGAGGCCGAGGCGCGCGTTCCGGTCTTCGCCCATCTCGAAGGACTGGTTCATCTCTTCATCGATCGGGATGCCGATCTTGAACGGGCCCGTGCGATCGTGCTGAATTCCAAGCTGCGTCGCACGGGGGTGTGTGGCGCAGTTGAAACCCTGCTGATCGATCAAGCCGTCGCGGCCACGCACCTAGCCCCGCTCGTGACCGCGCTGATCGATGCCGGCTGTGAAGTGCGTGGCGATGCCACCACCCAGGCAGCCGATCCGCGCGTCGTAGCGGCAACCGAAGAGGACTGGCGAACCGAATATCTCGACCGCATCATCGCCTGCCGTGTTGTGGACGGTCTCGAAGCCGCGATCGACCATATCGCGTCTTATGGATCGCATCACACGGATGGGATCGTCACCGAGAATCTTGAGACGGCCGAGGCCTTCCTGGCCCGTGTGGACTCCGCTATCGTGGTACACAACGCGTCGACACAATTCGCCGACGGCGGCGAATTCGGGTTTGGCGGAGAAATTGGCATCGCCACCGGCCGCATGCACGCGCGCGGGCCCGTCGGGGTCGAACAGCTGACATCCTTCAACTATCGGGTGCGTGGGACGGGCCAAACGCGACCGTGACAGACCCAAATCCGGAGGTGCGGGCGGGGTGGCTGGCCCGTCTCCCTCCCAAACATGCGGCTGGGCTGAAAATCGGCCTGTTCGGCGGCTCTTTCAATCCGGCCCATGAGGGACACCGGCTCGCCAGCCTCATCGCTCTCCGGCGGCTGAAGCTCGACCGCGTGTGGTGGCTGGTCTCGCCCGGCAACCCGCTCAAGAGCCTGGACGAGCTCGAAGGACTTGAGGCCCGGATCGCAAAAGCGCGCCGCGTGGCCCACCATCCCGCCATCGACGTGACCGGAGTCGAGGCAGCCCTCGGGACACGGTTCACGGTGGATGTGCTGCAGACGCTCGTCCGCCGCTGCCCGGGTGTTCACTTTGTCTGGATCATGGGCGCCGACAATCTTGCGAACTTTCCACGCTGGCAGCGGTGGACCACCATCGCCCGCACGGTGCCGATTGCCGTGGTCGATCGTCCCGGCTCGACGTTGCGCAGCCGGCAGGGTGGTGCCGGAGTCTATCTTGGACGCTGGCAGCGGCCCGAACAGGCAGCGTCGCGGCTGGCCCTGGCAAAGCCGCCGGCCTTCGCGTTCCTGCATGGGCCTCGCTCACCGCAATCCTCCACCGCGCTTCGTGAAGCGCTCAGACGCGGTGATAAGGATGGCCGGCCAGGATCGTGATGATGCGGTAGATCTGCTCGGCCATCAGAACGCGCACCAACTGATGCGGGAAAGTGGCGGACCCGAAGCTCAGCGTCTCGCTTCGGGACAACAGTTCCGGCGACAATCCGTCCGCACCGCCGATGATGAAGCAGCAGGCCGGAAGCCCGTCATCGCGGGCCTTTCCGATCGTCTCGGCCAGGGAAGTGCTGCTGAGCGACCGTCCCTTTTCGTCGAGCACGATCACGCGCGCGCCAGCCGGAACCTTCGACAAGAGGCTTGCAGCCTCCTCGTGCTTCCGCTGCGCGGCGCTGCGGGCACTGCTCTCTTCGATCTCGACATCAAGGACGCCGCTGATGCCGACCGCGCGAGCCGCCGCCTGAGATCGCCCCATGTATCGCCGCAGCAGTTCCCTTTCGGGGCCGTCCTTCATCTGACCCACGGCAAGCAAAACCAGCCGCATTAAAGAAAATCTATCCGGCTCGACGCTCGTTCGGCCTGTCCATGCCCCACATCTTTTCGAGGTTATAGAACTGCCGGACTTCGGGGCGGAACACGTGCACCACGATGTCACCGGCGTCGATCAACACCCAGTCGCACTGTGGTAGGCCCTCGACGCGAGCCAGATGACCGCTCTCCTTGCACGATTTCAACACCCGGTCCGCAATGGCATTCACGTGGGTGTTCGATCGGCCTGTTGCGATCACCATCGTATCGGCGATGGATGTCTTGCCTTCGAGCTCGATCGCCAAAACGTCTTCTGCCTTGGCATCGTCGAGGCTGTCGAGAATTCCGCGGGCCAGCAACTTGATACGGGCGTCGGCGGAGTTGGCGGTCAACGGCAAGGCAACCGCAATGTCAGAAGCTGGAGTGATCAGTGGCTCAACCTTCCTGGGTCCGAGTCGATGATTATAAGATGAGCCTTGATCGATGATGATTCAATCCTGATTGTCGTCATTTTGGACAGTCCGCTTAAGGAAAGGTTTTCTGGGACATTTCGGACGCGGTTGTGCACTCTTTCTAGGAATATAGTCACTGCTAATTCTCGACATGGGCTCAGTGTACGGCGGCTCGGCGAGCACCTTGCCAACATCATCCTGTTGGCCAGGGACTCTGCCGCCAGTTCGCGCCGGTAGCGCCGTTCGCGCGAGCTTCGAAGCTGTTCCCTAATGGTAATCGGGGATGCCCGGCATCGTGGTGAAACCCGGAATGCTACGGACACGCCGCATCCAGCGTCGAAGGGCCGGATAGGCCTCATGGTCGATGCTAAAGTCGCGGCTCAGGGCAAACGACGGAAACAGCGCCAAATCGGCCAGGGTGGGGCCTTTCCCGACGAACCAAACATCACCATCGAGGCGACGCATCGTCATGTGATCGTCCATGACCCGGAAGGCACGGCGCGCCGCGGACGTCATGGCCGCGCCATCGACAATCTCCTCGAACATCGCATGCCGTCGTGCCAGCACCGCCGCGTGAAGGTCGCGCGACGCGAAGGTCATCCACATCATGACCTGCCCAAAGGCCTTTGGCTCGTCCGGAAGCCAGCGACGTGCGGCGTCGTATCGCACTGCCAAATAGGCCAGAATGGCCTCCGCGTCGCGCAGCACCACCGTGTCGTCCCCTGCCCCATCCTCCAGGATCGGCAGCGTGCCAAGCGGGTTGAGCAGCAGCAGCGGCGGCCGCGTCTGCTCGCCGCCCGGCACCATATTCACGGCCGACCTGAGATGCGGAACATGCAAGGCCGCAAGCAGCAGGCGAACCTTGTAGCAGCCCTCGTCGAGCTCGAAGTCGTGCAGAACAAGCCCGGTCACGCCGTCACTCCGCTACGCGTCGGCTCCGCTTCGAGGGTATGGCGCAAGGCTTCGGCCCAGAGCGACACCTTCTGCCGGTCGGACCCCGGTTCGACCACGACATGCAAGGTTGTTTCCTGCGCGCCGGTCGGTTGGACCGCGATGTAAACGGGCTCACCGCAGGCCTGGAGCATCAGCAACGGGCCGGACGCTCCGGCCTCAACGAGGAGCGACGCTTCTTTCATCAGAGCCGCGACAGTCGAAATCGCCGGTGCGTTCACGGAGAGGCTGCGAACCGGCATGGTCTCGGCATTGCCGCCGGGCGGCGTACCGGCACCCGATGGGTCACCCGAGAATACCCAGATGATCCCGAGCCGCTCGGCGGATGCGAAGCGCTCCACCGCGATCGACGCCGGAACGTCGAGCTTGGGATGTGCGGGAATGTAGCGGCAGCGGCCACCCGCATCGAACTGCCAGCCATGATACAGGCAGGCGATCGAGCTGCCGCGCACGAAGCCGAAACTCAAGCGCATGCCGCGATGCGGACAACGGTCTTCCCACACGTGGGAGTGTCCGGTGATGTCGCGCCACACCACAAGTTCGCGCCCGAAGAGCCGAGTGCCGGTCGAGGTTCCAGGCTCGATATCGTCCGCGAGTGCCACCGGATACCAGCCGTCCTCGGACATCATGTCGCGTCCCTTGAGAGAGCAGGCGCGCAGCGTTCGACCTCGCGCACGAGGCAGTTGGCCGGCCCCAGGCTGCAGGCCATCTCGAAGGCGTCGATGAGATCCGGCTCGCCTTCCACCGTCACGGTGACGGCCTCCGACCCCACTCCATCGAGCCGCGTGTCGAGATCGAGCCGTCGGGCGCGATGGTCGAGGAATTCGCAGAATCGTGCCGGATCGAGCGTCCCGCTGAACTTGATCGTGGCTGCCTCTCTCACATCCTGTCTCTATTCGCCCTGGTGGACACGGCCGGCACGCGATGCAGGAGGCGAGCCAATCCCGGCCAAAGTCTCCTGGCTCCGTGCGCGTCGGGTGTTCCGTTCAGCTCAGCATCTTGGAGAATAGCCCGTCCGGATCCAACATGGTTGAATGCAGCGACTGGGAAAAGAGCCACCATGCCGAGCCACGCCGAACCCGCCGCACTCGACCAATGGTACGTCATCGACAACAGCGACGCCGTCACGGTGACGCCGCGCCAGACCCGGCTTCTCGGCGTCGATCTCTCGGTGCGGCGCGACCGGAATGGCAGAATCGTGGTGACCGCGGCCGATGGCGTTGATCCGCTGCCGGCGCGGGAGCGTTACGATTGCGTCTGGACCACGCTCGGCGCCCCGCCCCGCGACATCCCGCTCATTTCTGAAGCGGACGAAGTCGACCGCCGCCATGTCGTGTGCGGCAGCGTGACCGTGAAGGCGTCGGGCTTGCGGATCGTCGAGAATTTTCTCGACATGGCGCATTTCCCCTTTGTGCATACGGATATCCTGGGTGCCGAGCCGAACACCGAAGTGCTTCACTACACGACCGAGATCCGGCGCGACGTCGACGAGGTCTGGGCCACAAACTGCCAGTTTTTCCAGCCGCAGGCTGCCGCTTCGGCTCAAGGTGGGATCATGACGCAGTACCAGTATCGCGTCGCCTCACCCTTCGTGACCCTACTGTATAAGACCTGCCCCAATGCCTACGACCGATGGGACGTGATCGCTCTCTTCGTGCAGCCGCTCGACCCAGGCCGCTGCCGTGCCCATCCGGTGATGTTCCTGGTCGACGACGTCTCGCCGCTGGGCACGCTGATCCAATTTCAGCAGCTGATCTTCTTGCAGGACCGCATCATCCTTGAAAATCAACGGCCGGTCCTGCTTCCCCTTGAGCCGCGCGCTGAAATCCCGACGCGGGCGGATGGCTCGTCCGTCGCCTATCGACGCTGGCTCAAGGAAAAGGGCATCGTTTATGGCACGACCGCCGGGCCTGCCATCGGGGCCACGGCACAGGCCTGAGCATAGAGGTCGAGCACACGCTGAACCGCCGCGATCTGCAGCTCTTTGGCCCGTGCCGGCACGTCGCCACGGCTTACCGCAGGATAGGCCCAAGCGAGGTGCTGGCTGACCAGCGTGTCCGGGATGATGTGGCCTTCGAGGCGCCTCAGAAGCTGCGCCACGGCGGCTTGCGCGTCCGGATGGGGCCAATAATAACGAATGCGGTCGCTGTAGCTGAAATGGCGCTGGACGCGGAGTTCATCCGGCGTCCCGTGATAGTATTTTTGCCAGTGAATGGCTTCGCGCAGCATCAACTGTTCCATGCGCGCCTGAAGCCCTTCACCCTCGGCCGCCGGTGCGATCACTTGGGCGATCGCGTCGAGACCATAAAGCGCCTCCCGAAGCGCGAAGGTCAGCCAGGGACCGACCTTGAGGATCGCAAAGCCATCGCGCACCAGGGCCGTCAAGGCTTCGCCCGATTGGTAATCGGTCGAATGGGCCTCGAAAACGAATTGGGGCATGCGCGCCAAGCTTCCCGAAAGTCCGGCCGCCCGGGTAGGTTGATACGCAATCACCTCGGCATGACCGAATTCGACGCCCGGCTGCACCACGACGCCAATGGCGCGCTCGAAGGCTCCCTCCACACCCGCGGCCACAAAGGCACGCCGATGCACCTCGACGGTCTCCAGTGCGGCTTCCGGGGTCGTCAGCTCAAGATGATCGAGAGTCTCAAGGGCGCCGCCGGGCACCGGCACCTCGGTGCCGATCACATACACGGGCGGGTTCTCGGAGGCATTCGTCGCGGTCTCTGCGACTCTCGCAAGACGGGCGGCGCGACTCGCCGTCACGGCATCCGGCAGCGCCGCGCTCTCGCCCGCGCAGCCCATGCTGGTGTCGAGATGGAGCTTGCTGAAGCCTGCCTTCGCATAGGCGTCGATCATTGCGGCCGCGCGGGCCATCGCGTCTTCGGCTGGCAGATGCTTCCACGGGTTCGGGCCGAGGTGGTCGCCGCCCAGGATCAGCCGGCCGCGATCGAACCCGACAGTGTCGGCGATCCCTTCGACGAAGCGGCGGAAGCCGGCCGGCGTCATGCCAGTGTAGCCGCCATCCTGGTTCACCTGGTTGCAGGTCGCCTCGATGAGCACCTTGGCGTCGGTGCTCTTGCCGTGCCGGAGCGTCGCTTCGATCACGACCGGATGGGCCGTACAAATCGACGGGATGCCGGCATTCGGTCCCGTGAGACGCTCGCGGATGAGGGTGGGAATGGCTCGGCTCATCGCGAGGGCTCCGCTCGATGGGTGGCCATGAAGGCATCGAGCGCCGCGAAACTCGACACCCCCTCCATCGGCCCCTGCCGCTCGACCGCACGGGCGCCGCTCGCCGCCGCATAGGCCAGCGCGTGGCCCGGCTCCATGCCGCGCAGCCAGCACGTGACGAAGGTGGCGCCGAAACAGTCACCGGCACCGGTCGGATCGACTTCCTGCACCGGGAAGGCCGGTTGATGCAGTTTGAAGGTTGGCGAAGCAAAGCCGGCACCCTCGGCGCCATTCTTGATCACGACGGCCTGGATGCCTGTGCCGAGGATCTCGGCCACAGCCGCGTCGGAGGTCTTGGCCCCCGTCATCAGGAACAGTTCGGGACCACTTGGGAGAAACAGATCACATTGCGCGAAGATCGTGCCGAAGGCGTCGCGCAGGCCCGGGAGCCCAAGCATCTCCGGGCGCACGTTGGGATCGAACGACACAGTGCCGCCCTTGCGCTTGATCACCTGGATGGCCTCCAGGATCGTCGCCACGAGAGCCGGCGAGAACAGGGCCGTGCCCATGACGTGAAGGTGGTCGCTCTCGGCCAGAACCACGCGGGCGGCTTCTGTCAGGGTCGTGCGGCCGGACGCGCTGTGCTTGATATTGAAGACAAAATCGCGTGCGCCGTCCGTCCTGTAGCGCACGAAAGCGCTGCCCGTGGCAGCCTCGGGGTCGACCGCGATCCCGCGCACGTCCACGCCGTCGCGGCGCAACCTGTCGAGATTGAGGTGACCGAAATCGTCGTTGCCGACACAGCCGATCATCGCGCAGGGCTGCCCAAGGGTGGCCACCTGGTCGATGAAAATGGCGGGGGCCCCGGAGGGGAATGGCCCGACGAGGGCCACCGGCTCGCGAAAACCAGTGCCGCGCGTCGTGGCCATGATCTCGACGAGGATCTCCCCGATGGTAACGACCTTCTTCACAACAGCCTCATTTCGATGGCCAAAGCGGTCCCGCGCAACCCCGTTGCCGCGGTGCCTCCCGAACGATGCTGCCACGGTACGCGCTTTTGACGAAGAGGTCGCTGAGTGCAAGGCATCGAGTGGCCGACCGCGCTTGGTCGCGGCCGGATCCTCATGCCTTGAGCGAGGCCGCCTCGTCTTCGGACAAGGCCGCCGGCTGCACCGCCGTCGTCTCCATGGTGCGTGAGATTCCCGAGGCTCCCGTCTCCAACATCGCTTCCAGCACCTCGAGCACGTGCAGCGCCAAGGCGCCGGAGGCGCGAGGAGGGCGACCCTCGTGAAGACCCCGCGCCAGATCGGCGACGCCGAGCATCCGGTAATTCGCCCGATCGGCTGCCGTGAAGGGCCAGTTCTTCGCGCCATAAAGAGCCGCGTCGCTCGGCCGCTCCTCCCACGCCACACCGGCCCGGCTGATCGCCACCTCGCCCCCGAACGTGTCGGGATCGGGCAAGCGCAGCGACCCCTCAGTCCCGTGCAATTCGATCGGCGGGATCGAATGGCGGAAGACATCCCAACTCATGCCGACCGTGACGAGCGCGCCGGTCGCGAATTCGAGCAGCGCATTGATCGTGGTGGGCGTGCCGACCGCGAACGTCGTGCCCTGCAAAGCACCCTCGGCCGTGATCAGCCGCTCGGACGACCCGCTCGTCGCCATGGCCAGGACGCGGCGCACAGGGCCGAGCAAGTTCACCAGCATCGTCACGTAATAAGGGCCCATGTCGAGCACGGGACCGCCGCCCGGCTGATAGTAGAAGGACGGGTTGGGGTGCCAATGTTCCATGCCCCGGCCCATCATGAAGGCCGTCCCTGTGACGGGTCGGCCAATGGCGCCGCCCTCCATCAACTGTCGCGCGTGCCGTCCTGCCGCGCCCAGGAACGTATCGGGCGCCGACCCGAGGCTCAGACCGCGCCGTGCCGCCTCCGCCACGAGCGTGCGTCCCTTCGCGGCCGAGGTGGCAAGCGGCTTTTCCGTGAACACATGCTTGCCGGCGGCAAGCGCCGCCATCGAAATTTCGAAATGTGCGTTGGGCACCGTGAGGTTGAGGATGAGGTCGATGTCGTCGGCTGCGAGCAGCCGATCCACCGTCTCGGCCCGAATGCCATACTCTTTGGCCCGAATGCCGGCCAGTTCAGCCGAGAGGTCGGCGCAGGCCCTGAGCTCGACACCGCGGAAGAGCGCCGCGTTGCGCATATAGGTCATTGAGATGTTGCCGCATCCCACAACGCCGATCTTGAGCGATTCCACGCCTGCACTCCCTTTTCGCGTCCATGCTCCGCACCGTGAAATGCAGCATTACGCCTTTTCCATAGGGTGCCTCGTGCACGAGTGTGCGTCAACGTGCTGTTTTCTGCTTGACTACCACAATCGGTGTGGGATGCTCAGTCCCAAGGCAGCCGGCGGCACGAACCGGCGCCCACGGGGAGAGTTGATATGAGCAACGACAAGACGGCGGCCTTGCAGTCGGGCCTTGGTCCGATCGGACGACGAGAGTTTCTGGCAGGCGCAGGTCTCGCGGCAGGCGCCAGCCTGCTTGGCGCACCACGTGCCCGAGCCGCCGACCGGGTTGAGATCACCTTCTCGAGCGCGAAGTTCTTCGGCAAGCAGACCATGGCCGAGGTGGTCGAGGCCTATAACCAGTCGCAGAGCAAGGTGCACGTCACCTATGTCGAACTGCCGCCGCCGAGTTCTTCCACGGAAGTCCATCAGGCTCTGGTGCAGCAGCTCGTCCGCAAGACCGGCACTCCGGATGTCTTTACACAGGATGTGGTGTGGATCGCCGAGATGGCGGGCGCCGGCTGGGCCCTCCCGCTCGACGAATATTTCCCCGCATCGGCGCGCACCGACTATTTTCCGGGCCTTGTTGCGGCCTGTACTTACAACAACAAGCTGACGGCGCTGCCCTGGTTCGTCGATTCGGGGATGCTCTATTATCGGACCGACCTGCTCGAAGCAGCCGGCGCCAAGGTTCCCGAGACCTGGGCCGATCTCGTCTCAACGGCCGAAGCCATCCAGAAGAGCGGCAAGGCCAAGTTCGGCTATCTGTGGCAGGGCAAGCAGGCTGAAGTGCTGGTCTGCGATGCAGTGGAAGTGATCGCCTCCAACGGCGGCGCGATCCTGTCGGCCGATGGCAAATCCGGCGCGCTCGGCAGCGACAAGAGCATTGAGGCGATCCAGTTCCTGTATGACACGATCAATAAGAGCAAGATCAGCCCGTCCGACGTGCTGAGCTGGGACGAGGAACCGTCACGTCAGCCCTTCACGGGCGGCGATGCGGCGTTCCTGCGCAACTGGTCCTATGTCTATTCGATCGCCCAGGATCCGAAGGGCTCTTCGGTGGTGGGCAAGGTCGGCGTCGCGCCGCTCCCGCATTTCGCGGGCGGCAAATCGGCCGCCTGTCTCGGCGGCTACCAGTTCGGCGTCAATGCGGCGACCAAGAACCGCGAAGCCGCCATCGACTTCCTGACCTGGATGTCGTCGCCCGCCACGCAACTGCGCTTCGCCCTGCAGCTCGGCATCGCGCCGACACGGCCCGCCGTCTACGACGACGCGCAGCTCGGCAAGGAGCAGCCCTTCATGAAACAACTGAAGAGCGTCTTCGTGGGGGCGACGCCACGCCCCGTCACGCCGAAATATGCCCAGGTCACGCTGGCGATCCAATCGGGCGTGTCGAAAGCGCTCGTGTCCGGCAACGTGAAGGCGGAACTCGAAGCCGCGAACACGCGCATCGATCAGATCCTCGGCAAATAGAATGAGCAGCGCTTCCGTGCGCCTCGGAACGGTTGCGGCACGGAAGCCTCGGAACCGTTGGCCCGACGCGACTCCCTGGCTGCTTCTCGTGCCCATCGCGGTGTCGCTCGGGACCGTCTCGGTCTATCCGATCCTCAACGGGCTATGGCTGTCTCTGCGGAACACCTCGCTGGTCAGCCAGCAGGATGACTTCGTCGGCTTGCTGAACTACGGCGTTCTGCTGGGCGACGACGCCTTCTGGAACGCCTGGCGCCACACGTTGGTGTTCACCTTCGTCTCCACGGCATTGGAAACCGTGATCGGGATGGGCATGGCGCTGCTTCTGTTCGAGCAGTTCACCGGCCGCTCGCTCATCCGGGCCGCCATGCTGGTTCCTTGGGCCATGCCGACGGTCGTGACGTCGAAAATGTTCGGATGGCTGTTCGACGGACAGCACGGCGTGGTCAACTGGCTGCTGCTTTCCGCCGGGCTCATCCGCGACAACATCAACTGGTATGGCTCGGTCGACCATGCGCTCGGCACGATCATCGTGGCGGATGTCTGGAAGACGACCCCGTTCATGGCGCTGCTCCTGCTGGCCGGGCTGCAGACGATCGACGGCTCGCTCACCGAAGCCGCCCGCATGGACGGCGCGAAGACCTGGCAGGCCTTTCTTTATGTGAGGCTTCCCATGCTGTGGTCGACGCTGCTCATCGCCGGTCTGTTCCGGGCGCTCGACGCCTTCCGGGTGTTCGATCTCGTCTATGTGTTGACGGGCGGCGGCCCGGCCGATTCGACCGAAACCTTGTCGACGCTCAGCTACAAGACCCTGTTTTCCACGCTGCAATTCGGCTACGGCTCCACGCTCTCGACCGCCATGTTCATCACTGAGGCGATCATCGCTGTGGGCTTCGCGGTCTTCATCGTCCGCCAACTCGGACGCGCACGATGATCGGGCGGCGCCGCACGGCCAGCCGACAGGCGCTGATCTTTGCCGGCGCGACCGCGATCCTGGTCTGGTCGGCGGCGCCCTTCATCTGGCAGCTGTCGACATCGTTTCAGGACGACAAGGCGTTGACCGCCGCGACGCCCTCGTTCTGGCCCTCGCCGGGCACGCTCGACCATTATTACAACGTCTTCGCGGCCAAGCACTTCCAGCTCTATGTGCTGAATTCGATCATCGTGGCCGGTCTGACGACCCTGTTCTGCCTCGCGATCGGCGCCATGGCGGCCTTCTCGCTGTCCCGCCTGCGCATCAAGCAGCGCTTCGGCATCCTGATCACGATCCTGTCCGTGTCGATGTTTCCACAGATCGCGCTGGTCGGCCCGTTGTACCTGATCGCCGCAAACCTCGGCCTTCTCGATACGTTCACGAGCCTCGTGATCACCTATGTGGCGCTGGGCCTCCCCTTGGTGACCTGGGTGCTGTTCGGCTATTTCGAGACCTTCCCGCGCGAGCTCGACGAGGCGGCGCGCATGGACGGGATCGGCACGATCGGCCTGCTGGTCCGGATCATCGTTCCGCTGTCGGCTCCGGCGCTCGTGACGGTGGGCCTGCTCGCCTTCATCGCGGCCTGGAACGAATTCATGTTCGCCCTCGCGTTCACGTCGAACATCGAGCACCAGACCATTCCGGTCGGCATCGCGAACTTCACCAATCTCTACTACGTGCCCTGGGGCGACATCGCCGCCGCCTCGGTCGTGGTGACTTTGCCCCTGATCCTGCTGGTGCTGTTCTTTCAGCGCCACATCATCGAGGGCCTGACCCAAGGTGCCGTCAAAGGATGAATACACGCGAGACCCCCGCGCCGCTCAAGGCCGGATGCCAGACCTTCACGTGGGAGATGCTCGGCGACGCCTGGAAGGGAACTGCCGACGACCTTCTGTCCGCAATCGCGGCGGGCGGCTACACCGGGATCGAGATCACCGACACGATGATCGGTAACTATGCCGGAAAGCCGGACGCCTTCGCGAAGGCCTTGAGCCGAAACAACCTCACCCTGGTCGCCTACGCGTGCGGCAGCGACAGTGGCTTCACCGAAGAGGCCGACCTCGCAGCCGACTTGAGAATGGCCGAGCAGGCAGTCTCGTTTGCCGCCTCCTTCCCGGGCGCGCTTGTGTCCTTCGGCAGCGCAACGATCATGTCGGACGGACCGCGCTCGCAGAAATTCGAACTGGCTGCTCGGTTCTACAACGGCGCCGCCGAGCGTGGTGCGCGAGCGGGTGTTCAGGTCGCCGTGCATCCGTCGTCCCATCACAATACCCTGCTGTTCACCCGCGCCGACTACGACCAGATGTTCGCGCTGCTCGACCCGGCACAGGTCGGCTGGGTTCCCGACACGGGGCATATCCTGCGCGGCGGCCAGGACATTCTGGACACATTGACAACCTACCGGGACCGCATCCGGTACCTGCACTTGAAGGACGTCGATGCGGCAGGCAAATGGCAGATGCTCGGCGCCGGCACCTGCGACACGCGGGCCGTCATCGACGCAGTTCGGGCCGCGCCGCATTTCAACGGCTGGTTGGTACTCGAAGAGGAATCCGACGAGGCCGGACGCGATCCAGCGGCGGCCGTCGCCAAGAATCGTGAAACGCTCCGCCGCTTCGGCGTTTGACCCTTCCGAAAGGCTGGACATGATCAAGAAGGAAGCCCGGCGACTGCGGGTCGGTGTTCTCGGCGCGGGCCCGATCGCTCAATTCGCTCACCTCGAATCCTGCGTGAAAGCCAGGAACGCGGATCTCTACGCCATCTGCGATGCCGCGCCCGACCTGCTGGAGCGAATGGCCGCCTATTATGCGCCGCAGAAGACCTACTCGGATTACGAGGCCATGCTGGCCGACCCGGACCTCGAAGCCGTGATCGTGGCCACCTCGGACACTTGGCATGTCGCGGCTGCCATCAAGGCGCTCGAAGCCGGCAAGGCGGTGCTCTGCGAGAAGCCGCTGGGCGTGTCGGTCGAAGAGGTCGAGCAGCTCCGCGAGGTGGTCCACCGCACCGGCCGCGTGCTGCAGGTCGGTCACATGAAGCGCTTCGACCCCGGTCTCGAAGCCGCCAAGCACTTCATCGACACCCGCATGGGACAGCAACTGGCACTCAAAGCCTGGTACTGCGATTCCACTCACCGCTACACGATGACGGATGCGGTGCAGCCGCTCCCGGTGACGAGCGCGCACCAGAAGAAGCCGAGCGGGAACCCGAAGGCGGATCTCCGGCGCTATTTCATGCTGGCCCACGGCAGCCATCTGGTCGATACGGCACGCTTCTTATGTGGTGAGATCACCGAAGTTCGGGCGCGACTGTCGGAGCGGTTCGGCGCCTATTGCTGGTTTGTCGAGACGGGCTTTGCCAATGGCACGCTTGGTCATCTCGACCTGACCGTCGCGGTGCGGATGGACTGGTTCGAAGGCTTCCAACTCTATGGCGAGCACGGCAGCATCTTGGCCAAGACCTATAACCCCTGGTATTATAAATCGAGCGACGTCGAGATCTTCGACGAGGCCGATGCGACCACGCGCCGGGTTCTCGGGGCCGACGGTCATTTCTTCCGCCGCCAGCTTGAGGGCTTCGCGGAGAGCGTGCTGACCGGTGCACCCCAGCGTGGTGCCGACGTTGAGGACGGGCTCGCTTCTGTGCGCGTGATGGCCGCCATCGCCGAGTCGGTGCGAAGCGACCGGAACGTCACCGTGGCCGAGCAGAAAGGCGCCGTCTGATGCGTCTCGGGATCTTCGCCAAGACCTTTCCGGGGACCGATGCGGCGTCGGTGCTGGCGGCCGTGCGGGACGCCGGCTATGGCTGTACGCAGTTCAACATGGCCTGCGTCGGTCTCCCGGCCATGCCGGAGGCGGTCGAACCCGGGGTGATCGAGGCCATCGCGCAGGCGTCGCGGGACACAGGCGTCACGCTCAGCGCGCTCTCGGCCACCTACAACATGATCCATCCCGACACTTCGGTCCGGCAGACCGGCCTGCACAGGCTGCGCGTGATCCTCGACACGGCACGGGCGCTCGGCATCCCGCTTGTCACGCTCTGCACCGGCACGCGCGATCCCGACGACCAATGGCGCCATCATCCCGACAATGCCGCCCCGGAGGCTTGGTTCGACCTCTGCCGTGAAATGGAGAAAGCGCTCGCCATGGCCGAGGCTGAGGGCATCGATCTCTGCATCGAACCCGAACAGGCCAATGTCGTGACCTCGGCCCTCGACGCCCGGCGCCTGATCGACGATATGGGCTCCCAACGCCTGCGCATCGTAGTCGACCCCGCCAATCTGTTCGAACAGGCGACACCGGACGAGGCCCGGCGGATCGTCGCCGAGGCGGTTGCGATCGCCGACGGCGCCATCGCCATGGCCCATGCCAAGGATCGCGCCCATGACGGTCGCTTCGTCACGGCCGGCACGGGTGTGGTCGACTTCCCCGACTTTCTCGATCGGTTGTGGGCGGAAGGCTTCGACGGTCCCGTCGTGACGCACGGGCTCGCCGCGACGGAGGCAGCCGGCGTCGCCGCCTATCTCAAAGAGCTTGGGCTGCGATGAGCGGCATCGTGTTCGAGCGGGACGACGCGGTCCTGCGTGGCTATGACCGAGGAGAAGGCGCGCCTTTGCTTTTCCAGCATGGCCTTGGTGGGTCGGAAATGCAGGTCGCAGAGAACGTGCCGGATCTCGCAGGCACGCGTCGCCTGACGCTCGACTGCCGGGCTCAGGGCTCTTCGACGGCGGGAACGACGCGTCCCTTCTCGATCGGCCTCTTCGCTGCCGATGCGCTGGCGTTTTGCGATGCAAGGGGTGTGGAGAGCTTTGCCGTCGGCGGCATCTCGATGGGGGCCGCAATCGCGTTGCATCTGGCGGTTCGGCATCCGAACCGCGTGCGTGCCTTGATCCTCGCGCGGCCCGCCTGGCTGTTCGATCCGGGACCCGAGAATATGAGGCCCTATGCGGCGGTCGCGCACGCCTTGCGCCACGCGCCTCCGGCTGAGGCCAAAGCCGCTTTTATACGGTCGGACACCGCCGCCATGCTGGCCAAAGAGGCACCCGACAATCTCGCCTCGCTGCTCGGCTTCTTCGACCGCCCGGATCCGGAGCCCACGGCCGACTTGCTCGGAGCCATCGCGGCCGATGGCCCCGGCGTGAGCCGGGCGGAAGCACGAGCGCTTAAGCTTCCGACGCTCGTGATCGGCCATGGCGTCGATCATGCCCACCCGTTGGCGACCGCCAAGATCTTGGCCGAGACCATTCCGAACGCCCGGCTCGTCGAGATCCCGCCAAAGGCGACCGACAAAGCCGCCCATATCGTGGCCTTCCGCGCGGCCGTGACTCGCTTCCTCCACGACTTGGCCATGCCGACGGAGTTCCGCTCATGACATCACCCAACAAACCCGCCGCCGGCTGGCTCGACGCGCTCCCCCGAGATCGCATGCTCGGCGAATATTCGCTCTGGTCGGCCGATCTCGCCAATCTCGAACGCGACATTCGGCGCACCGAGCCTCATACCGACCTCTATCATATCGACGTCGCCGATGGCCGCTTCGCGCCTTCGTTCCTGTTCTTCCCGGATCAGGTGGCCCGCATCCGGGCGCTCACGGCCAAGCCGCTTCATCTGCATCTCATGGTCGAAGCCGACATCGTGCTGGCGCAGATCCAACAATTCGCCGAGGCAGGCGCAGACCTGATCACCGTTCATGCCGAGAACGGCCCGGTCGTGGATGAGGCACTGCATCTCATTCGGGATCTCGGGTGCGCGGCGGGCCTTGTGCTCCGGGTCGAAACGCCTGTCGAGGCGATCCAGCCCTGGCTCGACCGGATCAGCTTCGTGACGCTGCTCGGCACGGCGATTGGGGTCAAGGGCCAGGGTCTGTCCGAAACCGCCTGCCCTCGCCTGCAGGAGGCGCGCCGGCTGATGCGCGCGGCGGGACGCGAGGCTGCGATCCGCCTCGCCGCCGATGGCGGCATCCGCGACACAACGGTGCCGAAGCTCCGCGCCGCCGGCGCCGAGACGGTGGTGATGGGGTCGCTCGCGTTTGGCGATCCCGATCTCGCGAAGCGCATCGGGTGGCTGCACGGATTGCCGGCGCCGCAGGCCGCCTGATGCGTCAGGCGCTCGCGGTCGACCTCGGCGGGACGGAGCTTCGCGCGGCTTTGGTCGACGAGACGGGCCGCGTGCAAGCCTTGGCCAAGACCGCGACCGATAGCGCCGGCGGCCCCGATGCCGTAATCACGCAGATCAGCGCCTTGATCGACCGGGTCATGGCCGAGATCGGACTGCTGCGACCACTCGGCCTCGGCATCGCGGCGCCCGGTCCACTCGATCCGGTCGCAGGTATCGCCCTGGCGCCCCCGACCCTTCAAGGCTGGCATGACGTGCCGCTAACCGCGCTGCTCCAGGACAGGATCGGCCTGCCGGTCCGGTTGGAGAACGACGCGAATGCCGCGGCCCTCGGCGAGTGGCGTTTCGGCGCGGGACGCGGCACCCAGAACATGGTGTTCGTCACCGTCAGCACGGGGATCGGCGGGGGCGTCATCGCCGATGGGCGGCTCCTGCATGGGTGGCGCGGGCTCGCGGCGGAGGTCGGGCATATGACGATCGCGCTCGGCTCGGACAAATCCGTCTTCGGCGGCGCAACCGGCGCCTGGGAAGCGCTTGCCTCGGGCACGGCGCTTGGGATCGAGGCGACCCGGTCGATGGGTGCGGCCGAAGGTGCCCGGCTCCGTGCCCTGGCCGGCTGGGGTCCCGCGTCGTCCCGGCATGTGGTCCTCGCGGCCCGTGAGGGCGATGCGCTCGCGACCGCCCTCCTGCATCGGGAAGCGCATCTGCTCGGAGTCGGCTTCGTCAACCTCATGCACCTTTACGCGCCGGAGCGGATCGTCGTCGGCGGAGGCTTGGGAACGGCCCTCGACCTCATGGACGGGGAGATCGCCCGCACGGTGCAGACCCGTGCGCTCGCACCCTACCGGACCACGCCGATCGTGCCGGCCGCGCTCGGACACGAGGCGGGCCTGGTCGGCGCCGCCTCGCTGATCCTCATGGAGTCCTGAGGACGATCCTCTCTGGGCAACGTTGCTGCCCGGACAAAAGAAACTGAACGTTCGTGATGAGCGTCAGAACCAAAATGGGAGAAAACAATGAAATCATTATACAAATACGCAGGTTTTGTATCCGTTGTTGCGCTTGGAATGAGCGCATCATCGGCCCACGCGGCGGACGCCAGTAAGGTCGCGGCCGTCATCAAGGGGCTGGACAATCCCTTCTTCCAATACATGCGCCAAGGCATCGACGCGCAGGCGAAAGCCCTGAACGTCACGGTCAACGTTCAGGCGGCAACCGGCATGGGTGATGCGACCGGCCAGGCCGACCGGCTCTCGGCCGTCGCGATGCAGGATTACGGCTGCTATCTGGTCAATCCGATCAGCGTCAGCAACCTGGTGCAGGCGCTCGTGCCCGTCGCGCAGAAGAAGGCGCCCATCGTCGACATCGACAGTTCCATCGATGCCGCACAGGCCAAAGCCTCAGGCTTCGCGGTCAACACCTATATCGGCACCGACAATGTGGTGGCCGGCGCGTTAGCCGGCGCGGAAATGGTCCGGCTTCTGCCCCAGGGCTCCAAGGTGGCGCTGATCGCCGGCATCGTCGGCGATGTGGGTAGCAACGCTCGCATCAAAGGATTCAAACAGGCCGCGGAAGGCAAGCTCGACATTGTCGAGATGGTCAGCGCGGATTGGGATCGCGAAAAGGCCCTGACGGCGGCCGACACGATCATGCGCGGCCACCCCGACCTCAAGGGGTTCTTCACCGCCAACGACACCATGGCCTTGGGCGTCGAACGCGCTGTGCTGACGGCCGGCAAGGACATCAAGGTCATCGGGCTCGACGGCATCACCGACGCCCTGAAATCCATCGCGGCGGGCCAGCTGACCGCCACGGTCTCGCAATACCCTTATGTGGTCGGCGCCATGGGGCTTGAGGCCTGCGTTGCCGCCGCTCAAGGCAAGACGTTGCCGGCCAGTGTCGACGCGCCGGTGCAGCTGATCACCAAGGCCAATGCCGACACGGCGCTCAAGAACTTCCCGCAGCCGGCCGGACCCTACCCGGACCCATTCCGCGACATGCTGGCCAAGGGCGCCCAATGACGGACACGCCCTCGTCGGGCGCGTTGGGCGCCGGCGCGAAGACGCGTCACGCCTCGTGGACCGCGGTGCTCGATCCGTCCTTCTGGGCTGATTGGGCCGCGGTCATCGGCCTCGTCGGGCTGATCGTCATCTTCGGCCTGACGGCGCCGAGCTTCTTCACGACTTCGAACCTCCATGCGGTGCTGCTCGCCTCGGCGATCCTGATCGTCATCGCAATCGGCCAGACCTTCGTGATCGCGACAGCGGGCATTGATCTCTCGATGGCGGCCAACACCATGCTGAGCGCGGTCGTGCTTGGCCTCTGCTCCGAGACCGGCCTCAACATCGGGCTGTCTTGCCTCGCGGCGCTTGGTGCGGCTGGCCTCGTCGGCTTCATCAACGGCATGGTGATCACCAAGGGCCGCATCCCGGATTTCGTGGTGACGCTCGGCAGCCTGTCGGCGGTCACCGGTCTTGGCCTCGTAATGTCCAATGGCGAACCGCGGCTTGTCTCGGACCTGACTTTACTGCGCTTCGCGAGTGGCGAACTGGGGTTTTTAGGCTATCCCGTGCTCGTGGCGATCGTGCTCGCGATAGGTGCTCATGTCGGGCTGTTCCACACGCGCTTCGGTGTGCATCTGCTGGCAACGGGCGGTCATGTCGAGAGCGCCCGGGCGATGGGCATCCGCACCGACCGGGTGAAGGTCGCCGCCTACACGATCTCGGGTCTCTGTGCCGGCTTGGCCGCGATTCTGCTCGTGGCCCGCATCGGCTCGGCCGAGCCGACCGTCAACACCAACCTGCTGCTGAATGCGGTCGCGGCCGTGGTGCTCGGCGGCGTCAGTCTGTTCGGCGGGCGCGGCAGCATCCTGGGCCCCCTGTTCGGCGCGCTGATGCTGACGACGCTGGTCAACGGCCTGACGCTGCTCAGCGTCTCGGCCTTTTACCAACCGCTCGCGGTCGGCATCATCGTGGTCATCGCGGCGCTCATCATGCGGTATCAGAAATGACCGACGCTCCCGCCGACACCATCCTGAGCTGCACCGGTCTCAGCAAGCATTTCGCCGGCATCCGGGCGTTGAACAACGTCGATTTCTTCGCCCGACGCGGCGAGATCACGGCGGTCATCGGCGACAACGGCGCCGGTAAATCGACCCTCATCCGCTGCCTCGTCGGTGTCCATACTCCGGACAGCGGCTCGACCACGTTCGACGGCAAGCCCAGCGCGTTCGGCAACCCCGACGATGCACGACAGGCAGGCATCGAGACCGTGCATCAGAATCTCGCGCTCGTGGATGAGCTGACGGTCATGCAGAACCTCTTCCTCAACCGCGAGATCGTCCGCCGGATCGGCCCCTTCGCGTTCCTGGATCGTGGGGCGATGCGGCGTGAGGCAGGGGCGTTGCTATCGCGACTCTCCATCAACGTGCCGTCGGTGAAGAGCCGGGTGAGGCGCTTGTCGGGCGGCCAGCGTCAGGCCATCTCGATCTGCCGCGCGGTCGGAGCCGGCGCCAAGCTCGTCGTGATGGATGAGCCGACCGCCGCTCTCGGCGTGCAGGAGACCGCCAATGTCGAAGGGCTGATCACCCGCCTCAAGGCCGAAGGCGTGAGCGTCATCCTGATCAGCCACAATTTCGATCAGGTGATGCGGCTCGCGAGCCAGATCTGGGTGATGCGCGCCGGGCAAGTTGTGGCAACGCGCCGCGCAAGCGAAACGAGCGGCAATGAACTCGTGGCTCTCATCACAGGCGCCTCGCGCGCCGCGTAATGTCGTTCGAAGACAAGGATACTCACAATGCCCATCGTTCGCGTCGGCCTTCTGGGCCTCGGCGAGGTCGCGCAATCCATTCATCTCCCGGTCCTGAGCGATCTCAGAACCCGCTTCGCCATCGCGGGCGTGTTCGATGCCTCGCAGAGTCTCATGGATCTCGCCGTGTCACGCCACGCGGGCGTCAGGGCGTTTTCGTCGGCCGAGGCGCTGATCAACGACCCGGAGATCGACGCCGTCTTCATTCTCACGGCAGATGAAACGCATAGCCGTTTCGCCCGGCAGGCCATCGCGGCGAACAAGCACGTTCTTCTCGAAAAGCCGGCCTGTCTCACGGTGCGTGAAATCGACGAATTGCTGCCGTTGCTGACGAATTACAGCAAGATCTTCTTCGTCGCCTACATGCGCCGCTATGCACCCGCGTTCCTGACCGCCAAGGCCGAAATGCCTGATCCGGCCGAAATTACGCACGTTCGCATCTTCGATCTGATCACGGTCGGGCGCTCGATCATGCGACACAGCCAGGAGATCCTCTATCCCACCGACGTCGACCCCGCGCTCCTGTCCGAGGGCGCGGCCCGCAAGGACGCCTTGCTGCGTGAAGTCGTGGGCAAAGAAGCGCCAGCCGATCTCGTGCGCGCCTATCACGGCCTCCTCTCGCTCTCGTCCCACCACCTGTCCGCCATGCGGGAACTCCTCGGCGAGCCACGCGGTGTCTTGGCAGCCCACCGAACCAACGGGGGCGCCAATACGTCGGTGACCTTCGACTATGGCCACTATGCGGCTTACTATGATGCAGTGATGGATGAAGTTGGCCTCTTCGACGCCATGATCGAGGTGCGGACGAACACCAAGCGAATGCGCGTCGTCTACGATACGCCCTATATCCGCAGCCTGCCCACCCGGCTGGAGATCACGGAAGGAACACCGGACGGCGTTCGAAGCCGTACGTTCGGGCCCTTCTACGAAGATGCCTTCACCAACGAACTCAAGGCCTTCCACGCCCATATCGTCGACGGCACGCGTCCCAAGACCGACCTCGCCGACTCACGGAAGGATCTTGCCCTCTACGCCGCGATCGTGGAGCGTATGAAGCAAGGTCAGAGCACCCGCTAGCCGAGCTGATGAGCGGCCTCGCTGGGAACCCGGAAGGTCGGTCTCGCTCTGCGTTCGCGACCGGATCGGTCAGAGAGCGTGTGGTTGAACCCTGGACGCAGTCGAATCTGCCTACGCGGCTTGTGGTGCGAGCCGGCTCACTTCTTCGTTGATCAAATCGCGGTAAGGTCCCTCGGATTGCATCAGTTCGTCAGGCGGTCCGTCCTGCACGACCTTGCCGCCGCGTAGAACGAGGATGCGATCGAAACCGCGCAGCGTGGAAAGTCGGTGCGCCACAGTCAGCACTGTCCGATGCGTCATCAAACGTTCGAGCGCCTGCCGAATCGCCTCCTCGGATTCGCTATCGAGTGCCGACGTGGCTTCGTCGAGCAGGAGGATCGGGGCGTTCTTCAGGAAGGCACGCGCGATGGCGATGCGTTGGCGCTGGCCGCCCGACAATTTCGTGCCCCGGTCGCCAACGATGGTTTCGAGGCCCTCGGGGAGATTCTCGACGAAGGGCCGGCACTTGGCCGCGATGGCGGCATTCCAGACCTCCTCGTCAGACGCCTCTGGACGGCCGTACCGGATGTTGTCCGCGAGGCTGCGGTTCAGCAGCGCTGTATCCTGCGGCACGACGGCGATCGCATCCCGCAAGCTCGTTTCGGTGATCCGGGACACATCCTGACCGTCGATCAGAATCCGGCCGCCCTGGACGTCGTAGAAGCGCTGCAGCAGGGAGATCAGCGTCGACTTGCCACCGCCTGACGGCCCCACCAGGCCGACGCGCTGTCCGGGCTCGATTTCGATTGTGAGGTCTTCGAAGATGGCGCGGCCCGACGGATATTTGAAGGACACACGGTCGAAAGTGACACGCGCCCCGGAAGCGACCAGCGGCATGGCATCCGGATGGCTGGCCATCTGATAGGGCGTGAGCAGCGTCTTCAGGGCTTCCGAGAGCCGCGCCAGGTGCTGCGTGACATCGACCAGCGCGACAGCGAGGTCACGCGTGGCACTGAGAACCGACAGCCCGAGCGTGGCGACAAGCACCACGTCGCCAGCGGTCGCTTCCTTGGCCTGCCAGAGCCGGATCGCCCAGGCCAAGAGGCCAAGCGTCATCACCACGACCACGAAAGCGTGCAGCAGGCGCATCTTCTCGAGATATTGAAGGCTCTTACGACGTGCGAGGAGTTCGCGACCAACCGTCACGTCGAACCTGTTGTGCTCGCGCGCCACGCCGCCGAAGGCTTTGACGAGATTCATATTGCCGATCACGTCGATCATCTCGCCGTCGACGGCGGCGGCCTTGTCGGCGAAATCATGATGCAGCGGCTTGCCGGCGGCCGCGATGCGGAACATCACGAACATCACGCCGCCCGCGACCACGACGAGGAAACCCGCCATCTTGACGCTCACCACCGTCAGGAACGCGATGGCGCCCACGGTCGCGACGCACGGCGGCAGGACGTTCCAGACAAACATGTTCTCGATCGTGAACACGGCGTTGGACGTCGCCGTGATGCGACTCGTCAAGACACCGGGTAGCCGGTCGGCGAAATAGCTCGGCGCGTGACCCGTCAGATAGCGAAACAAGTCGGAGCGCAGATCACCGGTGACGCTGACGAAGGCGAAACTCGCGATCCAGCTGGCGATCCGCCAGAGAAAGTTGTCGCAGGCCACGAACGACACCAGAACAGCGAAGGCCGTCCAGGGGCCGGAATCGTTTCCCGGCCCCCTCGACAGAGTGTCGACCAGGAATTTCACGCCGTATTGCGTGCTCACCGAGCACGTCACCGCCCCAAGCACGGCGATCAGGATCGACGCATGCGCCAAACGTCTGCGCTGCACGTAGCGCGCGAAGAAGGCGAACGGGCGATCCGCATATTCATCCATTGATGGAGAAATGATTCCCGATCCTCACCGCTTCGTCGTGTCTACCTATCTAGCGCCTAATCCAAACAAATCATGCGACAGGCCGCAAGCTTTTAGGCCAAGGCGAAACGACCGGCGACATCAAAGGTCAGGGCTGAGTTGGTGTATCGGCTTCAAGCTCTGCTTCATCCGAGGGCCGCGTCTCCGGCATGGCCAGGAAGACGGCCAGGAAGGCGACGGCGGCCACGATCCCCATGGCGACAAAAGCCGTGTAGCTCCCGAAGCGATCCGCAAGACTGCCGGCCACCGTGCTGCTGATCGAGGCTCCAAGCCCTACGGCGCAACCGATGGCGCCTTGGGCGAGATTGAAATGCCCTGTGCGTCGCGTGACATCCGCCATTGTGAGAGGAACCAAGACACCGAGGACGGCGCCAGACACGCCATCGAGTGCCTGGACCAGGACGAGTAGATGCGGGTCGACCACCACAGCGAAAAGCAGCCCGCGAATTGGCAGAACCGCGAAGCCGATCAGAAGCAGAGGCCGCCGCCCCCAGGCCTGGGCCTTGATGCCGACGAGCGGCGACAGGATCGCGACGATCGCTTGCGGCACCACGATCGCCGCAGCGACCATGACGGTGGCCGAAGATGAGGAGCGAAGGGTCACCATGCTGGCTGCAAGGGGGAGCATGGCCGCATTGGCAAGCTGAAACAGAACCATACAACCGGCGAAGACCATCAGGGCCCGGTCTCTGAGCAAAACTCGCAGACCCGCGAAGGCAACCGTCCAGGATTGACCAGGATGAGGTGCCACTGGGGCCGTCCGAGGCGCGACCTCCGCCGGCTGGATGCGGAGCAACGCCAGCAAGGCCGGTACGACAAGCAATGCAGCCACATAGAAGACGGCCTGGCTCGACAGATAGTAGCCGCAGACGCCCATGCCGGCCGCCGCAAGGCCGGTGCCGATCGACATGAAGGAGGCGTTACGGCCGAGCCGCGCGCTGATCCCCGGAGGCCCGACGAGGTTGAGGCTCATCGAGGCAATCGCCGGCCCGAGGACACAACTGGCGCCGGCGTGGACCAATCGCGTTGCCAGAACCAGGGGAAACACCGGCCATGCCGCCAAACCGAAGGCCGCCGCGCCGATCGCCGACACGGCCACGGCCGCCGTCGCACGGAGGGAGCGAACCGAATCGACCAAGGCGCCGAGTGGGACCTGCGCGAAGAGCCCCACCAATCCGGCAGCGGTCAAAACGAGTCCGATATCCGTCTGCGTCCATTTCTCGGACGTCAAATAGACGGCCACGAACGGACCGAACCCTGTCTGAATGTCGGCCACGAAGAACACGAACCAATCGAGAGCCCAACGGCTCCTGCGCGACGGCAAAGGCCTCGGCCTGGAAGGCGCAGGTGCGGCAATGGGCTCGATACGATTCGTCACGCTCTGTTTGGCAGCACCTCAATTGGGCGGGGGCGCGGCAAGCGCTGGTGCAGGTGCGGGTGTGGGAGCTGGTGCAGGCGTAGGAGTTGGCGACGGTTTAACCTGGTCGGCCGCCGGACCCAGCACAACCACGGGCTCCCCCTCCTTGTAGACGGGAGCCGAGCGCAGTTGATCCTGGGGCAAGCCGACGATGAGATGATCGAGCTTGCCATCGGCAGCCATGCGGATCGAGCGCCAGTCCACTGCGATCTTCCGGCTGCCGACGCCGAGAAAACCACCGAAATCGATCACCGCGGCACGAATCTGCCCAGCCTTGTCGACGATGACGTCGACGATTCGGCCGAGATCCTCCCCCGTATTGCTTTGAACCTTCTTGCCGAGCAAGCTTTCAGCAGCCTT
The DNA here is from genome assembly GCF_026130545.1 of Lichenifustis flavocetrariae. Taxonomy (GTDB): domain Bacteria; phylum Pseudomonadota; class Alphaproteobacteria; order Rhizobiales; family Beijerinckiaceae; genus Lichenihabitans; species Lichenihabitans flavocetrariae. Next base: position 657,635 of record NZ_JAMOIM010000001.1, on the reverse strand, counting down.
GCCGTCGATGACGGTCGCAGGCGTGCCGACCGTTTCGGGTGGCTTGCCGTCCGGCGCCGCGGCGGCCGGCGCCTCGGGTGGCGAAGCGGCAGGCGCCGATTGCGCGACCTGAAATGCAGTCACTTGAGCGACCCCGGCCGTCAGCAGGGCACCGCAGGCCATGACGGAGATCCACACGGTTTGTCGCAGGGCGGCAACGACTTTGAAACGCATCGCAATCTCGCTTACGGGAACGACAACCCTTGCGCCCGTCGCACAACTCTCGGGCGAAGCGGACCATCGCTGCGACCATCATAGGCGCGACCGCTCAATATATTCTATACATCCGCTCAAGGTTTACGAAACGATCAAGTCCCTCATGAGAACCACCCTTTGGCCGCAGCTTGCGCGAACGCTGCGTCTGGGCTGAAGGGCGGCACCCAATCCAGACGCCGGCGGGTGTCGCCGATGTCGACCTGCAGCGAGCCGGTGAGACGCTGTATCGCCGCCTGCTGACGGACCAGGATCGCAGCGGCGCGCAACGACCAGACGGGCACCGGCACGAGGCGGACGGGACGGTCAAGGGAACGTCCAAGCGCCCGCAACAAGCCCGGCGTCGACAGATCGACGCCGTCGCTGGCCATGAGCACACCGCCGGGCGCGGCGGGATGTTCGATGCAGCGACGGATGAGATCCGCCAAGTTCCCGACAGCGATCAGCGAGCGCTTGTTGCGCACGGCGCCGAGCGGCAGCGGCACACCGCGCGCGACGAGCGACAGGAGTGCCCGGAAATTGGCTGCCACCCCGGCTCCATAGACAAGCGGCGGCCTGATGATCACCACCTCCATGCCGGTTCGATTCGCCAGTTCCCGCAGGCCGACCTCGGCTTCGAATTTTGAACGGCCGTAGGGATCGAGCGGTACCGGCACATCTCCGGGTCGGAACGGTCGCCCAGGCTCGGTCTGTTCTCCGTTGACCTTGATCGAGCTCATGAAAATCAGGCGCTTGACTCCGTTCGCCTGCGCCTGGCGGGCGAGCGCCAGGGTGCCATCGACATTGGTGTGGCGGTGCGCCGCCAGAGGGTCCACAGTCGCGTCCTGCATCTGGTGGACGCGAGCCGCCAGATGAATCACCACACGGGCACCGCCGAGCGCATTACGCCAGTTCGTCTCCGGCCCGATCTCGCCGATGCCAAAAATGCCCGGCTGTGGTCGGCGGCCGATCTGTCTGTGTTCGATCCTTTTCGCATCCAGAAGATCGCACAGCGCGCGGCCGACGAAACCGGTTGCGCCCGTGACGGCGATCATGACGCCACCTGGGTCACGGCATCCTCAGGCATGCGCTCAGGTCGGCAGGGCCACAGCGCGAGCGATCGCCTGCGGCACCCCTAACTCGCGGGACGCTGGCGTCCCGCTGATCTCGGTCCGCGCCGGGATGCGGCCGGTATATTCCCGGACGGTGCGGGCCAGGAGTTCACAGGCGCCCACCTCGTCTCCCGCCAGAATGGTTTGTTCGAGCCCCTCGGTGACCCTCGCGATCTCGCCGAGTTCGATCAGGCGCGGCAGCGCGGCCTTGATGCCGGCCGCCCCGGTCGGACTGAGCGTCTCGCGGGCATCGAACAATTCTTCAAAGAGCTTCTCGCCAGGCCGCAATCCGGTGAAGACGACTTTGATGTCCTGCTCGACCCGAAGGCCCGAGAGGCGGATCATCTTGTAGGCGAGGTCGACGATCTTGACCGGCTTGCCCATATCGAGGACGAAGATGCCGCCTCTCTGCGTCTGCGGATCGAGGCCCTGAACGGCCGCCTGGAGGACAAGCTCGCAGGCCTCGGGAATGGTCATGAAGAAGCGCTCGATGTCGGGATGCGTGACCGTGATCGGGCCCCCTGCCTTCAACTGCTTCTCGAACAGCGGCACGACGGAGCCGGCCGAGCCGAGCACGTTGCCGAATCGTACGGTGACAAACCGGGTGCGATTGCCACTCTCGCTCACGTCGAGGGCCTGGCAATACATTTCAGCGAACCGTTTGCTTGCTCCCATGATGTTGGTCGGATTGACGGCCTTGTCGGTCGACACCATCACCATGGCGTTGACCTCAAAGGCGATGCTCGCATCGGCGACATTCCGGGTCCCGATCACATTGGTGTGCAATCCCTCAAGAGGTTGAGCCTCCACGATCGGAACATGTTTGAGGGCTGCCGCGTGGAAGACTATGTCGGGGCGCGCCGCCTCGAAGAGCCGATGCACCGTATCGCGTTCGCGCACGTTGCCGACGCGGGCCACGATATCGAGTCCGGGATGGGCGCGGCGCAAATCCCCGTCGATGCTGTAGAGCAGGAACTCGGAGGCATCGATCAGGGTGAGCTTGGCCGGCGCGAGAGCGGCCAACTGCCGCGAGAGCTCCGACCCGATCGACCCCCCTGCGCCGGTGATCAGAATGCTGGCGCCTTCCACCATCTGCGAGATGCGCGGCAGGTCGAACGTCACCGGCTCACGGTCGAGCAGATCCTCGATGGCAATCGGTTTCAGTTCGATATGGCTGAGATCGGCGTCCCGCAAGTCCGCCAGATTCGGCAGCCGCAGCAGATCGATACCGAGTTCCCGCGTTTGTTCGAGAAGGAGCTCGACCTTGTCGGCGCCGAGTTCCCGCTCCCCCTTGACGAGCAGCAGGCTTTCCGGTCGCCGACCCTTCAAGCCGTAGCGATGCACCAGGTCAGGAATATCTTCGATCGTGCCCAGGACCTTTGCGCCGCGCAGCATGCGCCCCGTTCGGCGCCCACTGTCGTCGATCACGCCGAGAACATCGAATGGCATGTCATTGCGTTCGGTGACGGCGCGGATGAAGGCCTCGGTCTGGTCGCTGGCGCCGATCAGGAGGACCGGCTTGAGGTGTCGGCGGAACCGTCCTCCACCCGTCGCGCGATGACTTTTCCAGATCCTGTACACCGCACGCGGCCCGGCCAGGAAGATGATCATAAAAGCCCAGGCCGCGATCACCGAGGTGCGCGGGACATATTCGAGGCGGGCGACCACGAAATAAACCAGCGTGAAGAACACCGACGTCGCCGTTGCGGCCTTCATCACGGCCACGAGATCGGTCAGCGAGGCGTAGCGCCAGATCCCGGCATTGAGGCCGGTCAGCGGTGTGATGATGGCGGCGATCGCGGTGAACACCAGCAAGGGCGGAAGGTAGTCGGAGAATTCGTGGGCAAACCGATCGGCGCCAAGGCGAAGCATGAGGGCCACGACATAGGCGGCCGCCGACATGACGACGTCGTGGAGGAAAGCGGCCCCTCGAAGCATCAGAGTTCGTTTGGAAATCCGTTTCGCCATCAACCAGGTCGTTCTTGATCTTCTCGCGTCGACATCGATCAGGGCAGGCTTTCGGATCCCACGCTTCGCCCTCACCTTAGCAGGTCGGCTTCTGCCCCGGATAGATCAGGCTTTGATGACATGTGGTGCGGAAAGGCCAAGCCGTTCGCAGACGTTTCTTGTGTCGATCACGAGCTTGGACGAGGCCACCACCATGCCATAGTCGACCGCGTCATGGTCGGTGGCGATCAGCACGACATTATAGCGGCCTAAGGCCTCAGGGGTGAGTTCGACAGAGCGCCGACCCCCAAGTCGCGTGTGATCGCGGTCCGGCGGGACCACCGGCACATGCGGATCATGAAAGTCGACCTGGCTCGACCGCAGCTCCAAAAGCTCGATCAAGCGGATCGACGGGCTTTCGCGCAGGTCGTCGATGTTCTTCTTATAGGCAATCCCAAGAACCAGGATGGCCACGCCCGACAGCCCGCGGCCCTGGTCACGGTCGAGAGCCTCGGCCAGCCGGTCGACGACGTGCTGTGGCATGGCGGTATTGATCTGACCGGCAAGTTCGATGAACCGTGTCGTGAAATCGAACTCACGCGCCTTCCAGGTCAGGTAGAAGGGGTCGATCGGGATGCAATGTCCACCAAGGCCGGGCCCGGGATAGAACGGCATGAAGCCGAAGGGTTTGGTCTTTGCGGCTTCGATCACCTCCCAGACGTCGATCCCCATCTTGTCGTAGATGAGCTTCAATTCGTTCACGAGCGCGATATTCACCGACCGGAAGATGTTCTCTGTCAGCTTCACGGCTTCGGCGGTCGTGGTGGAAGATACGGGGACGACCTTCGTGACCAGGGCCTGATAAAGCGCTGTGGCGAGCGTCGCGGCCGCGGCCCCATCGCCGCCGACGACTTTCGGGATCACGGCCGTTCGGAATTCACGATTGCCGGGATCCTCGCGCTCGGGGGAATAGGCCAGAAAGTAATCCGCTCCCCGCCGGAGACCCGATTCGTCGAGGATCGGCGCGACGACTTCCATCGTGGTGCCCGGCCAAGTGGTGGATTCAAGAACGACAAGGTGCTGCGGCCGCAGGCGGCGTGCGATCTGTCGCGCGGCGTCAGCGACATGGGAGAGGTCAGGGTCGCGGGTTTTGGTGAGCGGCGTCGGGACCGCGATGATGACGGCGTCCACGCTGGCCAATTTGTCGAAATTGGTGGTCGCTTCGAAGCGTCCCTCTGCGAGCGCCGACGCGATGCGCGCATCGGCAACGTGCGTCGTAAAGCTCGTTCCTGCATTGATCTCGGCGACGCGTGCGGGGTTCACGTCGAATCCGACCACTGCGAACCCAGCCTCGCATGCCGTCAAGGCGAGCGGAAGGCCAACATAGCCGAGGCCGATCACCCCGAGAGAGTAGTGTCGCGCTGCGATCCGCTCGACCAGATCATCGACCGTGACAGGCGCGATCATATCGGAGACCTAGGATCGAGGACTGTCGCACAGCGTCCGCGTTTCACTTCAGCGCGCGCTGAACCGCACCCAAAAACCACTCTCATCCCCGCGCTTTCTGCCGGGAGGCTTCGCGCCGGCCGATTCCGTCGACCTGCCCGGTCTGCAGACATTGACCATAAAGGCGGGTGGTGGCTTCGGCCACCTGCTGTATCGTAAAGCCATCGAGAACGCGATTGCGCGCCGCGGTGCCCATCCGAGCGATGGCGCGTGGGTTCTCGAAAAGCCATACGAAGGCCCGGGCCAGGGCGGCCGCATCTCCCGGGGGGACCACCAACCCCTCGACACCGTCCCGCACGAATGTGGCGCAACCAGGGGTGGCAGTGGTCACGATCGGGCGCGCGGCCGCAGCCCCTTCCAGAAGGGACCGCGGCAGTCCCTCGCCGCCGATCGACGGCACACAGACGACGTGGTGGTCGCGCCATACGGCGTGCACGTCGTTGGTGCGGCCCACCCACGTGATGCCGGGCCGATCGGCGAGAGCCCGCAGGTCGGTTTCGGAGAGACTGCGCGGATTTCCCAGATCCGGGGTGCCGACCAGCGTCAGCGTGACGTCCGCTCCGGCAGCCCGCGCAAGCGCGATCCCCTCGACCGCAACCGTCACGCCTTTCGAATAGATCATGCGGGCCACCATCGCGATCCGCAGCGGCGGAGCGCTCGGGAGCGGCATGGCGATGTCGATCGTCGGATCGATTCCCGCGCCGCCGACCACCAACGCCTTGGGGCCTTGAGGATCGATCCCGAGCCATTCGGGATCCTGGCGATTCTCGAAGATATAGGCTGCGCGACGCCCGCCCAAGACGTACTTCAGGCACCAACCCAGCGCCACCAGGATGGCGCGAGCCCGCAGGCCCTTCGAGGCACCCAGCAGGCCCAAGCCCGTCAGCGATTGGACACGTACGGGGATGCCGGCCCACATGGCTGCAAGGCCGCCGATGACGATCATGCGCAGCGAGATCAGATGAACGATCGCAGGCTGTTCACGCCGCAGGACCGCGTGGATTCGACGAATTTGAGCCAGGCACCCGAACAGGCCTTGGCGATCGCGAAACGACGCGGTGTCGAGAACCCTTATCCCGGCGGCCTCGATCCGGCGTCTTAAATCCGGGTCGTTGACGCGGAGCAAGACGCTCACGGTGTAGCCATTCCGCTGAACGAGACTTGCAATGGGCAAGAAATGCGAGGCGAAAAACCAGTCTTCCGCGATGACGAAAAGTACGCTTCGGGGCGTCGACATATCCTCTTTCAAGCCTTGGACGACGGATCGTCCTTTGCGCATCGAGGCAGCACGCCCGATTGAAGTTCGTCTGGCGCCTCGTCCGCATGGCGCCCGCAAATCGAGCGCATCAGCGAATTGCAGACGTTTGGTGCCGGTTGCAGGAATCGAACCCGCGACCTACTGATTACAAATCAGTTGCTCTACCAACTGAGCTAAACCGGCAGGCCCTTCCAGCTATCAAGATCGGCGCGTCCTGACAAGGACGGCTATCGGCCAACCTGGTGACAAGGCGCATTTCTCCGCACTCTTCCCTTCGTCCGACCTCGACATGTCGGATCGGAACAAGTCTTGCAGAAACGGTTCGGGTCAACTCCGGATCGGGGAACAGCGCGCCCATGATGTGGCGCGTCGGACAGCCGGAACGCGACGGGGAAACAGAATGGGATATTGGACCGCGAAAGCCGCTTCATTGTTGCTTCCCGCTCTGCTGCTAAGCGGAGCAGCAGCAGCGGCGGCCGAACCCGAGAGCTGCAAGACGGTGAGGTTTTCGGATGTCGGCTGGACCGACATCACCGCCACCACCGCGACGGCCTCCACCATCCTCAAGGGGTTGGGTTACACGCCGACCACCACGGTCCTCTCCGTCCCTGTCACTTATACGTCTCTCAAGAACAAACAGATCGACGTGTTTCTGGGCAACTGGATGCCCACCATGGAGGCCGATCGCAAGCCTTTTATCGACGACAAGTCCGTCGACATCGTCGGCGACAACCTGCAGGGCGCCAAATACACGCTGGCGGTCCCTCAATATCTGTTCGATGCGGGGCTCAAGTCCTTTGCGGATATCGGTAAGTTCAAAGACAAGCTCGATGGCAAGATCTACGGGATCGAGCCGGGCAATGACGGCAACCGTCTCATCCTCGGAATGATCAAGGACGACAAGTTCGGCCTGAAGGATTTCAAGCTCGTGGAATCGAGCGAGCAGGGCATGCTGTCGCAGGTGGAGCGAGCGACGAAACGCAACGAGCCGATCGTCTTCCTGGGTTGGGAACCGCATCCGATGAACGTGAAGTTCAAGATCGATTACCTGTCGGGCGGCGACGACGTGTTCGGGCCGAATTACGGCGGCGCCACCGTCTATACCAACGAGCGAGCCGACTATGCGAAGACATGCCCCAATGTGGGCAAGCTCGTCGCCAACCTGAAGTTCACGCTGCCGATGGAGAACCAGATCATGGGCTCCATCCTGTTCGACGACCAGGAGCCCGGCAAGGCGGCAACCGACTGGCTCAAGGCCAATCCGGGCATGCTCGACGCCTGGCTGGCCGGCGTCACAACCTTCGATGGCCAGCCCGGCCTGCCGGCCGTCAAGAAAAGCCTCGGCCTTTGATCTTCCGACTGCCAAGCAAGGGCGCCCTGCCCTCGCCCGGCGTCTCGGCCCAGGAGCGGCGCTGATCCATGGACCCGGTCACAGGTTTCGTTTCCGATCATAAAATTCCGGTCGGCCGCGAACTCAACATGGCGATGAATGCCCTGAAGGACGGGTCGGGGGCGTTCTTCGACGATGTCTCGGACGGCCTGAGCTTCCTCATCGACCATACGTCGGCAACCCTGACGGCGGTGCCGCCGCTCCTGTTTTGCGTGCTCCTGGCCTGTGTCGTCTATGCGATCCGCCGGTCGTGGCGGGTCGCTCTCTTCGCCTTCCTGGCGCTTCTGTTCATCCTGAACCAGGGCTATTGGGCCGACACGATCATCACTCTCGTCATCACCTTCTATGCCACGCTCGCCTCCATGCTGGTGGGTGTGCCGATCGGCATTGCGGCCGGGCATCGCGACTGGCTCGCAAAAGCCCTGCGGCCGCTGCTCGACCTGATGCAGACGCTTCCCACCTTCGTTTATCTGATCCCCATGCTGTCTCTGTTCGGGCTCGGCGTGGTCCCCGGCATTATCGCAACTGTGATCTTCTCGATCCCGGCGCCGATCCGCATGACCCAGCTCGGCATCGCAAGCGTCCCCCTGCCCCTCCGCGAGGCTGGCGAAGCCTTCGGGGCGACGCGGAGCCAATTGCTGCGCAAGGTGGAGTTGCCGCATGCCGCGCCGGCGATCATGGAAGGTTTGACGCAGACCATCATGCTCTCGCTGTCCATGTCGGTGATCGCCACGATGGTCGGCTCGGGCGGACTCGGGGTGCCGGTGCTGCGCTCGCTCAATCAGGTGAAGCCCGCCATGGGGTTCGAGGCCGGTCTCGCGATCGTCCTCGTCGCTATCCTGCTCGACCGCACGTTCCGGCGCCCCGCGCAGACCTTGAGGCCCGCCTGATGGACGCAGCCGTTACCTTCCGCGATGTCGATATCGTCTTCGGCAATGCCTCGCCCAAGCGGGCGCTCGCCCTGCTCGATGCCGGCAAGACCCGTGAAGAGATCATCACCGCCACGGGCCAGGTGGTCGGCGTGGCCAAGGCCAATCTCACCGTGGAACGCGGCGAGATCTGCGTGCTGATGGGCTTGTCCGGGTCGGGCAAGTCCACGCTTTTGCGCGCCGTCAACAAGCTGAATAAACCAGCGCGCGGCGATGTGCTGGTCGACTACAAGGGCCGCAGCGTGAACGTCACCACCTGTGACGCTCCGACGCTGCGCGACCTGCGTTCCGGCGGCGTGGCGATGGTGTTCCAGCAGTTCGGCCTTCTCCCCTGGCGAACGGTGCGCGACAATGTTGGCCTCGGTCTGGAGCTGCGCGGCATCGCCCGTGCCGAGCGGGACCGCATCGTCGATGCCAAGCTCGCGATGGTGGGACTGGACCGTTGGGCGGAAAAATACGCCCACGAACTCTCCGGCGGCATGCAGCAGCGCGTGGGCCTCGCCCGCGCCTTCGCCACGGATGCCGACATTCTGCTGATGGACGAGCCCTTCTCGGCCCTCGACCCGCTGATCCGCACCAAGCTGCAGGACGAATTGCTCGACCTGCAAAGCAAGCTGAAGAAGACGATCCTGTTTGTCAGCCACGACCTCGACGAGGCGATCAAGCTCGGAAACCGCATCGTCATCATGGAAGGTGGCCGGATCATCCAGGCCGGGACGGCCCAGGACATCGTGCTCCGCCCCGCGAACGCCTATGTGGCCGAATTCGTCCGGCACATGAATCCATTGGAAGCCCTACGGGCCGCATCCGTGATGACCCCGCTCGCTGAGATGCAGCGGGATGGATCGACCGTGATGGCATGCGCCATTTCGCGGCTGCGCGTGACATTGCAGGCCGACAACAAGATCCTGGCCTCCTCTCACGGCGAGGCGGCGGTGCCGGGAACCATCGCCCCCTCGTCGGGCTTGAACGGACACGGAATCGGTGCGTCCGCCATCACGATCCCGGGTGATCTGCCCTTGAAGCAGGCTGTCGCGCTCCGGCATAGCCAGAATTGTCCGCTTCTCGTGGTCGATGCTCACGGCGCGCTCCTCGGCACGATCGGCGAATCGGAGATCTTCAGGGCCCTGCTCCGCATCTGATCGACATCGGCATCAACGCCTCGATCACCCCGAAGGCGCCATAGGCAACGCGCACAGTTCCCAGAGTCCGACGAGCCCGTGCCAAGCGTTGCCCCCTCCACGTCACGCTTTGCCCGCATCGTGCCGAACCTTCTTGCAGACGACGCCCCGCTCCTTTAGTGTCCTGTTCGGCGGCGCAGAATTGGCCGACCTCAGTGAACCGCGCGCCCGTAGCTCAGCTGGATAGAGTACCAGACTTCGAATCTGGGTGTCGGGAGTTCGAATCTCTCCGGGCGCGCCAATGAAATCAGATACTTAGCCGGATTGGTGCTTCCCATAGATGGCGATTGGGAAGCGCATGGGAAGCTGGGAGTTATCCACAGCTTCCCGGTTCGACCTACTCCGACAATGTGTCTTGGACCACCGCTGAACGATGCCTGAGACCCAATCAGAGTGGGGAGTGGTACTGACCGGCCACCCTTTCGATTTGGATGCGTGGTTGCAAGCGCTACCCACGGGGGCGAACCCTTGGGTTGTGAAGGTTCGAGACGAACACGTCCTTCGATCCATCTCATTCGACAGTCTCGCTGACCCGGCCCAGATTATTGATGCCGCGACTTTCCTTGTCGAGCTGATCAACGGCGCCTTGCTCGCGAGCAATCCCGGGGGTGAAAGGGTTACACTCGGAGCGGTGCTAGAGCTGCTAGCCGACGGTTCAATCAACCATCACGTCCACCTAGCCGGCACCGTTAACGCTCGTTCCCGAGTTTCGGCCACGCTGACCGTTGGCGCTGAAAGGCAACCACAGATCCCCAGCGTAGTGCAGAATTGGTTGGGCAGCGCTGAAGCTGACCCCGACCGCTCCGACCTGCTCGTTTATGCGTCGCGAGCCGACAACTGGTTTGACATCTACAAAGCAATCGAATGCATCGAGAGGATCTTTGGTGGCGAACGTGGGCTAACGGCGGCCGAGATTGTACCAACCAGCCGAATCAAGCTGCTGAAGCGTACAGCCAACACGATCGCGAGACATGCCAACCGGCAGTTTCCGCCTCCGGAAGTACCTATGTCGCTTGGCGACGCCAAAGGCATTTTGAGCGTCCTCGTGCGCCACGTGTTCAGTAATTGCTGAGTAGGTGCTGGAGGCTGGCAACAATCTGCCGGCGCGCCCCTGATCGTCTTTGCTCAAGCGCTCGGCCACACCGACACGCGAATGGTGGACAAGCACTACGCTCACCTTGCGCCGTCCTATGTGGCCGATACGATCAGGGGCACCGCGCCGAATCTTGCGACCTAGACGGCGATCCCGCCTTTTAGGACGGTGTCGCGTTGAACCGATCTAATGATCATTCCTGCCAGTTGTGATCTAAGATCGTCGCTTTGCTTCAGCAGTTCGGTGAGCAATTGCTGCGCCGATTCGCTATCGTTGCGCTGGCGGAATAGTGCTTTTCTGGCAACGCTAGTCAGCTCGTCGCTAAGGGGCTCGTCAATCAAGATCATGCACGTCTCTCCTGATAAAAATCGAAAATCTCAAGCCGCCAGCCGATCCCCCAGCATGGCCGCCACGTGCCGAAGGGCCCGCTGTAACGTCACGCCCGTGTCCTGCTTGTCGGCGTGCTCGATCGTGTAATCCAGCCACATGGCAAGCTCCTGGCCTGACCCTGGCACCAACGCGGTGAACCGGGTCCAAGCCTCGTCCTCGTCCCAACCCGCGGCATTGGCGGCGGCATCGGCCGCGAAGTAGGTGGCGATCTCTTCGGGCGCGTGCGGCCCATGGATGGTGGTCAGCGCCTCGCGGATCTCGTCGTGCTGCTCCATCTCGTGCTGGGGGTCGAACAGCTCGTGCAGGGCCCACGAGCGTTCGCGTGTGGCCAGGACGGCCGCATAGGCGCGGCGGTGCTGGGCAATCGCGAAGGCGATCGGATCGGCGGGGGTGTGGTTCGGCAAAGTGGTGTCGTACACGCCGAAGGGCGTGGTAAGGATTTGGGTAGCCATGAGACGAGGCCTTTCGTTTGGTGGTTAGGCCCGGTGAGGAACTGCAATTCCTTGCCGGTGCCGTCATAATGCGCCGGAGCCTAGCCACAGTCAAGCCATTGAAGATAATAGCTTTTGTCGTACGACATAGCCCGACAAAAGAGACAACTTTGGGCAGCCGGCGTGGTGTTCGTACCCGAGAATGGGGACGGGCCCGGCGTGCGCCTGCGGAAAGCTCAAACGCCATGATGACCGCAGCCGAGTACGTGTCACGCGTTGTGGAGCCTACGCTCGAGGAGTTTCGGCGGCACCGCACGGACCTACGCCGAGGCATGCTTGCCAGCATGGCGGTGTTGCACGTGGTGGATTTCGTGATGCAGTACCGGAACGCCACGACGCAGGCTGGGATGGACGCAATAGATGCGTTCAAGAAATGTATCTGCCCATCTCACCCGGGCTTTAACGCCGTGAATAACTTCGCCCTCGCCTCGAAGCACGGCACGATCAAGAAGCTACCCGGTTTCGACACTGACAAGCATCGGGTCTTGTCGTACTCACCAATGTTTCCCTTCGGCCTTCTTGGCGCGATGCCGTCCGATCTTCTCGTAGAATTTCCTGACGGTTCTTGCGTGCGCCTCTTGGTCGCCCTCGACGCGACCATGGCGCTGTACCGTGCCGAGTTCCCTGAGGCCTTCGGACCTTCGGAGCTGGCCGAACCATGATGATGGCTGCTAGGCCCTAGCCAGCGAAAAGCCATCTCAGACGACCTTGGTCAATTCGAGCGTTGCATCGCCATGGCATGAGAGCCGGGAACGGACTAGTCTGCTGACTTGCGAAGAAGGCCCCGGAGAGATGCAGCCAATGTCACAACGCGAGTTTTATAAAGAAGGCGATGGCGAGATCGGCTCTCGGTTCTTTCTTGTGCACGATCTGGAACATGGGTCCATGCCGGTCCATGTCCTTCACCTGCAAACAACCGAGCACGACACGTCGCATGCCACGAGCGAAACAGCGTTCATTCTGAGCTTGCCGGACTTTCTTCATGAAAAAAGTCCGGCACAGGGTGCGCTTCTAGACCTCATTGCCACTCTGGCGGCGAGCGAGCCGTAAGGCCCGCCGGCAAGCGTCCAAAACCGAGCACCCAGGTGGCGCGTAGCGACCGCAATAGTCTGGCGGAGCGACGCCCGGGTGCGGGAAGGATGGCGGACCACACGGCCGACCCGAGTGCTCCCGGCGCTTCGTAGTTAACCAAGATTGACAATTTGTCATGCCTCCAACGTAACTGGGTTCCCAATTCGAAAAAGTGCGAATTGCGAATAAAAGGGAGGAGGCGCATGAAAAGCAGTCTTTGGGCGGGCTTGGCCGTAGCGACGGCGGTTATGATCCCAAGCATCTCACAAGCGCAGACGCTGAACCTGAGCTTTAGCGGTCCAGGTGTGGCTGCCGCGTTGACCCTTACAGTCTCACCCGATCTGAATACCGGCCCGTTGGGTACTTCGCCGAATCAGTACGACCCTGTTGGCTCGTATACTATCAACTCGGTAAGCGGCACGTTTTCCGACACCAACAACGGGCTTGGCATCACGAATGCAACCATAACCGGATTTGCAAAATTAAATCAGGTGGACCCGGAGCATGGCAACCTGCTTGCGCCCGCTCGTTTTAGCCTCTTCACTGTTGCCAATGGCGTTGATGATGGCTCCGGACACCCCTCACCGGGGCTTCACTACGACAATCTATTCTATCCAAGCGGATCGCCGCAGACCGCGACCGACTATCCGTTCCACGGTGGCGCGTTCGACATCTACGGCCTGGTGTTCACAATTGCCGGCGGTGATGCCGTGAACCTCTGGAGCAACGGAAATACGCCCGGCGGCCTGAATTACGGGGTTGCGGTTACCGACGGGACCGACGTCTTAGATTACACAAGCGGAGTGTCGGCAGTCCCGCTTCCGTCTTCCGCCCCCATGTTCGGCGCCGCTCTGTTCGGCCTCGCCGGCTTCAGCTATGCGGCCAAGCGCAAGAAGGCTGCTGCCGCAGCCTGACACCGCTTGTTAAAGCCTCCTGGCCGCGGTCAGTAGGCAGGCAAGTCAACGCGAGACACCTGTGGCGAGAGCTGCGAGTGTTCTCGTGCGCAGCGTCGTACTCATCAGCAAGCCATATCCTGGCCTGGCCCTCGATCAGCAATGCATCGCCTTGGGCCGCGTAGGCGGCGGAGATCCCGTTCACCTACCGTCAACCCTCATCCAGCATTGTGGCCAGGCTGACGCGCCGCCGCGTACCGCCTAGGGGCGGATGGCGGCGCGTCGGCACGCAAGTGCCTGGTGGGCCGGACCGCCCGGGACAGATCGGTCCGGCTTGGTGTGAAGGCTGCCGCGGGAGCCTTGCGTCAGGCTGACTGCCCGCGCCCGACGTGGTGATCAGCGTTTGACCAGATCAAAGTTTTACCTATCCTGGTCTCAAGCAATCGGCGCTTGACCAGATTGCCTGGAAACTCCGGGGGGAGTGGCGATGATCATTTTTGTAGGCGCCGTATGCGCCGGCTTGGCCATTCTCGCCTACCTGCTCTACGTCGCACCGGAGATGGACGTCGACTAGAGCCATCTCCAGACCAATTCCAGAACCACGAGCACTGCCCAAAGCAAGCCGGCGGCCCAGAAGATGGTCAGCAGTGATCCGCAGAGCACAAGCATGATCCCGATCCATGGAACGCGGCGCGCGTCTGTGGCCGTTTCTTTCTTGTCTTGAACTGGGACAATGTTGTCCGACATGTGAAGCCCAACGAGCCCTGATGAGCGCAGGCAGCGAGTGTCATGCCGGAACTGAACGGCCGCCGAACAGAATGCCGGCATGGTTAAAAGGGAGGCGACAAGCACCCGACGCCGTGCTTTAGCTTTTTCGGCATGGTTCGGTGCTGTGGTTCGCCTTGGCACGCGAGATGCAGTTTCAGAAGTCGAGCGCTGGGGGGCGATCGATGACATGGAAGCAAGCATTGGTCGGGCACTTGCCCGACAGATCCACGCTGGCTTTGGCTATGGTGATTGCCGGCCTGGCAACTGGCGCGGTATGGGCTGTCATCCTGATAGGGATCTTGGGCCTGGCGCTGTGGTGGGTTTTGCCCTAGGGCGTGCAAGCCAGGTGATCCGGACAGCGAGGATTTGCAGAGGGCTGGGCTCCCGTCGGCCCGGGAGAACGTCGCCCGTCCGAACGCAAATGCCCACAGTGTGAGCTACGGGCGCGGGCGATCACCCTCAGAGGCGACGACCCTTTCCTGAAAAGTCAGTGAAAGCTCCAGGCCACCAATGCAAGTTCGCTTACAGGGAAGACACCGGGCGCGTAACGCGGAACACGCCGGGTGTAGGTTGCGGCATGAAGAGCGTCCTGCCGCATCGGAATAGTGTCACGACGCGGTGGAGTGAGTCGAGCCCATGCCAGCGCCACACCGGCCGCCTATCGAGGCCATGTCCGCCCGGTGGCAGCGCAGACACACCGTCCGTCGCACGCATACCCCGCCAGAGTTCAAGCGCTCTCGAGGCCCTTTACACATTACGCATGGTTAACGCAGTCTCCCCACACGGCGGATGGCCCCGCCAGGGAGAGAGCTCGTGAAGAAGGCGGTTTTGGGCGCTGCGGTTGCGGCGGTGATGGCGTGTGGCTTGATGGTGACGACCCAAGCGAACGCAACCAGCTATAGAGCTGAGCTTGATTTTTCTGGAAGTTCGGAGATCAATGAACCTGGATACGATACCTTTGGCCCGCCGTTTGCCTACACGTATTATTTCAACTTCATGGGTGATCCCCTAAATTTTAGCGCAACCAATTCATACGGTGATTCAATCGTTAGGATCGGGTCGAATGTATATCCCCAAGACCAAGCAGGGTTATATTTGTGGTATGGTGAAATCGACGGAAACAAGCAGATCGGCGTTGGTACTTCAAACTACTATGTGGTCGGGGGTAATATAGATTATGAGTCCTATACATATTATAATTATTCCGATGGGCAAGAAGAGACTGGCTACGCGGCGCCTCAGGTATTCTACAGCAACGCTACCCTGACAATTTCTCAAGTCCCGCTGCCGGCCTCCGCCCCGCTCTTCGGATCTGCCCTATTAACCCTTGGCTGCTTGGCCTATGCGCGCCGCCGAGGAAAGGTCGTCACGCCGCAGGCATAATCACCGAGGGCACGTTGCTGTTCGCTGCGAACTGCATCGGGATCTGGTTCGGGCTGTCATAGGCGTTCACGCCACGCACCATGACATCGTAGCTCTGGTTCGATGTGAGGACGTCGGGCAGCACCGCCGTCACATTGCTGCCAGAGCTGGAGACGGCCGGTAGGTTCGACCAAACGATGTTGCCGCTTCCATCGATAGGCCACGCGCCGCCGGTCTGTCGCAAGACATACTGATAGCCCGACGGGTTGAGGGCGCCATCCGGCGAGAGCCTCGCGTTACCGTCCGGCACGAAGGTGAGCCGCATCTGCGTTGCGCTTGCGGCCGCCGCGACAAGCGATGTGATCGGCGTAGGCGGCGGATTGATCGAGGGAGCTCGCGTCGACAAGACCTGCGTCGTGACCAGCGGATAGCCGCTGACCCCGGTCGCCGGATCTGACGTGGGTTCCGTCGCCGGCGCCGCATAGAGCCAGCGATTGTTGTACGCCGAGACGTTGTTCATCTGCGGGTACGGCTTGTTATTGGCGTCGAGCGAGACGCTCGTCAGCTTGCTTGCCAGGGTCGCCGGAACATCCGTCACGAAGTTGTTGTTCGCCGAGATCAGCCCGGTTGAAATGGCCTTGAAGAAGGCGCCCGCCACATAACCGGTGCCGGTCGAACTCGCGCTGGTATCGACAAAGCTTCCGGTCGCCGGATCCTTCAGCACTAAGGCGTTGTAAACCCATGTCTGAGACGCCGTGAGCGTACCACCCGCACTGCTGCTTGCGGCCGATTGAATGGCCATGCTGAAGGTCGGAGCGCCGGCTCGCGCTGCCGTCGTGTATTGCCCGGGGTTGACCACGTTCAAAGTCAGAGCTTTGCCTGTTCCATCCACACTCGCGACCGCGAAAGTCGCTGCCCCAAGGCCACCCGCCACCAGGGTGCCGCCGGTCACGATCAGGATGTCCCCGACGGCAAGATCGTGCGTCGTGTTGGTGGGGATGCTGAACACGAAGGCATAGCTGAACCCGGCCACCGTGTAGAGCTTGTGAGGGGTGATAGCCGGCGGAAGCGACCCCGGCATGAATGCGATCTGGCCTCCGATGCCATTTGCTCCGGTGCCGCCCGGCGCGTATCCGGTGGCGTTGGGCGTGTCCAGGAAAACGGACATAGGGTTGGACCGCGTGAACTTGGCGGATGTCGCGATCAGGGTCGAGATCAAGATCGCGTAGGTGCCGCCCTGAAGCAGGCAATCGGTCGCGGTACAATCCCCGTAGTTTGCCTGCCCGCCGCTTTGCTTGCCGAGTTCGAAATAGATGTCTGCATCTTCACCGCCGACCCTCATCTGAGTGGCCTGCAGGATCGCCAGATAGGGGTTTGTCGACTGACCGTTGATGATGGGGTCGATCAGATCCCCTGCCGTGGCGTAGCGCGGAAGGTTTGCGACGACGCAGCCGTTCCGCATCTTCAGGCTTGGCCGCTGGTTGAAGTAGGTCTGGTTTGGAGCGCCGATCTGCAGAACCTGGATGTTGTCGACATGACTGCCGTCAGCGAGCGTTCCTGAAATGATCGCCGTGTCGTCGATGATCCCCTGATTGATGTCGAGATTGTCTTGAGGCGAGTCGACGACGGCACAGCTCTGCATCCCAAGGAAGTGGCCGGTGCCATCGTCGTCCGGGCCGAAACCACCGGTCGCGGCAACGGTGAGAGCATTCAGCCCGGATTGGCCGTATTTCGCCCCGGGGACGAGGCCATCGAGCGTGCAGCTTACGAAGCCTGCCGAGACACCTGGGGCGATCCCGATCACATGCAGGCCCCGGTCCATGTTCCCGAAGGTCCCTATCCCATTGGGATTTCGAGAGTCGGTTGTTAGCCCGTACGACAGGTTGCAGTTCAATCCAGGCGGCAGCCCGCCGGTGATGTTGTTCGTCGGGACGGTGACGTTGAGCTTGATGTATTTGTGGCCTTGCGAATTCGTCAGGATGTCGAGCAGCGTGACGTTCAGGTTTGTCTGCGTCGTGCTCATGAACGGATTCCAGCTCTGATCCGCATAGGTGCTCGGAGCAGAGGGAATGATCAGCCGGCCATAGATTCCGAACCCGTTGACGGCCGTGCTTGCATGAAGCGCGAGCAAAGCATCGAGGTTGTCGGCATAGAGATGCGACATGTCGGTGTCGCCGTCATCTCCGGTTCGGACATTCAGGATCGTGAAATTGACGCCAGGGAAATTGGCATAGAGCCCGAGCTGCCGGCTGCCGAAATAAGTGTTCGTGAATTTGAACCCATTGTGGTTGAGCTCTGTAATCACGTCCCCGAAATCGTAGCCGTCAAACGTAAATCCTGCCGGGGGCGATTGCAGAGTATGCAGCGTCGTGAATGTATCGACGCCGTTGCCTTTCCCTTGGGTATTTGGGTTGCCATAACCCTGCGCATAGACCTGAAAATAAGCCGCAAGCTCGGGGATGATCTGCTGTGTTCCAGGGGCTTGCGCAGTCCCCTCGCCAGGCGTGCCAGTGACGACCTTCTTGAGCCCGGCGATGCGGCGCGCGTCTGGCACGCCGACGAAGTGGGTGAGCCCAGCCCAGCCGCCGGGGCGCACATAGACGCCTGACACGATCGGAAAATTGGCCTGCGTCAAGGTCAAGGAATGGTAGGCCAGCGTCGTGCTGTTTTGGCTTACCCTTGATGCGAGCGACTGATCCCACACCCGCGCGAGCGTCGCATCAAGCGTCAGCATGATCTGCTGAACGAGCGTCTGGTTGCCGAGGGTCTGAACCCAATTCATGATCCTGGCCGCGCCGGACGTGCGAACGCGAAACCGATGATGATCGGTGAGCATCAGTTCCGCGATGGTGACGCCATTCGCGGTGCTCAACACGCCTGCAAAACCGCTGCTGTCGCCAACTCCGACACCGGCATCCGTCAAGCTATCGGTAAGCGTGCCTGTGCCGCCCTGGTTGATAAGGCTGGTATCGAGAAGAAGCGGTGTGCCGTTCGGACCCGTGCTGAAGGCAGGAAATTGGGCGTGGAAGAACCCATCGCCGTTCGATGTCGGATACTGCGGATAGTTGTAGTGGGCAGGAATCGTCGACGTGAGCGGCGCGGCCCCTGGCTTTTTCGTGCGGATCCACACTCCCATTCCCGCGTCAGCGGGCTGCGGTCCAAAGACAGCGCCCGCCGTGAGTGCGAGTGCGGCCCGTCGGCTGATACCTCGACCGTGAGCAGCGGCTCCAGAATGCTTCCGGCTCTGCATCCAGCGGCGCAGGCGCACGAGCGCGAATCGAAGGGTGTCAAACTTCATGTTTCTGAATCCCGGAAATTGAGGAGGTAGTCGCCGGCGCTGGTCAGTGCTGGGCCTTGGCAAGCGCGGCCTTCAGGTCAGGCAGGCGCATCGGGAACCCGGTTCCGAACCCTCCGCACAGGAGGTTGGCGATCCACACGTAGCCCGACTGGAAAGCCGGCTCCTGGAACACCGCGACGTAGTCCGCCTCGAGCACGATTTTCGAGCCGGGTGGGTTGATCGCCGCGATGAAACGGTGTGCCTGGTCTCCTTCGAGGTAGAAGACCGTCGTGTGATGGTTCGAGGCTAGAACCTGCATCGCTGCACGGCCTTCGGCGAGGCTGTCACAGGTTTCCCGCGGATCGACCGGATATGCCACGCCGTTGAAGGTGCCTGCGATCGCAGGCGGGGCGAACGACGCCAGAAAGCAGGCCGCGACTAGGGATCGGAACATGGTGAGCTCCAAGCAGGAAAAAGCCCGGCACGACGGCCGGGCTGGGTGGAAGGGATTTCAAGTGATCGGGCCTACTATGCCGACGGATAACGACCGCGGTTCAGTTCGTGACGATGACCACGAAACCGCTGCCGCCCGTTCCGCCATTGCCTGCCGTATTGCCGAACAAGGCCGCACCGCCGCCGCCGGCGCCGCTGCCGTTGAAGCCGTTGCCACCGTTGCCCGAGGTGCCGCCAGACGTGGCCGAGGTCGAGCCTCCGCCAGCGCCGCCACACCCAATGCCGTAGGCCTGATCCGCCGTCGCGTTGCCGCCATTGCCAGCGACTGTTGTGCTCGTCGTGCCCGTAGATGGCCCCGCACCGCAACCTTGGCCGCGTTGGCCCGCGCTACCGTTGGCTGCGACTCCCGCTGACGTCAGGCCGCCGCCCGAGCTTCCGCCTGGAGCCGAGAATGAGGACACGGCACCGACCGATGCTGTGGCGAGCGTAGCAGACGTTCCGCCACCGCCACCGCCACACTCGATCGTTTGCGTTGCGGCTGCGCCGCTGCCACCCCCTGCTGTACAGCCGCTTGCGCTTGCGGCATTGCCGGTCAAGCCAACACCGATGAACGAACCGCCTCCGCCCCCGGTTGAAGCCGTGGCCGCTCCAGCGCCTACTCCACCGCCGCCACCACCGTAGGCGATTTTGCTCGCGAAGGAGGTGTTGCCTCCAACGCCGCCTGCTGTACCGTTTCCGCCGCTTGTCGTGGCAGCCGCACCCGGTGTCCCGCCCGCGCCGACGGTCACGGCATAGGTGGCGCTCGGCAGGTCAGCGATGGCGAACGTCTTCGTCAGGCACTCGGCCCCGCCTCCGCCGCCGCCACCCGAACCGGCCGTGCCAGACGGCGGCATGCCTCCGCCACCGCCGCCACCGCCGCCACCGCACTCGAAGAGCGTCACCTGGGTGCCGAACGCAGGCTTGGCCCACGTGCCTGATGCGGTGAAGACTTGGCGATCGATCGACGTCGAGCACGTCGGCACGCCAGCTGGTGAGATCGAAATGACATATTGACCAGCCGAGCAGGCGCCGCCCGTAACCGTCGATACACCGCCATAATATCCGCTCGCAATGGCCGGCGATGCGGCTCCCAGCGCGGCGGCCAGAAGCAAGGAAGAAAGGATTGATCGTTTCATCGTGAGTTGAGCCTTTCAGGCATAAAAAACCCGCCGGAAAAGGCGGGTCGGGTCGTTGGAATGTTGAGTGCCGGCCACGCCTCCCGGAAAAAGAGGCTGCCGGCTGTCGCGGTTACGAGCCACTCACGACTTGGCCACCCCGCCCGATGACGACACGGGGATCTCGTATCTCAGGGCACTAAGCAGAGACGGGGTTCAGGGCAGCCTTGTAAGCCACGGCGCTGTCGCCATGTTGGCTTCTCCATTAGGCAGCCAAGCCGTCACCATCTTCAGCAACAGGACAGCGCGTATGGATCAACAGCAATCACGGAACCACACCACCAACGCTGCCAACGACACAGCAGAGACGAAAGCAGAGCAAGCCAAGTCGGCGCTCGCTGAAGCGGTGGCGAAGCGCACTGAGGAGCGCAAGCTGAACGACAAGCAACAGGGCGGAGGGCCGCATGGCGGTAAGCCGATGTCGACCCTGAAGGTCTCCGCCCAGACACGGGGCAAGCTCTGACACCGTCGAGGATCTGAGGGGAAGGCGGCCGCCCGTAGGCGACCGCCGTTGTCGTGCCGGCCTCCACCATCCCGCATCTTCAGCAATGGGGCGCGGGATGGCTTTCCAGGGCGCGACGGGCCGGCGCCGCGTCTCGACGCCCCGATCTTTGTCAGCGTCGGAGCTTGACCGGCTCCTCGCCCCGTTGTCGGATGATCTTTTCCATGGAAGCACGTGACATAGCGCGGGCTTCTCTGCTGGACCTAACCTTCGCAGCGCGGTTTCGGGCCTCAGCGACCGAGATCGGCGCCTTGATCAGCTCGGATGTCATCTCCGGCAGGCCGGCCTCGAGGCAAGCATCCGCAATCTGAGCTGCACGCTCCTGCTCAACCTGCGCCGATACCTTTGCCATGCCGACGCGCCGGGCTTGAGACAGGATCGAAGCGGGTGCGTGCTTGTACTTGCCGTAGTCGAATCGCGCGAAGGCTGGGTGATCGCTCGGCGCGCCCACGATCGCATCGCAGAAGCCGTAGGCGACAGCGGTCTCGGCGCTCATCCACGTTTCGGATTTCATCATCGCGCGCATTTCAGATGCCGGTCGCTTCGTGCGCGCCGCGTAGCTCGCCGCCATCGTGTCGTTCATGATGTCGAGCTGTTGGGCCATATCGCGATGGGAATCGGCCGGCCCGAGCGTCAAGCCTGAAGCCTCGTGGATCATGAACAACGACCCGAAACCAATGGTGCAGCGCGTGGCGGCACAGGCCGCGATGGTAGCGGCCGAAGCGGCGACACCCTCGATCGTCACGTACACGCCTGGCTTGTGGGCCCGGAACGCTGCAGCAATCGCGGGCCCTTCAGTGGCAATGCCGCCGCCGCTGTTGAGGCGCACCTTGGCCGGTGCGCGAGTGCCGAGGCCGGCGAGCGCCTGGGCGACCTCCTTCGCGGTGAAGAAGTCAGCGAAGCCGCAATCGCCGACGTCGCCGTCAAGATACAATTCGCCCGAAATGGTTGTGACTGGCATGGTCGCCTCACGCGGCTTGCTTGATTTTGCCCGCTGCCGCGCGGATCGGCTCGGCAAGCAGGGCGGAGACGGCGGCCGGGTCGGCAAGCGGCATCAATGAACGATACGGCGTGCCGCTCATATGCGGGTCGGTCAGCTCCTTGTGCGTGGTCACGGCACAGGAGGGCAGCGCCGACGCAACAATATGTCCCGCGATGCGATCGGCGACGTCGCTGGGCGACAGGGGATCCGTGTACTCGCGATCATTGCCTGGTCCGTACCATCTTATCCCCAAGTAGCTGACCCAGCTTCGATCGGGATCCTCCGTGGGAGGCGCGTAAGCTGTGGTCACGTTGGCCTCTCCGATGATCACGGCGAGGTCGGCCTGCGCTTGGCCGATCAGCGCCGCGGCATGCCTCATGCGAGCCACGACGGCGTCGACCGCAGCAGCGGCGGCCTCGAGTTGCAGAGCCTGCGTGGCGCGCGCCTCGGCATCCTGCATCCGGTTCACGTCGGCGCGGAGCTGGGCGACCCTGTCGTCGATCTCGCGAAGGGCGTCGCGAGCCGCACCCTCGGCATCGGTGGCCTCGCGCACCATCCGATCCGCTTCGGCAAGAGCCGCGGCGTCCGGTTCGTCATGGTCGACCAGGAGCTTGCGGCGGGCAGTCGTGGCCTTGGCGAGCGCGTCCACGGCGTAGTCGCGGCGCGCCTCCAGCGCGGCGCCGCGTTTGGTCAGCGTGACGATCTCGGCTTTCGCAATGTCGAGAGGCGTTTGCTTGGTCGGCTTGGGCATAGTTCGGTCTCTGGTTGGAGGTTTCGAGAGATCAGTCGCGCACCCGGATCGCAGGCGCGGACATTTCGGTCATGGTCGCGTGGATCATGCGGCGGATTTCTTGGTCGAGCGCGGTCTGGTCGCATCCCAGCTTCGCAGCCATTTCGGCCACGTGGCGATCGGGCATGCGCTCGATTTCCCGGCGCATATTGATGAAGCTCTTCGCGATGTGAGCCCTTACGGCGTCGAGCGGCACCAGCTTCCGGCGGCGTTCGGCAAGACGAAGATCGCGCTCTCGAGCTTTCAAAATCGTCTCAGCCAGCCGCGCGGCCGGATAGTCGATCGGACCGTCCGGCACGATGCCTTCGGACTGGAGGACGGCAGCGATCAGCGCGACGGCTTCTCGTGCGTCATCTGGAGTGGTCACCGGTTTCGGCTGGTCACTGGTCACCTGAGTGACCACCTGGTGACCAGCTGTTGCGTGCTTTTTTGGCCGGATCAACGCGGGATCGGTCTGCGCTTTGATCGCCGCTCTGACGGCCTCGATGTCGAAGCTGCGGTCGGGGTTTCGGGGCACTTTTCGCTCAACAGCTAGGCGCGAGAGGTAGCTGTGTCCGATGTTCAGTGCCCGGGCCGTGGCCCGGAGGCCGGTCGTCATTTTCGTCAACTGGTCACCCGGTTTTTCGACCTCAGAACTAGATGCATCCCGGGAGCCCTATACCCGCAGGGCACCGAAGGCGGGTAAGGACCCGTAGTGGTTGCATTTTCTTTGCTCGAACTGAGGGTGTTGTCTTCCCGCCCCGTAGCGACTCCCTGGCTGGCATCGAGCAATCAGCGTCGCTGCGCCGACCACGGGGCAAGAAGGTCATCAGCGACCGAGTTTCGAGACGCCCTTGCTATGTGTGCGTCAGCTGTAAGCGCGAACTGAGCCTATTCCTCTGTGGAGGACAGACCGCGAGGCGGCGTTATGGGTGCGCCGACTGGTATGCTGGCGCCGAACAGGATTGCTCGCATGCCACTGACACACATCGACGAGCCGGGGGAAGTCGACGCATTTGGTGTGAGGTTCACAATGGAAGAGCGCGGGCACCGCGTCCGATGTCATGTGTTCCGGTCCGCAATAACCGCGACCGCGGATCGCCGAGCTGCGAGCGATGCGGACCTGCTTGAAATGTTTCAGGCATGCCGAGGCGTCCTCGAGCGCCACGCCAGCAGCCTCTACGATGCGGGCCACCGGAACCCCTGGATCGAGGCGATCGTCATTCGGACATGAGTGGCGCTGTCATGCAGCGCTTTGCCCGGCGCTTGCCGCGCGGTCGGCAAGCCATCGCGCCAAGTCGCCTCGGCGGGCGTAGAACTTCTTTCCTGCCGGATGCAAATGAAAGACGGGGAGCACACCGCGATCAAGCAGATAGCGGGTCTGGTTGTGAGACATCTGCAGCGTTGCGGCAATCGCGCGCGTGCCGCCAACAAGATCGTTTGCCGCATCAGTCATGGCCGAAATCTCGGGTTGAACGCATAGCCGCATAGCTTCGCCGATGCGCTCAGATGGCGCGTCCCCGAGCGACGATATTGCTCATTGGAGACCCGGAGCCGCGTTGAAGGCGATTGCCTGCTTGTATCTTCGCGACTTACCGTCAGCCGAGAGGCCGTTTGGAACAAAATACACATCTTCACGCAGTATTGCAAGTCTCTTCACAAAAAATCACGCGGCGATTACTTTGTCGTGTGACAACATTATAAGTGGTCGACATCTAGACCCTCAAAAGATGCTTGATGTCGGTGTCCACCATCGTCGACTGTCCGAACATCGAAACAGAGACTTTCGCCCGGTCGGCGCCAATCAGTTCTTCTAAAAGTGCATCCAGCTCCGCAAACGGACCCGTGCCGATCCGAACAGCCGCGCCGGGTGTCATCCACGACGCAGCTTTCGCAACCAGCCGCCGACCGCGGCGCGTGGTCGCATCGAATTCGCCATCTGCCTCGCGGGACTTGAGCCTTTCCACCGCTAGATCAGGGATACGGAGAGGGCCCGCACCGGTGCCGATGAATGACTGAATGCCGGCGATGCGCGCCTGCAGCGTGCCGAAAACACCGAACGGCGTTTCCACAGCCGGGAGCTGGACGAACAGATAGCGCGGGAGCAACGGAGCCGTCACGACCACAGCAACATACGCCGATTGTGTGCGCCGGGTTGTCCTGACGCGCGAGCGGTTCGGTCGCTTCGACATGCATTTTGTCCGCGGCATGAAACTGACGTAGCCAACGCGTTGAATATAATCCTCAACGCGGGTGAGCGATCGTGGCGCGATAAGGAGCGCAAACCACGCACTTTCCGACGGGCCGGTCATCGAACGAGCCCCAGGCTCAGCCGCCGCTTCGCCTCCATCACGAGAGCCGGCGGCCGCTTCAGGCTAAGGACCGGGCGCTTGCCAGAAGACAGAGCCGCCATTGCTGGCTTGATCACATTCTTAAGTTCGACCTTGAAATCCGACAAAGTCATTGGATTCCTCAATGCTGGGGGTGGGTTGATCGGCGCTGCACAACTTCGCCAGGGTTCGGCAGCGCAAGGTTGCGCGCTGTCGCCGTTGAGCCAGCCAGTGCGAAAACAGAGAAGGGGGGATGGTGGATTTGGGGGATCACTTTTGGACGCCCCTATAAAACTTGCAGATCTGTCTGCGACTTTCCGTACGTCGAATGAAACAATCCCCCTAAATCCCCTAATCCCCCCTTTTCTCCACCTGACGAGGGAATCGGAGCTGTGGAACAGAGCCGCCACGCCGACGATCCTTGGGAAATACCAACCTGCTCGAGCCAAACGCCGTCCGTGATCGCGTTCGCGCTCTGGCCCAGCCAGCGGCCAAGGCGGCGCGTGTCGATCGAACCTGCCTGCCCGGCGACGCTCAGCAGCGCTTCACGGCATTCCGGATGTAGGAAGCCGCTCGGCCCTCGCGCCGCAGCACGTTCGATCAGTTTCGCTGTCGTAATGCGATCCATCCCGATGATGTCGCGCCAATTTGCCAACACGGCAGCACGTTCCCGACGACGTGGATCTTCCGCGCGTACGACCTCCATAGTGTCGACGGGATCCGCGCACCCGAGCCAGATCAGCGCGTCCCTGACAGACCGAGACCACGTCTCAAACGATCCGAGTGGATCGGCTTGCGCCGGTCGTCCGGCGTGGTTGAACGCGAGGAGGATCGTCAACGCAGCGGCGACGAGCTCCGGGCGTTCCTGTTTCGCCCTTTTCACCGGATCAAAATCGAACTTTCGCAGCTCGGGGCGTTCAACACGCGCGTCAAGTTTGCTGACTAACACGCGTCGAGTTAGATCGGCCGCCACAAGCAGATTGTTTCCCGTCACAGCGAGGAATGCATTTGTGGGAACCGCCACCGCCCTTGAAGTGCCAAGCGGGCGTACCTGAACCTCCGTCTGCGTGAGCAGCATTGCCAAGAAGATCCCTTCGATTGGCGCGGTGCAGTTGTCGATTGCTAGGAAGCTTGCCCCTTGCAGCAGCATGCCGCCGAGTCGCTTTTCGAGCTCTTCCTCGTTTCCGGCTTGCGCGATAACTCCGGCCTCGCGCCCCGTAGCGACGACGCTGTAGGTGTCAGTGAGCTTCGACTTGCCCGTTCCGGGTGTCGGCGATGAAGCTCCGAATATTGGCGCTGTCGAGAGGGCCTGCCGGACGCATGCTGTAACGACGGCCACCAGCACCACGCTTCGGTCCGCCTCGGTCACGAAGGGGAAGCCTTCGTAGAGTAGTTTGATCCGATCGAGAGCGACTAGCGCCGCTTGGCGTGATGGGCGCTGTTCAATTGTCGGAAATGCCACGCCGGCCGGATCAAAGAAGAGGCCGGTGCTCTCGTCGTAACCAGGTTGTGAGAGTAGCGACCCATCATGGCGCAGCGTTGGCGCGCTGATCACGCTGCGAAGCTGCGGCAGGCGGCAGCGTGCCGCCCGCTCCATCATTGTCCGCACAATTTTCGTTGGCGGATCGACGACCTTGAAATCCTCGATGCGGCCGTCGAAAGTCATGAAGGTTGCGGCCTCGGCCAGCCGCTCGCCAAGAGCGTACTCGCCGAGCGGCAGAATCCTTCGTGCGCTAACCTCCCGCCTGTGCGCTGTAAGCATTGGAACCTCGCCGAGGCACACAATCTGGTCGGCCCGCTGGAACACTCCACCCAGTGCGATTAGCGCATCCTCTGCAGCGTCCACCGCCTCCCGGATCGCACCGTTCACGACCTTTATCTCAGGTGCACCTCTGTTGCGACCGAACCCCACCTCAGCCGGCTCGACACCAAGCTGAGCGCAGAGCCAGTGGGCGGCTCCAAGCGGTGTTTTCTCCTCTGGAACGTCCGAATGCTCAATCACGAGATCGATGGACGTGCGTTTCCCCTGCTTCGGATCTCCCATGTCGGCGACGCCGAAATCAACGATCCCTCCTGGCGTGATGCTGAGATCTTCCTCGAGGTCGCGATCGAGATCGTTCGAAGAAACGCGATAGATGCCGCTGCTGCTGACGAAGCGGGCCACGACGGGGAATAAGTTCGGCACCCACGCGGGCAAGTTGGCCAGCGCGGCGTCGTTCACATTGCGGAAGAAATCACTTCCTGGCCGCTTCGCCTTTTTCGGAGATGGTGCCTGCTTGATCTTTTCCGCTTCAACCGCGCTCCGCATTGTCTCGACGCGGCGGCGCAAGTCGTCGATCGTGCGAGGGGCCGGGGCAATCTTGTCGGGGGTGCCGGTCACATGCCGCCCCGTCACGGTCAGATACCGCCCGGTGCCGTAGATCTCGACCCCCGCGGGGTCGAACTTCAGAGCCGACGCGACCTTCCCTTCCGCGAACAGGCGAATGCCACAGCCCGACGGACTGACCTCGCCATAGGTTTCACCAAGAGCGATGATCTCGGCCGCCCAAGGCGCAACAACACCAGTGGCCGGATCTCGGCAGTCATCCAGGTCGATGCCGGTCAATCCGTCATCTTTGGACAGCGCGAACCCGATTCCTGCCAAACCCATTCGGGCCGCCGTCGCGGCCGCCACCGCGTAAGTATCCCAATTGTCTGGATCGGTACCGCTGACCGGAGTTCCGGTCCGAGCGCTATGGGGCGGTTTATCCCATTTGTCCTTTTCGGACCGGTATACGTAGGTCCAGGTCAGCCATTGTTTGCATTTTTGGAGGCGTTCTGCGGCGGCGCTCGGCCGCAGACCGTTGAACTTCTCGATCTGAGGGCGCGGAGCATGACCGTGATCGCTCATGGGCGCCCCCCAACGGTCCAGGGGATCGCGAATCGCTTCACCCTGACGCCGGGTCGTCGGTGCTCAGGACACCGGCGGTTCGCACGACAATTCCGATAGGGCCAACCCGCCACGGAGACGAGGAACGGCGTTCCGCACCGGGCGCAGAGAGACACGTAGAGGTCCAGCCGGCTCTCGATGCCGACCAAGGTCATGTGGGAGTGCGCACCGACATGCCAGTACGGCTGCCCGCCGACGGTTCGGTCCGGCTCCCGGTCGGCGTAGAAAATGCCTTGATTTTTACGGCGATTTCGTGCGGAACTGATGCTGCCACTGCATTCAGATCCCGACCCGGTCGCCCGCCCAGGCGCCGGGTCGTGTTTTTTCCGCATCAGGCCGCTTCGACTTTCGAGGTAAGGTCGATGATCACGCCCGCGGGCCACCCATATTTCCGCCCGCCGATCTGTTGCGGTTTCGGCACGCGCCCGTTGCGGTACAGCCTGCGAAAATGAGCCACGCTGAAGCCAAGCATCTCGGCTGATTGCTTGGTATTCAACATTCGATGCCGGTCGAGGAATGTCGGCAGGGCCGTTTGATATCTCATGATTACCTCCGTCCTATGAAGGCAAACCTGAGATCAGTTGGCGCGCGTGTCTCCGGGAAAAGTCGGGAAAGTCGGGAAAGTCATTCTGCCAAGGCTTGGCTCGCAAACCGCTCGACATCACGCCTGTCAGGAGCTTTCCCGCGTTTTTCGAACCATCCGTGGAGGACCAACGTGAGGTCCGCTACCGATAAAGGGTGATTGTCGAGCATATATTTTGCGGCGAACCCCGCGGCGGCCGGCCAATCATATACGGCCGGGCGGCCCATCTTCTTGAGGCCAGGATCTCGGTCAACCGGCATGAATGCCGACCTCGCTCCCGGATTGTCTTTCATGAGCCGCTTCACGTCCGCTGCTTGGACCAACACCGAATAGAAGCCGTCGGGGGCCTGCGGAATCGAATTTTCTAAAAACAGAACGGCCCATTGATGAGGTAGGATGGCCACTGGGTCAGGATCCTCCAATCGCTGACCGTAAGCGCGAATGTCTCCAGTCCTCAAGCCTTCGTGCAACACGCTTTCGGCTTCGGCAGGTGGACACGCTGCCGTGCTTAGATCGGCGGCCCCCCATGTCAGCGTTCCTGCTTCGCAGTAGGCCGCCCATTCCGTGTTCGCAAGGTGGATGTTGCGCCACACGATCCAGATCAGCGCCGCGGCAAGCGGCCAC
This sequence comes from Lichenifustis flavocetrariae, assembly GCF_026130545.1. Lineage (GTDB taxonomy): Bacteria > Pseudomonadota > Alphaproteobacteria > Rhizobiales > Beijerinckiaceae > Lichenihabitans > Lichenihabitans flavocetrariae. The sequence goes on along the minus strand of NZ_JAMOIM010000001.1, from coordinate 628,350 downwards.
TCATACGCCTGCTCTTTCTGTTTTCGCATCTCAAAAACAGATTTTGTTTCTGGAAAAAGGGCGGGGACATCCTCAGACATCGGACGCCTCCACCAGCTTGGCGACGCGGGCACCCCAGAGATCCAGGGCGGCCCGCTTCTCGGCCGCGTAAGCAGCCCGGTTATAAACCCCCGCCACTCCGGCCCGATGGCCTGAGATGTGGTTCAGAACGGCCTCAATGACATGCGGCAGCACGCCAAGATCCGCCATGCGCGTTGCAACTGTGCGTCGTATGTCATGGAGGCGCCAGGGGGCCAGCTTGGTTTTGGTGCCGTGGCGCTGTTTCAGTGCGGCTAAAATGCGCGCGTCGAGCTCGGCCTTGGGCTTGCCGTAGCCAGAGAAGCCGCCTTGCCCGATGCCGAACACAAGATCCCTGCCCTCACGATGCGGCAACCCACCGATAATGGACAATGCTGCAGGGCTGAGCGGAACCTCATGCGGGAGTCGGTTCTTTGTCCGTTCTTTGCCGATCCGCCACAGGCTGGCGCCGACCTCATGCCACAGCAGGCCACCGACCTCCTCGCGACGCTGCCCTGTGAGGATCAGAAGCCGGACGATGCTGACAAAGTCGGTGCCCGGCACGAGCTGCCAAACTAGAGCAAGCTCTTCGTCGCTCAGCACTCGATCGCGTGTCTTTTCCTCGGCCGGTTTGTGGGTGCCAAAAACGGGGTTTGTCTCGGAAAGGCCCTCACCAACAGCCCACCCGTAGAGCGCGGAGAGTGCGGCACGGGCCCGGTTTGCCGCAAAGGGTCCATTCTCCACCGCGATCTCTGCCAGTCGGCTCGCAACATGACTCCGTTTGACCGAGCCAACCGCTACACCCCTCAATGGCGCCCAGTGCTTTTCGAGATGCCGCGTCACCTCGAGCAAGGTTCTCGGCTTGAGCCGGACCGCTGCTCGCGTCGCTAGGTAGCGATCGGCGACCACCCCGAGCGTGACGGAGGCTTGAACGCGCGCCTCCCGCTTCTCGGACTGCGGATCGGTGCCCAATGCGACCTTGCCAAGCGCGGCCCTCGCTCGCTTTTTGGCCTCGTCGAAGTCAACGGTCTCGGGCGTGCCAAGCGTGATGCGCCGTTGCTTGGTGCCAAGGCGGTACTGAGCAACCCAAGTGCGCTTGCCTCCTGCCCTTATGCGCATGCCGAATCCCGGCGTCGCATCATCAAAGACAATGACCTCGCTCTTTCCCTGAGGAAGGCTGAGGCTGGCTAAATTCGACCGCGTGAACCGCATGTGGCTGCCTGGGAAGCATAAGATTGGGAAGCACATGGGAAGCAACATTGCGCTTCCCAAAGCTTACGCTTGATCCCAATAATCTGCGTGTCCGTCGCAAAACGCAAGCAGGATCAGCATTTGAGTTGCTTCCCGATCACCTCTGCTCACTTAGAAACCATGACTTCGAATCTGGGTGTCGGGAGTTCGAATCTCTCCGGGCGCGCCATTCCCGGTCAAAACTGGGCACCACAGGCCCAAAAAAATCGGGCTTGCCTGTGACGCCTTTTAGAAGGGCGTCGTTTTGACCGCTGATCGTGATTTCAGTCCGGCCAACGATCACCTCGTCCACGAACAGGTGAAGCCATTGTCGTCGGAAAGCGGGGTCTGCGTGGCGCAAGCGCTGTCGCATCTGCGTTGAGAAGGTCGCGATCTGCGCATCCGAGATGGCGACCGGCCCGGATCGAAGCCGGTCTTGCAAGGCCGGGATGGAGGCGGACAATTCGGCGCGTTGGCGGTTCAGGAGACCGATCTGCTCGCGCGTGAGGGGATCATCGATTCGGATCAGATCGGGTGCGTCGGCGATCGCGGCGAACATGTTGCGAAGACCGCTTTCCGCCCTCTTCAGCGCCTCGCGCTGGCGCTGCAGTTCGGTCTCGGTTGATTGCCGATCCTTGTCTCTGCGCTCGAAAAGCTTCGCCAACAGCGCCTTCACGCGGTGGGGCGCCAACACGCGCCTCTCGACTTCGCTCAGCACGAGTTCGTCGACCTGCTCCATGCGAAGCTCCGGCGCCGTGCAGGCGAACACCGACTTCGTGGCCCGGTTGGCGCAGACCAGATATCGGTACTGCCCGCTCTTCCCCGTGCGAAGCATCATGCCGGCCCGTTCGCCCTGCTCCGTGGTGCAGCAATCGCACTTGGCCAAGCCCGTCAGCAACGTCGGTCCGTTGACGACCCGTGGCGCCGTCCGGGTCGGACGGCGGGCTTCGAGCCGGCGTTGGACCGTGGCGAGAAAAAGTGTCGGATCCAAACAGAGCGTGCGTCAAGACCAGGCTGCCACGATCAACAACAATGTTGGATCATGCCACGATACTGAGTGTCGAGAAGGTCACGCCCAATCCTACGACGATGGCGCTGCAAGACAGAGACAGCGCCTTGGCGGCCTTCGTCGACAAAGCGCAGGCCATCGAGCCCGCAGCAGGCTTTAATCCTTTTTGAAAAGATGGCGATGCTTTGCGTAATGCGCACGCCGGATCTCGTCCTCGGAGGTCGGGCGAGCCACTTCCTTGAGCTCGGCGTCAGCTGTCAGCTCGGGAGCGAGCCTCAAGCGCTGCATTTGGTCGGCCGGCCTTCGAAGCGACGGAAAGTTATCGCTCCGAGGGTGCCGCGTCTCCTCCCGGTTAGTCTTGCGCGCGTCCTGTGCTTCGATCTGTCCGACGATCGACGTCAGGCGCGAGGCGGTCAGCGGCTCGCCGTCGGCTTGGGTTATCTTCTGTTCGGCAAGCGCCTCTGCGATCGCCGCCCATGTCACGCCGGAGGCGCGCAGTTCCCGAATGGTTGGAAGCATGAGACGGATCGCCCGGGTTGCGCCCGTTGTTTCCCGACCGACGATCAAGGCCGGGCGTTTGGCCTGCGCCTTCTTGGCGTCGCGCATCAGGCGCTTGGGATCAATGGTCATGGCACGATGATGGTTCAGGAGCTATGCACTGCGCCTTGCCTGCGAGTGCCAGACATACCATAGCTTTGCCATCGTTTGCCAGTGCAAGTGCCACTAAAAGGCCACTAAGGATCTACCCCCACACCCCATGCACTGAAGTGCGGATCGGTTCACTACAGGCCGACGTGGGGCTGTCTCGTTGTGGGCCGTCGTGGCATCAAAGACGACGTGAAGGCCGCGCAACGCGCAACGCCCATGGCCACAACCACGCTCACCCTCACCCTCACCCTCGACGACGCACTCGCAAGCCGTCTCACGACCGCCGCCCAAGCACAAGGCGTCATGCCCGAGACGCTCGCGGTGGCCTGCCTCGAACAGCACCTCGATGCCGCGCTCCGACACATGGTCCTGCTGCAGCGCCAAGAGATCGTCGACCGCCAGATTGGCGAGATGGCCGCCTTCATCGAAGAGGCGAGCTCGGGTGGCGGCCTGGATCCGTCGACCTGTTCCGCATCTGCCGGTATCCGCGCGACGAGCCGTGACGGCCTCGCTTCACCGTCTCGGTAGCGGCGGGGGCGCAGGCGCCTATTACACCAATCGCCGTAGTTCCTTTGAATAGGATCGCTGCCGCATCCTTGGTCGTCACGGCATCGGGCAGTCTGATCAGGCGCTCAGCCGGATACAGGCGCCCGTCCGCATAGCCGCCGAGCGGCCCCAGCGCGTATGCGACGCGGTCGCCAACGGCAACGTCGGTGACGCCTGCTCCGACCGCAGCGACGGTGCCCGCGCCTTCCAAGCCTAGCCCGCCCGGCAAAGGGATCGGCGCCGCGCCCTTGCGCTGCGTCACGTCGAGATAGTTGACACCGATCGCCTCCTGATCGAGCCAGACCTGCCCTGGCCCGGGTGCGTCGCGATCGACTGTTCGAACCTGCAAAACCTCAGGCCCACCGGTGTGGTCGAGCCATATCTGAGTGGTCATACGATAAATCCTCGCTTTTGATGGTGCCTCAACCCGCAGCGGAATTGCCGCATGGGGTTAGGAACTGGTTTCTTTGACTCGATCGATCCGGCAGCCGCACCCGGGAGTATCCGTCCCCAGTGCGCCGGACCGTCACAGATTCGGATGAAGGTTACGGGCCGGGCTGACGCCTTCGAGAAGCGAAGCGACATGCAGGATCGTCGACTCAGTCTGCCAGCTACCGACGATCTGCACGTTTATCGGCAGGCCTTCCTTGCTCGTGCCGAAGCGCATCGAGATCCCAGGCAGCCCGGTCACGTTGAGCGGCACGGTTGCGCCCTGGAGGTAGGTGGCGTCCACCGTTTGCCCGTCGATGACGAACTCGTCGACGCCGTGCTTGTGCGCGGGGATCGGCAGGACGTGCGTGATGAGCGCGTCGAAGCCGCGGAAATATTCCGCATAGCCGTCGCGGAGCCGCTCGGCGGCCTGCTCGGCGTCGATGAAGTCTGCCATCGAGGTGTCGGGCAGCGACAGCATGGTCTTGGTCATCTTGTACATCTGGTTTTCGTGACCGGCCGTCGCATCGCGGAAGGCGACCTTCATCTCCATGACGTGGAGCCGGTTGAACACGTTCAGCGCGAAGTCGCGCTCTAGCGCTGGAATGCCGACCTGCTCGACATGGATGCCGGTATCCTTCAACGCCTCCGCTGCCGCCTTGACCGTCGCGACCACTTCGGGATCGACCGGGCCGAAGCCCGGTCCGACCATCCAGCCAACGCGCAGCGGGCGATATGGCTGGCGACCGATACCGGCGTCGAACTGCACGGTGCTGGACGCATAAGCGTCGTGGCCATCGGGGCCAAGGAGCTGGGCGAAAGCGAGCGCGATGTCGCGCACGGACCGGGCCATGGGGCCGACATGCCAGAAGCGACGCGGTGCTCGGGGCCAGATCCCGGTCATCGGCACACGGCCGTGCGTCGCCTTCATCGAAGTGATGCCGGTTTGTGCAGCCGGGCCGCGAACGGAGATTGCAAGATCGGTGCCCAAGCCGACGGGGGACATGCCGGCTGCGATTGCCGCTGATTCGCCACCGCTCGAACCGCCCGGCGTGCGGGCCACATCCCACGGATTGTTCGAACGGCCGGAGAGCAGGTTGTCGCTCTCGATCCAGTAGGAGAACTCGGGCAGGTTGGTCTTGCCGAGCAGGATACCGCCAGCATTCTTCATGCGCGCCACACTGGTCGCGTCAGCCCCGGGGAGCCGGCCCTTGAAGATCGGCGAGCCGCGTTGGGTCAAGACGCCGGCGGTGTCGATCGAGTCCTTCACCGTGAAAGGGACGCCGTGCAGGGGACCGATCTCATCGCCCGCCAGCACCGCGGCTTCCGCTGCCTTAGCTGCTGCGAGTGCTCCATCGGCGACTGTGACAATCGCGTTGATTGTCGGGTTCACGACTTCGATCCGATCGAGGTGCGCCTGAACCACTTCAACCGGAGATACCGCCTTCGTGCGGATCAGCTCGGCGAGCTTCGTTGCATCGGAAAAAATTATGTCATAGCTCATAAAATCTCCTACCTAACGTTCGTTAGGATGAAAGATCTAGGCCTTCCCTTTGTTTCCGTCAATGGCTAACTAACGGTCGTTAGGATAACTGCGGGAGCAGGAACGATGGCGGCGACGAGCGCGAAGGAAATGATCCTCTCCGAGGCCCGGCAGATTGCACAGGCTCACGGCTATAACGGCATGAACTTCCGTGAGCTAGCGGACCGGGTGGGTATCAAGCCGGCGAGTATCTACCATCATTTCGCGAGCAAGGCGGATCTTGGGGCCGCTGTCGCTAAGCGCTACTGGGAGGATGCCGTGGCCAATCTGGACGCGATCAACGCCGAGGAGGATGATGCCGAGGCATCGCTTCGGCGGTACCCGGAGGTATTTCGCCGCTCGCTGGAAAGCGATAACCGGCTGTGCCTCGGCAGTTTCATGTCAGCGGAACATGACGATCTGCCCGAATCGGTCATGAAGGAGGTGCAGATGTTCACCGACGTCAACGTCGCGTGGCTCAGCCGTATGCTCGTCTTGGCAGGGATCGTCGGTTCGGACGATGCGGCTGAGACGAGGGCGCGTGCGATTTTCGCCTCAATCGCCGGCGCACAATTGATGGCCAGAAGCCGTTCTGACATCACGCTGTTCGATACGCTCGTCGGCGCATACCGCGGGACTGGATTGCTGCCGTTATAAGCGCTGCTCGTTCCGCTTTCCCAGAAACGAACAGCAGTCGGGAACACGAGCGGCGACGCTCGCCATGCACTCCTGCCAGACCATCCTTTCCCGAAACCTGTTCCCGATTGTATTTTCCCGACACTGTCGATCGAAAATGGAGAACTGGGAATGAGGTCAGTGGCTCGAACGGCCAGTCTCGGGATGTCGTCGATCAGGCGTTGGCGCAGCGGGCTGATCGGGGGCGGCGGGAATGAAAATGTCCATCGGAGGTTCCTCGGGTGAAAGGAACCTCAATGCTCAGCCCGCGCCCGAGCGCGCCCAAACAGCGCTTGCCGGACGACCTCTCACCTCAAACCTCGCCACGAGCGCCATCCCCCGCAGCGGGTTCGTTCTTCCGCCAACATCCGGCGAAGAGCAGCCAGCCTGCAGTGCGCCCATTTTAGTCGTACGCTCCAAGAATGGTGCTCCTCAGAAGCGGACATTTGCAGGAGGAATGTCGAGGGGGTCGCTCAATGCCTTGCAAAGGCTAAACCCGAGCTCAGGCTTGGTTCGATCCGCTGATGATGAGCCGGCGCCTGCCGCCTTCAAGGTGATACGCTAGTGCGCGACTTGCGGCATCGCCGTCGCCGTCCTCAAATGCGCGCAAGATGGTCCCATGCTCCTGCGCCACTTCGACGGCCCGCGCCTCGCCACCTGAGCGATGGAGGTAAAGCCGAGCCTGATGCAGGATGGCGTTCATGCCGGAATATGCCTGGATCACGACCTCGTTACCACCGCTGCGCACGATCGCCTGATGGAAGCGGATGTCGGCGTCCACGAAACGACGATACTGCTTGTAGCGCGTACCGAGCTTGTGGGTGGCAGCCATCTGGCGGACCATAGCGCGCATCTCGGAGAGGATGGATGGGTCCTTGCGCGGTGCGCCGACAAGCGCGCTATGGCTTTCAAGCATGAGCCGGAAATCAATGAGGTCGAGCAGGTAGCGTGGCGTCGGCTCGGGCGCGACCGTATAGCCGCTGTAAAGTTCCGAGGCGACCAGTCGTTCGGCCTCAAGCCGGGCCAAAGCTTCCCGTAGCGGCGAGGAACTGACGCCGAGATCCCGCGTCAAGGCATCGATGTTGAGGCGTGTGCCCGGCGCGAGCACCTGGTCAAGGATGCGCTCTTTCAGCAACTCGTAGGTTTGCTCGGTCAACGTCGTTCGAACGAGCGGAGGTGCCTTCGGCCGAGCGTCTAGCTGACGCGCGCTCCTCGGCCGCGGAGCGGAGCTGGCGCTCATGGCGTGCCGGTGCCGGCCGCCAGCACCTGCCTGTGATCGAAGAAGCCCTTCCGGACGCGTGTGAATGTCGCAGAGGCGATCAGTCCGAATTGGGCGTAAGGATCGTCGGCCAGAAAGGCCTCAGCCGCAGCACGCGTCTCAAGCTCGACCAGATAAAAGCTGCCCGACCCCACCAGGCCATCGTCTTCCAACTTCGCGCCGGCGGCCAACACCAACGAAGCATTGCTGGTCAGATAGGCGAGATGCTGCGGCCGCACCTGCGCGCGTTCGGCGGCTTTCGCAAGGTCCATGGTTGTGTCGATGAGATAAGGCATGACGGCTCCAGCCCGATCCGCATGGTTTCGCACAGCAACTATCTCAATGCAATGAACAAGGATCGTGCACGATGCACCATGCGCGATCTTTGTTGACATGCCGGGGAGTTTGCCTGAGCTTCGGGCGCATAGTGGGGATCAACCCGCTGCGGCTGCATACATGCAAGCCAATAGGGAGAAGACGGGCGTGGCACAGATACAACCGTCGACGCTGTCTAAGATGAAGTGGCGACTGCTGCCCTTCCTGCTCGCGTCCTACCTCGTGGCTTACCTCGACCGGGTAAACGTCGGTGTCGCGGCCCTGCAAATGAACCAGGACCTTGCGCTGTCGCCGACTGCCTATGCGGTCGGCAGCGGCATCTTCTTCCTCGGCTATTTCGTCTTCGAGTTACCGAGCAATTGGCTGCTGGAACGTGTCGGGGCGCGTGTCTGGATTGCCCGCATCATGATCACCTGGGGTCTACTGGCCTGCGCAACAGCCCTGACCTGGAACGCCGCAAGCTTTTCCGTCGTGCGCTTTCTGCTCGGTTTCGCGGAAGCCGGCTTTCTGCCCGGCATTGTGTTCTATCTCGGACGCTGGTTTCCAGCGCGCGAACGGGCGCTTGTGATGTCAACCTTCTTCCTCGGGGTGCCACTCTCGTTCGTGCTGGGCGCGCCGCTTTCGGGCGCGCTGCTCAATCTTGGTGGCATTTTCGGTATTGCAGGATGGAAATGGCTGTTCATCCTGGAAGGCGCTCCAGCGATCGTGCTCGGAATCCTTTGCCTGTTCGTTCTGAGCGACCGGCCGTCCGAGGCCGCGTGGCTTGATGCCGACGAGCGCACGGCCCTTGCAAGCGTACTGAGCGCGGAGGAGAAGGCGCGTGCCGGTGCGGCCTCGACGTCGTTCTTCGCAGCCCTCAGGGAACCGGGAGTGTGGGCCTTCGGACTGGCCTATATGGGGGTCAACATGGGGATCTACGGTATCGGGCTCTGGCTACCGCAAATCATCAAGCAGGTTGGGTTCACGGACTTCGTCACGACTCTCCTCTCGGCTTTGCCTTACGTGGTGGCCGCGGTCGTCATGGTGCTCTGGGCACGGCACTCCGATCAGACTGGCGAGCGCCGTTGGCATGCGGTGCTGCCCTGCATCGCCTGCTCGGTCGGGCTCGGCGGCAGCGCCGTGCTCGGCAACCCGCTGCTTGCCTATGCGGCCCTGACGCTCGCGGCCGTGGGGATCATGACCTCCATGGCGAATTTTTGGGCCTTGCCCACCGGGGCGCTTGCGGGATCAGCGGCTGCGGGCGGCATCGCGCTTGTCAACTCGGTCGGCAATCTCGGCGGGTTTGGTGGATCGTACCTCGTGGGCTACCTGCGTCAATCGAGCCACGGTTTTCAGTCAAGCCTCCTGTTCCTTTCCGTGTGCCCGCTGATCGCTGCGGCAATCCTCTACGTCATGGCCGGCTGGCGACGTGGCGCCGGATCACCAGCCGCAGCCCCGACACCCGTGGGCGAGCCCGTTTGACCAGCGCGGTCGGGACCACGCCGCACCTCACCTCATAGGATGCCGATAATGGTTACGACACGCAGCCCGTTCGATCTTCGCAAGGCCATCGAGGGCGGCCTCCTCTCGTTTCCGCTGACGGATTTCGACGCCACGACGGAGGCGTTCGACGCGCGTGCCTACCGGGCGCGCCTCAATTGGCTGGGTAGATATGGAGCCGCAGGCCTTTTTCCGGCTGGGGGCGCCGGCGAATATTTCTCGCTAGCCGACGACGAATACCGCGCCGTCATCGGCGAAACAGTCGCGTGGTCGGACGGGCGCGTGCCGGTGATCGCGGCCGCCGGCATGGGGACCCGGGCCGCCGTCGCGCACGCGAAAGCCGCCGAACAGCTCGGCGCCGATGGTCTGCTGCTCCTGCCGCCGTATATGACGGAAGCCTCGCAGGCCGGACTCGCCGAGCACGTGGCAACGGTGTGCGACGCCGTCGGCATCGGGGTGATCGTGTACAATCGGGGCAATTGCCGGCTCGCACCCGCCACGGTGGCGCAACTGGCCGCGCGCTGCGCCAACATGATCGGCATCAAAGACGGGCTCGGCACAGTAGAGTGGCTGCTCGGCATGCGCAGCCTGGTCGGCGATCGGCTGATCTTCATCAACGGCATGCCGACGGCCGAGGTCTATGCGCAGGCATACCGGGCCATGGGCGCCCCCACCTACTCGTCGGCGATCTTCAACTTCATCCCGCGGACCGCAAAGGCCTACCATGCGGCCGTCATGACGGGCGATCAGCAGACCTGCGACGCCATCTTCACGCGCTTCTTCATGCCATATCTCGAGCTCCGCAACCGGCAGCCCGGCTACGCGGTCAGCATCGTGAAAGCAGGGGTGGATATCATTAACCGTAGCGCCGGTCCCGTGCGCTCGCCCTTGTCAGGCCTGACGTTAGAGGAACGCGCCATGCTGGCTCGGCTGATCGAAGCCGAGGGGCCGCAAGGCGCGGACGACCTGCCGGTCGCCGGCCGCCACGAAGGAGCACGCGCATGAGCGAGGGCGTGACGATCTACACCTGCGCCAGCAGCGCGACCGCGACGGCCGCGTGCGCCGGCCAGGTGATCGTGTCGGGTTCCTATGGGGGCGAGTACAACGCCTTTCACGCTGCAAAATGGGGCATTCGCGGCGTGGTGCTCAACGATGCCGGTGTCGGCAAGAACGAGGCCGGCATCAAGGGATTGCCGTACCTCGACCGCATCGGCCTGCCGGCCGCGACCGCCGATGCTGCGACCTGCCACATCGCCGATGCCGAGCACATGCTCGACTACGGCATCATCAGCCACGTGAACGCGGCGGCGCGAAAACTCGGTTGCGAGGTCGGCCAGACGGTGCGGACCTGTGCAGAGCGTATGACGACAGCCCCGGTCGTGAGGACGCCGCCGCCCGAAATCGGCGGCGGCAAGCGTCATCTCGTGCGTGACGAGCCGGGCGCGCCCCGGGTGATCTGCCTCGATGCCGCGCCGCTCCTCGAGCCGGCGGATGCGGGGCAGATCGTCGTCACGGGATCGCATGCGGCCATGTTCAGAGGGCGCCCCGATGGGGTGGTCGGCCCCGACGTGCGCGCGATCTTTTTCAGCGACGCCGGCGTCGGGCTCGATGGGGCCGGCATTGCTCGACTTGCGGATCTGGACAAACGCAACATGCCAGCCGCCACGGCCTCGGCCGCGAGTGCGCCGATCGGCGATGCGCGCGCTATCTATCGAGACGGCATCATCTCGCACGCCAACGCGGCCGCGACGCGGCTCGGCGCTCGTCCGGGGCTTCCGGTGCACGACTTTGTCGAACAACTGCTAGACCAGGCGCGAGGTGAACGGCCATGAGCGAGCCTGTCGTTGCCATCGTTTCGCCAGGCGCCATGGGCGCGGCGATTGGGGCCCGCCTGCACCGACATGGCGTGCGAGTGGTCACACCCGCTGGGCGCAGCGAGGCGAGCGTGGCCCGCGCGAAAGCGGCCGGGTTCGAGTTCGTGGACGAGAGCACGCTAGGCGAGGCGGACTTTGTGTTCTCCATCGTGTCGCCAAGCATCGCGGCCTCGGTCGCGGAGCGGCTGGCCGCCACGGTCGGCCACGGGTCGCGGCAGCCGGTGTTCATCGACTGGAATGCCGTTAGCCCGCAGACGGCTGCGCGTACCGCCGCGGTGATCGGGGTGGCCGGTGGGCGTTTCGCGGATGGCGGCATCATCGGTTTGCCGCCCGGTCCGGAAGGGCCTGGGCCTTTGTTGTTCGCGAGTGGAAACCACGCGGCCGAACTTAACCGGCTTGCCGACCGGGGAGTGCGGTTCCGGGTGCTGGAGGGTCCGGTTGGTAAGGCATCCGGGCTCAAGATGAGCTATGCGGGCATCACCAAGGGCACGATCGCGCTCGGCACCGCGATGCTGCTCGCAGCCCACCGCTCCGGCTGTGGACCCGAACTCGCGGCAGAGCTGGCAGCCAGCCAGGCGCAAATGTTCGCTGGCTTCCAGCGCTCGGTCCCGGACATGTTCGGCAAGGCCGAGCGCTGGGTGCCGGAACTTCACGAGATCGCGGCCTTCGTGGGAGAGCGCCGGCCTGAACACGGCATCTACGACGCCATGGCGCAGTTCTATGCCAGCATCGCGGCCGACGTGAACGGCGATGGCGAACTCTCTGCGATTCTCACCGAGATTCTGAAGCCACACTGACGGATGTGGCTCGCCCCTGCGGGTTGCCGATTGAGGACAGACGGCGTTCATCCATATCGTACGTGCCCGCTTTCCCCTGCGAAACGAGTTGAATCGCGCCGCAGACGCAAGACGGATCGTCACCCATCGCTAGCGCCACCTCTCATCCGCCCCTGCATGGCACCTTCTCCCGCAAGGGAAGAAGGCGAAGGCGTTGTGCGAGGAGTGCATCCGGTTAGCCCAGGAGCCGCATGTCGCTACGGCATCCGGTCTCCCGTATCCGGCTGCGCGCCTCCTTCTCCTGCGAGAGAAGGAAGCAGGGCGACCGACCTTACTGGAAGACGCTGAAGACGCGCTGGTAGACGGGGCCGCTCATCAGGTCTTCCATCTTGGCGTAGAATTGCTTCTGTGGTCCGCGGCCACGTGCTTGTCGAGAGACGACTGATCCTTCCACTGTTCGATGACAGTGTAGTTGTTCCGCTGGCCGATCTGCTGCGTGACCTTGATCGACAGCAGTCCTTCGTCTGCCTTTGTGGCTTTGACGAGCCCTTCGATCAGGCCGGGCACGTTGTACTTCTTGGACGACATCGCGCTTGGCAAGACGTAGATTTCGGATACTTCGTAGATGCCCGTTTTGCTGTCATCCGCCTGGGCCGGCAAGGTGAGGCAAACCGGCACGATCGTCGCCGCGAGGCCGACCAGAACAAGTTTCAACATGGGATGCGTTCCTCCATTCACCGGACGCTTCATGGCCCGGAATTCTCTAGTTGTTTTCCGCGCCCGAAGGCTGCGGCACGATCGCGAGCGCCGAGGGTCCACCCTCGACCGGCACAGGTACCCCGCTCGCGTGCAAGCCATCGTCGCCAAACGAGAAGGTGAGCAGCGCGTCCGTCGCGTAATCTTGCACCACGAGGCGCGAGCCGTCGGGCGAAAAGGCGAGTCCTTGGGCGTTCGCCCCGACCTCGGCCGTGCCGACCTGCTGGGCTGCATCGCCGCGCAGGGCGAACAGCTGGATCAGGCTGTGATCGCTGTGGAAGGGGCTTTCGCGCTTGAGATTGCTGCCGTTGATCGAGTTCACGGCAAGCCATCGCCCGTCGGCCGAAAAGGCGAGACCTTCCGGCGTGGGAGCGACGGAGAAGATGCCGACCGTGCGAACCGGATCTGCCCGGAGGTCGATCAGGCTGATGCTGTCGCGATCGCCGGAGTTGCGGCCGATGTTCGAAACAGCCACGAGGCGGCCGTCCGGGCTCGTGACGATTTCGTAAGGGTTCGAACCGACCGTGAGGTCCCGCACCGGCGAACCCGCGTCACCATCGATCCGGAACAGGGTCACGACGTCGTCGTGGCGACGGGAAACGAGCATATAACGTCCGTCTTTCGAGAAGGCTACGCCCGTGTCGAGCGACGTCGGCGTGCCGACGGTGATGTCTCGGATCACCGTCACGGTCTCACCCGCGATGCGCAGCAGGGTCACCGTGCCGTCGCCGTTGGCGGTGGCGGCCAGCCGCCCGTCGGGTGCGATGGCCACGCTCCAGGGGTGGTGATTGAGCGGCACGTGCCCGACATCATGCGACGAACCAGACAACGGCACGACCTGCAAATCGTCCTCGCGCCGGATCTTGTCCCGGTCGGACGGATCGAGGATCGCCGGGTTGGCAATAAGCGCAAGCCGATTGCCGGGCGCGACCGCCAGGGCGGTCGGCGGCCCGACGGCCGTTTGCTCGACCGCGACGTGCCAGAGCGGCTGCAACGCCCCTGCGTCCAGCCGGAAGGCCGACAAGGTCCCAAGCCCTGGGTGCGGGCGCATGACGTAGGCGCCATTGTCAAACCGTTGCAACCCGTCGTTGGCCGACAACAGCAGCGCATCAGCCCATGCTGGCGCGCCCCACAGCAGTCCTGCCGCAACCGCGAGGATCAAGTGGCGCCTCACGTCGCGTCTCCGACATAGATGCGGCCGTAGCTTTCCCGCACGCGCTCGACGATCTGCTCGAGGCGGCGTTGCACGTGCTTGTTCATCAGCTCGCAGCCCCTGAGAGAGTCGCGGGCCGCGATAGCGTCGAGAACTGCCCGGTGCTCGCCTTGAGTGACATCCCGGCGACCGCGCATGTCGATCCAGCGCACGAAGCGGATGCGTGCATTGATGCCCTGTAGGCAGCGCAGCATCTCGCCATTGCCCGATAGCTTGACGAGGCTTTGATGGAACTGCTCGTCGAGGTCGACCAGCGCATCGACGGAGCAATCGGGTGTCGCGGCCATGCTACGCGCCAGAAATGCGTCAAGCTCCGCAAGCGCCTGCGGCGTGGCGCGTTCGACCGCGAGTCGGACCGCCCCGACCTCGATCTGCTGGCGCAGTTCGTACAGGTCAAAGATCTCCTTGGGGTCGAGCTGGCGCCGGAAGAAGCCCTGCCCGGGCTCGTGATCGATGAAGCCGGCGACGACGAGCTTGCTGAGCGCTTCCCGCACCGGCGTGCGGCTGACGCCGAAATCACGGGCGATAGCACCCTCGTTCAGGTGCTCGCCCGGCCGGAAGTCGAAACGGACCATGGCGTCGATCAAAAGCTCGTACAGCCGTGCCGGGCCCATCCCATTCGGCTCGACCTCCACTGTCACGTTCTTCTTCGGTCTCGACAACGCCTGTGCTCCTGTATACAGGCTCAAATACCAAACGGTGTTCACCGTTGCAAGCGGGTATGGGTTCGGGTTTGGACGGCTGGTTCACGCAATTATCGACCACCGAGCGGCGCACCTTCTGGGCGTGCTTCGCGGGCTGGGCGCTCGACGCCATGGACGTACAGATCTACGCGCTCGTCATGCCGACCCTTATCGCGCTGTGGGGCTTGTCACGCGGCCAGGCCGGCGCGCTCGGCACAGTGGCGTTGCTGATGTCGGCCTTCGGCGGGTGGATCGCCGGCATTCTTGCCGACCGCATCGGTCGGGTCCGCGTACTGCAACTCACTATCCTTTGGTTCTCCTGCTTTACGGCCCTGTCGTCGTTTGCGCACTCGTTCGATCAGTTGCTCGTGCTACGCAGCCTCCAGGGTCTCGGCTTCGGGGGCGAATGGGCCGCTGGCGCGACGCTGATGTCTGAGGTCATCGCCCCGCGGCTCCGAGGGCGCGCCGTGGGCTCTGTGCAAAGCGGCTGGTCGATTGGTTATGGCGCCGCGGCGTTACTCTACACCGTGGTGTTCCACATCTGGGCGCCCGGAACGGCTTGGCGCGTGCTGTTCCTGATCGGCGCATTGCCGGCGCTGGCGGTCTTGGTCATGCGCGGGTCACTTGGGGAATCGAAGGCGTTCGAGGCATCGCGCGAGGCGCGCGTCGCAAAGGTGCGGGTGCGTGAAATTTTCGAGCCACCGCTCGGGCGCATCACGGCGATCGCGTCGCTAATCGCCGCCGGAGCGCTCGGCGGCAACTACACGATTCTGACCTGGCTCCCGACCTATCTCAGCACCGTACGCCACCTGTCGGTGCTCAACACTGGCGGCTACCTGGCCGTGAACATCGCAGGCTCGTTCTGCGGCTATCTGTTCTGCGCACACCTCAGCGATTGGCTCGGCCGGCGCCTCACCTTCGCGATTAGCGCCGTTCTGGCCGCCGTTACGGTGGTGCTCTACACGCTGGGCAGCACGGACGGTATCGTGGTGCTGCTGCTAGGGTTTCCGCTCGGCTTCTTCCAGTCCGGTATTGTGTCAGGCATGGGGGCGAGTTTCGCCGAGCTGTACCCGACTCATGTCCGTTCGAGCGGGCAGGGATTTTCTTACAATGCGGGCCGCGGCATCGGGGCCGCCATGCCGGCCTTGGTGGGCTGGGTGAGCACAGCCGTGCCGCTCGGCACCGCGATCGCGATCTTCGCCGTCGTGTCCTATGCCCTGGTGCTCGTCGGTACGGCGCTACTGCCTGAAACGCGCGGCCGGGAGTTGGTAAGCTTATGACTGAGATTTTCCATGGACAGCCTAGCGCGCCCGCGCCGCAGAACGGCGGACGCCTTCTCGTCGAGGCACTCCAGATCCAGGGCGTCGACCGCATCTTCTGTGTGCCGGGCGAAAGCTATCTCGACGTGCTCGATGCCCTGTGCGACGCGCCGGAGATCGACGTCGTCGTTGCCAAGCACGAGGGTGCCGCCGCCAATATGGCAGAGGCGGACGGCAAGCTGACGGGCCGCCCAGGCATCTGCATGGTGACGCGAGGCCCGGGGGCGACCCACGCCAGCATCGGGGTGCACACCGCCTTTCACGACTCGACACCGATGATCCTGTTCATCGGGCAGATTGACCGCGCCTTCCGGGATCGCGGCGGATTCCAGGAGGTCGACTATCGCGCCATGTTTGGCCCGCTCGCCAAGTGGACGGCCGAAATCGACGACCCGGCCCGTATCCCCGAATACGTGCTCCGAGCCTTCCAGGTGGCGACCTCGGGGCGGCCCGGACCTGTGATCCTAGCCTTGCCTGAGGACACGCTCGCGGGTGTGGCAAGCGTTGCTCAGCCGCGCCGCTACCAGCCCGTGCAGAGCGCCCCTACGGCAGCCCAGGTCTTGGAGATCGCCGCGGCCCTCGAGCAGGCGGAGCGGCCGCTCGTTATCGTGGGCGGGAGCGGTTGGAGCGACGCGGCGGCGCATGACCTCGCGCAGTTCGTCGACCGGCACGACCTACCGGTGGTGAGCTCGTTCCGTCGGCAGGACGTCTTCGACAACATGCGGCCGAATTACGTCGGCCACCTGACGCTCGGCACGGACCCGACCCTGACGCGCAACGTGCGCGAGGCCGACCTGCTGCTCGTCGTCGGCGCCCGGCTCGGCGAGGTCGCGACGGCGGGCTACACGCTGATCGAGCCGGTCCGCACCCACCAGCGACTGATCCATATCCACCCCGACGCTAACGAATTGTCGTCCGTCGTGCAGGCGGACCTCGCGATCTGCGCCGGCACTGCCGAGGCGGCCGCAGCCTTGGCGTCACTCGGGGGCCCCGGAGATGCCCGACCGGGGCGGGATCGTACCCGCACCATGCGGGAAAGCTTTCTCCGCTTTTCGGACAGCACGGCCGTGACGCCCCCGCCTCGCGGGGTCGACATGGCGGCCGTTGTTCGACATCTCTCCGAAATACTCCCGGGCGATGCTGTCGTGACCAACGGGGCCGGGAACTTCACGGTTTGGGTCCACCGGTACTATCGCTACCGGCAGCCCCGCACCGAGCTCGCTCCGACGAGCGGCGCCATGGGCTACGGTTTTCCGGCTGCGGTCGCGGCCAAGCTGCGGCACCCGCACCGCACGGTGATCTGCGTCGCGGGGGACGGCGATTTCCTGATGTACCCGCAGGAGCTCGCAACCGCGAAGCAGTTCGGCGCCAACGTGATCGTCCTCGTCGTCAACAACGGCCTTTACGGCACCATCCGCATGCATCAGGCCCGCCGCTTCCCAGGCCGGATCTCGGCGACGCGGATCGAGGGACCCGACTTCGCGAACTTGGCCCGCGCGTTCGGCGCCCATGCGGCGCGCGTCGAAACCACGGCCGATTTCGCGCCAGCCCTCCAGGCAGCCCTCGCGGCGGGTGCTCCAGCGCTTCTCGAGTTGATCGTCGACCCCGATCAAATCACGCCGACCGCGCGTCTGTCTGACGCTCCGATCGCTCGGCTCCAGGGTCAAAAAGGAGAAAAACCATGAGGAAACTGCCTTTGGCGTTGTTCGGCATAATGGCGCTGTGCGCGACGGTCTCGATGGCGCAGGCGGCCGAACCCGTCACCGTCATGACGTTGATCGACGCCATCCCGGACCAGTTCGTGCCGCAGAACGAAGAAAAGGCCCAGGCGCTGCTGAAGCAAATGAACAGCGACACACAAGGCGAGCCAGGACTTGTCTCTTTTACGATCCTGCGGGAGACCGTGCACCCCAACCACTTCGCTCTGCTCGAATTGTGGAAGAGCGAGGGTGATTTTGCCAAGCACCTCGAGGCAGTCCACACGCGCAAGTTCCGCAACGACCTGCAACCGCTGATCGGCAGCCCCTACGACACCATCGTCACCACCGCTATGCAGTGAGGCGCTATAGGGCAACGCTGATTCCCGCCCATAGACCCTTTTATGCGTCAAGTAGATGATTGTGAGCGATTTATCCAAACCGGCGGCCACTGGCTGCCGGCGAGGCTCAATGGTTAAGCTTGACGGGCTGACCGAGTCGTAGACTTTCTGCGATGTGAGCGCGACGGCGAGGTCTGCTTCGCGCCGCGCCGTCGCCAATCTCATGTACTCAATCGAGGGCACTAATGCTTACCAGCGATCCGCTGGTCCTATTTGTTGGCCGTTGACTCATCCGCGCCAGCTGAAGCCGAATGGACGGCCACATGTCGCCGCAATCCATGCTGACATTGAACGGAGTCCCAGCCGCGAGGGGCAGTTGCTGACCATGGTTGTGCAAAAGCCGTCGCACGCATGCGGCCACAACGAGCAATTGAGCAGCCGGTCAGCTGTGCGCCCATCTACGCCGTTCAACGCTTTCGCGGCCGTTCTCGAAAGCGGCCGTTCGTGCTTGCGCGAGTTGCAGGAGGGTCGCACGGCGCGCCGGGCCGTTTGGGATTAGCCGCTTAGTCTGAGCAAAACTCCGGTGCGAAATCGGTCCCGCCTCCCGATGCTTCCGTGCGAAGCAGTCGACGGCGGGCTTGCCGATTGCCAAGGCATGGGAAGAGCCCGCTGAACGACCAGTCGTTCGCGGAGGAACTCATCGACGAAGCGGTGACCGCCGAGTCACCCGCCCTGCGATGATTTCCGCGCCGACTGAAAGCCAGCTGAAAGCTGGGGGTGCTATCATTCCTTCAACACCGAACCTGCCGGACCAAACGGCGGGTCATGATCAGAGGGAGGATGGCATGAAGACCGCACTTGTATCGGCGATGCTGGCGACCGCCGCTTGCCTACCGACATCGTTCGCGTCCGCGGCGGACGGCTGGCATCTCAAGACCGCGACTACGATCGACGGCAAAGCCTCGGCGTGGGACTACGTCTCCTTCGACGAGGGCACGAACCACGTGTTCCTGGGCCATCGCAAGGAGGGCCTCCAGGTCTTCGATCCGGTCGGGCATAA
Organism: Lichenifustis flavocetrariae; assembly: GCF_026130545.1. Classification (GTDB taxonomy): domain Bacteria; phylum Pseudomonadota; class Alphaproteobacteria; order Rhizobiales; family Beijerinckiaceae; genus Lichenihabitans; species Lichenihabitans flavocetrariae. The sequence goes on along the minus strand of NZ_JAMOIM010000001.1, from coordinate 609,442 downwards.
GGTCGTCAAGACGATCGCCGGGACGGTCGAAGCGAGCTCCAACGGTGCGGTGCTCATCCCCGACCTTGATCTCGGTCTTTCCAATAACGAGAATGGAACCCTCATCCCATTCAAGCTGTCCACCCTTGAGGCGCAGGAGCCGGTCAAGGTTGGCGAGGAGCTCGACACCAGCCACTACGACCCCGTGGGCAAGCGGCTCGTGGTCAACATGAGCGGGGGCAAGGACGGGACCGACCTCGTCATGCTCGAGCTGCCGTCCATGAAGGACGTCGGCCACCTGCATGTCGCCAGCAAGAAGGTCGAGGGCGCCGACAGCGACGGCAAGGCGTTCTTCCTCGCGGCCCAGGACCTCGACAAGGTCGACCGGATCGACACGGCCGGCGGAAAGGTGCTGGCCGAGATCGACGTCGCTGCCAAATGCGGCCAGCCGACCTCCGTGGCGGCCGATGCCGCAAACGACAGGGTCTTCGTGGGGTGCCGCGGCCGCGGCGCCGTCAAGCCCTCGCTCGTGGTCCTAGACGGCACGACCGGAACGATCATTTACAGCGCCGAGATCGGCGCTGGCACCGACAGCCTCGCCTACGATCCCGCGCTGAAGCGCATCTTCTCGACGAACGGGCTCGGCGCCAACCTCAACGTCTTCGAACAGGTGGACGCCAACACCTACAAGCCCGAGGAGACGCTCGGCACCCGCGCCTTCGTCCGCACCATGGCGATGGATCACAAGAGCGGCACCCTCTATGCCGTCACGGCGGAAGGCTCGGCAGACCCTGCCAAGAAGATCCTGACGGCGGTGTCGCCCTTCTATCCCAACACATTTACCCCGAACAGCTTCACGGTGCTGGCCTACGGCAAGAACTAACGGCACTACGGGATCGGAGGATCGATATGAACAAGATCAGGCCGGCGCTCCTGTTCGGCATCGTCACTGTGGTGGCCGCGACGGCCGCAGCACCGGCCGCCCAGGCGGCCGACAAGATCAGCATCATCGTAGGCGGCATGGAAAAGCAGATCTACCTGCCGCCCGTGCTCTGCGAGAAACTCGGCTTCTTCAAGGAGCAGGGGCTCGACGTCGACCTGATCAACTCTCGCGCCGGCGTGGAAGCCGAGAACGAGCTCTTGGCCGGCGCGGTGCAGGGGGTCGTCGGGTTCTACGACCACACGATCGACCTGCAGGCCAAGGGCAAGTCGATCACCGCCATCGTGCAGTTCAGCCAGGCTCCTGGCGAGGTCGAGATGCTGTCGACGAAGGCCGCCGAGACGGTCAAGGCGCCGGCTGACCTCAAGGGCACGACGCTGGGGGTGACGGGGCTCGGTTCGTCGACCGACTTCCTGACCCGCTTCATCGTGGCACGCGCCGGGCTCAAGGCAGGCGACTACAGCCTGCTGCCGGTCGGCGCAGGCAACACGTTCATCGCCGCCATGAAGCAGGATCAGATCCAGGCCGGCATGACCACCGAGCCAACCGTCAGCCAGCTCGTTAAGCGCGGCGAGGCCAAGGTCATGATCGACCTGCGCACGCCGGAGAAGACCATGGAGGCTCTAGGCGGCCCCTATCCAGCCGCCTCCTTCTACGTGCAGTCGGCCTGGCTCGACGGGCACAAGGATGAGGCCCAGAAGCTCGCCAACGCTCTGGTGAAGACGCTGCACTGGATCCATGACCACAGCGCGGTCGAGATCGCCGACCAGATGCCGAAGGACTATTATGTCGGCGACAAGGCGCTCTACGTGCAGGGCCTTGCCGACGGCAAGGCGATGTTCACGGCCGACGGCAGGATGCCGGCCAACGGCCCCGAGACCGTGCTGAAGGTGCTCCAGAGTTTTTCGAAGAATGTGCAGGGCAAGTCGGTCGACCTCGCCAAGACCTATTCCACGAGCTTCGTGGACGCCGCCAAATGATCGCCGCGGGACCCGCCATCGAGCTCGTCGACGTCACGCGCCGCTTTGTCACCCCCGACGCCAAGGTGATGACCGCGCTGCGCGACTTCAGCATGACGGTCAAGCGGGGCGAGTTCACCTGCGTCGTCGGCCCCACCGGATGCGGCAAGTCGACGACCCTAAACCTCGTCACCGGCCTCGCTCGCCCCAACCAGGGCGACGTCCGCCTGTTCGGGCAGCCGGTGACAGGCATTAGCCGCGACATCGGCTTCGTTTTCCAGGCCGATGCGCTGTTCCCCTGGCGCAACGTGCTCGACAATGTCGCGGCGGGGCCGATGTTTCGCGGCGCCGGCAAGGCGGAAGCCCACGACAAGGCGCGAGACTGGATCGCCCGGGTGGGCCTGTCGCGCTTCGAGAAGCATTATCCGCACCAGCTCTCGGGGGGCATGCGCAAGCGCGTCGCCCTGGCCCAGACCTTCATCAACCAGCCCAAGATCCTGCTGCTGGACGAGCCCTTCAGCGCGCTCGACATTCAGACCCGCACTTTGATGCAGGACGAACTGCTCGACCTCTGGTCGGAAGCGGGGGCCTCTGTCATCTTCGTGACGCACGACCTCGAGGAAGCCATCGCGCTTGCCGACAAGGTCTACGTGCTGACAGCCGGCCCCGCCACCGTGAAGGCGGTCTACACGATCGACCTGCCGCGCCCGCGCGTGACGGCCGAGATCCGCTACGACCCCGCCTTCATCGACTATGCCCGCACCATCTGGGGGAACCTGCGCGAGGAAGTGCAGCGCAGCCACAACCAGGCCTCTGCCGCCGCCTGAGAGAACCGTTCATGTCCGTCATCGGCCAGACGCTCGATCCGCCCGCCACGCTGACCAGCCCGTCGAGCCTCGAGATCGCCGCGCGGCACGCCTCACGTCGTCGACGGCAGGTCGTGATCACCGCGCGCCTAGCAATTCTCGTCGTCGTTCTCGGCGGGTGGGAGCTCGGCACCCGTCTCGGGCTCATCGACCCCTTCTTCTTCGCAAGCCCGTCCGGCATCGCCGACCAAGTCTGGACCTGGGTCACGGAGGGGACCTCGCAGGGGCCGCTGTGGGAGCAGGTCGTCGTGACCCTGGAGGAGACGCTGCTTGGCTTTTTCATCGGCGCGGTCGGCGGCGTGGTCTGCGGCATCGTCCTGGGACGCAACAAGCTGCTCGCCGACATCTTCTCGACCTACATCAAGGTTGCAAATTCCATCCCCCGCGTCGTCCTCGGCTCGATCTTCATCATCGCGCTCGGGCTCGGCATGGCGTCCAAGGTGGCGCTCGCCGTGGTGATGGTGTTCTTCGTGGTCTTTGCCAACGCGTTCCAGGGTGTGCGCGAGGCGGACCGGGCGATGATCGCCAACGCGCAGATCCTCGGCGCCTCGTCGTTCCAGATCACCCGCGCCGTGATCATCCCCTCGGCGATGAGCTGGATCCTCGCGAGCCTCCACGTCAGCTTCGGATTCGCGCTCGTCGGCGCCGTTGTGGGCGAGTTCCTCGGCGCCAAGAAGGGCGTCGGCCTGCTGATCTCGACAGCCCAGGGCAGCTTCAACGCCAACGGCGTCTTTGCCGCCATGGTGATCCTGGCCGTGCTTGCGCTGGTGGTCGAGGGGATCATCACGATCGTCGAGAACCGTCTCGTTAAGTGGCGGCCGGTCCCGTTCGACGGGCATTGAGTGCCACACGGGTCGGGTTCGATCGGGAGATCAGGCAGCCGGCAGCCTGACCTCGACCACGAGGCCGCCGCCGTCCATCGCCCGCGCCAGAACACGCCCGCCCGCCGCGGTCGCGACCTCCTGGACGATGGCGAGGCCGAGGCCGCTTCCCTCCATCGGCGTGTCGGGTGCGCGGTAGAAGCGCTCGAAGACCCGCTCCCACTCGGAGGGCGGCAGGCCGGGGCCATCGTCCTGCACGGCGACGAGGGCGTCGTCTCCGGCCCGTTGCACCCTCACGGTCACGCTGCTGCCGGACGGGCAGTAGCGCAGCGCATTGTCGACGAGGTTGACCAGCAGTTCGCCGAGCATCGTGGCATCGCCGCGGACGGTGGTCCCTTCCTGCTCTTCCAGCCCGAGGTCGATGCCCTTGGCGAGCGCCGCTTCGGCGAAATCGTCGAGCACCCGGTGCGCCAAAGCGCCGAGGTCGACGCGGTCGGCGCGCGGCCGGCGGCTGCCCGGTTCGGCGCGTGCGAGGGTAAGCAACTGGCCCGACAGGCGCGACAGCTGCTGCGTGCCGGACTGAATCGCGGCCAGCGCCGCATCCTGTTCGGCGCTGCCGAGGGTGCGCCGCGCATAGGTTGCCTGCACGTTGAGCAGCGCCAGCGGGGTGCGCAGCTGATGGGCTGCGTTGGTGACGAAGCGATGCTGCGCCGCGAGTTGCTTCTGCACGCGGTCGAGCTGTTGGTTGAGAGCGACGACCAGCGGCTGCAGCTCGGCCTGCACAGCGCCGGCTTCGAGGGGCTCCAGGCTCGAGCCGGGGCGCGCCATCACCGCGTCACGGAGCCGGAGCAGCGGCGCCAAACCCATCCGCAGGCCCAGGATCATGAAAAGGCCCGCCGTCACGATCAGCGCGAGCTGCTGGCCGAAACCAACGGCCCACAGATGACGCAGCAGCGCATCCCGGCTGTTGAGGGTCGTCCCGAGCACGACCGTGACACTCGCCTCCAGGCCCGGCCCGGCAATGGGGTGATCGAGGGCGAAGAGGTGGAGCGGCCGGTCGCGGTAGACCGCTTCGGTCGAGGAGGGCTGGCCGCTGGTCCGGTCCCGCGCCCATCGCGGCAAGTCGGCCGTGCCGGCGAGCAGCCGGCCCGCGCCGTCGGTGACGGCGTAGTAGACGAAGTCGCCGGACCCGGTGTCGAACATTTCGAGCGCCGCGGGCGGCACCACCACCGCGATCAGATCCTCCTCGACGATGGCCTGCTCGGCGATCGAGCGGGCCGAGGCGGCCAGCATGCGATCCGTCACGAGGTCTGCGGCGTCGCGGGCGCTGATCCAGCTCGCGGTCCCATTCAGCGCCGCGAGCAGCAACAAGGGCACTAGCACCCAGGCAAGCAGCTGGCTGCGCAGGCTACGGCGCATCGTGGCGCAGCAGGTAGCCCATCCCGCGTAAGGTTGCGATCGTCACGGCGCTCCCTTCCAGCTTCTTGCGGAGGCGGTGGACGTAGATCTCGATCGCGCTCGGATCGGCGCGGTCGTCGAAGCCGAACACGGCCTCGGCCAGCACGGCCTTGCTGAGGGTGCGGCCCGGCCGGCGGACCAACGCTTCCAAGACTGCCTGCTCACGCGGGGTCAGGGCAAGCGGCACGCCCGCAAGCGTGAAGTCACGGCTGGTCGTGTCGAAAACAAGGTCGCCGCAGCGCTGGAGCGGCGCTGGTCGGCCACCGGCACGCCGCAATTGCGCTCGGATCCGCGCCTCGAGCTCAGCCACCTCAAACGGCTTGACGAGATAGTCGTCGGCCCCCTCGTCCAGTCCGCGCACGCGGCCGTTGAGGCTCGCGTTGGCGGTAAGCAGGATGACCGGGACCACGCTGCCCCGCGCACGGAGGCCGCGGAGGACTTCAAGGCCGCTCATCCGCGGCAAGGCGAGGTCGAGGACCACGAGATCGTAGGGGACCAGCCGAAGCATATCGTCCGCCTCCTCGCCGTCGTGGGCCGCATCAACAGCATAGCCGTCGTTACGCAGGACCTTGGCAAGCCAAGTCGCGAGATCGCGACTGTCTTCAACGAGGAGTAGGCGAATGGAGCGGACCTTCCGGGCGGCGGCGCGATAAGAGCCGCGCCACGATACAGAACCAAAGGACCACTTTCCAAGCGCCCTGTACGAACCTGCTTTTCCACTTTCGTGAAGAGTTTCGGGCGCTGTGAGGCGTACGAAAGTCGCCGAAGACCGAACCCGCGGTGTCCAGGTCGCGCTATGGGGATTTAAAGTTCAGGCGCGTGGTGGAACGCGGTCTAAGGGCGCCAAGACGCATTCCGTCTTGAGCCGGAGCGCGGGATAGCTGGACTGATTGTCTGTTGGCAGGCCCCTCGGGCGGTGGGGTGGTCGCGTCTCACATGGTCACGGACGAGCGACGCGCATCTGGCCTTTCGTCGGAGCGGCATGGCTGCGACGTGGAGGAAGATCAGGCCGTGCAGGGTCACGCCGGCGCCTTGGTTGTCGCGGACGCACGAGGCGGTGCGCGTGGCTGCATCCATCGTTCGAATGTCTCGATGATACGCATCCGACCGCCGCAGCAAGGACAGGGCGGTCGCTGATCGGGTGGTTCGAGGGGTGCGACGGGATCGGGCGGCGGCAAGACGGCCAGCAGTTCGCGGGCGCGGGCGATGTTGGCCTTGCGGGTGGCGCTGGCGAGCAGCCCGTAATGGCGGATGCGGTGAAAGCCACGTGGCAGGACATGCAGCAGGAATCGGCGGATGAACTCGTCCGTGTCGAGCCTCATGACCTGCCGGCGTTCGGGGCCGCTGCGACGGTAATCCTTGTACTGGAAGGTCACGCCGGCCTTGTCGAAGGCGATCAGACGCCGGTTCGCGATCGCAACGCGGTGCGTGTAGCGCGACAGATAGGCGAGCACGGCTTCAGGCCCGGCGAAGGGCGCCTTGGCGTAGACGACCCAGCGCTTCGTTCTCACCGGCGCGAGGTGATGCAGGAAGCGACGCCGGTCGGCAAGCTCGGCCTGGGCGCCAAAGAAGGTGAGCTTTCCGGCATGGTGCAACTCCGTCAGGCGGGTCAGGAACAGCCGACGAAAGAGTTTGCCGAGCACCCGGACCGGCAGGAGGAAGGCGGGCTTCGAAGCGACCCAGCGCAGGCCATCGGGCGCGATGCCGCCGCCCGGCACGATCATGTGAACATGGGGATGGTGCGTCATCGCCGACCCTCCGCCTGCCACTCCATCTCAGTTTCGCTGAGCGGAGCCTCTGGCAGGCTCCGCCCCAGGTGTGGAGCACGGCGGTGATGCCGATGCGGGCGCCGAGGTGCTTGGGATCGGCGGCGATGGTCATCATCGTCTCGGACGCTGCCCGGAACAGCAGGTCGTAGACGACAGTCTTGTTCTGCCAGGCGATCTCGGCGATCTCGGCCGGCAGCGTGAAGACAACGTGGAAATAACCGACCGGCAACAGGTCGGCCTCGCGCTCGGCCAGCCATGTCCGTGCTGCAGCTCCCTGGCATTTGGGGCAATGCCGGTTGCGGCAGCTGTTATAAGCGACGCGAAGGTGGCCGCAGTCGTCGCAGCCTTCGACATGGCCGCCCAGAGCGGCTGTCCGGCAGTTCTGGATCGCCGCCATGATCTTGAGCTGATGCAGGCTCAAATGCCCGGCGTGAGCGCCCTCCGCAGCTCAAGGTTCCAGCCATGCTGCGCATGCCTGGAACCTTGAGCTGCTTCGTCCGGTAAGCTGGGCCTGCGGCCCGGAAGATATCGGCGATCTCCAGTGAGGAGGTCGGCACGCCTCAGCCGCCGGGCGCCCCTGGTCGGGCACGAAGAGACCGAGCCTGTCGAGTGGACTGGTCACGGCGCGCACCGTGCTGGGGCACTGGGTGGACCGGCGAGGCTTGGCGGAGGATGCCATCGATCCGGCGACGGCGGCCACCTCCAACTTGGCCTCGGCGGTTCAACCCCGAGGCGGCGAGCCGCGAGCCATCCACCGCCGGCCCTATCGCCGCCGCAAGCCGATCCCGAAACGGCTTGGCATGCTGGCACCCTACGGCGATCAGATCCGGGACTGGATGGAAAACGACCCAAGCCTGTCCGCGGTCGCAGCTTTGGAGCGGCTCACCACGCTCGCGCCGGATATCTTCGGCCCCAAGCATCTGCGGACGCTTCAGCGTGCGATCGCGGCACAGCGTATGACGGTCGCGCGCCGGCTGATCTCGGACGGGGTGTCGAGTCTCCGCGCCGATTCCGCCGTCCGTCGGCTTCCTGATCCCCTAGGCGACATTGGAACGCTGGGTAACATTCCGACATGAGGCAATACGGGGGGCTAGTTTGTCATGTCGCCTGACACCAGCCGACGATCTTGCGGCTCCACGCATCAAGAACGACGGCCAGATAGAGGAAGCCGGCTGCCGTGGGCACATAGGTGATGTCCGCGACCCAGAGCTGGTTCGGACCGGATGCCTTGAAGTTACGATCGACCAGGTCCGGCGCAGGCCGTCCATCCTTGTCCCGCAGCGTCGTGGTCGGGCCACCACGCCTGTGACTGGCACCGACCAACCCAGCCTCTCGCATCAGGCGCGCAATCGTTTGCGGCCATGGCGCTCGCCAAGGCCTTGGAGATCGGCGTGAATACGAGGAGCGCCGTAGGTCTGCCGCGAACTGGCGTGCACGGTCCGCACCCGCTTCAGCAACGCCGCGTCGGCAACCGCGTGGCTGGACAGCGACCTGTGCCGCCAGGCGTAGTAGCCCGCCTTGGACACACCTCCGCCTGCCACCCCACCAAGCTACGCTTGGCGTGGGCCCTGGCAGGCTCCGCCGAGCACGCGCGCCATGGTGGAAACCGGAAAGCAGGCCTGGTTCGCCTCTCCGCCAGCTTCTCCAACCAGCTTCGCTGGCCGGAGCCTCAAGCTGGCTCCGCTCATGAACCGGAAGAGCCGGACGGGAGCGCCCCGGTCTCCCGTGCAAACCAGGCCGCGGCTTTTGACAGGATGTCCCGCTCGACGCGAAGCTGCTTGTTCTCACGCCGCAGTCGGATCAGTTCGTCCCGCTCAGCCACATTCAGGCCAGGCAGCACCTCCTCCCGCCGACTCTCTTTCTTGTCGGCATCCGCGGTCCAGTTCCGGATCGATTGCGCGGTCGGCTCGAACTCTCGGGCAAAATCGTCCGGATGGCGACCGGCGCGAACCAGATCGACCATCTGACGGCGGAACTCAGCCGAATACGGCGGGCGGGTCTTCGGCATTGAGAACACCTCTGATGAAAGCTTCAGGGTGTCCACCAAACCGGGTCAATCTCAAACTGGAGCATGGTCATGTCGTCGATCAGGCGTTGGCGAAGCGGGCTGATCGGGGCAGCGGGAATGACATCGTCCATCGGAGGGCTCCTTGGGTGAAAGGACCCTCGATGCTCCCCCGCCTCAGATGCCGCTCAAACCATGCGCTCCAAACGGCGCCCTATCTCAAACCTCGCCACGCGCGCGCCTCCCGCGCAGCGGGTTCGGTCTTCGGCCATCTTTGCCGTCCTGCCGGGTATTCACTCCGGCTCCGAAGAAGACGTTGGACGCGAAGCCATAGAGGGAGAGGTCGGCGTCCTTCACGGACGATGGTCGCATCCTGACGGTCATTGGCACTGTGCACGGTCCCAGCCCGAACCATGATCGATAAAGGATCTTTAGGCCCAATGAGGCCCGCCGACGTCCTGACCGCGCATGGAGAATGCTCAAAGGATCAGGGAACCAAGCAGGTCTGGCGCTGCTGGCCAGCCTTGCCTTGAACGCGGTTCGACCCGGCCTTTACGCTTTACGCTCCGTGATCACGAAGAAAATCAGAGTGAGGACCAAGACCACCAGCAACAGCACGAAGGACGCCGCCGCGCCCTCGTTCAGGGACAGGCCGAGAAACGCCCGGCGATAGGCGAAAAAGCTCAGCACCTCGGTCGACACGCCGGGGCCGCCCTTGGTCAGCACATAGGCGAGATCGTAGGTCCGGAACTCGTTAATGAGCTGGATGATGACCGTGATGGCTGCCACCGGCCGCAGCATCGGCAGGGTGAGATACCAGAACTGCTGCCACGGCCGCGCGCCATCCACCTCTGCGGCCTCGTAGGGGTCGCGCGGCAGCGCTGCGAGCCCGGCAGCCAGGATCAGGACCACGAAGGACATCTGCTGCCAGATGTCTACGCCCGCCATGGTCCAGAATGCGAGATCGGCCGAGCCGAGCCAATCCACCCGCGGTAGGTGCGCGGCCTCCAGCATGGCGTTGACGATGCCGAGGTTGGGCTGCAGGAGCATGCGCCAGATCAGCCCCACGCTGACCGGCGACATCGCCATAGGGATGGTCAGGATCGCGAAGTAGACCGGCTTGAGCGCCACGACGCTGTTGAGCATCAGCGCGAGCCCGAGACCGATCACGAACTCACCCGTGACGGTCACGACCGAATAGCCGAACGTCAGCCACAATGCGTGACGGAAGCCCGGATTACCGATCATAAGGGCGATGTTGTCCCAGCCCACCAGGGGCAGTAGTCTGGGGTGCAGCAAGGTCATGGACGAAACCGCCATGATGGCTGCATAGACGAGCGGAAAGCCCATCACGATGGCGAGCAGCGACAGGCCCGGCAGGGCGAACGCCCAGCCGGTGCGCCACTCGCGATCGAAGCGCAGGCTCGTTGCCACCAGGTAAGCTCCAGGGCGCTGCGAAGGGGGCGGCGCCCTATTTCGCCTTCTTCATCAGGTCGGCGAGGCCGTCCGCCGCGGCTTTCAACGCCGTAGGCGTGTCGGCCTGGCCGCCTGCCGCGAGCGATAGCTGCGTGCCGAGCACATCCTCGTATTGTGCCGAATAGGCGAAGATCGGAAACGCCTTGCCGCTCGCCACGACGTCCTGCGCCATGGAATAGCTCGGGAATTTTGCGAGGACCGCCGGGTCGCTATAAACGTCCGCCCGCACCGGGGCGTGGCCTTCGAGTGCCCGCGCGACCGAGATCTTCTTGCCCTGCACCCACTGGATGAACGTCCAGGCGGCATCGCGGGTCGGCGCATCGACGTTCTTGGGAATGCCCCAGCCCCAGCCGCCGCTCTCTCCATGGCCGCCCGGCATGACGGACAGCGCGACCTTGCCGGCTACCGCCGGGCACTTCTTGGCGTCGTCGATCTGCGGCAACATCCACCAATAGGTAATCATGCTGAAGGCCTTGCCGTCGCACATCAGGCGCTGCGTATCGTCGAGCGTGGCCGATAGCGCGCCCTGCTGAGCGCCGTTTTTGACGTTGTCGACGTAGAGGTCGAGCGCGGTCTTGCCCTCGGGGCTGTCGAGCGCGACCTTGCCGCTATCGTCAAGATAGCGGCCCCCGGCCGAGAACAGATAGTTGGAAAACTCCATCGCGTTGGGGTCGCCCCGCTGGCCCTGCATGGCCGCGCCCGCGATGCCGGCATTGGCCTTCATGAACTTCGAGAGCGAGACATAGTCGGCCAGCGACTTCGGCGCGGTCAGCTCCTTGCCGTTCACGGTCTTCCAGGCTGCAGCGAGCTTGGGATCCGTGATGAGGTCGGTCCGGTAGATCATCCCCATGCTGTAATTGTACATGGGGATCAGGTAGAGCCCGCCGTTGCTGTGCCCCACGAGATCGAGCATCGAGGGGATGAATGGGGACAGGTCGAACTTGGCGCTCTGCACCAGCGGCGAAAGCTCGGTCAGCCAGCCGGCGGCCGGAAACTCACCGGCCCACAGGAAGTCGACTTCCAGCACCGTATAGGCGCTGCTGGCGCCGGTAAGCTGGGTCACGAGTTTGTCGTGCATGTCGCCGTAGGCGAGTTTTTCGAACTCGACCGTGATGCCAGTCTGCTTCTTGAACTCCGGCAGCATGGCCTCGATGATCTGCGTCTCGGGCACATCCTCCATCAGGGCCCGCAGCACGATCGGGTCAGCCTTCGCGGGCAGTGTTAGGGCGGCCAGCAGACTGGTAGTGGCAAGCAGCAGCGACTTGATGGTCATGGCATTCTCCCGTTTCGACGTTTCATGCTTGGCGGCAGCCCGAGACCGGGACTCAACGGCTATTTCACGCTCCCGAAGGTCAGCCCCTGCACGATGAAGCGCTGGATGAAGCGGGACGCGATGACGAGCGGCAGCACGGCCAGCACGACTCCGGCCGAGACCTTGGCGATCTGCACGCCGTTGGAGCTTTGCAGGGACGCAAGCGCGACCGGGATGGTTTGCGTGGAAGGGCCGGTAAGGACCAGTGCGAACAGGAACTCGTTCCAGGATAGAATGAAGCCTAGCACGCCAGCGGCCGCGAGGCCGGGCAGCGACACCGGGACAACGATGCGCCAGAACGCACCCCAGGCCGTTGCGCCATCGGTCATGGCGGCCCATTCGAGGTCGATCGGCACGCCCTCGAAGAACCCCATCAGGATCCAGGTGAGGAACGGCAGGTTGATGGCCGCATAGGCCAGGATGAGGCCTGGCACCGAATTGGTGAGACCTGTCGCCCGAAAGATCGCGAAGGTGGGCAGCACCAGCGCCACAGGCGGCAGCATCTGGGTGGCGAGCACCAGAAACCGGGCGAAGCGCCCCCCGGTGCGGAACCGCGCGAAGGCGTAGCCGGTCATGGCCGCGAACGGGAGGGCGACGACGACCGAACCAAGCGCCACGACAACGCTGTTGAGATAAAAGACGCCGAACTTATTGCGCGTGAGCAGCGCGATGTAATTGTCCAGCGTGAAGCCGGGCATCACGCTGGTCGAATAGGCTTGTGGTTCCGGCACGAGGCTGGTGCGCAGCACCCAGAGCGGCGGCAGCACGATGACGAGGCACATCGCCATCAGACCGACGTGCAGCCCGATGTTGGACCGCGTGGAGCCGAACGCCGTGCTCATGCGACCCTCCGGGCGGGCACGCCGGGCGCCGGGCGCGGGATCAGCCGGGTGGTCTCCACATCGAACAGATGCATCGGGTTTGGATCGAGAGAAAGGGTCAGCATCTGCCCGGGCTCTGCCACGACATGGCGGCTGAGCCGGACAGCGATTTCCTGAGGGGGCGCGATCTTTTGCGGGGCCACGCCGCCAGTCGCGCCGACCTGCCCGACTAGAACTAGTTCCGCCCCCAGGGCCTCCACAGCCACCACCGTGAACGGAACGGGCTGCCAATCCGAGGCGTGGGGCGCCTCATAGAAATCCTCGGGCCGCAGCCCCAGGATTACGGGCTTGTCGCGATAGGCCGCATAGGCGGAGCGATAGGGCGATGGCACCGCGAGCGCGAGCCCTTCGCCGGTTTCAACCACGAGGTCGTCGCCGCCAGCGCCGCGCAGCACGGCCGGCATCAGGTTCATGGGCGGGGTCGCGAGGAAACGCGCCACGAAGGTCTCGGCCGGATTGGCGTAGACCTCCAGCGGCCGACCGACCTGGATCATCGCGCCGCCCCGCATGATGCAGATGCGATCGCCCATCGTCATGGCTTCGACCTGATCATGGGTGACGTGCACGATAGTGCGGCCGAGCCGCCGGTGCAGCTTGACGAGCTCCAGGCGCATCTCGCCGCGCAACTGGGCGTCGAGGTTGGAGAGCGGCTCGTCGAGCAGGAAGGCGGCCGGATCGCGCACAATGGCGCGGCCGAGCGCGACGCGTTGGCGCTGGCCGCCTGACAGCGCGGCAGGCTTACGGTCCAGGTAGGGGGTCAGGCCCAGCAGGGTCGCGGCCTGATCGACCTTCGACCGGATAAGACCAGGGTCGGTGCCGCGCATCTTGAGGCCGAAGGCCATGTTCTGTGCGACGCTCATGTGCGGATAAAGCGCGTAGCTCTGGAACACGACCGCGACGTTGCGGTCGCGCGGCGGTATGGCGTTGACAGCCTGCCCGCCGATCAGGATCTCGCCGTCCGAGACGCTTTCTAAGCCCGCGATCATGCGCAGCGTGGTGGATTTTCCGCAGCCCGAGGGGCCGAGAAAGATGATGAACTCGCCATCTTCGATGCGCAGCGACACGTCCCGGACGCCGTACACGGTGGGGGCGTAGCGCTTTGAGACGTGACGGAGCTCGATCGAGGCCATGCGGTCCTTCTGTTCAGCCGCGCCCACATCGCTATTGATGTGCGACCGAGCGACAGACTGACAACATTCACGAACATTTCAAGATATAATTTGGCATCTTTTGTTCGAGTGTGACTCGCTGGTTCAAGTTGTGTAGACGCCGCCCGTGACGTTGATGGCTTGGCCGGTCATGAACCGAGCGCCCGATGAACACAAAAATACCACTAGATCGGCGACATCCTCGGGCTCCTCGAGGCGGCCCATCGGGGTCTGGCTGACATAGTCCTGGATCACGGCGGTGGTCGTCATCCCGCGCAGCTGAGCTTCCCACTCGACCTCGCGCGACTGCATGCCGGTCTTCACGAAGCCAGGACAGACGGCGTTGACCCGGATGCCGTGCGGCGCGAGCTCCCGTGCGAGTGCCTGGGTCCAGCCCAGCACCGCGAACTTGCTGGCGGAGTAATGCGCCAGCAAGGGCGCCCCAACTTTGGCCGCGAGCGAGGCGGTGTTGACGATTGTCCCACTTCCTGCCGCAAGAAAGTGCCGCGCCACGATCTGATTGGTGAGGAACACGCCGCGTGTGTTGACGTCGAAATTGAAATTCCACTCCTGGTCGGTGAGATCGACGGCGCGGTTCATGGTGGAGACACCCGCATTGGCGCACAGAATGTCGCACCCGCCGAGGATTGCCAGAGCGGCCTCGAAGCCGGTCTCAACCGCGTCGCGGCGGCGAACGTCCATGGCGACCGCGCCTGCGGCCCCGAGCGCTGCTGCGGTCTGCGCCGCGGCCGCGGCGTCGAGGTCGGCGATCACCACCAAGGCGCCATGACGGACCAGAGCCGCCACGATGGCCCGCCCGATTCCGGTGGCGCCCCCGGTTACAATCGCGCGCTGGCCGGCGATGTCGGAAGCGAGTGTCACGGCTTGGCTCATGGTCGACCCTGGACAAAATGGCGATTTGAACATATACGCAAAAATCCGAACTTTTAACAAGCTTGGTCCCGATCGTGGAGCGGCGCTCCTGCGGACCGATAAGCCGGACAAGCGTTGATGCCCAACCACCTGCGACGCAGCCCACCCGCCGAGACCGTCCCGTCCACCGAGTTCGCGCGCGCTTCCCACGCACTGGACGCCGTGACCCCGGACCGGCGCGGCGCCAGACCGATGCTGGCGCACGTGCGGCGCGCCTCGATCCTCGAGACGGTGCGCCAGACCGGCTCCGTGCAGGTCGCCGAGATCGCCGGACGCTTGGCGGTCTCGGAAATGACGATCCGCCGCGACCTCGTCGATCTTGAGCGGGAGGGTCATCTCAAGCGGCTGCACGGCGGCGCCGTGGCGTTGCAGGGTATCGCGGTGGACCGTGAGGAGCCGAGCTTCGACGCCCGGCTTAGCCGCGATCGGGGCGCAAAAGAGCGCGTCGCGGCTGCGGCGCTTCCGCTGGTCGACGATGCCCGGACTGTGGCGCTCGACGTGGGCGCGACCGCGTTTCTGCTGGCGCAATTGCTGCGCGCCCGGGTCGGTCTGCACCTTTTCACCAACTCGCTGCGGATCGCCGCTGCATTGTCGGACGGCGCCCAGCAGGTCTTCGTGCCGGGGGGCCGCGTGCGCGGCACCGAGATGGCGATCGGCGGCCCGGATGCCGTGGCGGCCTTCGCCAAGCTGTGGTTCGACGTCGCATTCCTGGGTGTGTCCGGCCTCACGGCCGATGGGCTGTTCGATTATTCCATCGAGGATACCGAGGTAAAGCGGGTGTATCTCGGCCGCTCCAGCCGAAAGGTCGTGCTCTGCGACGCTTCGAAATTCCAACGCATGTCGCTGGTGCGGGTGGCAGGCTTCGACACCGTCGACACGCTGGTGACCGATGCCATGCCGCCGCCCGACATCCAGGCCGCGCTCGACGCCGCCGGGGTCGAGGTGATCCTTGCCCCACCCGCGGCTTCATCAGGCGCCTGACCGGCGCGACAGGAAAGACATCCCATGGTTTTCGATTTTTTCGGCAGCAAGACCAAGGTCGTCATCGCAATGGCCCACATCGGGGCCCTGCCGGGCTCCCCGCTCTATGACGCCAGGGGCGGCATCCAGAAACTGGTCGACGATGTCGCGCGCGACATCGAACAACTCCAGAGTGGCGGCGTCGACGCGATTATGTTCGGCAACGAGAACGACCGCCCTTATGTGTTCAAGGCGCCTCCCGAGGGTCTCGCGGCCATGACCGCGGTGGTGCAGATTCTCAAGCCGATGCTCACGGTGCCGTTCGGCGTCAACTATCTGTGGGATCCGACCGCCAGCGTCGCGATCGGGGCCGTGACGGGTGCGAGCTTCGTGCGCGAGATCTTCACCGGCCTGTTCGCGTCCGACATGGGCCTCTGGCAGCCCGACTGCGCCACGCCAGCGCGGTTGCGCGCGCAACTCGGCCGGCCGGACCTCAAGATGCTGTTCAATATCAACGCCGAATTCGCCCATTCTCTCGACCAGCGGCCGATCGAGCTGCGCGCCAAAAGCGCGGTGTTCTCTTCGCTCGCCGACGCGATCCTGGTCTCGGGCCCCATCACCGGCCAGCCCGCCGATGCCGGAGACTTGCGCAAGGTCTGCGAGACGATCCGAGACGTTCCGGTGTTCGCCAATACGGGCGTCAATCTCGACAACGTGTCGGAGGTGCTGCGCTTGGCAAGCGGCGTCGTGATCGGCACCCACTTCAAGCAAGATGGCATCACCTGGAACGCGGTGGACGGTAACCGGGTCAATCGCTTCATGGACAAGGTCGGACAGTTGCGCTGAGCCGGAGACCCCGCGATGCCTTGCGTCATCGGACTCGACATTGGCACGACCTCGACTATCGGAGTCTTACTTCGCCTGCCCGATCAGGTGCTTGCAGTGGCGACGCGCCCGGTGACCCTACGGGCCCCACACCCGGGCTGGGCCGAAGAGGACCCGGCGCAGTGGTGGGCCAATGTCTGCGCGATCTCCCAGGAGCTGCTCGCGAACAGCGCGGTGCCGACGCAGGACATCGCGGGCATCGGGGTGACCGGCATGCTGCCCGCCGTGGTGCTGCTCGATCGCGACGGCGCGGTGCTTCGCCCCAGCATCCAGCAGAGCGACGGGCGCTGCGGGGAGGAGGTCGAGGCGATGCGGGCCGAATGGCCCGAGGCCGACTTCCTGACGCGGGCCGGCAACGGCATCAACCAGCAGCTCGTGGGCGCCAAGCTGCGCTGGATCGAGACGCATGAGCCCGACGTCTTCAGCCGCATCGCGACGGTGTTCGGCTCCTACGATTACATCAATTGGCAGCTCACCGGCACGCGGGCTATCGAGCAGAACTGGGCGCTCGAAGCCGGCGTTATCGACCTTGCGACCCATGTGATCGACCCCGCCATGGCAGCGTTCGCCCACTGCCCGACGGGCGCGCTGCCCCCGGTGGTCCGTTCCCATGCGGTGCTGGGTCGGGTTTCGGCCGAGGCCGCGCGCTCCACCGGCCTGCCGGGCGGCGTCCCCGTGGTGGGCGGCGCGGCCGACATGATCGCCTCGGCACTGGGGGCAGGGGTGGTGGCCAAAGGCGATATTTTGCTCAAGTTCGGCGGTTCGATCGATGTGCTGGTCGCCACCGACATCGTGGCGCCCGACGCCCGGATGTTCCTCGACTACCATCTCGTGCCGGGCCTGTTCATGCCCAACGGCTGCATGTCGACCGGCGGCTCGGGCCTGAACTGGATGGTGATGACTTTCGCGGGCGGTGAGCGTGCCGCGGCCGAGGCCGCCGGGCTGAGCCTGCATCAGCATCTCGACGCGCTGGCTGGGGCGCGTCCCGCAGGGGCCGAGGGCCTGACCGTCCTGCCCTATTTTCTCGGCGAGAAGACCCCCATCCACGATGCCGGTGCACGTGGCGTTTTCAGCGGCCTGACGCTGAGCCACGATCTCGGCCACCTCTGGCGCGCGATGCTGGAAGCCTACGCGTATGCGATCGCCCATCACGTGGAGGTGCTGAACGCCATGGGGCACTCGACCACGCGGTTCCTGGTGTCGGACGGCGGATCGGCCAGTCGAGTGTGGATGCAGATCGTGGCCGATGTGCTTCAGCAGCCACTACAGACGCTGAGCGGGCATCTCGGGTCGTGCATCGGCGCCGCCTGGACCGCGGCGGTGGGGACGGGCTGCACCGACGATTGGAGCGGCGCGGCCAAACTGGTGCGCGAAGGCGAACTCATCCAGCCCGATCCAGCCGGCGCGGCCGTCTATGCCGCGGGCTTTCTGACCTATCGCAACCTATACCAGCGACTTGCGGCCAATCGGGATCCGGCATGACCGCGCTGCGCGCCGTGGCTTGGGACGTGGATGGAACGCTGGTGGATAGCGAACCGCTGCACCTCCGGGCGCTGCTGGCCGCGAGCCGCGGCTTCGGGGTCGACCTATCGGATCTTCGCGACGATGAGTTCCGCGGCGTCCATATGCCCGATGTGTGGCGCGCGCTCCGGTCCCGCATGCCCGCAGACCTTCAAGAGACCGTGTGGCTGGATGCGATCGCGGCGCATTACATCGGCGATCGCGCCACGCTGCGGCCGCTGCCGGGCGCCGTCGAGACCATTGCGGCCTTGGCAGCGCGCGGCATTCCGCAGGCCTGCGTCTCCAACTCGCACCGCGCTGTCGTGAATGCCAACCTCGACGCGCTTGGCATCACCCGGTTCATGGCCTTTACGATCGCGCTGGACGATGTCTCGGCCGGCAAACCGGATCCCGAGCCCTACGCTGCGGCCGCCCGGTTGTTCGGCCTCGCACCCTATGAGGTTCTGGCCGTCGAGGACAGTGTTGCCGGCATGACGTCCGCCGTAGCGGCAGGTCTTCCGGTCGCGTTTTTCACGACGCATTTCGATGCCAGTATCGCGACCGCGGGGGCCAGTCCGATTTCACGACTAGCCGATATCTTCCGCTGGTTCTGAGCGTGGATCGGGCTTCGGAACGTGGTCAAAAACACTATCGGGAGGCAAGGCCGGGATGGACAGGGGTGCCCCGATCGACGCCGCAGTCGTGGTCGTACGTGCCTCAGCGGAAGTTGGCAGAAGTTCGGGGTAAGCCGCGTGACCCTCGGTGCGGCGGCATGACGCCGACCTCGCCCGTAAAGCGGCGAGGTATGATCAACTCTATCGCTACCGGTGGTCGCGTGATCGTCGCCGGCGGGGTCGCAGAGAAGAGCCTTCGCGTCGCCCCTTACTCAGCAGGAGGGCCGACAGTGACCGGCAGCCATCTCAGGCCGGCAAACCCAGCCGGCGTTGACGTCTGCGCGATCAGCGATACTCGATCGTGCATGCCGGCGTGCTGGCGAGCGGATCGCGCAGCGGGACAAGGCTCGCGCTGGACGGCACGAGCGTGGCCGCGCCGCAGATCACTCAACTGGCGGCCATTTGCTCAGTGCGAATGGCATCTGCGAACGGGCCGATGTTCAGGCTTTGGCAGCGCAGGAGGAGGCCGCAAACCTACCCGGCCTCCGATCGGATCGAGAAATCGCTATGGGACTGGTCGCATCACATCCATGCTTCCAGACAAGCCGCCACGCTTCGATCCCGATTTCTGAGCTGTGGTGTCTACGTGAAGGGCCTTGCCGTCCCACAACGGCGGGGGTCGTGCCATTTTCATTGAAAGGTCGGACGGACTGGCCGAGGAGCGCGGGCCGAGAAACCTGCGTCGGAGAGCATTGAATGCGCAACGCTGAAGAAATCTGGGATTTGGTGGATGCCAAGCGAGAGCCGTTCGAGGTCTTGGCGGACCGTGTCTTCGACACGCCTGAACTCAACTTCACCGAGCACAGGAGCGTTGCCGAGCACGTCGATATGCTGAAAGCGGAGGGGTTCCAAGTGACGGAAGCGGTCGCCGGCATGCCCACGGCGGTTATTGGCGAGGCGGGGCAAGGCGGTCCGCTGATTGCGATATTGGGCGAGTACGACGCCCTGCCAGGCCTTTCGCAGGAACCCGGGGTCGCCGAGCACCGGCCGTTGCCGGGCAGGGGTTACGGCCATGGCTGCGGCCACAACCTGCTCGGCTCGGCCTCGCTGCTGGCCGCAACGGCGGTGAAGGACTTTCTCGCGTCGCACGGTCTGCCCGGCCGAGTCCGCTATTACGGTTGCCCGGCTGAGGAGGGTGGCTCGGGCAAGACCTATATGGTGCGTGCCGGAGCCTATGACGGCGTCGATGCGGCGATATGCTGGCATCCCAGTGCGTTCTCAGGCGTCAACGCCGCCGCGTCTCTGGCTTGCATGGAGGCCGACTTCACCTTTCTGGGCCGGTCCGCCCATGCGGCCGCGGCGCCGCACCTCGGACGCAGCGCTCTGGACGCGGTCGAACTCATGAACGTCGGCGTCAACTATATGCGCGAGCACATGCCGAGTTCGGCGCGGATCCACTACGCGATCCTCGATACGGGCGGTATCGCGCCCAATGTCGTTCAGGCCCGGGCCGTTGTCCGATACCTCGTGCGCGCTCGCGATCTCGACACGATGCGCGAGCTTTTCGACCGCGTCCTCAAAGTCGCGCAAGGCGCGACCCTCATGACCGAAACCAGTGTCAGCCATCGTGTTCTCAGCGCCGACGCGAACCTGATCGGGAACGGTCCCCTCGAGACCGTCATGGGACGGGTCTATGAGCGCCTGGGCGGGCCTAAGTTCGACGCCGCCGACCGTGCATTTGCGGCGGAAATTCAGAAGACGCTCACAGATGCCGAGATTGTGGCCGCCTACCAGCGCGCCGGCCAGGCTCCGCGGCCTGACACGCCGCTGTGCGACTGGGTGGTGGACATCAATGATTGGAGTAGCGACGGCGTCGGCTCGACCGACGTCGGAACCGTGAGTTGGGTCACCCCCACCGTGCAGGCCCGTGGCGCAACCTACGCGATCGGCACGCCTGGTCACTCCTGGCAATTGACGGCTCAAGGTAAGATGCCCGCAGCTCATAAGGGGATGGTTCATGCCGCTAAAGTCATGGCTGCCACAGCCATGGACCTTTTCAACAATCCTGAGATCCTCGACGAAGCCAAAATCGACCACCGCCGACGAGTGGGCGACAAACCCTTCGTGTCACCGATCCCGCCCGATGTTGATCCCCCTTTGGACATGGCGGCTCATTGAGCGGACGCCACTTGTTACCCGCCCCGATTGAGGTGTCGGGTGACAAACCTGCGGCACCGATCGGATTGAGGATCATCGAACAGCTGGGCTGGGGGCCCTTGCTCCTCGATCCGGCCCTGGTCGAGAAAGATCGCCTTTGTGGAAACGTCGCGCGCGAAGCTGATTTCGTGCGTTACGATCAGCATGGTGCGACCTTCCTCGGCGAGTATGCGGATCACCCGCAGAACCTCCCCGACAAGTTCGGGGTCGAGCGCCGAGGTGGGTTCTTCGAACAGCAGTACCCGCGGCTGCATGGCCAGGGCACGGGCGATCGCGGCGCGCTGCTGCTGTCCGCCCGACAGTTGCGCCGGATAGCTGTTCCGCTTGTCAAGGAGGCCCACCTTCGCAAGCAACGCTTCGGCCTCCGCCACGCAATCCGCCCGAGTCGGCTTTTGGACCTAGACGGGGGCCTCGATGACGTTGCCGAGCACTGTCATGTGCGGCCACAGGTTGAAGCTTTGGAACACGAAGCCGAGCTTCTTGCGCAGGCGCGTCACCTGCCGCATGTCGGGAACGCTGCCGACGCCGAGCCTGATCGGCTCACCTTCGAGGGAGATCACGCCGGCGCTTGGTACTGCCAAAAATGGGATGCAGCGGAGCAGCGTGCTTTTGCCGGATCCGCTTGCGCCCACGATCGCGATCACATCGCCTTCGGCGGCGTCCAGGGAGACCCCCTTCAGCACCTCGAGCGCCCCGAAGTTCTTGTGGAGGTCTCGGATCGAGAGGACAGGCCCGCTCGGCGCGACGTCGTGAGACTTCATGGCAGCGTGCCTCGTCGCAGCGGATCCAGGTGCCCTTCCAAGCGGGCGACCCCGCGCGACAGCAGAAAGTTGATGGACAAGTAGACGGCTCCGGCGCAGAGGAAAACCTGCATGGGTCGGAACGTCGCCGAGGCGATGCCCGAAGCGATGCCCGTGAGCTCCGACACGGTGATAATCGAGGCCAGCGAGGTCGATTTCACCATTATGATGATCTCGCTGCCATAGGCCGGCAGGGCTTGGCGGATGGCCAGCGGCATGATGATCCGTCGAAACGTGGTGAAGCGCGACATGCCTGTCACGGTAGCGGCTTCCACGACGCCGGGCGGCACCGCCGCCAGACCGCCCCTGAGGAACTCCACCGTGTAGGCGGCCGTGTTGAGCGACAGGGCCAGGATGGCGCACCACACCGGCTGGCGCAGCACCGGCCAAAACAAGCTGTCCCGCACCGCCGCGAACTGTCCGAGGCCGTAATAAAGTAGGAAAATCTGCATCAGCAGCGGCGACCCGCGCAAAGTGAAGGAGAACAGCCGCACCAGCAAATCCACCGGCCAGGCGAGAAGGCGCGCCCAGGTCATGACGAGAGCCAAGAGCCCTCCGACCAGCAGCGAAGCTGCCGTCAGGCCGATAGTGACCGGAATGCCGGGTAGCAATTCCAGAAGCACCGCTCCGAAGAAGGAAAAGTCCACACCCGGCCCGCTCACGCCCGCCGGGCGGCGCGAAGTGCAACACCGCGCGATGACCAGGCTTCTGCCGCGCGGAACATCGAGCGCCTCGGCGAAGTCGATCACCATCTGCGGGCTCGGTTGGCTGCGGCCACTTTCAACAAAACTGACGTGCTTTTGAGACACGCCGGCATCGAGGGCGAGATCGAGCTGCGACTTGGCCAACGGGGCGGCATCTATGAGGTCCGCACCTATCGCGTCAAGCCGGGCGGCCTTGCCCCGATACTCTCGGCCTGGGAGGCAGCCATCGCGCCGGCACGCGACTACACCGATCATCTCGTCACCAACATGTATGCCCTGGATGGCGCACCGAGGATCACGCACATTTGGAGTTTCGAGAGCCTGGAAGAACGCGCGAGGCTCCGCGCAGACGCTTACGGTGCCGGCGTGTGGCCTCCCAAGGGTGGGCCGGACCAGATCCTGGATGCCACCGCGGCCAATGCCCTCCCGCAGGGTTCATCACCCTTGGCTTAGCTCATTGCTCTTTCGACGAACGCAGAAGCTTGTCCCACAGGTTGGCCAGCGACAACGCCGTTTTGAAGATTCCAGGGTCCTCCCTCCCGCGTAGTCGCGTGCCGTCGAGCGTTGATGCCGCGCCGTGATGCACGGCACCTTCACGAACCAGCTCGCGGTCGCGCCGCAGCATTCCGCAGATGGCTGAGCAGTTCGCGCACGGCCGCTGATTGAGCCTGGGCCGCTCCATGAACCGTGATGGCGAAGCTCGGCAGTTCCGGCAGTCCAGCCTCGTACAGGATGTCGAGCTCCGGGGGCACTGTCGAGGTCAGCCAAGCCGAGACGGCCAGGTCCATGCGAACCGTCGCGCGCGTGGCATCGAGGCCGCCATTCTCGAACACGGCCCGGGTTTCACGGCCGTGCTTCGCGAGTGCCGCGGCGACGACAGAACGGAAGACGCAGGTTTCGGCCACAAGCGAAAGCGGAAGCGGGTCGCGCCTGTGCGCGCGACCGCCTTTCGCGCCCACCCACAGCAGCCGCTCGACGGCAAGCACCTCGCCCGTTTCGAAGCCGGCCGGTTCTTCGGCTACGGCGAGGTCGAGCCGGCCGGTCCGCACGGCGTCTATCAGGTCTGGCGACGGCAGACCGACGAGGGACAGTTTGACCTGGGGGGCGGCTTCGCTGAACCCTTGCAGGGCCGGCGCAAGCGTGGTGCCGACGAGGTCGTAGGGCACGCCGAGTCGCACGCGACCGCGCAGATCGGAGCGTTCCAGTTCGGACCAGACTTCGTCGTTGAGCGCCACAAAGGCACGGGCCCGGCCCAGAAGGCGCTCTCCAAGCGCGGTCAGACGCAGCCCGCGAGCCTCGCGCAACAGCAAGGCACCACCGGCGAGCAATTCGAGCCGCGCGATCTGTTGGCTGATCGCGCCCTGGGTCAGGTGTAGCCTGCGACTGGCACTCGTCATGCTTCGCAGATCGGCAACGGCAAGAAAGGTCCGGAACGGGGCGACGTCGAGGTTGCGAGGCATCACCGATCAGTGCGGCTAATATCTGGCATTAGCAAAATTGGTTTCCGTAAAGCCGGAGCGGAAGCTAGGCAAACGTCACTCACGCTGTTCTACCTTCCATGCACGCACTCGCCCCCCTCCTTCTGTTCGTTCTTGTCGCCACAATCAGCCCAGGCGGCGCGACGACGCTCGCCACGATCTCGGGAGCGAACTTCGGGTTCAGGCGGTCCCTCCCCTGATCGGAGGGATCGCGTTTGGCCTTGCCACCATGGCGGCTGGCGCGGCTCTCGGCCTCGGCAGCGTACTCCTAGCGGCGCCGATGCTCGCCCTCGCGATGAAAGCTGCGGGATCAGCCTATCTCCTGTGGCTTGCCGTGCAGACGGCGCGACGGGGCACACCGCGTCTTGCCGGCGCGGCGGAGCCGACCGGCTTCATCACGGGCCTGTGGATGCTCTGGCATAACCCAAAGGGATGGGGGGGATGACGGTGGGGGCGGCCGCCTCCTTCGCGGCTCTTGCCGATGGCCCCTGGCAACTCGGCGGACTGCTCGGCGCCGTGTTCGGTGTCTGCGCCCTTCTTTCACTGTCGCTGTGGTGCACTACCGGCCTTCTTCTCGCCCGCGCCTTGCGGAGCGACACGCAATGGCGCGCGCTCAACATGATCTTGGGGGCCTTTCTCGCGCTGTCGATCGTGCTCATCTGGATCTAGCGATCGGACCCGCGCCTTATCTTCATCCCGCTGAAGACCGGCTCACACGGCCTCGAAACGCTTTCGGAGATCGTCAAGCAGCCAGGTGCCGGCCCTGCCAAGCGGGCGGTCGCACAGGTGCGCTGCATAGACCGTCAGCGCTTCCGCTGACCGGGTCGGGTCATCCGCTATCGAGCGCGGCACGAGACGTCCGTCGCCAGGTACCGGGCGATCAGATGGTCCGGCATCCGACACCATCAGCCCGGCCTTCGTGCGCGCGACGCTTAAAGCGCGCGAGGGAACGGCCCTGGTCGAAACGCAACGCGCGGTGGCGGAGACCGTCTTCGCCGACGCGACCCAGACCTTTTCGATCCGGGCCGATCTCGCTGGCTCGCCATGCTGGTCCGGGTGATCGTCGGCACCGCCGACAAGATCCTGCCGGCCCGCTACGCCGACACCCTGCCGTCGCACGTCGCCCTGCACCGCTTCGCCGGGATCGGCCACATGCCGCAGTTCGAAACAAAGGAAGCGGTCGCCCGCATAATGAACGAGATGCCCGCGCCCATCTGAGTAAACCAGCATCCGGTTCGTCTCGTTGGTAGCAAAAACTCCCCCGAAGCAGACTTTCAGCTTTCGGCCAACAATCACTTCGTCCCCAGAATGAGGCCATCTCCTGCGGAAAGCGGGCTCAGCATGGCGCAGACGCCTTCCCACATCGGTAAAAGGCTCCAATCTATTCGTCTGGACCTCTGACCTTGTAGGACGGAGGCACCGACGATTGGCGGGGTGCCGAAAGCCGTCGATCTGCTCGCGTCAATGGATCGTCGATCGAGAAGCAGCATTCAGCGCTTTCCGACATCGAACGTCTGCAACATCAAGCGATGGCCAAGTCGGCGGCACTGACGCCCTGATGGCCATCGGCAAACTGAGAACGGCACGCCGATCGCGTCCAGCAGATTTCCTTGACCGAAGATCTGAAGGACCGCTTTCACGGATGATCTATGACCATTCAGCGATTTGCCAGCAGGTCTCCGATCCGTTTGCCCAGCACCTCCATGGCGAACGGCTTTGTGATGACCTCCATGCCCGCATCAAGGTGGCCATGCCCCAGGACGGCATTCTCGGCGTAGCCCGTAATGAAAAGGATCTTCAGTCCCGGTCGCAGGGCACGCGCCGCGTCGGCGACCTGGCGTCCGTTCATGCCGTTCGGGAGGCCGACGTCGGTGACCATCAGGTCGATCTGCACAGCCGATTCGAGGATCTTCAGCGCGGCGACGCCGTCCTCGGCCTCGATGGCGTTGCAGCCCGCTTCCCCGAGCACATCGGCGACCAGCATGCGGACGCTTGGTTCATCGTCGACGACAAGCACCGTCCCGCCCTTTGCGAACGGCAAGGCATCGCCGCGATCAAGCAGGATCTCGTCGGCCGCTTCGTTGCCATAGTGGCGGGGAAGGTACAGGCAAACCATGGTGCCGTGGCCCACCTCCGAGTAGATCCGGACCGTGCCCCCGGTCTGTTTGGTGAAACCGTAGATCATGCTCAGGCCCAGCCCGGTCCCCATGCCGATCGGCTTGGTCGTGAAAAACGGGTCGAAGGCCCGCGCGACGACATCGGCCGGCATGCCTGTTCCCGTATCGCTGACGCACAGGGAGACGTACTGGCCCGGCTTCAACTCCCGTTCGCGAGCCCCGCGTTCGTCGAGCCATCGATTGCCGGTCTCGATCGTCAACTGACCGCCTTGCGGCATGGCATCCCGCGCATTGATCGCTAGGTTCAGCAGCGCATTTTCGAGCTGCGGCGGATCCACCAAGGTCTTCCAAAGGCCGCCGGCCCCGACGACCTCAAGCTTGATCGTGGGGCCGACAGTCCGGCGAATCAGCTCCGCCATCTCGGCGACGAGTCGGTTCACGTCGGTCGGCTTGGGCGCGAGTGTCTGCCGACGCGAGAAGGCGAGGAGGCGATGGGTCAGGGCGGCGGCCCGCTTGGCCGCACCCTGGGCCGTCGTGGCGTATTTCTCAAGTTCTCCGAGCCGGCCCTGTCTCAACCGCGTCTGCATCAACTCGAGCGAGCCCAGGACGCCAGTCAGCAAGTTATTGAAGTCGTGGGCGAGGCCGCCCGTGAGCTGACCCACGGCCTCCATCTTTTGCGCCTGGCGAAGTTGCTCTTCCGTGCGGTGCAGGGCTTCAGCCTGCTCCTTTTCCGCGGTGACGTCCCGCCCATTGGCGTAGACCAGTCCGTCCTCGGAGGCCGCGACCCAGGAAATCCACCTGAAGCTTCCATCTGCATGACGGCACCGGGTCTCGTAGGCCGGCAGCCCGGTGTCGAAGGCAGCGTTCAGGGCCGCTTCGCTGTCGGAATGGTGCTCGTCGTGATTGAACTCCAGGTGGTGCCGGCCGACGACCTGATCCGGCCGCCACCCAAGGACCGTGGTCCAGGCCTCGTTCACGGCAAGAAAGATACCGTCGCGGCCGACCACGGCTTGAAGATCGCGCGAGTTCTTCCACGCACGATCCCGCTCCCTCGTCCGCTCCTCGACGCGTCGCTCCAAGGAGGCGGCCAGTTCCCGAAGATCCTGCTCGACGCGGCGACGCTCGACCGCGACACGAGTGCGCTCGGCAACCTCCCTCACGAAGGCCAGTTCCTCGTCCGACCAATGCCGCGCCTGCGCATGGTTGAGATACAACAACGCGACGAGGCCACCTTTCTCTGTGATCGGCATGTTGACGACGGATTGAGCGCTGATGGCCTTGAGGGCATCGGCCGTGTCTCTCGTCCGGGGGTCGGTCTCCGCGTCGGCGAAAACGACGGTTTCCCTGCGCTTCAGATCTTCGATGTAGGAGCCGTAGTCACGGAAGTGCAGCAGGCCGGCGAGGCTCTTGATCCCCGGCGCGTTCCAGTCCCGCTCGATCCTGATCGTCTCCGCCTCGATGTCGACGGTGCCGTAGCCGGCGCGACTGACTCCCAACGCCTCGCCCAGAATCCTGGCCGCCTCGAAGGCGATCTCGTCGGGATCCGTTTTGTCGCGGATGACATCGCCAAGTTCGACCAGCGCACGCCGGCGGGTGTCGGAGACCATGCGGTCGGTGATGTCGAGGGAGACGCCTACGAGGCGACGTGCTCTTCCATCCGCTTCCATGATGGCTTTGGCGCGGATCTGGACCCAGCCCGTGCTGCCGTCGAGCCGGATGACCCTGTACTCGATGTCGTAGTCGGCGCCCGTCGCAACGGAACGCTCGACGGCCTTCTGCCGGCGTTCCCGATCCTCGGGGTGCACGGCGGCCTGCAAGTCGGCGTAGGTGAAAGGGGCGGATTGGGGCCGGCCGAAGTTCTCGTTGCAGCGGGGCGAAGCCTCCATCTCCATCGTGCGGAGATCCAGGTCCCAAACGCCCAGTCGACCCGCCTCGGTCGCAAAGCGAAGCCGATCGTCGCTTTCCCGCTGGGCGCGCTGGCGCCCGGCGACCTCCGCCATCAGGGCGGCGTTGTGGGTTTCGAGTCCCGCCAGACGGCCACGTTCCAAAGAGACATCGACCTGGCTGGCGAAGAAATAGGCCAGATTTCCCTCGGCATCGTGGACCGGCGCCATCAG
Organism: Lichenifustis flavocetrariae; assembly: GCF_026130545.1. Taxonomy (GTDB): domain Bacteria; phylum Pseudomonadota; class Alphaproteobacteria; order Rhizobiales; family Beijerinckiaceae; genus Lichenihabitans; species Lichenihabitans flavocetrariae. Next base: position 581,503 of record NZ_JAMOIM010000001.1, on the reverse strand, counting down.
CAGGCGGTTCCAAAAGTGCGTCCCATCCTTGCGGGCGTTCTCGATGTCGATCTCGATGGCCTCGGGAGCCGCGACGGCAGCGCGGATGCGTGCAACCGCCGCAGGATCGGTCTCGGCGCATTGCAGAAAGCGGCAGTTCCGCCCGACGATCTCTTCCCGAGGATAGCCGGTCAATCGGCAGAACGAGTCGTTGACGAAGACAATGGGGTTATCGGGAAGCCGAGGGTTGGAGACGACCATCGGCATGCGCGTGGCTCGAACGGCGGCAAAGAACGGATCGTCACCGCCATCTTTTCCCGCGATTTCCGCGCTGACGTGGGCCGCGGTGCTTGATGACCGCGCGAGAAGCTCGGCCTTCAGGCGGGCGATTTCGGCCCTGTAATCGGCTTCTTGCTCCCGGTCATCTTTGCTTCCGTCCAAACTCATGCGTGACCTGCTGACGATGGGGCATCGCGTTCTGGCGAGACGCCGCTGGCAAGAACGCACGACACGTCAAATGGGTCGGCGCAAGCAGCATGCTCAGCACGAATGCAGGCGCATTGACGGTCCGCTCAAACCTCTGCAGGGAAAGCAACCTGGCCAACGGTGTTTATCTGACCCGGTGAGCGAATCCGATTGGCAGTGTTCCAGCTGCGACCGTTCGTGGGTTCCAATAAGGTCGACGAGCGTTGACCACCATGACCGGCCACAGAGGTCCGTTTCGGATCCGGCGTGCTCAGGCGCGTCCAGGACCAATCGGAACTTCCGCTCTCGCACACGACCAATCTTCGAGCCAGAGCGGCCTCGTTGGGCGAGTGCTCCTGAACGAGGGTGACAGGAGAGCTCTGCGGTGCCCGCGGAAGCTTCCTTTCAACATCTTGGGAACGCTTCTCCCTCGAGCCCGTTCTTCGACAATCCGAAAGAGCGGTCGCTATGGCTCGCCTCCCCGAAGGATCGAGCATGAAGCAGCGCGACGACTGGCACCTGACCGGCGACATCGAACATGAGAGCGGTCGAGGCGACCCTTTCGCTGCGGCGATCAGGGCGACACGCATGCCCATGGTGATCACGGACCCGCGCCTCCCCGACAATCCTATCGTGTTCGCCAACGAGGCGTTCCAGAATCTGACCGGCTACGGGCGGGAAGAGATCATCGGGCGCAACTGCCGCTTCCTGCAAGGTCCTGAGACGGATGAGGGAGCAGTCGCGACACTTCGAGAGGCCATCGCGGGCGAGAACGCCGTACAGATCGACATCCTGAACTATCGAAAGGACGGATCGAAGTTCTGGAACGCCCTCTATCTCAGCCCAACGCGAGGGGTCGATGGAGACGTCCAGTTCTTCTTTGCGTCGCAACTCGACGTCACGGACCGGATCGAGGCGCAACGGCAGATCACCGAGCAGAAGGAGATCGTCGAGGTCGAGGTCCAAAAGAGAACCTTGGCCTTGAAGGAGGCGCTGCAGGCCAAGACGCTGCTGCTTCATGAAGTCGACCACCGGGTCAAGAACAACCTGACGATGATCGGGTCTCTGCTGCGGCTGCAATCACGCCAGATCGGAGACCCGGCGATCAGCTCGAAGTTGGACGCGATGCTTGAGCGCGTCGACGCCCTCGCGACCGTGCATCGACGCCTGTACCAGTCCGACGACATCACGCGTTTCGACGTCGGGGCCTTCACGGCCAACCTCGTCGCCGATGTCATCGGAGCGAGCGGTCGAACGGACATAAAGGTGGACGCCGACGTTGAAGAATTGGAGATTCCCTCCAGCAAGGCGTCGGCATTGGGTCTGATCATCAATGAGCTCGTCACGAATGCCGTCAAGCACGCTTTCGCGAACGGCAGGTCCGGGACGCTCCATGTCTTCGCACGCGCGATCGATGGCCGCGCGATCCTGCGCATCTCGGACGATGGCTTAGGAATGCCGAAGGCCGACACCTTGGTGGACGGCCTGGGTCGAACCCTCGTCGCCCGGCTGTCCCGTCAGGTCGGCGGAACGACAAGCTGGCATGGAGCCACCTCGGGGACGACTGTCACCATCGACCTTCCGGCAGGAGGATGACGATGGGAAGGCGCCACACTCCCCTGCGGTTTCTTGTCGTCGAGGACGAAGCGCTGCTCGCCATGGATCTCGGCATGATGATCGAGGACGCCGGCCACCACGTTGTGGCGGAGGCCGGCTGCCTGCGTGAGGTTCAGGGCCTCGACGTCGGCATTGCGCCCGACGTGGCCTTCGTCGACCTTCATCTGGCCGAGGGTTCCAGTGGCCTCGATGTCTGCGCCCATATCAAGCAGAACTGGGGCGATGCCATCATCGTCTTCGTGACCGCGAACCCGAGGAAACTCCGTGTCGACCATCCTGGGGCCCATGGGGTGATCGCCAAGCCGTTCTCCCGCAATGGCATCATGTCGGCGCTGCGGTACATCACGGAAGGCATCTGCGATCCGCCCCCATCGGCTTCAACGCCACCGGACTTCACCGCGTTTCCGGCTCTCGCGGCGACATGGAAGGATTGACGCAGGGGCCGTGGAGCGCTCGGGTTCTCGATGGCGTCGAAACCTTTAGGTGATCACCGAGTCGAGGATCGAGGCCGCTTCCCGGATATCGGCCTGGACGGAAGATCGGGCCGCCTCCGCATCGCCTGCCGCGAGCGCATCGGCGAGCCGCCGGTGGTGATGGTTCGAGACGACGAAGTTTCCACGATCGTGCAAGAGGTTGAAATAGGGGCTGACCTGCAGCCACAGGCTTTCGATGATCCCCAGCAGGGCCTCCGACCCGCTTGCCTGATAGATCGTGAAGTGGAACTCCCGGTTCGAGCGCAGATAGACCTTCCGGGCCTCGCGATCCGGCTTGATGTTGTCCATCTCCTCGATCCAGCGTGCCAGGTGGCCGACGATCGGCCGCGTGATGTTCGGAACGGCCCAGGTCACGGCCAGGGCCTCGATTTCGAGCCGTGTCCGCGTGAGGTCGGCGAGACGGTCCCGCGATAAAGGCGGTATGCCGAGGCTGCGGCCGGCCACGACGGTGAGTGCCTTCTCGGCCGTGAGACGCAGGATGGCCTCGCGCACCGGCATGGCACTGACCCCGAACGCATCCGCGAGCCACTGGATGGTGATGGACTGCCCAGGTGCGAGTTCGCCGTTGAGGATCAATTGCTTGGCTTGACGGTAGACGTCCTCCTGCATGGTCCCACGGCGGATCTGCTGGACCGCCAATGGCCCACGCTCCTGGCCTTTCGCTATGCTCATCATCGTTCCTGACGCGACTGTCGCCACAAACTCTAAGCCATCGGCATGGCGCGCCAAAGTGATTTGACTTGTCGTCGTCGCCACTTTTGATCTATGATCAAAAGAACACGGGCAAAAGCCCGGGGCGGCGATGTCGCGACAGGGGAGAGGAAGCATGACCAGGACAGGATGGGTGTCGGCGTTCGTCGGCGCAGGATTGATCGGGGCCGTCGGTCTCGGCCTGGCGCCGGCCCAAGCAGCCGATAAGTACAAGATCTATCTGTCGATGAGCTATATCGGCAACGACTGGCAGGGCGAGGCCGCCAACATGGTCAAGGCCATGGCGGCCAGCAAGGACATGGCCGGCAAGGTCGATCTGCAGGTGCAGGTGTCCGGTCCCAACGCCCAGAAGCAGATCCAGCAGATCAACGCGATGGTTCAGGCTGGCGCCAAGGCCATCGTGGTCTATCCGATTTCCCCCACGGCCTTGAACGCCGCGGTCAAGAACGCCTGCAGCAAGGGCGTGGTCGTCGTCGCCTACGACGCCGAAATTTCCGAACCCTGCGCCCACAATGTGACGATCGACCAGGCGGAAGCCGGCCGCGTCACGGCCGAGTGGCTGGCCAAGAAGCTGAACGGCAAGGGCAACATCGTCGCCATCACGGGCGTGCCCGGCACCTCGGTCGATACCGAGCGCACCAAGGCCGCCAAGGCTGTCTTCGCCAAGTATCCGGACATCAAGATCGTCAACGAGGCGGTCGGCCTGTGGAGCCAGGCGGTCGCCCGCACCGAGCTTTCGAAGATCCTGGCCACGCGCAAGTGGGACGAGATCGACGGGCTCTGGATGCAGGTCGGTTGCTACACGGCCAACAGCATGCAAATCGAGGCCGGTGCCACGGCCGACAAATTGAAGCCATGCGCGGGCGAAGGCTCGAACGGCGGCCGCATCCAGATGCTGCCGGCCAACACCGAGGTCGAGGGTGCGAACGGCACCTACAAGCCGATGAGTGCGCCCCGCATCTCCTACGCGTCGCCACCCTATTCGGGGGCCTTGGCCCTGAAGCTCGCGGTGCAGAAGCTCGATGGCAAGGAAATCCCGCAGCACACGACGCTGCCGCTGCCACTCGTCACCAACGAGACCATCAAGCTCTGCCAGGAGGGAACCTGGGCCGAGATGAAGTCGGGCTGCAACGCTTTCAAGCCGTCGCTCGTGTCGAACCCCGGCTGGTTCGCCTCGATCTTCTCGAACGACACTCCCGAAGTCGGCCTCAACGCCGCGCTGGTCGGGCAGCCGGAAGACTGAGCCTCGTCTGTCCTTCTTTCGGTCACCCGGGAGACGGATTCATGGAGTTGCCTGTGTCCGAACCTCAGCCATCGGCACCAGCCATCGCGGCGAAGAACATCCGGAAGGTGTTCGGAGCCACGATCGCGGTGAACGATGTGTCCTTCGCGGTCGAGGCTGGCGAGGTCCATGCGCTGCTCGGCGAGAACGGCGCCGGCAAGTCGACCCTGGTCAAGCTGCTCTCGGGCCTGATCCTGCCGACCACGGGCGTTCTGTCCGTGTTCGGAATGCCCGCCGTCCTCGACGCGCCCCGCGCCTCTCACGCGCGGGGGATCCAGACGGCGTTCCAGGAACTCACCATGGTCCGGGACCTCACGGTTCTCGACAACATGCTGATGCCCTACCCGCCCATCAATGCTTTCGGGCAGATCCGGCGGGGCGAGGCGCGGCGCCGAGTCGAGGCGCACCTCGACGCCCTCGGCCTCGGCGACATCGATCCGCAGGCGGAATTGCGCGACCTCGATCTCAACCAGCGGCAGAAGATCGAGATCGCGCGGGCACTGTTCCGGCAGCCGAAGATCCTTCTGCTCGACGAACCGACCTCGACCCTGTCGGGCCGCGACATCGACTGGCTCGGCGACTTGATTGAAAAGCGCCGCGGCGCAGGCGTCACGATCGTCTTCATCTCCCACCGCATGCGCGAGGTCCGGGCATTTTGCGATCGCGTGACGGTGCTGCGCAACGGCAGGCACGTCGCGACCGAGCGTCTCTCGGACGTCAGCGACGAGGCGGTGATCGACATGATCGCCGGCAAGGCACTCGGCCAGTCCTTTCCGCCGAAGCCGCCCGTGCCGTCGCCCTCGGGGGAGCCGGTGCTTGGCGTGCGCAATCTGGCAACAGAGAAGCGGCTTGCCGACGTGTCCTTTGACCTGCGTCGCGGCGAGATCCTCGGGGTGGCGGGCCTGCAGGGCATGGGGCAGCTCGAACTCTTCACCGCGCTGTTCGGCATGGAGGAGAGCACGGGCGACATCCGGGTCGAAGGTCGGCCCGTGACCTTCACGTCGCCTCGCGACGCAGCGGATGCGCGGATCGGCATCAGTCTGGTGCCGGAGGACCGCAAGACCGAGGCGCTGTTCCTCAAGCTCGACGGCAAGCGCAATGTGTCCTTGCCGGTGATCGACCGCTACACAAGGTTCGGGCTGATCGACGGGGCGCGCGAAGAGGCGGACGTATCGCTGGTGCTGGCCCGCCTCAACGTGCAGATGCGGGCGCTCTGGACCGGGGTGAAGGCATTTTCGGGCGGCAACCAGCAGAAGATCGCGATCGCCAAATGGCTTTTCGCACAGAGCCGGGTGCTGCTGCTATTCGACCCTACCCGCGGCATTGACGTCGGCACCAAGCACGAGATCTACGCGCTGATGCAGGAATATGCGGCCGCCGGTGGTGCGATCCTGTTTTACTCGACCGAGATCGCCGAACTCGATCACCTCGCCCACCGGGTGCTGGTGCTCTACCGGGGCCGCATCGCGGCCGATCTTGCGGGTGGCGAGATCTCGGAAGATGCGATCCTGCGCGCGACGCTGGGCGGCGCTCCCGCCAGTCTGGAGCTGCAATGAGCGCCGCGAGCCTCGACCGCACGGAAGCCGCTTCAAGTGCGAGGCGCCGTCTTCGGCTTGGCCGGAACCGCGGCCCCATCATCGCCGTTCTGGCCTTCCTGATCTGCCTCGGCCTCGTCAAGGGCGTGAGTGGCGGCACGCTCGGCTATTACGAGTTGAGCACGCTTGCCGCAGGCGGCGCGACCCTGGCGATCGCCGCCATCGGCCAGACGATCGTGATCCTCTCGGGCGGCTTCGATCTATCGGCCGCGGCCGTGATCTCGCTTGTCAACGTCACGCTCGCCGGCCACATGGAGGATACGGCCTCGAGCATCGCGCTCTGGACGGCCGGTGGCCTCGCGATCGGCGCGCTGGCGGGCGCCTTCAACGGATTCTTCATCGCGATCCTGCGGCTGCAGCCGATCGTGGTGACACTCGCCTCCATGTTCATCCTTCAGGGCGTGACCCTGCTGGTGATGGACAAGCCTGGCGGCCAGATCCCGGCGGGCTTCGGAGCGTTGCTGGTGGGTGACGCAATCCCGGGCCTGTTGCCGATGCCGGTGCTCTTGCTATTGGCTCTCGCCGGCCTCTGGCTCCTCTTGAAGAACACTGTATTCGGCAAGGCCATCTATTCGATCGGTTCGGACCGCGATGCGGCCAGGGCCGCAGGTCTCGGTGTTCGTCGTCACGAATTCTTCGTCTATGTCCTGGCCGGTGCGCTTTATGGCTCCGCCGGCGTGTTCATCAGCGCCCAGACGGGTTCGGGCGATCCGCTGGTCGGCAACCCCATGCTGCTACAGATGTTTGCGGCCGTCGTGGTCGGCGGTACCCTGCTCGGCGGCGGGCGCGGCGGTCCGATCGGGACGATCTTCGGCGCCTATGTACTGATGCTGGTCGTCAACATCCTGCTCGTCCTCAACGTGCCGGCTTTCTATTCGTCGATCGTCGAAGGCGCGATCCTGATCCTGGCGGTGCTCGGTGCTTCGATAACGCATTCTTCGGTACTGGCCACGACGCTGCGCACGGCGCGCCGGCGGATCGCGGCCCATCGTGCCGGCACGTTACCGCGCCAGCTGAGACTGGAGGAGCACCGGCTCGTCCTGCCCGCGGCGACACCGCGCATCGACCGGCCGCCCTTCTGGGTGCGCCATGCGGAAGGACTGCGCAACGCCCTTCCTGCGTTCATCTGCTTCGCGCTGGTGCTCGTCGTGACCCACTTCATGCTCGGCAGTTCGCTCGTATCCTGGCGCTATTACGATTCGCTGATCGTGCTGGGCAGCTTCCTGGCCATTCTGGCGCTTGGCCAGGGCACCGTGATCCTGACCGGCGGACTCGACCTCTCGCTGCCCTGGACGATTGGCTTCTGCGGCATTCTGTGCGCGGGGCTTCTCAAAGGCTCCGATGCCGCGTTGATCTACGCCCTTCCGGCGGTTCTTGCCTTCGGGTGCTTCGTGGGATTCTGCAATGGACTCGGCATCGTGGCGCTCGGCATCTCGCCCATCGTGATGACGCTGGCGATGAACGGCATCCTCCAAGGGATCGCGCTCGTCTATTCGGGCGGCACACCGGATGGCTTCGCGTCGCCGGGGCTCCGCTGGTTCATGACGGGACAGATCGCCGGGGTCACGCCGGTCGTCGTCATGATGGCGCTGTTCGTGATCGGCGCCGTGGTGCTGCTCGGGAAGACGGCGTTCGGTCGCCGGGTCTATGCCATCGGCAATGGTGTTCGAGCGGCCGAGCTTTCGGGCGTCCCGGTGAAGAGCACGATCGTCAAGGTCTACGTCCTCTCCGGCCTCTGCGCCGCGCTCGTCGGCTGCCTCCTGTCCGGCTTCTCGGGCCAGGGCAGTCTCGGTATGGGCGACGAATATCTGCTGCCCTCGATCGCCGTCGTGGTGGTCGGCGGGGCTCTCATCACGGGCGGTCGGGGCAGCTACATCGGCATGATCGGCGGCGTGCTGCTGCTGACTGCCCTGCAGACGCTGCTGGCCGGCACAATGCTCCCCTATGCAACCCGCGCCATCCTGTACGGAACGGTCGTGCTCTGCGCGGTCGTGGCGCTTCGTGAAAAGAACAGTTGAGGCATTCGACATGGCTGGCATCGCTCTCGCCCCAAACCAGCGGGTCCTCATCACGGCCGGCGCTTCCGGTATTGGCCGTGCCATCGCGGACCTGTTGATCGAGAATGGCGCGCGTGTCCATGTCTGCGACATCTCCGAAAGCTTCCTGGCGGACTTCCGCCGCGCCCATCCGGGCCACGGCACGAGCATCTGCGACGTGTCGGACGAGGCGCAGGTGGACCAACTCTTCGCCGACGTGCGCGACGGCCTCGGCGGTCTCGATGCCCTGATCAACAATGCCGGCATCGCGGGGCCGACCGGCGGCGTCGACGAGATCGCACCAGCAGACTGGCGACGCACCATCGATATCTGCCTCGTCGGGCAGTTCCTCTGCACCCGCCTCGCTGTGCCGATGCTGAAGGCTGCAGGCGAGGGTGCGATCGTCAACATGTCGTCATCGGCGGGCCGCTTCGGCTATGCCTATCGGACGCCCTATTCGGCCGCGAAATGGGGCGTGATCGGCTTCACCCAGAGCCTCGCCAAGGAACTCGGCCCGTCGAACATCCGGGTGAACGCCATCCTGCCCGGCATCATCACCGGACCACGCATGGAAGGCGTCATCCGCGACCGCGCCGCCCAGGTCGGCGTGCCTTATGAGACGATGGAAAAGGAATATCTGAACCGCATCTCGCTACGCCGGATGACCGGCCCCGAGGACGTGGCCGGCATGGTACTTTTCCTGTTGTCGCCACTCGGCCGCAACATTTCGGGCCAGTCGCTCGGTGTCGACGGCAACGTGGAATCACTGTGAGGCACTTATGAAAACCGCGATCATCGGCGCCGGCTTCGTCGGGCGCGCCTGGGCCATCAGCTTCGCGCGGGCAGGACACGACGTGCGGATCTGGGACGCCAACCCGGCGGCCCCGCATGCGGCACGGGACTTCATCGCCGGCATCCTCCCCGACCTCGAAGCCAATGATCTCCTCAACGGCGGCACCCCGGACGCGCTGCTCGCCCGCCTGAACCCGGTGGCGGACCTCGCCGAGGCCCTGGCCGACGTCGACTACGTCCAGGAGAACACGCCCGAAAGGGTCGAGGTGAAGCGGCAGGTCTTCGCCGATCTCGACCAGCACGCTCCAGAAACGGCGGTGCTCGCGAGCTCCACCTCGGCTCTCCTGCCCTCGTCCTTCGTCGAGCACGTCCCCGGCCGATCGCGCTGCCTCGTCTGCCATCCCATCAACCCACCCTACCTGATCCCCGCGGTCGAGGTGTGCCCATCGCCTTGGACGAAGGCTGAAACGGTGGACAAAGCCGCCGCCTTCCTGCGCAGTTGCGGGCAGGCGCCCCTCGTGATGAAGCGGGAGATCGACGGCTTCATCATGAACCGCCTGCAGGGCGCGCTGCTGGAAGAAGCCTTCCGCCTGGTGGCGGACGGCATCGCGGGTGTGGAGGATATCGACATCGGCCTGCGCGACGGGTTGGCGCTGCGCTGGTCCTTCATGGGTCCCTTCGAGACGATCGACCTCAACGCACCAGGCGGGGTGCGCGACTATGCGGAACGCTACCAGGGCATCTACTCCGGCATCTTTCCTTCCGTGCAGCGCCGCGTCGACTGGACCGGCCCGGTCATGGAGACGGTCGAGGCGACCCGGCGGGCCAAGCTTGGGGCCGACCAGCTCGGCGACCGCCAGATGTGGCGCGACCGCCGCCTGATGGCCCTGCTGGCTCACAAGCGCCGGGCCGCCAACGACATCGGAGAATGAGGAGCCATCATGGCCAGCAAACGCAAAGTCATCATCACCTGCGCGGTCACGGGCGCGATCCACACGCCTTCGATGTCGCCCCACCTTCCCGTCACGCCTGAACAGATCGCCGAAGCCGCGATCGGCGCTGCCGAGGCCGGGGCCGCCATCGTCCACCTGCACGCCCGTAACCCCGAGACCGGCCAGCCAGACCAGAGTCCCGAGGCTTTCGCCAAGTTCCTGCCGGTGGTGAAGAGCCGCTCGAACGTGGTGATCAACCTCACCACGGGCGGCGCGCCCACCATGACCATCGAGGAGCGCGTCCGGCCGGCCGCGACGTTCCGGCCCGAGGTGGCCTCTCTCAACCTCGGCTCCATGAACTTCGGCCTGTTCGGGATGCTCGACCGCTTCAAGGACCTGGAGCACGAATGGGAGCGGACCTACCTGGGCAACAAGGACATCATCTTCCGCAACACGTTCGGACAGATCGAATACATCCTCACGACTTGCGCCGGCAACGACACGCGGTTCGAGTTCGAATGCTACGACACGGCGCATCTTTATAACCTGAAGTATTTCTTCGACCGCGGTCTCGTGAAGGCGCCGCTGTTCATCCAGACCGTGTTCGGCCTGCAGGGCGGCATCGGCGGCCATCCCGACGACGTGCTTCACATGAAGCGCACGGCCGACCGGCTGTTCGGTGACGCTTACCGCTGGTCCGTCCTCGGCGCCGGGCGCAACCAGATGAACATTGCCGCAATGGCGGCCGCGATGGGCGGCAACGTACGGGTCGGGCTCGAGGACTCGCTTTGGGATGGTCCCGGCAAGTTCGCGGAAAGCAACGCCGTCCAGGTGCGGCGCGTCCGCCAGATCATCGAAGGTCTCGGGCTCGAAGTGGCCACCCCGGACGACGCCCGCGAGATGCTGTCGTTGAAAGGCGGTCACGCCGTAGGGTTCTGACGGGCTGCCGAGCGGGGCCATGTAAGCGTGGTCGGTCCTTTCCCCACGGAGCGGCCACGGCGTTCGCTTTTCTCGGAAACGACTTCCGGGCGTCAACCTCGCCTGGCGTGGGGCAGGACAAGAGCGGCAAGGGAGAACGATGTTGCGGATCGAAGTGGTCAATCCCGATCGGGATCAGCTTGGCGAGGGTCCGCTCTGGGACGTCACCGAGCAGGCGCTCTACTGGATCGACAGTTACGGGCCGGCCGTGCATCGCCTCGAAACAAGCGGACGGCGTACCTCCTGGCCGCTGCCCGAGCATGTCGGGTCGATTGCATTGCGTCTGGGCGGCGGTGCCGTCTGCTCGCTTCAGTCCGGGTTCCATGCCCTTGACTTCGAGACCGGCGCCGTGACCCTGTTGGCGCAAGCTTCGCCACCCAATCCGCGCACCCGCATCAATGACGGCAAGGTAGACCGGCAGGGCCGTTTCGTGGCCGGCGCGATGGATTATGAGGAACGCGATCCGATCTGCACGCTGTATCGGCTCGATGCCGATGCTCGCGTGACGCAACTCGATGACGGCATCGTCTGCTCCAATGGTCCTTGCTGGAGCCTCGACGGTACAACCCTCTACTTCGCCGACACGAGCAAGCGGCTGATCTATGCTTACGACTATGAGACCGCGACCGGCAGCGTCTCAAATCGCCGTATATTCGTAGATTTTGCCGCGATGGAATTTCCGGGCTTCCCGGACGGCGCGACCGTCGATGCCGAAGATTGTCTCTGGTCCTGTGAAGTGTATCGTGGCCGGCTGCTGCGCTTCCGGCCAGACGGCACGCTTGACCGGGTCGTCGGCCTGCCGGTCGAAAGCGCCACCTCGATCATGTTCGGCGGTCCGGACCTCGACATCGCCTATGTGACGTCGATGGCGCGCGAAGTCCGGGGCGTGCCGCCGCGTGAGGCCGAAGCCGGCATGCTATTCGCCGTCCATGGCCTCGGCGTCCGGGGCGTGCCTGAACCGCGTTTCGCCGGCTGACAGAAAACAAAGGAGGATTGGCCCATGCGCATTGAGGTTTTGCTGGATGTGAAGACCACGCTCGGCGAAGGGCCGTTGTGGGATGTCGACCAGGAACGGCTCTACTTCATCGATTCCTTCGACGGTCGGGTGTTTCGCACCACCGTCGATGGCGGTGAGTTGCGGGCATGGGACGTGCCCCAGAAGATCGGCTCGATGGCGCTGCGCAAGGACGGCCTCGGCGCCGTCGTCTCGTTGCAGCGCGGCTTCCACCTGCTCGACTTCAAAAGCGGAGACGTGACCCCGATCCACGATCCCGAGCCTGAGTTCACCGACAACCGCATCAACGACGGCAAGGTCGACAAACGCGGTCGCTTCGTCGCCGGTTCGATGGACACGATGGAGCAAGGCGCCAACGGGGGGCTCTACAGTCTGGCGACGGACTTCAAAGTGACGAAGCTCGACTCGAACATCGTCTGCTCAAACGGTCCCTGCTGGAGCCCTGACGGCCGCACCTTCTACTTCGCCGACACATGGTCGGGCGAGATCTGGGCCTACGATTACGATCTCTCGACGGGCGGGGTCAGCAATCGGCGCACGTTCGCAAAAGTGAATACCAGCGGTGGCGGTGCAGCCGACGGCGCGACGGTCGATGCCGAAGGCTGCGTCTGGAGCGCGCTCGTCTATGACGGCAAGCTCGTCCGCTACACTCCCGAGGGACGGGTGGAACGAACCATCGACATGCCTGTCAAAAAGGTGACGAGCGTGATGTTTGGCGGCCCGAACCTCGACATCCTGTTCGTCACCTCAATGGCCAAGCCGCCCCTGCCCCGCTTCCCAGGCGACGGCGTGCTGCGCGGCAGCCTCTTCGCGATCCACGATCTCGGCATTCGCGGCATCCCGGAGCCGCGTTTCGGGGCATAGGCAGCCTCGTCGATGCGACCGCTGGTCTTCGGCGCTATGAACGGCGCCGGAAGGCTCAATGTCGTTCGGAATGGTTGCGAACCAGACAACATCGGCTGACACATAGGGACCGTATCGTCCTTGTCAGCCACCCCCCAAACACCCCAACTGTGCGCCTGTCTCACGCCAGGATGGCGTCGGCTGTACGCAGGCTCAGGGCCATGATGGTCAAGGCTGGATTGGCCGCGAGTGAACTCGGAAAGACCGAGTTGTCGCAAATCCACATGTTGGGGAGGTCGAAGCTTCGCCCGTAGGCGTCCACCACGGCCTCATCGGCGCTCCGTCCCATGCGGCAGGTGCCGATGGTATGCGCAAACCGCCGTGCCGAAACAATACCTTGGGCCCCAGCCGCTTCCCATATCGCAGTCATTGCCGCGATGGCATGCCGATCCATTGCCTGCTCGTTGGCGCCTTGGCTGAACATGATGCGGGCCTTGGGAACGCCGATCGCATCCACCTCGTCCGACAGCGTGAGCCGATTGTCGGCAGCGGGAAGGCACTCGCCGTTCATGCCGATCCCGGCGGCGTAGTTGTAGCGATCGATGGCTTCGACCAGCGGCGATCCCCATAGTCCCGCGCCACGCGCCAGAAGGTTCGCCCAGGTCATCGGCAAGACGCCGAGACTCTGCAGAAGATAGCCGCCTGCGAAATCGGCTTTGTCGGGTCTGATGAAATCCTCGGTGATCAAGGAGGACGGATAACCCTTGTTCATCCGCATCTCAGTCTCGAAGAACCCCCAAACCTGTGTTGCGAGGTGAGCCATGTAGTTTTGCCCGACCTGCCCCGAGCTATTGCCGAGCCCGTTGTGAAGAAGGAGGCGGGGTGTCTCGATGGCGCCGCCGCACAGGATCAGCGCCGCGCAGCGCTGACGTCGGTCGCCGTCGGCCGTTCGATAGACCACGCCGGTGACCCGCCCGGCACGGTCACGCTCGATGGTGTGGACAGTGCTGTCGGGTCGGATTTCGGCACCTGCCTGCACGGCACGCGGCAGATACGTCACGTCCATGCTGGTCTTGGCGCCGTTGAAGCAGCCTTGGTGGCAGGCACCGCAGTTCACGCAGGGGGGACGCTCCGCGCCGCCCGGTGACGCGAACGGCCGTGACAGCACCGCCGCGGGCGCATCCGTGTAGCGGATCCCGGTGCGCTCGCACCCTCTTGCCATCACTTCGGCAGGGGCGTTGCGAGCGACCGGGGCTAGCGGGTAGCGACGGGACGGTTCCCAAGGATAGGACGAGGGACCGGACACGCCGATGAAGGCTTCGACGGCTTCGTAATAGGGGCGTAACTCGTCGAGCGTCAGAAGCCAGTCTTCCCCGACGCCCGACTCTGTCTTCAGCCGGAGATCGCGGGCGTCGGCTCGAGGCACGAAGGCGCCCCAGTGCAGGGTCGAGCCGCCCACGCCGACACCGCTGTTGTTACCCCCAAAGGCTTCCGGCGTGCTGCCTCCGCTCAGGCGCTCGCCCGTCCAGTAAAGATCGATCGACGCGGTCTCGTCGGGCGTGAAATCCGCGGGATCGAGATTGCGTCCGGCTTCCAGCGCGACGACGCGCAGTCCCGCCTCGGCGAGCCGGGCCAGGAGGGGAGCTCCGCCCGCGCCGGTGCCGACAACAACGGCATCCACCACCTCGTCGAGACCGTGGCGGCGCATCCTATCGAGGTTCATTGTGCGGCTGTCCTTGTCGCCACGGGCTCCCAATCTTCCCGGATCCCCTCACCGAAGTGGACGAACCCCTGCGGCCCCGAGGGTTCACCACGATTGGCGATGCCGGAATAGCCGATGCGCGCCATCGTCGCGGGATGCGCCACATAGGCCTGTGTCACAGACGAGCGGACGTCCTCGAACCAGAGCTTCATGGCCGACGAGGTGAGCCCACCCGCCAGGACCTCGTTGTCGATCGCGCCCTCGGCCGCCTGGTTGAGCAGCTTGTCCTGGTCGGCACCGGCCAGATGCTCGAAGCCTCGGCCATGCTGGCTCATAGCGGCATGATCAAGTGTTTCCAGGCCAGCCCGAAGAGCCTCAATGTCGGGCGGCAGAGACGCAAAGCGCCACCCGTCACCCTGCGGGCCGCTCAGCGCCATGAGAAGACGCGCCGCGAGGTCGAGCTTGTGCGGTCCGGTCTGCGGGAGCACGCGGTCGATCACAGCTCTCAGCGTGTCACTGAGAGCGGGCGAGAGAACATTGTCGTCTCCTGGCGGACCCTCGGCACGGCGAAGCAGGACGTCTCTGGTTCGGGCACTGACGCGCGGCGAGGCGATCAATGCCGAATAGGACGCGGCGACGACCGGCTCGCGCGGTTGATCCGACACAAAGGCGATCATCAGCTTCGCGATGTCTTCGGCTCGCTCGAGGGGCAGCAGATGCCCCGCCCCCGGCAACACATGAAGCGTGGCGTCCGCCAGATGCGGGAGCATCGATTCGGCCTGGGACGGGGCCCCGAGCGCCTCATCCCTCTCGCCCGCGACGACCATAGCGGGTATGCCGAGGACGCCAATCCGCGACGACCAATCCTCCCGGCTGCCGCTCGTCAACCAGGCCTTCCAGGCGGCAGGATGGGTGCGCAGGACGTCGTCGACGGCCCGAGCGTGCAGGTGCGGGTCGAGAGGCTCGCCGACATTGTCTTGCACGAAACCATGCGCCTCATCACGGCTCCGCGCCGCGTCTCCCTCGAACCAGCCCAGCATTTGCGAGCGCTTGCTCTCCGTCATGGGTTCGGGTGAAGGTGGAGAGCCGGCCAGCAGAACAAGGCCGCTCATGCCCTCAAGGCGCGGAGCGCCATTCTCGACGGCACGCGCAACAACGCAGGCAACCTTCGCGCCCATGCTGTGTCCTACCAGAAACCATCGCCTCGATCCGACGGCCTTGACGGCCTCCAGAACCACGGCGGCCATCTCGTCCACGCTGTAACCGGACTGTTCACGGGCTTCACCAAAACCCGGCAGGTCCAAGGTTTGCCAGTCGAAGTGTTCGGCTGTCGCGGTGGCGAGGACGCGCCACGTCCGCGCGCTGCCTCCAAGAAAGTGAAGCGCGACGATCAGCGGCTTCTGCGAAAGTTCGGCCGGATTGGGCAACGGGTCACACCAAGTTTGACGAGGTTGTGTCCTGACATAGGGGCAACTCGCGAGAGAGGCATGCGACGGATGAACACGTGACCTCGCGCTCCGGGTCCGCGAAGGCGCGCACTTATGTGGAGGTAGGTAGTAAACTCACCAAGTATTCGACAGACGTGCAGAATGTCTCGGCTACGGCATGAAGCGGAAGGTGATGGCTGCGGTCTGATCTCAACCGGCCTCGAAGAGCGCGCCCGTGGCTGATGCTGCGGGCGTTTTGTCGTTCAGGATCACGTTGACGCAGGTCGCTCCGCATTGCTACCGGGGCTAACCTACCGCCCTGACGCACACGACCGAATCCATGTCCGACGAAATCGCGCAGATCCTGACGATCCAGTTCGAGCTGGACCCGCTCGACACAGTCCACGCCTACCAGCTGCACTACCGGGATCAACTCTGGCGCAAGCCTGCCCTCGTTTCTGTGACGGTATTGCTCGTTCTCGAAGCCATCCTACTGGTGATTGGCTTGCCTGGTGATTGGACGGGGATCGCTGTGGTGCTGCTCGCGTCCGCATTGGGAGGCATCACGGTGCCTCGCCTCATGATCCGCTTTCGGATACCCAGGGCGGCGCGAAAGATCCACGCGCAGCAGAAGGCGCTGCAGCAGCCCATCGATGTCGCGTTCGAGGTGAACGGCCTGCGGTCGACCTCCGAAACCGGAACAACCTTCACGCCTTGGGAGCATTACCGAAAGTTGCGGGAAGACGGGAATGTCATGCTGTTCTACCAGTCGGACGCTCTGTTCCAATTCGTGCCGAAACGGTTCCTGTCTGGCTCTCAGGTTGACGACGTCCGGCGGCTCTTCATGGCTGGGCAGGCTTAGGTTCCACGACACGCTCGGACGAACCGGCAATCACTTCCGGAACTGACGCACGCGACTCAAAGTTTGTCGTGCGTGGCTCTCCGTTACTCGACGGCTTCGATGCAATCGGCCAGCAGTGTATCCCGTCGAGAAGGCGGCTCGGCTCGTTGAAGTCGTGGCGCTCACCCACTACGGTCGCCGCCGTCGATAGCAACCCTGCATCAACTGGCGCTCCAGTATCTGCGACGATGGTCGTTTCGCGGACCATTGGGCGTCGCCCGATGTTTTGACTTCAGGATCCTGAGATGCGCGTGGTTTCGCGGAAGCCGATCCTGGTGACAGGCCTCGGAGTCCTGATTTTGTCCTGCATGGATGCGGCCATGAAATCGGTGTCCGCCGCCTATCCTTTGGCGGAAGTGATCGGGCTCCGCTACGCGGCCGGGATGGCCGTGTCGTTCGCGGTTTTCAGGACAGCCCGGGAAGCCCTGCCTGGCAGCATGGCTCTGAAACGGAATTTCTTGCGTGCCGTCGTCGTGCTGCTCACGGCCGGATCGTTCTTCACGGCCATCGCCCGTCTCCCGCTCGCGGAAGCCATTTCTCTCACGTTTTTGGCACCCTTCTTCACGGCGGCGCTGGGTTATTTCATGCTCGGTCAGCCCGTCGCATCGAAACTGAAGCTCGGCATCGTGTTCGGGCTGGCAGGCGTTGGTATCATCGCCGCCGGCCAGGGCAGCAACGCGGATCATGTGTTCGATCTCGTCGGCGTCGGAGCCGCTCTGTCCTGTGCGTTCTTCTACGCCTTGTCGAACGTCTTGATCAGCCGAACGGGCGGCGCGGATTCGAGCATCACGATCGTCATGCTCTCGAATATCTTCGTGTTCCTGCTCGCCGCCCCCGTCATGATTGCGGGCTGGCAAGCCCCCACGGCGGCGCACGTCGCCATCTTCGTGCTTTCGGGTCTGCTCGGCACCGCTGGCCACCTGTGTCTCGCTTGGTCCTATTCGAGAGCACCGGCTGGAACGTTGGGGACGCTCGAATATTCGGCCTTCGTGTGGGCCTCGCTACTCGGCTTCTTCTATTTTGGTGAGGTGCCGAGCACATTCACGATCCTTGGGGCTCTCGTGATCATCGCAGCCTGCGTGCTGTCGACATGGCATCGCGCCTCGCCAGACGATCAGCCCTTGACGCCGCCGGTCTGACGGCCGGTTGCGTCGGCGGAGCCGCCGGCCAACCTCATTGCTCGTCCGGCAAGGGCGGTACCACGTAGAGGCTTTTCATGCGCTGCAGATCGTCGATCTGTAGGCTATGGCCGGCTGCCGAGTGGGCACGCTGGTCGCAATGGAGGCGGCAGCCGATCCCGATCGGCACCGCGCGATCGGGGCGATCGAGATCGACCCCGTCGAAATAGACCATCACGCCGGCATGGCCGATGTGGGCCGAGACCGATCGAGCAATGCCGCTTCACGCGTTATGGCTCTGGCCGCCCTTGATCACAGCCTTGGCGATAGGGCATTCCGTGCGATCGGACGCGTCGGCGATTTTATACGTAAAAGAGCTGAAGGCGATCGGTGCAACATGGACGCCGCGACGCCGACGCGCGATCTGCTTGGGATCGACGATCCGCTCACGCGCGAGCAGTCCAGGCTTCTGAACCGCCATCGCGCTGGAATGTCCTCATCGATCCCCGCCTTCGGTCCGGCTCGGTCGGCACCGGCGAGCATCTCGGACGAGCAGGTCGTGATCCTCTCAACGCAGATGCGAACGCACTTGGCCGACGCCGATCTGCTTTCCGTCAGCAAGGCCCTTACCTGTTCGCGGGGGCAAGTGCTCCGTCAACGAAGCTAGAGCGCGGCGAACGGCCAAGAAGCGACGCACTTCCGAAGAGTGTCGCGGGTAAGCCCGAGTCTATCCCGAGGAACCCGTCCGTTCGGAATTGGCGCGCTCGAAGAGATTCGAACTCCTGACCCCCAGATTCGTAGTCTTAGACGGCGAAGAAGCAAGAGTGAGCATGAGAATGCGAGAGGACTGACTTTCCTCGCTTTTCTCGTGACACCCTCAGATTTTTGTGAGCAAATCGGAGCAAGAGGCGGCGCACCGTTGCTTCCGATTTGCTTCCGGTTGCCGATGAAGCTGACCAAGGCGAACGTTTCGAGGTTGACCTTTCCGACCGGCAGGGCCGAGCACATCGTCTACGATGACGACCTTGCCGGCTTCGGACTTCGTATGCACCCCGGTGGGCGGCGGACTTGGTTTGTCCAGTACCGGGTTGGGCAGCGACAGCGGCGGCTCAAGATCGGAACCGTCGAGCAGCTCGACGCGGAGAAAGCGCGGGCCCAAGCCAAGGCCATGCTGGCAAAAGTGTCGTTGGGGATCGATCCTGCCCTTGAGACCGAGGTGGCACGTACGCAGGCCGCTGTGACACTGAAGCGAACCGCCGAGGATTACCTCGCCAGGCACGCGGTCAAACGGCTCAAGGCTGGCAGCTTTGCTGAGGTGCAGCGTCACCTTCGGCAGCATTGGAAGCCGCTCGGCGAACGTCCTCTGTCCTCCATCACGCGTGCCCTGGTGTCAGCTCGTCTGGTCGAGATCGCACGTGAAAACGGTCCGTTCGCCGCGAACCGAGCCAGAGCAGCGTTGTCCGCTTTTTTCTCATGGGCGATCGGCGAAGGGTTGGCTGAAAACAATCCCGTCGCCGGCACCAACAAAGCCACCGATGAGGTCACCCGCGATCGAGTGTTGAGCGACGAGGAGCTGATCCTCGTGTGGCGCTGCGCCGGGGTCGGAGACTACGGCGCCATCGTGCGCATGCTGGTGCTCTCAGCCTGCAGACGTGACGAGGTTGGCGGGATGGCCTGGAGCGAACTGCAGGGTAACGTATGGACGATTCCAGGACCGCGCACAAAAAACGGTCTGCCGCACGACGTGCCGCTCTCATTACTCGCTGCCGAGGTGCTGGCCGAGCTTCCGCGGCGTGACGGCCGGGATCTTGTCTTCGGCTCCCGTGCAGGTCCGTTCAGCGGATGGTCTAAGGCGAAAGTGGACCTCGACGCTCGCATGCTCACGGCATTGAAGGCAGAACGGGGCAACAAGGCCATTCTGACACCCTGGC
Source organism: Lichenifustis flavocetrariae (assembly GCF_026130545.1). GTDB lineage: Bacteria > Pseudomonadota > Alphaproteobacteria > Rhizobiales > Beijerinckiaceae > Lichenihabitans > Lichenihabitans flavocetrariae. The sequence goes on along the minus strand of NZ_JAMOIM010000001.1, from coordinate 561,685 downwards.
GCCTGCACGATCTCCGCAGGACGACCGCGACCCGTATGGCCGACCTCGGCGTGTTGCCGCATGTGATTGAAGCGGTGCTCAACCACATCAGCGGGCACAGGGCCGGGGTGGCAGGTGTCTACAATCGGGCGACCTATGCGGCCGACAAGCGGGCAGCACTCGCGTTATGGGCCGAGCGGATAGCAAAGCTGACAAGGACAGGGCATGACGTCGAAAGCTGACCGCACCCGCGACGAGGTTGTTGAGCAGATGCGTACGCTCGTCCGGACAGTTCGCGCCGGTGAAACGACGCCGGTCGAAGCCGAAGAGAAATGCGCTCGAGAAGGTCTCCCTCTTCCGCATGAAGGATGGCAGGACCTCCACGACATAACCACGAACAGTGTGTGGTGGCTGCCCTTGGCCTCGTTGTTCTACGCATGGCGTGATCTTGGGCATACGCGGGAGCAGTGGGAGCGGTTCGGCTTCTGGGGACGCGATCTTTGGCGCGATGAGACCGATGAGCGCCAAGTCATGAGCCTTCAAGAGGCAGAGGCGATGCTGAAGTCAGACCTCGCTCAGGGCATCCTGCGGGCGTTCGGCACGGATGCTGAGGGCGTGGTGCGCCCGATCGCTTATGACGCTTGGCGAGAACTTTCGATTGGTCCTGACCGTAGCTTCAATGCGTTCGATGCTGAAGGAACCATCATCTTTGCAGGTGTCTTCGTGCTTCGTCACGAAGTGGTACCGCTGTTGATATCAGAGAAATCTGCTCCTTCAGGGGAGCCATTTACGCGAGGACGTCTCGACGACACGGCGCCAAAGAGACTCGGCGCTGCACAGAAGTATGACTGGCCATCGGCTGCCGGTTTCGCAGCAGCATATGGCATGCATTACGACTATCCACCTGTGAAAGCAGTGTTCGCGGAACGGGTAGGGCTGTGGTTCAAGGGCCAAGGCAAAGTGCCTGACCCCCGTGATCTCGATCGGTTCGTAGCAGAGCTCTACAAAGGGCTGGACCAAAAGCCCGAGAAGTAGTTTTCCGGGATTTCCGAGTTCTTCCGGAGACGTAAAGCGCACTCGAGCGCAAATTTGCGTCTGTAAGCCGCTGCATGTCGTAGTGGTGGAGGACAGAAATGGCGTACCGCTCCAAAAGCAACGCGCCAGAGCCGGTGGTTTTGCCACCGCTGCTTGAGCGCAATCGTTTGCTGAACGTCAAGCAAATGGCGGAGCTGACCGGGTTCAGCATCGCTCACATCCGCCGGCTCTACAGAACCGGCAAATTCCCCGAACCAATTCGCATCGGCGGGCGCGCAGTCGCTTGGCCGGCGCATGTCGCAGCAAAACTCGTTGGCGTGATTGAGGAGGCCGCATAACCGATGACTCAGAAAACACGAAACCCCGCAAGCGGGGTGCGCGTGCAGGGCTTCGACGGAATGGTTTTGCAGGCCTGTTCCAAGATCGAAGATAGCACGTCTGTCCCTGAAATCCAAAAAAAATGGCTGGTCGCCCGCTTCGGCCTCGCTGCTAATCGAGCACGGATCGTCGCAGAACTGGCCTGGGGAGGCGCCCGTGGGTGAGATCTCCTCGTCGGCGACATTGGATCGAGCTTGCGGCCCGATACCGTCCACCTTCGAAGAAGCGCTTCAAGAGCTCGAAGCCGCGCGAACACGCCTTAGCCAGCTCGAGAACACGCTCGCGCCAATCAAAGTCGCCGCACATCATTTGGCGTCTCAGTGACGACGGCACGGCGTTGGGCTCGGCGCCGCGGCGTTCGAAGGGGTGGCAGACTTTTCTTAGATCTCGCCGCCGTTGATGTGCGTAACGATGGGGGCGCGAAATGAGCGTCGAAACCATCGAGCGGCTGCACCGCGATTTCACGGCCGGCGTTGATGAGGCCTGTGCCGCCGGCAAAGGTCCTGAGCACCTCATTGGCTATTTCCGAGCCACCGGCAGAGATTGCGCCCATACGGTCTTTCTCAAGATGATCGCCGAAATGGAGAGCGCGAGTGACACTACAGCCGAAGTAGTATTCGAATGGCTTTCGGAATTTCCGGAGGCGGCCGTAAATTTGTTGGCTACTGGAATCCGCGATAGCTTGGCCCAATTCGGCCTGACAGGAAGCGCTTTCGCCGAGGAAACCGAGTCAGCCGCGGTCACTGAGTTCGCCGAGCGCCTCGATCACCTGTTCGAGGCAAGCCAGCCAGGCGGTTCGGCGTGATCGGCGCGCTCGATCTTCGCCGCGTCGCCCGCATTCTTGGCGGCGAAGTCGTGCGCGGAGCGGTGCTGGCGCCCGGGCCCGGGCACAGCCGCAGCGATCGAAGCCTTTCAGTGCGCTACTCGGTCAACTCGCCCGACGGGTTCATCGTGTTCAGCCATTCGGGGGACGATTTCCGGACCTGCCGGGATTTTGTCCGAGAGCGGCTCGGGCTGCCACAAGGCGTTCGGCGTGAGCGCACAGGGGCTCCGGTCCCGCATGCCGCCGTGCAAGTACAGGACGACGAGGGCCGCATCGAGCGGGCTGTAGCGATCTGGGATGAGGCTCAGGATCCGCGCGGGACGCCAGTGGAGCACTACCTCGTGGGGCGCGCACTCAACCTCGACGCGGCAACAGTTGGCGCGTCGCTGCGCTTTCACCCCGCATGTCCGTGGAAGGAAAAAGCAACCGGCGAGATGCTTCGCGTTCCCGCAATGGTGGCGGCACTCCGCCAAGTCGACACTGATAGGATCACGGCCGTCCACCGGACTCGCCTGTCGGCTGACGGCGTGAAGCTTGGCCGCATGGTGCTTGGTCGCGCGGCAGGGACGGCCATCAAACTCGACCCTGATGACGTTGTGACCACCGGGCTCACCATCGGCGAAGGAATCGAAACGACACTCGCCGCTCGCATGATTAGCTTCCGGCCTGCTTGGGCCATGGGTTCGGCCGGGGCCATCGGGGTTTTCCCGGTGCTGTCGGGGGTCGAGGCGCTGACGGTGCTGGCCGAGCGCGACGAAGCCAGCACCCGCGCGATTGAGCAATGCGCCAGTAGGTGGTTCAAGGCCGGACGGGAGGTGATCGTCGTCGAGCCGCGAATTGGCTCCGACGTGAATGACGCCTTAAGAGGCGTCACATGACGGAAGGGCTCGATCCTGCCGCCTACGTGACAACCCGCCGGTACGAGCCGGAGGACGCCAGCAGGCCGGCCAAGCCGCCTCGCTTCCTTATCGAACCATTGTCGGCCATTCGGCCTGTCTTGACCGGCTCGTGGCTGATCAAGGGACTCCTGCCGTCTCACGGCTTGGCTGTTCTCTACGGAGCGCCAGGTTGTGGCAAGAGTTTCGTGGCTCTCGACATGAGCTTGCATGTAGCGGCCGGCAAGGATTGGGCAGGCCGACGAGTTCGACAAGCGGGCGTGATCTACGTCGCAGCAGAAGGTGGCACAGGCTTTAGGAAACGGGTCGCGGCCGCGCGAGAAGCGCATGACATCCCCATCAGTGCTCCTTTCGGCCTCATCACCGTTGCGCCAAATCTTGGCGTCGAGAAAGGCGATGCCGAGACCTTGATTCGCGAGGTGCGCGAACAATGCGCTGTCCTGAAATTTCAGCCCGGGCTCGTGCTCCTCGACACGCTCGCGCGATCAATCGTCGGCGCCGACGAGTCCAGTTCCAAAGACATGGGCCTGTTTGTCAGCAACGCGGAGGCGATCGGCGCGGATCTCGACGCTTTGGTCGTGCCGATCCACCACACGGGGAAAAGCGGAACCGACCGCGGCATGCGTGGCTCTTCGGCACTCCATGGCGCCACGAACGCCGAGTGGGAAATCCTCTCTGGCGAGGGCGGTAAAACAATCCGAGTGGGGAAGCAAAAGGACGGCGAGGATGATGTTTCCTGGCCATTCCGATTGAGGACCGTCGAGGTTGGTCAGGATGAGGACAACGATCCTGTCACCACCTGCGTAGTCGACCTCTTGGAAACACCGCGACATGTTTCTAGTGCCGTTAAGTCGAAACGAAAGAAGCTCACCGGTCAGGCGTCTGAGTTCGTCAAGGCTGCGTCGATGGCGATTGATGAGGCCGGCGAGGCCGTTCCACATAGCCAGTACGTTCCCTTCAACACAAAGGGCGTTAAACGCCAGACACTTGCACGCTACGCCGACCAACTCGGCTTCCTGGAGGGCATGGCGCCAAAGGTTCGCAACTCCACTCTCAATCGGCACATCAGGACGCTCGCTGGCGACGGGTATCTCGGTCAGTGGGGCAATTGGATTTGGCTGGTAAGCTGATGCTTCGAAACATTGGAAACACTGAGAAACATGGCACCATGTTTCCTGGGTCGGCATCTGATGACCGGCCCGGAAACATGGAAACATGGAAACACACCTCTTTAAGAGGTGTTTCCTTGTTTCCTCCGGGTCGGGTGCCTGCCGTTCATGGTCTGAAAGCTTCCGTGAACAAGCTATCCCGGGCTTGACGCTGATGTGCTGCACACCGAGCCTCAGGGGTCGTGACGGAAGCAGAGCGCCACCTCGCGATGATGCGTGAAGCTGAGAACTTCCCGGCGCCGCGAACCAGCCACACGAACCCGCACAGCCTCATGGGACGAGGATGCGGATGCAAAGCCGGCGGCATAGTCGCTCGTCGCCGAACAGGTTGGCCACTTTTGGCCACTCGTCAGGAAGCCGAGCTCGCGCGACAGTGCGCCTATGACCCATACTGAGATCGACGGCTTCAATGAAGGCCTGGAAGCGGCGCGCATTCTGATCGAACGCACAGCAGCAGCGACGCGGCGTGATCTGCCGCACGCACAGGTCGCCGAGATGATCGATGTGGCGTTCGACGAGCTGAGCGATGGTATTGTGATGCTGAAGCGGTCACCGGATGAGGCGCGGCGGCGGTCGTTCTCGCTGCTGCAAAGCTGATGGACACTGAGGCGTCAGACTTCACCGGTGGCGACCGCGCGAAGGCGACTGCCCTCGGCGGGTCGTTGGCAATGGCGGCGGTCCCAAGCCGTCTGAGTGCCGTGGCGAGACGTTGCGGATTGGCAGCACCAGGGATTCTGGGTCCTTCCTCGGGTTCAAACAGGTCGCGGGTTTATGGTTCCCGGCCTTTGCCTCGCGACAAAGTTTTCAAACAGGGTTCCGCCGCCGCAATGACCGAAAACCATGAAACGACAGTATCGGCCGCGACGTTGGCTTCGTGGCTCGGCCTGTCTGATCGAGCAGTTCGTGATCTGGCAGAGAAGGGCTTCGTCGTTCGAGCCGAGCGTGGCCGCTACGATCTCCAGGCCAGCATCCGCAAGTATGCCAGTCACCTTCGTGACGTGGCAGCCGGCCGGAACGTCGATCCAGCGCTGCATATGAACTTGACCGGGAAGCGGGCTAGTCTCGCCGAAGCGCAAGCCGAGGGCCAGAAAATCAAGAACGCCCAGGCTCGCGGAGAATTGGTCTCGATCGTGGAAGTGGAATCGCGCTGGTCCGACATCATCGCCAAGGCGCGATCCCGCTTTTTGGCACTGCCTCGACGTATCCGCGATGTGCTGCCACAGCTCTCGTCATCCGACGTTCTGAAAATTGACGTCGAGATTCGCAAGGTCCTCACCGAACTTGGATCGTCGAAGGCCACCGAAGTGCCGTCACCTGCCCGACGATAGCGGAAGCCAACCGGCACCAAACCTCGGCCCGATGACCACTTTTGCATAATCGACCCGGTTCGGTGTGCCCCTGATACTCGGGCCCATGCTTGTCGATGTTATCTCCCTCCACGAAAACCTCACGGTCGCCGCCAGTCCTGAACTGAAGGACGCTGTTCGAGCCGCCGCGGCCGCCCAGCGTCAGACGATGGCGGATTATGTGCGCCTCGCCACCGTCGCGGCCCTTGCGCGTGATGGGCGAAGTTTCCCACGCATGCGCGATCACGCCCACCTCGGCCTTACCGCGCCCCGCCGTCCTCCCGCCCATCTGACCCGGAACTGACCGTGCCGAAAACGTCCCAAAATTCAAAAACCACTGACCTCGAATCCGAGTTGGCCGGCCTCCAGCGCCGCCGCTCCTCTCTTCAGGCCCGGCACGATGCGGCGTCCTCTGCATTTCAGACGGCCGCTTCCGCCCGCCGCACGTTGCTGACCGAGCACGACGATCCGCCTGTCAAAGATTTGGCTGCCGCCGATCGTGCCTGTCGTGAAGCGCAAGATGCGATGGCTGCTGCCGCCGACGCTGGGCAGGAAATCCAGGCGCGCCTCGGTGAACTGGGCGCCCGGGTGGCCGCATTGCAACGCGCCGAGCAGCGAGAGGCCGCCGCCGCAGACCTGGAAGCGCAGGCCAAGGCGGTCGACGGCATCGTTGCGCGCGTCGTCAGGATCGCCGCCGACCTCGACCGGGCCCGTCAGGATCTCGCAGCCGCGATCCCGCCTCAGATGGCCGAGTTGTACGATCCTCCCTCGATGGCCGGTTGGAATGGCGAGATGGCGCTTTTGCCGCGCTTCTTCGATGCCCGTCGGCACAGAATCATCGAGACGCCGCTGGACCCTGCCGTGGTTGCGTCACGCCTCGCCGGCCACCTCATCATCACCGCATTGCCGACGCTCGCCGTGGTCGACGCCGAACAAGCTGCGGCCGGTCACATCGCGGGTCAGCACACTCCCGTCCTGGCGCCGCTCGACGGCACTACGGCGCGCACCGCACTGAGCGACCCGATGCGGGCGATTGCGGGGAAGCTGCGAAAGGGCACCGATCGGGCGGAGCCGAAGCTCGACGATGTGAGATATGGCGAGCGCCGCGTGTTCGTGACGGAACCATGCCACTACCGCGATGGGAATCAGCAGCCGCGCATCCTGTCCGCGTGGGTTCACGACATCCCCGCGCCAGTGGCTGACATTCTGATGGAGTCTGGTCTCGCGCTTGATCCCGATTCTGACGAGGGTCAAGCCGCGGTAGAAGCCGTCCGCGAGCGCGCGGCGACCAGGGTCACTCAAGGTGACCCGCTCGATCTTCACAACACGCGCGACCTCGGTGTGGATCTGGAAGCGTGGCGCCATGCCGAATGGCAGCGGCGCCGCGCGGAGTGGCTGGCCGATCGGCCGCAGATCGCGGCGTAGGGAGGGCGGCATGACGAGCTCGCCTCACCCAGACGACTCCCGCGATCCCGCCCTGTTGGCGGATCTATGCATCGATGCTGAGCAGCCGATGATGATCGCGACGCTGATCCGAGAGAACGCGACCGTGGCCCAGGCGCGAACCCGTCTTGACGTGCTCGCGACGCTGCGGCCGACAATGGCGATGGTCGAGCACCGGCCCGGGATCACGGCGGAAATCAAGGATCGCGTGCTCTCTGGTCGCCTGTCGATTGCCCAGGCGCGCACCGCAATCTTCGATGCAATGGCCGATGCCGATGAGGCGAACCTGGTCGACAACAAGAAGCCGACCGGCAATGGCGCACCCGACGGTCGGACTCTCATGCGGGAAAGCATGCTGAAGCAGATCGAGGAGAAGCACGGTCCCGAAGCCGCTGCCAAGGCCAGAGCAAAACTCAATGAAAGGAAATGAGCATGAGCGCACACAACACCCGACCTATGGCGATCATCGGCGGCCGCCCCTATCCGATCACCGCCGCGCAATTTGCGCTCGGCCGTGCCGGCAAGCCAATGGGGCACATCCCCGGGTACGACACGCCTGTTCCGGTCGCCGCAGCACCGCGCGCTGCCGCGCCAAAGCCTGCCGCTCAAGATCCTGCCGAAGTGACGCGCAAAGCGCGGGCGTTCGACGTGATGATGGCCGATCACGGCCGAAAACTGAGCCATGACGACATGCTTGCCCAGGTTCGGCGCTCCGGTATCGATCCGAAGGCCAGCACACTTCCGAGTGCCGCTCCGAAGTCTGACGCTCTCGACGGCCGCGCCATGAGCCGCGCGAACATGGAGAGGATGCTCCGCGCCCACGGCCAGGAACCGGTCAAGCGCTGATGGGCGAAGTCGTCCAGCTTCGGCCAGATCCCAAGCGGCAGGCTTACGAGGCCAAAATCCGCGAAATCTGCCACCTCGCCCACATGCCGATCGAGCAGGCCGACGTCTACATTCGCAGGAACACGCCCCGTGAAGTCGTCATGTCCGACGCCGTGAAGGCTGTTTTCGGCCAGCGCCTCCCTTGTGACAATCTACGCCACATGCACCGCCTGACCGGCCCGGCCGGATCGCAGCGCCGTGGTTTGCCGAAGAACCTCAGCAGGTACCCCGGGCCGCGATGAAGTTTCCAGAATCCGCGTGCTCTTCCTCGGGCGCGGGTGACCAAGTCGGCGAGTGGTCCAAAACCCCGACAGCCGGCGGCCTCTTCTCCGAGGCGTGGCCGGCACTTTCCAATGGAGATCGACACCGTGATCACGCCCGATTCTGTCAGAAATGCCGTCGCGACTGGAGACCTGCCTGCGCTGCGCGCCGCCTTCGACGGCTTCTTGGCTTTCCCCGATGAAGCCACGCTCGACGGCTTTGCCGATGTCCCAGCCATCGTAGCTTCGTTCGATGCGGTCATCGGTGTTCTACGCCACGATTTCGAGGTGATGCCCGAAGCGACGCTCGAGCGCATGAGCCGTTGCTCAGCCGAGGGACACGGCGGTCTGATCGGCGTTCGATACAGCGACGGCGCTCAGGCAGCGATCCGCGCCATCATGTATTTCGCCGAGCGTTTTGCCGGGAAGCACGCTTTCGCCTGAGCACACCAATGCGCTGGGGCCTCCTTGAGGGTGCCGCCGGGCCGCCCGACAGCAGCAAGCCAGCCTCCGCGGCTCAGCGCACCCTCACGGGTCACCGCGGATAAGGCCGGCACGATCCGGCATCAATTCCGAGCGGCTGAACCGCTCCATTCGGCTGGCCTCGTGCCAGTCTTTCCTGCCCGAAGAAGGGGGTGAGCGTGGCTCAAGTCTCAGATACGCGCATTGTCGAAGCGCTCGACACGATGCAGACCGGCCTCGACCTTCTTCGAGCCGCTTTGAACGCCGCCGCGCCGGAACCATCCGACAAACTCGTCACCATCAAACACGCGGCCCGCGTGCTTGGCGTGAGCGAACGGACGGTGCGACGGCGCGCGAGCGATGGAGCCGGGGTCATGGTCGGCGGCGTGTGGCGCATCGCGATTGAGGCGTTGGTGCGCCGCCGGCCCGTCGCGCCCCATCGTTGAAGATGCTGGATTGCGGTCCGTCCGGCCGCTCTCTTTTTTGGATCGTTCGTTAACCTATCCTGAGGTTTGCTGTCCCCCGCTAGCAGCAAAGAACCTCTCCGCAACCTTTTTGATTAGTCCTGTGAGCAGAACGGTGCGCGGGCCGCCATCGTTGCTAGGAGCATGCCTTGGTTGCAAAAGCACCGATTCCCTCGGACGAGGCCGCGCGCCTGGAGGCGTTGCACAGCTACAGCATCTTAGACACGCAGCCTGATGCCCGATTTGATCTGTTCACGCGATTGAGCACTTGGCTCTACAACGTGCCAATTTCTGCGATCAATTTCGTTGATGCCGATCGCACATGTTTCAAGTCCCTCATCGGACTTCCCCTGTACACACCAAAGCGCATCACTTCGATCTGCGCGCATGCAATCGAAGCTGATAACGACATCATGGTGGTTTCCGACCTGTCGCAGGACGACCGATTCAAGGACCATCCCCTCGTCGAGAATGGCGTCCGTTTCTATGCAGGAGCTATCCTGAGATCAAGTTCCAATCATGCGATCGGGACACTCTGCATCGGCGACGTAAAAGCCCGCACCCTCTCGCACGAAGAACGAAGCCGTCTCAAGGAGATGGCCAGAGGCGTCGCGGCCGTGCTTGAGTTGCACAAAAATGGATTGGCTCTGCTGGAAGCGGCTTCAATCGACTCGCTGACCGGGCTTTGCAATCGCCGTCTGTTGATGGAAAAATTGAAGGCTGCCGTCCTGGCAGCGGAGTTGGAGCGCCCGTGCACTTTGCTTTATCTAGATCTTGATCGCTTCAAGGCCGTGAACGACCGGTTCGGGCATCCGGGGGGCGACGCTCTCCTTTGCGAGGTTGCCCGCCGCCTAGAGAGTGCCGTCCGCGAAACCGACCTTGTGGCTCGTGTCGCGGGAGATGAATTTGCGATTCTACTCAGCCCTAATTCTACGGTGAAGTGCGCCGAGGATATTGCGTGTAGCGTGTTTGCGGCGTTCGCTGAGCCGTTCGCGGTTGACGGGACCATCGTGCCCATCAAGAGCTCGATCGGCATTGCCTCAGTCCCCTTCCATGCCTCCGACCCGACCAGTCTGATCCGCTGCGCCGACCTCGCCTTATATCAAGCAAAGCAGGCCGGCGGAAATCTCTCCCGGACGTTCGTATCGCATGCAACGAACACGATCGAGCAAAACGGCTAAGCGGGGCGGAGTTTAAGCCTCAGCGGCAGCGGTTCTCAGTCCTGGGACGCTGTCCTCAGGTCGTAGAAGTGCCACCTGCGAGCCACGCTTCGGTGTTTGCTTCCGCTGGCTTGATCGCCGCCCAAAGCCTCGATCGGCCCGCGGGGCCGGACGTGGGCTCGACTTCCAACCTCTTGTGCCACTATTCCGATGCGGCAAGATACTCATCAGGCCGCAACCCTACGCCGGGCGTGTCCGCGTCCTGCGCCCGGTGTCTCACCTCTCTGGAATTCGGCCATCGCGCTCACAGACATCGCGACCACATGCGGGAAGCACGGCTTCGTCGGCGCTTGATCTCGGCCGCGACATCGTGCCAGTGCCCGTCACCGGTTGCCTCCAAGTCGCCCTTCGCGCCTGCCATCGCAGCGGCGAGAGCTCGATACGGATTGGCAGCCATAAGCCGATCCGCGTCCGCCTTGACGGCTGGCAAGATCATCCAGAGCCAGATCGTGTGCAGCATGCGGGCCCGGCCATGTAGCGATCACGGTATTATGGACCATCGCCACTAACTTTTGATGTGATGGATCGCCACATCGCTGGCCGCGCCGGTGGCTCACGCTGCAGCAACACGATCGCCGTCATACCTTCGGCCTCGCCGCCGGCCACAATCCGACGCCGATCAAGTAGTCGATAAGCGCAGCCCGGACCGCGGCATTACCGCGACCGGCGGATCTCGCTGCATGCCGACCAGAGCGCACGCCGCTCGGATCGCCATCCCTTCCGCGTCGGTAAGGTCGAGTCCGGCAAGGGCGCCCTCGGGGTCGAGATGGCGCAAGGCTTCGATAGGGTCAACGCGATCAGGCTTGACGAGACGCTATCCTCCCAACGCATCCGGGTCGACCTCACCGAAGCTGGCGAGCACTACACCCTCCGCGAAGTCACCGCTGTCCGGATCACCCGTGCGTGAGAATGCGATGGCGCCGACATTGCCGGTCGCCGTCGCCACGGCTTGCGCACGGCGCCGGGCCGCTTCGCTATTCAGTGCTTCCTTTGCCTCTCCCGGCGACAACATGCCGTCCTCATCCCGCAGGAAAGGCACCACGACGTAATAGGTCACGTTCGTCATCATCATCCCCCGACCATTTGCCGCGATCGTAGCAGAACCCTTGTCGTCGTTCTCTATCTGTTCACATTCTGGCAGATGGTTCGCCCGAAGACACTCGCGCAATATCCCTGGGTCGTGGTGCGGATCAATTGCGTGCTGTGCGATCGGCGCGGCTGCTACCGCTTGGCCCGCCTGGCGGCCCGCTACGGTCCGGAGCAGAGCCTTGAGGGCCTTCTTGCCGACCTCGCACACGACTGCCCGTGGTGGCGCTCGAACCCGAGAAAGTACGAGCCGCGCTGCGGCGCCCGCTTCGTCGATCTCGACCACAACCTGCCGCCGATCGATCATCCGAACGAGCCGGTGCATCGCCGCCGGCCTCCCGCTCGTGAAGACGTGCCGAAACGGCCTGCCGCTTCCCAGCCGCGGCTTCCTGGCGAGGTGCCTCGGCTCTCGACGTGGCCGCATCCCGAGATCATCGTGGCCTGTGCCAGATGCGGGCGCCGCGACGTTCTCCTGGTCGAGCACCTTCGCTTGTCCATCCCGGGCGGCGACGCGCGGTTGACGGATCTCCTGGTCATCTTGACGTCGGAATGCCCGCGGCGCCGGTCGCAATCGGTCTATGAGCAATGCGGGGCACTTTTCGAGCGACCCGGCTGATGAAGCCGTCGGGCGAAGGGCCTATTCCGATGTACGCGCGCCGCAACCCGCGCACGCCATCATCGCGGCAAGCGCAGCGCCTAAGACAACCATCTTCACGAGCTCCCCCTGACGGGGAATGTGCGCGCGGGATTGCGTGTCAGCGCTGTAACCGGCAGTCCGGGCTGTGAACGGGTGTCAGAGATCCTGCCACTTACGAAAGGTCGGATTGGCCGGCATCCATTTCCAATCCTGGATTCGGACTGGCTTTCCCTCTCCAGGTGCGTGGATCATCGTTCGGCCGCCTGGATCGGCAACGATTCCGACATGCGTTTTCCAACAAATGATGTCTCCTTTGTCGGGGCTCTCGACATCTTGAAATAACCGACAGGTCAGCAACGCCTGGGCACCAAGGTCTTTCCTTGAAGCAAGGCCAGCCTCAGGGAACACCTCGTCATAGATCGCCCTTACGAGACCGGAGCAATCCGTCGGCCGAAGCTTATGAAGAGCAAGGCCATCAAGCGGCTTAGCTGATTTGGCCCCGAACTGGTACGGAGTTCCCAAGAACCAGCGAGCCACTGCGACAAGCCGCTCTCGTGGAGAAAGCTGTTTTTCATCATACCAGCGATCAATCAGTGCAACCACTTCGTCACCTGGGCAAAGCGAGAAAACCGGACTTAGATAGCAAGCACACCTGACCCGATTTCAGCCATCGGCCGGATGAGTTCCGCCAGGTCGGTCTCTTGAACGAGGTCGGCCGCAATCCGTGGTGCCAGCCAGAAGCTCTGCCTCTCGCACCGCTCTGCCCAATCATCCAGCTCGCGCTGAACCCAAAGCGGGTAGACCGTCACCTGAACGAGTTCGAACCGGTCGGGAAAGCGCTTGAAGTAGGAATAGCTGCCGAGCGGCTTTCGCTTCACCTTTCCCACGAGACCGGCCTCTTGCCGGGCCTCGATCGCTGCGGCCTCCCAATCCTTCAGCCCCTTCATAGGCCAGCCTTTTGGGATGACCCATTGCTTGGTCTCTCGCGAAGTGATGAGCATCACCCGCACGCCGCCGAGTCCGTCCACCATCAACGGGAGCGCGGCGACTTGTTTGAGGGGAATGGCCTTTGCCGATTTCACAGCCGGGAGCGTACCGTATGGTTGGAGGCCTGTCTGTGATAAGCCTCATACCATGTGCCAGCGTGGATCACCGTGCGGTCGAGGTTTGTCGGAATTGACGCGCACCAGCCTCGCGCAAGGATCCCGCGGCAGCCTCGACACCAACTTGAACCGGCTTTGTTGGCTCGATCTGCCTTTGTATCTTTCTACTGCGGCGATGTGCGCAGATACGTTTTCACCGCTTGCACGTTGCTTCCGCATGAAGACATCAGCACAAGGCGGCAGCGACACGGTTGCCCAGTTGAAGCAAGACATTCACGTCGCTCGGGCCGGCGAAGGTGTCGCCGTGCATGATCTTGGCCTCTCACCACTTGGCACTGACGATGAAGCCGGTGGCCATTCGCCCCTACCAGAAGAGATCGCGCTGGCTCGTCGGCAAGAGGCATCAACCAGCAAAGCTGCCCTTCGAGCCGACCCGTCCTCAGGCGTCGCCAAGAAGGTCTGGCCCATTGTCGCGATGATGGCGTTAGTAGGCGTCGTCGTGCTCGTGGTCATGGCAAAGGTCATCGGCGGGATTTGATGAATTGCGGAGTGCAGTGCGACCTCAATGTAGCGACCTGCAAAAGGTAGGATGCTTGGATGCCCAGCAATCTTCCCCCTCGCAAAACACGCCGATTCGTCCGCATCCGTCGCCAAAGCATTTTCCCCTACATCATGCTTTTTATCCTCAGCGCGATCATCGTGATAGTGGGATCCAAGCCACGGCCGATTGAAGATCTGAGCGCGAGCGTGTCGCGAGGCAAGTGAGTTGCTTCCCGATGACAGGCCGCGACTGTTAGAGAGCGCACCTCTCGGCTGGCGAAGCACGACAGTGCCGGGCGGCCCGGCCAACCCTCTCGAAGCAGGCGTGCCGACGCGCCGCCATCCGTATATCTGAGGTACGCGGCGGCGCGTCTGCCGGGCCACAATGCTGGATCAGGGTTGACGCGAGGTGAACGGGATCTCCGCCGCCTACAAGGCCCAAGGCGATGCATTGCTGATCGAGGGCCAGGCCAAGATGTGGCTGGCTGATGAGTACGACGCTGCGCACAAGAACACCCGCAGCTCTCGCCGCGGGTGTCTCGCGTTGACTTGCCTGCCTACTGACCGCGGCCAGGAGGCTTTAACAAGCGGTGTCAGGCTGCGGCAGCAGCCTTCTTGCGCTTAGCCGCATAGCCCATAGCACCGAGGGCCAGGAGAGCCGCGCCGAACATGGGGGCAGAGGATGGAAGCGGGACTGCTGACACACCGCTTGTGTAATCCAAGACGTCGGCCCCGTCGGTAACCGCAACCCCGTAGTTCAGGCCGCCGGGCGTATTGCCGTTGCTCCAGAGGTTCACGGCATCACCGCCGGCAATTGTGAACACCAGGCCGTAGATGTCGAACGCGCCACCGTGGAACGGATAGTCGGTCGCGGTCTGCGGCGATCCGCTTGGATAGAATAGATTGTCGTAGTGAAGCCCCGGTGAGGGGTGTCCGGAGCCATCATCAACGCCATTGGTGACAGTGAAGAGGCTAAAACTAGCGGGCGCAAGCAGGTTGCCAGGCTCCGGGTCCACCTGATTTAAACTTGCAAAGCCGGTTACGGCTGCATTCGTGATGCCAAGCCCGTTGTTGGTGTCGGAAAACGTGCCGCTTACCGAATCGATGGTATACGCGCCAACAGGGTCGTACTGATTCGGCGAAGTACCCAACGGGCCGGTATTCGGATCGGGTGAGACCGTAAGGGTCAACGCGGCAGCCACACCTGGACCGCTGAAGCTCAGGTTCAGTGTCTGCGCTTGTGAGATGCTTGGGATCATAACGGCCGTCGCTACGGCCAAGCCCGCCCAAAGACTGCTTTGCATGCGCCTCCTCCTTTTTTCGCCATTCGAGCTTTTTCGAATTGGGAATCCAGTTACGGTGGAGACATGACAAATTGTCAATCTTGGTTAATTACGAAGCGTCGGGGGCACTCGGGTTGGCCGTATGGTTCGCCATCCTTCCGCACCCGGGCGTCGCTCCGCCAGACTCTTGCGGTCGCTACGCGCCTACCGGATCGTACGCAAAAAACCTCATGCCGCGCGAAACGGTTAGTTTGGGGCCTTAGTTGATTCAGCCGCTCGTGGCTTTGTCAAAGGCGCGGTATACCAGAAAAACTCCAAGGCTA
The DNA here is from genome assembly GCF_026130545.1 of Lichenifustis flavocetrariae. GTDB lineage: Bacteria > Pseudomonadota > Alphaproteobacteria > Rhizobiales > Beijerinckiaceae > Lichenihabitans > Lichenihabitans flavocetrariae. Next base: position 546,353 of record NZ_JAMOIM010000001.1, on the reverse strand, counting down.
AACAATGCGGCAGACACAAATGCGGCGACGATGGCCATCCACATGGTTCGGATAGCCCATTTGTTTGCCTGAACCGTTGATCGGCTGTGCTCGAAGTTGCGAAGGTAGGCTGCGAATAGTTCCAGCGGTGTAGGAACCGTGTGTGCAATCAGCATGAAGTTGATGTAGCCGAGTGCCATAGGCACAACCGCGAAGACGAGACCTACGCAAAACGAGCACAGGGCAAAGCTAACCCCATTCACGAGCTTCGCTGCAAGCAACGCGGATGCGTCGGTCGTCCGGGCGATGAGCGCTCCAATGAGGGAGAGAACTGCTACCGCCGCACCGCCATTCAGCAGGAACAGCGATCGGATGGTCGCGGTGCCGTAATCTTTCGAGAATTCGATTGCCTTGGACCGATCCTGATGGACGCGATCAGCATAGGCCTTCTCGGCGTCGTCCATCCTTCCGGAAATGAAATCAGGATCCTGATTGCTCAAGTTGAACCTTCCGTCATTTGATTTCGCTGTTTCCAATCCTAAGCAGGTGACCTCGAGCTAGGTTCGCGTCCCGACCGCCGGACCTGCCTCGATCAACCCTTCATGGACAAGCCGGTCTTCCAAAATCTTCCGAATCATCTCAGAGCGCGAGGGTTTGGGATCTGGCTGACGGTCGGAGTAGGCATCGAGTCCGGCAACAATCTCATCAGTAAGTCTGGATGTGACTGCGGGGCCTCGCCCTGTCGCAGGACGACCGCGTCCTTTTTTCTGGTGTACCTTTATTGACGTGTCCATGATAAAGGTGTACCAGAAAGGCGGGCTGGGCGAAAGGGTGCAACCTTCCGATCCAGCCCTGACCACACCGAAACTTCTTGGAGTCTCGCCATGGCTGCTCCCGCCAATAGCACACCTATGCCTGACGGTCCGCCACTTGGCGCCGTCGGCCGCATTCCTTGCCGAGTGGATCTCGAAAGCGAGTTCCTGGCCCTAAGCGCGCTCCGGGACCGCACTACGGCTCGGCTGTATGAGCTGCTCGACATCCTCATCCCGCCCAGCCCGATCAGGCTCGCCGCTGCAGCCCCGCCGCGCGCCGGCCTTGTCCAGGCGCATCCTGGAGTCCTCCTTTTCAAGGGAGGGCGCGATGCTTGATCATCAGCTCTCAGACATTCTGGCTGACGGTGCCTTCTCGCCCGACACGCTGCGCACCTTGGCTCGACTCCGAAGGAAGCAAGCAGAAGCCGCGATCGAGATCCTGATCGAGGCCCTCGACGCCTTGGACGGCGATCCCGAGGTCGAGCCGACGCTTGGCTCGCCGGAAGGATGGATGGGGACGTCCTCCCTGGGCGGCTCATGTGTGGTGACCGTTGGCACGCTTGACCAGCGCCGATGGGCCGCGGGCAAGCGATCACCGAAATTCGATGATTGCGAGCCTGTCTGCGAAGACGAAGGCGCTTGCATCCAAAGCCAGCCACACGATGAGGAGCCCGACAACGAGCCCTCGCTTGCGGCCCTCGATTCGCGGCTGGATCAGAGGGATTGGGCTGGGCGCCCGAATGAGCAAAGCTGCGAAGAACAGGACGGTTGGCGCCGGCCGGTGAAGCGCCGCAAGCGCTACACCGAGGATCCGAAATCGGTTGCTCGCCGCGCCGGCAGGAACCTTGCCGAGATGCTTGGCCAGCCTGCGGCGCCGCCGCCGAGCACCCTCCGCGTAATCGGCTTCGCTGACTGACATCCCTGGCCCGGCCTTCTTCGCGGGGGTCGGCCTGCTTCCGATATGCTTCCGATGTCGTTTCTACCGGAAGCAAACTTATCTGAAAAGGGCATCTAAGTGGTTGATTTCATTGGCGCGCTCGAAGAGATTCGAACTCCTGACCCCCAGATTCGTAGTCTGGTGCTCTATCCAGCTGAGCTACGAGCGCGCACAAGATGAACCAGAAACGGGCCGCAGCGCGCTTTGGTCAACCATGGGCGGAGAGTTAGTGGGTCGCGCGGCATTTGGCAACTGGTTTAACGCGATCACGCGTCCAATGTTCTGGCATCGATGAGCGCAGGGTTCGACATGTGGGCGTCCCTCACAGGAACGTATCCCGGCCGGATCGACCGCTCGTCGAGATGACGATGGCAGTCGTGCTTCAGCGAGCACGCACCGCGCCAGCCGATTGCACGTTCAAACGAGTGCGTGACCCTCGGAACCAGTCCAGCGCATGTGATGAACCGGCAGGCCGGATCGTGAGCTGACCCCGTCGCCGACAACCACAAAGCCTTCGCTCAGGTAGAGGCCAAGCGCGCGCGTGTTCATCACATTCACGGTCAGCGATAAGCCAACAGGGGACCGTTCCTTGGCCAGGTGTAGAAGCTGTCGCCCGACACCGCGCCGCTGCACGGCAAGAGCCGTGACCAATTGGTCGACCTCCTGCTTGCCAGGATCGACCGTCACAAAACCCTGAACACGGTCCGCCGCATCGAAAGCGGCAAGAAGGATGGCGCCCTCTTGTCGCAATGTACCGAGGTATTGGGTGAACCACGGCCGACGTGCGTCAAAGTCGATGTGAGGCAGCAGGGCCGTCCAGGCTTCGGCCCAGACATCGACCATCGCCGCAAAATCGCGATCGTCCGCCTCTCGGATCGAAAGGGTCACCGTTCCGTCAATTTGAGCTCGATGCGTCGATTGCGGCGCAAGGCTTCCTCGCTGTCGCCGGGGTCGATCGGCTGGAACTCACCGAAACCGGCAGCGAGCAGCCGCTGCGGGTCGACGCCCTTTGTCACCAGATATTGCACCACCGCGATGGCGCGCGATGCAGACAGGTCCCAGTTCGATTTGAACTGCGGCGACGTGATGGGGCGCTTGTCGGTGTGGCCATCGACGCGCAGGATCCACGGGATGTCCGGTGGGATCTCACGCTCGAGATCGATGATGGCGGCGGCCAGCTGGTCCATTCCAGCCCGCCCGTCCGGACTCATGGTGGCTTGCCCCGAGTCGAACAGAACCTCCGATTGGAACACGAAGCGATCGCCGACGACCCGGATGCCGGGCCGATTGCCGAGGATCTCCCTCAGCCGTCCGAAGAAATCCGACCTGTAGCGGGCGAGTTCCTGGACCTTCTGGGCCAAGGCCACATTGAGGCGGGATCCGAGTTCGGCAATCCTGGCCTGGCTCTCCTTATCGCGCGATTCGGAAGCGCCGAGCGCGTCTTCCAGAGCTGACAATTGCTTGCGAAGGGCGGAAATCTGCTGGTTCAGGATATCGATCTGGGCAAACGCCCGCGCCGTATTGTCCTTTTCTTTTGCCACAGCGGCAGTCTCGGAGCTCGCCTGCGCGGCCTCCGACGCACCGGCCAGGACGCCGGCATCGATCACGCCCTGCAGGCGGTTCCGCTCCTTGGTGGTCGCATCGAGCGTCGATTGCAGCGAGGCGAGACTCGATTGATCGCTGGTCGATTTCGACCGTTCCAGCGCCAGCAGTGAGGTCAGTTCCTCGATCTGCCGGTTGAGCCGGCTCAAGGCCGAGTCCTTGCCGGTCACCTCACGTGACATGTAGAACTGCGACAGCATGAAGACGGAAAGCAGGAAGGTGATGACGAGAAGCATCACCGACAGCGCATCGACGAAGCCGGGCCAATAGTCGACCTGACGGTGGCTACGCCGGGCGCGGGCGAGCGCCATCAGCGCATCTCCTTCTCACGCACCATGCGTTCCAGCAGGCGGCGCGTCTCGTTGCTCTGGCTCGATTGAGTCTCGACCCAGTCGCGGATCAATTGCTGCTCCGAGCGCATGTGCTGCACGAGCCCTTGGATGCCCTCGGCGAGATTGGCCATGGCAACGGTTGCGGCCCGGCTGCTCGACTGGTCGGTTCCGGCCGCGATCTTGTCGAGCGCGGCCTGCAGCCCCGGCGGAAGCGCGACGGCCGCAGCCTCGGAGCCCTCACCGGCGGCTTCGGTGGTGAAGGTCGACAGCGTGTCTTCCAGTTCGGTGAAGAAACGATTTTGCGCCTGCCCGGCCTGAAGGTCCAGAAAGCCCAGCACGAGCGAGCCCGACAAGCCGAACAGCGACGAGGTGAAGGAGACGCTCATGCCGGCGATCGGCGCCGCCAAGCCATTCTTGAGATCGTCGAACATCGTCCCGGCATCGCCGGTGACCTGCATGGACTGGATGACGCCCGAGATCGAGCCCACCGTTGCAAGCAAACCCCAGAAGGTCCCGAGCAAGCCGAGAAAAATCAGCAGGCCTGTGAGGTAGCGCGCGAGCTCGCGAGACTCGTCGAGCCGGGACCCGACCGCATCGAGCACGGCGCGCAGGGTGAGTGTCGGGATCGCGCGATCCGTCGATCCCTGGCGGAAGATGGTGGTCAGCGGCGCCAGCAGAACCGGCGGGGGCGCGTCGTTGGTCTGTTGCCGGAGTCCATTGACCCACCGCACCTCGCGAAACAGGCGGATGACCTGTCGCAAGCCAAGGATCACACCGATTGCCGCGACGCCGAAAATGAGCCCGTTGAGGGCCGGATTGGCCAGGAAGGCTGTCTGGATCTGCCGATAGAGGATCAGAGCCACGAAGCCGACAAGGATCAGGAAAACCACCATCCTGACCAGGAAGACCCGGGGTGAGGACAGGCGAAAGGGATCACCACGTGAGGCCATCAATCCGATCCGGTTGCGGCCACGCGCGCGCTCCCGCACAGCCTTTTGCAACCTTTAACAGAATGGTTCCGGGAACTCACGCGAAACCGCCACGGATCGTTTGGCTCAATGCGCCTGCCGAAGTGTGGCGAGCATGTTGCGGTGAATATACTCATTGCCGGCCACGATACTGCCGCCGTCGAGGACGTCGTCTTTGCCGTCGGCCGTGCTGACGAACCCTCCGGCCTCGCGCACCAGGAGGATGCCGGCGGCGACATCCCAGCTATGGATGTTGCGCTCCCAATAGCCATCGAACCGCCCGGCGGCCACGGACGCGAGATCGAGGGCCGCGGAACCCAGGCGCCGCATGTTGCCGGCAACCGCCAGGAGCGCCCCGAACTCGGCGCGGAACACGGGATGATGCTTGGCCCTCGCGAGCGGCGGGATGCCGCAGCCTATCAACGACTCGGCCAGGTTGCGACGCGCCGCGACGCGCAACCGGGTGTTGTTGAGAAAGGCGCCCTGCCCCTTCTCGGTCACATACATCTCGTCCGTTGCCGGGTTGAAGATGAGGCCCGCCACGATCTGCTCGTCGCGCACCAGCGCGATCGAAATGGCGAAGACCGGGAGGCCATGCAGGAAATTCGTGGTGCCGTCGAGTGGGTCGATGTGCCAGGTGTGGCTCTTGTCCGTTCCCTCGACGACCCCGCCCTCCTCCATGATGAATCCATAGCCGGGCCGGGCGCGCGACAATTCCTCGAACAGGACCTTCTCGGCCCGTTTGTCGGCGGCCGTCACGAAGTCCCCTGGCCCTTTGATCGAGACCTGCAGGTTCTCGATCTCACCGAGATCACGCTTGAGGCCTCGCCCCGCCTTTTGGGCGGCTGCGGTCATGACGGTCATCAGGGCGGAACGGATCATAAGACAGGTCCAAGCATGGAAGCAGGCGGCGTCAAAGCAAATTCGGCGGCAAAGCGCCACCCCTGCGGCCTTCCAGGGCCGGTGGAACGATGCGCGTTCAGGGCCGGCGGGCGCCGTCCAGCTGCCGTGCCACACGTTCGATCCGCCGCGCGGCTTCCTCGATCGAGCCCGCAACGGCTTCGCCCGCCGCGGCGACCCGCGCCTCGATCTCCGCGTCGAGCCCGCTCAGGCGCTTCACTTCGCTTTCGAGATCCTCGATCTTCTGGTCGGCGCGGCTGAGATCGTCCGCAATGGTCAGCGCTGCCATCACGGTCAGGCGCTGATCGCCGATTTCGCCGAAATGGCCTCGAAGCTCGGTGATCTTCGCGTCGAGGCGCGCCGCCAGTTCCGTGAGATGGCCTTCCTCGCCATCGTCGCAAGCCATGCGATAATTGCGACCGGCGATGGAAACGCTGACTTGGGCCATTGCTCTTCTATATCGCGGTCAGGGCTGCGGAGGTTCTTCGGGCGGGGCCTGATCGAGAAGCGCCGTGCAGGCCTCGCTCATGCGATCGAGACGTTCCGCGACCGCGCGGTTGGCGCGCTCGACACGCTCGGTTTTGGTGAGTGCCCGGTCGAGATCGTCGGCGAGGCGCGCGCGGTCCTCCGCCATAACGGACAGTTCCTGTTCGAGATCCCCGCGGGCCGCGTCGGCCTGCATGCGCCGCTCAACGGCGGCGTCCAGAAGATCAAGCGCGGACGTCAAGCTCTTGACGGCATTGTGCAAGCGGTCGGGCAACGCCATGGATCAAAACAGCCATCCTTGCCTGTAGCGGCGGCAACAGCTTTGCCGTACAAGCTGCGGCTTGAAAAGGGGTGTCGTCCCGCGGGGCGGCCGTTTTCCGAACCACCCCGTCTGATTCGGCGTGCCGGCGCGCTCCAAGTTCAAGATTGCTGAGCGGAACGGCTTGAGGCAAGTCGTCCGTGTGAAGGAGAAAACGAAATGACCGTGAAAGTTGCCATCAACGGCTTCGGACGTATCGGACGGAACATCCTCCGGGCCATTGTGGAATCGGGACGCACCGACATTCAGGTGGTGGCGATCAACGATCTCGGCCCGGTCGAGACCAATGCCCACCTGCTGCGATTCGACAGCGTGCATGGCCGCTTTCCGCACAAGGTGGAGGTCTCGGGCGACACGATCGACGTTGGCTACGGCCCCATCAAGGTCACGGCCATCAAGGATCCGTCGACGCTGCCGCACGCGGACCTCGGCATCGACATCGCCATGGAATGCACCGGCATCTTCACCTCGAAGGACAAGGCTTCGGCTCATCTCAAGGCCGGCGCCAAGCGCGTCCTGGTCTCGGCCCCGGCCGACGGCGCCGATGCGACGATCGTCTACGGCGTAAACGACAAGACGCTCACGAAGGATCATCTGATCGTCTCGAACGGGTCCTGCACCACCAACTGCCTCGCGCCCATCGCCAAGGTGCTCAATGAGACCGTCGGGATCGAGCATGGTTTCATGACGACGATCCATAGCTACACGGGCGACCAGCCGACGCTCGACACGATGCACAAGGACCTCTACCGGGCGCGCGCGGCCTCGCTGTCGTCGATCCCGACCTCCACGGGTGCCGCAAAGGCCATCGGCCTCGTGCTGCCGGAACTCGCGGGCAAGCTCGACGGATCGGCAATCCGGGTGCCGACCCCCAATGTGTCGCTCGTTGACCTGAAGATCGTGACGAAGCGCGCGACCAGCATCGCGGAGATCAACGAGGCCATGAAGAAGGCCGCCGAAGGCGAACTCGAGGGCGTGCTCGGCTACACGACGCAGCCGAACGTCTCCAGCGACTTCAACCACGACCCCCGGTCCTCGATCTTCCACATGGATCAGACCAAGGTGATCAACGGCACCTTCGTGCGCGTCGTGTCCTGGTACGACAACGAATGGGGCTTCTCGAACCGCATGGGCGACACGGCCATCGCCATGGCGAAGCTCATCTAGCGGTCACCGCCTCCCTCGCGCTCCCGCTATAAGGCGTCCACTCGTCAGGGAAGAATCTCCTTTTCCCTTGTGAAGAGGAGATGAGGTTGAGTGTGGGAGCGGATCGAGTTTTTTAAAAACGAAGCGTCGGGTCGGTCGTTGCGCCCCCTGCCCCTGCCGGCGAGGGAAAGGGCAAGCGGCCTTCCTGATCCGAGATGTATGAACCCAAGCTCTTCCGTTCGCACGGGAGAATGACGACGGAGACTTCCATGAGCGATTTCAGCACTCTCGACGATGCGGATCTGGCCGGTAAAAGGGTCCTGGTCCGTGTCGATCTGAACGTTCCGATGGAAAACGGCCGGGTGAGCGACACCACCCGGATCGAGCGCGTGGTACCGACCATCCGACATATCGCCGATGCTGGCGGGAAAGTGATCCTGCTCGCTCACTTCGGACGGCCGAAGGGCGGACCGGACGAGATCAATTCGCTCCGGCGCGTGGCCGAGGCCATGATCGACCATGTCGGTCACCACGTGAGCTTCGTGCCGCATACGATTGGAGAGCCGGCCGTCGCGGCTGTCACCGCCATGAAGAACGGTGACGTGCTGCTGCTCGAAAACACGCGGTTTCACAAGGGTGAGGAAAAGAACGAAGACGCCTTCATCGACGAGCTCGCGGCGCTGGGCGACATCTACGTCAACGACGCCTTCTCGGCCGCCCATCGTGCCCATGCCTCCACCGAAGGTCTCGCCCGACGTCTTCCAGCCTATGCGGGCCGCTCGATGCAGGCCGAACTCGATGCGTTGACACGCGCGCTTGAAAAGCCGGAACGTCCCGTGGCCGCGATCGTGGGCGGGGCCAAGGTCTCGACCAAGCTCGATCTCTTGGGCAATCTGGTCAAGAAGGTCGATATCCTGATCATCGGCGGCGGCATGGCCAACACGTTCCTGGCCGCGCAGGGCAAGGATGTCGGCAAATCATTATGTGAGCACGACCTCACGGATACGGCCAGACAGATCCTCGCCAACGCGGGTAAGTGCGAGATCGTGCTTCCCGTCGACGCGACGGTCGCCAAGGAGTTCAAGGCCGGCGCCGCGTCTCGGGTCGTCGATGTCGACAACGTCGCGCCCGACGAAATGATTCTCGACATTGGACCGAAGTCGATCGATGCGATCACAGCCATCTTGCAACGCGCCAAGACGATCGTGTGGAACGGACCGTTCGGCGCCTTCGAGCTGAAGCCCTTCGACACCGGCACGACCCGTGTGGCGCAAGCCGCCGCGAAGCTGACGGAAAGCGGGTCTCTGGTTACGGTTGCGGGCGGAGGCGATACGGTATCGGCGCTGAATGGCGCCGGCGTCGCCGACCACTTCACCTACCTTTCGACCGCAGGCGGGGCATTCTTGGAATGGCTGGAGGGCAAGGTGCTTCCGGGCGTCGAGGCGCTGCGCCGGCGATAGGCCCCGACTGCATCAAAACTGACGCGGGCTCGTCGAAGCAATCATCACAGGTGGAATTCACATGCGCGGTGCCTTGATCGGCTGCGGGTTCTTCGCCCAGAACCATCTCAATGCCTGGCGCGACATGCGGGCAGAGGGCATCGAGCTCGTCGCAGTTTGCGATATCGACCCGGTCAAGGCGAAAGCGGCCGCCGACACCTTCGGTGTTCCTCGCCATTACACCGACCCGCAAACCCTGTTCGAGAGCGAGCAGCTCGATTTCGTCGACATCGCGACCCGCATGGAGACGCATCACGATCTGGTGTGCCTCGCTGTCCGTCACGGGGTGCGAACGATCGTCCAGAAACCTTTCGCGTCCGACTGGCAGCAATGTGTGTCGATGGTCGAGACCGCCAGGGCTGCGCGCGTGCCGCTTGCGGTCCATGAAAATTTTCGCTTTCAGGCGCCGATGCAGGCGGTCCGCGAGGTTCTCGCTTCCGGTGCGATCGGGGCACCGACGTGGGGCCGCTTCGCGTTCCGCACCGGCTTCGATGTCTACAAAACCCAGCCCTATTTTCATCAGGATAAGAAGCTCGCCATTCTGGATGTCGGCATTCACGTTCTGGATCTCGCCCGCGTCTTCCTGGGCGAGGTGCGCCATCTGTCTTGCGAAACCCAGCAGCGCAATCCGCGAAATGTCGGCGAAGACACGGCCACCATGCTTCTTCGCCATACGTCGGGCGCCGTTAGCCTCGTCGAATGCACCTACGAGGCGCGACAGATTCCGGATTCCTTTCCCCAGACGCTCGTCACCATCGAAGGCGAGACAGGCTCCATCAAAGTGCATGAGGATTTCCGGATGGTCGTGACATCCGGGAATGAGGTAAGTGAGCGTTCGATCGGATCCCCTCTGCTGCCGTGGACGCAAGCGCCCTGGCATGTGGCTCAGGAAAGCGTGCTGCTCACCCAGAGGGCTATCATCGCGGCGTGGCGGGCCGGCCGCGAGGCCGAGACCAGCGGAGCAGACAACCTCAACACCTACGCCTTGGTGGATGCCGCCTATGCGGCCGCCGAGAGCGGCCGGGCCGTGGCACCCGAGGTCTGGCGCGGCGAGACGATCGCGGTCGCTTCAGTCCGCCGGTAGTATGATTTCGCCGTTTTCCGCGATCAGGGCCGTGAAGGCACCCAGGGGCGCGAAGAAAGCCCGCTTCAGCTTCCCAATCTTGCTCGTGTCAGCCACGAGGTAACTCTCGCGCGCCAGCGACAAGACCTTCCGCTTGACCTGAGCCTCATGAAAATGCTCGCAGGTGGCGCCGCGCTTGGCGTCGACCCCGGCCGCCGACAGGAACGCGACATTGATGCCGATCCCGTCGAGGAGCGCCAGATCCTGGTGTGCCGAGAACGAAGCCGAGGCCGGGTAGAACAATCCCCCCAACATCAGCATCGTGATGTTGGGCCGCCGCGCCAGCCGTTCGGCGACGTTCAGGGCATAGCAGATCACCGTGACGGCAGCCGTGTCGGGGATGAGGTCGATCATATGGATCAGCGTCGTCCCACAGTCGATGAAGATCGTTTCCTCGTCCCGGATGTGTTTGGCCGCATGAACGCAAGCGTCTCGCTTCGCCTGGGCATGGCTGTCCGCCGCGGTTGCGAGTTCGTAGGGTCTGTCGGGTTCGATTTCGGAAGCCAGCATGATGTGGCCGCCGAGGTAAGTGAATTGGTCGGCGTGGTCGGCGATGTCGCGCCGGACCGTCATTTCAGAGACGCCGAGCATGCTGGCCGCGTCGCGAAGATGCATCACGCGCCGCTCGGAGAGCCCATCGGCAAGGGCGGCGACGCGCTTGGCCTTGCTCACCGCCATCGACGCTCGACCTCGCCCCTCAGCTGTTCACACTCAACGTTTCCCATGACGATGACAAACCCATCCGTCGCGTCATGTGGCCCAATGGATGGAGCGGCTACTCGCCATAAGGCACCCAGATGTTCTTCACTTGGGTGGCATGACGCAGATATTCCCGTCCTTGCCCCTGCTCGGCCGAGAACCAGTCGCGCACCCGGCCATCGCTGACCCAGGTGCCTTTGAGGTTGGCGGCCGAGGCTTTTTCGACCGCGGCGCACCCCTGGCGCGAGCCCACATACCACAGGGCCGCGACGTCGTGGTGTTCAGCCAGTGTTCGTGCCAGAGGCTCCCGTTCCCCCGTGACGATATTGACGACGCCGGCCGGCACATCGCTCGTGTCGAGAACCTGATAGAACTCCGTGGCGAGAAGCGGCTGAACGACCGAGGGAACGATCACGGCGCGGTTGCCCATGGCGATCGCCGGCATCAGCAAGGACACGAAGCCCAAAAGCGGCGCCTCGTCAGGGCAGACGAGACCCATGACGCCCCAGGGCTCATGCATGGCCAAGGTGACATGGCGGGACCGGGTGGCATGAACCTGCCCGTCATATTTGTCGGCCCAGGCGGCGTAGAAAAAGGTACGTTCGACGGCGGCCGCCACTTCGCGCTCCGCCCGCTCCGGCGACGCGCCAGTCGCCAAGAGACGTTGCGCGAATTCGGGCGCCCGCGCGTGCAGGTTTTCGGCCACGTAGTAGAGAACCTGCGCGCGGTTGTGGGCGGTGGCGGCACCCCAGGCGCCAGCCTTGGCGGCGGCCTCGACCGCGTTGCGGATGTCCTTCCGATTGCCGAGGCCAACCTGCCCCAGCGGCGCTCCCGCGGCATCGCGGACCGTCGTGGAATAGCCTGAGTCCGGACGGGTCTGCTTGCCGCCGATGTAGAGCTTGGCCGTGCGGTCGATGGTCAGCGTAGCCGCTCCCCCGGCGTCGGTCTCGGCCGGCAGGGCCGACAGCGTCAGGGCCGGTACGTCTTCCGCCTTTGGCAAGCTTTTCAGCCAAGCGGGAACGAGATACTCGGCCAGTCCCTCGCGACCGCCCTCGCGGCCAAATCCGCTTTCCTTGTAGCCGCCGAAGCCGGCGGCGGCATCGAACATATTGGTCGAATTCACCCACACGACGCCCGCCTTCACCTTGGCGGCCGTGTCGAGCGCGAGGTTGATGTTTTCCGACCAGATGGAGGCGGCAAGGCCGTAACGGGTGTTATTGGCGAGCGCCACGGCCTCGTCGGGCGTCCGGAACGTCATGGAGACGGCCACGGGGCCAAAGATCTCGACCTCGGCTATGGTGGAGGCTGGCGCCACGTCGGTGAACAGCGTCGGCGGGAAGAAGCAACCATTCTGCGGCAGAGCCGTATCGGCCTGGAAGAGAGTTGCGCCCTCCTGCTCGCCTTTCGCCACCAGCTCGCGAATCCGCTGGAGCTGGACGGGCGCCACGATGGCGCCGACGTCGACCGACTTGTCGAGCGGATCGCCGACCCGCAGCGTCGCCATGCGCCGCTTCAGCTTGGCGTGGAATCGTGCCGCGACACCTTCCTGCACCAGGAGCCGCGAGCCGGCACAGCAGACCTGACCCTGGTTGAACCAGATGGCATCGACAACGCCCTCGACCGCGCCATCGAGGTCGGCGTCCTCGAACACGATGAAGGGAGACTTGCCGCCAAGTTCGAGCGAAAGTTTCTTGCCCGAACCCGCCGTCTGCTCGCGGATCAGCCGGCCGACGTCGGTCGAACCCGTGAATGCGACCTTGTCGATCCCGGGGTGCTTCACGAGAGCCGCGCCTGTCGCGCCGTCACCGGTGACGATATTGACGACGCCCCTGGGCAGCCCGGCCTCCCGGCAAACCTCTGCGAAGGCCAAGGCCGTGAGCGGCGTGAATTCGGCCGGCTTCAAGACCACGGTGTTGCCCGCCGCGAGCGCCGGCGCGATCTTCCAGGCCAGCATCAGAAGCGGGAAGTTCCAGGGAATGATCTGACCGCAGACGCCGACCGGCGCGTGGTCCGGAAACTCGCTGGCGATGAGTTCGGCCCAGCCGGCGTGATGATAGAAATGCCGGGCAACGAGCGGGATGTCGATATCGCGCGACTCTCGGATCGGCTTGCCATTGTCGATGGATTCCAGCACCGACAGGAAGCGTTCACGCTTCTGGATGTGGCGCGCCAAAGCATAAAGGTGCCGAGCGCGAATGTGGCCGGGTGTCGCCGACCATCCTGCGAGGGCGGCCCGGGCCGCCTCAACCGCGGCATCGACATCTTGGGAGCTTCCCTGCGAGACCGTGGCGATTGTCTCATCCCGCGCCGGGTCTCGCACCTCGAAGGTCTGATCTGCGACAGGCGTCGTGAAACGGCCGTCGATGAAGTGGCCAAAGCCCGCGGCATGCGCCTTCAGCCACTCCCGCACATGATCGGCGGCTTCGGGCGCAGGGCCATAATCCATAGTTTCGAGGATCTCTTTGATCTGGGGCATCGAGGGGGTCCGCTATGCGTCCCTTCTCCCGTGCGAGCGGGAGAAGGTGGCCCGGCGCAGCCGGGTCGGATGAGGGGAAGCTCGGCGTTGAGGTGACCCTCATCCGCACTACCGGGCACCTTCTCCCGCTCGTGCGGGAGAAGGGAGGACGCTTCGCTAGGCCATCGCGTGGTGGGCTGCCGAAGCATATTGGCCCGTGACGTGATGTTCGAGCTGGCGTTCGATATCGGCCAGCATCGAGCTCGCGCCGATGCGGAAGAGGTCGGGCTGCAGCCAGGGATGGCCGAGTTCCTCTTTCATCAGGGTCAGCCAATTCAAGGCATCCTTGGCGGTCTTGAGGCCGCCGGCGGGTTTGAAGCCGACGCGCTCGCCGGTCAAGTCGCCGTAGTCCCGCAAGGCCCGGATCATCGTCAGGCTGACCGGCATGGTGGCGTTGACGTCTTCCTTTCCGGTCGAGGTCTTGATGAAATCCGCGCCGGCCTGCATGGCCACCATCGAGGCCTTGTAGACGTTGCGCAGGGTTTTCAAATCGCCGGTTCCCAGGATCGCCTTGAGGTGGGCCGGCCCGCAGGCCTCACGCATGGCCGCGACCTCGTCGTAAAGTGCCTGCCACTCGCCGAGAAGCACATGCGCACGGGTGATCACGATGTCGATCTCGCCCGCACCTTCCTCGACCGCGTAGCGGATTTCCGCGAGCCGCTGCGGCAACGGGGTGAGGCCGGCGGGAAACCCAGTGGCGACCGAGGCGACCGGAATTCCGGACCCGCGCAGCGCTTTCACGGCGGGCGCGACCATGGTGGGATAGACGCAAACAGCCCCGACCTTCGGGGGTGCGTCGCCGAGACCGAGCGCCTCGACGAGGTCGTCACGGAGGGGCCTGCGGGCTTTCATGGCCAGGCGGTGGACGCGGCCGGGCGTATCGTCGCCCGCCAAGGTCGTCAGATCGATGCAGGTGATCGCCTTGACGAGCCACGCCGCCTGATAGTTCTTCTTGACTGAGCGCCGTGTACCCATCGTGGCCGCGCGCCGCTCGATGGCGCTCAGATTGACCTGAATCGTGTCGAACCATTCGGGCTTCAGGGCCGTGCCCGGGTTGCGGTGTTCCGACGGACCAACGAGCGCCTTTGGCAAGACGCTCTTGACGGTCTGCAGCGCCGTCTTCGCACGCGAGGGCCTGGTGCCGTCCTGCTGAATGGGTGAACTGTCCTGTGTCATCGTTGTTCATCCGATATGGCGTAGCCGCCGCCGTCCGCCGGTCGAAGCAGCACAGCCAAGGGGAACTGCGGCCTGCTTCTTCGATCCGCCAAGTCCAACACCCTTACCTCTAAGCTGCCTGCAAATCGGAAGCATCGTTGAATGCCTCGGTAAGCCGCCTGTTCCGATTGCTTAGTGTGAAGGACCTTTGCCGCCCCAGCTTGACGCCCCTGAGATCTTGATGCAATTCTCACTCAACAATGTGACAATTATAACAATCGCGCAAGACGAAATTGAAGATGGGAGAAAATCAGAGTTGACGCCATCTTTGACGCCCACGACCTCCATTTCTCTCGATCGAAGCTTTTTCGGCGCAAAGGAGCAGATCCTGCTGCGGCATGGCCCGCTGAGCGCGACGCTGTTTCGCTACGACACCGGCGTCGAGGCGATCCGCATTGCCAATGCGCGGGGAAGCGTGACCGTTCTCCCTATCTCGGGCAGATGATCTGGCGCGCCGCATTCGATGGCGTGGAACTCGCGATGCAGAGCATGTTCGATCAGCCGCGCCAGGCCACCGGCATTGTGGAAACCTACGGCTGCCTCGCTTATCACGCAGGGCTTTTGCGCAACGGCGTCCCGACGGCTGAGGATACGCATCCTCTCCATGGGGAAATGTCATGCATGCCGATGGACAAGGCCGGGCTCGCCTGCGGCGAGGACAGTCTCGGCGCCTACATCGCGATTACGGGTTTGCGTGACTACGCCATGGGCTTTGGAGCCCACTATCGCGCGACGCCGCACGTCATCCTGAGAGAGGATGCGACGGCCTTCACGGTGGTGATGGAGGCTGAAAACCTTTCGGCGGCCTCCATGGACCTGATGTACCTCTGCCACGCGAACTTCGCCTTCGTAGAAGGCGGCCGCATCGTGCAACCCGTGCCCTTCGACACGGCCCATGTGGTGACCCGTACCGCGATCCCGGCCCATGTCAGGCCGAACGATGACTATCGCACACTGCTCGCCGATCTGGCCGAGCACCCAGCCCGTATGGAACGGTTCACCGAGCCGGCCAGGTACGATCCCGAGCAGGTGTTCTACATCAAGGGCCTGCGCGGCGGTCCCGATGGTCTCGTACGTTTCATGCTGCAGCGTCCCCAAGGCGACGGCTTTACTGTTGCCTACGATCCCCGATCGATGCCCCATGCGATCCGATGGGTGCTGGCGAACAGCGATCAACGCACCTGCGCTTTCGCGATGCCGGGCACCTGCGAGCCGGAGGGCTACGCGGCCGAGCGCCGCAAGGGCCACGTGCGCTCACTTCCCGGCGGCGCCCGCGTGGCTTTTTCGACGGAGCTTGGTTATGTCGACACTGAGGCTGCGGTAAAGCTTGCCCGGCTCATCGAGGTAAGGGAGGTCTGACATGGCAGGACGGATCGCCGTCATCGGCAGCAACATGGTCGACCTTGTCACCTATGTCACGCGGATGCCGGCCAAGGGAGAAACGCTCGAGGCGCGCTCCTTCGAGATGGGTCACGGCGGCAAGGGTGCCAACCAAGCCGTCGCGGCCGCCAAACTCGGTGCCGATGTGCTGCTGCTCACCAAAGTCGGCGATGACACGTTCGCGGATAATACGATCGGCAACCTCAAGGCGTGCGGAGTCGACGTGAGCCACGTCGTCAAAGTGCCCGGCCGGTCGAGCGGTGTCGCGCCCATCATGGTGGATCCGTCCGGCGAGAACTCGATTCTCATCGTGAAAGGCGCCAATGACGACCTGCTGCCGCCCGACATCGAAGCCGCGGCCGAGGATCTCAAGCGTTGCGACCTCATCCTTCTGCAGCTGGAAATCCCGGTCGAGACCGTTTACGCAGCCGTCGCGTTCGGCAAGCGGCACGGCATCAAGACATTGCTCAATCCCGCGCCCGCCCTGCCCGACCTCGACCCCGAGCGCATCAAGGACGCGACCTTTCTGGTGCCCAACGAGACCGAGCTTGCGATCCTCACCGGCCTGCCTGTCGGCACGCCCGATGAGATAGCAACAGCCGCTCTCAGCCTGATCGGAAAAGGGATCGAGACCGTGATCGTGACCATGGGATCGCGTGGCGCGCTTCTCGTGACACCCGGTCAGACCAGCACGATCGCGCCAGTGCCCGTATCGCCGGTCGACACGACGGGGGCGGGAGACGCCTTCATCGGCAGCTTCGCCCGGTATTTCGTGGCAGGTGACGCGCTTGATGTCGCCCTTGGCAAGGCTGCTGCCTATGCGGCCGATTCGATCACCCGGCGAGGGACGCAGAAGGCTTATGCGACCGAGAGGGAGTTTTTAAGCCGAGCGGCGACACCGGTTTAGCATCCGACAATACACTATACGCGGTAACGGCTTTCGGATGTCTATTCCGCTCGTCTCGCGTCATGCTAAGACAATGCGAGGGTGCAATATTCCGAGGCCTGCCCGTGAGGCGGCACGTGTAGGGCATCGCATCAACCGGCCGCAGAATCCGGGCAAATCGAAAACGTTCAACATCAGCTGAGACCGCTTGGTTTCGGCTTCGACGAGATCCAGTCGTCGAATGGAGGGAGAGAAGTTATGATTTTCACACGCCGCACGCTTTTGACCACTGCCGTAGGTGGCCTCGCCGCAACAAGTCTCGGCGATCTCGCATGGGCCGCTGGCCTGCCGAAACTTAAGCAGAAGGACAAGTACAAGATCGGTTTCGCCCAAACCGAAAGCAACAATCCATGGCGCCTCGCTCAGACGGCGAGCATGAAGGAAGAGGCTGAAAAGCGCGGCTGGCAGTTGGTGTACACCGATGCGGCCGGATCGGCCGCCAAGCAGGTGTCCGACGTTCGCTCCATGATCGCCCAGAAGGTCGACGTGATCCTGCTGGCCCCGCGCGAAGAAAAGCCGCTCGTCCCGGCCGTGATGGAGGCCAAGAACGCCGGAATCCCGTTGCTCTGCATCGACCGCAGCGTCGACGCGTCCATGGCCAAGGCCGGCCGCGACTATGTCGCGTTTATCGGCTCGGACTTCGTCAAGGAAGGCAATATGGCGGGTGAGGCCTTCGCCAAGGCTGTCGGCGGCAAGGCCAAGATCATCGAGCTTCAGGGTACCGTCGGCTCCTCGCCTGCGAACGACCGCATGAAGGGTTTCAAGGACGCCATCAGCAAATTCCCAGATATGGTCATCATCGCGTCGCAGTCCGGCGATTTCGCACGCGACAAAGGACGCCAGGTGTTCGAGACGCTTTACCAGGCGCATCCGGAAGCGACCGCTCTTTACGGCCATAACGACGAGATGAGCATGGGCGCCATCGCGGCCATGGAAGCTGCTGGCAAAACCCCCGGCAAGGACATCATGATCTGTTCGATCGACGGCACCAAGGACGCCGCACAGGCGGTCGCCGACGGAAAGATCGCCGTTCTGGTTGAATGCAACCCGCATTTCGGCCCCAAAGCCTTCCAGACAGTGGTGGATTATGCCGCCGGCAAGACGATCCCCGAGTGGGTGGTGAACACCGATCGCCTGTTCACGAAGGAAAATATCGCCAGCTATATGCCGGAAGCCTTCTAACGTTTTTAGCGACATCGTCATCGGCCCATTCGAGTTGGCAAGCCTGACTCGAATGGGTTGCGAGGCGCGAAGGACCTCCTAACCCTCCTGCCCACACTACTCCTCAGGCTGAGCAACCTGCATAGACCACATTCCTGGCTCAATCGGGCTTCGTGCGTCCTGCGACTTGGCTGTTCAATTGAGCGAGGAGTGGGCGCCCCGGGACATTGTGGAATGCCGGGGGTGCGGCGAATGACCGACCCGAGCCCAGGACACTTTATGGCCAACGAGCCTCTTCTGAGCATGCATGGTATCGACAAACGTTTTGGCCTCGCGCCTGCGCTCGTCGGTGCGCACCTCGATGTCCTGCCTGGCGAAGTCATGGCCCTGATCGGCCAAAATGGCGCCGGCAAGTCGACGATGATCAAGGTGCTGAACGGCTTCGTGAAACACGACGCAGGCACGATCCAGTTCGAGGGCAAGCCATGGGCTGCGGCTTCGCCCGAGGTGGCGCAGCGTGCCGGGATCAGCACGATCTTCCAGGAAATCAACCTCATCCCGTTCCGGTCTGTGGTCGAGAACATCTATCTGGGCCGCGAGATCCGCAACCGCGCCGGGTTCCTGCGGTGGCGGCAGATGACGATCGCGGCCAAAACGTTGCTCGATGAATTCGGTATTGCGATCGACGTCGAGGCGCCGCTCGGCCACTACAGCACCGCCATTCAGCAGATGGTGGCGATCGCCCGTGCCGTGTCGTTCAACGCGCGGCTCGTGATCATGGACGAATCGACGTCCTCCCTCGATGACCACGAGGTGCAGGTTCTGTTCGCCACGATCCGGCGGTTGAAGCAGCAGGGCGTCGCCGTGATCTTCGTGAGCCATAAGCTCGACGAACTCTACGCCGTCTGCGACCGGGTGACCGTCATGCGCGATGGCCGCACGGTGGCGGTCGCCTCAATGGCCGAAATGAACAAGCTGCAGCTCGTCGCCACGATGCTCGGCCGGGATCTGGCGGAGGTGCGTAAGCAGGGTGCGACGGCGTTCTCAGCCTCAGCTCGCCCTCCGGGCGCCGAGGTGCTTGCTGTCGAGAACCTTGCTGTCGGCCGCCGTGTGACGAACGCCTCTCTGAACGTGCGACGAGGTGAGATCGTCGGCCTTGCGGGCCTGCTGGGCTCTGGCCGAACCGAGACCGCGCGCGCGATTTTTGGCGCGGATGCGCGCGGCGGCGGGGAGATCCGGTTGAACGGCAAGCCTGTCACCTTCACCGAACCGCATGACGCGATTGCGTCCGGTATCGGCTTCTGTTCGGAGGATCGAAAACAGGAAGGCATCATTCCAGGCATGTCGGTGCGGGAGAACATGACGCTGGCGCTGCTCCCGGCCTTGTCGCGATCCGGCCTCGTCGATGAAGCGCGCCAACGCAAGATCGTCGAACGTTTCATCGCGGACATCGGCATCAAATGCTCTAGCCCCGACCAGCCGATCCGCGAGCTGTCGGGCGGCAATCAGCAAAAGGTCCTGCTCGCCCGCTGGCTGTGCATGAATCCCGAGCTTCTCATCTTCGATGAGCCGACACGCGGAATCGATGTCGGGGCCAAGGCCGAGATCCAAAAGCTGATCCGCCGTCTCGCCGACGACGGCCTCGGCGTTCTGATGATCTCGTCCGAGCTCGAAGAGATCGTCGAGGGAGCCGATCGCACCTTCGTGTTGCGCGACGGACGTACGGTCAGCACGTTCGACCGGGCGGAGGCGAGCGAGGCGACGTTGATGGATGCCATGGCGCACGGAACAGCCGCATGAGCCTCGACTCGTCAACCACGGTCGCCACAGGCGGCACTGCGGGCCTTCGGCCTCCAGGCGGCGCGCCGCCGGCAACCGGCTTCCGTATTGGCCTCGCGGCTAGGCGCTTGGGCGCACTCATCGCGCTGGCCGTGCTGATCCTGCTCAATTTGGCGATCACGCCCCATTTCGCCACGATGCAGACCCTGTCGGTGAACCTCACCCAGATCTGCACCATCGTCATCGTCGGTGTGGGCATGACTCTCGTCATCGCCACAGGGGGCATCGATCTGTCGGTCGGATCGCTCATGGCGATCTCGGGTGCGCTGGCCCCGGGTTTTTTCACCGGTGCGCTGTTTCATGGCGGCAATCTCTACGTCAACATCGGGTTCGGCATTGTCATTCCGGTCATGGTTGCGGGGCTCTTCGGCCTCTTCAACGGGTGGCTCGTATCAAGTTTTCGGATCCAGCCGATCATCGCGACCCTGATCCTGTTCATCGCGGGCCGCGGCATCGCCCAAGTCTGGACCAATGGGGACCTGCAGGTCTTCAAGGCCCCTGAGTTCCAGGCGATCGCTCTCGGCCATGTGCTCGGCGTGCCGTTCCAAGTTTGGATCATGCTGGTATTCGTGATCGCCGCCGCCTGGATGCTGAGGAAGACGGTGTTCGGCCGGCAACTGCTGGCGGTCGGCGGCAACGAGCCCGCGGCGCGTCTTGCGGGTGTGCCGGTGAAACGGGTCAAGCGGCTCGTCTACGTGATCTCGGGACTGTGCAGCGGCGTTGCCGGTCTCATCGTCATCGCCATGAACTCGGCGGCCGACGCGAACCTGATTGGCATGGGCGTCGAACTCGACGCCATCGCGGCAGTGGCGGTCGGGGGCACGCTGTTGTCCGGTGGCCGCGCCACAGTGGTCGGCACACTGATCGGCGCCCTGATCATTCAGCTCGTCCGCTACACGCTCTTGGCCAACGGCGTGCCGGATGCGGCAGCCCTCATCGCCAAGGCTGCGCTGATCGTTCTGGCAGTCTGGCTGCAGCGACAGGAGCGGGCATGAAACATCGCTGGTCGGGCGCCGGCATCGGCGTCGTCATCGCACTCGCGCTGCTGATCGCCTTCGGGGGCATCCGCTACGACGGGTTCCTGGGTAGCTACAATATCCTCACCGTGCTGCGCTACAATTCGATGTTCGCGCTGGTCGGTCTCGGGATGTGTTTCGTCATCATGACGGGCGGCATCGACCTTTCTGTGGGCTCTGTCGCGGCGATGGCGAGCGTGGTCTCGGCCTATCTGAGCCCTTATGGGCTCCTCCCGGGTCTTCTCGGGGGTGTCGGGGCCGGGCTCGTGGCCGGTACGCTCAGCGGCCTCATCATCACGAAGCTCAAGATCCTGCCTTTCATCGCGACGCTGGCCGTGATGCTCGCGGCTTCGGGAACAGGGCTGCTCCTGGCCAACAATCAGTCGGTGGCCGTCTCCTACGATTCTGCCTTTACGACACTTGGGCAGGGCAATCTCCTCGCGGCGTTCAAGCCCGAGTGGATCGACGGCGACAATGCCGGTTGGATGGGGACGGCGCTGGGTTTGTTTTTCAACTTTCCCACCCCGGCCTGGATTGCGCTTGTGGCCTATATCGTAGGGTCAGTGGTGTTGAACGCGCGACCCTTTGGCCGTCATGTGCTCGCCGTCGGCGGCGGCGAGGAAGCCTCGCGGCTGATGGGACTGCCCACAGACCGCACTGTGTTCGCGGTCTATCTCATCTCAGGCGGCTTGGCCGGCCTCGCAGGCGTGATTCTGGCGGCCCAATTCGGGGCTGGCCAGCCGATCGAGGGGATCGGATGGGAGCTCTTCGCCATCGCGTCCGTTGTGGTCGGCGGCACGCTGCTGACGGGCGGCAAAGGCTCTGTTTTCACCACGCTTGCGGGTGTTCTGCTGCTGGGCTTGATCTTCACCATTCTGAATTTCGAAAACGGCATGGGGTGGATCAGCCTCTCGGCCTACTGGCAGTCGGTGGTGCGCGGCGCCTTTTTGCTCGTGGTCGTCATCCTGCAAAGCAGGCTGGCCCGAACGGCTCCGGCTTAAGCACGCGATGCAGCCCTATGGGCTTCGGGAGGATCGGATGAGTTCGAGCGAAACCGCAGATCGTCTGGACGTTTCGGCGGATCGCGAAACGCTCTACCGCGACGGAATCGTCGGCCGCAAAGGCGCCTTCTCGCGCGAATGGGCTGACGCCATGCGCGAGGACATCATGACCGCGTTTTGGAGCGCCATACAGCGACAGGGTGGCGCCGTCGGACGCGGCCCGCGCCGCTGGTATGTCGAGATCCACCCGCAGGATCTGCGTGGCTTCGTCGACCTCGTGACCCATCCCTGGGTGACGGCCATGTGCGAAGCGGTGCTCGGCCCCGATTATCAGATCGTCGAAGTCGGTTTTGACACGCCTTTCCAGGGTGCCAAGAACCAACCCTGGCATCGCGATTTCCCGTCGCCGGAAGACACTTGGCGCGACCATCGCATCACGTCGCTGGCGTTCAATCTGACCGGAGTCGATGTGACGCCCGAGATGGGACCCTTCGAAATCGCACCCGGCACGCAGTGGGATGACGGACGGAGCTGGAACCACGAGATGTTCCCATCCGTGGAAAGCTGGGGGCGTTTTGCCGAACGGGCCGTGCGCAAATACCCGTCCATGGGCGACATCTCCTGCCGCTCTGCCTTGACCATGCATCGCGGAACCCAACACGGTTCGCCCATCGCCCGCCCGGTCCTTGTGCTCGGGGTCGATGCGCCGGGCGCCGGGCATGCGGCGCTACACGACATGATGGTCACGCCCGATTACTTCGCGGCGCTGCCGCAAAGCGTCAAACATCATCTCGTCTGCCGGGTCGTGGACGAACTCGTGCCGGTGGTCCAGAAACACGACATCGAAGGTCTCGTCATGGGTGCCGACTGACCGGCTGAAGATGAGCCCGCGTCGAGCGCGGGTGAACTCCTGAACGAGCGAGAGCGTTGCCTTTGCGATCCCATTGACCGCCGGCGAGGGTCCGCGTGCCCGAAAGTAAGCTTTCGACCTACCGCGCCAAGCGCGATTTTGAGAAAACCCTGGAGCCGAGCGGCGAGGCTGCCACCGGAGGGTCCGCCCGCCGCCGCTTCGTGATCCAGAAACACGATGCCACACGGCTGCACTATGATCTCCGGCTCGAGCTTGATGGCGTGTTCAAATCCTGGGCGGTCACGCGCGGCCCCTCCGTCGACCCGCATGACAAACGACTGGCCGTCGAGGTCGAGGATCACCCGCTCGACTATGGCGATTTTGAAGGGACGATCCCGAAAGGCCAGTACGGCGGCGGCACGGTGCAATTGTGGGACCGGGGCTACTGGGAACCGGAGGGTCAGAAGGCCCCGGAGGAGGCGCTCGCGGCCGGCGACTTCAAGTTCACACTTGAGGGCGACCGTCTGCATGGAAGCTGGGTCCTGGTGCGGCTGAAGAACGATCGCACGAAGGGAAAGCGCACCAATTGGCTGCTCATCAAACATCGCGATGCTGAAGCCCATGAAGGCGACGCCGACGCCCTGCTGGTGGAGGACCGCTCCGTGGCCTCCGGTCGATCGATGGCCGTTATCGCCGAAGGAAAAGGACCAAGACCTAAACCGTTCATGCGTGTCGCCAACAAACCGGTGGCGGCAGCCGCCGTCTGGGACACATCGAAGGGTCTCGCGGCCGACGAGCGCAAGAAGACCGGACGTCGGCGCACTCCAACGAAAGCGATGCACAAGCCCGCGGCTGCCTTGCCCGACTTCATCGAACCGCAGCTTTGCACGGCCGTCGAGAGGCCTCCCGCCGAAGCCGGTTGGGGACACGAGATCAAATTCGATGGCTATCGCATCCAAATGTGCGTCAGCGCCGGTGCCGTGACGCTGAAAACCCGTAAAGGCCTCGACTGGGCAGCCAAGTTCGAGGCGATCGCCGGAGCGGCGGCGCATTTGCCGGATGTGATCATCGACGGTGAAATCGTCGCCCTCGACGACCACGGCGCACCAGATTTCGCATCCTTGCAGGCCGCCATCTCGGAGCAAAAAACCGACGATCTCGTGTTCTTCGCCTTTGATCTCCTATTCGACGGCGACAAGGATCTGAGGGGCCTGCCGCTCGCGCGGCGGAAGACGCAGCTTCAGGACCTGTTGGCCGCCAACGCACCCGCCCCCATGGGTCTGATCCGTTTTGTCGAACATTTCGAGACAGGCGGCGATGCCGTTCTGAAATCGGCCTGCCGGCTGTCGCTCGAAGGTATCGTGTCGAAGCGCCTCGATGCGCCCTACGTGTCGGGCCGAACCGATTCCTGGGTAAAGTCCAAATGCCGCGCGGGACATGAGGTCGTGGTCGGCGGCTGGACCACCACGGCGGACAAGTTCAGGTCGCTGCTCGTTGGCGTCCACCGGGGCGCCCATTTTGTCTATGTGGGCCGGGTCGGCACGGGCTACAGCGAGGCCAAGCTTCGCCAACTACTCCCGAGGCTCGATCCGCTCGCGTCCGAGATATCGCCGTTCACCGGGGTTGGCGCCCCGCGCAAACAGGCCGGGACCCATTGGGTGCGGCCGGATCTCGTGGTGGAGATCGAATTCGCCGGATGGACCACCGACGGCATGGTGCGTCAGGCGGCGTTCAAGGGCTTGCGCGCCGACAAACCGGCCACCGAGGTCGAAGCGGAGGTTCCCGCACCCGCCGCCACGGTCGACGTGCCGGATGCGACCGCACGCGTCGAAGCTGATGCGAAGCCGCCCACGTCCCGTCGCGCGAGCGCCAAGGTTGCCGTGATGGGCGTGTTGATCTCGCATCCCGACAAACAATTGTGGGCCGATGCCGGCGACGGCAAGCCCGTGACCAAGCTCGACCTTGCCCATTACCTCGAGGCGGTCGGCCCATGGATGATCCGCCACATTGAAGGGCGGCCGTGCTCGATCCTGCGGGCACCGGACGGCCTGGGCGGCGAATTGTTTTTCCAGCGCCACGCCATGCCGGGCACCTCGAACCTCTTGAACCTTGTGACAGTCGCGGGCGACCGCAAACCCTACCTGCAGATCGACCGCGTGGAAGGCCTCGCGGCGGTGGCCCAGGTGGCGGCTGTCGAATTGCATCCGTGGAACTGCAAGCCGAAGGCGCCGGAGGTGCCGGGACGGCTCGTGTTCGACCTCGATCCGGGGCCGGACGTTCCCTTTGAGACGGTGGTCGCGGCGGCCCGCGAGATGCACGACAGGCTCGATGCACTCGGTCTGGTGAGCTTCTGCAAGACGACAGGTGGCAAGGGGCTGCACATCGTCACGCCGCTTGCCACCACATCGCGCAAGCCGCTCGCCTGGCCGGCCGCGAAAGATTTCGCGCGGGAGGTTTGCAGCCGGTTGGCGCGGGACAATCCCGAGCTCTATCTCGTGAACATGTCCAAGAAGCTCCGCAACGGGCGCATCTTCCTCGATTACCTGCGTAACGATCGCCTCTCGACGGCCGTGGCGCCCTTGTCGCCACGTGGACGCTCGGGCGCGACCGTATCGATGCCCCTCACATGGACGCAGGTGAAGGCGGATCTCGATCCGAAAAGGTTCACGATCCGCACGGTCCCGGCTCTCCTGGCGCGGAGCAAGGCCTGGGCCGACTATGATGACGCGGCGCGTCCGCTCGCGGATGCGATCAAGAAGCTCGGCAAGGTGAAGGCGACACGGTAAGGCGGTCTTCGACCGCGCGTCACGTGTCGCTCTCATGTGCCGACTTCACCCGATTGGTTGGCCCATAGGCCTAATCGGAGACAAGCCCTGAGCGGCGGAGCGCCACGTCGCCAAGCGCCGACCAGTCCTTATGGCCATCACCTGCCGCCACGGCCGACATCATCGCGTCGCGGAGAGCGCTCCCGAAAGGAAGAGAGACATTCGTCGCGTCCCCGGCCGCGAGCGCCAGCCGCACATCCTTCAATCCCAATTCCAGCTTGAAGCCGGCGGGCTCGTAGCGTCGGGCTGCGATGCCGCCGCTATAGCTCTGGTAGGCCCGGCACGCGAACAGCGTCGAGGTGTAGATGTTGAGCATCGCGGCCGGGTCGAGGCCATGCGCGACGCCCAGCGAAGCCACCTCGGCCATGGCTTCGATCGCGGACGCGATCATCAAGTTTCCGCCGATTTTCACTACGTTGGCCTGGAACGGCTCTTCGCCGACCGGCCAGGTCTTCTGCCCCATCGCATCGAGCAGAGGCCGGATCGTCTCGATCGCCTGAGCCGGACCCGCCACCACGATGTTGAGCTGACGCGCGGCTGCGACATCCGGCCGTCCGAACACGGGCGCCGCAACGTAGGCAAGGCCGCGCGCGCGATGCCGTTCCGTGAGGTCTTGGGCGAGCGCCACCGAGATCGTCGCGCAGTTCACATGGATGGTGGTCTTGGACATCTGGTCGAGGGCGCCGCCATCGAGAAACACCGATTTCACCGCCGCGTCATTTGCCAGCATCGTCACCACGGCCTCGGCGGCAACGACCTCAACCGGGCTGGAAGCCACCTTGGCGCCTTCGCCCGCGAGGCTCTGGGCTGGTTCCGGGGAGCGGTTCCAGACCGTGACCTCATGGCCGGCCCGCAAGAGATTCCGGGCCATGGCGATGCCCATGGCGCCGAGCCCGATGAATCCGACTTTCATGTCTCACTCCATTCCATGGTTGCCTCACTGGCACCGGGCGCAGGTGCAAGTTCGGCAAGCGTCGCATCGAGCAGCGGCCCGGGCAATTCCACGACTGTTGGTCCAGCTGTCCAGATCAAAAACGCGCGCACCCTTTTGGCCGGATAGAGCGGCGCGACCGCGGCGCGATAGAGCGCGAGTTGCGTCACGTAGGTTGGAGGGATGGTCTCCAGCGGATGGGCGCGGCCGGTCTTGAAATCGGCGATGAGCACGGCCTCGTCGGTTATTCCCACCCGATCGATCTGCCCCGTGATGTCGAGCGGGCGGCCGTCGGCCAGGATCGCGCGTCCCGCGATCCCCACCTCGGCGCGTGAGCCAGGTCCGAACAAGGGAGCAAGCGCCGGATCGTCGAGGAGATTCAGAATATCCCGCTGCAGAGTGTCACGCCGCGCCGGTTCGAGCGCCGCCCCCTGGATCTCAAGGTAGCGCGCTGCGGCAACCATCCGGCGGTCGCGAGGCACCTCGGGCAAATGCTGCAGCAACCGATGCGCGAGACGACCCAGGACGGCGGCATCGCGGCGCGCGCGAGACCTTTTGTCGACCGTGAGCGGATCCGACTCGGGAAGCCTCTGATCGGCAGCATCGAGCGCGTTCGACGGGCGCACAGGGGGCGCGTAACTGACCTCGCGCTCAGGCCGCGTCGTCACCCAGGCCGGGAGGACGACTGGCGCCCCGGCTTCACTGGCTGCCGCGACTTCGGCCGACAGACCCGGATCGCGTCGATGGAGGATCGTTTCGGTGGCATCCCAGGGCGCTGCCGTTTCGACCAGGCCGAGATCGCTCGCGGCCAACATGTCGTACCAGCAGCCCTCGGCGCGACCCGCGGCGCCGTGGAAACCGCCGATGTAGAGCCGCTCCTCGGCCCGCGTCAGCGCGACGTAGAGAAGACGGCGATGCTCCTCGATCGCGGCCTGCCGGAGCGCCTGCCGGGCCGTCGCCACGCGAAAAGGGTCACGGTCGCGTTTGGGCGACCAGGCGAGGAAACGCGTCGGCCCATGGTCGAAGGCAAAAAGCGCGGGATCGTGCCGGCCCGAGGGTGCGCTGCAGGTGTCGGGCAGGAACACGATCTTGGCTTCCAGCCCCTTGGCGGCATGCACGGTCATGACCCGCACGGCGTCGCCGGCCGCTTCCATGTCGCGCTTCACCGACAGAGTGCGGGTCTCCAGCTTCGCCAGGAAGGACGTCAGCGAGGGTGGGCCGTCGCGCTCGTGAGCCAGCGTGAGGGCCACGAATTCGTCGAGCACATCGCCGGCTTCCTGCCCAAGCCGTGCCAGCATCGCCCGCCGGCCGCCGTCGGCGCCCAGCAGACGCGCGTAGAAGCCAAATGGCGTTTCGGTGGCGGCGCGTCGGCGCCAGGCTGCGAGACGCGCGGCGGCACGCCGATGTGCGGGCTCGGTCGAGGCTTCCAGGGCCGCCGCCAGACTGCCCCGACGGCCAGGCGCGAGAGCGATGAGGTCGTCATCGGTGAGCCCGATTAGCGGCGATTTGAGCACGCAGGCCAGGGTCAGGTCGTCCTGCGGCAGGAGCGCCGCGCGGCCGACAGCCATCAGGTCCAGGACCGCGATATGCTCGGTGAGCTGCAACCGATCGGCCCCGGCCACCGGGACGTGCCTGTCCTTCAAGGCGCGGATAACGGCCTCGAAGAATGCGTTACGGGTTCGCACCAGGACGAGGATGTCGCCCGGGCCGATGCGCCGCCGGGCACCGGAGCCTCGCACCTCGGCGGTTTCGGTCGAGTTGGGCGCGATCATGGAGGCGATCCGGTCGGCGACCCGCCGGGCGACGGTCACGGCCGGGGATTGGACATCGGCCTGATCGAGCGGCAGGCGCCAATCGACGGGGTCGGGTTGCGGCAGCGGCCCGACGGCGGGCCAGAGTTCGACGAGACCCGGTGTCCGGCTGCGCATGGCAACGTGCGGCGGCGGCGCGTCACCCGTGCCGGAGAGCCCCTGCGCGTGGCCCCCCGTCGCGAAGACCCGGTCGACCGTATCGAGCACGGCGGTGGTGGACCGGAACGACAGATTGAGCGTGATGGCCTCGAACTGCCCCCCGCCGCGCCTGACAACACCTTCGAACATCCGGCGCATGGCCGCAAATTCAGCGGGTCGGGCGCCCTGAAACGAGAAGATCGACTGCTTCTCGTCGCCCACCGCGAACACCGTCCGGTTGGTGGCGTTTTGTCCGGCCCCACTGAAAAAATCACCCGTCAGCTTCTGCAGGATTTGCCATTGCGCGGGCGAGGTGTCCTGCGCCTCGTCGACCAACACATGATCAATGCCGGAATCAAGCTTGTAGAGCACCCAGGCCGCACTCGACCGTGACAGGAGCGTGCCGGTGCGTTCTACCAGATCGTCGAAGTCCAACAGGCCGCGAAGCCGTTTCGCGGTCTCGTAGCTGTCCAGCACGGCCTTCGCCACGCTCACCAGCGCGAGGGTACGCTGCAACGTTTCGGCGGCCCTCCGGCGATCCAGAAGACCGAACAGGCGGTCACGCTCCCGGTCGAGCGCCTCGCAGAGCGCCGGCTCGGCTTTGCGCAGGGCCTGGACCAGATATTTGGCGTCGCGCGGTGTCCGCTTTTCGGTCAGGAACACGTCGAGATAGGTTTCGAGCACCGCCTCGCCCGTCGCCAATGCCGCTTTGACAAGGCGGTTGCCCGTCGAACTCTTCTCGCTGCCGTCCGCCCCGAGGCTGCGCGCGACAGCACCCCAGGTCGCGCGGTCGAGTCCGCCATGCATCATGCCATGCTCGATGCTGGCCAGATCCTCGGTCGGCTGGAGTCCCAAGGCCAGTTTCAAGCCTGAACCGAAATTGTCGATCGCGCCGGCCATCAGCATGGCGGTGGCCAGGGTCTCGCGATGCCCGAGCGCCTCGGCGACAAGGGAGTCGAAGCCGAAGCTCGACGATTCCTGGGCCAGGAACGCGACGGCGCGGCCGAGTTCCATGTCGGGCGAGGCCACCGCTCGGGCCAAGGTGTCTCGCCGCGCGGCCTCGAGCAGATCGGCCTGTTTCATGTCGTCCAGCACGGTGAACCGCGCCGCCACATTGGCCTCGAAGGGGAACAGGTGAAGCAAGCGCTCGCAGAAGGCGTGGATGGTCTGGATCTTCAGGCCACCGGGGGTCTCGACCGTCCGGGCAAACAGCTTGCGGGCCGTCGACAGATCGGTCGCACTCGGGCGCGGCGCTCCCGTGGCCATGATGGAATCGCGCAACCCGGCATCGTCGAGCCCTGTCCAGGCCGCGAGCACGTCGAAGACACGGATCGCCATATTGGCGGCGGCCGCCTTGGTGAAGGTCAGGCACAGGATGCGGGCCGGCGGGACACCTTCGAGCAGCAGACGCACGACGCGCTGCGTCAGCACATGTGTCTTGCCCGATCCGGCATTGGCCGACACCCAGGCGGAAGATCGCGGATGCGAGGCGCGGCGCTGGCGCTCGATCGTGTCGACGGGGACCGGCGGAAGGGCGGAACTCATCCCTCGGTGCCCTCGCCTGGATCACTGCCCTGGGCCGCCCACTCCTTGACCCGCGACAGATGATCGTAGTCGCTGTACCTGGCCTGGAATTGCGGATAGGGACGGGCCAGATAGCCGGTCGCCGGATCACGGAAATCGCTGAGAAGCGCCACGAGACCGGTGAGATGATCCTCGACCACGTCGGGCAGCGAGCGGTCCTTCCATTCGAGCCGGGTCAGGGCGAGGTCGGCCGAGGATCCGAAACCGACATACAGCGCCTCTTCGACCTTCGCGCCCGGCCCAAGCGCCGCGAACCCGCCCTGTTCGGCCAAGGCCGCCTCCAGCGTGAGCTGCGGCGCGAAGCCGACCTGCACCTCCTTTTTCGAAGGCACGCGCCCCGTCTTGAAGTCGATGATCCGGACCAAACCCGTTTTGGTGGTCTCCAGCCGGTCCGCGTTGGCGCGCAGCGTGAAGGCCGAGCCGTCGCGGAGTTTAAGGTCGATCGCCCCTTTCTCCTCGACCGCGATCGTGGCGATCTCACCCCGGCGCTTCTCCTCCCAGAGGAAGAACGCCTTGGCCCAGCCCTCGATACGCGGCGCCATGAAGGCTTGGAACCCGGGGTCCCCCAGCAAAGGTGCGAAGGCCACGCGGGTCTGTTCGAGCAGCGTGGCCTCGGCGTTCGCCGGGAGCCGACCGCCTGGGCATGCCGCCGTGAAGTCGCTCAGCACCTTGTGAAACAAAGTGCCCCACTCGCGCGGCCCGAGCGGCGCGGCGACCGGATCGAGTGCCGAAAGCCGGAGGATACGATCGGCATAGATCGCGTAAGGATCCCGGCGCAAGGTTTCGATCCGCGTAACGCTGAGCGCTGTCGGGCGGAGTTCTACCGGTGGCCTGGGACATGGGCGCGCCAGCGTGATGGCTTGCGCCGGCCGGTCGAGCGCGCGCGCCATGTCGAGGTATATGCGGCCGCGGGCGCGGCAGCGATCCCAATGGGTTGCTCCGGCGACAGCCGCCATGCGCTGCAGGAATCGGGACGGCACCGTCGGCGATCCACCCCGCTTCGCGGCACGGCTGATGATGACCTCGGGCTGACCCAGCGCCATCGTGAAGTCATGCGCGTCCTGACCGATCCGGCGTTCGGGCGGCGTCAGACCGAGGACGGCCCGCATCGGCCGGTTCAGAAAGGCATCGGCGCTGACCTGAGTGGGCCAGACCGTTTCGTCGAGTCCGCCGAGCAGGACGCGATCCGACGACAGCAGACGCGCTTCCAAAAGACCGAGGATCTTGAGGCGGGGATGGCTTCGCTCGGGGCCGCGCACCGGCACTTCCGAGACCATGCGGTCGTAGAGGGCGGCATAGCTGCCGCCCTCCAAGGTAATCGCGCCGTCCGCCGCCTCGGAGAGTTCCTCGAACAGTGTCATGAGCGCATTGGCGTCGGGGCCACGCAGCCCGCTTGCCTCGGACTCTGTGGCCGCCAGCGCCACGACGGCCTCCTCATGCGCGTCGATCCAGGCCGGCAGGCTCTGTCGCGCACGGCGCAGGGGTTCAAGGAGGGCGAGCAGGTCTTCGAGCAGGTTCTCGATGGCCCCGAACGTGTCCTCATCCATCGCCTGCAGCCATCGCGGCGCATGTGGGTCGGAGGCCCGCGCGCGCGTCTTGGCCATGAGCGTCGACGGATCGAGCAGCGCGCCGGCGTCCAGGGTCGTTCGCAACACCGCCATCTCCAGCAGGCGCGACAGCCGCGTCACCGTCGCGCGGGACCGTCCGAGACAGACGGCCGGGTGTGCCAGAAGGGCAAGCACCGCGACGGGGTCCATGTCCCCGCATGCCGCCTCGATCGCGAGGCGCGCGAGCGCTCCCGCGCTGGTCTGCCCGAGCTGTTCGCCGCCGGAATCGTCGATGACGATGTCCCAGCGGATCAGTTCCTCACGGACGCGGCGGGCTAGCGAACGATCCGGTGTGACGAGGGTCGCCGAACCCGGACCTTCCAGCGCTTCGCGCAGGGCGAGCGCCAAGGCGAGCGCTTCCTCCCGTTCGTCGGCGGCTTCGACGATGCTGATCCCCGCCAGGGCCGACCCGAGGTCGGCGCCGGAGGGATCCGGGCCAAGCGCATGCCAGACATCGGTCGAGTCCGCTGGGCGTAAAGCCTCGCTGACAAAGCGACCCCGCGCCGCAAGCGCCGGTGCGACCTCACCCAGGCCGACAACATGGGTCCGCTCGACTCCCAAAACCGGGAGCAGACGGCGGATGGCTGCTTGGGCATGCCCGGCCGCCGATCCCGGATCGAAGCGTGTCCCGTCAATGCTGGCCCAGCTCGGCTCGTCGAGATACTGGTCGAGCCCTGGCAGGACCACGGCCCCTTGCGGCAGGCACGCGATGGCCGCCATAAGCCGGCTTGTCGCCCTATTCGACCCGGTTGAGCCGACAACGATCACCGGGCCCGACCGAGCCCCCGGCCTTTGCAGGCGGAGCGTTTCGGCCTCGATCAACCTTGCCTGCCGGGCCGCCGGATCGATCAGCCCGAGGCTGCCGAGAATGGCCGGCCATTGCTCGATTGCGATCGCGAGAAAGTCCAGCGTCACGGCCCAGTAGCGGTCAAAAGCCTCCGTGCCCAGCGGCTTCATGGCGGCCCAACTCACGTCTTCGATGGTCAGTTCGTCGAGCAGAGCCGCGAGTTCACCCGACAGATGCCAGGCGTCAGCCGCCGTGGTGGCGACCAGGAAGGCCTCGTGCTCCTGTGTTTCACGCCGGCCGTCGGGTCCGACCGACACAAGCGCGTGCCGCACGGACTCGCTCCAACGCAGGATGAGCCGCGTCAGGATCATGCGTCGGGCCAGGGGCTCGATCGCTTTGGGGATCTCGACCTGCAGGCCCTCGCCGAGGGCTAGATCGTCGAAGAGCCCGTTGTCGTCGTCCAATGCGCCGAGAGCCCGGATGCGGGGCAGGAACGCCGCGGTCCCGATGCGGCTTGCGATTGTGGCCGCCAGCGCACGGGCAGACCGACGCGTCGGCAGGTAAATCGTCGCATCGACCATGCCGAGCGGTCCCAGATCGCGGCTGAAACCAGGGACCAGGCGCCCATCCAACAGGGCATCGACGAGGGTGTCGAGGAACGGTGCGCCAGCCGGAATGGTGAAGACATTGGGGGCTCCGATCGTTTCTACCCCCCTTCAGCACCGTCTAAGCCGGCTGCAAACGCCGCTTCTGCCTCGCCAACAGCCTGCGGCGTGCCGACATGCAGCCATGTGCCCTCAAGGGCGACGCCGAACAGGCGGTTCTGCGCAGCGGCCGCGAAGAAGAAAGGAGCGAGTTTCAAGACCCGGAGCTCAAGCGTCTCGAACAGCGCCGGCTTGATGATGCCGACGCCCGCGTAGACGAAAGGCACGCGCCCCTCCTGCCGACGGATCAGCCGCCCATCGCCGGCCATGCTGAAGTCGCCGTCCCAGTCGACGCCGATACTGGTGTCGGTCGAGGCGACCATGAGAAGCACGTCCATGCGATCGCCGTCCCAGGCGGCGGCCAAGCGGCGAAGGGTGGGACTCGTCTCCTGCCACAGCGCATCGGTGTTGCAGATGAAAAACGGCTCACGCCCAAACTCGGGCAACGCCTTGATGATGCCGCCGGCCTGATCGAGCAAGAGTTCGCGCTCATCGGAAACAACCACCTCGGGATGCGACCGGCCCTTCAGCGCGGCCTCGATCTGGTCGGCACGGTAGTGGACATTGACGACCGCGCGCTCGACTCCGGCCTCCTCCAGCCGGTCCAGCATGTGATCCAGCATCGTTTTGCCGCCGACCTTCACGAGGGGCTTGGGGATCGTGTCGGTGATCGGCCGCATCCGGGTGCCGAGGCCGGCCGCAAACACAATGGCGTTGCGGGGTGGTGTTGGCGAGGTCAACGACGCAAACCCAGGGTTCGCGGCAGGTAGGTCTGATACCAGAAGCGCATCTCGCTCAACGCGGGGTGCGCCAGCCCTTTGGCCAGATAGGCCTCGATCCGCGGCAGATGCGCGAGGTATTGAGGTTTGCGGTCGCGTTTGTTCAGACGCGCAAAGGCGCCGAGGATCTTGGTGCCACGCTGAACGCCGAGGATCGCATAGGCCTCGGCAAAGCTGGCCATGTCGAAGAACGCGTTCACGGCGCGTCGGTGCTGGGCGTAGGCGCCGAGAAGTTGCAGCTCCAAATTGTCCGGTACGGCGACGCGCGCATCCTGCAGCAGCGAGACGAGATCGTAGGCCGGATGCCCGATCACGCAGTCCTGGAAATCGATCAGGCCCACGCGAGCAAGGCCTTCGCGCCCGGACTGCCAAAGGAGGTTCGGTGAATGAACGTCGCGCAAGGACCACGTCTTGGGACCCGACAGAACCTCGCCGAACAGTTTGCTGCAGAGCGAGATGAAATTCGCCCGTGCGCTCGCCGGCAACGTGATCTTTGCGATTTCAGGCGCGTACCAATCCAGCACCAGTTCGGCTTCGATCAGCAGAGCATCGAGATCATAGGGCGGGATCTGGTATGGCACGCCGCCTTCACCCGGGATCTCTTCGGGAAGGTTCTGATCATGCAGCCAAGCCAGGAGAGCGACGACTTCGCCATAGCGCTCTGGGATTGGTGCGCCACCACGCACCAGAGGCTCATTGCCGAGATCCTCGATGACGGCCAAGCCCCTACCCGCATCGACCGCCAGGATCTCAGGCACGGAAAGGCCGCGAGCCAGCAGCGCGCGATCGATCGCGAGAAAGGGTCGAATGTCGCCCGCCAGACGGGCGACATGATGATAGGGTTTGCCAAAGCGGACCACCACGGCATCGGAGCGCGGCGGCGAGATCATCAAAACCGCCTTGCGGCCATCCGCTCGCGAGAGACGTTCATAGGCCCGCGTCGATGCGTCCCCCGTCATGAAGCTGCGGCTGGCCCCGCCGAAACCGGCACGTTCGAGTAGTGCCTCGATGGCCTGCGCCAGCTTGAGCCGGGACGTCATGGTGCCATAGGCCGTGATCATGACGCTGCGCGTCTCGGCGCCGAGGCTTGGCACAAGCGACATCTCGATGTCGAGGCGATCCGGCGGTAGACGATCGGCAATGCGATCCGGCCATTCGACCAGAACCAGGGCGCCTTCGATGACTTCGTCCCAGCCGAGTTCCGCAAGATCATCCTCCCCGTCGATCCGATAGAGATCGGCATGGGCGATCGGATAGGATTGCCCCTCATAGGTCTGCAGCAGCGTGAAGGTAGGGCTGGGCACCTCCAGTTCGGGATCGCCGACCAACGCCCGGATCATTGCCCGCGCGAGGGTGGTCTTGCCCACCCCGAGGCCTCCCGACAGCGCCACGAAGTCGCCGACCCGCAGGGTCGCGACCAAGGTGTTCACGAGACCGCTCAGCTCGGTCTCGTCGGATATTGTCACAGACCAAAAGGTTGGCTGGGATGCCGGATTGATCGGCAACGGGATTCTCCTCTTGGGGCGCTCGCCGTCACTATATGAGGAACCCTTGCCGAACAAGAAATGGTGCGTTCATGGCCCTTCCTGCCAGGTCAGACCGGCCGCCTGCAGCTTCGACCCTCCTCAGGAGGTCGCGCTGATCGCCATGACTTCACGGGCCGGGAAGATGCAGGTGACCGTCGTTCCTTCTTCCGGCGCCGAGTCGATCAGCACCTTGCCGCCGTGAAGTTCCATGAGCGAACGAACGATCGACAGGCCGAGACCGACGCCCCGGTGCTTCGAGCCGGCCGTATAGGAATGAAAGCGGTCGAACACCTGGTCGAGCATATCGAGCGGGATGCCGCGGCCTTGGTCGGTCACTTTGAACACCACCGAGTCGTCCCGCCGCATCGCTGCCAGCGTCACCCGCTGGCCCGGGGTCGAGAACCCGATGGCATTGGACAGAAGGTTGAACAGGATCTGCCGCACGCGCTTGCCATCCGCCCGGAAGGAGCCGATTCCATCGAGAGCCACGATGTCGAGCGCTACACCATTGTCGGCGAGCCGGTCCTGCACGCCCTTGGCGGCTTCTTCCATGGTACTCACGATATCGATCGTGCCCGGCGCCAGTTCCATGGCATCCATGTCAATCGTCGCAAGATCGAGAATGTCGTTGATGATCGCCAGGAGCGCGGCCGACGACTTCAGGATGTAGCCCGTATATTCCCGCTGCTTGGGATTGAGGTCACCAACGGAACTGTCGCCCAGGAACTCGATGAACCCGATGATGTTGGTCAGCGGCGATCGCAGTTCATAGGACACGTGGTGCACGAAGTTGTTGCGAAGCTGTTCGGCCTCCAACAGCACCTGGTTCTGCTCGGTCAGGACCCGCGCGATGTTCACCCCGTCGGTGACATCGGTGAACGTGATCAGGGTCGCCCCATCGGGGAGAGGCGCCGCAGAGCAATCGAGCACCATCCCGTCAATGCGATGAACGCGGCGCTCGAATGTCAGCCGCTCATCCGCGAAGCCCGCAACGACGGATCGCAAGTGCATGATGTCGTCAGGGTCCTGGCACAGTTTGCGGCAGCGGTGAGCCACTTCGTCGATATGCGGCCTTCCGCAAAGAAGCGCGTGGTCCATGTCCCACATGGTTCCGAAAGCCGGGTTGAACAGCGTCAGCCGCCCATCCGTTCCGAACACCGCCACGCCCTCGCGTAACGTGTCGAGCGTTTCACCCTGCACCCGAATAAGGCCGTTGAATTTGGACTCGAGTTGATAGCGTTCGGTGGTGTCGTCGAAGAGATAGATGACGCCGCCATCCGGACTCGGGCTGGTGACGACCCGCAATCTCCGGCTGTCGGGCAGGTACCAGATCTGCTCCGCCACATCGACGCTTTGGTAGGCGGACAGCACCGAGGCCTTCCAGACGCGGAAATCCGCCTGTTCCGGAAGCCGGCCTTCAGCCCGAAGCCGGTCGAGGATCTCGCCATCGAACGGTTTGGAGTCGAGGAAGGCCGGGCCAAGCGCCCAGATCGAGCGATAGGCGGCGTTGTAGAATTGCAGCCGCTTGTTGCGATCGAAGATGGCGACCCCGGTCGACAGCCGGTCGAGAAGCTGGGCGTGAGCCGAGGCTTGACGGGCGAGGTTCTCGCGTGCCGTTTCCAGTTCGGACAGGTCGATCGCCATGCCCACGGACCCCACGGGGCTCGGGACGTCGATCACGTTCAGCATGTGGCGCGCGCCGGCCACGATCGCCGGCGCGCGGGCACGCCAGATGCCGCCGTCGCGGCGCGCCAGGGCCGACGCCTCGCGGGCGCCTTTATCGAGGAGTTCTGTGCCGCGCGAGACGGCGTCGTCCAGATCGTGCGCCTCGACGGCTCTCACATAGGCGCTGTTTGCCCATACGAGTCGATCGCTCGCATCCCGCGCCCAAACGGGGTCAGGGATATTGTCCGTGAGTTTCCGCAGGGCCTCCAGATCGTTGATCACGCGACCATGCTGCTCGCGAAGCCGCGTGAGTTCGAGGCGGTCTCCGGACACATCGCGAAGTCGAAGGATGGCGCGTCCACCCATTGCGCGACCGTCCGCTTCCATGTGACGTCCGGTCTTTGTGCGGACCGCCATGCGAAAGGCTTCGCCCCGGGACCTCAGGCGATCGACGGCATGGTCGAGCGCCTGCGCGGATTCGGGCGGCAGCCACGATCCGAAGCCGAGAATGCGGCGGGGCATAGGTGTATCGCTGACAAGCGCGAAGTCGCCCTCGATGTCCGGGTCGCCGGTCATGGAATGCCAGGCGATGACGATCTGAGGCTCAGCCGACAGAAAGACCTGAGCCCTGTCCAGCTTCGCTCGAAGATGGTCCAGTTCGCTGAGAAGATGTCGTTCCCGATCGGTCCATCGCCGCCGTCCGAACACGTAAAGAAGCGCCGTGATGGTGGAGAAGAGGACGAGGCCGCAGAAGATAGCCGCGCCCGCAAAAGCGCCATGCTGCGCCACGATGTCGGCTGCGACGGTGTGAAGTTCGTCCGCCTTCAGGGGCGTGCAAAGAGCGGATACACCGAAGGTCCACCCCGTACCGATGACACGTCGAAGGAGCCTGTCGTTGAGCTTTGCGGGCCCCGTCACAGGGCGCGACGGTGCGGCGGAACGAGGTTTGGCTGCACAGCCCGCAAAACCCCATAACCAAGCCATTCCCTGCCTTTCGCCCTGTACGATCAAGCCACCGCACGGCGTCGGCTTGTGTCCCCAATCCGCCACCGGGCGTTTCGAATCACCTGACTGTAGACCTTGGATTCCGCGCTCAGAAGATCTTGACATAAAACGAAGCACCCCCGGCTCGTGCTGACGAGCCGGGGGTGCTTTTCGTGCAACGGTTAAAAGTGAAGCGTCAGTACCGATAGGACTCGGGCTTGAATGGTCCGGTCTTGGCGAGGCCAAGATAGTCCGCCTGGGCACCCGTCAGCGTCGTCAGCTTGACACCGATCTTGTCGAGATGCAGGGCCGCGACCTTCTCGTCGAGATGCTTCGGCAGGGTATAGACTTGGTTCTTGTAGTGACCTGGCTTGGTCCAGAGTTCGATCTGAGCAAGCGTCTGGTTCGTGAAGGACGCCGACATCACGAAGGAGGGATGACCTGTGGCATTGCCGAGGTTCACCAAGCGGCCTTCCGACAGAAGGATGATGCGCTTGCCGTCGACGAACTCGACCTCGTCGACCTGCGGCTTCACATTGTGCCACTTGAAGTTCTTCAGACCTGCCACCTGGATCTCGGAATCGAAGTGACCGATGTTGCAGACGATCGCCCGGTCCTTCATGGCCCGCATGTGATCGACCGTGATGACGTCGACATTGCCGGTCGCGGTCACGAAGATGTCGGCACGCTTGGCAGCGTCCTCCATCGTGGTCACCTCATAACCCTCCATGGCGGCCTGCAGGGCGCAGATCGGGTCGACTTCCGACACCATGACGCGGCAGCCGGCGTTGCGGAGCGAAGCGGCCGAGCCCTTGCCGACATCGCCGAAACCCGCGACCATCGCGACCTTGCCGGCCATCATGACGTCCGTGCCGCGACGGATGCCGTCGACGAGTGATTCACGGCAACCGTAGAGGTTGTCGAACTTCGATTTCGTGACCGAATCGTTGACGTTGATGGCGGGGAAAAGCAGTTTGCCTTCCTTGGCCATGATGTAGAGGCGGTGCACCCCCGTGGTGGTCTCCTCCGTCACGCCCTTGATGGCTTTACCGACCCGACCGTACCAGCCGTGCTGCGATCCGAGACGCTTCTTGATGGCGGCGAACAGGACCTCCTCTTCCTCGTTGGTGGCCTTGTCGAGGAAAGCCGTATCGCCGCCCTCGGCCCGAATGCCGAGGTGGATCAGCAGCGTCGCGTCGCCGCCGTCATCGAGGATCATGTTCGGGGTGCCGCCGTCGGCCCATTCGAAGATGCGGTGCGTGTAGTCCCAATAATCGACGAGGCTCTCGCCCTTGATGGCGAACACGGGCGTGCCGGTCGCGGCGATCGCGGCGGCCGCATGATCCTGCGTCGAATAGATGTTGCAGGAGGCCCAGCGCACGTCTGCCCCGAGCGCCTTCAGGGTCTCGATCAGGACGCCCGTCTGGATGGTCATGTGCAACGAGCCGGCGATCCGGGCGCCCTTGAGCGGCTGGTCCGCGCCAAACTCACGCCGGACCGCCATCAAGCCTGGCATCTCGGTCTCCGCGATCGTTAGTTCCTTGCGACCCCAGTCCGAGAGCGCGATGTCGGCGACCACGTAGTCATGCTTGCCAGTCGGATCGGTGGGACGTGCCTGGGTCATCATAAATTCCTCAAAATGCCTGTAGCTGCCATATCAGGTCGGGCCAGAGGTCGCAATAAACATATAAGCAAATCCTTATGTGTTTCTGTCCTGTGTAGTTCTAATGCGCCTTTTGGAATATTGTTTGCAACGGTTCCAGAAAGACGGTTCGATGCCTCCGTGTAGGCCTTGCGGCCTACGGGCCGTGAGCATTCGGTTCGAGAGAAGGGTTGTTGATGAACGCGTTGACACTATTCCGTGCCGCAGTCGGGCTTGGCTTGGCGGCTTTGCTGTTGGGGTCGACCGCAGCCTCGGCCAAGACCTTGGTGTATTGTTCGGAAGGTTCGCCCGAGAATTTTACGCCCGCCATCAACACCACTGGGACGAGCCTCGACGCGGCTCGCCCTGTCTTCGATCAGCTGGTGGAATTCGAGCGCGGGTCGACGAACCTGAAGCCGGGTCTCGCCGAAAGCTGGACCATCGGGCCGGATGGTAAGACCATTACGTTCAAACTGCGCCAGGGCGTGAAATTCGGTGCCACCAAGGAATTCAAGCCGACGCGCGACTTCAACGCCGACGACGTCTTGTTTTCGTTTCAGCGCCAATTCGACGAGAAAAACCCCTACTTCAAGGTCTCGGGCGGCAAGTACGATTACTACAACGACATGGACATGCCCACGATCCTGAAGGACATCAAGAAAACGGACGACCACACGATCGTGATGACGCTGAGCCAGCCGAATGTCGCCATCCTGGCGAATCTGGCGATGGACTTCGCCACGATCCAATCGGCCGAATATGCCGACTACCTGATGAAAAAAGGCAAGCCGGAGCAGTTCGATCAGGTACCGGTCGGCACGGGTCCCTTCGTGTTCTCCGCCTATCAGAAAGATGCTGTCATCCGCTTCAAAGCCAACCCCGACTATTGGGGCGGCAAGCCCGCCATCGATGACCTCGTCTATGCCATCACGCCCGATCCGACGGCCCGCATTTCCAAGCTGAAGACCGGTGAATGCCAAGTCTCTCCGCTGCCCCGCCCCGCCGACATTCCGGAGCTGCAGAAGGACGCCAATATCAATGTCCTGACCCAGCCAGGCCTCAATATCGGCTATCTCGCGTTCAACGCCACGAAACCTCCCTTCGACAAGAAGGAGGTGCGACAGGCACTCAGCATGGCGATCGACCGGAAAGCGATCCTGACCCAGGTCTATGGCCAAGCCGGACAGATGGCCAAGAACCTGATTCCGCCAACCATGTGGGCCTATGACGACAGC
Organism: Lichenifustis flavocetrariae; assembly: GCF_026130545.1. Classification (GTDB taxonomy): domain Bacteria; phylum Pseudomonadota; class Alphaproteobacteria; order Rhizobiales; family Beijerinckiaceae; genus Lichenihabitans; species Lichenihabitans flavocetrariae. Next base: position 505,410 of record NZ_JAMOIM010000001.1, on the reverse strand, counting down.
GTGGTCGACTACACGTTCGATCCCGAGAAGGCGAAAGCCATGTTGAAGAGTGCGGGCGTGTCAGGGTCGATCGATATCGACCTGTGGTACATGCCGGTACAGCGCCCGTACAACCCCGATGCCAAGCGCATGGCCGAGATGATGCAGTCCGATCTCGCGAAGGTCGGGGTCAACGCCAAGCTCGTGACCTACGAGTGGGGCGAGTATCGCAAGCGCATTCAGAATGGCGAAGCCACCACGGCCCTGTTCGGCTGGACCGGCGACAACGGCGACCCGGACAATTTCTTCTTCTTCCTGGGATGCGACGGCACCAAGCCTGCCGCGAGCAACATCGCCAAGTGGTGCGACAAGGATTTCAACGACAAGCTCGCGCAAGCCCGCCAGGTGACGGAGCTCGATCAGCGCAAGAAGCTCTATAGCGACATGCAGGTGATCCAGCACGATCAAGAGCCGGTGCTCAACATCGCGCATTCGCTGCAGTACGAGCCCGTGCGCAAGGAAGTGATCGACTTCAAGATGAGCCCGCTTGGGCGCAACCAGTTCGACGGCGTATCCCTGAAATAATGCGCTTGGTGTTCAAGCTCGAACTCTTCCGGCCGGGCGCTCGCCGCTCGGCCGTCACTGAAGTGGATCACGCAGCGTGATCGGCTTCTTTCTTCGCCGGATCGTTTTGACGATCCCGACGTTCATCGCCCTGACGTTTCTGACCTTCGTGGCGATCCGGCTCGTGCCGGGTGACCCGGTCGAGGCCAGGGTTGGAGAGCATGGCATCACGCCCGAGCGGCTGGCCCTGCTGCGACATCAGCTCGGGCTCGATCAACCGGTCTGGAAGCAGTTCCTGGATTATGGATGGGGCCTCCTGCACGGAAATTTCGGCACCTCGCTCTCGACGAGTGGAAGTGTGCTCACGGAGTTCATGACGCTCTTCCCGGCCACGGTGGAGCTTTCGCTCGTGGCGATGGCGCTCGCGATCCTGATCGGCATTCCGACGGGCGTGATCGCGGCCGTAAAACGGGGCTCGTGGACCGACCAGATCCTGATGAGCCTGTCCGTCACGGGCTATTCCATGCCGATTTTCTGGTGGGGCCTGCTCCTCGTCATGTTGTTCGCCGAGCGGCTCGGCTGGGCGCCGGTGGGCGGCCGCATCGACCTTATTCGGTTCGACTACGACACACCGACCGGATTCATGCTGATCGACTCGCTCCTATCGGACGAGCCGGGCGCTTTTCTCGATGCCGTGCGCCATCTCGTTCTGCCGGCGATCGTGCTTGGCACGATCCCGCTCGCCGTGGTGGCCCGGATGACGCGGTCGTCGATGCTCGAAGTGTTGAACGAGGATTATGTGCGGACCGCTCGCGCCAAGGGCCTATCGCCGTTTCGGGTCATCGGGATCCACGCCTTGCGCAACGCGCTCATTCCCGTGACGACCGTGATCGGATTGATGACGGGGTCATTGCTGGCCGGTGCCGTGCTGACCGAGACGATCTTCTCCTGGCCGGGTGTCGGCCATTATCTGATCGACGGCATCTCGCGGCGCGATTATCCGGCCCTGCAGGGCGGCATCATGCTGATTTCGGTCGTGGTAATCTTCGTCAATCTTTTGGTCGACGTGACCTACGGCGCCATCAATCCGAGGATTCGGCATGGCGGCTGAGATGAGCAGCATCGTCTCGATCGACGAAGTACCCGCCACTCTGCGGGCACCGCCCGGACCTTTCGCGGCTTTCTGGTATTCGTTTCGCCAGAACAAGGGTGCGGTCGTCGGCCTCGTGATCGTCCTGATCGTGGTCGGGCTGGCCGTATTCGCGCCTTTGGTGGCACCACATTCTCCGATCGAACAGTTCCGCGACGCCGTAAAGGCACCGCCGGTCTGGGCCGGCGGCAACTGGCGCTTTGCCCTCGGCACGGACGGCGTGGGGCGGGATATGCTGTCCCGCTTGATCTATGGGGCGCGGGTGTCCCTCTTTATCGGTGTGGCCGTGATGACGGTCTCGTTCGTGGTGGGCGTCCTGCTCGGACTACTGGCCGCTTATTTTGGCTCCCTGGTCGATATCGTGATTACGCGCGTGATGGATCTCATCATGTCGGTGCCCGACCTGGTGCTGGCCATCCTGGCCGTGGCGATCCTGGGCCCCAGCCTGATCAACACGATCGTGGCTGTGACGATCGTCTATCTACCCCGCTACGTCCGCCTGGTTCGCGCCTCGGCCGCGTCCGAAATGCAGAAAGACTATGTTGTGGCCGCCAAAGTCGCGGGCGTCGGCCCGATACGATTGATGTTGTCGAGCGTTCTGCCCAATTGTCTGGCTCCGCTGGTGATCCAAGCCGCGCTCGGCGTCTCCGACGCCATTCTCGAGGCGGCGGCGCTCGGCTTTCTTGGCTTGGGAGCGCAGCCTCCGACCCCGGAATGGGGATCGATGCTGGCCGATTCGCGGGAGTTCATCCGCTCGGACCCCTGGATCGTGACGCTGCCGGGGCTCGCGATCCTGATCACCGTCGTGGCCATCAATCTGATGGGCGACGGCCTGCGCGACGCGCTCGATCCCAAGATGCGAACAAGCTGATGGCGCTCCTCGACATCCGCAATCTGTCGGTCGATTTCGCGACCCGAACCGGTCGGTTTCGTGCCGTCGACAGCATCGATATCAGCGTCGATCCCAACGAGGTCCTGTCCATCGTCGGCGAATCCGGCTCAGGCAAGTCGGTCGCCATGCTGGCCATCATGGGCCTTCTGCCCTGGAGCGCGACCGTCACGGCGGACCGGATGACCTTCGACGGCACGGACCTGCGTGCCTTGTCGGCCAAGCAGCGCCGCAAGATCGTCGGCAAGGACATGGCGATGATCTTTCAGGAGCCGATGTCCTCGCTGAACCCGTGCTACACGGTCGGCTTTCAGATCGAGGAGGCCATGAAGGCCCATCTCGGCCTTGGACGAACCGAGCGGCGCGCGCGTGCTGTCGATCTCCTGGCACAGGTCGGTATCCCCGACCCGGCCCGACGCCTCAAGGTGTTCCCGCATCAATTGTCGGGCGGAATGAGCCAGCGCGTGATGATCGCCATGGCGATCGCCTGTCGGCCCAAGTTGCTGATCGCCGACGAGCCGACAACGGCGCTCGACGTGACGATTCAGGCGCAGATTCTGGATCTGCTGCTGTCGCTCCGGCACGAGACCGGCATGGGTCTCGTCCTCATCACCCACGACATGGGCGTAGTCGCCGAAACCGCAACGCGCGTGCAGGTGCATTATGCCGGCCGCGAAGTCGAGTCGAACACTACCGACGCACTCTTCTCCGACCGACATCATCCCTACACCGAAGCCTTGTTGGCGGCCCTGCCCGAGCGGGCGACCGGCCGGCGTCTGCCGGCCATTCCGGGTGTCGTCCCGGGCCAGTTCGACCGGCCGGCCGGCTGCGTCTTCGCGCCGCGCTGCCAGTTCGCGTTCGATTATTGCCGCACGCACGCCCCTGTTGCTGCCGACGCATCATTGGGACGGGCCCTCTGTCATATCCCGCTCGTCCACGGCCGGCCGACGCCGCTCGTGCTCACCGAGACCGGAGTTCCCGCATGAGCGTCGCGCCCCTGCTCCAGGCTCAGGACTTGCGACGCGACTACACGACGAAGCGCGGCGTCTTCGGCGGGACCGCAACCGTCAAGGCCTTGGCCGGCGTGAGCTTCGAGCTTCAGGCGGGCGAGACTTTGGCGGTGGTCGGCGAATCCGGCTCCGGCAAATCGACACTTGCCCGTTTGCTGACGCTGATCGAAACCCCGACCGGCGGCGTCCTGACCATCGACGGGCGCGACGTCGCCACAAGAACACGCAGCGACAGCAAGGCGCTCCGCCGCGACATTCAGATGGTGTTTCAAAACCCGTACGGTTCGTTGAATCCAAGGCAGACGATCGGGGCCGCGCTCGAAGAACCACTGATCGTGTCGAGCGATATGGCGGCGCCGGACCGCAAAGCCGCCGTGCGCGACGTGATGGCGAAAGTCGGCCTGCGCCCGGAATATGCAGCCCGATATCCGCATATGTTCTCCGGCGGGCAGCGCCAGCGTATCGCCATCGCGCGCGCCCTGATGCTCCGGCCCCGCATCCTGGTCTTGGACGAACCAGTCTCGGCGCTCGATGTTTCAGTGCGGGCTCAGGTGCTCAATCTCTTGGCAGACCTGCAGGATGAATTGAAGCTCGCCTATGTGTTCGTCTCGCACGATCTCTCGGTCGTGCAGCATATCGCGGACCGGGTCATGGTGATCTACCTTGGCCATGTGGTGGAGATCGGCACGCGCGATGCGCTCTTCGGTGCGCCCCAACATCCCTACACTCGTGCTCTTCTCTCTGCGACGCCCACCACCGATCCAGCCGCACGGCGCGAGCGCATCGTCCTCAAAGGGGAGTTGCCCTCGCCCTTCAATCCGCCGTCCGGATGCGTGTTCAACACCCGCTGTCCACTCGCCTTCGACAAGTGCCGCGTCGCCGAACCACCCCTCGAGCTCAAGCACGGACGCGAGGTGGCCTGTTGGGCGGTGCCGGCGTCCTAACCCGCCCGTCTTCGACCAGCTTGGTGCCCATTGGTTTGATGTCGGGGCGCGAACTGTTCTCGATCCCTTCATCCGGGATTGACCTTCAGCAAGACTTAAGCCGCACTCCTCAAACTCACCTGTTTTTTTCGTTCTCAATCAAATGGTTGGTGTCACTCTTGGAAATCACCGCCGCGTTGGGCGGTTTTCCCGGAGAGTGCCCATGTCGTTTCTCGCCCGTCGGCAGCAAGCCTTCGAAACCATGTTCGTCCACGAGGAAGCGATGCGCTTCAGGGTTCGGGCGCGCCGCAACAAGGCTCTGGCGAAGTGGGCGGCGGAGATGATGAAGCTCTCTGAAGTGGATGCGAATAGCTATCTGGAGACGATTATTGCCGTTGCTGTCGAAGCCGGCATGGATGAAGCCGTTGTCAAGCGGGTGGGAACGGACCTCGCCATGGTGGGCTTCGCAATCTCCTACGAGCAAGTCCGCGCCCAGATGGACCTGTTTACCACGGAAGCAGAACGCAGCTTCAGCTAAGCCGATCTATCGGCATGTCGTTCGGAGCCGCTGCTCCCATCGCGGATCGCTAAACCCGGAAGCGCTTGCGTGCTTCGACACGCTTGCGGTCAAGTTGCTTCACACCGGGGCCAGTGTCCAAACACTGAAGACGTTGCCCCTATCTCGCGCAGTCCTCTTCTCAGCCTCTTATCCGTGAATGCTGTTGCATTTTGACGAGGCCGCCTCCTACACTGCGGTCCAAGTATAAGAGAACAATTGGGAGGGAGGGTGAGTGCATCTGCGCTTGCATCGCGGGACCATACGCCGGTTCTGCAATTATCGGGCATCGGCAAGGAGTTCGGGGCGATCCGGGCGCTGTCCGGTATCGATCTCACCATCAATCCGGGCGACGTCGTCGGGCTGATGGGTGACAACGGCGCGGGTAAGTCCACGCTCGTCAAGATCATCGCCGGCAACTTTCATCCGACGCATGGCACGATCCGCTTCGATGGGGCCGAACATCGTTTCGACCGCCCGCTCGACGCACGTGCGGCGGGAATCGAAGTCGTCTACCAGGACCTCGCCCTGTCCAACAATGTCAGTGCGGCCGCCAATGTGTTTTTGGGCCGCGAGATCCTTCGCAAGGTCGGGCCGTTCCGTTTTCTCGATCATCGGGCCATGAACGCGCGGGCCCTCGAACTCTTCAACGAGCTGAAATCCGAAACGCGGCCCAAGGATCTCGTCAAACAGATGTCGGGAGGGCAGCGCCAGGCGGTCGCCATCGCCCGTACGCGCCTCGCCAATGCCAAGCTGATCCTGATGGATGAGCCCACAGCGGCAATCTCGGTGCGGCAGGTGGCTGAGGTGCTCGACCTGATCCGCCGCCTGCGCGATCAGGGCGTCGCCGTGATCCTGATCTCCCATCGCATGCCCGACGTGTTCTCGGTCTGCGATCGGGTGGTGGTGCTCCGGCGCGGCGAAAAGCGCGCCGACAAGCTGGTCAGCCAGTCGAGCCCGGAAGAAGTGACCGCCCTGATCACCGGCGCAAAGGAATTCGCCTGATGTCAGAGAATGTGGCCGGCCCTGTCTCATTTGGCAATGTCGGGGAGGCCCGCTGGTACCGGCGCGGCGCCTTTGCGAGCCAGACAGCTTATGTAGCGGTCGCCTTCGTGCTGATCACCGTGCTGGTGGCGGTCTTCACGCACAACTTCCTCTCCTATGGGAACCTGCTCAATACCTCCAAGAACTTCAGCTATATCGCCATTGTGGCGCTCGGCTCGACTCTGGTGATCATTACAGGCGGCATCGACCTGTCCGTCGGATCGGTCATGGCTTTGGTCGCCGTGCTCACCGTGATCCTGATGAAATTCTTCGCCACGACCTTCGTGGCCAGTATTCCCTATCTCGGCATCACGCTGGCCGTGTTGGGCGGCTTGCTGGTGTCGGCCCTGGTCGGGCTTGTCAACGGCCTGCTGATTTCGAAGATCCGGCTGTCGCCCTTTGTCACCACGCTTGGCATGCTGTCGATCTGCCGGGGCGCCACCTACGTGATCACGCAGGGGCGTGGCCAGGCGCCGGCCGGCCCACAGGTCGACACGTTCTACTCGTTGACCGATGGCAAGCTGTTCGGCCTTCCGGTGCCGCTGGTCTACCTTCTCGTTCTTGCTGTGGTCATGGGGGTGGCGCTGCGGCAGACGCGCTGGGGACGCTATGTCTTCGTTCTCGGCGGCAACGAGCGCGCCGCGCAATTGACGGGTGTCGCAGTCTCTCGCGTGAAGATTTCGGTCTACATCCTCTGCGCCATGAGCGCGGGGTTTGCCGGCATCTTGATTGCCGGTTGGCTTGGCTCAGCTCCCGCCAATCTCGCCACCGGCTACGAGCTGAAGATCATCGCGGCCTCGGTGATCGGCGGCGCCGATCTCGCCGGCGGCGTCGGCGGCCCGGTCGGGGCTGTGATCGGCGCCGCACTGATCGAGGTGATCCGCAATGGCCTCGCGCTCTTCGGTGCCGACACCTACTGGGAGCAGGTTTTCGTGGGCACGATCATCATCCTGGCTGTCCTCGTCGATCGTCTGCGAACGCGCGAGGCCGAATAGCCCACATCAATTCCGTTCCGGACGGGGTCCATCCGGAACGGCACATAACGGACCAATGTGAGGGAACGACCTTGAAAAGCCTATTGCTGGCGGCCGTCGCGGCCGTAACCCTGATGTCGGCGGCCCATGCGGCCGACGCCTACAAATTCGCTTTGATCCCCAAGGGGATGGACAATCCGTATTTCGACCTGTCGCGCGACGGCTGCATGGACGAAGCCAAGAAGCTCGGCGTGACTTGCATCTACAAGGGTCCGGCCACACACGAGCCGGCGACCGAAGTCCAGATCATGCAGGATTTCATCACACAGGGCGTGGACGGGATCGCGATCTCGGTAGCGGATGCCGATTCGGTGATCGGCGTGATCAAACAGGCGCGCGAGGCCGGCATTCCGGTCATCACCTTCGATGCCGACGCCGACAAATCGGCCCGACAGGCCTATGTCGGCACCGACAACAAGGAAATGGGCCGCGAACTCGCCCGCCAGCTCATCAAGGTGCATCCGCAGCCCAGCACCTTTGCAACGCAATCGGGCGGTCCCGCCGCGGCCAACCTCAACGATCGGCTCGCGGGCCTTTACGAAGGGCTGAAAGGCGCGGGCTGGACAGAAGTCAAGGGCTCGCCTGCCTTCTGCAATGACGATGCGGCCTTGGCGGCCCAGCAATTGGCGGATTTCGCCACGGCGAACCCTGACATTGGCGCCATCATCCCGGTCGGCGGCTGGGCCTTGTTCGCCCCCAAGGCCTATAAAAGCTTCGTCGATGCCAATATGGACAAGGTCAAGGCCGGCAAGTTCCCGCTGGTGATGCCCGACACGCTGCCGGTGGAGTTGCAGACCCTCAAGGAGGGCTACGCTCAGGTGCTGGTCGGCCAACGACCTTACGAGATGGGCCAGAAGGCGATGGACATCCTGCTGGCTTTGAAAAAGGGCGAGAAAGTCGACCCTGTCACGATCGCGGGGCTGGACGTCGTCACGAAGGACAATGTCGACAAGTTCCTGAAATAATCGCTTCATTCGCGCGAAGGCGCCCTCTCTCCTCAGTCGGAGAGAGGGTCGCCGGGCTATAAAGTCTATGCCAGTGGCAAGACTTTGCGCTTCCACTTCCATCCCGAGTTCGCCTTCCGCTAAACTGATTCGACTCAGTTGAAGGCATCGACGTGCGAGTGCTGGCGCAAACCGAATTTCAGTTCCCCGATGATGGCCGCCAATCCGAAACGGCGCGGGCGGTAGCGCGTGGAACCCGCAGGTTGTTGCGGGCGCATGGTTACGCCACCGTGACCGAACTGCCGCTCGCTGATGGTCGACGTGCGGATATTGTCGCCTTGGGGGACGACGGCACCATCACGATCGTCGAGGTGAAATCCTCTGTGGCCGACTACAAGGCCGACACCAAGTGGCGGTTTTATCAGGCCCATTGCGATCGTCTTCTTTTCGCGATTCCCTCGGTCGTCCCGGCGGCTCTGATGCCGGAGGAAGCGGGATTGATCGTCGCGGACGCCTATGGGGCCGAGATTATTCGCGAGGCCGTCGAGAGACGCCTCGCTGCCGCCACACGGCGTGCGATGTTCATCCGATTCGGACAGGCCGCCGCCCACCGACTCCATCGTCTTGGCGACCCTGAAGGCTGGTCCGACCAGCAGGGATTGTTCTGATCCATCATCTTGGACTTGTGGCTTTTTCGCCCTCATCGGGCAGGTTCGGAACCTGCATTGATGGCGAACGTTGCTTCGGAACGGAGCAACAGATAAGGAGGCCAGAGATGACGCGTGCAGCGGACAAACAATTGCCGGTTTTCGATCGCGGCGGCCAAGGCCCGCTCAGCAATCCCGACAACGAGCCCAGCGGCGTCGTGGGCGGCATGACATCCAACATTCCTACGGATGACTTGGACGAAAACCTCGCGGAAGCGGAGAAGAGCCGCCCTGATCTTCCCGACGAAACTGTCGACGGCCTGGACGACACCGACGAAGAGGTGCGCCATCAAGCTGAAGACCTGCCCTTGGATACACCTGGGAGTTTATGATGGCGCAAGACCCGGATTTCGACCGCATTAGCAAGAAGGCGCATGAACTGTGGGAGGCCGAGGGCCGCCCACACGGTCGTGACCAAGATCATTGGGATCAAGCCCGCGAGATCATCGCGATCGAAGACAGCCAGAAAGACACGCTTCTTCCGCGCGATACCGGAGCCGAGGAACCGATCGAGGAAGCCGAAGAGGCTCTCCGCAACTTGGCCGATTTTCCGAACCTGACCGACCAGGGTGAAAACCTTCTGACCAGCACGGACCGGGAGCCAGACCTCACCGCGACGCCGTCGGGTAAAAAGGGGCGAATGCCCAAGGCCGAGGTGCCGATCTCCGATCAGCCCGGCATACCGCCACAGCCCAAAAGGGCGTCCGCGAAGCCGACCAAAGGTGACGCCGCGCCGAAGGCTGCGTCACCGAAGAGTTCGATTAAGGCCGAGGTGCCGATCTCCGATCAGCCCGGCATACCGCCACAGCCCAAAAGGGCGTCCGCGAAGCCGACCAAAGGTGACGCCGCGCCGAAGGCTGCGTCACCGAAGAGTTCGATTAAGCAGGCCAAGCCGGACCCGATGCCTCCTGCCGCTGCGGCTCAACCCAAGACCGCAAGCATGCCCGAGGCTGCAAAACCCGAGATCGTGAAACCAGGGCGCGCCGCGAAGAAGCCGGCGGCTTCTGCGAAAGAAAAAACTCAGTAACAGCCGTTCTTTGTCGGACGTGACCGCCCACGCCAAAACGTACCCTCGCCGCGCTTCGAAGCTACAAAGGCGGTTGCGTTTTGGTCGCCCTTCCGCCTATAAGCCTCTCCTCGCGAACCGTCCGGCTCATCAGGGCTGCCGTGGCGGTTCGAACGCTCGACTTTGTTGAGTAATTTGGGCCTGCGTCCTCCAGGGTGCGGGCCTGCACGTTATGGAGAGCCAAATGCCCAAGCTGAAAACCAAGTCAGGCGCGAAGAAGCGCTTTAAGATCACCGGAACCGGCAAGGTCAAATACCAGCAGGCCGGCAAGCGTCATGGCATGATCAAGAGGACCAACAAGCAGATCCGCAATCACCGCGGAACCGATGTGCTGTTCAAGACCGATGGTGACAACATCATCAGGTTCTTTCTTCCCAACAGCTGATCGCGCTTTCCCCTTCTCTCTGATCTGGAATTTTAGACCATGGCACGTGTCAAACGCGGCGTCACTTCGCACGCCAAGCACAAGAAAGTCCTCGACCAAGCCAAAGGCTTTTATGGTCGTCGCAAGAATACAATTCGCATCGCCAAGCAGGCCGTCGAGAAATCGATGCAATATGCCTATCGCGATCGCAAGAACAAGAAGCGCACGTTCCGTGCGCTCTGGATCCAGCGCATCAACGCCGCTGTCCGTGAATACGAACTGACCTACAGCCGCTTCATCGATGGCCTGTCCAGGGCTGGCATCGAGATCGACCGCAAGGTGCTGTCGGAAATCGCCATCCATGAGCCCGAGGCTTTCAAGGCGATCGTCGACAAGGTGAAGGCAGCTCTTCCCGCTCAGACCGAAACCGCCAAGGCCGCCTAGGGCTAAACCTGCAACGGGATCTCTTCTTCCGCCTTGCGGGAGAAGGTGGCACGGCCTGGCCGTGATGGATGAGGGGACCCCCGGTCCTGAGGTCATGGTCTCCCTCATCGACCCTCACCGAGGTGAGGAGCGCCTTCTCCTGTCACCGCGAGAGAATGGTCCCGGACCATCGGGACGGATCATGACCGACACAATCGAACTCGAAAAAAGCATCGCGATCGAGATCGAGGCAGCCGCCACCGAGGCGGCTCTTGAGGCCGTGCGCGTGTCGGCCCTCGGGAAAAAAGGCTCCGTGTCGGCCTTGTTGGCGACGCTCGGCAAGATGTCGCCCGACGAGCGCAAACTACGCGGCGCCGCGATCAACACGCTGAAAGACGCCGTTTCGGCGACGCTCGCCAGCAAGAGGGACCGGCTCAGGGCCGCGGCCCTGACCGAGCGCCTGCAGCGCGAAGCTGTCGACGTGACACTGCCGGTTCGGGACGAGGCGGTCACCCTCGGGCGTATCCATCCGATCACCCAAGTTATGGACGAGCTCACCGCGATCTTCGCGGATATGGGCTTTTCCATCGCCGAGGGCCCGGATGTCGAAACCGATTTCTATAACTTCACGGCCCTGAATTTTCCCGAAGGCCACCCGGCCCGGGAGATGCACGATACGTTCTTCTTCAAGCCGGACGCTCAAGGGGAACGGAAGCTCCTGCGCACGCATACGAGTCCGGTTCAGATCCGCACCATGCTCGGAAAGGCGCCACCCATCCGGGTCATCTGCCCCGGGCGCACCTACCGGTGCGATTCCGATCAGACCCACACGCCGATGTTTCATCAGGTCGAGGGTCTCGTGATCGACAGGACCGCCAATCTCGCCAATCTCAAATGGGTGCTGCAGGAGTTCTGTAGGGCCTTCTTCGAGGTCGACCAGGTGAAGATGCGATTTCGCCCCTCGTTCTTCCCCTTCACCGAGCCCTCGATGGAAGTCGACATCCAATGCTCGCGTCAGGGCGGCGAGATCCGCTTCGGCGAGGGGAACGATTGGCTGGAGATCCTCGGCTGCGGCATGGTGCATCCGAACGTGCTGCGCCACTGCAACATCGATCCTGACGAGTACCAGGGCTTTGCGTGGGGCATGGGCATCGATCGCATCGCCATGCTGAAATACGGCATGCCCGACCTGCGACCTTTCTTCGAGGCCGACGTGCGTTGGCTGAAACATTACGGGTTCCGGCCATTGGACATCCCGACGTTGGCGGGTGGTCTCACAGGGTGACGAACTCCGCTTTCCGAACTTCCGACTTTTTGGCTGAGTGAATGAAATTCACCCTTTCCTGGCTCAAAGAGCACCTCGACACCACCGCGGCTCTCGACGAGATCGTCGAAACCCTCACGCGCATCGGCCTTGAGGTCGAGCGGGTCGAGGATCCCGGCGCGCGCCTCGCGGCGTTCACGATTGCTCGCGTGATCGAGGCAACACAGCATCCGAACGCCGATCGTTTGCGTGTCTGCATGGTGGACACCGGGAAAGGCGCGCCGGTGCAGGTCGTGTGCGGAGCACCCAACGCCCGAACCGGCATGGTCTCGGTCTTTTCGCCCCCCGGCACCTATATTCCGGGCAAGGACATCACGATCGGCGAGGGCGTCATTCGCGGGGTCGACTCGAAGGGCATGCTTTGCTCGGAGGCCGAACTCGAACTCTCGACCGATCACGACGGCATCATCGATCTCCCGCTCGATGCGCCCATCGGCGCCGCCTATGCGGCCTATGCAGGTCTCGACGATCCGGTGATCGAGATCAATCTCACGCCAAACCGGCCCGATGCCGCCAGCGTCTACGGCATCGCCCGCGATCTGGCTGCGGCAGGTCTCGGCACGCTGCGGAGGGGCGCTGTTACGCCGGTGGCCGGTCGGGGCGCGCCCGGTGTCACCGCGCGATTGGATCTGGCCGACGCTGACAGCCATCTCGCCCCCGCCTTCGCGCTGCGGCGCGTGCGTGGTGTGAAGAACGGTCCCTCACCCGAGTGGCTGCGCAGGCGCCTCGTGTCCATTGGCCTGCGGCCCATCAATGCGCTCGTCGATATCACCAATTATCTGACCTTCGACCGCGGGCGGCCGCTCCACGTGTTCGATGCCGCGAAAGTGGCGGGCGATCTTGTCGTGCGTCGCGGGCGGGCGGGCGAGGCCCTGACGGCACTGGACGGGCGCAGCTACGCGCTCGACACCGACGTGTTGGTCATCGCCGACGAGCGGGGCCCGGAATCCATTGCCGGGATCATGGGCGGCGAAGCCTCGGGTTGCGACGAGAGCACCACGGATGTCCTGATCGAGAGCGCTCTCTGGGATGCGCTCATGATTGCGCGCACCGGGCGCAAACTCGGCATCAACACGGATGCACGCTATCGGTTCGAGCGCGGTGTCGATCCGGCCTTCTGCGTTCCCGGGCTGGACCTCGCGACCGCCATGGTGGTCGACCTGTGCGGCGGCACGCCTTCGGAACACGCACTGGCCGGCGCCGTGCCGCAGCCGGATCGTCGCATCGTCTTTCCATGGAGCGAGGTCGCGCGTCTAACGGGGCTCGAGCTGCCGCAATCCGAAATGGCCCGCAGTCTGGAACGGCTCGGCTTCGAGCTTTCGAGCGATGAGGGCGACAACAATCGCGTCTTCGTCCGCGTGCCATCCTGGCGCCCCGATGTGCACGGCAAGGCTGACCTTGTGGAGGAGGTGGTGCGGCTGGCCGGTCTCGACCAGGTTGCGCCTGTACCGCTTGCACGCCCGACGCCTTCCGTCCCCCGTCCCGTGCTCACACTGCTGCAGAAGCGAGCCCGGCTCGCCAAGCGTACGCTGGCCAGCTGCGGGCTGCTGGAAGCCGTTACCTGGTCCTTCGTGTCAAGGGAGCGAGCCCTGCTGTTCGGTGGCGGCCGCGAAGAGCTTGCTCTGGCCAACCCGATCGCGGCCGACCTCAGCGATATGCGACCGAGCCTGCTGCCCGGACTCATCGCAGCAGCGGAACGCAACGCCCGGCGCGGCATGAGCGATGCGGCGCTTTTCGAGGTCGGGCAGATCTTTCTCGGTGCGGGCGAGAACGACCAACGTGTCGCCGCTGCCGGTCTGCGGCAGGGCACCGCCAGAGTGGCGGGCGCGGGTCGGCAGTGGGGCGAGAAGACCGATCGCGCCGGCGTCTTCGATGCCAAGGCTGACGCCTTGAACTTGCTGACGTCGCTCGGTGTGGCGACAGGCGGTCTTCAAATCGTCGCGGGTGGACCATCCTACTTCCATCCGGGCCGCTCCGGAACGTTGCAGTTCGGACCGAAAGCCGTCATCGGCCATTTCGGTGAACTCCATCCCACCATCCTCGATGCGTTCGACGCGGAAGGCCCGATGGCCTGTTTCGAGATTGTCCTCGACACACTGCCCCAGCCGAAAGCCAAGCCGACCAAGGTCAAGGGGAAGCTCGATCTTCCCGAGCTCATGCCGGTCGAACGCGATTTCGCCTTTGTGGTAGACCGTGGCGTTCAGGCAGCCGATATCCTCAAGGCTGCCCAAGCGGCAGACCGCGCGCTGATCACGCGGCTCGCGGTCTTCGATGTCTATGAGGGCGCGGGCGTGCCTGAGGGCAAGAAGTCGATCGGCATTGCCGCGACCCTTCAGCCGCGCGAGCGGACCCTCACAGAAGCGGATCTCGAATCGCTCGGCCGGCGCATCGTCGAGGAAGTTGGCAAGAAGACGGGAGCCGTGCTGCGCGGATAGCGCACCGGTCGTGTTGAGCCCCCGGTCTTCGGGGTCCTCCAGCCAAGCGATACGACAGGAGAGGACTCGACGGGCAGACGTCTCAAGATCGAAATCGGCGAAGCTATAAGCTGATAGCGAGCCTGGCCGACGATTTCCGTCCCAGGGCGCGCGCTGTCACGCAACCGAAGATTTGTGCAACAACACAGTGCGCGAGGGTACCCCGACGAGGTCAGCGAGTCTGCGCCGAAGCCGTGTCTCCGGTCACCCCAGCCGCAACCTTCAACAAAGGGGTTGCCGCGCTGGAGAGTTGCTCCGGTTTCGCAGTCTGAGCCGGTGACGAGACCGGCACAGGCTTCACGTGGGTGTTCTTGGCGATGATATGCTTCGGCGCAGGCTTCTTGTCAGATGTCGGCGCGATCACGGTGGGCTGAGCCGCGATGGCGGGCGTCGCTTCCGGGGTCTCGCTGGATCCAAGGTTCAGCCACTTCTTAAAAAACCCCTCCGTGCCGGTTTTCGGCTCTTCCCTGGCATAGGCCGAAGGCGCTGCCGTGAACGTCGCCGGAACCACTGAGTCACCTCCCGGAGAGATCGAACCCGTCGGGGTCGCATCGGCGACTTTCAGGGCTGCTGGCGCAGCCTGGGCGGCAGCCGGTGCAGACTGAGCGACAGCCACCAGCGCCTTCGATTTCGCCGCGACGACCTGCACGACAGCCGACTTCGCCTTTGAGCTATCATCGAGTGCGATCTCGGATGCACCTGCCGCGAGAGCGTCCGGACGGCTGACTTCCGCGACCCGGTGCGCGAACTCGGGGTTCTGGCCGCCGTCGGCGTAGACGATCTTGACCGGCTTCACACCCTTGCCGATGAGTTCGGCAACTTCCCGGTCGTCCGCTGCAGCCTTGGCCGCAATGGCGGCATCCGTGTCTTTGTCGGTCTTCAGGGGCGGGCACGGAGAAAACGCATCGAAGCGGCCCGCCTTCGGCGTACCGAAGACGTAATGCTTCGCGCAGACCCCGACCGGCGTTTCCAACTTGGTTACGTCGAAGTAGTCGGCGCCCTTCTTGATTTCGCGCCAGAAGGGCATGTTCGGGTCGAGCCGAAGCTTGGCCATATTCTCGGCCGTCATCCGGAACGGAAAGCTCTGCATCTGGATCTCACGCTGGCCACCCGCGAACGACTCGCGCGCCACCGCATAGATCTCCTCGATCTGCTTGTCGGTCATCGAGAAGCAGCCGGCGGAAGAACAGATTCCGTGCACCATGATGGAGCCGCCCTGCCTGCCGTTCGCTCGATCGTAAGCATTCGGATAGCCGACGTTGAACGACAGATAGTAGTGCGAATTCGGGTTCATCTGACCCGGCGTGATCGTATAGAAGCCCTCGGGAACCTGGCGATCCCCTTCAGTCTTCTTGGGCCCGAGCTGGCCGGACCAACGGCACATCGGATAGGTCTTCAGGAGGGCGTATTTCCCATCCCTCTTCTTCTTCCAAACCTCGAATTCCGCTTCCTTCTTATAGGCGCGGATCAACATCGGCGCGTTCTGATCCGTGTCCTTGGCGCGCATGGACGCGAGAAGCTCAGGGGAGAGCGGCGCGAAGGCGCGATAGCCGGAGCTGCTTTCGGTGGGGCTGTCGCAGCCAGCGAGAAGGCCCGCTGACGCAACAATGATGGCCATGGCCGAAAGAAGTTTTACGGAGCGGCGAAGCGCCATACGTCATCGTCCAATCTTGGCCGGACAGGGTCCGGTCGCACGCGTACCAGTCCTGAAGCTTACGTCTTGTAACCTTACCGAACCATTACAGCAAGCCGAGCGGGCGATTTCAGAAAGCTGTTGTAAAAAGGTTCCATACTCCGACAATTAATTTTATACGCGTCGACCGATGGCGAGGAACTTGGCGGCGCGCGCTTCGCGAATGTCTTCGGAGCTCATGCCCTCTAAATCTCCCAATGCGTCGGAGATCGCCTGTCCGGCGGACTCGATCGCGGCCTGGGGATCCCGATGGGCGCCCCCGGAAGGCTCCGGGATAATGCCGTCGATGATGCCGAAACGCAGGAGATCCTGCGCGGTGATCTTCATGTTGGTGGCCGCATCCTCGGCGCGCGCGGAACTTTTCCACAAAATTGCGGCCGAGGCTTCGGGCGATGCCACTGTGTAGATCGCGTGCTCCAGCATGAGAACCCGGTTTGCCGTGGCGATCGCCACAGCGCCACCCGACCCCCCTTCCCCGATCACGACCGCAACATTGGGTGCGCCGAGGGCGAGGCACGCCTCCGTAGAACGGGCGATCGCCTCCGCCTGACCGCGCTCTTCGGCCTCGATCCCAGGAAACGCCCCGGCGGTGTCGACCATCGAAATGACAGGCAAGTTGAATTGGTCGGCCAGCTCCATCAGGCGCCGCGCCTTGCGGTAGCCTTCGGGTTTGGCCATGCCGAAATTATGACGGATGCGACTGTCGGTGTCCGAGCCCTTTTCCTGACCCAGCACGCAGACCGGACGCCCGCGGAACCGCCCGAAGCCGCCGACGATCGCTTCATCCTCGCCGAAGGCACGGTCGCCCGCCATCGGGGTGAAGTCCGTCACGAGGTGCTTCACATAGTCATAGAAATGCGGCCGCTGAGGGTGCCGCGCCACTTGCGTCTTCTGCCAAGGCGTCAGGCCGAGATAGAGATCGGCCAAGGCCTTGTCGGCCTTGACCTCGAGCCGCGTGAGTTCCTCGCCGATCGGCACCGCATTGCCGCTGGCGGCAACAGCCCGAAGTTCTTCGATCTTGGCCTCGATATCGGCGACAGGCTTTTCGAAATCGAGATAGGAACGCATGGTCTCGGGCACATTCTCATCGGACAACAGGGCCAGCAAGCGTAAGTCCGGCCGAAAATGAGGCCGGACCCTGCCCCTCAATGCTTCGGCAAGTCAAGCATTGCCCTGATCATTCAACCTGCGAACGATCCATAAGCTTGAATAGCATATGGAGCAACGGAACCTCTCCCTCTGAAGCGATCAAGGCAACGGGTTCCACAACGAGCCTGTCTGACGTGCAAGTCGAAGCTATCGCGGCGCACTGTCTCTATCGCTCGCTGAAGATCCAACTGGAAGCAGGGGTCGTCGACCTTGACGTCGCCGCCCTCTTCTCATATGAGGCGTCATTCCGGCATCATAAGCGGTGGATGGGGATCGGTTTCCGATGCGCCTCCGCATGGCTTTCATGCGCATCGCTCGTTCGAATTCAAGGTGTTCTCATGTCCCGTCGTTGTGAATTGACCGGGAAGGCTGTTCAGTCCGGTCATCTCGTCAGCCACTCGAACCACAAGACCAAGACCAGGTTCCTGCCCAACCTGTGCAGCGTTACGCTGATTTCCGACGCGCTTGGCCGCTCTGTGCGTTTGCGCGTGGCTGCGGCGTCGCTTCGGTCCGTCGAGCATCGCGGCGGCCTCGATGCATTCCTGATCAAGGCCAGGGAGACCGAGCTGTCGCAAAACGCTCGCATCCTGAGACGGGAGATCGTGAAGAAGACGGCCGAGGTGCCAAGCGCAGCCTGAAGACCATCCATGCAAAAGCGGGCCTTGTGTAGGCCTGCGTGATGCGTTCCGATAAAGCCCGGCTGCACAGCAGCCGGGCTTCTTTGTTATCGCGGTGTGACGACAACGGCCATCTAGCGCCTGCTTGCGTCGGGACGAATGTGTCGGCGTTCGATTGGCTGATGGGACGCAAATCGGCGGTGGCATGGCGGGCGAGGCAGATAGGGTTGGGACGGGTGCGGGATGAGTGCTGAGCGCTACTATTACGAACCATCCGAGGGGCACGGCCTGGCACATGATCCGTTCAATGCGATCGTCGGACCCCGGCCGATTGGCTGGATCTCCTCTCAGGATCGGCATGGCGTTCGCAACCTGGCGCCCCACAGCTTCTTCAATGCCTTCAACTACAAGCCGCCGATCATCGGCTTTTCGACGACGGGCTGGAAGGACACGGCCCGCAATATCGAACAAGTGCGGGAGTTCGGCTGGAGCCTTGTGACGAAGCCGCTCGTCGAAGCCATGAATGCATCGAGCGCCACCGTGGCTCCGGATGTGGACGAGTTCGAACTGGCTGGCGTGACGCCAGCGCCTTCCCGACATATCGCCGTGCCGCGTGTCGCCGAAAGTCCGGTTTCCTTCGAATGCCGCGTCACCCAGATGTTCAGGCTGAAAGACCTGCAGGGCCGCGAAGTGGATTGCTGGATGATCTTCGGGGAAGTCCTGGCGGTCTACATCGACCCCGCCTTCCTAAAGGACGGTATTTATCAGACCGCCGAAGCCCGGCCTGTCGTGCGCGGCGGTGGCGCCGGCGATTATTTCGACATCCTGCCGGAGAACAAGTTCGTCATGAGCCGTCCGGGCTCATGAGATTCCCATGCTCGTGCTCGGCCTCACCGGCTCCATCGGCATGGGCAAGTCGACCACCGCGCAGATGTTCCGGGACGAGGGAATTCCCGTGCATGACGCGGATGCCGAGGTACATGCGTTGTATCGCGGTGCCGCGGTCGGACCGGTCGCCGCGATCTTCCCGGAGGTCGTGCGAGATCGCGTGATCGACCGCGCACTGCTGCGGGCTCGTGTCCTCGACGACGGCACGGCGCTCCGTCAGATCGAGTCGATCGTCCATCCTCTCGTACGGGCCGCCCGCGAGGCATTCCTGGCTGAGATGAAAGCGAAAGGTGCGGCTGTCGTCGTCCTCGACATTCCCCTGTTGTTCGAGACCGGAGCCGAGGGAGAGGTCGACCGCGTGGTCGTGGTGTCCGCGCCCGAATCGGTGCAAAAGGCGCGTGTGTTGGCGCGGCCCGGCATGACGGCGGAGCACTATTCGGCCATACTGGCCAAGCAGATGCCCGATGCCGAAAAACGGCGCAGGGCGGACTGGGTGATCGAGACGGGAGACGGGATCGGCCCCGCACGCGCGAAGGTCCGCGCGATCTTGGCGGAAGCGAGAGTATTGGCAGCCTGATGCGTGAAATCGTGCTCGATACAGAGACGACCGGGCTCGACCCGAAGACTGGTGACCGTCTCGTCGAGATCGCCGGCGTGGAACTGATCAACTCCATCCCGACCGGCCGGCACTACCACACTTATATCAATCCCGAGCGCGACATGCCGGAGGGCGCGTTCAAGGTGCATGGCTTGTCGGCCGAGTTCCTGTCCGCGCATCGGCTTTTTGCGCACGTGGCAGACGAGTTCCTGGCCTTTGTCGAGGGCGCCAAACTCGTCATTCACAATGCTGAATTCGACATGCGTTTCATCAATCACGAGCTTGGCCTGTTGGGCCGGTCGGCGATCGGTATGGAGCATGTGATCGATACGCTGGCGATGGCGCGCCGTAAGCATCCGGGCGCACCCGCGTCGCTCGACGCCCTATGCGTGCGCTACAAGATCGATAATTCGAAGCGGACCAAGCACGGCGCGCTCATCGACGCGGAAATCCTGGCTGACGTCTATCTCGAACTGCTCGGCGGCCGGCAGACGACGCTCGGCCTCGGGTCGAATATCATCACCCTGCGGCGGGACACGAAGGATGTGGTGCGCCAGCGTCCTGTCCCGCTCCCGTCCGCGCTCACTGATGCCGAACGCGAGGCGCATGCGGCTTTCATCGCCACGATGGGCGGGACCCCGCTCTGGGCAAACTACGCGTCAGTCGAGGCGGTACGGGACGCCAGCGTCGCAGCCGTTTAGCGAGCGGCTATCCTGACGTGGGTGGAGCGGGCCTCTCCATCGACGGGCCGAAATCCGTAGCTTTCATAGAGTCGCGCAGCGACCGGATTGTCTGCGTGAAGCCGCAAGCGCTGCCAGTGTGCCCCGCCGCGCCGCAGGCAGGCCTCAACCAAGCAGCGCGCTAAACCCTGCTTGCGGGCGCCCTGCCCCACATAGATGTAACGCAGCCGTCCGGTCTCCCGGTCAGAGACATGCGGATCCGCGCTGATCACAGCCATGGCGACGGGATCGGCTTCGTCAAAGGCCAGGAACAAGGCCTCGCCATCGTTTGCGAAGGGCCGCCCTGTCCACTCCCCGAGGAACTCGACGATCCAGGCGTATCCTTGCCCTTCGGCTTCGGCCAGCAGCCGAGAAAGGCCGCCCGGCAGACCCGGATCTGTCCACCTTTGCAGGCGAAAGCCGCCGAAAGCCCAGCTTTCGCCCTGCAGACCCGGCTCGGCAGATGGGACCGAATTCACTTCGGGATGACCCATGGCACGAGATATTGCTGCAGGACGACGATCACGCCGAGGAGGAGCGTGAGCACGATGCTGTGGAAAGTGCGTGCGAAGACCGGTCCTTCCTGGCCCTTCAGGTTCGTCACCGAGACGCCCGTGGCGATATTCTGTGGCGAGATCATCTTGCCCATGACGCCGCCGGAGGAGTTCGTCGCCGCGATCAGCACGGGGTTGAGGCCGAGTTGATTGGCGGCGACCACCTGAAGGTTGCCGAACAGCGCGTTGCCGGAGGTATCGCTGCCGGACAGGAACACGGCAAGCCACCCGAGAAAGGCCGACACCAGCGGGAACACCGGTCCGACCGAAGCCACGCCCTTGCCGAGCGTGTAGGTCATTCCGGAATAGTTCATGAGATAGGCCAAGCCGACGATCAGGGCCACGGTCAGGATGGCGATCCGGCTCTGCCGCAACGTCGTGCCGATGCAGGTGAAGAAAGATCCGGCCGGCAATCTGACGACCACGGCCGTCAGAATAGCGGCGAGCAGGATCGCGGTGCCGCCCGCCAAGGGCTGGAAGATATAGACGGCGCCATAGGGCTTGTTGCCGTAAAGCGTGATCGAGACCGCCTTATCGAGGCCCGGCCAGGACAGCTTGAGGGCGCCAAGCCCGGGATCTGCAGATGGGTCCAGACGATCACGACGACCGACACGATGATCCACGGCAACCAGCCTTGCCAGCCGGGAATCCGCGCCGCCCCGGCAATCGCGACGGGCGGTTTGGCGATCGCATAGAGCGGATCGGGTGCGGGACGCCAGACCTGGACAAACGCGATGGTCACCACAAGCGAGCCGAGCGACGACAAGACATCGGTCAGCCGGTAGTCGAGATAGTTCGAGGCGAAGAACTGGCTGAGCGAGAAGCTCACGCCTGATACGAGCAGCACGGGCCAGACAGCCGCGATCGAACGTCGTCCGCCATAGACGCCCATGACGTAGAACGGCAGCAGTACCGCGATGATCGGCAATTGCCGGCCGATCATCTGGCCGAGGGTGACGTCCGACAGGGCGGTCACCTGCCCCAGCACCGTCACGGGTGCACCGAGGGCGCCAAAGGCGACCGGCGCGGTATTGAAGATCAGCGTAAAGGTCAGGGCTTCCAGCGGCGCATAGCCGACCAAAATGAGAAGGGCGCTGGTGATAGCCACCGGCGTGCCGAAGCCGGACACGCCCTCGAGAAGAGCGCCGAAGCAGAAACCGATGACCACCAGGACGACGCGGCGGTCGTTCGGCAGGCGCGCGATCACCCAATCCCGGAACGCATCGAACCGGCCGGACACCACGGCGATGTTGTAGAGCAGCAAGGCGTTGACCACGATCCACATGACCGGCCAGAGCGCAAAGACGACCCCGTTTAGGACCGCGGCTCCGGCAATGCCGACCGGCATGGCCCACACCGTCGTCGCAAGCACGAATGCGACTGCGAGCCCCGCGAGCGAGGCCTGCCAGCCGGGACGGTGAATGACCCCCAGCATGACGAGCACAACCACGACAGGCACGGCGGCGACAAAAAAAGACAAAAGCAAGCTGTCGCCGACCGGCGTCAAAAGTTGTGCGAACACGAATCCTCCCAATGTTTTTCCTCATCAGAGGCATGGGTGTCATCGGCGTCAACCCGCGGACCCGTGCTCGGAGGGTTCGGGGGCTTGAACGGCCTGCTTCGGATCAGCTCGAGAGCAGCTTGAGGCCCTGGCGGATCAGCACCGCGGTAGCGGCCTCGGGGCCGAGCGACGCCACCGCCTCGGCGACGGCCCCGATCACTTGCGGTCGCCCATAACCGAGATTGACCAGAGCCGAGACGGCATCGTCGGCCTGCCGCGGCAGCGAAGCCGTACTGACCTCCGCGAGACTTGGCCCCACACCGCCGAGGTCGACCGTCTTGTCCTTGAGCTCGGCCACGATTCGCGCCGCGAGCTTGGGCCCTACCCCCGGCGCCCGCGCCACCGCCACCTTGTCCTGTCGTCCGATCGCGAGGGTCAGATCGCTCGGCGGCAGAACCCCGAGGATCGCGAGGGCCACTTTGGAACCGACGCCCTGCACGCCCTGCAGCAGCCGGAACCAGTCACGCTCGGCAGCGGATGAAAAGCCGAACAGGCGGATCGAATCCTCACGCATCTGAGTCTCGATGGCCAGCGACACGGGCTCGCCAGTCCCGGGCAATTGCGACAATGTGCGTGGCGAACAGGAGACCACATAGCCGACACCGTTCACGTCGATGATCGCAAAATCCGGACCCTGGCTGTCGACGAGGCCGGTCAGCTTGCCAATCACGCCGTCCGCACTTTCGTGCCTGCCACGGCTTTGGCGAGCGCCGCATCGAGACGGGCCGGACGCCGATGATGAGCATGGGTGATGGCGACCGCCAGGGCGTCCGCCGCATCCGGGCTCGTGACATGGCTCTTCGGCAGCAGGATCTTCAACATGGCGCTGATCTGATGCTTTTCGGCGTGCCCGGTTCCCGTGATGGTCTTCTTGACCAGGTTGGCGGCATATTCGGCCACCGTGAGACCCGCGAGGGCTGGCACAACGAGCGCGATGCCGCGCGCCTGGCCGAGCTTCAGTGTTCCCTGCGGGTCGCGGTTGACGAAGGTTTCCTCGACCGCCGCCTCATGCGGCCAATGCGCTTCGATCACATGGCTGAGCTGTTGGTGCAGATACCGCAAACGCTCGCTCAAGGCCGTTTCGCCATCGGAATGGATCGAACCGCAGGCCACGAATGAGAGGCGCGTGCCCTCGGATTCGATGACCCCCCAACCCATGTTGCGAAGGCCTGGATCGATACCGAGAATACGGACCGCCGAGCTCACGCCGCCACGCACAGGGGAGGCGCCTTACGCATCCATCTTGGCAATCAAAGCGTCAGACACCTCGAAGTTGGCATAGACCTTCTGAACGTCGTCATTGTCTTCCAATGACCCGACGAGCTTGAGAATCTTCTCGCCCGCCTCGTCGTCGACCGCGATGGTGTTCTGCGGCCGCCAGACCAGGGCCGCGCGACGCGGCTCCCCGAATTTTTCCTCGAGGGTCTTGGCGACGTCCTTCATGCTTTCGACCGTGGTGACGATCTCGTGGCCATCTTCGGAGGTGGAGACGTCGTCGGCTCCGGCTTCGAGGGAGGCTTCCATCATGGCGTCTTCGGAGGCGGCCTTGATGTCGTATTCGATGAGTCCGACGCGATCGAACATGAACGAGACCGCGCCCGTCTCGGCAAGCGCCCCGCCGGATTTGGTGAAATAGGAGCGCACCTCGCCTGCCGTGCGGTTCCGGTTGTCGGTTAGCGCCTCGACGATCACGGCGACGCCACCGGGCGCATAGCCCTCGTAACGCACCTCGTCATAGTTGTCGCCTTCGCCGCCGGCCGCCTTCTTGATGGCGCGCTCGATATTGTCCTTGGGCATGTTTTCGGCCCGGGCCGCGATGACGGCCGCGCGCAGGCGCGGGTTCATGGCCGGGTCCGGCAAACCCATCTTGGCCGCAACCGTGATTTCGCGGGCGAGCTTGGAAAACACCTTCGAGCGAACAGCATCCTGCTTGCCCTTCTTGTGCATGATGTTCTTGAACTGACTATGGCCAGCCATGGTCCCCTCGCGATGCCGGGCAGATGCTTCCGCGGGATGTAAGCGAAAGCAGCCTGCAAGAAAAGGGAGCGACGGCATTCCTCACCCTTTGTCAACGCCGACCGCACAAAGTGTTGCCTGGTCTGGTCGCCAGGATTGCCATGCTCCGCACTGCCCCGCCGTCCGGCGCTCTGGCATCCGCTTCACCACAAGGCCGATCGACCTCCCATTTCGGTTGGATGACGCGCCGGCGTGCCGCTGTGGCTGTGGCCCTCCTGGTCGGGCTCGTGCTGCGGATCGCGGCTGCAACCGGCGATCTCGGGCTCGACGAAGCGTGGTCCCTGAAGCTGGTGACCGGATTACACAGTTTCGGAGACGTTTTTTGGGGGTTGCCGCACGACAATAACCATCCACTGAATTCGGCGTGGCTGTTTCTGATCGGTGCCGGGCGACCCGTCTGGCTCTACAGGATGCCGGCCATCGTGTTCGGCACGCTCACGATCGCGGCGGTTGCGCGCTGCCTCGGCCGCAGGAGCGAGGTTGCCGGCATCATCGGAGCGTGGTTCGCCGCCGTCGCTCTGCCGCTCGTCGATTTCGGCTCGGAGGCGCGCGGATATGCGGGGCTCACGCTGGCCTCGGTGCTGGCCATCGATGCCTGGGACAGGGTTGTCGCGGCCCCTCCCTGGTCGCGGCCCAGCCTTTATCGGCGGGCGCGCCGCGATTTGGGTCTAGCGATAGGGTTCGGAGCCTTGAGCCACCTCGGCATGATGCTCACCGTCTCGGTGCTGGGCGCCGCAACTCTGATCCACATGGGCGCCAGCACGCGTCGGGTCGTAACGACTCTTGTGGGCGCCACCCGCCTGTTCCTGCCGTGCTGTCTCTACCTTCTCCCGGCTCTGACCGCATTGGCGATCGGCATCGACCGAGGTGGCGGTTACAAGATCGGCGATATCGATCCGTTTTCGGCTGCCAAACTGGCGCAAGGTCTGGGCGGCATGCTCACCATGATCACCGGCCTGCCCGACACGATCCCGCCGGCAGTTGCGATCACGGCGACGCTGGCTGTTGTGGCCACTGCGGCCGTTCGGCGGATCCTGGCGCCCCATTGGACCACGTTGAGCCTTTCGACCTTCGTGATCCTGCCATGCGTCATCCTGGCCGCCCAGCCGCCGAATGTCGGCTACGCACGCTATTTTGCGGTCTGCGGACTGGTTCTTCTCATGATCGAGGCGGCGGCGCTGGGTCACCTCTGGGTATGCAGCGAAAACGGACGGCGTTGGGCTGTGGCGGGCAGTGTTGCCATCGTGACAGGCGGGCTCACGCTCGACAGCTTGCAGATCGGCTGGGGACGGAGCGCCGCAAGCGCCACGCTGGCTCTCATGAACGCAGAGGGCGATGAAACCTATACGGCCAGCCGCCCCAAGATGGCGGCATTGCTGCTCGACGCCGCCGCTGGACGGACCATGGCCGGCGTCCCGCTTTCGGCGGCGGCGTTCTGCCCAAATCCGCCCGAATGGTACATCGCGGTCGGTCTCTACGATCCGATGCCAGATGCGCCACTGGCGGTGGGTCCCGAACAGTGTCGCACCACATATCGGGCGCGCCGCCCCTTCGCGTCTTCCCCGCTGTCAGGCACGCAATGGACGCTGTACCGACGGCCCTAGAACGATCAGATCCGCTCAAGCCGTGCCACGATCGTTTGGCCGGGCAATGGCGCCTGGAACGCCTCCTGCCGAAGCCCCCGCTCCCGCTTGGCTGTTTGCAGCGCCTCCAGAGGCGCGTCGATCCCCTCGTCGGTGAGCTGAAACGTGCCCCAGTGCGTGGCAAGACTCAGAGCCGCGTCGAGGTCGACATGCGCCTCGACGGCTTCGGTGGGGTTCATATGTTGGCTCTGCATGAACCAGCGTGGTTCATAGGCGCCGATCGGCAGCAACGCGACCGATGGCGAGCCCAAGCGTGAGCGAATCTCGCGAAAGCCGTCGAAATACCCACTGTCGCCGGCGAAGTAGAGGCGCCCCGAGGCCGTCTCGATGACATGGCCTCCCCAAAGCATCCGGCGCCGGTCGAGTAAGCTACGGCTCGACCAATGCTGGGCCGGGACATAGGTGATGACGAGCCCCGGCTTCGGCTCCGCTCGCTCCCACCAGTCGAGTTCGACCGAAGGGCCAATGCCGCGTGCGGACAGATAGGCGCCGTTGCCGAGGCCCGTCACGATCGTGGGGCGGCACCGGGACGCGAGCGCGCGAAGGCTCGGCAGATCCATATGGTCATAGTGGTTGTGGCTGAGCAGTACGGCATCGATAGGCGGGAGTGCGTCGAGTGCCAGACCCGGTTTTCGGACGCGCTTCGGGCCGGCAAACGCGAAGGGGCTCGCCCGGTCGGAAAAGATTGGATCGGTGAGCAGCGTGAATCCGTCGACCCTGATCAGATAGGAGGCATGACCGATGAACGTGATGGTCGCCTCGCCGGGACCGGTGGCCTCAGGGGGCGGCGGGAAGGGTTGATTGGCGACTGCCCTTGGCCAGGGAACACGCTCCCGTTTGCGTTGCCAGCGAAGGATGTCCACCAGGCTCTTGTCCGTGTTGACACCGGGATTGAAGAATCTTTGGCCATCGCAGTGATCCGAAATCCGAAAATCTGTCATGGCGTCGATGTAGGCGCTCAGCCGCCCCCTGCGAAGGTCTCGAAGCCCGAACTTCGCCGGCTAGAGAAATCGCACCATCAGGGCGCCGAGAAGGACAACGACCGCCCCTGCCGCGCGCCCGACCGAGATCGTGTGATGCGCCACCCCGAACAGACCTGCGGAATCGATCGTCAGAGCCGCCAACATCTGTCCCGCGATGGCCAGCGCCATCATGGCGCCCGCGCCAATTCTGGGCACGAGGAACACGTTCAGCGACAGATAGATCGCCCCCAGGAAACCACCGGCGCAGAGCAGCCAAGGCGGCGTTTGCCGGATCGCCGCCCAGTCCGGCGCGCCGCGCGTCGTGATGGCCAACAGCACGATCAGCGATGCCAGCCCGGCCACGAAGGAAATCGTCGTTGCGACCACCGGGCCGCCGACACCGGCCGCGAGCTTCGCGTTGATCGCCGTCTGGCTCGGGAACAGCATCCCGGCCATGACCGCGAGCGTCGAAAACAGTAGCACAGTCAGGTCCATCACAATGCCCGAAGAGGATGACAGCATCCGGAAGAGCGCGGACGATCGGCCGGCCCGAGATACTGCGTAATGCTCATAACCCAACGAATGTCGGACGCCGAGATGCGGCGCCAAAAACCCAACTCCAGCATGCGTGGAGAGGCGGCGGCGACAGTGACCGGCACCTCACGCCTGTGCCGGCCCAAGCGCCACCACGCTTTCGCGCGGCTTAGAGTCCAACATGCCCTTGTCTTGGTTGCGGCATCTATCCATGTCGCCGTTGTGAATCGTCCTACCCGGCATACCGCGGCCCGCGCAGGCGAGCCTACGCTGCGCAAGCGGGCAAGTATTTGGCTCAGCGGGTTTCCCCATGGAGCAAGCGCGTGACTGAAGAGTCCTTTCCACATCGAGGCGGGAGCGCGATATCGACTGGCCTCGCCTCGCTCGATTACATCCTTCAGGGCGGCTATGCGTTCAATCGCGTGCATCTTATCGAGGGTGAACCCGGCTCCGGTAAGACGACCCTCGGATTGCAGTTCCTTCTCGACGGACAGTCGAAAGGAGAACGTTGTCTCTACATCACGCTGTCCGAAAGCAGAGACGAATTGGTGCAAGTGGCTGAAACGCATGGCTGGGACATGCACGGGATCGAGATTTTTGAGCTTGTTCCTCCAGAACTCAGCCTCGACGTCGACCGGGAACAATCCATCGTTTACTCGTCCGATCTGGAGCTCGGCGAGACTGTCCGGATGGTGATGGATGAGGTCGATCGTGTCGCGCCGAGCCGCATCGTCTTCGACAGCTTGTCGGAAATCCGCCTTCTTGCGCAGGGTCCGCTCCGCTTTCGGAGACAACTCCTCGCGCTCAAACACTATTTCGCGCAGCGTCATTGCACCGCACTCTTTCTCGATGATCTCACGCAGACCAATGACGACCTCAGCCTCCACAGCCTGGCCCATGGCGTTTTGCGGCTCGAACAGATCGCGCTGCCCTATGGCACAGAGCGGCGCCGTCTGCGGGTCTACAAGATGCGCGCCCGCCAGTTTCGTGGCGGTTTCCACGATTTCGTGATCCGGCCTGGGGGTCTTCGTATCTTCCCGCGCCTAACCGCCGGGGCTCACCCCGACGAAGGATATGCCAACCGGGTGGCCACGAGCGGGATCGCCGAACTCGATACGCTAACCGGCGGCGGCATCGACTATGGGACATCGACACTGGTCATCGGTCCGTCGGGATCGGGCAAGACGACGCTGACCATGCAATATGTCATCACCGCACTCGGCCGCAACGAACACGTCTTTTTCGTCAGCTTTGATGAGACCGAGCGCGTCTTCATGCAGCGTGCCGCCGGGCTCGGCATGGACGTTTCGGAACAGGCAAACCATGGCCGCTTCGTCTTCCGGCAAGTGGACCCGGCCGAGATCTCGCCGGGTGAACTGACCGGGCTCATCCGCAGGCAGGTGGAACAGCACGGCGCCACTGTCGTGGTTCTCGATTCGTTGTCTGGCTACCAGCACGCCATGTTGGAGGAGAAGTATCTGCTGCTCCAGATGCACGAAATCGTCACCTATCTCAACCAGCAGGGCGTGCTTACCTTCCTTGTATTAACCCAGACCGGGATGATCGGCACGATGCAGTCCCCGGTCGATCTGACCTACCTCTCGGATTCGGTGATGTTGCTCCGCTTCTTCGAGTCGGATGGCGACATTCGCCGTGCCATGTCGTTTCTGAAGCGGCGTACGGGGCCCCATGAAACGACGCTGCGCGAGTTCCGGATCGACCAAAGCGGAATTCGGGTCGGCCCGAAACTCTCCGGCTTCCGAGGTGTTCTTACGGGGACGCCGATTTTTGAAGGCGAAGAGCGATTGTTGAAGAAGCGTAGTGACGACTGAAAAATCGGAGAAATTGCAGAACCTATTTCTGGTTGTCGCGCCGGCTGGTCGTGATGCGGAGGTCACGGCGCAATTGTTGCGTACCGCAGGGATTGAAGCCCTGGCTGACCCTGACGGCCGCCGGTTGACGGCTGCAATCTCGAACGGTGATCACGCCGGCGCGATCCTGACCGATGACGCTCTCTCGCGGCTGGACGAGGGCGAGATCCTCCATGCGATCGAGGCGCAGGCGCCGTGGTCCGATTTCCCGTTCATCCTGCTCACCAAGCGTGGAGAGCTGCGGAGGGGAACCCGACGGCTGGAGGACGTGATCAACGTCACCGTGCTCGAGCGGCCGCTGCATCCGGCCTCCCTGGTCAGCGCCGCGCGAGCCGCTCTGCGCGCTCGTGAGCGCCAACGGCTCGCAGCGCAACATCTGGCGGATCGCGAAAAAGCGCGCACCGAACTGCAACAGTTCGCCGATACGCTCGAAGCGAAGGTGTTGGAGCGCACGCGGGAACTCGCGGCCGCCAATGACCGCTTGACTGCTGAAATCGGCGAACGCGAACGCGCGGAGGCGCGGCTCGTTCAGGCGCAGAAAATGGAGGCGATCGGCCAGCTGACGGGCGGTATCGCGCACGATTTCAACAATCTACTGACAGCGGTGATCGGCTCGCTCGAGATGCTGATACGTCGCACCGATGACGAGAAGATCCAGCGCTTGGCCAGTATGGCGCTGCAGGCGGGTGAGCGTGGAGCGGCTTTGACGTCGCAGCTTCTGTCCTTCTCGCGCAAACAGAGGCTTTCGCCGAGGCCGGTCCAGATCAACACGGTCGTGGAGTCGATGAGCGACCTGCTGACGCGCACGATCGGCGCTGGGGTCATGGTTCGCGCCGACCTTGCACGCGATCTATGGCGCGCTCTGGCCGATCCAACACAGATCGAGGTCATGCTGCTCAATCTGGCCATCAACGCCCGCGACGCCATGCCGGCGGGCGGCACACTGACGATCGGCACGCGAAACATCTCTCGCGTTCCGGCGTCGGTACAGGGCGAACTCGCACAAGGCGAATATGTGGCCATCGAGGTGGCGGATACAGGCATTGGGATGTCGCAGGAGGTGCAGGCACGCGCATTCGAGCCTTTCTTCACGACCAAGGCGCAGGGCAAGGGGACCGGACTCGGCTTGGCGCAGGTCTACGGCTTTGCACGGCAATCGGGCGGGACGGTCCGAATCACGAGCGCCGAAGGCGAAGGCACTCGGATCACCCTTTATCTGCCACGGACCCGCGACAGCACTGAACCCGCACAGATCGAGGGCATGAAACACGTCGATGGAGGTGGCGCCCGGATCTTGATCGTCGATGACGACAGCGATGTCCGTGAGGTCGCGGCTCAGATGATCGAGGAGGTCGGCTATAGCGTCGTGGCGGTCTCCAGCGGCGCGGAGGCGCTTCGCGAGTTCGGCAGGAACCACTTCGCCCTGGTCCTGACCGACGTGGTGATGCCGGGCATGTCCGGCGTCGAATTGGCGCGGCGGCTCCGCGAGATCGCCCCTCACGTCCCATTGCTGTTTGCCAGCGGCTACGCCGACATCCAGACTTTTGGCGAGGAACTGTCCACGGAACGGGTTCTCAGAAAACCTTATCGGATCGGAGAAGTGGCCACGCTGATCGGCGACATCTTGGAGGATCGCGACACGATTCACTCCTCCAAGGAGGCCGATATCTGCTCCTCCTGAGCACGGCTTTCCAACACTTGCTTGATTTCAGAGGAGTGCGGCTTGCTTGATTTCGCCGTTCAGGCAAAATCTAGCCGCGCAAAATCCCTTGCTCCTCAAACGCCACCCGTCCGTCGACCAGAGTCAACTTCACCCGACCTTCCATACGGCTGCCATCGAAGGGCGTATTGCGGCAGCGTGAGCGCAGCGAGTTCGTGTCGAGCACGAAAGGTTCGTCGGGATCGAAGCGAATGAGATCGGCCGGGGCGCCGACCGCCAGCCGGCCTTGCGGCAATCCCAGAATCAAGGCCGGCTTGCAGGTCAATGCGGCCATGAGATCCGGCAGGCCCACCTGTCCGGCATGAAACAGGCGCAGCGCGGCGGACAGCAGCGTCTCGAGGCCGATGGCGCCGGGCGCAGCTTCCGCGAAGGGGAGGCGCTTTGTTTCCACATCCTGCGGATTGTGATCGGAAACGATCGTGTCGATCACGCCGTCGCGCAGCCCCTCGACGAGCGACAGACGCTCATCCTCGCCGCGCAAGGGCGGCGACAATTTCAGGAACGTGCGGTAATCGCCGATATCCGACTCGTTGAGTGTCAGATGGTTGATGGTGGTCGAGCACGTCACCGGCAACCCGTCAGCCTTGGCCCGCGCAATCAGGGCGAGCGACTGCGACGAACTGACGACCGCCGCGTGATAGCGCGCGCCCGTCAGAGCCACGAGACGCAGGTCGCGTTCGAGAACGATCGTTTCGGCTTCGCGCGGAATGCCGGTGAGTCCGAGGCGGCTCGCGAGCTCCCCCTCGTTCATCACGCCACCATCGGCGAGCGACGCATCCTCGCAGAAATGCATGACCAGGGCGCTGAAGTCTCGCGCGTAAGTAAGCGCGCGCCGCATCACACGTGCGTCGGCAACCGAATGGAGTCCGTCCGTGAAGGCCACGGCGCCAGCCGCCTGTAGAAGCCCCACTTCGGACAATTCGTGACCGGCCGCCTTGCGGGTGAGCGTCGCTGCCGACAGGACCTTGATTCGACCGGTGTCGCGTGCCCGGCGAAGCAGGAAGTCGACGACGGCCGGGTCGTCGATCGGGGGATCTGTGTTGGGCATCGCCAGCATTGTGGTGATGCCACCGGCCGCCGCCGCCGCGGTCGCAGTCGCGATCGTCTCGCGATGCTCGGCGCCCGGTTCGCCCACGAAGGCTCGAAGATCGATGAGGCCAGGCGAAACGCAGTCGCCGTGGCAATCGACGACCTTCACATCCCCTGGAAGCGCTCCGGCCGAGACCCCCGCCCCCAGCGCCATGATCACGCCGTCGCGGACCAGCACACCGCCGCGCGCCTCCGTGAGCTGCTCCGGATCGATCAGCCGTGCGTTGACAAGCGCGAGCGGCGCTGGCGAAAGGGCGTGAACGCTCATTGCGGCGAACTGTTCGGCAGATGACGCGCAAGAGCTTCGAGGACCGCCATGCGGACCGCGACCCCCATCTCGACCTGCTCCTGGATCAAGGATTGCGCCCCGTCTGCCACGAGGGTGTCGATCTCGACGCCGCGGTTCATCGGGCCGGGATGCATCACGAGCGCGTCGGGTTTGGCGAGCTTCAGCTTGGCCTCATCAAGGCCGAAGAAGCGGAAATATTCGCGCGTCGACGGCACGAAGCCGCCGTTCATCCGCTCGCGCTGCAGGCGCAGCATCATGACGATGTCGGCGTCGCGGAGCGCCAGCGTCATGTCGCGAAAGACAGTCACGCCCATGCGTTCGATCCCAGCGGGCAGCAGCGTCGACGGCCCGCAGACCCGGACCTGGGCGCCGAGCGCCGACAGGGCCAGAATGTTCGAGCGTGCCACACGAGAATGAAGGATATCGCCGCAGATCACGACCACAAGGCCCTCGATCCGCCCCTTGTTGCGCCGAATCGTCAAGGCGTCGAGCAGCGCCTGGGTCGGGTGCTCATGCGCGCCGTCACCCGCGTTGACCACGGAGCAGCCGACCTTGCGGGCAAGCAGGTGCACGGCTCCGGCCTGATTGTGCCGCACCACGATGATGTCCGGATGCATGGCGTTGAGCGTCGCGGCCGTATCGATCAGCGTCTCGCCCTTTTTGATCGAAGAGGCCGCCACCGCCATGTTCATGACGTCGGCACCGAGCCGTTTGCCGGCGATCTCAAAGGACGATTGGGTGCGGGTGGACGCTTCGAAGAAAAGATTGATCTGCGTCCGGCCCCGCAAGGTCGAGCGTTTCTTCTCGACCTGCCGGGAGAGATCGACGGCCTCGTTGGCGAGATCGAGCAGGGCCGTCAACTCCAACGCCGACAGACCCTCGATGCCGAGGAGATGACGATGGGAAAAGACCGGCGTGGCAGCGGACATGCCTGCCGTCTAGCGGTCGCGGCGCCCATGGGCAAGCGCGATGCGCAGATTGCGGTCAGGACTGCGGAATTTCGAGGGCACATTGGGGCGCCGGAACGAGTGGCACTGTACTGCGCTTCGTCCGCGTGAACAGAGCAATCGCCACCACCACGCCGAGGAGTTGGAGAAGCGAGCCGATCCATTCGGGCGCCGTCGGCCAGCGGTGTTCGAAGATGAACCCGTATGTCAGGCCGAACACCGTTTCTCCCACGATCAATTGCGAGAGAAGCGCCAGAGGAAGCCGCCGTGACGCCACCACCCAAAGCCACGTCGCGATCCAGGAACCGACGAGGCCCATCAGCAAGACCCAGAACAAAAATGAGAGGCGCGCGGCGGGAGACGCGATCTCGAAATGCTCGACGGAAACGGCCGGGATGAGCAGCAGGGCGCCCAATCCGGCCCCGAGACCTTGCAGTCCAGTCCAGTGCAGACCGTCGGGCGGATTGGGTCCCTGCATCACACGGGCGTTCACCCAGCCGAAACCCGCCCAGGCCGCGAGCGCGAGACCCGAGAACACAATCCCGAGCAGCAAAGCCAGCCCCTGCCCCGGGGGCGCCTGCCCGATGCCGTCGATGTTGACGATCAGAAGCCCTGCGAGAATGAAACCGAGCGGCCATGCCAGACGCCCCCATGGCAGCGACGCATCGCGCCGGTTCGCCAGGATAGCGAGCAGGACCGGCGCAATCCCGACGATCAGCGGCGGAATGGCGGCGCCGGCGAGCTTCACCGCATAGGCAACGCTCACGAAGTAGCCAACCGCGGACACACCGCCGAAGAGAAGACCTCGCGCCGCCTGCGCGAGCGGCATGCGCGGGAGGCGCAATCGAGGGTGAAGCATGAGGAGGAGCGACGTGATGCCGAACAGCCCGTAGCGCACCACCAGAAGGTCCCACGTCGAAAACGGGGCGACGGCCCGCGGGGCCACGAAGGTCAGCCCCCAAAGCGCGCAGGTGGCGAGCCCCGCCAAGATCCCGATCAACATGATATCTCCGAGCCGCATCGAGACGCGTGGCGCTTACCCGCATTCATTTTGCGAGACCCCGTCTTTGTCGGCTTGTCTGAATACGAACAAGACCGTGTTGGCGATTTGAGGCCTTAATCGACGGCATGACCGCCAACGTGATCCACTTACCGCAGCTGTGAGGTCTTTTCGTCGGCACCTCCCGCTCCCATTTGACTAACCCTTGGGGCTCAACCATGGTCCGCGCCGTTTTGGCGAGCGGATCACCGTATTGCGCACGCCACCAAGGATCGGACCTGAATGAACCTCGTCATTGTCGAGTCCCCGGCGAAAGCGAAGACCATCAATGGTTATCTCGGCAAGGATTACGAGGTTCTGGCCTCATTCGGCCATGTGCGCGATCTGCCGGCCAAGGACGGGTCCGTCGATCCCGACCAGGATTTCGCGATGGTCTGGGAGACGGATGACCGAGGAGGTAAGCGCCTCGCCGAAATCGGCCGCGCCGCCAAGACGGCCAGCAAGATCATTCTGGCGACCGACCCGGACCGCGAGGGCGAGGCCATTTCCTGGCACGTGCTTGAAGTGCTGAAGGCCAAGAAGCTGATCAAGGACAAGCCGGTCGAGCGGGTGGTGTTCAATGCCATCACCAAAACCGCCATCCGCGACGCGATGAACAATCCGCGCCCGGTCGACCAGGCCCTCGTCGACGCCTATCTGGCCCGGCGTGCTCTCGACTATCTCGTCGGCTTCAATCTTTCACCTGTGCTGTGGCGCAAATTGCCGGGCGCCCGTTCGGCGGGCCGCGTCCAATCCGTGGCCCTGCGCCTCGTCTGCGATCGGGAACGCGAGATCGAGCTGTTCAAGCCGCGCGAATATTGGTCGATCGAAGCCCAGCTCAAGACCGCCAAGGGCGCGGTTTTCACGGCGCGGCTTGCCGGCGCGGACGGCAAGAAGATCACGCGGCTCGATGTCGGCACCGAGCAGGAAGCCATGGCGTTCCGGGCGGCGCTCGACGCCGCCAAATTCAGCGTGGCCGAGATCGAATCGAAGCCCGCCAAGCGCCATCCTTATCCACCATTCCGCACCTCGACGCTGCAGCAGGATGCCTCGCGCAAGCTCGGCCTTTCGCCCGCTCGCACCATGCAGATCGCTCAGAAACTCTATGAAGGAATCACGCTGGGCGGCGAGACGGTTGGTCTCATCACCTACATGCGAACAGACGGCATCGACATGGCGCCCGAGGCCATCAGCGGCGTCCGCAAGGTGATCGGCGACCTGCACGGCGACCGTTACGTCCCCTCGGTTCCGCGCAAATACACCGCCAAGGCCAAGAACGCCCAGGAGGCGCACGAGGCCATCCGGCCCACCGACTTCTCGCGCCTGCCGCGCGACATGGCCCGCTACCTCGAACCCGACCAGGCCAAGCTCTATGAGCTGATCTGGAAACGCACGGTGGCGAGCCAGATGGAATCGGCCGAACTCGAGCGCACCACGGTCGACATCCTGGCCGAGGCGGGTGGCCGCAAGCTCGATCTCCGCGCCACCGGGCAAGTGATCCGCTTCGACGGGTTTCTGACGCTCTATGGCGTGGACACCGAAGAAGAGGGTGATGACGACGGCCGTCTTCCCCCCATGGCGCGCGGCGAAACCTTGGCCAAGGAGAAGATCGACGCCGACCAGCATTTCACCGAGCCGCCGCCCCGCTATGCGGAGGAAGGGCTGATCAAGCGCATGGAGGAGTTGGGCATCGGTCGCCCTTCCACCTATGCGGCGACTCTCGCGGTGCTGCGTGACCGCGAATACGTCAAGATCGACAAGAAGAAGCTCGTGCCGGAGGACAAGGGGCGCCTCGTCACAGCCTTTCTCGAATCCTTCTTCAACAAGTGGGTCGACTACGATTTCACCGCCGGGCTCGAGGAGCAGCTCGATCGGATCTCCAACCACGAGATCGACTGGCGCGCCGTGCTGCGCGATTTCTGGACCGATTTTTCGGCCGCCATCGGTGGTACAAAGGACCTGCGGACCACGGAGGTCCTCGACAATTTGAACGAGCTGCTGGGCCCGGCGATTTTCCCGCCGAGGGCCGATGGGCTCGATCCGCGCCTCTGCCCCTCCTGCAACAGCGGCCAGCTGTCGCTCAAGGTCGGCAAGTTCGGTGCCTTCGTGGGCTGCTCGAACTACCCCGAATGCAAGTACACCCGGACGCTGTCGGCGACCGGCGCCGAGGGGACCGGCGAGGGGGAAAAACCGGGCCAGCGCAGCCTTGGAACCGATCCCGTCAGCGGCCAGGAGGTCACGGTCCGGGACGGGCGCTTCGGCACCTACATCCAACTCGGCGAAGGCGAGAAGCCGAAGCGTTCGTCACTGCCGAAAGGCGTGACCCCCGCGAGCATCGATCTCGAAAAAGCCTTGGCCTTGCTGTCCCTGCCCCGCGAGGTGGCGAAGCATCCCACCTCGGGCGAGCCCATCCTGGCCGGCATCGGGCGCTACGGCCCCTATGTGCAGCACGGCAAGACCTACGCCAACCTCGGCAATGACGACGACGTTCTCGAAATCGGCGGCAACCGAGCCATCGATCTCATCGTCGGCAAGGAAACCGGAACGGGCGAACGGCGCGGCCGGGGCGCGGCCCCAGCCGGGCGCACGATCGGCGATCACCCGGAGGGGGGCGCCGTGACGGTCCGGGACGGTCGGTTCGGTGCCTACGTCAACTGGGGCAAGGTCAACGCGACGCTGCCGAAAGGCACGGCACCAGAGACGATCGAGCTCGACGAGGCGCTCCGGCTGATCGAAGCGCGGGCCGCAGCCCAACCGAGCGGACGCAGCCCGACCAAGGGCCGCGCGACCACGAAGGCGAAGCCGGCCGCGAAAGCTAAGGCGCCAACCAAAGCCGCAAAGGCGCCCGTAAAAGCCAGAGCTCGCAAGACGTCGTGAGCGGCTCAGACGGGAACGAGGCACGATGCCCCGGCCCCGTCACGATAAGATCGTCAACCCAGCCCGGCGTCCTTGAGCCGCTGGGCCACGTTCTGGGCCAAGCGGTCGAGCCCCTCGTCGACGGGCACCTCCATGGACACCATCTGCCGAAGGGTGGAGGCCCATTCGGTCGTGACATTGAAGAAGAGCGGCTGAGGCGTGAAGTAGATCTGCGCTCCAGGGGAGGAGACGTTGAGTTGCTCGATGTAGCCGGGATAGCGCTTGGCGATCCGGGCATGCCATTCCGAATCGTCGGCGACGGTCGCGCGAACCGGGTTGATGAAATCCTTCGTGCGGGCGCCGAACAGGCCGTGCTCGAGCGAGGAGGCCCACTGCATCCAGTACCAGGCCGCATCCTTCTGCTTTGAAAAGCGCGACATGGCCAGCGACCAGATCCAGACGTTCGGGGTCGGTGCGGCGGCGGCCGGGTTGGGTTTGAACGCGTGGTAGCCGATATTGTCGGCCTCCGCGTTGCCGATGTCATTTGCGAAATAGCCGATGACGTCGGCGTCATAGATCAAGCCTGAGAGGCCAGCGCCAAGATCCGCGCCGACCTGATACCACGTGTACGTCGACCAGTTTCTAGGCCCAGACTGCTGGATCATCCTGACCCAGTCCCTGTGAAACTCCTTGGATTCCCTCGTGTTCATGGCGGGCGTCAGCTTGCCGTCCGCAACCGTGAAATCCTTCTGCCCGAAGTTGGTGTAGCCCGAGAGGAATCCCGGATGGATCGTCGCCCAGGAGCGCGAGCCGCGCACCCCGACCCCATAGGGGCCACCCGCGTCCTTCTGAAACTTGGCAGCGCCGTCTATCAGTTCGGCCATGCTGTTCGGCGGCTGCATCTTCAGCTTGTCGTACATTCGACGGTTGTAGCTGATCGAGTTCAGCTCATAGCCCCACGGAATGCACCATTGCTTCGCATCGTCGGTGCCGAGCGCCGCGCCGGCAATACCGTTCCACGCCGTCGAGGCCCTTAGGCCGGGGAGTATGTCGTTCCAGTTGTAATGAGGGTTCGTCTTGCCGGCGTCGGCGAGATAGGGCTTGAGATCTTCGACCCAGCCTGCCGGACCGTAGGTCCACGTCATATAGGCGCCGGTCATGAAGGCATCGTACCGGTCGGACTTGGACGACAGCTCGACCGCCAGTCTGTCAAAAAACACGTCCTCCGGAAAGAGGTCGTAAGAGACATCCATGCCGGTCAGGGACTTGAAACTGTCGAGATCTGCGATCATCGCATCCGAATAGGGATGCTTGCTGAGCAGAAGCTTGAGGCTTTTGCCCTTGTATTTCATCCAGTCGAAGTCGGCCGCCATGGCTGCGGTCGAGGCCGCCCCGAGAAGCGAATGGGCCGCCGATGTCGCGACACCGAGCTTCGCGGTTGCCGCGAGCAGCTCGCGTCGGCTGAGGCGCCGGCCAGCGAAGGCATTGAAGAGATCTTTTTCCTTGTCGTACATGGCGACCTTCCTCAATCGAACGATCCCTGGGCCTACCTGTCTATTTACAACGTGCAACCGGTCCAGAAGTGACCATCAGAGAGCCGCGCCGTAGGTTCATCGGTCAACAGACCGTGAAGAAGGCGGCTTTTGGCCATTTTTTGAGATTTTTGCAGGAGCACCGCGCAACCGTGCGCCGGTTTCATGCTCAACGGGAGAACCGTACGGGCAACACGCAAAGGCCCGATTTTCAGGAAGCGTGATAATCTCCGGTAACAGCTGCCTCGAAGCGGTTCTCAACGACGTCGAAACACCCTATGAAGTGACAGGCGAGGCACGCCGAGGTTACGACGGGGTTCATGACTACACAGGTCGCGGAAGCGGTGCGAGGACGGCAGGAACCCGCGGCTGAGGCTGGCCCGGAGGCGACTGGTACCCGCACGGTGTACATCAAATCCTTCGGCTGCCAGATGAACGTCTATGACGCGGGCCGAATGGCGGATGCTCTTGCGCCTGAAGGATATCGCGAGGTGAGCGATGTCGAAAGCGCCGACCTGGTGATCCTCAACACCTGCCACATTCGAGAACGGGCAACCGAGAAGGTTTTTTCCGAGCTCGGTCGCCTACGCGAGATGAAAGACGAAAGGGCGGCGAGCGCCCGGCCGCTGACCCTGGCGGTCGCGGGTTGCGTCGCTCAGGCCGAAGGGGCTGAAATCGTGCGGCGGCAAAAGGCCGTGGACGTCGTAGTCGGCCCACAGAGCTACCATCGCCTGCCGGAATTGCTGCGGCAGGCGCACGGCCGCCACGCGGTCGATACGGATTTTCCGGTCGAGGACAAGCTCGACCATATCGCCGCCCCTTCGCCCGCCAAGATCCGCTCTCGCGGCCTTTCGGCTTTCGTCACGATCCAGGAGGGGTGCGACAAGTTCTGCACCTTCTGCGTCGTGCCCTATACACGCGGCGCCGAAGTGTCACGCCCGCCCGAGAAGGTGCTGGCCGAGGTCGAAACGCTCGTCGCGTCCGGTGTTCGCGAGGTGACGCTGCTCGGTCAGAACGTCAACGCTTATCACGGGGTCGATGGTGCCGGCGCAGCATGGTCGCTCGCGCGCCTCGTGCGTCAGCTCGATGCCCTCCCGGACCTGGTCCGGGTCCGGTACACGACAAGTCATCCGAACGACATGGCCGACGACCTGATCGCGGCACACCGGGATGTGCCGAGCCTGATGCCGTTCCTTCACTTGCCGGTGCAATCGGGGTCGGACCGCGTGCTGGCCGCCATGAACCGCAAGCATCGCGCGGCCGACTATCGGGCTCTCGTTGCACGCGTCCGGGCAGCATGCCCCGACATTGCGCTCTCGTCCGACTTCATCGTCGGATTTCCCGGAGAAACAGAGGCCGACTTCCAGGCAACGCTCGACCTGATCGCGGAAATCACCTTCGCGTCGACCTTCTTCTTCATCTATTCGCCCCGCGCCGGAACACCGGGTGCCACCCTGCCCGATCAGGTCCCGGACTCTGTGAAGCGCGACCGTCTCGCCCGGCTCCAGACCCTCGTCGAGTCGCAGCGTCACGGCTTCAACGCGTCAGCGGTCGGTCGCACGATGCCGGTGCTGTTCGAGAAACTAGGTCGCCATCCCGGCCAGCTGGTCGGAAAGAGCCCCTATTTGCAACCGGTCCATGTTGAGGGACCGGCGACGTTGATCGGCACGGTTCACGACGTGGCCATTGAATCCGTCGAGGCCAATTCCCTATTTGGACGGGTGCTGCCGCGCCCGCCGTCGGCCACGCTCGAAAGAGAGAGCCTATATGAGACCACCTGATCGCGTTCCGTCGTCGGGCCGCCGCAGCATCAGGGACATGCAACCGCCAGCGCTGCTTCCCGGCGGTCCGATTCGCGATGGTGGCGATCCGCTCTCCGACGTGAGCCTCACCTTCGACGACAACAGGCTGACCTCGTTGGTGCTCGGCCAATTCGATCAGAATCTCGCGAAGATCGAACGCCGTCTCGGTGTTCGGGCAACCGCCAATGGCAATCATGTGGTCATCAAGGGGCCGCCCGATGCCTGCGAGCAGGCCAGGCGTGTCCTTGAAGCGCTTTACGCTCGCGTCAAGGGAGGCGCGAGTCTCACTTTGGGCGACGTCGACGGCGCGATCGAAGAAGGCGTGCTGCAGGGATCCCTGTTCCCCAAGCAGAGTGAGCCGGAGCGGAGCGCCTTCGACGAAATCCGCACCCGCAAGCGTGGTTCCGTGAAGGCCCGGACGGCCGCGCAGGACATCTACATGCGGGCGCTCAAGAACCACGAGCTTGTCTTTGCCGAAGGCCCGGCCGGCACCGGCAAGACTTGGCTGGCGGTGGGCCATGCCGTGGCGCTGCTCGAACGCGGCCTCGTCGAGCGGCTCATCCTGTCGCGCCCCGCCGTCGAGGCGGGCGAACGGCTCGGGTTCCTGCCCGGTGACATGAAGGACAAGGTCGACCCCTATCTTCGCCCTGTCTACGATGCGCTTTACGATTTCATGGATGCCCGCATGGTCGAGCGCGGCATGCTCACGGGCATGATCGAAATTGCCCCCCTGGCCTTCATGCGCGGGCGCACTCTGACCAATGCCGTCGTGCTGCTCGACGAAGCGCAAAATGCCACCGCCATGCAGATGAAGATGTTCCTGACCCGTCTCGGAGAGGGGTCGCGGATGATCATTACCGGCGACCCGACCCAGACCGATCTCCCGCCGGGTCAAAAGTCGGGCCTGAGCGAAGCCGTTCGCCTCTTGTCCGGCCTCGAGGGTATTGCTCACGTCACATTCCGCGAAGGCGATGTCGTGCGACACGATCTCGTGCGCCGCATCGTTGCGGCCTATGAGGCGGCGACACGTGCCCAGGTGGAGGCAGGCCAGGGCCGATGAGCCTTCACATTGATCTTGCCGTGGAAGATTCCGGTTGGGAGGCCCTCGGCGACCTCGACGGCCTCCTCCAGCGCGCCGTCGACCAGGCGCAACGAACGGCTGGGCTCGACCTCGCGAAAGAGGCCGAGATTTCCGTCCTGCTCTGTGATGATGCAACGGTCCGGACATTGAACCGGCAATGGCGCGGTCTCGACAAGGCCACCAACGTCTTGTCGTTTCCGGCTTCGTCGCCCTTGCCGTTGAAAGAAAAGCCGTTGCTGGGCGATCTCGCCATTGCGTTCGAAACCGTGCGCCGCGAAGCGGAGCATGACGGCAAGACGCTTAGCGATCATCTCACCCATCTCGTCGTGCATGGCTTCCTGCATCTCGTTGGTTTCGACCATGAGGTGGAGCACGAGGCTGTCGCCATGGAGGCATTGGAGACCCGCATCCTCGCCGTACTCAAGATCGCCGACCCCTATGCCGACACCGACCCAGCCGAGGCGTCGACATCATGAGCAGTCGTGATGCCGATGCCCGTGCTGAGAAACGGAGCGAGCCTCCGACCTTGCTCGAGCGCATGCGCTCGTTGTTCGGCCTGAGCGCCGCCAACGTCCGAGACGACATCGAAGACGCCCTGGACGAGCCCGATCCGGACGCCGTGTTTTCTCCGCAGGAGCGCACGATGCTCCGCAACGTGCTGAACCTGCACGAAATCAGGGTCGAGGACATCATGGTGCCGCGCGCCGACATGATCGCGGTCGACTGCAAGGCGAACCTCAAGACGGTGCTGACGGTGTTTCGCGAAGCCTCGCATTCGCGGCTTCCGGTGCATGGCAACACGCTCGACGATCCCAAAGGCATGATCCACATCCGCGACTTCGTGGATGTGATCGCCGAGCCGGAGACGGGCGACAGCGTGACCGTGCAGGTCGACATGAGCCGGAGCATCGAGGATGCCGGGGTGATGCGCCCTGTCCTGTTCGTTCCGCCCTCCATGCCGGCCCTCGACCTGCTTGTCCGCATGCAGACGACGCGCACCCATATGGCCTTGGTGATCGACGAATTCGGTGGGACCGACGGTCTC
The DNA here is from genome assembly GCF_026130545.1 of Lichenifustis flavocetrariae. GTDB lineage: Bacteria > Pseudomonadota > Alphaproteobacteria > Rhizobiales > Beijerinckiaceae > Lichenihabitans > Lichenihabitans flavocetrariae. The sequence continues at coordinate 462,754 of NZ_JAMOIM010000001.1, read as the reverse complement.
GTGACCATCGAGGACATCGTCGAAGTCATCGTTGGGGACATCGAGGACGAACACGATGAGGACGAGCGCCCGATCGTCACCTCGGAACCCGACGGCACCTATCTGGCGGATGCAAGGGCCGACATCGAGGATGTCGTGAAAGTGGTCGGAAGTGCGGTCGCGACCGACGAGGAGGCCGAGGATGTCGATACGCTCGGCGGCCTGATCACATCGCTGGCCGGTCGCGTTCCCGCCGTGGGCGATGTCGTGTCGGGTGAAGGTCCGCTGGCGTTCGAAATTCTCGATGCCGACTCGCGTCGGGTCAAGCAGGTCCGCATCCGTCCGAAAGTGGCGGCGAACTCGTCGGAAGCCGCGACAGCCGCCGTGCAGAATCTCGAGACCGGGTCCTGAGCGTCACGTCCCGTCGTCGCAGGGTTCCCGTCACCATCGTGTTCGTGCATGTGGTTCGGCCGATGAGGGTTCGGCGTCCGACGATTCGTCGCTGAAACGAATCGACCGGGACGAGTGAATGGCCAAAATCGCGCATTGGATCGTCTTGTCGGAAGGGTGGCGGCGTTGGCTGGTCGCCTTCCTGGCAGGAGCCGCCGGCGCACTTGCGCTTGCACCCGTCAACGCCGTGCCAATGATGTTGGTGCCGATGACCGTCGCGGTCTGGTTGATCGACGGATCGGCGCGCGCCGAGGGAAAACGCCTCGGGAGGATCGTCCGCTGGCGCTCGAGCCTGGCGGCAGCCGGGATAGGCTGGTGGTGGGGGTTCGGCTATTTCGTTGCAGGCTTCTGGTGGCTCGGCGCGGCCTTTCTGGTTGAACCTGGCTATGTCTGGGCGCTTCCTCTCGGTGTCGTAGCCTTGCCGGCCCTCCTGGCGGCTTTTCCGGCGCTCGGTTTCGCATTGGCCCGCACGCTCTGGTCGGCCAATGCCGGCCGCATCATTGCGCTTGCCGCAGGACTCGGCCTGAGCGAGTGGCTGCGCGGCTGGGTCTTCACAGGCTTTCCCTGGAATGCCTACGGTATGTCACTCGGCGGCGATCTCACGCTCGCCCAAGCTGCGAGTGGGGCCGGGCTCGAGGGGCTCACTCTGATCGCGATCGCCGTATTCGCCGCGCCCGCCACCCTGGCCGATCCGGTTTCAGGCGTGACGAGGCGTCTGGCGCCAACGGCGCTCGCGGCTTTCGTGATGTTGGCTTTGGGCGGCTTTGGGCTGCACCGCTTGGCAGCTGGCCCGGTGGGAGACGTGGCTGGTGTGCATCTGCGCCTCATGCAGCCTGACACGCCGCTCGACGAGAACTTCACCTATGTCAACAAAGACAAGATCTTGGCGGACTATCTCGCATTGTCGACTGGCGGATCGTCGTCCGACTCCAACGGCTTGAAGGACGTCACGCATCTGATCTGGCCCGAGTCGCCGTTCCCGTTCATCCTGTCCCGCGAGCCCGATGCACTCGGCACCATTGCGGCCGCTCTGCCGCAGGGCACGCTGCTGGTCACGGGCGCGGCCCGCATGGAAACTGAGCCGAATGCCGGTCCCGGTCATCCAGGACGCGTGCATTATTTCAATGCCGTCGAGGTGCTGGGAGCGGACGGCACCATTCTTGACAGTTACGACAAGGTCCATCTTGTCCCGTTCGGCGAATATCTGCCGCTCGACGGCCTGCTGCGCGCGATCGGGCTCAAGAACTTTGTGCATATTCCGGGGGGCTTCGATTCCGGAGTGCGACGTCGCCTTCTCGATGTGCCCGGCCTGCCACCGGCCGCGCCGGTCATCTGCTATGAGGCGATTTTTTCTGGGGCCGTCCTCCCGGAGGGGCCGAGCGCATCACGCGCCGGCGTGATCCTCAATGTCACCAATGACGGTTGGTTCGGGCAGACTTCCGGCCCCTACCAGCATTTCGCAATGGCACGCCTAAGGGCCATAGAGGAAGGGCTTCCGCTGATTCGCGCCGCCAACACAGGAATCTCGGCGATCATCGACCCTTATGGCCGCATCCGTGCAAGTCTGCCGCTCGGTGCCAGAGGCGTGCTCGACGGTGCTTTGCCGAAACGCATCGCGCCGACGCTCTTCGCCCGCCACTGGCCGATGATTCAGCCTCTGCTCTATACGGCGGCAGTGATCGCAGCACTGTGCTTTGCACTCGCGCGGCGTGCCTGACGTCCCGGCTCTTTATGGCTAATGCACCATAGCGTTCGTTTTATCGAACGAATTTCCGGTTTTCCGCTTGACGGCCTGCCTTCAACGCAGGCAAGTTTTTTCGATTCTGCGAGCGTCGGCTCGTGCCCGGAGTCGCGGAGCGGCGCCGTATCAGGAAATGGAGCATTGGATTTGGCGCGCCCCAGCTACCTCTTCACCAGCGAATCGGTCTCCGAGGGTCACCCCGACAAGGTCTGTGATCGCATCTCCGACGAAATCGTGGACTTGTTTTTTCGCGAAGGCGCCAAAGCGGGTCTCGATCCCTATCAGATCCGGGTCGCGTGCGAGACGCTGGCCACAACCAACCGTGTCGTGATCGCCGGTGAAGTGCGGGGTCCAGAGCTGGCAACGTCAACGATCGTCGAGACGGCCCGCCAGGCCATCAAGGACATCGGCTATGAGCAGGACGGCTTCCACTGGCAGAACGCCCAGGTCGAAGTTCTGCTGCACGCGCAATCGGCCGACATCGCGCAGGGCGTCGATTCCGCCGGCAACAAGGATGAAGGCGCCGGCGACCAGGGCATCATGTTCGGCTACGCCTGCAAGGAAACGCCGGACCTGATGCCCGCGCCAATCCATTATTCCCATCGCATCCTGCAGCTTCTGTCTGAAGCCCGCCGCTCGGGCGCCGAGAAGGCCCTCGGACCAGATGCCAAGAGCCAGGTCACGGTCCGGTACGAGAACGGAAAGCCGGTGGCTGCGACTCAGATCGTCGTGTCGCACCAGCATGTCGATGAGAGCCTGACCTCCGAAGACATGCGGGCGCTCATCGAACCCTATGCCCGCAAGGCGCTGCCCGAAGGATGGATCTCGAATCAGACCGCTTGGCATATCAATCCCACCGGCAAGTTCTTCATCGGCGGACCCGATGGCGACTGTGGCCTGACAGGGCGCAAGATCATCGTCGACACCTACGGCGGGGCGGCCCCGCACGGGGGCGGCGCGTTTTCGGGCAAGGACCCCACCAAGGTCGACCGTTCGGCCGCCTATGCGGCCCGCTATCTCGCCAAGAATGTCGTCGAGGCGGGTCTTGCGGACCGCTGCACCCTCCAATTGTCCTACGCGATCGGCGTCGCCAAACCACTGTCAATCTATGCCGATCTGCATGGCACTGGTCGCGTCGATGCGGGCAAGCTGGAAGCGGTGTTGATGGAGGCCATGGACTTGTCGCCGCGGGGCATCCGCGAGCACCTCAAGCTCAACAAGCCCATCTATGCCCGCACCACCGCCTACGGGCATTTCGGGCGGAAGCCGGACAGCGACGGCGGGTTCTCCTGGGAATCCACGGACTTGGCCGACCAGCTGCGTTCGCATTTGGCCTGAGCGGAACAATGACCGAGGAAGCGGGCGCGGACCGTCCGCGTCCGGGCGAGGGCGGCGTCTTTGGGCGCCGCACCGGTCGCAAGCTGCACAGCACGCAATCGGTGCTGATGCGGGAACTGTTGCCCCGGCTCGCGATCGGGCCGAACGATGATCTCACGCGAGACGCCCTCTTTCCCTCTGCGGCCGAACTGCGGCTGGAAATAGGCTTCGGCGGCGGCGAGCATCTCGCGCATCACGCCGGACACCGACCAACAGCAGGCTTCATCGGCTGCGAACCATTCCGCAATGGCGTCGCGAAGTTTCTGGAATTGGCCGACGCAAAGGCGCTGACCAACGTCGGTATCTGGAACGGGGATGCCGGCCTTTTGATCGACCGGCTGCCGACCGGGAGCCTTGCCGGGGTCGATCTTTTCTATCCCGATCCCTGGCCGAAACGGCGGCAGCGCAAGCGCCGGTTCGTGTCGGACGACATCCTCCATCGGCTGGCGCGCGTTATGGCGCAGGGAACGATGCTGCGCTTTGCGACCGATATCGACGATTATGCCGGCTGGACCCTGGCTCGCGTGCGCCGCTCGCCCCATTTCGCGTGGGAGCCGACGACCGCGGACGATTGGCGCCAACCCTGGCCCGACTGGCCGTCGACCCGCTATGAGGCCAAGGCTCTGCGCGAGGGACGTCCGCCCGTTTACCTGAGCATTGTCAGGAATGGCCAATCGGCGGATTGATCCTCAACCTGTGTTCCCGTCGCCCGGCGCCCCGTACAGATGCAGCGACGCGCCGTGACGCTTCAACCATTGCTCGGCCTCGTCGCTCCGGGGGGCGAGTTGATGGGTCAAGGCCCAGAACGCATCGGAATGGTTCATGTGCACCAGATGCGCAACTTCGTGGGCCGCGAGGTAGTCGAGCACGAGCGGAGGGGCGAAGATCAGCCGCCACGAGAAGTTGAGGCTGCCCCGCGCCGTGCAGGAGCCCCAGCGTGATTTCGTATCGCGCAACGTAAGGCCGGTCACGTGCCGGCCGACCTGAGCGGCATGGCGCCTGACGGCTTCCGCCAGATCCCGCCGCGCCTCGTCGCGCAGAAATCCTTGGACCGTTTGAGCAAAGCTACCGGCCGGGCCACTCACGCACAGCACAGACGATCCGGCAGCTTCCGCCTCCACCCACGCACGGCGTCGGAGACCCGGCCGAGCCACCAGCCGCAGCATCGCGCCGCGCAATGGAATCTCTACTTCGGGCTCGAAAGGCAGAGGCCGGCGGAGGTGACCGACACGGTCCGCCACCCATTCGGCATGCCGGAGCGCGAAAGCCTGCGCGGCCTTGTTCGATCCGTGCGGCGGCATCGTCAGCACAACGTCACCACGGGAGACCCGCACTCGAAGGATGAAACGCCGGGCGTTGGCCACGCGCTTCACGACGACGCGATGACGGACGCCCCGGTGTTCAATGTCGAAGAACTGCGGCTCCGGATTCAGCTTCGGCCGTGTCGGCGACCGGGCACTCATGCGTTGGGGCATCCCTGAGAAACGAAAGGCGGCCTGAACTTAGGACGATGGTCCGGAATCGATCCTTGCATAAGGCAAGGCTTCCGCTTTGGCCGCCCCGACGTCAAGCTCCGGCGCAGGCGCCGCGAAACGCGCCAAAGCCTATCCCGCAAGCCGCTCTGGCACCCGACGCGCATCCAGCATTCGCGCGAAATCGACGATCATCGGCACGATATGGGCACGAAAGCGCGAGCCGTTGAACACGCCATAATGGCCGACGCCCATTTGCACATGGTGCTTTTTCATGTGGGCCGGGATGTTGATGCAGAGGTCCTGCGCGGCTTCCGTCTGGCCGAGGCCCGAGATGTCGTCCTTCTCGCCTTCGATGGTCAACAGGCCGACATGGCGGATCTCCGTCGGATCGACCGGCTTGCCCCGATGGGTCATCTCCCCTTTCGGCAGCGCTTGGCGCACGAAGACGGTCTCGATCGTCTGCATGTAGAACTCCGCCGTGAGATCCATCACGGCCATATACTCGTCATAGAACTCGCGGTGCTTGTCGGCCGAATCGCCGTCGCCTTGGACGAGGTGCTTGAACATGTCGAAATGAGCGTTGACGTGCCGGTCGAGGTTCATGGCCATGAAGCCCGAAAGCTGAAGAAATCCCGGATAGACCGAGCGCCCCATGCCAGGATAGGGGAACGGGACCGTACGCAGGCAGTTCTGTCGGAACCAGTCGGTGCCACGGTCCTCCGCCAGCTTGTTGACAGCCGTCGGCGACCGGCGCGTGTCGATCGGACCGCCCATCAGTGTCATGGAGGCCGGTGACAGGGGATCGTTCTCGGCTTCCATTCGCGCGACCGCGGCCAGCACCGGTACGGCGGGCTGACAAACCGCGAGTGTATGAACCGGAGTCGTCGGCTCCTGGCGGCCGAGCAGCCTGCACATCGCCATGACGTAGTCGATGTAATCGTCGAGATCGAACACCTCGACGGCTTTGGGCACCATCCGGGCGTCGGCCCAATCCGTGATGTAGACATCGAAATGGGGCAGGAACGCCTCGGTTGTCCCGCGCAGCAGGGTGGCGTAATGGCCCGACATTGGGGCGACGATCAACAGCTTGGGTTGTGGCGGCCGACCCTCAAGACCGTCCCGGCGGAAATGCAGCAACTTGCAGAAAGGACGTTCCCAGACGAATTCCTCGTGGACGGTCACTTCCACACCATCGACGACCGTGGTCTCGAATCCGAAAACCGGCTTTCCATAGCGCCGCGTCATCCGTTCGAACAATTCGGCAGAGGCGGCCATGTTGCGCCCGAAGGGCGTATAGGCAGCTGGGTTCAGCGGATTCTTGAACCAAACGCGTGTCGCATCCGACATCATACGGGCCGGGAGAAGCGCCAGATGCGCCATCTCATACATCTGATACGACAGTTTCATCAGCTCAGCTTTCGAACGCACAGCGACGCGTCTAGCCACCAGCCGCGAGGGCCGCTTTTGCCACGCTCAGCCAGTGTCATGTTGAAGAGCGAAATATAGGATTAAGGTCCTGTAGAAACAATCGCGACGGAACTGCCGGTCTCATCGGGGGGGCCAACTCATTCACCTGTTTGCAGCAGCGATCCAAGGCGCTTGGCGCTCTCGAGCAGCATCAGGAAGGCGATCAGCCCGCCGGCAAACAGCACGGCATTGATGCCGAACGCAATCGCCATATCGCCCGCCGAGAACCTGTGCTCGATCAGAAGGGCCCGGAGTCCTTCGAATACATAGGTCGGGGGTAGCAGGAGAGCCACGGGTTGGAGCCACGATGGGAGGACCGACACCGGGTAATAGACACAAGTCAGCGGCATCAAAATGAACATCAGGCTCCAGGCGAGCGCTTCGGCACCGAGACCGTTGCGCAACAGCAGTCCCGCGACGAGCAGCCCGACCGCCCAGCCTGTCAGCATGAGATTGATGAAAAACGCCGCGAGCGCCAGCCCGAGCCCCCAGAGGTTGAAACCGAAGAACAGCACCGCCAAAGCGGTCACGGGCACGATCGCGATGGCGAGCCGCAGAAGGCTCATGGCAATCAGCGCGGCCACGAATTCGAGGGGCCGCAGCGGGCTCATCATGAGGTTGCCGATGTTGCGGGAGTACATTTCCTCCAGAAACGACATCGAAAAGCCGAGCTGTCCGCGGAACAGGATGTCCCACAGCATCACGGCGCCGATCAAGCTTCCGGCCGCCACCATCGGCGCGCTCGGCGCACTGGAGTGGGACACGAACGTCTGGATGAAGCCCCACGTGATCATCTGCACGGTCGGCCAATAGATGAGGTCGGCCACCCGGGGCCAGGACGAGCGAAGAAGATAGATGTACCGCAGCACCATGGCGCCGACGCGTCCCGGCGAGAAGCTGCCGCCTAACTCGGTGATGACGCTCATCGGACGCTTTCCTTCGGGACGGATCGCGCGGCCTGACCTCGGATAACGTCCAGGAAGACGTCCTCCAGATCGTCGCGCCCGAACCGGGCCAGCAGAGCCTGAGGCGTGTCGTCGGCAACGACGCTTCCCGCATTCATGAAGATCACGCGGTCACACAGCCGTTCGACCTCGGCCATGTTGTGTGAGGCGAGCAGGATCGTGGCCCCAAGCCGCCGCCGATAGGTTTCGAGCCGCGCCCGAATCCAGTCGGCCGTATCGGGGTCGAGCGATGCCGTTGGTTCGTCCAGCAGCAGGAGTTCGGGTTCATTGATCAACGCCTTCGCCAGCGCCACGCGGGTCTTCTGACCGGCCGAGAGCTGGCCGGAGGGCCGATCGAGGAAGTCGCCAAGAGCCAAATCCTCCGCAAGTTCGGCCACGCGGTTCTTCACTCGCGCCACTCCGTAGAGCTTCGCGAAAATCGTCAAATTCTGCCGCACGGTCAAACGGTGCGGCATGTCGACGTAGGGACTCTCGAAATTCATCCGTCCAAGAACGGCATGCCGGTCGACGGCCATGTCGACGCCCAGCACCCGAACGGTGCCGGCGGTGGGCAAGATCAGCCCCATGATCATGCCGATCGTCGTGGTCTTGCCCGCTCCATTGCCGCCAAGAAGAGCCGTGACCGACCCTTGGGCGATCGAGAAGGAGAGGTGGGACACGGCCGCTTTGCCCTTATAGAGCTTCGTCACGTCCGACAGAACGATCGCCTTTGAATGTGCGGGAGCGGCACCCACATCGGTGCTCAACATGTGGGACGCCCGGCGTTGCGGGTCGACCTGGATTTGAGGATCATCTTGTGCCCGCCATGCTGAAAAACGCCTTCGACAAACCGCCGAGGCACCTCCGGGTGGCCACGATGGTCGGTCTGCGGTGGCTCGCGATCGGTGGGCAACTGATGGCGGTGCTGGTGACGGCATTCGGCCTCGGCTTCGAGTTTCCGATGATCTGTTGCCTGGTGGTGGTTGCCGCTTCCGGCGTCCTCAACATCGCGCTTCGTTTCAAGTTCCCGTTGACCCATCGATTCGAGGATCGGCCGGCCGCGGTCTTCCTGGCCTTCGATATCCTGCAGCTCTCACTTCTGCTCTACCTCACAGGCGGCTTGAGCAACCCTTTTTCGATGCTGTTCCTGGCTCCGCTGATGATCTCCGCGGTGTCGCTGTCTCCTTACCGCACATTGATCCTGGGCCTTCTGACGGGAGTCGCCGCAACCATTCTGGTCAAATTCCATATGCCCTTGCCCTGGATCCCCGGACAACGGCTCGAATTGCCGCCGGTCTTCGCTCTTGGAACCTGGATGGCCGTGGTGCTTGGCGCAGCCTTCACGGGCGTCTATGCGTCGAGGGTTGCCGAAGAAGCGCGCCAATTGGCCGATGCGCTTGCCGCGACCGAACTGGTGCTCGCGCGGGAACAGCATCTCACGCAGCTCGACGGCCTTGCGGCCGCGGCCGCGCACGAGCTTGGAACCCCGCTCGCCACGATTACGCTTGTGGTGAAAGAACTGATGCGAAATACGGGACCATCGTCCGCACCCATGGACGCCCAGACGTTTCGCGACGAATTGGCGTTGCTCGATCAAGAGATCGGGCGGTGTCGTGTGATCCTCGGCAAGCTCGCATCTCTGAACGACGAGCGTGCGGGGCCGTTGGAGCAGATGACGCTGTCACACATGATCGAGGAGGTCGTGGGGCCTCATCGTCACTTCGGCGTCTCGTTGACTGTTACCCGAAATGGAGTCGGCGACGAGCCTGTTTGCGGACGGAATCCGGGCATTCTGTATGGGCTTGGCAACCTGGTCGAAAACGCCATCGATTATGCCCAGAACTCCGTCCATATCGGCACAGAGTGGACAGAACATTTCGTTCGGGTCTCGATCGTTGACGACGGCCCAGGCTTTTCCCCCGACATCCTGTCGCGGCTGGGCGAGCCGTATCTCAGCTCGAAGAACCAAGAGCGGCGCGCGAAATCCGAAGAAGGTGCCGGGCTGGGGCTCGGGCTTTTCATCGCCAAGACACTCCTCGAGCGATCCGGGGCCGTCCTCCAGATGGGCAATGCGGCGGCCCCAGCCACCGGCGCCGTGATCTCGGTGGAATGGCCGCGCGCTTCATTCGAAGGCGAGCGCGCCAATCCGCCTCAGACAAAACGCCGCCTTCAGACATTACAATCGCTTCAAGGTCTTTGACATAGGTCGAACCGGCCACATGTATCGCTGAGCTACTTTTGAAAGTCTGATTATGTCGCTGCTCCAGGACACGCCCGCCGCTGTCTCGCCCTCGATCGGCGAGGACCCTTCACTGCTGATCGTCGATGACGACAAGCCGTTTCTTACTCGCCTGGCCAGGGCGATGGATTCGCGTGGCTTCAAAGTGGAAACGGCGGAATCGGTTTCCGAAGGACTCGAAACGATATCAAACAGACCTCCGGCCTATGCCGTGATCGATATGCGGCTCGGCGACGGCAATGGTCTCGACGTGATTTCCGAACTCAAGGCGCGTCGGCCAGATGCCCGGGGCATTATTCTTACCGGCTATGGGAATATCGTGACGGCCGTCACGGCCGTGAAGCTCGGCGCATTCGACTATCTCGCCAAGCCTGCCGACGCTGACGAGATCTACTCGGCCCTCATGGCGACGCGTCACGATAAAGCCGAACTTCCGGAAAACCCCATGTCGGCTGATCGGGTCCGCTGGGAGCATATTCAGCGCATTTACGAACTGTGCGGTCGCAACGTCTCGGAGACCGCGCGAAGGCTCAACATGCACCGCCGTACGTTGCAGCGTATTTTGGCCAAGCGCGCGCCCCGCTGATCAACCGACCGGCCTGAGATCTTGGGAGAATCGACGCCACGCCTCGACATAGTGGGCCGCGGATTGCCGCAGCGCAGCCTGCGCGGCGGCATCTAGCTGGCGGATCGCCTTCGCGGGGGTGCCGACGATCAACGATCCTTCGCCGAAGACTTTGTTTTCCGTCACCAAGGCGCCTGCGCCGACGATCGATCCAGACCCGATGCGGGCACCGTTCATGATCGTCGCGCCCATGCCGATGAGGACGTCGTCTCCCAACGTACATCCATGCAGGATGGCGCGATGACCGATCGTGCAGCCGCGCCCCACCGTCAGCGGAAAACCGAGATCGGTGTGGCACACGACGCCTTCCTGCAGGTTGGTGTCCGGACCGATCGACAGGGCTTCGTTGTCGCCGCGCAGGACAGCGCCGAACCAGACGCCGACGCCCTCCGAGAGTGAGACCCGGCCGATGACATGTGCATCGGGCGCGATCCAATACGAACCCTCCGTGGGAAGATCCGGGGTCAGATCCCCGAGAGCGTAGATTGGCATGGCTCGTCCTCTGCTGTTCCCGTGATAATGATCACGAAGGGTGGAGACAACGGGGGCATCGATGCTGATCGACGGAAAATGGGTCGGGGATTGGAAGCCGAGCGACGGGCCGGGCCGCGATGGCAGCTTCGCACGTGCGGCCTCCACGTTTCGTAACTGGATCACGCCGGACGGCGAAGCCGGGCCGACCGGCCTTGGCGGGTTCAAGGCGGAGCCGGATCGCTATCACCTCTACGTGGCCCTGATTTGCCCCTGGGCGAGCCGAACCCTGATGGTACGGAAGCTGAAGAAGCTGGACCGCCTCATCTCCGTGTCGGTCGTCGAACCCGCCTTGACCGATCAGGGGTGGCGCTTCGGCGAGACGTCCGGCGCGGATCACGACGCGCTGAACGGCGCGACCTACATGCATGAAATCTACACGAGGGCCGAGCCGGCCATGAACGGGCGCGCGACCGTGCCGGTTCTGTGGGACAAACAGAGGCAGACGATCGTCAACAACGAATCGGCTGACATCGTCCGGATGCTCAACACGGCCTTCGCAACCCTGGCGGAGCCGTCGATCGACCTCAATCCGGCCGATCTCGCAACGCAGATCGACGCCTTCAACAAGCGGATCTACGACACGCTCAACAACGGTGTCTACAGAGCCGGTTTCGCGCAGTCGCAGCGGGCCTACGAGGACGCCTGCCGCCAAGTCTTCGAGACGCTCGATGCGGTCGATCGTGATCTCGGCGAGACGGGTTTCGTCATGGGCGAGCGGTTCACAGAAAGCGACATTCGCCTCTTCGTCACTCTGATCCGTTTCGACGCCGCCTATCACGGCCTGTTCAAGTGCAACATTCGCACGGTCGCGAGCTACGCGAAGCTTGCCGCCTATCTGAAGCGCGTCCTGGACGTCGAAGGTGTGAGAGACACCGTCAACCTTGATCATATCAAGCGGGGGTACTACTCGATCAAAGCACTGAACCCGCCTGGCATCGTACCGTTAGGACCGGATCTCGGCTGGTTGAGTTTGTGAGGCAAAGCGATCCCTGCGGTGACACCCGCGTGATCGCCCCCATCGGGGCGGTTTGAGACGCGCATCCGAAACCCAGCCAGCTTCTGCTCACTCCGGCAGAGGATGTGTCATGTCGGCGGGAATCACCCAGGCATCGAATTCCTGTTCGGTCACGAAGCCGAGGTTCAGCGCCGCCTCCTTCAGACTCGACCCTTCCTTGTGGGCCAGAAGGGCAATCTTGGCCGACTTCTCGTAGCCGATATGCGGGTTGAGTGCGGTCACCAGCATCAGAGAGTTCTTGAGGTTCGTCTCGATCTTCGCGCGGTTCGGTTCGATGCCTTTGGCGCAGAACGTGTCGAAAGCCCGGCACGCGTCCGAGATCAACATGGTGGATTCCAGCACGTTGTGCAGCATGACGGGTTTGAACACGTTAAGCTGGAAATTGCCTTGCGATCCGGCGAAAGCGACAGCCGCATCGTTGCCGAACACCTGGACCGCCACCATGGTCAGGGCCTCGCACTGCGTCGGGTTGATCTTGCCCGGCATGATGGACGAGCCCGGTTCGTTCTCGGGGATCGTGATTTCATTGAATCCCGCCCGGGGTCCGCAGGCATACCAGCGGACGTCATTGGCGATCTTCATCAGCGCGCCCGCAAGCGTCCGGATTGCGCCGCTCGTGTTGGCGACGGCATCATGCGCCGATAGAGCCGCGAACTTGTTGGGAGCCGAGATGAAGGCGTGCCCGGTCTCGGCCGCGATCTTGGCCGCCGTGACATCGCCGAAGCGCGGATGGGCATTGATGCCCGTGCCCACCGCCGTGCCGCCGATCGCCAAGGCATAGAGTGCCGGCAAAGTGGCCGTGATGGCAGCGAGGGCCTCGTCGAGTTGTGCCACCCAACCCGAAAACACCTGTTGCAGCGTGACAGGCGTCGCGTCCTGCAGATGCGTGCGGCCCACCATGACGACGTCGTCGAATTGCCGCCCCTTGCGCTCGAACGTGTCGCGCAACTGCGTCACGGCCGGGAACAGGTCACGCGAAATTTCCTCGACGATGGCGATATGCATCGCGGTCGGGAAGGTATCGTTGGACGATTGGCCGCGATTCACATCGTCGTTCGGGTTGATTGGCGTCTTGGAGCCGAGCTTGCCACCCGCATTGCGGATCGCGAGATTGGCGATGACTTCATTGGCGTTCATGTTGCTTTGCGTGCCGGAACCGGTCTGGAACACCACGAGCGGAAATTCCTCGTCGACATCGCCGTCGATCACGCTTTGCGCCGCTTTGACGATCATGGCCACCTTGTCGGCCGGCAATTGGCCCAATTCGCCATTGGCGATCGCGGCGCTCTTCTTCAGAATCCCGAAGGCCCGGATGACCGGGCGTCGCCAAACGAAACGTGCGGTGCCGATCGGGAAACACTCGATCGAGCGCTGCGTCTGTGCGCCCCACAGGTGGCCGGCCGGAACCGCGATCTCGCCGAGCGAGTCCTTTTCGATCCGCATCTCGCCTGACGTCTGCTGTGTCATGAAGCCACTCTGAATGTTCTGTCTCGCACTCGCCATAGCGCGATTGGGGACGGCAATCTACCACGGCGCCGGGATGCGGCGATGCAGCCGGCCAGACCCTGACGAGCGGGACGATGTCCTCCAGCGGCGCGTGCGATGAGGGGTTGATATGCGTGCCAGTTTGGCGCGCACGCCCTACAATCAAGGCCTTGGTCCGTTGCCCGCGCGACATGGACAGCCGTTCCAAATCGTGACGGCGGGGGAGAAGATTGATGCACGCAAGCCTGATCGCCGCCACGGCCGCCCTCGGCGGCCTGCTGTTCGGCTACGACACGGGTGTGATCTCAGGGGCCTTGCTGTTCCTGCGCGATGCATTTCACCTGTCGAGCTTCATGCAGGGCGTGGTCACCAGTGTGGCTCTGGCTGCGGCCGCACTGGGTGCCGCAGTCGCGGGCGACGTGGCCGATCGCTTCGGTCGGCGCCCCGTCATCCTGGTCACGGCCTTGATCTTCGTCGCCGGCTCGCTGGTTTGTGCCTTTGCGGGAAGCCTGCCGGTGCTCATCGTCGGACGCCTTCTTGTGGGTCTCGCGATCGGCGTGTCCTCGATGCTGGCGCCACTCTACCTTGCGGAGACGGCGCCAGCGGAATCGCGCGGCGCCCTCGTGTCACTCAATCAGCTGATGATCACCACCGGGATCGTGGTCTCATACCTGGTCGGCTACGCGTTTTCGGCCCAAGGGCAATGGCGGTGGATGCTCGGTCTCGGTGCCTTGCCGGGTGTGATTCTCGCTGGCGGCATGCTGGCACTTCCCGAAAGTCCGCGCTGGCTCGCGGGTCACGGGCACATCGCCGACGCGCGAAGAGCCTTGAAGGCGCTCCGCGGCTCCTACGAGCGCGCAACGGAGGTCGAAGCGGAACTCGCGCAGTTGGAGCAAGACCTGAAACGCGAGGCCAAGGCCGAAGCGAAGCAGCACGTCTCCATCTGGGACCCGTCGAGCCGCATGCCGCTCATCGTAGGCGTCGGCCTCGCGGCCTTCCAGCAGGTGACAGGCATCAATACGGTCATCTATTTCGCCCCCACGATCTTTCAGGCCGCGGGTCTCTCCTCCGCCTCGGCCTCCATCCTGGCGACAGCCGGCATCGGCGTCGTCAATGTCGCGATGACACTGGTGGCCATCCGGCTCATCGATCGCGTCGGCCGGCGCAAGCTGCTTCTCGTCGGGCTCGGCGGCATGGCTGCAAGCCTCTGCGTTCTCGCAGCGGCCTTCCTGTTCCAATCGGGTTCGAGTGTGCTTGGCTGGCTCACGGCGGCCAGTCTCACGGCCTATGTGGGCTTCTTTGCCGTCGGGCTCGGCCCCGTGTTCTGGCTTCTGATCTCGGAGATCTTCCCGCAAGCTGTCCGCGGCCGTGGCATGAGCCTCGCCACCACCGCGAACTGGGGCTGCAACCTCGTCGTCGCCCTGAGCTTCCTGGCCATGGTCGACGCGCTCGGCCGCCCAGTGACCTTCTTTGTCTATGCGGCGCTGACGGCGGCCGCCTTCGTTTTCACACAGCGGTTGGTGCCCGAAACCAAGGGCCGCAGCCTTGAAGATATCCAAACGGTTTGGGACAAGGACCGGGACGTCTTGCCACCGAAACCAGGACATGCGGCGTGATGGCCGGCTGAGTGATTCCATCGAACGGAGCCGATCCGTGACCGCGATTCGAACTCCTCGCCTGCTCCTGCGGCGGTGGCGGCCCGAGGACCTGCCTGCCTATGCCGCGCTCAATGCTGATCCCGAGGTTCGCCGCTGGTGGTCCGCCGGTGTCCTCACGCGCCGGCAAAGCGATGCGCAAGCCGCCAAGCTGCAGGCCCATATCGAAGCGCACGGTTTCGGATTCTGGGCCGTCGAGGCTCCGGGCGTCGCACCGTTCGTCGGTTTTGTCGGGTTGCAATATGTGGATGCACATCTGCCTGTGGGGCCTGCCGTGGAGGCCGGTTGGCGCCTCGCGCGGTCCTTTTGGGGTCTCGGCTACGCCACCGAGGCCGCCGGAGCCGCCGTCGAATATGGCTTCGATCGCCTCGGTTTTCGCGAGATCCTGGCCTATGCGGTGGCGGGCAATCTGCCGTCGCGCCGCGTGATGGAGCGCATCGGCATGCGTCATGACCCCGACGCCGATTTCCATCACCCGGACCGGCCCGACGACGATCCAAAACGACGCCATGTCGTCTATCGCCTGGTCCGGAACAGGCCCGTCTGAAATCCGCGGCCCCGCCGAAGTAAGAGTCCTCCCGACATCAGTCAAATTTTACCGGAACGCGGTACAATCGAGCCGATCGATCGCGACCTGCCGGGCCTGAGCATGCCGAAAACGCCAACACCCAAGCCGCTGTCCGAGCGCCGGGCCCGCACCGAGCACGCCCGGCTCGTGGCCGAGATCAAGGCGCACGATATCGCCTACCATCAGAATGACGCACCCACGATCTCGGATGCCGATTACGATGCGCTTCGCCGCCGCTTGTTGGAGCTCGAAACCTCGTTCCCTGCTCTCGCAACGGTCGAGAGTCCGAGCGAGACCGTCGGGGCCGCGCCTTCGGAAAAATTCGCGCATGCGCGCCACAAGGTGCCGATGCTCTCGCTCGGCAACATCTTCGCTGAATCCGAGGTGGCGGACTTCGTCACGCGGGTTCGCCGGTTTTTGGGCCTGCCGGCGGATGCACCGTTGCCGATCCTCGCGGAGCCGAAGATCGACGGGCTCTCGTGTTCGATCCGCTATGAGGCCGGCGAGATCGCCCTGGCGCTGACGCGTGGCGACGGCTTCGAGGGCGAGGATGTGACCGCCAACATCCGGACGGTGGCGGCGATCCCGCATCGGCTTCTCGGCCCGGATGTTCCCGAGGTCTGCGAGGTGCGCGGAGAAATCTACATGACCAAGCCCGACTTCGCGGCCCTCAATGCCCGGCAGGCGGCGGCCGGGAAGACGGTCTTCGCCAATCCAAGGAACTCGGCCGCAGGTTCGTTGCGGCAACTCGATCCCGCGATCACGGCGTCCCGGCCCCTCCGTTTCTTCGCCTATGCGTGGGGCGAGATGAGCGTGATACCCGCCATCACGCAGAGCGGCATGATCGACGTCTTCTCGCGGTGGGGGCTGCCCACCAACCCGCTCGCGAAACTTTGTGGCACCGTGGACGACCTCGTCGCGCATTATCGCGCCATCGAGTCCGAGCGGGCGGGCCTGCCCTATGACATTGACGGCGTGGTCTACAAGATAGACGATCTCGCCTTCCAGAACCGGCTCGGCTTCGTTTCGCGCGCACCGCGGTGGGCGGTGGCCCATAAGTTCCCGGCCGAGAAGGCCACGACAAGGCTTCTCGCGATCGACATTCAGGTCGGACGCACCGGCTCGCTGACGCCCGTCGCCCGCCTCGAACCCGTGACGGTCGGCGGCGTGGTCGTTGAGAACGCCACCCTTCACAATGAAGACGAAATCGGGCGCCGCGACGTCCGGGTCGGCGATCGCGTGATCGTGCAGCGAGCGGGCGATGTCATTCCGCAGATCCTCGGCCCGGTGCTCGAACCGGACAGCACGCGGGGCGAACCCTATCGTTTCCCGGAGCTCTGTCCGGCCTGCGGATCGGCCGCGATCCGGGAGATCGACCCGAAGACCGGCGTGGCGGATGTCGTACGCCGGTGTACGGGCGGCCTGATCTGCCCGGCTCAGGCTGTCGAACGCCTCAAGCACTTCTGCTCCCGGTTGGCCTTCGATATCGAGGGCCTGGGAGACAGGCAGATCGAGCTTTTTTACGGAGAGGGGCTGATCCGCTCTCCGGCGGACATCTTCACCCTTGCGGAACGCGATACGAAGAGCCTGAAGAAGCTCGCCGACCGTGAAGGCTTCGGTCGAACCTCCGTCCGCAACCTGTTTGCCGCGATCGACGGACGGCGCAAAGTGCCCCTCAACCGTTTTCTCTACGCCCTCGGCATCCGTCACATCGGAGAAACGAACGCACGCCGGCTCGCCAGGCACTTCGGCGGCGTCGATGCTCTACGCGCGGTGGCTCGGGCGGCCCGCGACCCCGCCTCGGAGGCACGGGCCGAGTTGCGCAACATCGAAGGTCTCGGGGACGTGGTGGCTGAAGCCCTCGCGGACTTCTTCTCGGAACCGCACAACGAGACGGTGATCGATGCGCTTCTGGAAAGCGTCGTTGTCGAACCGATGGAGCCCGTGGTCTCATCGAGCCCGGTGGCGGGCAAGACGGTGGTCTTCACCGGATCGCTGGAAAAGATGACGCGAGACGAAGCCAAGGCCAGAGCAGAGGGGCTCGGCGCCAAAGTCGTTGGATCAGTGTCGAAAAAGACGGATATAGTGGTCGCCGGACCGGGCGCGGGCTCGAAAGAGGCCAAGGCCCGAGATCTGGGTCTTCAAGTCTTGAACGAAGAAGAATGGCTCGCGATCATCGGAGCCTGATCGGCGTCGTTGCTGCTCTCGTTTCGGGCGGACCCGATCTTCAGGGAATCTCCAGATCGTATGAGGTCTTAGCGGTGCCGCTTCACCCGAGCGACGCGATCATGCCTTGATCGGATCGGGCTGCAGGGATCGACGACCCCGCCGGGGAATTGCAATCGCGACGGCATAGCCCAGTTGGAGGCAAGCGCAGGCACAGGCCAATCCCAACAGGGCGGATCCGGTTGATGTGAGGCCCGCCAGGACAACAAGCACCGCTATCAGCATCGCGAACACCTGTGCCGGCACGAGCACAAGGACCTTAAAGCGCAGACCGAGCGCCACGCCAGCGGCGAAACCGGCCATTCCCAAAGCGACCATGGATGAACCTCCAGGTCCGATCTAGCGTGGTCGCTCCTAAAGCTGCCTTTTGACAACGATTCGAATGCAATCTAAATAGGCATTAGTTGAGATGGCCGCTGGCGTTCATACGCCCTGGCATAAAATCTCAGCCGACGCTGAAAACACGTTTTTTTGATCGAAGCTTTTTTGATGATCGCTGCAGCCGAAACGAGTGCATTGCAGCATGGAATTCCTGGCAAAAATGGCCGCCGGTCCGTCAAGCTCAAAAACCAGAATAGTTTGCAATTAAGCAATTTCAGAACGCTTGGTTGTCTTCGCGGCAGTGCAGCGTTAAAAAATGGATAAGCAATCTGTGATCATTCGAGTGATGGAGCGTTCCGCTAGATGAGCCAACGTTTAATCGCTTTGGAAACGCCGTCCTCGGTCCTGTCCCGATCCCGAGGCTTCCAGGTCTCTTACCGATCGGTCGGCCTTTGGGTTGGCCTCGTTGAAGTCCTGGCAATCGTGATGAGCAGCATCGTCGGCGAGGCGATCTACGGCGACGTCGCGGGGCACCCGACCGTGACGATGGACATCACCGTCGGCATTGGCTCGATGGCAAGTCTGCTTTATGTGCTTCTCGCGAGGTCGAATGGCCTTTACCGCCTGCCTGTGCTGATCAAGCCCGGCCGCTACATCCAGAAGCTGTTCATGGCCTGCGGTTTCGTGGTGCTTGCGCTCACCACACTTTTGTTTCTGCTGAAGGTTGGCCCGGATTTCTCAAGAGGCACGTGGCTGTGCTTCACTCCTTTGATGATCGCGTCTTGTTGCCTGGTCCGGATCGGCGGGGCAAATTTGATCACCGCTCTTCTTCGGCGTGATGCGATCATCGGGCGACGTGCTTTCCTGGTCGGCGAGTCCGAAGAGCTGATGCGGATCAGTCCGTCCTATCTGCTGCACCAATTCGGCCTTCGCGAAGTCGGTCGAGCCTCGCTCGATCGTGCGCGGGATGGCGACACATCGATCGAGACATCGCGCATTTCGGATGCCCTGGAACATGCGCGCGCCTCGAAGGCAAAGGAGTTCATCGTCGTCGCCAAATGGGAATCGGCTGAGCGGCTGAACGCGATCGAGGAAGCCTTCCGGGTCTCACCTCTCCCGGTTCGACTTCTTCCGAACCACGTCTTCCGGTCGGTCGTTCATCGTCATGGTCCGCATGACGCTTGTGCGATGCAACTCATCGATCTCCAGCGTGCTCCGATGAATTTCGGTGAGTTGGCTTCGAAGCGGGCCGTGGACATCGTGTGCGCTTCTTTCGCGATCATCCTTCTCCTTCCGGTGTTTTTGATCACCGCGATGGCTGTGAAACTTGACTCACCGGGACCGGTGATCTTCCGACAACGTCGCAATGGGTTCAATCAAGACCAGTTCGTCATCTACAAATTCCGAACGATGACGGTCCAGGAGGACGACGACAAGATTGTGCAGGCCAAGAAGGGTGACCATCGCGTCACGCGCGTCGGCCAGTTCCTGCGTCGCAGCAGCATCGATGAATTGCCTCAGTTGTTCAATGTATTGAAAGGTGACATGGCGCTGGTGGGTCCCCGCCCCCATGCTCTCGCGCATGACCGTGAGTACAGTGCTCTGATTGGAGACTATTATCGCCGCCATCACGTCAAGCCGGGGATCACCGGCTGGGCGCAGGTGCACGGCTATCGCGGGGAAACCGCGCGAACCGAGCAGATGCGCCGCCGTGTCGATCTCGATGTCTGGTATATCAATAATTGGTCGCTGCTCACCGACATTCGGATCATGGTGCGCACGTGCTTTGCAGTGATGAAGCAGGACGCCTATTAGGCCTCACACGGCGACAGAGCGTTCAAGGCCTTTTTACAATTCGTGTCCGGTTTAAGGAACGGTCGCTCCCACCTGTTCTCGCATGTCGCGGCTTTGTTGATCCGCCATGCCGTCGCCCGTAGCCTGATAGCGATCGGCCCTCTATAATCCTGGTCGCCACTGAAGCTCATCGCGTGGCGGGCAGGAGTAGTCATGGCCGGGCACTACCTTGGGCGGTCGACCGCGTGGCTGGCAGGACTGAGCCTGACGGCTTTGGCCGTTTTCGGTGCGACCCCCGCCTCGGCCGTCGATTACCTCAACGTTACAGTGCAACCCGACCGCGTGGTTCCGGGTGCATGTTTTTCGTTTTCATCGGCACTGCCGCGCGGAAACGCGGCGGCCTTCGATCCCTTCGTGGCGATCGAGCCGGCAACGGACCATGTGGTTCAGCCGCGCGGCAAGGATCTGTGCGTCACGGGCCTGCAGCATGGAACGCATTACTCCGTTCGCCTGAAAAGCGGCTTGCCGGCCGCGGACGGCAGCACACTGGCCAAAGACGTCACTGTCGCGATCGACGTGCCCGATCGCGAGCCGGTGGTCAGCTTCGACGGCAGCAAGACCCTCTTGCCCTATACGGATGGCGTGGGACTGCCGCTGAGGAGCGTCAACGTCAGCAAGGCTCATATCGTTCTTTATCGCTTCGGCGAGCGCGCTTTGGCCGACCGGGTTGGCAATGATTGGTTCGGGCAGGGTGTCTCGGGCTGGGCCGCCAACCAGATTGCCGAGCAAGGCAGCAAGGTGTTCGAGGGCCGCGTCGATATCGTCAACAAGGCCAATCAACAGGTCACGACGGCGCTGCCGATCAGCCA
The DNA here is from genome assembly GCF_026130545.1 of Lichenifustis flavocetrariae. Classification (GTDB taxonomy): domain Bacteria; phylum Pseudomonadota; class Alphaproteobacteria; order Rhizobiales; family Beijerinckiaceae; genus Lichenihabitans; species Lichenihabitans flavocetrariae. The sequence goes on along the minus strand of NZ_JAMOIM010000001.1, from coordinate 441,990 downwards.
GTTGGTGAAATCACTCCTGCCGGGCGTCTACGTTGCCCTTGCGGTTCCGGAGGGCAAACCGGTCGAGGACGACACGGACCGCGCGACGCAATGGTTCAGCGTTTCGGATGTGGGCCTCGTCACGATCAAGACCGCTGCCGGACTGTTGATCAGCACCCGATCGCTGCAGACCGCTCAGCCTCTGCCCGACGTCGAGCTGCGCCTGGTCGCGCATAGCAGTGAGATCCTGACAACAATCAGGACCGACGCCGAAGGCCGGGCCCTGATCCCTGGCGGTCTCCTGCGAGGGGAAGGAGGCGACGCCCCTCGTCTCCTGTCGGCCAGCACCGCGCGTGGCGACTTCTCCTGGATTCAACTGGACACGCCGTCCCTCGATCTCACGGACCTTGACATCAAGGGTCGGACACCTCCGGGCGCCCTCGACGTCTTTCTCTGGACCGATCGCGGTGTCTATCGACCCGGCGAGACCATCCACCTCGGCACGCTCTTGCGCGACGGCGCCGCCCGACTCGCATCGCCGACCCCGCTCGTTCTGCACCTCGTCCGGCCGGACGGCGTCGAGGCGACCCAGTTGAAGCCGGATCTTGCGCGGGCGGGCGGCGGCACGCTCGACATTCCGGTGCCCGACAATGCCTATAGCGGCGAATGGACGATCTGGGCCGGAACCGGCACCAAGGATCGCCTCGGCAGCACGACAGTCTCGGTTCAGGATTTCGTACCGCCGCGGCTCGAGGCCAAGCTCAGCTTGCCCGATGGCCCCATGCGCTTGGGCGACGCGATCTCCCCCACCATCAAGGCCGACTATTTCTACGGCAGCCCGGGTGCGGAGCTGAGCGGGCAAATCGAAGCCACGATCCAGACCGCGGCCGAGCCGTTTCCCGATCTGGCGGATTACAGCTTCGGGCTGGTCCAGGAGCCCTTTTTGCCGAAGGCTCTGGACGCCCAGGATTTCACGACCGATGACCAGGGGGCCGCCACCGTTCCGCTCCCCACCGGCGACACGCCCGATACGAGCGGGCCGCTCGAACTCGCGCTGCACGCAACCGTCAACGATGTCGACGGTCGAGCGGCAACGACCGACCTGACACATGCGCTTGTGACGGCCGACCGCTTCATCGGTCTTCGCACGAGCTTCCAGGGCGGAATTCCCGAAAACGCGCAAGCCGCCTTTGATCTTGTTCTGGTCGATGGCGCCGGTCATCCGGTCGGGCCGGCCGGGTTGAAGTGGGACCTTGTCCATGAGGACTATACTTACAACACCTTCTTCCGCGATGGGCGTTGGCAGTCGGAGGAGATCGTCAGCGATGCCCGCGTCAACGGTGGCGATCTGGCGCTCGACGCCAACGGCAGGGGCCATCTGAGTGTCGCCGTCACATCCGGCCGCTTCCGCCTCGAAGCTTATGACGAGTCCGGAAAAACCGCGAGCAGTGTCAGGTTCACGGCTGGGTGGTGGGGAAACGTCGCAGCAGACGATCGCAAGCCGGATGTCATGCCCGTCACGCTCGATCCCGGCGCAGCTCCCGGCCATATCAGAGCCCGCGTGGAACCCGCTTTCGCGGGCCGCGTCCTTGTGATGCTCGATGGCGGCAGCCTGCATCAGGTACGCGAGGCGGATGTCCCGAAGGGTGGCGGGATTGTCGAGTTCGATGCCGCCGACGTCCCTGCGGCGGGTGCCTATGTGGTGGCGATCGCGGTTTCGGCGACGGGCGCGGTCGTTCCACGCCTGCCGGTCCGCGCCGTGGGACTCGCCTGGGTGCCGGGCGCGACAGCCGCGCACAGGCTTGATGTCGCCCTCGACGCGCCGGAGAAGATCCAGCCGAAGACCAGCCTCTCGGTTGGCATCACTGTGACGGGGGCGCCAAAGGATCGACCCGCCTATGTGACGGTCGCGGCGGTCGATGAAGCCGTGCTGCGGATGACGGATTTCACGGCGCCGGACCCGGCAGACTTTTTCCTCGGCCGCCGCGCGCCGGATTTCGAACTGCGGGATGTCTATGGCACGCTGATCGATCCGGCCGGACAAGCGGGACGTCTCGTCGAAGGCGGTGACGCCAGGGCCAAGCTTCAGTTGGGCGGCGTCGACGTCAAGACCTTCAAGACCGTGGCCCTCTTCAGTGGGGCCGTTGAACTCGACCCCGATGGGCACGGCCATGTCGCGCTCGACGTGCCGGACTTCAGCGGCAAGCTCCGCCTGATGGCTGTGGCTTGGACGGCAGACAGGTTTGGACATGCGGAACGCGCCGTGACGGTACGGCCTCCTCTCCTGGCCGAACTCACCCTGCCCCGCTTTCTCACCCCAGGCGACAAAGCCCAGGTGCGGGTGATGCTGACGGCGCTCGAAGCGCCCGAACAGACTTACAAGATCACCCTGAGCGCCGATGGACCGCTGAGTTTCGAGCGGGATGACGTCCTGTTCAAGGACGTCAAGCGTGACAAGCGCCGCTACGCCGACCGCATGCTCACCGCGACCGGTGCGCTTGGTCCCGCGCACATCCATATGGTCGCCACGGGCGACGACGGCACGAAGGTGGTGCGTGACTTCGACATCGGCGTGCGGTCCCCGAACGCCTATGTGACGACGCGGCAGATCCGCACCCTCGACCCGGACGGCAAGCTGACAGCCGGCGACGCCCTTGGCCAGGATCTCGTCCCGGGAACCGGCACTCTCGATGTTGCGGTCGCGACCGTGCCGGCCTTCGATGTCCCCGGTCTCCTGGCTGAATTGCGACGCTATCCTTACGGCTGTGCGGAACAGACGGTCAGTCGCGCCTTTCCCGAACTCTTCGCCGCCACACTCGGCGGTAGCGCAGCGGCGCCGGTGGATGACGCGGTCACGGGACAAGGTGCCATCGCGCGGCTTTATTCGTTGCAAGCCCAGGATGGCAGCTTCGGCTATTGGTCGGCCTTCGACAGCGGCAACATCTGGCTCACGGCCTATGTGATCGACTTCCTGCAGCACGCCGAGAAGCAAGGCCTGTCCGTTCCCGAGAGCATGAAGACTCGGGCGGTCAACTGGCTGGTCGGCCGTTTCGCGACAGCCGGGCAGGAGCCGCAGGACGTCGCAGCCGCGGCCTACACAGCCGTGGTCCTGTCACGCGCCGGGAAGCTCGATCTCTCGCAATTGCGCTATGTGGCCACTCACGACCGTGCGATCCTGCCGAGCGATCTCGCACGGGTTCAGTTCGCCACAGTGCTGATGCGATCGGGCGAGCGCGACCTTGCCTCCGACCTGCTGCAAGCGACTGCAATCGTCCGGAAGCCAAACGTCTACCTGAGCGATTATGGAAGCGATCTTCGCGACCGGGCCATGATGCTTTCGCTCGCGGCGGAAGAGAAGGTGCTGCCTCCCAATGCTCTTCTCACGCAGGCGACCGACCTTGCCCGTCTGGCAAGCGGCCAGGCATGGATGAGTACGCAGGAAGAGACCTGGGTTCTGCGCAGTGCGTTCGACCTCAAGACCAAGACGCCGCTCGATATCCTGCTCGACGGCAAGGCCATCAAGGGGCAAACGCGGGCGAGCGTGTCGACACCGCTCGGTCAGAACCGTGCGATCGAGGTGGTGAACAAAGGGCATGACCCCGTCTACCTTTCGCTCGCCACGACCGGCGTTCCGTCCGGGCCGCAGCCTCGCTTCGAGAACGGGTTCAATCTCCAGCGCGACGTCTACCACCTCGATGGCAGCCCCGCCGATCTCGCCGATGTTCACCAAAACGACGAATTGGTCATGGTCCTCTCCGGCAAAATGGCAGGAGACCTCCAGCGTAAGGTCCTCGCGGTCGACCGGCTGCCGGCCGGGTTGGAGCCTGAAACGATCGGCTTGTCTGGCGACCGTGACACGACGAAGTTCGCCTGGCTGAAAGATCTGACCGAGCCGACCTTCACGGCGCTACGTGACGATCGCTACCTTGCGGGTTTCGACCTCACGCAAGGTAGCCAAACCTTCAAGGTGGCCTATGTGGTCCGGGCCGTGACGCCTGGCACCTACGCGCGCCCCGGCGCGCAAGTCGAGGACATGTATGTCCCGGCCTATTTCGCTCGGACTGATGCCGGCACGCTCGATGTAAAGGCGGCGCGAAAGCCGTGAGGTGGACTGGGGCGCGGGCATGGGCCACCGCGGCGGCTGCCGGTTGCGCGATCGCCTGCCTCCCCGCCGCGATGTTGGACCGACTCTATCCGCTCAATTTCGAGCGGCTGCGGGACACTTCAACAATCGTCACCGATCGAGCGGGCCTTCCACTGCGCATCTTCACGGCGCATGACGGCCGCTGGCGTCTGCCGACCTCGCCTGAGGAGGTGTCGCCGCGCTATCTCGATCTGCTGCTCGATATCGAGGACAAACGGTTTTGGCATCATCCCGGCGTGGATCCGTTGGCGCTGATGCGGGCGGCGAGACAGTTCCTCAGCCACGGACGTATCGTCTCCGGCGGATCGACCCTGACCATGCAGGTCGTTCGCCTGCTCGAACCTCGTCCGCGCACCTTCCGCTCCAAATTCATCGAAATTCTCCGCGCATTGCAACTCGAAGCGCATTGCTCGAAGGCCGAGATCCTGCGGGCCTATTTGAGCTTGGCCCCGATGGGCGGCAATCTCGAAGGCCTGAGGGCCGGGAGCCTTGCGTGGTATGGCAAGGAACCGGGCCACGTCTCCGATGCCGAAGCGGCCTTGCTGGTTTTGCTGCCCCAGAACCCGAACCGTCTCCGGCCGGATCGGCATGCGGCGGCAGCCATCGCCGGGCGCGGCAGGCTGCTTCGGCGCGCCGTCGCAGATGGAACCTTCAAGAGCGAAGCCCTGGCGAGCGTCTTGGCCACGCCGCTGCCTTCCATGCGGCACCTGATGCCGAAGCTCGCGCCGCATCTGACCGCGCGTCTCGCCGCTGCGACAGCGAACCCGGCCGCCGTGATCCCGACCACGCTCGATGCGGCGTTGCAGACCGGCATCGAGTCGTTGCTGGCCCAGGATTTGGACACCCTACCCCGGCCGGTGACATTGGCAGCTCTTGTGGCCGACTGGCGATCCGGCGAGATCCTTGCCAGTATCGGCAACGCGGCTTTCGGTGATGCCGGGCGGCGCGGAGCGGTGGACCTGACGAATGCGTCGAGATCCCCCGGCTCCACGCTGAAACCCTTTATCTATGGCCTCGCCTTCGAAGGGCTGCTGGCCCATCCCGGCAGTCTCGTCAGGGATGCGGCGACGCGCTTCGACGACTACGCACCCCATAATTTCGACGGCACGTTCAACGGCGATGTCACGATCCGGCAGGCGCTCCAATTGTCGCTCAACCTGCCGGCCGTTCTGACGCTGAAGCGTGTCGGTCCCGTGGCTTTTGCGGAACGGTTGAAGTCGGCCGGCATTCCACTTGATTTCGGCGACACGACTGCGATCCCGGGCCTGCCTGTGGCCCTCGGCGGCGCGGGCATGACCCTGACGCATCTCCTTGAGGCTTATGCGGGGCTCGCGGCCGGCGGCAGGATGCAGGAACTCCACGATCAGCCAGGCGAGCCGACGACCTCCGCATCGATCATGACGCCTGCCGCCGCGGATGCCGTCGTCGACATCCTGTCGGACATGCCTCCTCCGCCCGGCACCACCGGCCGAGCCGGGCGCATCGCCTATAAGACGGGCACGTCTTACCGCTTTCGGGACGGCTGGGCGATCGGGTTCAATGGCAGTCGGGTGGCGGGCCTTTGGATGGGACGGGCTGACGGTGGAAGTTGCCCCGGCTGCGTCGGTGCGGGCGCGGCAGCGCTGCTGTTTCGATTGTTCGACCTGATGCCGCCCGACCCTTTGCCGCGCCGCACCCTTGCACCTGTCTTCGCCGGTCCACCCCCCGCGGCTTTGACTCGGCTCGATCCGGGTACGCTGATCGTGGCGGAGGACGGCCCTCACATCACCTTCCCGATTGCGCAGTCCAAGCTGCTGGCAGATCTTGCCCCAGGACGGGAGGGCCACGGTTCTGCGATCAAGCTCGCCGCAACCGGTGGTGAGCGCCCTTACCGCTGGCTCGTCGACGGCCGTCCCGTGGACAGTCGGCCGTTTGCCCGTGACGCCGCATGGCTGCCAACGGAGGAAGGGTTCTCGACCGTGGTGGTGATCGATGCCCAGGGACGGAGCGATCACGCGAATGTGCGGGTCAGCGCTCGTTCGGCGAATTGAGCAGGCTTTCCAGCACCTCGATACGATCCGCCTCTCCGGTCGGTTTATCCCATCGGATCCGGTTGACGCGAGGAAAGCGCATGGCGAGGCCGGACTTGTGCCGCGTCGACCGATTGAGACCTTCGAACGCGATCTCCAGGACCAATCCCTTCTCGGTGGTGTGCTCCACTTCGCGCACGGGACCGAACCGTGACGTCGTATTGTTCCGAACGTAACGATCGAGGCGCGTCAGTTCCTCGTCGGTAAAACCCGAATAGGCCTTGCCCACGGGCACGAGTTCCTGCGCCTCCGGTGTGCCTCGCCACACCCCGAACGTGTAATCGGAATAGAAGGATGCTCGCTTGCCGTGGCCGCGCTGAGCATACATCAGCACCGCATCGACGTTGAACGGGTTACGCTTCCACTTGAACCAAAGGCCCTTCGGGCGCCCCGGAACATAGGCGCTTTCGCGGCGCTTCAGCATCAGCCCTTCGATGGCGTCGGCGTCGGGTCCGGCTCCCGCCTGGACCGGATCGGCGCGGAACTCTGCCAATTGCTCCCAACTGTCGAAAGCGACGATGGGAGATAGATCAACCCGCGGATCATGGAGGCGATCGACGAGCGCCTCCAACCGCTCCCGGCGCTCGGTGAAGGGCAGGCTTCGGAGATCCTCTCCGCTTTCGGCCAGAAGATCATAGGCGCGCAAATGCGCCGGGTAATCCGCCATGGCTTTGACCGAGACGGTCTTCCGGTTCAAGCGCTGCTGCAGCGTCCCGAAGGATTGCACGCGTCCTTCGCGCATGATCAGCAATTCACCATCGAGCGCTGAATCGCCGAATCGCGGGTCGCGCAAGGATTCGATTAGGTCCGGGAAGGCCGCGGAAATATCTTCCCCGGCGCGCGAGTGGAGCTTGGCGATGCGCCGGCCGTCCGCATCGTGACCCGCGACAGCCTGAACCCGGATACCGTCCCACTTCCATTCAGCCGAGAAGTCTTTCGGGTCCAGCGAAGCCACATCCCGCTCCTCGAGCGGGTGCGCCAGCATCGCGGGGCGATAAGGCGCCGGATCCACGGATGCCGGCCGTGGTCCCGTACCATCCATCCAGGCGAACAGCTGACCATAGGGAATGACCAGTCCGTGCCAAACATCCTCAATCTCGTTCGGCTCATGACCTCCAAGGATGGCGACCGCCGTCTTGGCCAGACGTGCCGAAACGCCGATGCGAAGCGAGCCGGTGATCAGTTTCAGGAGAGCCCAGCGACCGATCTCGTCGAGCGTATCGAGCCACAGCGTGAGTTGTCGCGGAAAGGCGGCACGGCTGGTGGTTGCAAGCGTCATGACCACTTCGGACAAGAGCGGCGGCTCACCGGGATGGGCAGCCGCTGGCCAAAGCAGAGCCGCGGTCTCGGACAGGTCCCCCACATAATGGTAGCTGAGGTTAAACAGGACGGGATCGACACGCTCCTCGAGAAGAGCCCGCACCAACGCCGGTTTGGCATGCTGGAATTTCAGAGTGTCGGTGAGAGCCGCGAGAGCGTAGCCGCGCTCCGGGTCCGGCGTGCGCCGGAAGAAATCGGCCATGAGGCGCAGCTTGCCGTTGCGCGAAGGCTCGAACGACAAGCGGTCCAACAACTGGGCGAAGGCCTTCATGCCGCTTCGTCCAACGCCTCATCGCTCTCTTCGCCATAGCCCATCAGGTGCAACGGTCGCGCCTCGATCCCCTGCATCCCGGCCCAATGCACGAGAGCGTCAGCCTCTCCATGCGTGACCCATAGCTCCGAGCACCCGACCTCACGGACCGTCGCGCACAAAGCTGGCCAATCCGCATGATCGGAGACGATCAGCGGAAGTTCGACCCCCTTTTGCCGGGCCCGTGCCCTCACGCGCATCCACCCCGATGCGGCCACGGTGATCGGCTCGGGGAACTTTCGCGCCCAGGTGTCTTTCAAGGTACTCGGCGGACAGAGGACGATTTCGCCACCCAAACGTCCGCGCTGAGCCGGATCGACACGCCGCAGTTCGCCAAGATCGATCCCTGCCCTGCCATAATAGTCGCAGAGACGCACCATGGAGCCATGAAGATAGATCGGGCGGTCGTAACCGAGATCCCGCAGCACGCGGATCATGCGCTGCGCTTTGCCCAGGGCGTAAGCGCCCAGGAGATGCGTGCGGTCAGGAAACAAGGCCTGCGACGCCAAAAGCTTGCGGGCCTCTGTTTCCGCATCGGGAAATCGGAAGACCGGCAGGCCGAAAGTCGCCTCGGTCACGAAGGAATCGCACTGCACAGGCTCGAACGGCAAGCACGTCGGATCCTGCGATCGCTTATAATCGCCAGAGACGACGACACGAAACCCATCCAGCTCGATGGCGATCTGCGCCGAACCGAGCACGTGTCCCGCCGGATGGAACGTAATCACAACGTCGCCAATCCGAACCGCTTGGCCGAGCACCGCGACTTGGCGCTCTCGGGTAAAATCCTGACCGTAGCGAACGTCCATGATGTCGAGCGTCGGTGCGGTTGCCATCACCTTGTCGTGACCCGCACGGGCATGATCACTATGCCCGTGCGTTACAAGGGCCCGCCCTACGGGCCGCATCGGGTCAACAAAAAAATCGCCGGCCGGGCAGTAGATGCCGGCCGGCGTTAAAGTGAGAATATCCTGAGTTCGCACAAACCCGACCGTAAAGGGGTCAGGCAGCGTCGCGACAAAGAAGCTTCTTGACCGAGTGCAGATTTCCGTCAGGCCGCGGCACATGCCGAGTCACGAAGATGCAATCCTCGTCGTCTGCGCCAAATGCCTTCGCGACCTTCAAGGACTGATGGCCGATCGTCAGCGGACGAAACGACAGATGAGCACCCGCGAGAGGAGCAGCCGCCAGCGGTGCTCCGATAAAGCACGCCGCCAGCACCAGTCCAAAGCGGCGCATGGATTTCACGGAGGATACGGCGTCTGTCATGATCGGCACACCCAGCAAAAGATTGAATTGTTCGCCCTACTCACAAACCCTTACGCGGCGATATCCCGCAAAGTTCCCGTAGGCATCGTAGGTCGCCTGACGGGTGAGGTAGCAGCCTCCGCCATAAGCAGGAGGCGGCGCATAAGCAGGCGCGTATCCGCCCGGCGCGTAGCCGCCGTAGCCGTAGCCCGCTCCACCTGCGTTGGCAGCAGCCGACCCAGCAATCGCTCCCAGGGCCAATCCACCCACGACACCAGCCGCGATAGCCCCACCGTCCCGAGCACTTGCGGGAGCCATGGTTGCGAAAGCGGCCGCGCCGACCGCAAGAGCCGCAAGCCCCACGTTCCGCATTGCTGTGATCTTCATCGTCTCCACTCCTCGACAAAACTCTCGTTTACAACCGCGGGACCGCAATTTTGTTGCGCCGAGCTGAAAAAGGTTTCGAGCCTGCCTTGATCCACTTCGCAGCGACCGGGAAAGTCGGGAAATGCACTTCAGCGTTCGTACCAGGATCATACGCGAGAATGGCGGTCGACGTGGTGTAAATTCCGTTCAATGTTAATGAATTCTTGTTGAGTTTCCGGCGCTGCGCACGTCTGCGAACAGTGCCGGCGGCGCCACTGAGGAGACCATGGCATGCGGCAGTCCTTCGCCTCTTCGGGTAGCGTCCTGGCCGACAAACGCTATGCCTATGGGGATGCCCTCCTGGCCGAAGGCGACGCTGTCGCGGCTGCCGATCTCTTCGCGCAGGCCATTGAACAGGCACCGGACTGGGCACCAGCCTATCTTGCTTGGGGGCTCGCGCTGGAACAGGCGGGGGCAGCCGCCAAGGCGCTGACCGCCATTGAACGGGCGCACGTGCTCGATCGGGACGGGACGCTCGGGACAGCGCTCCATCGCGCCCGCCTCACGGGCAGCGCACCAAACGGCATGTCACCCGCCTACGTCGCCGCTCTCTTCGATCAATATGCGCCGCGGTTCGAGTCTCATCTCGTCGCCGGTCTCGCCTATCGTGGGCCCCAGGTCATTGCGGCGCTGATCGACCGAGCTGTCGGGGCTCGACGGATCGTGGCAGCCCTCGACCTCGGCTGCGGCACAGGCTTGATGGCCAAGTCTCTTACCCACCGGACGGCCGAGATCGATGGCATCGACCTTTCGACCGAGATGTTGAAACAAGCGGCTGCGACGTCGCTCTATGGAATTTTGATGCCGGGCGAGTGCGTCGCGGTCATGCGTGGCTTGCCGGCGCGGCGCTACGACCTCGTGGTTGCGGCGGATGTCCTGGTTTACTTGGGTGACCTCCGGCCCATTTTTGAGCAAGTCGGCCGCCTGCTTCGTGAAGACGGCATCTTCGCCGGAACGGTCGAAGCTGCCGAGGCCGAAGACTACCGACTTGGGGGCGACCTGCGTTTTCGGCACTCGCCGGCCTATATCCGTCGGATCTTGGCGGAAGCCGGACTTTCGTGTGCGATCCTGCAACCTTGCGTGACCCGCACCGAGAGCGGGCGCGACGTTCCCGGGCTGGCGGTCTTGGCTCGGACTACCTAAGTTCTCAGGGGTGCTCGACGTCGCCACACCCCTAGTCTCGCTTCCACCCCGTATCGCGTCTTGGTTTGCGGCTCGTGGCTGGTCGCCACGCCTCCATCAGTTGGCGCTTCTTGCTCATGCGGCGGCGGGACAAAGCGCGCTGCTGATCGCGCCGACCGGGGCTGGGAAGACCCTCGCGGGCTTCCTACCCTCGTTGGTCGACCTCATGGGACAGGCCCGTAGCCGCCCCGCGCTCCACACGCTCTATATTTCTCCACTGAAGGCGCTTTCGGTCGATGTGGCACGCAACATCGAGATCCCGGTCAGCGAGATGGGATTGCCGATCCGCATCGAAACCCGCACCGGCGACACGCCCGCCGGCAAACGCCAACGGCAGCGCAGGGATCCGCCGGACATCCTTCTGACGACCCCCGAACAGCTTGCCCTTCTCCTCGCCAGTCCCGACGCCGCGATGCTGTTTGGAGATCTCCGCCGCATCGTACTCGACGAATTGCATGCTCTCGTCACGAACAAGCGCGGGGACCTGCTGTCGCTCGGCCTCGCGCGCCTGCGAAGGCTCGCGCCCGGCGTCCAAACCGTCGGCCTGTCGGCCACGGTTCGAGAACCTGCCGAACTTGCCGCCTACCTCCGCGGCCGGGACGATCTACCCCCTGCCCTCGTGGTCGCGCCCGAGGGTGCGCGGGCCGAGATCTCCATGCTCGACACACGCGAGCGCCTGCCTTGGGCCGGTCATAGCGCCCGGCACGCGCTCGACGAGATCTATCAGGCGCTGCGCGGCTGCAAGATGGCGCTGATCTTCACCAACACACGCTTCCAGGCCGAGCAATTGTTCTGGGATCTCTGGAAACACAACGCCGAGAACCTGCCGATCGCGCTCCACCACGGCTCGCTCGACGCGAGCCAGCGGCGGCGTGTCGAAGCCGCGATGGCCGAGGGCACGATCAAAGCGGTGGTGTGCACGGCGACACTCGATCTCGGCATCGATTGGGGCGACGTCGATCTCGTCATCAACGTCGGGGCGCCGAAGGGTGCGAGCCGGATTACCCAACGCATCGGGCGCGCCAACCACCGGCTTGACGAGCCGTCGCGGGCTCTTCTGGTGCCGGCCAACCGGTTCGAGGTGATCGAATGTCGCGCCGCCATCGACGCGGCGTCCCATGGCGTCCAGGACACGCCAGTGCCGCGCACCGGCGCGCTCGACGTATTGGCCCAGCATGTGCTCGGCATGGCCTGCGCGGCGCCCTTCCGGGCCGAGGATCTCCATTCCGAGATCACGGACGCGGCCCCATATGCGGCGGTGACCCGGGAGGATTTCGACCGTGTCCTCGATTTCGTGGCGCATGGCGGCTACGCCCTGAAGGCCTATGAGCGCTTCGCCAAGATCCGCCAGGACAAGGACGGCCGCTGGCGCGTCAGCAACGGTCGCATCGCGCAGCAATATCGCATGAATGTCGGGACGATCGTGGCCGCGACCATGCTCAAAGTGCGGCTCGTCCGGTCGCGCACGGGACCCATGGGCCAGACGCTGATCGGGCGCGGGGGCCGGGTCCTGGGTGAGATGGAGGACGGGTTTCTCGAATCGCTCGTGCCGGGCGACACGTTCATATTCGGCGGCGAGATCCTGGCCCTCCAAGCAATCGTCGAGGACGAGGCACTCGTGCAGCGCGTGCAGAGCACCACGCCCAAGATCCCCGCCTGGGGCGGCAGCAAGTTCCCGCTCTCCACCTATCTCGCGAGCCGTGTCCGCTCCATGCTGTCAGAGCCGCACGCCTGGCCCGAGCTTCCGTCCCAAGTCCAGGACTGGCTCGACATCCAGGCCGAGCGCAGCCTGCTGCCGCCGCCTGACTCCATGTTGGTCGAGACGTTTCCCCGGGGCGGGCGGCACTACCTCGTCGCTTACCCTTTCGAAGGACGCCTCGCGCACCAGACGCTCGGCATGCTGCTGACCCGGCGGCTCGAACGCGAGCGTCTGAAGCCGCTCGGCTTCGTGGGCAACGACTATGCGCTCGCCGTCTGGATGAAGGCCGACATCGGCGCGCGCATCAAGAACGGCCTCGTCGATCTCGACGGCCTGTTCGGCGAAGACATGCTGGGCGACGACCTGGAAGCCTGGCTCGACGAATCGTCCATGATGAAGCGCACCTTTCGGTCCTGCGCCATTATCGCCGGGCTGATCGAGAAACGACACCCGGGGCGGGAGAAGACGGGACGGCAGATGACGGTCTCGACCGACCTCGTCTACGACGTGCTGCGACGGCACGAGCCCGACCACATCCTGCTGCGCGCCGCCCGCGAGGATGCGGCAACCGGACTCCTCGATCTCAAGCGCCTCGGTGATCTATTGCTGCGCATCAAGGGTCGAATCATCCATAAGGATCTCGACCGCGTCTCGCCGCTGGCCGTGCCGATCATGCTCGAAATCGGGCGTGAGCCGGTCTATGGCGAAGCGCAGGACGAGATCCTGGCCGAGGCCGCGGACGTGCTGGTGGAGGAAGCGTGTGGGGTTGAGGGCCGAAGCTTTAGAGAACCGGCCTGACACGACGTCGCCCTTGATGGTCGCCGGCGAGCGTTTTCTAGCCGATCCGAGCGGGGCTCTGTTCCACGAGGGCGAGCGGGCGTTGCTCGTGGCCGATCTCCATTTGGAGAAGGGCTCGTCTTTCGCCCGACGCGGGATGCTGCTGCCACCCTATGATACAGGGGCGACCCTGGCGGCATTGGCCGATGTGGTCAGGCGCTACGCTCCCCGCCTGGTCGTCGCGCTGGGAGATAGTTTTCACGATCCCTTCGCGGCTGCTCGGCTTTCGGACGCGGACAGGACAGTTCTCGCGGCAATCCAACACGGCCGCGACTGGCTTTGGCTGACCGGAAACCATGACCCGCTGCCACATGAGGGCCTCATCGGTTCAGTCTCTGCGGAATGGCACGTGGGTCCGATTGTCCTTCGTCACGAGCCGCAGACAGACTCGGGAACGGGCGAGATCGCCGGCCATCTCCACCCGGTCGCCCGTGTTGTTGGCACGAGCGGAACCACTAGGCGGCGGTGCTTCGTCTCCGACGGCCTCCGCTGCGTGATGCCGGCCTTCGGGGCCTATGCAGGGGGATTGAACATCCACCACGCGGCTTTCACACCGCTTTTCGGCACCCGGAGCCGGATCGCCCATGCCCTGGGGCGTGATCGGGTTTATGCCGTGCCCATCACCCGGTGTATCGCTGACGGATAGAAAAAGCCCCGCCGCGTGAACGGCGAGGCCAGGACCGTAATCTTCCTTCCCAACGGGAGGGAAGAATTGGATGTCAGCAGACGATCAGGCGGCAGCAGCACCATTGCCGCTGCGCTTCTTGAGCAATGCGAGGCCGCCAAGAGCCAACAAAGCACCACCGAACATCGGAAGCGAAGCCGGGAGGGGAACAGACGAGACGTTGTAAGTCGCGAATTCCACCGAGTTCGTGCTGGAGGCGAACGTCACGGAATCATAGCTACCCAAGCCGCTGACCGTTGTCACGAAATAGCCGGAGCCCTTGGTGCTGAAGGCGGAGTCGGCTCCCGTAAACGACATGCCGTTGCTAAAGGAGATCGTGTTGAACGAGTCGGGTGACCCGTAGATGAAGGAAAACGTGTCTCCTCCGGTCACAAAGGTCGGATCGAGCGCCTTGGTGAAGGTCGCTGTTCCGTTGCCGAGCACATAGTCGAAAGGCGCGCTGGTGTAGCCAGCCACACCTGTAAACGGCGACAAGGCGGTAATCGTACCACCGGACACGACCGATGATGTCGAGAAACTGAAGCCAACGAAGCCGGGCTCAGGCGTCGGCACAATGATCTGCCCGACAGGGGGGAGGACCTGGGTCGTCGTGATGGTCAACGCTTGCGCCTGGCTGATAAAACCCGCCAGTACCGCGGACGCGAGAAATACATACTTCATCGAAATACCTCCGATCGTGATGGCACGCACTGCAGCGCCCCAGGTACCAACGTTCTAGTTCAAGATGAATTCGAGTCAATCTTTCGCCTACTGATTGATGATGATTTTAAATCTCTGGATGTCGCGCGCCAATCGGGACAGTTCATCTCGGTATATGTCCTCGGATCTTGACCTCGTCCCAGCAGCATGACACCCGGAAGATGCACGCATGCCGCGCCTCGTCAGAAAACAATAATGAACAGTTGGTCCGACATTCCCCTCGAAATCGCGCAAACCTCCAATGCCTGGCCATTCGAGGAAGCCCGGAAACTTGTGGCGCGCGTGAAACGCACCGGACAGGCGGACGTGCTGTTCTCGACCGGCTACGGTCCCTCGGGATTGCCGCATATCGGCACGTTCGGCGAGGTGGCGCGTACCACGATGGTGCGCCAGGCCTTCCGGGTTCTAACGCGGGATACGATCCCGACGCGGCTCGTCGCATTCTCGGACGACATGGACGGCCTTCGGAAGGTCCCCGACAACGTCCCCAACAAGGACAGGCTCGCTGCAGCCCTGGGCAAGCCGCTGACCCAGGCGCCGGACCCCTGGGGCGAATATCCGAGCTTCGGCGAGGGCAACAATGCAAGGTTGCGCGCCTTCCTGGACCGCTTCGGTTTCGATTATACGTTCATGTCCTCGACGGCCGAGTACAAGGCCGGCCGGTTCGATGCAGCCTTGCGGCTGATGCTCGAACGGCTCGACGCCGTGATGGCCATCATGCTGCCGAGCCTGCGTGAGGAGAGGGCGTCCACCTATTCGCCGTTCCTGCCGATTCACCCGCACACCGGCCTCGTCATGCAGGTCCCGCTCGAAGGCCATGACGCCGCGCGCGGTACGATCAGCTGGCGCGACCCGGCGACGGGCGAATTGTTCGAGACGCCGGTCACCGGGGGACATTGCAAACTGCAGTGGAAGCCGGACTGGGCCATGCGCTGGCACGCCCTCCGGGTCGACTATGAGATGGCCGGCAAGGATCTGATCGACTCGGTCAAGCTGTCGGGCCGCATCGTGCGCGCCCTCGGCTCCGAGCCGCCCGAAGGCTTCAATTACGAACTGTTCCTCGACGACAGAGGCCAGAAGATCTCGAAGTCGAAGGGCAATGGCCTGACGATCGACGAATGGCTGACCTATGGGTCGCCCGAGAGCCTTTCGGTCTTCATGTTCGGCAAGCCGACGGCGGCCAAGAAGCTCTATTTCGATGTGATCCCACGCGCGATGGACGACTATCTCACGTTTCTTGAGGCCTATCCGCGTCAGGCCTGGAAGGAACGGCTCGGCAACCCCGTCTGGCATCTGCATGCGGGCGATCCGCCGGCGTCCGAGCGGCTCGCAGCCGAGGGATCGAACAGCGGCACCAGCATTTCCTTCGCCATGCTGCTCAATCTCGCGGCCGTCGCCAACAGCGAGGAGCCGGGCGTGCTCTGGGCCTTCCTGCAGCGCTATGCCCCCGGCGTCAGCCCCGCCACGCATCCGCGGCTCGACGAGATGATCGGCTACGCGGTGCTGTATTTCCGCGACTTCGTGCGTCCGGCCAAGACCTACCGGGCTCCCGACGCGGTCGAGAGCGAGGCGCTCGAGACCTTGTCACGCATGCTTGGCGACCTGCCGTCGGGCGCTTCGGCCGAGGAGATCCAAACGGCGCTCTACGACATCGCTCGGGTCATCCCGCGCTACCAGGATCTGAAGGCCAAGACCGCAACGCCCGAGCGACCCGGCGTGTCGAACGACTGGTTCAACATGCTGTATCAAGTGTTGCTCGGTGAGGAGCGAGGGCCGCGTTTCGGTTCCTTCGTGGCCCTCTATGGCGTTCCGGAGACACGTGCCTTGATCGCCAAGGCGCTCGCAGGCGAGCTTGCATCCGAACATGCGGCATTCCTTGCAGAACGCGCCCGCAGCAAGAATGCCTGATGTCGCTACCCACTCTATCGGCTATGCAGCGCCTTCATCATTATGGAATCGAACGGGACTCAGCGAGTCATTCCTGACGAAGGGCAGCTCAGATCCAAACCGCGGAGGCTCAGCGCGCAAAGTTGGAACGCACCGGTTGCGGGGTTCGGCTGCAGAGTCCCAGAAGCGACGAAGGTAGCCGCAGCGCCCAACGGTAGAAGCATCCCTTCACTGGGGAAGGCCGGCCTTGCGCAGCCCCTCGATATAGCGCTGGAACACGAGTTCGTCCTTGTAGGGCGGCCGATCACGCCATTGCTCAATCCGAAAACTCGGATGGAGGCGCATGACCTCCCTGGCCGCCGCTTGCGCTTCGTCCATCATGCCGAGATGCGCATAGTTGGCGGCGAGCAGGCGTCGCCCCTCGTCCGGATTCTGCATGCGATGGACGGTGGTGACCACGTCCTCCGACCGGCCGAGGGCGTCCTGAGCATCGGCGAGATACCAGAGATACCAGTCCGGATAATAGGGATTGAGCCGCATCGCCCGCTCGATGATCTCGATCGAACTGGCGGGATCGCCGGCATAGACAAGCGAGTCGGCATATTCGGCCAGGACATCGGCATCGTTCGGGTTGAGCGCAACGGCGCGCCGGTAGTCGGCGAGCGACTCGTCGTGTTCCTTCCGATAGAGATGGACGAACCCCAATTCCGCGAAGGCGCGTGAATCGACCCTGTCGAGATGAATGGCCTTGCGGGCAGCCTCGACGGCCGTGTCCAAGGAGGCTGCCGGGTTTGCCGACCAGGAATAGCGCCAATCGAGGTTGTGGGTTCGGGAAATCGCGCTGTAGGCCCGCGCATAGGTTGGCGTCAGCTCGGCCGCCTCCTCGAACAGACGACGGGCATGCAGATTGGCCTGCCGCGAGAAGCGCAGGATCATGTCCTGACCGCGAATGACGAGGCCATAGGAGCGCATGTCGCGCGGGCGCTTGGATTCCTGGCGGTGCTCGGCGAAATCGATCTGGACCGAGAGCCGCGACGCGACCGCCCCCGTGATCTCATCCTGGATCTCGAACAATTGGCCGAGCGCGATCTCGAAGCGATCCGACCAGATCACGTTTTCGGACTCCGCCTCGATGAGCTGGACGATCGCCCGCAGGTGACGGCCTGCGCGGACAAGGCTCCCACCCAAAAGGTAGCGCGCGCGCAAGCGCTGACCGATCTCCCGGGCCGAGCTGAGCTTCAGATTGAAAAGCGAGGCGGAATGCCGCGCGATCACGGTCAGGTGACGAAACCGGCTCAGGTCGGAGATGACGCCTTCACCGATAATGTCGCAAAGGGCCTCGTTGGATGGATCGCCCGTCAGATTGGTCAAGGTCAGAACCGCGACCGATGGCTGTGCCTCGGGGATCACGCGAGACGCCTGGGGGTCCGGTCCACGCCGGCTGACCGATGGAGACGGAACCGCAACCCGCTCCACCGCGAAAACCTCGACGACCTCGTTCATCCCCTTCAACGGAAACGTGCCGAGAAGCCGGAAGGACACTTCGGTGACATTGCCGACGGCGCGGCGAACGCCGCCCGTAGCAAAGATCGCCCCGGGATCGGCCAGCGCCTGAAGCCGGGCCGCGACATTCACGCAATGGGCATGGATCACCTCGTCGCCACTTGGAACCTCTCCAAGATTGGTGGCGATGCGAAACTCGATCGGTTCGCCGTTCTCCCATCGCGCCTGCTCGCGAAATTCGGTTTGCACCTGGACCGCAAACCGGATGGCTTCCTCCGAACTTTCAAACAGGGCCAAAATGCCATCCCCGGCAATCTGGACGACGCGGCCACCGTAATATCCGATCAGCGACTTGAAGAGATCGATCGACCGCGCCGCGTGGTCAGAATTGTTGACCTCGTCCTGTTCGATCCGCCCACTATAGCCAACCATATCGGCCATGAGGATCGCAGTCAGCTTGCGACGGCGGCTCGCGGGCTGAAGGTTCTGCTGCTCATCCATAACGAGGTCCAAAGCTTTACGTGCAGCGTTCTTCCACTATCACCCAAACGGATCTTGATCGCAACGCGACACCCTTCGTAAACTCGGCCCCAAGTCCGTTGGTCCATTTAGTCCGGAACTGGGTCACCTCCGTGCCAAACGGCCCGCCCCCCCATTGCCGCATCCGCCCGCAAGAGGTTGAACTTCGTCCAACCCACAAGGGGGACCGAGGGTTAGCGGAAGGCCTCTACCTGCAAACCATGCTGCCTCTGCTCACCGCGCTCGGGCTCGGCGACGAGGATCGGCTGCGCGCACGCTTTTCACGCGGGTTCAAGCCGCGCTGCTCCAAGATCGCGTGCATCTCCAAGGAGGATCTCGGCTGGATCCAGGTGTCCAGTACGAAACGCCGGTTCCATCTCGATCAGCTGCATCTCCATGCCCAATGGCGGGGCCAGGGGATCGGCACATTCCTGCTCACGTCGCTGACCGCGCGAGCGACGCAGACGCGCCGGACAGTGGCCCTCGACGTGATCCGCGGCAACCCCGCCATCGGCCTCTACCGTCGGATGGGATTTCAGATCGTCGGCGAAGACGAGGAAAAGTTTCAGATGCTCTGGCGGCCGGACCGACCGGTCAAGACCGGTCCGGCATGACCGCGGTCAGCGCTTCCCGCGCATCGTGGCGCCGTTCAGACTGGCGCCGCTGCTCAAGCTCGCCCCACTGCTCAAACTTGCCCCGCTGCTGAGACTCGCGCCGCTGCTCAGGCTTGCGCCGCTGCTGAGTTCGGCGCCCCGTGCCGCCGGTTCCAGAAGAATCTGCCACAAGGGGCCGCTCGAGAGGTCGAAGCGCATCGAGAAATCACTCTTGTCATATTCCCAGTAACGCAGATCGTTGGCGCCGCCCTGCCATTGCGGGCTGCTGAACTCCCACACACGCGCCATGACACCGGATGTTTCGAGGTCGGAACCCCCGTCCTGCGGCCCTTTGCGGATCGCAAGTCCGGGTCCGTGAACCAGAAAGATCGCGGGGGTATTCAGGTCGTAATAGTCGCCCTGATAGGAAAACGAATAGATCCGAGCGAGAGCCGGCGTCTCGGAAGCCTCCAGCTGATTTTGCAGGAACTTGTTGCCGCCGTTCGCCCTGTAGGGACCGAAGGCAAGTGCCTGGTCCAAGGCTTTGGCGACGACACCGGACGCCGCCAGTCCCTCGGCAACGGCGCTGGCGGCGGCCTCGTAGACTTTGAAGGCCGCGAAGATCTGGTCGGCCTGCGTCAGCGTTCGGGCATGGTCGAGGATCTTGTCCCGTACCGTCTCGGCGGAAGCATCGGTATGGTCGGCGAGCCAGGCGCTGCCAGCCTCAGCCGTTGCGGCGGCCGCCTTTTGTGTCGCCTCTCCCAGGCGCATGAGATGCAATTCGGAGACGAGCCTGCCAAAAAGCTTCAGCTGACCCGCGGATAACAATGTCTCAGCCATAAACACCCCCTTTGAAATTCCGGTGCATGTCGCAGCGGCAATTGGAAAATCGCGGCCGTAGCCCTTGGGTCGGGCGATCCCGACGGCCAAAGTCCGGAATAAGCGTGCGAACCGACTGGCTGTGGCTGTCCGGTCCGGGCGGTGCGCGCCTTGGCCCGCTTGCCACCCGTCCAACGCCACGCCAGTCGAAGCTTTCCAGCATGGCATGGCGATATCGGCCACGGCTGATCGCGGCTTCGACGCCGAGCAGCGTCTCGGCCACCTTGGCATAGCTGAAGAAGCCGGGCGACAAGCGCTTCCACGTTTCGGCCAGGGCGAAGCCAAGGTAATCGCGTGCGGCCAAGAGCGCGCCCCGAAAGGCCTCGGGCGCCTGGCGATAGGCATCGTCAAAAGCAGGTTGGATCGCCGCCACAATGTCCGGCCTTCTGGCGACGAGCCGGGTGAGGTCGGCGATGCGGCGGGGGATGATGCCGCGATCGACGAGATGCTCCTGGAAGATATCGATGAAAATGTCGAAGAACGCACCCGTCAGGGGCTGTGACAACGCATGTTCATCGGTCCAGCCTTTAGCGAAATCCTCCATTGTCAGCGTGTTGCTGGCCAAGCGGATCTGGTCCGAGGCCGACAGCTCGGCGAAGCGATTGAGTTCGTTGAACGTATAGAGATTCCCGTGCGTGGTTTCGAGCAATTGGTCGACATGCAGATCGAAATGCAGCGCGGCGACGAGAGCCGAAAGATCCGCCGCCGATTCGTGAAAGCCGAAATATTCGCCCCGCTCGGTGAGCGGCGTCGGCACGCCGATGAGCGAGTAGATCACGAGGTGCCCCGTTTCATGGGCGATCACGTCGAAGTTCAGGGAATAGGGCAGCAGCCCCCCATCCTCCGTGTGATAGGCGCCGACCTCCATGTAGCCGTAGCCCGCGTGGGCATTGTTCAGGCCCGGCAGGATGCTGATTTCGAGGCGGGGAAAGGCCTCGGCGAAGTGCCAGTCGATCGGCTGCCCGGCATAGCTCTGCCAGATATCCATGACGAAACGCACGCTTCCGAACACATGCGCCTCTTCGAAACCCGGCTCGCCGAAGATGAGGTGATCGAAATGACCGGTTCGGTCCGGAGCGACCGGTGGCGCGATCTCGCCGCGCCAGGGCGGGAGTTCGAGCTGGGGCGCACCCCTCGACGTGTTCACGGAACCGTAGGGCTGTTGCTTCCCGAGGGGCCGAAGCAGGTACATGCGACCGTCGCTCGGCCCGGCCCCGATCGAACCTGGGCCGCTGGAGACGCGAATCGTTTCTGGCGGTCGACCTGGATGAAGCGACGGGGGCTTCGGAAACAGCCGGAACTTAATGCCATCCCGCCGGGCATCCGGCCCCATCGCTATCCTCCCAGGACCTTGCTCGGCAGCACGCATCCGATCACCCGTCGATCGCGGGTGTGCTGAGTGTCAGATACAAATGTTCGAGGCGCAAGGCGCGGTCGAGATGCGCCGCATCGGCGAAGCCCGAGCGCTCCAGGATCGTGCCGAGGTCGAGGTCGCCCGGCTGCCCCAGGCGGTGTCTGCAAAACCAATCCCGCAGCGCCAGGCGCATCGAGGGCGCCAGTTCCTCCGAGGGCAAATGCTCCGCAAGGTGCGCCTGTTTCCGTTGCGCCCGTGCCGCGAAGCGTTCGTAGTCGCCCCTGAATCGCAACTCGTCCAGCAGGTAGCGGGACAGAACCGGGATCGCGGAGGCGCGAAATCGGTCCTGGCGCGCCAAGCGGGCCGCGAGATCGTCAAAGGCGTGCGGCGTGACGTCGTTCCGCGCGAGCCAGGTTTGGAAGGCTGCCTGATTGTACAAATGCAAGGAGGCACGCAGATCATCGGCGGCCTCCACCGAATTGAGGCCGCGATCTTCCGCGCCCGTAGGTTCCTGGACAAGATCGATTGCGTAGCGAAGGAGGGATTCGTCCCGAAGGTCTCGAAACAGATCGGGCATCTCCAGGCGGAGTTCGTCCACGATCGCCTCGGCGTTCTGATCGTCCGATGCCGCATCGACCGTCGCAATCCGGGCCGTCAAATCAGCCCAGAAGGTGGTTCTCTCGAAGTGGAACGAGGGAGAGGTCGTCGCTCCCTGAGGAGAAGTGTCGCGCATCGCGGTCAGCATCGCCAACGCGTCACGGCGCTTGAGGTCCACCCTTCCGGTTTCCACCCAAGCTTGGATGCGGGACAGGTCGGCCCGATCCGGGCGGGTTTCACCATTCAGGATGTTCGACCAGGTCCGCTCCGGAAAATGCAGGGACTTCGCGAAACGCTCGATCGCGAGGCGCGATGATGGCGCGAGTATGCCCTCGGATTGGGCCTGCGACAGCGTCTCCCTGATGTTGACCATAGGCTCGGACAGACAGGGATAACCGATCTCCGCAGGCCCATAGATGACCGCGACATCGTCGTCGTCTTCGAGAGCACCGTCGCGATAGGCCTCAAAAATCCGGCCGACGCCGCGCATGCCGAACCCGTGTAACTCGGCTGCCCGCAAGGCCCCCATGCTGGCGCTGCCGAAGACGGCGACGCCCTCCGACAGGGCCCAGAGAATTTCCTTGTGCCAAACCGCCGGAGCCCCGCCAAAAACGCCGTCGATCAGCCCGATCGCCTGCGGTCTGTACCGCCGGACGGCGCCGATCACGTCCCCCTGGGCCACTGGCGGCAGACAGACGGCATCGAGATGCCGCGCGACCTCGCTTGCCGGCAACGTCGGTCCCACAAAGACGCAGGCGGCTGTCATGACGAACTCGTCTGCAGTCGATGACGGCGCCCCGGGACATAGCTTCCCCGGTGATGATCGGACCCTTCGAGAAAAGGAACAATGACCCGCACGACCGAGAGGTCAAAGTCAGGCCGCGAAAGATCGACGACGACCACCTCGCGGAGCCCTGCCCCCCTGAGCCGATCCAGCAGCCATCGAACTTCGGCCTCGAAAGTCTCAAAGATTTCGTCGGCCTCGCCGGCGATTGAGCGCTGGCCGGGTCCGGCCTCCATCATCCGGGCGACGCTTTGGTGCCGATGGCGAATGGTCGCGGACGCATAGTCATCGGGATTGAGATCTTCGCGCGATCCGGCGATGTAGGTCATGCGCACCTGGGCGGCTTCCGTCAGGGCCCGCAGCAAGGCCACATGCCTGTTGGAATGGCATCCGGCCCCGCTTCCGATGTGGCCGCTCCGGTCCGACGCATCCTTGATCAGGCACTGAAAAGCCGGAACACCGACGTCCGTGGTCATGTTCCAGACGGCGACATCGAGGCCGGCCTGCGCGAACCGGTCGAGGACCTCCAGGCAGAGCGAATCGGTCACGGCGGCGAGATCGACGCGCATCGCCTTCTGTCGATCGGCCGCGCTCGCCCGCCAAAGCGCCGTCGCATCGCGCTCGATGATCTCACAGAGGCCGTGGCTGACGGCTTCCCAGAACGTATTGCCGGACGCGAGGCCGTTGGTGTCGGTTGAGAACACGTCTGTCGTGAAAGGCCCGTCGACGGTAAAATTCGCGTGAACAAGGTCGAACGGCACCCACGTTGCCGCCTCGGACATCCAATCGGTGCCCTCCGCCCAGAGAAGGGGCGCATGTGCGGACAACGCGAGGTCGGTGCGCCGAGGCAACCCCTCCGTGTCGACCAGGTGGAACCGTGCGCGAAGGTCTACGGTGCTCCCGAACATGAGCGGGAGCACCGCGTTCTCGGCATGCCATGTTTCTATGGCTTCCATGATCCCGGAGGCTTTCGCGGCAGCGAGATCGATGCCTTTGCCGTGGAAGACAGCGCTCGACCGGGCATTGGGGCGAAAGACCGCGACGACCGGCAGGCCGACCCGATCGAGACCCGTGAGATTGGCGACCCGCGTGATGCCGAAAGCCGGCAACAGCGGCTTCAGGCGTGCGAGCGTGTCGTTCGGCGAGCACGCCCGATGGGTGCCACGTTGATAGGTCTTCTGGACGGCATCGCGGCCGAAAGGCAGCGTTGAGGGAGCCGACGCGGCCTTCACTGTCGGCCGACCGTGGAAGGCTTGGAAAAGATCCCCGTCAAACCCTCTCTCCGAATAGCGCTGGCCTGAGCGGACGTTGCTTGGAAGGTTGCTATATCGGCATAGTTCGACATCGCCGACAACGCGGCTTCTACAAATGAGGGGCGTGTGTCATGCTGGGTGGCTGATGGCACCATTTGCCGCGCCGAATGGGACTTCCGCCCAATGTTCCGCAAGAGCTTGCGTGAGGCCGATATTCCATGATCGAGGCTGAGAAATCGGCCCTCCTGATGCGCCATGAATTCTTCCGTGACATGCCGCCGCCGGTGATCGCGCGTTTCGTTGCTCATGCCCGTGTGCTGACCTTCGTCAAAGCAGAGCGTATCTTCTCGATGGGCGACGAGGGGTTCGGTCTGCTGGCCATGATCTCGGGCCTTGTGCGTATTTCTGTGCCATCCGCGAGTGACACCGAACTCACCCTCAATATCATCGGCGAGAACGAAGTCTTCGGCGAGCTTGCGCTTCTCGACGGACTGCCCCGTAGCGCGGATGCGACCGCTCTGTCGGATTGCAGGCTGCTGCTGCTGGAGCGCCGCGATTTCATGTCGACCCTGATGGCGGAACCCTCGGCGGCTTTGACCCTTCTCAAGGTCCTCAGCGGCCGGCTGCGACGGACGAGCCATCGGCTCGCGGAGGCAAGCTTCGGCCCCATGTCGGGGCGGCTGGCGCAAGCGCTGTTGTCGGTGGGCAAGATGGCCGACGCCCCGGCCGGTCAGCAGCCCAGCATCAGGATGTCTCAACGCGAGATCGGCAACCTCGTCGGCCTCTCGCGAGAATCGACAAATCGGTATCTCAGGACTTGGCAACGTGCCGGCCTGGTGGATCTGCACCCGGGAGGTTTGTCGATCCTGGATTGGCATGCACTCGAAAAGCTCGCGGCCGAGTAAGCCCACCGGAGCATACAGCTGTTCCCGCGAAGTCTGAGCAAGGCCCCCCGGCATGGCTTCGGGGCTCATTCGCCGATCAGGCACGACGGCGTCCTGCCGCGCGCAGACTCACGTTCGTCGCTGCGGGGGAACAATCCGCGAGGGAAAAACCACAGCTGAGGAGCAGCCGCAGCAATTCAGCCTGCCGGCGCGTCCCGGTCTTCTCGAACACATGTTTGAGATGCGTGCGGGCGGTGTTGGGCGTGATGCCGAGGCGACGGGCGCACGCGCCGAGACCATCGCCATGGGCCATTTCATAGGCCAGCCTTGCTTCCGCGGGGGTAAGGCCGAAAAAGCTGCCGATCACGCAAGGTGAGGGGATCTGGGCGCGGTTGAGTTCATGCGCGACCACGAGAACCGATCCGGCGTCTGGCTCGTCCGTGGGCATGTTCTGCGCCGTGACGACGGTGAGGACGAGGCCTCCTCGTCCACAGGTAGCGTTCGTTCGAAAATGACCGGCGGCGGTCGCTTCGCGACCCTGGCTCGAGATCAACTCTTGAAGAACATGAGTCTCTTGGATGGTTCTGGCGCAGAGCAAGCCGTTGCGAATGACCAAGCTCCCTTCCGCCAGAATCGCGCGCGCGGCTCGATTGATATGCCGGACGCGAGACAGCCGGTCCGTGAGAATTAGGGCATCGCTCAACACATCCAGGGCTTGGGACAGGATCGCAGACCCGCAGTCAGGATTGGCGACAGAACCTCGGGTCTCCGGTGCAGTTCCGCGTCCCTGCACCGAAACGCCGGAGGGCTGAAATTCAAGCGCGCAGATCGACATGCCATGTCCCCCCGAACAGGCGGTTCAACACTGAAAGGATGCTGAGGCGCCGAGCCTTCAGGCATCGTGACAGGAGAGCCGCGAGCGTTCGGAGTGTGGCACATGGAGCACGACCGCATCTGTGAGCCTCCTCACAGGTCGCACGGATCTCGCGAGTCGCCGAGGTGATCAAAATTGTATGATCCCCTTGCGTCATTGCGCCAAACGGTCGCAAAGTTCGAATCATGTGCGTTCCGGCAAGGTGAGACGGGGATGCGGGGACCGCCTCTGAGATGATCGGGCACCTGTTTGATGTTCGAGCGGGCCTCGCCTCCCTGCTCACACGGCTGCGAAGGTTGAGCCCCATCAGGAAGGTGACTGCGATCGGCTTCGGGGTCATCGTCCTTCTTGTTCTGCTCACGACACTCCTGGCCGCCCGTCGTTACAACGCCGAGTTGACGGACGCTGCACGGGAGCTTCGGACGCTCGATCTTCTTCTGGCGGAAGAAACAAGTCGCTCATTTCAAAATGTCGATCTTGTCCTCGGGAGCATCGCGGACGAAATCCAGAATGACGGGATCACGACGCCGGAGGGCTTCAACAAGCGTGAATCAACGTTCACGGTCCATGAAGCCTTGCAAACGCGGGCCGCCGGCATCCCCCAGCTCGACGCCATCACGATCATCGATACCGAAGGGAAACTGATTAACTTTTCTCGGTACTGGCCGGTGCCGGACGTTCAGCTGAATGATCGCGACTATTTCAAATATCTCCGCGATCATCCGCTCGAACCGACCTATCTCAGTGAACCCGTCATCAACCGCGGCAGTGGTACACCGACCCTCTATTTGGCGCGACGCCTCAATGGACCCGATGGCACGCTCATAGGCCTCGTCCTCGGCGCCATTCAAATCAGCTACTTCGAACACCTCTATACTTCTCTGCATCTTGATCCGGGCAATCTGATCGCACTTTGGCGAAGGGACGGGGTTCTGATGGCACGCTTCCCTCCGGCGAAGCTTGGCCAGAGGCAGCCGCCGGCGGAGATCACGCCTGCGGTTCCCACGTGGCATGGTGTTCCAGACGTGTCGGAAAAGCTCTGGACTATCGACAACGGCGTTCCTGAGGCACGGATTGCCGCATCCCAGCCGGTCAATGGTTTCCCATTGCGGATCAACATCGCCCGCTCGAAATCCCTGATCCTGAGCGATTGGCGACGTGAGGTCCTCGTGACGTTCGGCTTCGTGCTGATCGCCATTCTGTGCATTGGGGCACTGATCTGGGCCATCGTGAGACGCTTTCACGCCTATGAGGAAGTCGCCACTGCAGCCGCGGAGCGCGAGCGCGCCATCCTGGCTCGGCAGAACGCCGAGGCGGCTCTGCGCCAGTCGCAGAAGATGGAAGCCGTCGGCCAGCTTACGGGCGGCGTTGCGCATGATTTCAATAACATGCTCACCGTGATCCAGTCATCGGTCGAATTGATGAGGCGGGACGACATCAGCGAGCAGCGCCGCCGACGCTATGTGGATGCCATCGCGGACGCGGCGGAACGCGCTGCCAAACTGACCGCCCAGCTACTCGCCTTCTCGCGACGCCAAGCTCTGCAACCCGAGATCTTCGATGTCGCCGAAAACGTATCTTGCATCAGCCAAATGTTGGATCGGCTCACCGGCCCCCACATTCATTTTGAAACGCAAATCCTCAACGAACCTTGCCTTGTGAATGCGGATCCGAACCAATTCGACACGGCGATCGTGAACATGGCCGTGAATGCCCGGGATGCGATGTCGGACGGTGGGCGTTTAACGATCACCGTGAAAACGAGTGACCACGTTCTGGATATCCGAGCGAAATCCCGCCGCGAGGGCGCATTCGTATCTGTTTCGGTCAGTGACACCGGCGGCGGGATCGCGCCCGAAATGCTCGACCGCGTGTTCGAGCCTTTCTTCACCACGAAGAAGGTTGGCCAGGGCACCGGCTTGGGTCTGTCTCAGGTGATTGGCTTTGCCCAGCAATCGGGAGGCGAGGTTTCAGCCGTCAGCACGCTTGGCCAAGGTTCGACGTTCACACTCCACTTGCCTCAGGCTGCGGATGATCGAAAGATCGTGCGGGAAGCGAGGGACCTGGAGGCCGTTCCCGACGGTCGCGGCGTTCGTGTCCTTGTCGTCGACGACGACCCGCAGGTCGGTCGTTTGGCCACGCATATGCTGAAGGAACTCAAATATTTCACGACCCTCGTCGGCAACGCCGAAGAAGCTCTCGCGCTCCTCGATGAGGATCCTGACGGATTCAAGGTCGTCTTCTCGGATGTGGTCATGCCAGGGATGGACGGCCTGGCCCTGACGCGCGCGATCCGTGAACGCTTCCCCGGCCTCCCTGTGCTTCTGACGACCGGCTTCAGTGCGGCGCTCGCGGACCCATCGGCCGGGGATTTCCCCGTTCTGCAAAAACCCTATGCGATCAAGGATCTCGCGCGCGCTCTGCACCGGGTCATCATGGCGGAAACACCGCGGCCCCCTCCAGCTCCCTCGAATGAAACCGCCAATCGTCAACGTGTCGCCTGAGAAGAGTGATCGACATGTCAAAACATCAGGGTGCCGACGATGTCGTCTTCTTGCGGCAAGCCTTCGCGGTCGCACGGCGAGCGCGCGATCGGGGAGACCATCCGTTCGGGTGCCTCCTGGTGAACCAGGATGGCATCGTGCTGATGGAGCAGGAAAACGGCTATCGTGCCGAGGACCGGGACATGACCGCGCATGCCGAGCGCCTGCTGGCCACCCGCGCGTCGAAAGAATGGCGCCCCGCCGAACTCGCCGGCTGCACGCTCTACACCTCCGCCGAGCCCTGTGCGATGTGCGCGGGTGCGATCTATTGGGCCGGCATCGGCCGGGTGGTCTTCGGGCAATCGGAGCGGGACCTCAAGGCGCAGACAGGCGACCATGACGAAAACCCCACGCTTGACCTGCCGTGCCGCGATGTCTTCGCGACGGGGCAGCGTCAGGTTCAAGTGGTGGGTCCTCTGCTTGCCGAAGAAGCGGCAGCACTTCAGGCCGATTTCTGGACGGGGCCTTCGAAAGCCTGAGAGCGATCCCGAGCGCCGACGGATTGATCTCTTCGTCAGGTCACAACGCTGTTCAGATTGTATTTCATGATCGCACCATGGCGTCCGGTGCGGTCGCGTTCGAGCGTATAGGTGTCGCCAGCCGGTCCCCGGCGATGCCTGAGCACATGGTCGAGCTCCGCACGATCGGCCTGCGTGAGGCGCAGCGCCCCGATCCGCGCGTTTGCGGACACGTGAGCGTCGTTGCGGCCACCGACGATGACGGCGGCAACGCCCGGCCGGTCGAGAACGGCACGGCTCGCAATGGTGGCAATATCGGTGCCGTGCCGGTCCGCGATCCTGCGGCAGGCCTGGAGCAGCTCTTGGAACAGAGCCCAGCCTCCGAACTCGTCGATGATCAGCTTGTATTTCGTCAACGAGCGGTTTTCGAGCGCATCCACCGGTTCCGGCGCTCCGAGCCACCGATCCCCCAGGAAGCCGCCCGCGACCGTGCCGTAGCAAAGCAGCGCAACATCGTGGCGCTGGCAGAGCGCCCCGAGCCCGTTCTCAGGCCGCGTGTCGAGCAGTGAATACTGGGTCTGCATGGAGACCAGCGGCACGCCGCCGTCGAGAATGGCCCGGGTGTGTGGCGTGTCGAAGTTCGTCGCGCCGACGAAACGCAGCTTGCCGGCTTGGCGCAACTCGTCGAGCGCCAGCATGGCCTCGACCACGCCCGGTACCGCATAGTCCCACCAGTGGAACTGGACGATGTCGAGGCAATCGACCCGCAGCCGCCGCAGGGATTCGTCCACGATGGCCGCGAGGTCTCCTCGGGTCAGCGTCGGCAGTTT
Source organism: Lichenifustis flavocetrariae (assembly GCF_026130545.1). Lineage (GTDB taxonomy): Bacteria > Pseudomonadota > Alphaproteobacteria > Rhizobiales > Beijerinckiaceae > Lichenihabitans > Lichenihabitans flavocetrariae. The sequence goes on along the minus strand of NZ_JAMOIM010000001.1, from coordinate 412,434 downwards.
GTCGAGATCCGGGACCAGCTTGGTGTGTACCCGCAGCCGCCGAGCTGCTTCCGCACCGCGCTGATCGGTCAGAAGTTCTCGGAAGGCGCCGAGCAAGTCCTCGACGCCCGTGTAGATGTCGGCACAATCGAAGGTAAAAACCCCGGAGTCGAACGCCCTGAGCAGCGCCGTGAGGGCGGCATCGCGGTCGACCGCGCCATGGCCACCCGCGAGCTGCCAATTGCCCCGGATGACGCGGCTGATCCTGTAGTCGGGACGGAGGTCTGTCGTTTCGGTCATGGCTGCTCGGTGTCGGAAGAGAGCGGGACCGCAGTCGTCTCGGCGTGACGAAAGCGGCGCGTCCCGGTGCGGATGATGCGCAGGCGGCTGCCGCAATTGGGGTCCGGGCAGGCGATCTCGGCGTCGGTGGTCATCCAATCGTTGCTGTGCGTCGGCCGCTGCTTGGCCGCAAGAAGCGGCAGCACGGCTGCCAGCGAGTAGATCGAGATCCCCTGCCCGGGCGGCAGCGTCAGCATCTCGCCGCGCAATTCGAAATGGTCGCCCGCCTTGGCCCCGCAGTAGATCGGCACACCCTCGGGCACGATCATCTCGACCCGGAGATCGAAGAGTTCGAAACCGTCCTGGCTCACGTCTTGCATTCGCGTTGGTCCTTGCCTGGCCGGCAAGATCGCATAAGGTCCGCGCGTCACGCGAAGGTCAAGATCATGCCCCCGTCACCGGACGACACCACGTCCGTATACAAGCCGCAACGAGTGTCGGACTCCGTCCTCGAAGTCCGGGAAGTCACGAAGCGATTCGGAGGCAATGTGGCGGTCGACGCTCTCTCGCTGAGCGTTTCGCGCGGGGTCGTGGCGGGGCTGATCGGCCCGAACGGAGCCGGCAAGTCGACCCTGTTCGACCTGCTGGCCGGTGTCCAAACACCGACGAAGGGCCGGATCATGCTCGACGCGCTTTCGATCGAACGCACGCCGGCCTATCGACGGGCACGGCTCGGGCTCGGCCGCACCTTTCAGGTCGCGCGGCCCTTTCCGGCTCTCAGCGTCGTCGAGAATGTCATGCTGGGGCGGCACGATCAGTCGGGCGAGGCGATCCTGCCGAATTGGTTCACACCCCGGAAGGTCCACCGTCAGGAACGCGAGACCCTTGGCAAGGCCATGGACCTCTTGCGCTTCGTCTCCCTTGATCGACTGGCGACCCAGCCGGCGCGCGTCCTGTCGGGCGGACAACGCAAGCTCCTCGAAATCGCGCGCGTCATGATGGGCGACCCCCGCGTGCTGCTGCTCGACGAGCCCGCGGCCGGCGTCAATCCGAGCCTGCTCGACATCATCATGGACCGCATCGCGACCATCAACGCCCGGGGCGTCACGGTCTTCCTCATCGAGCACAACATGGACTTGGTGACCCGCCTCTGCAGCCATGTCTTCGTCATGGCGCAAGGCCGACTGCTCTGCGAGGGCGCACCGGACACGATCGCACGCGACCCCCGGGTCATCGAAGCCTATCTTGGATCGGCTGCGGCATGAGCCTACCCGCTCCGGCCACAGCGCTGCTCGTCGCGGAAGCCGTGACGGCCGGCTACGACCCGGATCTGCCGATCGTGCGCGGCGCGTCGCTGCGGGTGGCGCCCGGGGAGATCCTGGCCGTGCTCGGACCGAATGGGGCCGGCAAATCGACCTTCATCAAGGCGCTGGCGGGCATCGTGCCGATCGGCAGCGGACACGTGCTGCTCGGCGACCACGACATCACCCATGTGGCCCCTCACCTGCGGCCCCGGATGGGCCTCGCCTTCGTGCCGCAGACCGAAAATGTCTTCGGCACCCTGTCGGTGACCGACAACCTCAAGATCGCCGGGGATGCACTTGCCGATCGGACAGTGGCGGCCAGCCGGATGGCCGAGATGTTCGACGCCTTCCCCGACCTCGCGCATGCCCGTGCGCTGCAGGCCGGCCGCCTCTCCGGCGGACAACGGCAGATGCTGGCCGTCGCTCGGGCCCTGATCGGCCGGCCGCGTGTGCTGATGCTCGACGAACCGTCCGCCGGCCTGTCGCCGAAGCTCGTCAGCGAGGTCTTCCGACGCCTCGACCGCATCCGCGAGTCAGGCGTCGCCATCGTGCTCGTCGAACAGAATGTCCGCGCCGCCCTGGCGCTGGCCGACCGTGCCCTGGTGCTGGTCGAGGGCCTCAATCGCCACGAAGGCCTGGCTCGCAGCATGGCGGACGATCCCGTGGTGGCCGAACTCTATCTGGGAATCCACCGGCGCGCCGCGGAGGCGTTGGTTTGAGCCTGCAGTTCCTGGTCGACGGGACCGTGGCGGGTGCCACGATCGGGCTCGGGGCCATCGGCGTCACCCTCACCTATTCCATTCTGCGGTTCGCGAATTTCGCGCATGGCGAATTCATCGCCTGGGGTGCCTACGCGACACTCGCCGCCAGTGCCGCCATGGGTCTCTTGGTCGGCCACGCCACCCCGCCGCTCGGCCCGTTTTCGTTCACCTGGCTGACCCTATGCGCGGCCGTCATCGCCATGGGCTTCACGGGCGGGCTTGCACTGGGGCTCGACTGGCTGCTGTTCCGGCGGTTGCGTGACAAAGGCGAGAGCATCATCGCCATCATGGCGAGCTTCGGCGCCTCGATGGCCTTACGCAGCCTGCTCGAAGCGCTGTTCACCGCGCAGCCGACCTATTTCACCCGGGCCTTGCAGATCGCCAGGCCGCTCGGCTTCGGCTTGCGCGCGACGCCGAACCAGATGGTGCTGGTGGTTCTCGCGGGCCTGCTGATGATCGGCGTCCACCTCTTCATGACCCGAACGGCCACGGGCCGCGGGATGCGGGCCGTGAGTGAGAATCCCACGCTCGCGCGCGTGGCCGGCATCGATGTGACGCGCGTCATCCGGATCACCTGGATGATCGGTGGGGCGCTGGCCTGCGCGTCCGGCGTCGTTGTGGGACTGCTCGTGCAGGTGCGGCCCTTCATGGGCTTCGACCTCCTCCTGCCACTCTTTGCGGCCGCCATCCTGGGCGGCATCGGCTCGGTGCCGGGTGCCGTGGTGGGTGGTTTCACGGTGGGGCTCGCCGAGGCCGCGGCCGTGGCCTTCGTGGGCGCGCAATGGCGAGGCGCGGTGGCTTTCGCGGTGCTGATCGCGGTGCTGCTCGTCAAACCGGCCGGCCTGTTCGGACGGCGCGCCTGATGCTTGACCTTCTCGGTTACGCGGCCTTCTTCGGCACCACGGCGCTGACCTATGCGATCATGTGCCTGGGTCTCAACGTTCAATGGGGGCAGACGGGCCTCTTCAATGTCGGGATCGCCGGCTTCGCGGCGATCGGCGCCTATACGTCGGCCATCCTGACGACACCGCCCACGCAGGCCCATCTCGGCGGCTTCGCCCTGCCGATCGTCGCCGGCCTGATCGGAGCAGCCGCCGCGGCGGGGCTTGCGTCGCTGCTGGTGGGTGCCCTGACACTCCGTCTCCGGTCGGATTATCTCGCCATCACCACCTTCGGTGTCGCGGTCGTGGTGCAACTCACCTGCCTGAACGTCCAGGGAGTGACGGGCGGGCCGTTCGGCATCGGCTTCATTCCCCGGCCGTTCGGGGGTTTCGCCGACAGACCTGGCGCGTTTGCGGCCCTGCAGTTTCTCGGCATGGTCGTTTTGACCGTCGCGCTCTTCCTGGCGCTCGAACGGCTGGCGCAGAGCCCATGGGGTCGGGTGCTGCGCGCCATCCGCGAGGATGAAACGGCGGCGGCAGCGCTCGGAAAGAATGCCACGGCCTACCGGCTCCAGGCCTTCGCGCTCGGCGGCGCCGTCATCGGCCTCGGTGGTGCCCTGCAGGCGCATGCGATCGGCTTCATCGCGCCCGACAATTACCTGCCGGCCCTGACGTTCCAGATCTGGACCATGCTGATCATCGGCGGCTCGGGCAACAATGCCGGGGCGATCATCGGCGCCGTCCTGATCTGGGGGCTTTGGAGCGGCTCGGGCGCCGCCCTCACGGCCATCTTCCCGCCGGAACTCCAGGCTCGGGCCGCGTCACTCCAAGTCGTGGCGATCGGTATCATCCTCTGCGCCATCCTGGTTCTCCGCCCCCGTGGATTGTTCGGCGAGCGGACAGCGGTGTCGCGTCATGTCGACGGTCTCGAGACCAACCCTTCGACCGCTTTGGCTGAACAGGATAGCGCTCCGCGCGCCCTCTGATTCGATCCGTGCCATTCTTTGGATTTTTGACACGGAACTGAAATGCGGCTCAGGCATAGTCATGTTGAAAGACCTGACTGCCGTTGCCCCTTCAAGGGCAACGGCTTTTTTCTGACTTGCGAACCTCCCACCCGGACCCGTACCTCTCCCGCGGTGCGGACGGATCGAATCATGCCGGAATGGCGAGCGCAGCGGAATGAACGGGCGCGGTTGCAACTGGAGCGGGCCCGACCGGACGTATTCCCCGCGCCGGTGCTGGTTCATTCCCTGACACAGTCTTGGACGCCGGCCCTGCCGCGTCTTGCCGTGGAGAGCTACTGGCGTGCTCATCCTCTCCGGGCCGACCGGCTGGCACGGGGACTTGCGGCGCGGAGCGGGGCGCCGGAGGGATGGTCGTGGCGATTATCCAGAGACGAAGAGACACGACCGACCAGTTTCAGGCTACCGCCCGCCCCCTATCGGGAGGCGCGATGGGATCGGGGACCGGGCTTCTGTTGCCTCTGCGGACAGATGGTGTTCCGCTTCGGTTGGCACCGCGACCTGTGGCAGGCCGGGGCGCCGAACACCCGTGCCCGCTGGCATGCCGCGTGCGTCATGGCCTGGAAACTATGGAATGCCCCGGGAGAACATCTACGCCTCCTGAGCCGCCTTCAAAGGCGTCGTTGCGCGGTTACCGGGAAACGGCTTTTGCGGAGCGCGGAGGCCGACCATCGGGTACCGCTGTTCAGCGTGTGGCGTGATCAGCGGGATCGGCCATGGCCGGAGTTGCTGACTTTTTGGGGGTTTCCGAACCTGCAGGCCATCAACGAATCCGCGCATCGGGCCAAGACCGTGCTGGAAGCGAAGAGCCGTGCCGTGGAGAGAAGTTCATCGGCCGCCTCATCCCGCGCCGGGCGCCGCGGAGACCCGGAACCGGAGCCTCGGCGAGCAGGAGCGTGGCTCCCCGGTTCAGGGTTCGCCGACACCGCCCCGGAATGACGAGAGATGTCAAAGGCGGCAAGTGTCAGCGTCATCAGACCTCGTTTTCAAGTCCCGAATGGCTCAGGACCTCGTCCTCGGCATCGTGTCCGTCCGGCTCGGACGGCTCCTCGATAGCCTGGTCACGCAGGGCCTCGATGACCACGCGGTCACTTTCCTGCACGAGCGTCACCCGTGCGCCGGTCGAGCGGGCCACGAGATGCGTGAAATAGGGTTGGATCGCATGGGCGTCGACGTTGCCGGCCTCCGCTTCGCCCTGCAGCAAGGTAATGACGCCATGCGCCACGCGAATGTGCGAGCCCGTCGCCTCGACCCGAGCCATCATCGCCTCGCCCTCGCCGCCCGTCATCACCTTGATGACCCCGCCGCGCGGGATGGACGCGATGGCGATCAGACACATATTGAGCACGAGCTTGACCTGGTTCTTCGGCATCAGAACGCGAGGTGCATCCCAGTTCAGCTTGACCTTCTCGTCCGGCAATAGGCCGCGCGTCACCTTCTCGGCATCGCCCGTGTCGATCGATGCCCCCGCCGACCCGGCCGCCCCAAAGGCAAGCCGGCAGAACTGCAGCTTCGCCGACGCAGTCGAGGCGCTCTTCTTGATAAGCTCCACCGCCATGGCGCGCGTTTCGGGATCCTTCTCCTCGTCCAGGATCTCCAGCCCATTGATGATGGCGCCCACAGGACTGATCACGTCATGGCACACCCGCGAACAAAGCAAAGCCGCAAGGTCGAGAGCGTCGAGGGAAATGTTCATGCCGGATCCAATTGCCTAGGCCGGCAGCCGATCTTGAGCCCTCGGCTGTCGGCGAGTTCATCGCGGTTACCGAATCACGGGGTTTGCCGCGCCGCTTAGATTTGATATCGCATGGCGGGTTCGTTGGGAACCGGACCGCGCGCGGACGGAAGAACCCGGCATTGACGGAAGGGACAGCGACGCCGCAGGTTGCGCGTCGCATCGATGGCCATGGCACAGACCCAACTGACATACGAGCTGCCCGCGAGCCTCGAATCCTGGCGCAGCGACTATAATGCCCTCGCGGCCGGCTTCGCACGGATCGCCGTTGCGGCCGGTGTGGTCGTCATGCGGGTCTATGCGTCGGGCGCCAAGATGCGGCTCAAAGCCGATTCGAGTCCGGTGTGCGAAGCGGACGAACTCGCCGAAGCCTTGATCCTCGAGGAATTGCGACGCTTCGTTCCAGGCATCCCGATCCTGGCCGAGGAGGCTGCGGCCCGTGGGGATAAACCCACGCTGGACGGACGCTTTCTGCTCGTCGATCCCGTCGATGGAACGAAAGAATTCCTGGGCCGCAACGGCGAGTTCACGGTCAATATCGCGCTCGTCGAAAATGGGGTGGCACGGGTCGGCGCCGTCTATGCGCCGGCCTTGAACAAACTCTGGTTTGCGGGCGACAACGCCTTCGCGTGCGCGATTGAACCTGGCGGCGATCTCGACCTCGTGCCGGCGCCGACGGAACTGCGGACACGTGCGGCACCCGCGGGAGGCCTCGTGGTGATGGCGAGCCGCTCCCATGCCGATCCGCAGACCGAGGAGTTCCTGGCAACACTGCAGATTGCCGAGCGGCGGACAGCGGGCTCATCGCTGAAATTCTGCGCGCTGGCCGAAGGGCAAGCCGACGTCTATCCCCGGTTCGGGCCGACCATGGAGTGGGACACGGCGGCGGGCGATGCTGTCCTGCGCTCGGCCGGTGGCGTCGTTCTGTCGGTCGAAGGCGGCGACCTTGGTTACGGCAAACGCGCGGCCGATTTTCGCAACGGTGGGTTTGTTGCATGGGGACGACGATCCGATGCGGAGCGCCTCAGCCCACACCCGGATCGACGCCCTTCATAGCCGGTTCATCACCCGCCGGGCAAAATCAAATCCCGATCTCGCGATGGTCTCCAAGAGGGTTCGCTCCATGGTTGAAGTTTCGCGCCGGCAGTTGATTTGCGGTGGCGGATCGGCCGCCACGGCCCTGCTGCTCGGCATCCTGCCAACATGGGCCGCGAATGAACGCCCACGTCCGTTCCGCATGGAAGAACTGGTGGATAACGGCCATCGTTTTTTCGGCAGCATGTCGAGGGGGCTGGCGCAAGTGGTTCAGGAGGCCGTGCGCCGATGGGGTCTGCCCAACGGCTATATCCTCGGACAGGAAGCATCCGGCGCTTTCGTGGGCGGCGTTCGCTACGGCGAGGGCGTGCTCTACACCCGCAATGCCGGTGACCAACACCTCTACTGGCAGGGACCATCGATCGGCTTCGACGCGGGGGCCGACGGCGACCGCACGATGATGCTGGTCTACAATCTCGCCGCCACGCAGGACATCTTCCGTCGTTTCGGGGGCGCCGATGGCTCGGCCTATCTGGTTGGCGGCTTCGGCTTCACGGCGCTGACCGACCAGAACGTGATCCTCGTGCCGATCCGAACGGGTGTCGGGGCTCGATTTGGTGTCAGCATCTCGTATCTCAAGTTCACGCAGCAATCGACGTGGAACCCATTCTAAGTCGTGACGCTCGAAGGCGCAGGTTGCGTCGCGCATGATCGAGGACGTACTTTTCCTTGGGCTCGGGTTCTGCATCGCCACCGTGATTTCGCTGGCCTGCGTCCCGATCCTTTGGGCGCGCGCGCTTCGGCTCACCAGAGAGCGGCTGGAAGCACTGGTTCCACTGTCGGCCCAGGAAATCGATGCCGAACGGGACGGTTTGCGAGCGAAGGCCGCCGTGATCGAACGGCGGCTGGAACAGGATCTGGAGCGGAGCCGACAGGCAGGAGCGGCCCTCTCGGTCGAACTCGGCCATCGCACCGTCAGCCTGGTCGTCGCCGAGACGTCTTCGGCGGAACTCCGGGCGGAGCGAAGCGCCCTCATCGCCGAAGTGACGGAGCTCCGTCGGGACCTGCGCGACTCTGAAGGCCAGCGGGCGGCTCTCGAAAAAGCCCTGCACGACGCGGACTGCGGGATCGAAAGCGCGGCGCTAGTCGCTCGGGAACAGGCCGCGCGTTACAATCAGGTGCTGTCCCTGTCCGAACAGCGGCGGGGATCGATCGCCGCACTCGAGACGCGTCTTGAGGGACTCGTGGCGAAACTCGAAGACCGCGATGATAAGATCGCCGTTCTCATGCTTAACCTGACGCAGGTCACAGCGACACGGGCAGCGGTCGCGAAGGCGCATGAAGCGGATCTTGCGAGGTTGGCGGATCTCAGGGAAGAATTGGCGAGGACTGAAGCGGCACTCGTGGTCGCGAGCAGACGGGCCATCGAACGCGACCGACGCTTGCGACGTCGCGCACGATCGCTGGCATCGGCCAAGTCGAAAATCGCGGAGCAAAGCATGACGATCGAGCACGCCGAACAAGCCCTGGCGGCGTTGCAGAAGCGCTTCGATCTGCTCGAAGCCGAGCTGACTCAACGCGAGGGCGCGAGCGCCGAGGATGCGAATCTCCGGGACGCGGTCGTGGCCGCCGGAGACGACGCTCTCAAGCTCCTCACACCGCCGTCCGAAGTGGCGACGACCGAGTCGGGGTCCGTTGTGAATTCCGAACTCGCCGGGGAGCAGCGGCCTTGAGGCGCTTGGGCTTTGCCATCTGCGTGTCGCTGGTCGTCGGCGGAACCGCCCTGGCTCAGGACGATGACCCGCGCGAACAAGTCATCGATCTCGCGACGATCGAGGTTGCGCACGATCTTTGCAAGTTCGATCTCTCCGAGGCGCAGGAGGACGCGATCGGCAAGCGCCGGCAGGCCCTGGTCGATGACGGCTCCGTCACGGCCGCCGATATCGCGTCCGTGCAGGATGAGATCGGCACATCGATGCGGCGCCAGATGGCCGAGGGCCTCTGCAAGCCCGACGGCCCAGAGGCAAAGCTTTATCGAAAGTTGCTCGCCATCCTGGATCCGTCATAGCCGCGGTCAGGAGAGACCCGCGGCGACGAGGTCGTGCATGTGCAAGATACCAACGATCTGGTCGCCGTCGAGCACAGGAAGAACCGAAATGGGCCGCGAGCCGCCATTCATGAGGTCGAGCGCAGCGCTCGCCAACATGTCGGGATGCACGCTGCGCGGCGCAGGAGTCATGATCTCGCGGGGCTGACGCCGCAGCAGATCGTTATCAATATGACGCCGTAGATCGCCGTCGGTAATGATGCCTTGCAGCCGGTCAGCCTCGACGATTAGGGCGCATCCCAGACGGCCGGACGACATGGTCATCAACACGTCCTTCATATCGGCCCCAGGCAGGACGATGGGGATGCGATCCCCGGCCCGCATCACCGAGCTGACCTTGAGCAGGGCCGCTCCAAGCTTGCCGCCCGGATGGAATTGCCGGAAGTGGCTCGGAGTGAAGCCGCGGCGCTCGAGCAGCGCGATGGCGATCGCGTCGCCGAGGGCGAGTTGCATGAGCGTCGAGGTGGTCGGCGCAAGATTGTGTGGGCAGGCTTCGTCGGTCTTCGGCATCACCAAAGCGACGGTCGCGGCCCGGGCAAGAGCACTCGAAGGCGCTGCCGTCATGGCCAGGAGGGGAATGCGGTAACGGCCGGCGTAATGAACGATATCTCGCAGTTCAACGGTCTCGCCGGACCAGGACAGAGCGAAAACGATGTCGTCACGGGTGACCATGCCGAGATCGCCGTGGCTCGCTTCGGTCGGGTGAATGAACATCGACGCCGTCCCGGTGGAAGCGAAGGTGGCGGCGAGCTTGCGTCCGATATGACCACTCTTGCCGATACCGGTGACGATGACGCGGCCACGGGCCTCAAGAATGAGATCGACGGCTTTGGCGACGGCTTGGCCGAGGTCGCCAGCCACAGCGGCCCGCAGGGTCGTCAAACCCCGTAGCTCGACCTCCAACGCCCGAAGAGCACTGGCCTGCGTCGATCCGGGCGCGACACCCTGCTGTGGCGCCGCCATCGCCGGTTCCACCCAGGCACTCGATCCAACCACGTTCAGCCCTCCCATGATCCTCAGCACCTCTGCCAAGCCCGCCCCGCCTTAACGAGCATCTGAGAGGCGGCGCGATTTCGCGACGGCATCAAACGCTTGCAGATCCGCCAGGAGGTCCTCGAACCGGGAGAGCGGCACCATGTTAGGACCGTCCGAGGGGGCACTATCCGGGTCAGGATGGGTTTCGATGAAGACCCCGGCCACGCCGATCGCGACCGCGGCGCGCGCCAGAACCGGCACGAATTCCCGCTTGCCGCCGCTCGCGCCGCCAAGCCCTCCGGGTTCCTGCACCGAATGGGTGGCATCGAAGATGACCGGGGCGCCTGTCCGCGCCATGATGGGAAGCGCGCGCATGTCGACCACGAGCGCGTTGTAGCCGAAGCTCGACCCGCGCTCGGTCACAAGCACGTCAGAGCCGCCAGCCTGCGTGAGCTTGGCGACGACATGTGCCATATCCCAAGGGGCCAGGAACTGGCCCTTTTTGACGTTGACGACCTTCCCGGTCCGCGCGGCGGCAATCAGCAGATCGGTCTGGCGGCACAGGAAGGCGGGAATCTGAAGGACGTCGACAACCTCGGCAAGCGGGCCGCATTGCTGCGTTTCATGCACGTCGGTCAACACCGGCAAGCCGAAGCGCTCGCGAATCTCGGCGAAGATCGGAAGAGCTGCCTCAAAGCCGATGCCGCGCGTACCTCCGAGGCTGGTTCGGTTCGCCTTGTCGAAGGAGCTCTTGTAGACGAGGCCGATCTTCAGCCGGGCAGCGATGTCGCGCAGCGCCTCGGCGGTTTCAAGCGCATGGGCGCGGCTCTCCATCTGGCAGGGGCCGGCGATGACGGCCAGTGGAAGGTCGGAGCCGAAAACGACCGAACCTACACGCACGACGGCGTTCGGATGCGATCCAGGGGAAGCGTTCATGACGACCTCAGCCAAACAAGAGGGCTTTATAGCACCGATGCTCCGGCAATTTCACGGCAGGATTTGCCGCTCTGCCCGCCAGGAAGACGGACCGCGGCGCGGGAGCGACGATCTGGCGGATTTGGCGGTGGAAAACTGGTGTGGGCAGGTCCGCTATCTTGCGTTCGACCCCGTCGACCCTAGAACCTCTTCTTATCGGGTCATTCGGCATCTCGATCAGGGCATAGTTGCTCTTTTGGCGCTGTCCGGTACTTGAGACGTCGCTTTGAGCGTTGTCTTGCTTGCGCATCAAGCGCTTGTGAGACAGAACGGAAAAGCATCGAGGCAGCGGAAAGCTCGAACTCAGAGCGCGGGCCGATGGTCGCGATGTTGGAGAAAAACGTCCCCAGACGTGCGTCCGTGCCGCGCTCGTTCGGGAGGCCTAAGATGTCGAGTTTGTTCAAGCAGGGCGGGATCTGCGCGTCCGCCATATTAGGAGACAACTATCATGGCGACCAAGCCAGCTAAGCCGGCCGCAAAGTCGGAGACCAACAAGGCCAAGAAGGACGAAGCTCCGAAGGCGGCCAAGAGCCCCGCCAAGGCCGCCGCCGTTCCGCCCGCGAAGAAGGTCAATGCAGCGCTGGCCAAGCCGCTGAAGCCATCGAACGAACTCGCGGCCGTCGTCGGGAAAGATCCCCTGCCCCGGACCGAGGTGGTCAGCAAGGTGTGGGAATATATCCGCAATCACAACCTGCAGAATCCCGAGAACAAGCGTGAGATCCTCGCCGACGATAAGCTGAAGGCGGTGTTCGGCAAGGACAAGGTGACGATGTTCGAGATGAACAAGCTGTTCTCAGCCCATCTGAGCTGACACACGAAAAGCGAGGGCGGCGACGCCGACCCTCGCTTTGATCAATGCGGCTTCGGCGTTTTCAGGTAGCTCTGGCGGTCCGCGGATTTCACACGAAGATCGAAGGCATCGCCGTCACGCTCGATTTTTAGGTCGACCGTCACGCCGGCTGGACCGAGCGCCCACAGGCTCCGGTAGAAATCAGCGAGATTCGTGATTTCCATTTCGCCGGCCTTTTTGACGATATCGCCTCGCTTCAGACCAGCACGCTTGGCAGGACCATGTTGTGCAATGTCCAGGATGACGACACTTTGGTCGTGCTCCTGCGCGAAAACCCCGAGCCAGGGACGTGGTTGCCGAGCAGGACGGCCTGCGACCAGATTGTCGAACACCGGCGTCAAGAGTTCGACAGGGACAATCATATTGAGCGGCCGAACCTCACCGCCACGGGCTTGATGCTGCAGTTGCAGGGAGCCGATGCCGAGCAACTCTCCCTCGCTGCCGATCAGACCCGTGCCACCCCAATTTGGATGGGCAGGCGAGGTGAAGATAGACTCTTCGATGAGGTATTCCCAATAGCCGGCAAATTCCTGCCGAGCGACGATCTGGGCCGCCAGCGCGCGCCGCCGACCGCTTCCCCCCGCGACGATGACCTGATCGCCAGGAGCCGCATGCCGGGAATCACCAAGGCGAATCGCCGGAATGTCGAGCGTTTCGAGTGCCTGCACCAGTCCAAGCCCGGAGGCCTGATCGACACCAAGAACATGGCCATCGACAATCTGCCCTCGGGCAGTCCTCAACGTCACCTCACGGGCCTCAGTGATCAGATAGCCGATCGTCAGGATCAAGCCACTGTCGCGGATCAAGACACCGCTTCCTGCCCGCTCCGTTCCCAGCATACCGGCCGTAAACGCGGTGTCAGGGATCTCGGCCTCGAGCGCGACGACAGACGCTAACGCCTCATCGAGATCGAACGTGTAATCACGTGGCCTGGGTCGCGCCTCCGGCGGCACGCTCCATTCGTCATCATCTGCCAAGACAACCCTCGTGCTTTGTCATCATTCTGATTTCGGACGTGAGAACCTCGATGGCAAGGGGCTTGAGCAAATCGCCGCGCTCACTGGCCGGGACCGTGTCTGAAAACCACGGCTGAGATATGGTGACTCGCTTAAGCCAAAACGCCAAGGCGTCTCCGCCCCTTTGCTGAGCCCGATCCGGGGACCGACCACGATCGCGGGCGCTGCGATCCGATCGACGATCTGAAACGGCGTCAGCAACACATCCATTCCATCATGCAGTCCCGAGATCCCGAGCGCCTGGCACAAGCGACCCGGGCCGCGACAAAAGTCGCGAATGCTGTCCATTCCCCGCCGGATCCGCATGGTGGCGAGCCCTTCCGTCGGCGCGAGGGCACGGATCAGAACGGCGTCGCCTGGTGACCCGCAGGCGATGTTGAAGCACCAATGTAATCCGTAAGATCGATACACATAGACTCGGCCGACCGGACCGAACATCGACCGGTTGCGTGGTGTCGGGCCGCCAAAACTGTGAGAAGCGGGATCGTCCCGCGTGTAGGCTTCAGCTTCGACGACGAGACCTCCGACCCCGCCCACGAACAAGCCCACGCCTATCAGTTGCTCGGCCACCACGGGCGCGGTTCGAGTGAAAAAGACTTGCGCATGGACCGAGGCTTCGGTCGAGGCCCCGGCCGTCCGCTCACTGTAGTCCAAGGCGTGACTCACCAAGTTGCGCCAGGGCGTACGGCACCCTCGACGACATCCTCATAGGCTTGCACACAGGCTTTTCATCGGGCCCGTTCACGCGGATCTCCAGGATTGGACTTCCACAGCTTCTTGGGTCCCGGCGGGCGGGCGCCAGGGAGGGGGGACGGATGTAACTGCCTTCAACTCCAGTCTGGCGCGGCGAGGAACCCACAGTCTCAAGATTTCCACCATATCAGCCTCAACGAGCGGAAGAAGCCCCATCACGCCTTTCGCAGGGGTGGTCCGAAGGATGCGCTTTGAGCGGGAGTGAGGGCGAAGGGCGCCCATTCTGGCGAGCGTTTCGCGAGTTCGGATCGGGTGCCTCCAGGGCAGGAGGCGGCGCCGATCGGCACAGCCCGTCGGGCGCGGTTCCCAACCTGCACATCGATCAAGGCGGAATCGCGCCTTGTGCCAGGCGACACTTCTGCACCACTCGTTGCCCGCACATCCGGACCCATACTCTACCGCTCTACCCCCGCCTAGATCTTGTCACAGCTTTCCCTCGCGGCAGCCTCAGTGTCGACCGCCATGATCCAGGATTCAGCACCTTCGTTCACCAATTAATCGAAACAAAGCACGAACACTCTTGTCTCACTCTCCTTCTGGTTGTATTTATTTTTATATTGTACTTCAGGATGCAGCGATGGTGATGACAAAGCGGACGCAAGGTCGGCCGCCACGAGACAGCGGCATTAACGGACGGGAAAAGCTTATTGAAGCCACACGCCTCTATCTTCAATCAAGTCGCAAACTCAGTCTGACGCGGAGTGAAATCGCTCAAGGATGCGGTGTCACGCCGGCCCTCATCAGCTATTATTTCAAAGATAAACGAAGCCTTCTTGACGCCGTAACCAAACCGTTGATCAAGGACTACCGACTGAGAATAAATGCGATAATGGACGAGCCCGCATCGGCTTCGGAACGCATGCGGCACATAATCCGGCTCCTTGTCGAGTTGAGCACGGACAATGCGTTCCTGATCGACCACCTGCTCCGGGAACTCGCTTTGGATCAGCTGGAAGCCGAGGACCGGGCAGCGTTCGACCTGTTCCACGACGTGGTGTCGACGCTGATTGTCGAGCAGATGAACACCGGGCTCTGGCGTCCGTCGGACCCCGTTCTCGCCGAGTTGGCTCTTTGGGGCATGTGTCGAGCCCTGGGAGAAGCCATGCGTATGCCCGCCGACCCGCTGAGCTTGAGGGGCGGTGACGAGGGCATTGAGGCAAAGATCGACTACATCTATCGGTCCTTCGCAGCGGACACGAATCCAACCCTGCCCGCGCGCCCTGTTGCCTCCGCCCGGAACGGCAAGCATTCAGGGGTTGTTCAACACTCCATGGAAGAGTGAACGCCGATCCGATTTCATCCTCAAGCGCGAGTCGGCGCCTTTCGAGACAGAGATATGACGCACGTTCTTGTTGTCGACGACTCCCCGGTGATCCGGAAAGTCGCACGGCGCATTTTCGAAAAAATGGCCCTGACCGTGTCGGAGGCCTGTGACGGTCAGGCTGCACTCGGCACCTGCACGGCGCGGATGCCCGATGTTATCCTGCTCGATTGGAATATGCCGGTGCTCGACGGATTCGGCTTTTTGCAGGAATTGCGCAGGATGCCGGATGGCGGAGGACCGCTCGTCATTCTTTGCACGACAGAAAACGACGTCGCTCACGTGGCACGTGCCCGCCATGCTGGAGCGAACACGGTTCTGCTCAAACCTTTCGATCAAACGATCCTGAAAGCCAAATGCCAGGAATTGGGCATCGGATAGAAATCTGCCGGGTTCGCCCTGAAGCGCGCGAGATGACAGCGTCGAAGGAATAAGACGGATCTGTCCCTTGGGCGGCGCCGTGCTGTTCCTCGACGGTCCGGCCGACGCGAATCTCTCTGCGACGTCGCTCCCGATCCATGGTGCTTGTGGAGCAGACCGAGATGGAGCCTGAGAGCCGCACATGCGAAAAGCCGCCTCCCGATGACCGGGGGCGGCTTTTCGCAACATGACCTATGTTCAGGCGGTGATCCGCTCTTCCGCCTCATTGGGCTCACGCAACACATAGCCGCGTCCCCAGACCGTTTCGATGAAGTTCCGGCCATGGCTCGCATTTGCCAGCTTCTTGCGCAGCTTGCAAATGAAGACGTCGATGATCTTCAGCTCGGGTTCATCCATTCCGCCGTAGAGATGGTTGAGGAACATCTCCTTGGTCAGGGTCGTGCCCTTGCGAAGCGAAAGCAGCTCCAGCATCTGGTATTCCTTGCCGGTCAGATGAACCCTGGCACCGGACACCTCGACGGTTTTCTGGTCGAGGTTAACGATCAGGTCCCCGGTCGCGATCACAGACTGAGCATGACCCTTCGAGCGCCGGACGATCGCGTGGATACGCGCTACGAGTTCGTCCTTGTGGAACGGCTTCGTGAGATAATCGTCGGCTCCGAAACCCAGGCCTTTGACCTTGTCTTCAATCCCAGCCAGGCCGGACAGGATCAAGATCGGGGTCTTCACCTTTGCCACACGAAGCGTCCGTAAGACCTCGTAGCCAGACATGTCAGGCAGATTGAGGTCCAACAGGATGATATCGTAGTCATAGAGTTTACCGAGGTCGATACCCTCCTCGCCGAGATCGGTCGTGTAGACGTTGAAGCTTTCACTCTTCAACATCAACTCGATGCTCTGCGCGGTGGCGCTGTCGTCTTCGATCAGTAGAACGCGCATAAATGATCCCCACCATTGTCCCGGGTGGCGTAGTTCTGGTCCACTGACCACGACGGCGCCCGGGCGGCGCGACGTGACGCGGAGGTCACCGGCCGACCGGACCGATGACCGAGACCTAAACGAAACTGGTTAACAAACTTCCATTCGACCCTGGACCGAACGCCACACCGCGCATTCAGCGCTCTGGCGTTCGTGCCACATGGTTGGCGGGGGGACAGGTGCTCGACAGGCGGAGCGATCGTCATGATCGACCCCGTTTGGACGGAGCAAAACAAGCCGCGACGCGCTCGTTCAGCTGTCGCGATTTTGAATGATTGCGTTCCGACCTCGATCACCACCGCTCTAGGCCACCCGATACATAACCGAAACCCAATGTTAACGAGAGAGGTAAACGCCAAGTTTACGCCATACTCGTGAACGCCCGCGCGGCCGGTCCAGATGCGACTTAGCCAGCATTTCACGCCACCCAAGCCACGATTGTTGCAAAAGCGCCACAGAGCTGGCGATCCGAAGCCGTTCGGCGATTCACATGGCCGCCTGCTCCATTCCTACCGTGTGGCGTAAGGAAGAAGCAACTTGCTTCGGCGATGGTAACCCTGTCTCGCGGAAGTCGTCGGGGACCTTCGGGTTCCTACTTGTTCAAACTCGCGTCTTGGAGTTTCTGCGTATGAAGTCGCGGGATCATATCGTTCGCCTCAAACGCTTCCAGGTTGAGGAGCGTCGTCGTCGGGTTCAGCAGATCGAGTATATGATCGCTGATTTTAACCGGATGGCGACTGACCTCGACCGGGAGATCACCACCGAGGAGACTCGGTCGGGCATCACCGATCCGTCCCATTTCGCCTATCCGACCTATGCTCGGGCCGCGGCGACGCGTCGGGACAATCTCAAGCGATCGGCAGACGAGCTCAAGGGTCAGATGGCCGAAGCCCGCAGCAATCTTGAGGCCGCCGTCGACGAGTTCAAGAAAGCCGAATCGCTCGATGGCCGGGACAAGAATGCGGAACGCGCGGCTGCCGCACGTTCGGAGCCCGATTTTCCGCTCAGTCTCGCAGGAGCCTGACGCCGAACACCGCATCAGGAGAGCTTGACGCCGATCCGATGGCGCGCCAGCCGCTCGTAATAGGGCTGCGCCGCCTCGGCGATCGGCTTCAAGTCGTCGCGCAACTCGGCGAAGGCCACCTCGGCGCGAGGAGGTCCGAACCCAGTCGAGGCTTCAACCTTGTCGTACCAAGCCGGCGCCCAGGCGCCGTCCGAAGGTCTCGGTCCCGCAGGCCACGCCAACATGGCGGCATCGAACGGGATGCCGCAGCGTCGGCAAAGCGCACTCAAGGCCGACTGTGGAGCGGCAAGGACGTCCGCTCCTTCAAGGACCGGCGGAGCCGCTCCCAGCCGGTCGGCTACCCTCTCGAAAATCTCGACCTGCTGCGGCAAGCCGATATCGGCGAGGGTCACCTCGGCGCGCCGCTCGACGTATGAGGCCAGCACCGCCTCCGGGCGCCGCACCAAGAAGGCATTGGTGACCTGATCGAGCCAGTTCCGATCGAAATCCGGCAGCATGTGATGGGTCATGTGCTTCTGGTACCAAATCGTCTGTCCGTCCGGCACGGGCCCCAGAAGAGCCGCGATGACGGCCGCAGGGTCATGCGGCTGACTTGCGAGCACGGCGTCGCGCATCGGGTGGTTCAGGCCGGTCGCGCGGAGGTAGGCGGCATAGAAGGGCTCGTCGCTGACGCTGGTGTCGGATCGGTTCTCGAATGACCGCATCATCGCGGTCGATACGTTGCGCGGGCCTGACCACATGGTGATGCGAATGACGTCGGTCACCGCAGACGTTCCTGCTGTGCGGCATCCTGGCGGATCAGGTCGCGGTACAGGTCGCGCAGACGCCGCGTGATCGGGCCGGAGGCGTCGTCCGCATCGCCCAGCATGGGCAGCGGGCGCCCATCGACACTGGCGACGGGCGTCAGGCCCGCAAAGGTGCCGGTCACGAAGGCCTCCTGAGCACCATAGACGTCGAATAGCGAGAAATCACGCTCGAAGACCGGGATGCCGCCGGATCGAGCCGCCGCGATGACGGCGCCGCGCGTGATGCCACGAAGGCAGAAGCCGCCTCCAGAGGTCCACACTTCACCATCCCGGACGATGAAGAAATGCGTTGAATTGCACGTCGCTACGAAACCGCGGTCGTCGAGCATCAGGGCCTCGTCGGCGCCGGCCTGGGTGGCCTGGATGCAGGCCAGGATATCATTGATCTTGGAATGCGAATTGAGCTTGGGGTCCTGATCGGCCGGCCCCGTGCGGCGCACATGCACCGTAAACAGCGTGATCCCTTTGGCGAACATCTCGGGACGTGGCTGCTTCCATTCCGGAATGATGACAATCGTGGCCTGACCGAGCGACAGGCGGGGATCCTGATAGGGCGAGCGCTTTGGGCCTCGGGTCACCATCAGGCGGATATGGACACCGTCCTGCATCTCGTTCGCGGCAAGGCAGGCGGCGAGACGGGCGGCCAATTCGGCGCGGGTGAGGCCGATGTCGATCATCAGCATGCGGGCGCCATCGTACAAGCGGTCGAGGTGCGCGTCGAGAAAGGCTAGCCTGCCGTCGACCAGCCGCAAGCCTTCCCAGACCCCGTCGCCAAGCACGAAGCCGGAATCGAAGACCGACACCTTTGCGTCGTCGCGCGGCACCAGCACGCCATTGACCGAGATGAGAACCTGATCGTTGCGGGGATCCCCGACGTAATCCTGTGTGCCACCCGTCATGCTGTCCCTCAGCCTCGCCGCGCGGAGTGACACGCATCCCCGGGCTTGTCGAGCGCCGACTCCAAGCCTGGTGAATGCGCGCCACGCAAGTCTGACATGCAAGGCCGATCCGTTAACACTCTGGTGAGATCCAGCTTGCAGCGTCACGCCATTCGTCTCTCGCCGTAAAGGCTTCCGCTTGGCTCCGCTCTCCTCGGCTCGTCTGCGTCCCGAAGCAGAGGAGGTCCACGCGATCGCGCAGCCGCAGGCGCGCCTGAGCCTTGTTCCACTCGCGCCGAAGGCAGAGAGTACCGCGTCCCGGTCACTGTCGAAGGATCGAACCCTCGCAGGCATCGGCGCGCTGCTGCTGAGCACGCTGCTGTTCCCGATCGCCGATATGATCTCGAAGACGCTGGCGGTCACCTACACGGGTCTCGAAGTTGCCTGGATGCGCTATGCGGTCCTGGTTCTCGCCGTTGCGCCGATCGTTCTCCGCACGCCGAGCGTGTTGCGTGCCGCGCGACCGCTTCTTCAGGTCTCACGCGGCTTGGCAAGCGCCATTTCGACAGCCCTCGCGCTCGTCGGCTTCATGTTTCTGCCGGTCGCCGATTCGACGGCCATCGCGTTCTGCGCCCCCCTGATCATCACCGGCCTCGCGGCTTGGATCCTCAAAGAACACGTCGGCTGGCAGCGCTGGGTGGCGGGCGGGGTCGGCTTTGCCGGCATACTGATCGTCGTGCAGCCTGGAGGGGGAACGTTTCAAGCAGCTACGCTGTTTCCGCTTTTATCGAGCGTCTTTTCGGCTCTCACCGTGATCACGACGCGTCTCAGCCGGACAGAGCGGACGGAGACGACAATCGTGATCTCCGCGTTCGTAGGCTTTTTGGTCTTATCGGGCGCCGCGCTGCCCGGCTGGAAGACGCCGGATCTCACGGGGCTCGGGTTGGGGGGCATCATGGGGCTGCTGGCGGCCACGGCCATGGTCCTGCAGATCGTCGCCTATCGTTGCGCGCCCGCGTCACTCCTGGCGCCTTTCAGCTATGCGCAGATCCCGTTGGCGATCGTCATCGGATGGCTGGTGTTCGGCACCGTCCCGAGCATGACGATGATGATCGGATCCGCCATCGTGATCGGCAGCGGATCTGCGATTGCCTTGCGGGAGAGCGTGACGTTCGCGCGGCCGCGCCGGCGTGGTTGGAGCTCCGTCCGCCGGGACCTCGAAAACCTCGATCCGGCCCACCGGGCAACAGCCTGATCTCCAGGAATGACGTCGACCGACGACATGCAAGGATCAGCTTAGGCCGAGACCAGCCGCGAATTCCCGCCATTCACGCGGCGGTAGGCCGCTCGTCTCTTGCGTTACCCGCTCCCCGGCAAGCAGGCGCTTCACGATCTCCACCGCGGTGCGTGACAGCGTGAGCGCACCCATGCGGTATTCCATAAAGGCTTCGTGGGAGAGGGGCACCCAACGTTCAGTCAGGCCAAGCAGCACGTCGGCATAGACACGAATTTCATATTGTGCATGCGCGTCCGCACGCAACCTCATGAAATTGAAGAGATTGTGCAGGTTCGTCTTCCAGTACCACTGGGTGTACATGTTCAGCGTGAGGTTCATCCGCGCGAGTTCGCGGGCCAGGCCGCTTCGCTCCGGATCGGCGTCGTTCTCGTTGAGCATCCAAAGATAGTCGCGATAGTTTCGGGACGCGTCGTCTCGGAGGAGATCGAGCACCTGCGCGGCTTCCGATCCTTCCAACAGCTCGCTCCGTCCCTGGCGGTTGCTGCTTGATTGGGCCGCCAATTGGGCGGGCGCCGGAATGTAGAACTCCTCGTCGAGAACCGAGTAGCGCGCCGAATATTCGTTCACGCTCGACGTCCGATGACGGATCCATTGACGCGCCACGAAGATCGGCAGCTTCACGTGCAGCTTGATCTCGCACATCTCGAAGGGTGTCGAATGCCAGTGGCGCATCAGATAGCGGATCAGCCCGCGATCCTCGCTGACCTTCTTGGTGCCCCGTCCATAGGAGACGCGCGCGGCCTGCACCACGGCGCCATCGTCACCCATGTAGTCGATGACCCGGATGAAGCCGTGATCGAGCACCGGAAAAGCCTCGAACAGCACCTCCTCCAGTGCCGGAACGGTGGCGCGGCGCGTTTCGAACCGATCCGCCCGCGTGGCGTCGATGTCCTGACGCGCCTCGTCGGTCAGTCCCTTTCGCTGATCCACGTCCCCTACCCCGAATGTTGACCTTCGCGCGCTCCGGCCGCTAAGCCGTCGCCTATGACCTCTGCTCTTAACACGACGCCGGGCCGGGTGGCCATTCGTCCCGCCCGACCGGCCGATATTGAACTCGTGCTGCAATTCGTCCGCGAGCTTGCGATCTACGAGAAGCTGGAGCAGGACGTCGTGGCGACGGCCGGCGATTTCGCCGCGGCCTTGTTCGGACCGCAGCCGCGCGTGTTCTGCGACATTGCCGAATGTGACGGAGACCCGGCCGGGTTCGCGCTCTGGTTCTACAGTTTTTCGACGTTTCGGGGTCGTCACGGCCTGTATCTCGAAGACTTGTTCGTCCGCCCCGACTTTCGGCGGCACGGGATCGGCAAGGCACTCCTGCGGACTTTGGCGCATCGCTGCGTGGTGGAGGGATTGCCGCGCCTCGAATGGGCGGTACTCGACTGGAACACGCCCGCGATCGCGTTCTACCGGAGCCAAGGCGCGTCATTGCAAGACGACTGGACGACCTGCCGCCTGACGGGTGACGCTCTGGCTGATCTCGGCCGAGCCGGCTGATGCGGCCGATCGTGCTGATCGCGGCCGTGGCCCGCAACGGCGTCATCGGCAGTTCCGGCCATATGCCTTGGCGGCTGCCGGGCGACCTCCAGCATTTCCGGGCCGCCACGCTGGGTCGACCGGTCATAATGGGACGGCGAACTTTCGCGTCGATCGGGCATCCCCTTCCAGGGCGTTCGACTATCGTACTGACGCAAGACCCAGGATTTGTGCCGGCCGGCGCGATTGTCGCGTCCAATATCGGTGATGCCGTCGAGAAAGCCGATCGTGCCGCCGACCGCCTCGGCGCGGACACACTCATGGTCGCGGGAGGCGGCATGATCTATGCCGCGTTCATGCCGCTGGCCTCCCGCCTGTCGATCACCGAGGTGGACATCGAGCCCGACGGCGACGCCAAATTCCCGCCGATCCATGACCGCGAATGGTTCGTCGCGGCTCGGATCGCGGCGACGCCTCACCCTGAAGACGATGCCGCTTACAGCTTCGTGACCTGGAACCGCCGCTAGCCGCTGTTGCAGAGCGGCCACTTGGCCTGACTGGCGCGGATTTTCCGCCGGCTTGCCCGACCGCCACCACATTCGCCCCGCAAGAAAGGGCGATCCCGCCTCGCCGGCCAAGTCCACGCGGTTTTCGCGTCGCATCCACACGGCTTGGCGTTCCAGACGATGGCCATGACTCAGATCGCACTTTCGGTACAGTCTCGCGCCGAGACGACGCCACATCCTGGCATGGGTTTCCGGCAGTTCGTCGGGCTTGTGGCGGCTTTGATGGCCGTCAATGCCCTGGCAGTCGACTCGATGCTGCCGGCTCTTCCCGCCATCGCCCATTCGCTCGGGCTGCCGGTCGGCAACAAGCAGCAGTGGATCGTCACCGTCTATCTTCTGTCCTTCGGCTCGTCGCAGATCGTCTACGGCCCCCTCGCGGACCGTTTCGGCCGCCGTCCAGTGCTGATGGCGGGGCTGATCATCTATGTCGCCACCAGCATGCTGGCCGCGATGGCCGGTTCGATCGAGATGCTGCTGTTTGCCCGCGTCTGCCAAGGCATAGGGTCGGCCGCGACACGTGTGCTCGTCGTGTCGATCGTCCGCGATTGCTACGCCGGCAATCAGATGGCGCGGGTCATGTCGCTGGCCTTCATCGTGTTTCTTGCCGTACCCATCCTTGCCCCCTCGATCGGCCAGATCATCATGCTGGTCCTGCCCTGGCGCGGAATCTTTTGGGCCCTGGCGCTGTTCGGACTGGTTGTGACACTCTGGGTGTGGGCACGACTGCCCGAGACCATGCATGAACGTGACCGCCTGCCCATCGCACCCGGCCGCATCTACGACGCCTTCCGGGTGACCCTGACGAACCGTAGCGCCGTCGGCTATATGCTGGCCATGACGTTCATCATGGGCGGCTTGTTCGGCTTCATCAATTCGGCCCAGCAGATTTTCGTCGAGACGTTCCAGGCGCCGCGGCTGTTCACGGGCATCTTCGCCGGCATCGCGTTCTTCATGGCGCTGGCATCGCTGCTCAACTCCCGCGTGGTGGGCCGGGTAGGAACCCGTCCGGTGTCGCATTGCGCGCTGCTCGGCTATCTGGGAATCGCGTTCATCCATACGGCGCTGGTCGCGAGCGGCCATGAATCGATTGTGACGTTCGCGATTCTGCAGGCGGGCACGATGTTCTGCTTCGGCCTCGTCGCATCGAATTTCGGCGCTCTGGCCATGGAGCCGCTCGGCCATATCGCCGGAACAGCATCGTCGATCCAGGGCTTCGCCACCACTGCGGGCGGAGCTCTGCTGGGATTCGTCATTGGACAACATTTCGACGGCACGACGTTACCGCTCGAAATCGGCTTCCTGGTCTATGGACTCGCGGCCTTCGCGCTGGTTCTATTCTCGGAGCGTGGCCGTCTTTTCCGTCGCGTGGGCGCGCGAGGCAGCATGTAGCCTGTCAGGGCGAACCCGTTTACTGGATTGAGATAATTAGAAACCCGGCACTGCCTCGACGATTGCTTTTAAGAGCGAAACGTTTTTCAAACACTGCGAGTGTTCCTTCAGATATTCAGGTTGGTCGATGACAAAGCACCATCTGTTTCTCGCCGCGGCATCCCTCCTTGTCCTGGCAGGCTGCAAGGACAAGCAGTCGCCGCAAGAGACTGCCACCCATTTCAAGGCGGCCCAGGATCTCTACGCCCAGAAGGACTACACCCACGCCCTGGTGGAGATCCAAAATGCGATCAAAGGCGACCCCAAGAGCGGCGACGCGCATTTCCTCGCGGCGCAGATCCAGGAGGGGCTCGCGAACCCCAAAGGGGCGTTCGAGGAATATGCCCGAGCCGCCATGCCCGAGGCAGGCAACATCAAGGCGCAACTCAAGGTTGCGCAGATCCTGATCGAGGCCAACCAGCTTGATGCGGCTCTCGGACGGATCAACGGAACACTCGGCTCCCGCCCGAACGATCCCGATGCGCTCGCGCTCCGTGCCTGGGCGGAACAGCGCAAAGGGGATCGCGACAAGGCGCGCGCGGACGCTCAGCTTTCGCTTTTACGAAGCCCAGGCCAGCCGATCGCCACGTCGGTCATGGCCGCGGATGCGCTTGCCGACAAGAACAGCGACAAGGCGCTCGTCTCCCTCGCCATCGGCCTCAAGGCGCACCCGACCGACGTGCCTTTGATCCGCCTCAAGGCAGCGGCTCTCCTGATGCAGGACAAGAAGGACGAGGCGGTCGCGCTCTATCAGGATCTGTTGAAGGCCGACCCGAAGTCGGTCGGGATCCGGTCGACCCTCGCCGAACTGGATGTCGCGACCGGACAGGTCGATGCGGGCGAACAACTCCTCCGCGATGGCGTGGCGGCGCTGCCCGACAGCCGCGAGATGCGCGCCGCCCTGATCGTTTTCATGGCCAAACATCGGGGCGACCAGGCGGCCGACAAGGCGATGCAGGAGGCGATTGCGGCCACACCTAAAGACAGTTCATTCGATCTGATGCGAGCCGAAGCCTTGCTTCGCGCGAAAAAGCCGGACGAAGCGGCCCAGGCGCTTCAGTCCGCCATCGCCAGGGTGCCGGAGGGCCCGGCCCGCTCGGCCGTGCGGCTTGCGCTTGCGCGCCTCGATCTGGGGATGAACGACCCCGTTGCAGCCCGCAAGCTTCTCGACGATGCGGTGACGGCCAAGGCGGACGACGACGACGCCCTGTTGTTGCGCGCCGAATTGATGGTCAAGTCGGATGATGCCGCCCATGCCATTCCGGATCTTCTGGCGGTCGCCGCGCGCAGGCCTCGAAGTGCAAGCGCGCTCGCGATCTTGGCGCAGGCCTACACGCAGCAGGGCGACACCGACAAGGCGATCGATGCCTGGAAGAAGGTCGTCTACTTCGACCCGGCGAACCTGCAGCCCGTCACGGCCTTGGCGAACCTCTATCTCAAGCAGAGCAAGCCGGATCTCGCCCGGCAGGCACTCGCGGATTACGTCAACAAAAACCCCGAGGGTTTCGAGGGACGAATGGCGCTCGTCCGGCTCGCGGCACAGCAGAAAGACTGGACGGCCGCACAGGCGGCGATCGACCAGATGCGCCGTGTGCCGCGATCCGAGCGCGTGATGGCGCTGCTCAATGCCGAATTGAGCGAGGCCAAGGGCACCCCGGTACCTGCCGCGGCAGCTTACATGAAAATGATCGATGCATCGGGCAGCAAGCCGCTCGATCGCGAGGCTTTGGCGGGCTACGCCCGCAGCTCGGTCGCGGGCAAGCAGACCGATCAGGCCATCACGTTCGTGTCCGCGCTGACCGAGAAGCTGACCGGTGAGGATGCGGCGGTCGCCGATCTGGTTCTTTCGGCTCTCTATCGGAACGCCGGGCAGGACGACAAGGCCAATGACGCGACCGCCCTCGCCATCAAGGCTGCGCCGAAGCTACCCGCGGCCTATCTCGAAGCGGCTGCGGCCTTGCGGAAGACGCCGGATCGCGCCGTTGCCGTTCTCAACGACGGGCTCGCAGCCGGCGCGCCGGGCGAGCCGCTTTTGATGGCCAAGGCCAGCTTGCAGGAACAGGCGGACAACAAGGATCCGGCGATCGCGACCTACCAGGACGTCTTGAAGCTGAACCCGCAGTCCGTGGTCGCGGCCAATAATTACGCGAGCCTCGTCGCCGACATGAAGCCCAACGACAAAGCCTTGTTGAGCGAGGCCCGCAAGCCGCTCCAGCGCGTCGCCGTCAGCAACAATCCGGCGCTCCTCGATACGTTGGCCTGGATCGACTACCGGCTGGGCGATTTCCCGTCCGCCAAAGCCCTGCTGGTGCGCGCGAAAGCCGACACCTCAGACAACCCGCAACTGCGCTTTCACTACGGCGCAGTGTTGATGGCGATGGGCGACAAGGATGCGGGCCGGTCGGTCGTGAAGGCGGCACTCAGTCAGCCATTTCCAGGACGCCAGGAAGCGGAACGGATGCTCACCGAATAGACGGAACGGGCAAACAAACAGCGTCGGCGCCTTCATAGCCAAGATGAACGGCCTTTCATGCGGGTCCGGTCCGTCGGGACCTTGGACGTGCGTGAGGTCAGTCCCATATCTACCCGGGCGGGAAACGCCCGCGCTTGAGGGAGACAGTCGATGACACCCGATGAACGTCAGTTGCTGTCCGGTCTCTTCGACCGGATCCGCACCGCCGGCACGGGGCAGCGCGACCGCGATGCCGAGTCCTTCATCACCGATGCCGTGAAGCAGCAGCCCTATGCCCCCTACCTCCTAGCCCAGACCGTGATCGTGCAGGAACAGGCGCTGCGGGCCGCGAACGACAAACTTCAGGAACTAGAAGCCAAGGTCCAAAGCCTTGAGAGCGGACAGCAGCAAGGATCGTCGGGCAGCGAGGGCGGGTTCCTCGGCGGTCTCGGACGCTCCATCTTCGGTTCCGGTGCTCCCCAGCAGCCTCCGCAGAGCCGGCAATATGCGCCGCCGCAGCCGAACTACGCGCCACCGCAGGGCCAATGGAACCAGAATGCAGGTCAACAACAGGCTGGGCCCTGGGGCCAGGGCCAACAGGGCGGCGCAGGCGGCGGTGGGTTTCTTAAGGGAGCCCTCGGCATGGCGGCCGGCGTTGCGGGTGGCGCGTTGCTGGCCAACTCCATTTCCGGTCTGTTCCATGGGTCCAACAATCCCTTCGGGATTTCCTCCGGCATGGGTGGGTTTGGCGGTAGCTTCCCGGGCGCGGGCGGCGAGACGATCGTCAATAATTATTATGGCGACGAGGCGCCGCCGGATGCCGCCGGAAGCGACCAGGGCTTTGACACTGCGGCCGATTACGGGACGGATGACGGCGGCAGTTTTGGCGGGGACGACGGTGACTACAACGCCTGATCGTCAGGCCTCGCCAGAAAGCTTCGCCGGTCCGACTGCACGATTTCCACCAGGAAATCGTGCAGTCGGACCTGATCCGGCCGAGGCCCCGTGTATCCTGATGCTCGACGATCCAATAGGCGCGGGTGGCGCGGCGGTCGGGCAGAACCGGACGCAAATCCGGATGTCGTTGCGCGATGAACTGGTGAACGACCCCGATACCTAGGCCGGCACGCACGGCCTCGAGTTGACCGATGGCCCCAGCGCATTGAAACGCAATGGGAAGATCGGTGAACAGATCACGCACATAATTGAGCGCGGACGCGTAGGCATATTCCTCGACATAGCCGATCAGGCGGTGGTGCTTGAGATCGCCGACATGAAGCGGCATGCCGTGGCGCTCGAAGTAATGGTCGACCCCAAAGATCCCGAGGTCGTAGTCGGTCAGCTTCCGTGTCACGAAGCGCCCCGCCTCAGGTTTGTCCAGCACGATCGCAATGTCGACTTCACGCTTTGCAAGCGGCACGACCTGCGGGCTCGGGACGAGTTGGATCGTGATCCCGGGATGGCGCTCGACGAAGCCGGCGCAGCGGGGCGCCAGGTAATAGGTCGAAAAGCCATCCGGCGCACCGATGCGGACGGTCCCGGACAATTCGACGTCCTTGTCGGTCAGTGCCGCCTGCGCCTGCAACACTTCCGTCTCGATGGATTCAGCCGCGGTAAGTAGCCGCTGCCCGGCTGCGGTGAGCCCGACTCCCGTGGTGCGCCGGTCGAACAGTCGCGCGTTGAGGGCGCGCTCGAGAGCCGTGATACGCCGGTTCACGGTCGCATGATCGACCTTGAGCTGCCGGGCCGCCGTCACGAACTGCCCCGTTCGGGCTGCCGCGAGAAAGAAACGAAGGTTGTCCCAATCCACAGCTCAGCCTTTTTGCGCACATCGGATGCGCGATCTCGCAACTTGATGTGCAAAAACATTCTCTGCTTAGTGCATCCGGTCAAGATGCTCGGGAGGCACTCGTGAAGGAATATGGACATTTCATCGGCGGCAAGCAGGTCGCCGGCACATCGGGGCGCTTGGGCGACGTCTATACGCCAATGACGGGCGAGATTTCCGCCCGCGTCGCACTGGCCAGTGCGGAGGAAGTGGGAGCCGCGGTTGCGAATTCCGCGCAAGCACAGCGCGAATGGGGCGCCGTCAACCCGCAGCGCCGGGCGCGCATCATGATGAAATTCCTCCAGCTTGTGCTCGACAACCAGAAAGATCTGGCCGAGTTGCTGGCCCGCGAGCATGGCAAGACGGTTCCGGATGCCATGGGTGATATCCAGCGCGGCTACGAGGTCGTCGAATTCGCCTGCGGCATTCCGCACTTGCTAAAAGGCGAGTTCACGGACGGCGCAGGTCCCGGCATCGACGCCTATTCGATGCGCCAGCCCCTCGGCGTCACGGCCGGCATCACGCCCTTCAATTTTCCAGCGATGATCCCGATGTGGAAATTCGCGCCGTCGATCGCTTGCGGCAATTCCTTCGTGCTGAAGCCGTCGGAGCGCGATCCGGGTGTGCCGATGCGCCTCGCCGAATTGATGATCGAGGCCGGCCTTCCAGCCGGTGTCCTCAACGTCGTCAACGGCGACAAGGTGGCGGTAGACGCCCTGCTGGATCATCCCGAGGTCAAGGCGATCGGCTTCGTCGGATCGACGCCCATCGCCGAATACATCTACGCGCGAGGCGCCGCGAACGGCAAGCGCGTGCATGCCTTCGGGGGTGCCAAGAACCACATGGTCATCATGCCTGATGCCGACATGGACAAGACCGTCGACGCCCTGATCGGCGCCGGCTACGGCTCGGCCGGCCAGCGCTGCATGGCCATTTCGGTGGCGGTGCCGGTCGGCAAGGCCGCGGCCGACGCGCTGATGGAAAAGCTCGTTCCCCGGGTTGAAGCCTTGAAAATTGGCCTTTCGACCGATGCCGGCGCCGATTACGGGCCGGTGATCACCCAGGCCGCCGTCGATCGCGTGCACCAATATTGCGACATCGGCATCAAGGAAGGCGCCGACCTCGTCGTCGATGGGCGAGGCTTCAAGATGCAAGGCTACGAGAAAGGCTTCTACGTCGGCTCCTGCCTGTTCGACAACGTCACCAAGGACATGCGGATCTACAAGGAAGAGATCTTCGGGCCGGTGCTGGCCGTCGTGCGTGCCAAGACCTACGAGGAAGGCTTGGCGCTTTGCAACGACCACGAATACGGAAACGGCACCGCGATCTTCACCCGCGACGGCGACGCGGCGCGTGATTTCGTCAGCCGCGTGCAGGTCGGCATGGTGGGTGTGAACGTACCGATCCCGACGCCGCTGGCCTATTATTCCTTTGGCGGCTGGAAGCGCTCGGCCTTCGGCGACCTGAACCAGCATGGCCCGGATTCGGTCCGCTTCTACACGAAGACCAAGACGGTCACGGCACGATGGCCCTCTGGCGTGAAGGAAGGCGCCGAGTTCTCGATGCCGACGATGTAGGAGGCGCTCCACGCGGTCCCCTCCCTTTTCAATAAGGGCAGGGTGACCGCATTTGGAGTTGATCGCTTGATCATCATCGTGAGCGCAGCGTGGTGATCCGTGTCCAGAGCGCCGCGTGGATTGCCGCGGCGGCTTTACCGCCTCGCAATGACGTGGCAGGATTGCGTCGTTTCCTCGTCCAAAGCGACCAGCGCGATAGCCGCTCAGCCAGCCGGTCCGCGCAAAACATAGAGGCGCCACGAAACAGAGGGCGAAGACGCGAACCATGGAATAGAGGGTTCTGTGCGAGTTTGAGCCTCGATCAGGCGATAGCAACACGCAAGCTCCGCGCTGAACTCGGGCCAGTCGTCGACAGCCTTCAGGCCGTCTTCCGATGGCCAGGTCGCATCGGTGACCAGGATTGCGTCTGGAGGACGGGACTGGATGTCTTTCACGAATTCGGAGCGCCACGCCGGTTTGCCGGGCGCGAGATAGAGCCAGTAGGCATAGGGTGTCGCCTGCCGCAGCCCACTGCGGGCCATTGCCAGGAACGCACCACCACTCATGTCGAGCATCTGAACGCGCGCGCCAGCCGCCACATGCGCCTTTAGGGCGTCTTGTAGAGTCCGGCTGACCGGGGCCGGCATGATGAGATCGGCGGGAAACCGGGAATATTCGAAGGCCTGCACGGCTTGCGTGCCGAACACCGCGGCCGAGACGCCCAGCGCCGCACAGGTGAACGGAACGGGGGTTTTGGGCAGGCTCCAGGCGCTTAGGCACGCGACGCCGCCGATCAACGGATAAGCGTGATAAAAGAAACCCTTGCCCTGCAACATGAAATGGATCGCGCCAAACACCGCCAGTCCGATCAGGACAAGCAAGCGAGGCGAGGTTTCAGCCCGCACGCAAAACACGGCAGCGAGCAGCAAGCCGCCGACACCGAGACCCGTGTGCTTCAGGGCCACCGCCGGCAGCACCAGCCAAGACCGGTGAGCGAGCCCAACATAGAACGGCTCGTAGTCACGGAAATCTCGAATGAAAGCTTCCGTCGCGCCGAGATCGGTCATCACCAGCAGTGTGACGAGCGCAATGCTGCAAAGGCCCGCCCCGCCGACGAGAAGGTTCGCGACTCGGAAAGGTCGGACGGTGAGGGGCAGTGCAAGAAGAATGACCGCCGTCGGCTTGAGCAGGGCCGCCAGACCGACCGCGACTCCGGCTGCAAACAGCCACGGAAAACCTGCGCTGGGCCGCTCGGCGGCTCTTACGCTGCAGAGGGCGGCCGTAAAGGCGGGACCGAGGAGCAGAAAATCGCGTTCTCCAGCCGCTTGCGGACCAAACAGGAGATGCGCCGCGATGATTGTGACGGCCGCCAAGAAGGCATTGCTCAGGCCAGCCGGCCGGACAAGTGCGCCGGCCAGCAGTCCGATCGCCACCGAACTGCCGAGGTCGAAGATACGAAACGCCAGATCTCCCATCCCGCCGACCCAAATGACGGCGGCATGAATGACGTAGATCAGCGGCATGTTCATATCGATGAAGTCCTTGTACGGGACGGCACCGAGCATGAATTGCGACACTGCAAAATGAAACATCGCCGCATCGCCGACCAAAGGCCAGCGCAGCGAAACCACGGCGATCCAGATGTCGAGAAGTCCCAGCGTCAGTGCCGTGAGGAGGACGCTTCGATGCACCCAGTTGCGCCGCGCGGTGGGTTGGCCGGTCATGGGCTCGTTTCCAAGAGTCGCCGCGACAAAATCCGGTTGCTCCGGGGCAGCGATGGTGATGGGAACACGAGGCATGCCGAAGAGCGACCGCACCAACCAATGCCCATTTACTTGGCGGATCAAAGACTACATTGCGGGACCATCAAATCAAGGATGATTAAATTAAATCGAAATTCAGTTTTTTGAAACACCAAGGAGCCAGCCGGCAGTAGACATCTCGGTTAACACTCTGCGGTCATGTGCTTCCCGGTTTCGAACTTGCCTTCGCTTAGTTTCCCATCCGCAGATTGGCGCGAATGGCACGCTATCCGGGTCCCGTCAGGGAGCTCGCTTTGCTGAAACCGGCTGACTCAACAGCGACACATGGCTGAAGCCAGCGGCGCGGAACTGGTCGATATTCGTCATCACCGTGCCGTAGGAGATGGTCCGATCCGCTCGGATATAGACCAGCGCGTCCCCCTCGTTCACCCGGATCGCCTGCAGATGAGCGGGCAGATCCTCAGCGGATACGCTCTCGTCCCGAAGGTGAATTGAACCGTCCGAGCTGATCGAGATGATGAGCGGCTTCACAGGTCTGCCCAGCGCCGTCCCGCCGCCTCTCGGGAGCTCGATCGGCACGCCCTGCACCATCAAGGGCGCCGCCACCATGAAGACGACGAGCAGCACCAGCATGACGTCGACGAGGGGTGTCACGTTGATCTCGGCGAAGACGCCGCCGTCGCGCTCGTCATCGTCGGTGTCGCCGAACAGGTCGGGCAGGACGGCCATCAGAACGCCACCGGATGAGACGTCCGGGCGATCAGTGTCGTCGCGGCGCCAAGGCGATGACCGTAGCCGCGAAGGGCGGAGCGGATGAGGTTATAGGCGATGACCGCCGGAATGGCTGCCGCAAGGCCGATCGCCGTGGCAAACAGCGCCTCGGCAATGCCCGGCGCCACGACCGCGAGGCTGGTATCGTTGGAGGTCGCGATGGCGGAGAAACTCCGCATGATGCCCCAGACCGTGCCGAACAAGCCGATGAACGGCGCGCTCGACGCCAGTGTCGCGAGAAAGGGCAATCCCCCGTCCCACCGCCGCAACTCGGCCACGTAGGCGCTGCGCATGGCGGCGGCGCACCGGCCCCGCAGATCGTCGCCCAAGGCACGGGCCTCTTCGTCCCGCGCGCTCAGCATCGAACTCAACAGCCGCGACGGTTCGGCGGAGGGCTTAACCTGATGGCGGGCAAAGGCCTCCACCTGGCCGACCTCGCGGCGCAGCCGTGAGAGCGACAAGATCTTTTCGACGATGATAGCCCAGCTCGCGACCGACCCAAGAAAAAGCAGCGCCAGCACGATCTGCACGACCGGGTCGGCATGCAGGATCGATCCAGCCAGCATCAGCGTGGGGGCGTGAAAGCGTCGGCGCGGCAGGGCCACGCGAGCAGGACTGCGATCATTTCGAGAAATGCGCCGCGGCGCGCGACGACACCTGAAGTCTGTCGGCGCAATCGGCGATCGGGCCGGAGGCATCGCGGCAGTCGACGACGTCGTTCAGAAGAATGCTGCCGATGCTGTCGCAGGGCAGGTCATTGAGTTCGAACAGTTTGACACTTTTCTTATTGGGCCGAAGCGGAGATAAATCGAGGGCCAACCGCCTGTCGATCACGCCGTCTGTCCGAAACAGCACGAGATCGAGCTTCAAGCTCTGAAAGGCTGTCGGCCCCGCGTTGTCGATCACGAAGTAGACGCGGCACGACTTGTCCTGCGACTCCAGTTTGTTCAACTCGACCGCGATGCCGGGCGCCTCTGCCGCCTGTGCCGCGCTGCCCAATCGGAGCGCGAGTGCGAAAACGCTAACCCATCGCACCGCCCTGGTCGGCGAGAGCGAGTGGCAAGCCCGGGTCGACTTTTGGTGATCCATAGGGTCCCTCATGGCCCGGAGGTTAGCCGCAGGATCTCCCGCCTGGCAATCGGTCGCGTATCTTCGCCTGACTATTTTGCATTTGCAGTCGGGGCGTCGCGGACCGCGCGGGCAATCGCGGCCCAGCAGTCCCGCGAGATACGCGCTCCATGGGTATGACCCGCGATGAAAGGAGCTTGGACGCCATCGGTCCGCTCTCCTACTCGTTGATGACCATCCCGTAGACATCTGTCTCGAATTGCTCGCCTTCCTCACCTGGAAAGTCGATCCCGTCGAGGTTATCGGCCCAATGCGTCAGCTCATGCAGCAGCGTCACGCCGACGAGAAACACATCCTTGTGCCATTTCGTCTTCCGCAGACCATGGCCGTCTTCAAATTCGTCGACGATTCGGGTGTGAATGTTGATGATATTGGGGGCAACGCTTCCGTTGAACAGGCCGATGGCCCCATTGAATTCTTTGATCACGATATGAGGTTCGTTGCCCCAGGCCAACGCCCGTCGCAAGGTCACTCGATTGATCTGACCGTATTTTGCAAAGGCGGCAACGATAGACGGAACATCCGCAACCTGCGGAAGCTTATTGCGAACGTAGCTTGTAAATTTTGGATAAGTCGTCTGGTCGGTCCTATCGATAATCATCAAAATACTCCGTCGCGAATAGGAATAAACTGGGGTCCAATTATTTTCCTTCGCCGACCTCGATTTGATCGACTGACCATCTATCTTCGACCTTCTTGAAGGTGGCTTGGCCAATGAGCCCCTCGACTGGATAGAGAAACCTTATCTCCGCGCGATTGCTCCGGAAGTCGCAGGCCGTAATCTCGAAGGCTTGGTCGTCACGACTTCGCGTCAGGATAGCGGGTTTGCCAGCAGCCAGGAGCGTGGCGGAGCCGAAGTCCACGGCCGTGACATTGGCGATCTTGAGCGGCAATCGCTCCGGCCGTTCGTCGAAATGGTAGTATTGCGCCAGTTGAGGAACGTTCAGTAGAAGCTGTAGGATCGTATGGCCATCGCGGTTCGACTCAGCGGATGCGGGTGTTGACATGACGGGTCCTCCCAAAACAGCGGCACACAGCAAGTGCCGAATAAAATGTCTCATGACGTTGACGCCTCTCCGTGAAGGCTCGCCGAGATCCAAATCGGTGCTCTAAATGACTGAACTCAATTACAAATCGAACTGAGGCGAAGACGCCTCAGGGCAACGACTTTGCGTCGCCCTGTTGGCTCTTGTCCCGAATGCCCGGACATTGACCTAACCGAATGTGCCGTCTCGTTCCGCCGCAGAAATCGCGACGCTGAGAGGAGCCTTCAGGTTTTGCCTTGCCGCCCCTTTTATAAGGGCATTTCTATTGTTGGTACTGTGAGGAAGATCACTGTACCGCAAGCCTGCGGGTCAGCGCACGGCGAGAAACATCTTCGCCGCGACTGTGTAAGCCGCTCCCTTGCCGGCAAACAGGGGTTTGAAAATGTCGTCGGCGGTCACTGGATGAAGCGGAAGCGTCACCGCCCCGGCCACCAGTACGAGGATCTGCGGAAAGGGGCCGCCTGGTGTGGAGAGTTGCGGACGGAACGAGAAGGACGGGTTGCCGTCGTGTTCCGACACCGCGTCGCTGATATCCGTCACGGCGCCGGATTCTGCGATCACGAAGAGACGCAAAGGGCGCCCGGCAGCCCCGCCAATGGTGCCCGACAAGGTGTCGCCGCGGTCGAGCGCGCGGCGCTCCAGGACGAGCGACGGCCCGCTGTCGGTGTCGTGCGGCAATCTCCGCAGATACTCGACCGCCGAACACTGTGCCGACCAAATCCGCTGTCCGGAGACCGTCGCTTCGATCCCGGTCGAGGTCTTCAGCGCCCGGTCGAATTGCTGGAATGTGCCGGGCATTGTCGCGAAACTCTCGATCTCGGCATTTGTGGCTGAAACCTGTCGCACAGCCGCGAAGAAGCAGGGGCCACCATCGTATCGATCGACAAAAGCGCGGATTTGCTGCGCCCGCTCCGCAGCCGTAGGGCCCGCCGGAATGTCCGTCGTGCCGAGATCGATGGCTTGTGCTGGCGCCGGCTGCGCGAGTGACGCGGTGACGGCTTCGTGCGGCATCTCCGATCGCACCAGAGACGTGGTTGGTGCGACACCTTGAGATGGCGGTGCGCTCGCTTCCCGAACGAAATCTGGCGCGGGAGGCGGTCCCGCGTGCTCAACCGAAGGCGAAGCGGAAGCGCTTTGCGGCGAGGGAATTACGAGTGGTGCCTCAGATCCCGACGCAGTCGGGGAGGCAGCCGCCGGCGGCGGCGTGTCGGCGAGGATCTGCGCCGGCGGAACGAAAGTCGGAATGGCTGGTCCAACCAGGCTCTCGGCGTGGATCTCCGGTAAACGTGGCCGGAGGTCTGAAATTGCTGCCAGCGCGGGGAGCTGAGGCTCGGGCGTCGTCTCCGGATTGAGCGCCGCGGGCGGCGCCTCGACTGCGGCCTGGTCTCTCGAGATCATGGCGGGGGCTTCAGCCTCCGGCGCGAGCGAGCTGGGCGGCAAGGGCTGCGCCGCCATCGGGGCGGAACTCAACTGATCCTCATCTCGGAGGGGCTTTGCCTCAAAGCCGGGGGACGTTGGTTCAACCACTTGTCCGGCACTTCGTGGCAAAGCCAGCAGTTCTGGCCCGAGGCGGTTCGGCATTTGAGAAGGTGGTAGGCTAGCAAGCGGCCGCAGTTCTAGCGCGGCCCTTTGATCGCTCATCACAGAGACGGCGGGCTCCGAAAGCGTCGGTGTTGCGGAAACAGGCCCGATCGGCACTGGGGCAATGGTTGGGAGAGCAGCGGATTCGGCGGAAGGCAGAACCTCCCGCGGCGCCACGGAGGCGACCGTCTCGCCAATGGAGGGCGGGGCGTTGAACGACACGATGATGGGCGGCCCCGGCGTGAGGCTCGGCGCCAGGGCCAGATGCAGGACGAAAGTCCCCAAGAGACAGGCGTGAAGCGTGAGCGACAGCCCGACCGCAACAGCCCTTTCGCCCTGCATGACAGAATCCTCGCTTGAACGGGGGTTTCACCAAAGGGGCCGACGCATGCACAATGGGGCTGATCCACGAGCCTACGGGCCTGCCCAAACGTCGGTCCTGCCAATGCAACGCGCCCAACGTGATCAAGATCACCAAGCGGGCGTCACAGCAAGTCGGCATGCTGGAATGGCCTCGGGGTTTGGACTAGCGTGACCTTCATGCGAGCCAACCTCGCGAGACCCAATGATTGGGATCCGAACCGTGTTGCGAACAAGCGCTGTCTCACTCCTCATCGGCGCGATCATGGTGTCCCTTGGCGGGATCTCCCCAAGCCACGCCGACGCCTGTGCGGGCAAGATCGAACAATTCAACGAGGCGGTCGACGCCGGGCGGGAGGCCGATGCCCAGAGCCTGGTCGACCAGATCGCCACCGACGGCGTATGCGGCCGGTTCCAGGTTCCGGTGCAGCGCCGTCTGGCCGCCTTGCGGCTTCGCATGGCCCAGGATCTGATGGCCAAGGGACGGCCGAGCGGTGAATACGAGCGGGTTCTGGCCGATGCAGCCCGTCCCGGTGTACTGTGGCAGGCGGCCGCGACCCTCGCGGAGGTCCGGTTCGGGGCGCGTCGCTTCGGGGAAGCTGCGCTCGCCTTCGATGCCGCCATCGAGACCGTCAAAAACGAAACCGTGACCCCGACGGCACCGTCCAAAGCTGAAATCCAGGAACTCATCGACCGCGCGGCGCTCTCGCGCGTACTCGAAGCCAATGTGGGGTCGCGGCAGACACCCCCCACCTATGTGGCGGCCCTGGACGACCGGCGGAGCGGGATGCTGGGCGGCTATCTTTCCCCTTCTGTCAGAGGCATCGTTCCGCATGCCCTGCCCCTGCCGATCATCTTTGATTTCGACAAAGCCACGCTCACGCCGCTTGGTCAGGACGCAACGCGCGAGCTCGCCCGGGCGATCCGCGAGCAGCAGCCCTCCAAGGTCGTGGTTGTCGGGCATACCGATGTCCGAGGAGAGACTGAACACAACCTGAAGTTGTCAAAAGAGCGGGCTGAGGCCGTCGCGACCTACATGCGGGAGAGTGGGGTCGACATTCCGATCCAGGCTAACGGGGTGGGCGCGACCGAGCCGATCAAGATCGAGGATTCGGCAGGGCTGACGCAGGACGACATCTACGCGTTGAACCGGCGCGTCGAATGGCTGCGAGAGTAGGAGCATGCTTTCATGGCACGCCTGATCGCTCTCATCGGTTTCCTGCTCGGCCTTGCGGGGACACCCGGGCTCGCAGCTGAGGCGGCGCCCTCCCCGCTCGTGTTGATGGCGCCGGGCAGCGGCGAGGTGCGGGCGCTCGTGGTCGGCATCGATCACTACCAGAACGTCAATCCGTTGCGCGGCGCCGTCGCGGATGCACGCGATATCGAGACCGCGCTCGCCGGCATGGGATCGAAAGACGTGACGACACTGATCGACGCCGCGGCCGTCCGGGCGCGGCTGATCGGTGAACTCGATAAACTGGTGGCCCGCAGCCGATCTGGCGATCTCGTCATCATCACGCTCGCGGGTCACGGCTCCAAGGAGGATGAGCGCGTCAAGGGGTCGTCGGATGACGGAACCGACGAAGTGTTCCTTCTGGTCGGGTTCGACCCGAAGACCGGCGCCGGAGGCGCGGAGAAGATCCTGAATCACGAGTTCCACCACTACATCAAGCTGATCGAGGACCGGGGCGCGCAGGTCATCTTCGTGGCCGACACGTGTTACGGCGGTGGCCTTTCGCGTGAGGTTGCCGTCGACTCGCCTTCGATCAGCTACCGGCAGGTGCCGCGATATCGGCTTGCCGAGGATGATCTGAAGCCCGTGTCGACACCTGCCGAGGCGATGTTGACCCCCCTCGACTTCGAACGCACGACCTTTCTGGCCGCGGTCGACAGCGAGACGAAGGCCCCGGAGGTGCTGATCGACAATGTCTACCGGGGTGCGCTGTCCTATGCGTTCGCCCGCGCGATCCAGGGCGCGGCGGACGAGAAGCACGATGGCAAGACCACGCTGCGCGAACTCTTCGCCTATGCCCGCAAAGTGGTCTATCAGCTGTCCGACGAGCGCCAGAACATCGTGACGCTCGAATCACCCCACCGTGATCTTGACCGGGATGTCGTCCTGCAATGGGGGGATCGCGGGGTCGCTCATCCGACACCCGCCCCGCCCGTCAAGGCCGCCCTCTCTGCCGAGCGTCCGGTGATCCCGGTCCGCATTGCGTCCGCCACGGCGCACAGCGACATCTTTGCGGGCTTGCAAGCTCTCCAAACGCCCTTCACGATCGTAGACCCTGAGGGAACGCCGGATCTGATCTGGAACCCCGTGGCTCATGAGGCGATCGCGGGCGGTGACAAGATCGCGCTCGATGTCGCGCTCGACGACCTACCCGGCGTGATCGATCGCACGGCGGCGGTGCGGGATCTGAAGAGCCTCGTGGTCAAATCTCCCCAGTCCGTCCATGTCCTGCCGGATGCCTCGCTGCATCGGCAAGGCAGCCGGATCGACATCGACGTCACCGATATCGAGGGCCGCAATCTGGTCCTGGTCGACATCACCGGCTCCGGGATCGTGCAACTGCTCTACCCGATCCACCCGAAGCAATTGCTATCCACGGGGGGCCATTATCGGGTCCCCTTCACGGTGCGCGATCCCTTCGGCGCCGACCAGGTGCTGGCGATCACCTCCGGCGCACCGATGGACGGCCTCGTGACCGCGCTTCGGGAACTCGACAAACGCAGGAGCGCGGGGCGGCTGTTCGACGTGATCCGCCGCTTCCAGCCGCCTGACGCGAGGCTCGGGCTGGTCGGACTTTTCACCGTTCCTTGAGGTTCCGGGAGGCAGCGACATGATCCGTAGCAGACAACCGAGCAGCTTCGGCTTGGTCCTGGTGTTCGCCCTCGGCGCACTCCTGGCGGCCGGGCAACCACTGCAAGCCGCCGATCGCTCCGTGACGATTCTCGAAGGTGTCGAAGAACCGCCACCCGACGCCGCTCCACCGCCTGCCGGCGCGGCACCTCTCACTGCGTTGAAGACCGAGAACCCGGCCGGGGTCGTGTTGAACATCCTCCCGAACGGCAATCTGCATCTCGGCGCCCAGATCGCCTTGACCGTATCGACGCAGCGCCCTGGCTTTATCGTCATCGTCGACATCAACGCGGAAGGGCGGTGGACGCAGATCTACCCCAATATGCTGTCTCTCTCCCGGACCGCCGGCGATGTCGCGACCGCGAATCTGATCAGACCCGGCTCTCCGGTCACGATCCCGAACCTGACGAGCCCTCTGGCCCGGTTCGTGTTCAAGGCCGATCCGCCTCGCGGCAACGGCGCCATCGTGGCGATCCTGAGCGACCGTCCGGTCCAGATCATCGATCTTCCCGAGACACCTGCGTCTCCCACGAACCTGCAAGCGGCGGTCGATGCACTGGCCCAGTCGGTGATCGGCCTGAAGATCGCTTCGAGCAAGGATGCCCGCAGCTTCAGTCCCGGAGTTTGGTCGTTTGCGGCGGCGCCCTACACGATCGAGTGATCGACCCTCCGAGCCTCCGTTTTCGTCTTCTGCATTTCGAGAAACCCATTGCCGGTGAGACCTTCCATGACTTGGGCGAACTCCATCATGTCCCGAGCCGTCCTGGCTTTAGCGATCACCCTGGTGTTCTGTCAGATCACATCGGCGACCGCAGACGACCGGCTCGTGAGGCGTTTTACCTCTGGTGACGGTCCCACCGCAGTCGGCACCAGCTTCAGCGACGCGGGCGAGGACCAAGAGGAGGATGGCCCGCAGGCGATCGCGACAGGCGAGCGCGGCAAGGTGTTCGTTCTCGATCAGATCAATTCCCGCATCCTGACCTTCGACCCAAAAGACACGGCCGCCGCGCCTCAAGCGCTCGCCCTTCCGCCGGATGTCCGGCCGACCGATCTGGTGGTCAAGGGCGCGGATCTTTATGTCTGGGACGGCAAGGTCCATGCTCTGCAGCCTCTAGGCCCCGAAAGTGCGCCGACGCGCGGCCTGACCGAGACCCGCTCAGCGGAACCGGTCGACGACACCGTCATGACGGCCTTTGCCCAGGTCGGGTCGACCGACGGCGGCGACCTTCAAGGGGAGACGACACGTGGGGTCAAGACGAACCGCCGTAACGACCTCGCCCGGCAGACGGTCTCCACCCACGGCCGCGGCACCGTCGTCGCAAGTGTCACGCTGACGGACCGGGGGGCGGGCGCGGTTCTCGACATTCAGGGTCAGGGCGCGAGCGGCGTGTCAGCCAAGATCCGTCTTCGCGTCCGCGATCGGCTTGGCACCGTCGCGTTCCTCGACATCGACAAGAGCGGGCGCATGTACGTGCTGGCGGAGAATATTCCGCTCAGCATCAGGGACACGGCTTTCGCGTTCGTGGCCAGATTTTCGCCCGCAGGCGTCCTTGAGGGCGTCCACGAGGTGCCGTTGTCGAGCACCACGGTCTCCCGCCGCTGCGTGACCGTGTCGGCGGACGGTGATGTCTATTTCCTCAAGACGCTGAAGACCGCCGTCGACATCATCGGCCTCGGCTTTCGGGCGACGCCCAACGCCAAATTCGTTGAGGCTAGTCGTCGCCAACCCAATGCGGCGGCCCTGGCCTGGGCTGACCCGAAAGGCATCAGCATGGCGGTCGGCCCTCTCACGCGGCAGAAGGTCATCCAGGCAGCCCTCAGCTATGAGGGAATCCAGTGGACCGTGACGCCGCCCGTCTACGGGGCCGACAACGAGGCCTGCAGCGGCTTCAGCGGCCGTATTCGGGTGCCGATGTATATGATTGGCAAGGTCGGCCAAACCGTGCGCGGCGTGCCTTATTGCTGGGGCTGCCAAGGGTCGATCCGGCAGTTCGTCGACCGGATCCAGCATGGAACCCTGGCCGGAAACGTCTGCACGAAGGACGGTGTGCGAACCGACGTGGCCGGGGTCGATTGCTCGTCCTTCGTCAGCGCGGCCTGGGGCCTGTCCACCCACTTCTCGACCGCCGCGATCCCCGCCATCGCCGAACAGCTGGCCAACCCATGGGACCTTCAGCCGGGCGATGCGCTGGACAAGCCCGGCTCCCACGTCGTGCTGTTCCTGGGTTTCACCCCGAACCGCGAAGCTCAGGTCATGGAAGCATCACCAGGCGCCTGCAACGGCCGCGTGTGCCGCAATATCTATCCACTGTCCTGGTTACTCTCCCGCGGCTTCATACCGGTCCGCTATCGCGCGTTGATGAATTAGGTGCGGTGCCGGCCGCGGCGTGACTTCCTCCGCGAAGCCTTGTGACGGGCATCACAGACCTTCGGACTGGCCAGGTCTATCTCTGCGCCAATGAGGCCGTCATCCAGGCCTCACGGATGGGAGCACCCCGATGCACCACATTGGAC
Source organism: Lichenifustis flavocetrariae (assembly GCF_026130545.1). Taxonomy (GTDB): domain Bacteria; phylum Pseudomonadota; class Alphaproteobacteria; order Rhizobiales; family Beijerinckiaceae; genus Lichenihabitans; species Lichenihabitans flavocetrariae. The sequence goes on along the minus strand of NZ_JAMOIM010000001.1, from coordinate 370,745 downwards.
CTGAAACAGCGCAAGACATCATCCGCAGCCTCAGTGCGCGCCTGCAACACGACCGCGGCAAGAATTTCATCTCAACGGTAAGCGGCACCCCGGATCGCGCTCCCCGGCGGACCATGACCTTCGGGGTCCGTCGCCTCTCGGAATGGCCGTCTCTGTCGAAGCTCGTCGGAGTCGCAGATGCCAGCGCAAGACTCCGGTAGGGCTTCCCCCGCGCCGCTCGACGAGGTGCGTGCCACTGCGATGACCAACCCGTATGCCGGTGCGGTCGCCGACACTTCATTCCCCGCGCAACACGGCCTCCGGCAGCATCGTTCGGATCAGGCTCATGAAATCCTTGCCGACCAGACCGCGTGCCCGGTCGATCAGCATCGGAACCGGGCTCGACGGTTCGACGGCTCGGTAGTGGCCGGCGACACGGTCGAGCAGCGTCAAGGCCTCGGCACGCGACGTCACACGGGCCATAGGAGCCTCTTCGTCGCTGTCCTCCTCCCCATCATCGGCGGACGAGGACGCACTATCCGGATCGAGGCCCTTTTCGGCGATCTGAAGCAAAGGCTGGTCGAAGGCCGGGAGGGACGCGATATTGAGCGTCGCCCGCCGCACCTGATCGGGCAGCAGGGAGGCGAGCGCGTCGAGGAAGGATTTGCCGATGAGCGCCTGCGCCTGGCGCAGCAGCAGAAGCGCCGGACTGGAGGGTTCCGAGGCGGTCAGATAGCGCGTGGCCTCGGCCAAAGCGCGCTCCGCGGCCTTGGACGACGGGAAGGTGGCGCCGGTATCGGGCGCACGGCTCTCGACCGCCTCGACGCCGTCCCCGGTCTCCTTGTCGGCGTCCACCGGTGTCGCGGGCGGATTGACCCGGTCGAGCATGGCACGGATTTTCCGGACGGCGTCCGAGAGCCGGCTGAGGTTGACCGGATTGGCCGGGTCTTTCTCGGCCGAGACCGTACCGATCCGGTTCAGCGCGTCGCTCAGTTCCCGCAACGTCGCCTGTGTCGCCTCGACCGGCGCGAGATCAGATTTGCTTTCCTCGGCGAGCACACGGTCGACGGCCGACGTGTCGGCATCCTCCCGCCCGCCCGCGCCTTCGCGTACGGCGGCCAGATAGCTCTGCCAACTCACGCTGCCGAACCGCCGGCTGCGCAGCAGCGGCGCGTTGTTGAGCGCGGTCACGACCGTATATTGTTCGTTGAGCCGCTCCAGCACGCCGACGCGAAGACCCGAGGCGGGGCGCGGATGCACCTCGTCCCAAAAGCTCTCCAGGAGGGCGGCGATCGCATCAATGCAAATGGCAAAGTCGGGCAGCTTGCGGTCGAAGATGGCAAGCTTCGCCATGAGACCGATCAGACGCAGGTCGTGCGTCCGCGTCAGAAGCTTGGTGCCGAGCGCCACGGTGCTCCCCAGGTTGAGGTCCTTGAAGCGGTCGTCCGTATAGAACGGCTTCCGATTGCCTTCGTGATCTTCGACGAAGTAGCGGTCGGGCAGCACCATCTCGGTGGTCGCCATAAAGTTGGCGAAGGCGTCGTCGTCCTCGGCTTCGAGATCGGGGCCGCAGGGTTGATCGGCGTCGATCGGGGCCGTCAAACTCACTAGGTCCAGGCCAGCCATTCGCTCTCACGCCTCTCGCGGGCGCAAGACATCACGCCGCGGTCAAGGTTACAATGTGGCCCGACCAGGGCTCAACCCGATCCTTGTCGCACGGAACCGTGTTCCGGGGCCAACGGGAAGGCAGGAATCCTCCTGTGCGACCGAAACTTGTCGCCGCAAACAGTTGCAGAAGCCGGGCCAGATAAGTGGCGGATCGCCCAAGCCCGAACTCGCTTCCCGACCTGCCGTCGGTTCGGCGGGTCGACATCGTTCCAAAAAATTCCAATCGCTGATCGGAGAACACGCCATGGCCAATCTGCTGCCCGCAACCTCAACGAAGGGGTACGGCTTTGACGCAATCAACTCGGCCGTCGCCATGCAGACTGGCGAGAAATACGACATGTGGCTCTTCGGCGGCGAGGATATCGGCCTCGACATCACTCAGGGCAAGGATGTGGTCGCTCTGGAAAGTGTCGACATGTCCCGCAGCAACCCGCGGACGTTCTCGCTCCGGGGTCTGAAGGAGGGGTCTGCCACTCTCGTCGGTCGGCTGACGCAGGATGTCGGGGGCTGGAAGTCCGGCGCCGAATTCATCCAGCCATTGACGATCCGTGTCGGCCCCGCCAAGGCGGGGCATGCGCAGGTGCGCGGTAAGGTATCGGTCGACGGCAAGGGCAGCATCGTCGTGCATCCCGGTTTCCGCGACGAACTTCGAGCGTTGAAGGATTGGCGCAAGGCCGTGATCCGGGTCGCCGAAGACCAGATGAACAGCGAAATCGGCAGCACTCAAAACGGTGGAGACGGAATCTACGACGATAAGGACATCATGTGGTGCGGCTCGTTCGTCAGCTTTCTCTACGCCACCATCGCGGGGGTCGACTCGACATGGGCGAATTCGCTCGGCGCCGGGCTCGGCGTCAATTCGCCGTTGAGATCCGGGATCAAGGCATTGAGCCACGCCATGCAAAATCCGGGACGCTTTACCGTCCTCAACTATGCCGGCGATGACCAGTTCGCAGGCGCTCCCCCCATCAAGGTCGAGCGACTTGTCGGCTCGGGTGTCGAACTGCAGCAGGGAGACATATGCCTGCCCCGCGACCAGTACGGCGTCTTTCGCCATGTGTGCATTCTCTACAAGCCACCGACCGGCAACACCGATTTCATCTGCATCGATGGCAACACGTTCGGGAATTACGTGCCGAGCGGATTGCGCCGGGGCAACAACGGATGCATCGCTTACTCAAGCCACGACCAAGCCAACCAGCAGTACACGATCCAAGCAAAGACGTACAAAACGAAAAGCGGCGAGGAAAAGAACGTGAGATTGTCGATGGGTTCGAAATTTCGCCACTATGTGTTTATTCATATTGATAAATTGTCCTAACTTAAAGACGTATTGGAGTAATATTCATAGCCAGTTTTTCATATGTAGCGCGCACTCCACCCGAGTTCGGCAAGAACCGTCGACGCGACCGAGCAACATAGAGATTTCGGCTGATTTTCCGAGCGATCCCTGATTGCCAAACAAGCTCGTCGCGGTTGCGAACTTCACTTTTTGGTCGCTCCGATCGCCGTGGTTTGTTAGGCAGAGTAGCTCTCCTGCGCTGCCTATGCGATCCGAAAAGAAGCGAACTCGCACGAGATCTGAGTGGACGATCCCATCGTGGCGCTCGGGTCCGAGAACCAAGAAAAGCCGAGCTACGTGATGCTCGTCACCGTCTTTCATCGCGATGTCGCGTAAACCGATGAGACGAAGCGGGGGCCTAAGACGTCACGCTTCTCCAAACAGGTGGACCCAGGTCACTTGCCTCCCAACGTGTGTGCCGGAATATTTGTCTTTCGCGAATTGTGAACAACTATGGGAGGTTGAGTGAAAGGAGAACACCTTGGCGATCGGGCGTTCGACATGGCAATATTCGATCGGTTCGTTCTCCCTGCCGGTGCATGACGTTTTATCGAGGACAGAGCGTTTCGATTTTTTTAGAGCTTTAGGGACCCGGAGCCACCCATGAGTGCCGCATTAGTCCAGGCCGAACGTATCGCAACACTCACGACCCCGCTCGGGGAGGACACGCTCGTGCTGGTGCGTTTCAACGGCACTGAGCACATGTCGCAATTGTTCGAGTTCACGATCGACGCGCTGAGCGAAGAGCGCGACGTCGACTTCGACCGCGCCATCGGCCGCAACTGTTCCGTGAGCCTGACGGCCTATGGCGGGACGCGCGTGTTCAACGGCATTCTCGTCGAGGCACAATGGCTCGGCCCCAAGAACGACTATTTTTCCTATCGACTTGTGCTGCGACCCTGGTTCTGGCTGCTGTCCCGCACGACGGATTGCCGGATCTTCGAGAAGAAGACTGTGCTTGAAATTATCAAACAGGTGTTTTCAGATCGAGGATTCAACGATTTCCGGGACAATACAACGCAAAGTTACCCTCAGATCGAATATTGCGTGCAGTACCGGGAGACAGACCTCGATTTCGTCTCCCGTCTCATGGAGCAATACGGCATCTATTATTTCTTCGATCATTCGAGCGCCAAGCACATGCTGGTGATGGCTGACGCGAAATCGTCGCATCAGGCCGTGCCCGGGCTCGCCTCGCTCCCGTTCATCGCGCTCAAAGGCAGTGACCGGCGCGAGCGCGAGCATGTCTTCGAATGGAAAGCCGACCGACAGTTCCGGACCGGAAAGGTCGAGCTCAAAGACTACGATTACATGAAGCCGAACGCCAAGCTCCTGTCCGACGCCAAGGGCACGGCCGGCTACACCAAATCCGACATGGAATTCTACGATTATCCTGGCCAATATATCGAGCAGGACAAGGGCGATCGCTTTGCCAAAGTTCAACTCGAAGCCGAACAAGCCCGCGATCAGCGGCGCTTTGCATCAGGCGCAGCGCCAAGCCTTTTCCCCGGTGGATTGACGACCTTGGAGGAGCAGATCAAGCCGTCAGAAAACATCCAATACCTCGTCCTCGGCGCGACCCACACGATCGTCACCGAAAGCTATCGGTCCGGTGCCGCGACCCTGGAGGACCAGGTCTATGAGGGGAGCTATGAGTTCCTGCCCGGCGACCGGCCCTTTCGGGCGCCGCTGACGACCCCTCGTCCCTTCGTGCACGGGCCGCAGACCGCCAAGGTCGTCGGCAAGTCCGGCGAGGAGATCGATGTCGACGAGGAAGGCCGGATCCTGGTGCAGTTCTACTGGGACCGGAAGAAGATGCAGTCGTGCCGGGTGCGCATCGCACAAGTCTGGTCCGGCAAGGCCTGGGGCGGCATCTTCATCCCCCGCATCGATCAGGAAGTCGTCGTCGAATTCCTGGAAGGCAACCCCGACCGGCCACTCGTGACCGGCACCGTCTACAACGGCGACAACAAGGTGCCCTACGACCTCCCCTCCAACAAGACCAAGAACGGCTGGAAGACCGATTCCTCGAAAGGGCACAACGGCTACAACGAACTCGTCTTCGAGGATAAGGCAGGGTCCGAGGAGATCGGCATCCACGCCCAGAAAGACCTGAATCTCGTGGTTCTCAACGCCGAAACGCGTGAGATCGGTGAGAAATTCATGCCTCCAATGGGAAGCCCGTCCCGCTCGACCACGCTGAAGAACGGCGACGACGAGTTGAAGCTCGAGATGGGGGACCAGAACATCACTCTGGCGATGGGCAGCCAGAATGTCTCGATCATGATGAACCAGACCACGAGCGCGAACATGGCTATTTCGTCGACGGCCATGCTGTCTCACACCGATGCATGCGGCCCCCTGACGTCGACGGCCATGACGCCAGCCTCCATGAGCGATACGGCGCCGATGATCATGATCACGGGCATGGCTCAGGTCACCGTGACGGCGCCGATCATCAATCTCGTCGGGATCGTGAATGTGACGGGGCTTTTGACCGTGAACGGCATGATCCCCATGCTGCTGCCGACGTGAGGGGGCTTGGCGCGGATCCAGTCGACGCCGGAAGCGGTCGAGGTTCTGGGAGGATGGGCGTGCGTTTCAACACCGATCGGGCCTTGTTCGATGCCTTCCCGTCTGCGCGGGACCACGTCAAGACAGAGCCGACCGGCGGTACGCCCGCGGCGTTTTTGAAGCTGCTGCTCGACTGCCACAGCTTCGACGAGGCGATTTCGTTCTGCGCCTATCTGCTCCCGCGGCGCGAGGCGGTGGCGTGGGGTTGCCGCTGCCTGCGCTCGAACCTCCGCGATGGGGCCTCGTCCCACGCCGCAAGCCCGGCTCTGCTGGCTGCGGAAGCCTGGGCCGAGGCACCCTCCGAAGAGCGGCGTCGCACCGCCCACGCGTGCTGGGAGAAAGGCGACAAGGAGAGCCCCGCCAGCTGGCTGGCGCTGGGGGCGGCATGGTCCGGCGCCAGCGTGGCACCCGACACCCCCAATCCGATGCCGGCCGCACCGCACCTTACCGCCACGATGGTTCGGGTGGCGCTCATCCTGCTGCTGCATCCCATTCCGAAGATCGGCAAACCGAACGTGGCGCGTGAATGGATCGCAGATGGATCGCGCATCGCGGAATTCGGACTATGATGATGTGGCTGAACCCAAACGGCTCTCCGACGCCAGAGGACGATGATGGGCCTCAATCTTAGGATCGAGAACCTGCCCCGAATGCCGGACGGTGGACCTCTGTCCTACGTCCTCACGGGTGCGCGCGGCGCCGATATCGGGCGGGATGCACATCTCGACTGGACCCTCCCGGACCCCGGCCGGCATGTCTCGGGCAAACATTGCGAGATCCGTTTCAAGAACGGCAGCTACTTTCTGTACGATGTCTCGCGCAACGGCACCTTCCTGAACGGCAGCGAGCATCGCCTTCAGTCGCCGCATCGGCTGCGCACCGGCGACCGCCTGCTGATCGGCCATTACATCATTGAAGTGGAAGTCGAGGAGGAGGAGGCCCGCCCGGCCGAGGTGGCGGCTCTGCCCGACATGGGCGACCTCTGGGGCGGGGCTGAAAATCCGGCGCCGCCGCTCGATCCGCGCGATCTCCGGCCGGCGGCCCAGATGGTGCCGGTGCGGCCGGATTTCCTGGAATGGGCTGTCGATGTGCCGAACGCGCCCGGGAGCGGCTTCGTGGCGCGTCCCGTCGTCCCGCCCGAACGGGAGGCCGGTCGCGAGCCGGAGCCCCTGAGCTGGGATGCCGGCCCCATGCCATTGCCGCCGCCGCCCGAGCCGCCGTCGCCCATTCCGACGCCGCGCCGTTCGCTCTGGGTCGGCGCAGGACCGGAGGGGCCTTGGAGCAGTGGCCCCGAACAGACGCCGCCGGAGCCGGTCTTGCCTCCAGCCCCGTCGCCAGCGGTGGCCATGCGAGCCCCTCCGAGCCCGACCATTCCAACGCGGGAGAGCGCGGATGTGGTCGCCCGATTCGCCAAAGGCGCGGGTCTGCCACAGGATGCCATTGCGAAGCGTGATGCGGGCGATCTGGCTGAATGGCTCGGGCGGCTCCTGCTGCTTGTCACCGACAATGTGAAGCAATTGCTCGAGGCCCGTGGCCAGACAAAGCGCATCGTCCGCTCGTCAAACCAGACCATGATCGCGGCCCTCGACAACAATCCGTTGAAATTCTCGCCCTCGGCCGGCGATGCCCTGCGGGTGATGATCGGACCACCGACGCGCAGCTACCTCGATGCAGAGCAGGCGCTGCAACAGGGTTTCGACGATCTCAAGTCGCATCAGGTGAGGACATTCGCGGCGATGCAGAAGGCGCTGACGATGTTGCTCGACGACATGGACCCGAAGTCGATCCAGGAAGCGCTTGGTCCCGACAAGGGGGTGGCGGGATGGGTCGGCTCACGCGGCGCCCGGCTCTGGGCGCTCTACGAATCGCGCTGGCAGGCCCGCAGCGGACGAAACGAGAAGGGCATGCAGGACCTTTTCATGCAATATTTTGCCGAGTGCTACGATCAGGCCCAGCGGCCCCCCGAGGGCCCTGGCAAGTCCAGCCGCAACGGTTAAGATTTCAACGACTTATTTCGACCAAAAAGGGTTTCGATGTCGTGGTACAGCAAGGTCGCCTGGCTTGAAGGCCTGTTCCTCAGGCCCCAGCACCTGCAGCAGACCGATCGCTATCTGGAGCACCTCGTCGAGGCTCGGACCCGGCATGCCAGCCCCTATCCCTGGGGATTTTCGCATCTCGAAATCGACTTCGACCTTGCCCAGCAGAGCAAGTTCTCGGTACGGCATGCGACCGGGATCATGCCCGACGGGACGCCCTTCGACATTCCCGGAGACAGCCCCCTGCCCGAGCCCATCGAGGTCCCGGTCAATGCCGCGAAGCAGGTCGTCTGGCTGTCCCTGCCCGTCATTGCGCCCAACACCCGTGAGGTCGACGACAACGCCGCCGAGAGCGCGAGCCGCTACACGACAGGCGCCGAGACGTTCATCGACTCGACCTCGTCGCTGCGGGTCGAACAGGAGATCGACGTCGCCTATCCGCGGTTGAGCTACGATCTTCGGAAAACGCCGAAACCAGGTTTCGCCAGCCTGGCCATCGCCGAGATCACCGAAGTCAGCGACAAGAAGATCATCTTCGACCAGCGCTTCGTGCCGCCCGTCCTCATCTGTTCGGCTCATGCCGTCGTGCAGGGCTGGCTCGACCGCGTGATCGGCTGGGTCGACAACAAGCTCGAAGAGCTTGCCCGCTATGCGGCCGATCCGTCATCGGGCGGAGGCCTGCAGAGCGTCGACTATTTCGTGCTGCAATTGCTGAACCGCCAAATTCCGGTTCTGCGCCACTTTCGCGCGTCGAGCTATGTCCATCCCGAGCGCCTCTATCAGGATCTTCTCCGTTTCGCCGGAGAACTCGCGACATTCTCCACTCCGGAACGACGCGCCCACACCTATCCGGCCTACGATCACGATCATCTCGACGCGACCTTCGCGCCGTTGATCAGCGACATTCAGGAGTTCCTGAATGTCGGCTGGTCGCGCCGCGCGATCCGGCTGGAGATCATCCAGCGATCGCCCAACGCCTTCATCTCGACCATCCGGGACCGCGCGCTGTTCCGCAACGCGACCTTCGTGCTGGAAGTCGAGTCGCGCCGTGCGCTCACCGAGATCCAGAGCCAGTTCCCGAATCTGTTCAAGGTCGGACCCGACACCAAGATGCGTGAGATCGTCTACCAGCATCTGCCCGGCGTGCCGCTCATCCACTTGCCGACGCCGCCACCGCAGATCCGCGCCATAACGGATCACGTCTATTTCTACCTGGACCGCAAATCGCCCATGTGGCCGGAGTTCAGCACCGCGAGCGCGATCGGCATGCACTTCTCTGGTGACTGGCCCGACCTGCGAATGGAACTTTGGGCCATTCTGGAGGGAGCGCGATGAGTGATCGCGGGCCGCCCGAACGGGATGACCGGACCATCATCCGCCCCAACCCGGGCGGGCGCCGGCCCGGTCCACCCTCGACCCCACAGGCACCAAGCTGGCCACAGGCGCCCACCCCGCCGGAATGGGGCAAGGCTGCCGCCCCACCCGCTCCGCCCGGCACTCGAAACGAGAGTGCCTGGCCGCCAAGCGACTGGACCCAGAGCCCGCCTCCTCCGCCGCAGGGCCTGCCTCGGGCAGCGCCGCCACCCGCCTCCCCGCCAAGAGCGCAGGCGGTCGGGCCGGACGAGGACTGGATCGCGAGCGCCGCCCCTGCCCCGGTCGCCACGGGTCCATCCAGGCGGGCTCTGGCGCGGATCGATGAGCTGTTCGCCCCCAACAGCAATCCACTGATGCGCGCGGCGTCGCCGCTTCTCCTGATGCTCGGACGCCTGCGGGCGTCCCTGCTGACCGCCCGCTTCGCGCCCCTGATGGAACAGGTGGCTCAGGCGATCCAGAATTTCGATGTGGAGATCCGCAAGGCCGGCGTGCCCGAGGATCAGGCCACCATGGCCAAGTACATTGTCTGCGCGACCGCCGACGACATCGTGCAGAATATTCCAGCCGACGACCGTCACGAATGGAGCCGCCACAGCATGCTGGCGAGTTTCTTCGGCGAGCGGATCGGTGGCGTCCGTTTCTTCGAGCTGGTCGACCGCGCCAAGGTCGATCCGGTGGTGAATTATTCGCTCCTGGAATTGGAGCACGCGTGTCTGGCGCTTGGGTTCCAGGGCCGATATCGATCCGAAGGCGGCGGCTTCGCCACGCTGCAGCAGGTGCAACGCAATATCTACGAGACCCTCCGGCGCGTGCGCCCGAAGGTGGCGCGGGATCTGTCGCCACGCTGGAAAGGCCAGGCCCTCGCGGCCCGGAAGACAGGCGTGCAGGTGCCGGTTTGGGCCGTCGGCTCCGTCGCGCTTTTGCTGTGTTTCGTCCTCTTCGCCATTCTGCGCTACCTGTTGAGCGGCGGCGCCGAAGCCGCCTCGGCCGCGACCTTGGCGCTCAATCCGGCGACGCCGATCACCCTTGCGCGAAAGACCTTCGTGCCGCCGCCGCCGCCGCCGGTCCCGACCGTGACCCAGCTTACGCAGCTCCAGCGCATCCGCGCGGCATTGGCTCCCGAGATCAAGGCGGGCACGATCTCCGTGCCAGACCCGACCGGCCCGAACTGGATCGTCATCAATGTCGGCAGCCTGCTGCTGTTCAAACCCGGCCAAGCCGCGGTGATCAGCCAGTTCATGCCGCTCGCCGACCGCATCCGCACCATGCTGGAACAGGAGATCGGAACGATCGGCGTGATCGGCCACACCGACAATACCGCGCTCGGTCCGACCGATGCTTTCAAATCGAACTACGATCTCTCGGTCGCCCGGGCCAAGAATGTCGTCGCGATCCTGAAGGACGGATTTCCCATTCCCAGCCGCTTCAAGCTCGAAGGCAAGGGCGCCGACATGCCGATCGCCGACAACAAGACCGAGGCTGGACGACGGCAGAACCGTCGCGTCGAAATCCTCGTGCAGCGGACCGATTGAACCATGCGCGACGGCGTCCATCCGGCATCGAACTCGCGTCGAGGGTAAGAGAACACGACGATGTCGAAGGAAATCATCCGCATCGTTCTCTACGGGCTGGGGCTCGGGTCGTTGTCCGCGATCGTCTATCTGGCGGGCCCGCTGATCGCCTTCGGCGACATGCGGCCGCTCGAAAATCCGATCGTTCGCGACATTCTGATCCTGCTTCTCGTCGCCGGCGCCGGATCGCTTGCGGGCGTCAAAATCTGGCGCCGCCGTAAAGGCGCCGACCAGGTCGCCGAAAGCCTGAGCGGCGCGGAGCCTGACCACAGCGACGCGGACGTCCTCAAAGGGCGGATGAACGATGCGCTCGCGACGCTGAAGAACGCGCGGGGCGGCAAGGCCAGCTATCTCTATGACCTGCCTTGGTACGTCCTGATCGGGCGGCCCGGATCGGGCAAGACCACCGCCCTGGTCAATTCCGGCTTGAAATTCCCGCTGGCCGGCGGTGGGCGGCCCGCGGTCGTCGCGGGCGTCGGGGGCACACGCTATTGCGATTGGTGGTTCACCGAGGAAGCCGTGTTGATCGACACGGCAGGCCGCTACACCACGCATGAATCCGACCCGCAGGCCGACCAGAAAAGCTGGTTCGCATTCCTGGACACATTGAAGAGGGGGCGGCCGAAACAGCCGATCAACGGCGTCCTGGTGGCGATCAGCATCGAGGACATTCTGACGCTCAGCGCCACCGACCTCGCCGCTCTCGCCGCCGCCATGCGGGCGCGCCTTCTCGAATTGCACACCCGTCTGAAGGTCGACTTCCCGGTCTATGCCCTGTTCACCAAGATGGACCTCGTTCTCGGCTTCAACGAGTTCTTCCAGAACCTCGGCCAAACCGGGCGCGCGCAGGTCTTCGGCGCGACGTTCCAGACGAGCGACAAGACCAGCAACCTCGTCGGCCAAGTGCCGGCCGAGTTCGACGCGCTTGTCGAAAGTCTCAACGAGGAGATGCTGGACCGGCTCCAGGACGAGCCGGCGCCCGCCACCCGCGTGCAGCTCTACGGGTTTCCGACGCAGATGGAGGCGTTGAAGCGCCCGCTGTTCGATTTCCTGAACCAGATCTTCGAGCCGACCCGCTATCACGCCAATGCGACGCTGCGCGGCTTCTATTTTACATCCGGAACCCAAGAGGGGACTCCGATCGATCAACTGATCGGGGCGCTCGAAAAGAGTTTCGGCACCGTGGAGATCGCCGCATCGAGCTATTCGGGCGAGGGCAAGAGCTTCTTCCTCACCGACCTCATTAACAAAGTCATTATCGGCGAGGCCGCTTGGGTGTCGACCGATCGCGCTGCGGTGCGCCGGGCCGCGATCCTCAAAGCCTGCGCCTATGCGGCGATGATCCTGGTCGGTTTCGGCCTCGTGGGCCTGTGGTGGATCAGCTACGGCCGCAACGCGACGCTCATTTCGGACGTCAAATCCGCCGTCGCGGATTACACCGCGAACGACAATGGCGTGTCGCAGCAAACCACCATCGCGAGCCATGATCTGTCCAAGGTGCTGCCGCAACTCGGGCGGCTGCGCGCGCTTCCCGATGGCTATGCCGAACGGACGGAGGCTGTTCCGTTGGCCGAGACCTTCGGCTTGAGCCAGCACGACAGGCTGCAATCCTCCGCGATCACCTCGTATCATGTGGCGCTCGAGCGGATGTTTCGCCCCCGCCTGATCTTCCGGCTTGAAGAGGTGCTCGACGCCAAGCGCACCGATCCCGGCGTGATCTACCCGGCCCTGAAAGTCTACAAGATGCTGGGTGGCCTGCATAAGACCGATCCAGCACTCGTGCTCGACTGGATGCGGCGCGACTGGGCCGACAACCTCTATCTCGGCGAAGGCAACGAGCCGGGCCGCAAGGCCCTGGAAGAGCATCTCCAGGCCATGCTCGATCTCGACGAGGGCGACAAACCCCTGGTGTCTCTCAGCCGGCCGTTGCTCGAAGACAGCGAGGCTTCGCTCGCTCAACTGAGCGTCGCCCAGCGGGCCTATGAGCTGTTGAAGTCGCAAGCCTCGCCTTCGGCCAAGCAACCCGATTGGTCGCTGGTTCGGCAGGGCGGCTCTCAGCTCGCCACCGTGTTCGAAGCCGCGGGCCCCGAGCCGCTCGCGACGATCCACGTGCCCTATTTCTACACCTATGACGGGTTTCACCGCGCGCTGCTCGGCCGCTTCGCCGAGATCGCGAGCCAGATCGACGCGGAACGCTGGGTGCTCGGCGAGTCCGCCAAGCAATCCTCCCTGGCCGAGCAATACAAGACGTTGCCGCAGGATTTGCTCGCGATTTACACGCGCGATTTCATCGCGTCCTGGCAGCAGATGCTGCGCAAGATCCGCCTGAAACGGTTCGCGACCGACAAGACCTATGTGGCGTTGACGGCTGCCGCCTCGCCGACATCGCCGATCCGACAACTGATCGAAGGGATCCGCGATCAGACCGCAGTCACGCGGCCGCCGCCGAAACCCGCCGACGCCTCGGCCGAAACCAAGCCTGCGGTCGAAAGTTCGGGGCTTTTGCAGGACGGCGCGCCGGGCGCGGCGATCGAGGATGCGTTCAAAGGGTTCCAGGATATGCTCTCCGGCGATGCCGGAACCCGGCCAATCGACCAATTGCTGAAGACGCTCGGCAATATCGCGAACGACCTGAAGCGGCAGGCCAGCAACCCGAGCGACAGGCCGCAGACCAACGCGGACCTCCAATTGCAGATCGCCGCCTTGCGCAACCTCGGTCCCAGCTTGCCGGTCCCATTTTCCGACATGATCCAGGGTGCGGCGGCGGAATTCGACAGCGAGGAGGTGAGAACCGCCATCGGTCTTCTGGCCCAGGAGCTCGATCAGGTCGCCGACACGTGCAGGGCCGCGACAGACAACCGCTATCCCTTTGTCAAAGCCTCGGATCGTGACATCGGGCTCGTCGATTTCGGACGGGTCTTCGGGCCGGGCGGGGAACTCGATTCCTTCTTCACCCGCAATCTCGCCAAATTCGCGCAGAAATCCGGGCGGGGCTGGGTTTGGAGGCCTGGTGATCCCGTTGCACGCGCGCTGTCACCAAGCCTCCTGAAAAGTTTCACGGATGCGAGCCAGATCCGGGACGCCTATTTCGGCTCAGGCAGCGCCCAGCCCTCCTTCATGGTCACCGTGACCCCGCCCGCCATCACGGACCCGAGCGTGACGGCCAAGATCGATTTCTACGGAACGCCGATCACGGCCCTGGCTGGCAATAGCGCGCCGACGGCGGCATCCTGGCCCGGGCCGGGGACCTACCAGATCAAGATCACGCTCTCGACCGCCTCAACGCCGGCCGCGGACGCACCGGCAACCACCCAGACTGCCACCCCTCCCGAGGTGTCGACCCTGGTCAACAAGACGGGCGTCTGGTCGCTGTTCCGCCTGCTCGACGACGCCGGCCGCGGCGGCACCAGCGTGTCGTTTTTCAGCGGCGGCCAAACCTATAAATTCCAATTCGCCGCCGCGTCCGCCGTCAATCCCCTCAACCTTGCCATGGTGCGGCAATTCCAGTGTCCGGCCCGGATCTGAACGGAACCCTCTGCCATGCGCAACGGACTCTATGGGAAACTCCCTTCGAAGCGCGACTTCATCGCCGTGTCGGCGTCCCGGGAATTCTTGGTGCTCTGGGAAGCCTGGCTGCAGGGAGGCGTTTCGGCGAGTGCGCTGCGGCTCGGTACCGCTTGGCGACCGGCTTTCCTGAAAGCCCCGATCTGGCGTTTCTGGCTCGGGTCTGAGCTCTGCGGCGAGACGATCATCGGGGCTTTCATGCCGTCGCTCGATGCGATCGGACGGTACTTCCCGCTCACGGTCTTCGTTCGGGCCGGTGACGCCCGCGCGCTCCCGCCGCCGGAATTCGAAGCTCAGACCGGATGGTTCACGGCGGCCGAGGACTTCCTTCTGTCGACCCTCGAACCCGAGACCACCTATGAAAGCGTCGTGGCGGCGCTCGACCGACTGGAAACCCCCAGCGATGCCATCCCGCCTTTCGCCAGGCGGGGAGCGCTTTCACTGTCTGACGGCACGGTCCTGATCGAGGCCGCCCAGGATCATTTCACCGACGTTTTCACTTCGGCCCGTATGGCTGACCATGCCGCCGCCTATGCGGCATCAAGCTTCTGGTGGACTGTGGGTGGCGAAGGGTTTCCGGCCTTCGCCATGGCCAAGCGCCGGATGCCGGACCCATTCGTGTTCACCGGAATGATGACGGGCGATTTCAGCGACTTGCTGGCGTGATGCCGGGAGGCTCAAACCATGGTCCCTCCTCTCCTGTCACGCTTCGAGACAGGTGCCTCGACCCATCCCGGCACGCAACAGCGCGAGAACCAGGACGCCTGCCTGGCCGGTACCCCGGCGGGCCTCTGGGCGGTGGCGGACGGCATGGGCGGCCACGATGCCGGGCACTATGCCAGCCATGCCATGATCGATGCGCTCCGCACGATCATGCCGCAGGCCTCGGCCGCTCAGCTGCTCCGCGCCTGCGAAGCCTGTGTGGTCGACGTCAACAATGAATTGATGCGGGTCGCTGCTGAGACAGGCACCGTTATCGGTACGACCCTTGCGGCTCTCCTGACCCATGACGTCCACTATGCGTGCGTATGGGCCGGAGACAGCCGCATCTACCTCGTTCAAAAGGACGGCATTGCGTTGGTGTCACGAGACCATACGGAGGTCCAGGATCTCGTCGAACGTGGCCTACTCACCGAGCAGGAGGGCCGCACCTCGCCGGGCCGTCACATTCTGACGCGCGCCATCGGGGTGTCGAGCGAGCTAGAGCTGGAAATCGCTCAAGGGGTGCTTCGACATGGTGACACGTTCCTGCTCTGCTCCGATGGCCTCACGAACTATGTGACGGATGCCGAACTCCATGCCACGCTACCCGGCCGAACTCCGCAGGACGCCTGCCGCGCCTTGGTGGATCTCGCGATCGGGCGTGGTGGCGTCGACAATGTCACGGTGGTGGTGGTCCGGTACTACTTTCATTGCGAGCCGACTTCCGGCGCTACGACGATCCTCGATCCAAACCCTTTTTGACCCTCCTCCTGCGACGCGCTCGCGGTTGGATCGAACGATGATAAGGTAGCGCGATTGTCAAAACAGGATGTTCCGTGTCCGAGGCGCTGACCGAACGTAGGCTAGCCGCCATCATCCTCGGCGACGTGGTTGGATATAGCCGGCTCATGGGGATCGACGAAGTCGGCACTATGGCGGCCCTGAAGGCGCATCGCCGGGACCTCATTCTGCCCGCGCTCGCCTCGTTCCGGGCTCGCCTGGTCGATGCGGCGGGCGATTCCATGCTGATGGAATTCGGTAGCGCCGTCGCGGCGGTCTCCTGCGCGATCGCGATCCAGCGCGGCATGCTGGCCCGAAACGCAACAGTGCCCCCTGAGCGTCAGTTGCGGTTCCGCCTCGGGATCAACCTCGGCGACATTGTGGTCGACGGCGACAAGATCTACGGCGACGGCATCAATGTGGCGGCCCGGCTGGAAAGCCTATGCGAGCCCGGCGGGCTTTGCATCTCGCGCTCGATCCAGGAGCAGATCCGGGGCCGCCTCCCCTTCCCGTTCGTCGATGCGGGCGAACAGACGCTGAAGAACATTGCCCATCCGGTGCAGATCTTCCGGTTGGCGGCAGACTATATCGCCACCCTGCCCGAGACGGAGTTGCCGACGATTTCCTCGGCATCAACCATCGCCCAGCCAATCTTGCAGCCAGGTTCGGTCCTCAACGACACCTATCAGATCGACACGCCGATCGGCAGCGGCGGAATGGGGGAGATCTTCAAAGGCCACGAAATCCACAGCGGCGGCGGCGTGGCCATCAAGGTGATCCGGCCCGACATGATGGACAACAAGGTGGCGGCGGCGCTGTTCCAGAAAGAAGCCCTTGTCCTCAAGGACATCACGCATGATGCGATCGTCCGCTACTACAGTTTTTCCTTCGATCCGACATTGCGGCGGCATTATCTCGCGATGGAATTCGTCGACGGTCCACCGCTGCCGGAGCTGTTGAAGCAAGGCCCCCTGTCGTTCGACGAGGTCTCGGCCCTGCGTCGGCGGGTCGCGTCCGGTCTCCAGGTCGCTCATGGTCGCGGCATCGTTCATCGCGACATCTCGTCGGACAATATCATCGTGCCGGCACGGGACGTTTCGCGCGCGAAGATCATCGATTTCGGCATTGCCCGGGCCGCCGAGATCGGAGGCGCGACGATTATCGGCGACGGGTTTGCGGGCAAGTACAACTACGTCTCACCTGAGCAGCTCGGCTTGATGGGCGGTAACGTGTCCCCGCTTTCCGACATCTACAGTTTCGGGTTGGTTCTCGCGGAATCCAGTCTCGGGAGACCGCTCGACATGGGTGGCACGCAGGCCGAGGTCGTCGAAAAGCGGCAAGGGGTGCCAAGCCTCGAAGGGATCGATCCAAGGCTGCGGCCCCTGCTCGAACGCATGCTGCAGCCCCATCCGCAAAAGCGGCCGCAATCGATGCAGGAGGTCGCGGAATGGACAGCCAAGGTGGAGCGCGCGAGCTTCCCCGCTCCGCCGGCGGAGACGCAGAGGCTCGCGCCCTCGGCTCGCGCTTTCCTGCCCGTCGAACGGCCGAAGGTTCCGGTGGAGCGCTGGATCCTCGGCTGTGCGTTGGGGCTCATCCTGGTCGGTGGCGCGGGTTTGGGTGCCTATGAGTGGCTGGCGCCGCGTGAGCGACCCCGCCTGGCCTCCTCGGCCGTGCCAACCGAAACAGCAGTGCCGACGGAGACGCAGGGGCCAAAGAATCCCGATGACAAGCCCACAGACGGCGGAACAGCCAACGAGCAATCGTCCGCGCTCAATTCGGACAAGGCCAACCAGGATACACCTGTTCAACCTCAGCCCCCCAAGGCACCGGCTCAACCGCCTCGGACCGCGGCCGATCGCACCATCGACTACATCAAGGCTTATGACGGCGGCGGATGCTTTTTGGCCTTACCGGTCAAAGTGACGGACACCTCAGCCGCGATCGACGGTTTTGCCCAGGCCAAGGATGCGTTCCAGGCCTTCGACGCGGCCTTCACCCGGGATATCGGCTTCTCGCCGGAGATCGTCGGCAACAGGATCTGGTCCAAGCAATGCCCCGCCGTCGACTTCCTGCGGCAGGCCGGGAAGGACGGAGCCGAGGCTCCCTCTCTGTTCGTGAAAAACACCAGCGTCGGTCGGGGCAAATCCGTTGCGGGATCGATTTCCGGTTCCGCCAGGACACTGGCCTTGCTGCTCGTTCAAGAAGATGGCGGCGTCGTCGACCTGTCCAAAAGCCTGAAGGACGACGGGGATGCAAAGACCTTCGATATTCCTGTCTCGCACAATCCAGGTGCCGGACGCGTGCCTGAAATGTTGATTTCGGTTGCGAGTTCCGGTCCCTTCGATGTCCTTAAACAGGAGGGCGCTCAACAGGCCGACAAGCTCTTCGGCACGATGCTCGACGAAGCCAAGCGCCGAGGCGATCGTGTCGCCGCAAGCGCCAAACTGTTCCTGCTGACACCCTGATAGGGCGGATCACATCTTTCGTGCTTCCGCCGCGAGTGCGTCGGTATTCTTGACCGCGATCGTGCCGCGCCTCAGGTCGAGGATGCCGCTCTTATGCCAGAGCTGAAGCTGCCGGTTGACGCTTTCGCGGGCCGCCCCGACATGAGCGGCCAATTGTTCCTGTGAAATCGTGACGTCGCTGCCGAAATCCTCCGAGAGAACCAGTAGTCGGCGCGCCAGGCGGGCGCCCATCTTCAAGCTCACGACTTCTTCCATCCGGCCGGACATATAACGAAGCCGTTTGCACAAAAGCTCGATGAACTTGAGCGCGATACTTGGCTCTCGCTCGAGATGCGCGATCACGTGCTCACGGCGGAGGGAAAACAATTCAGTCGCTTCCAACGCGACCGCATCGGCGGTGCGTTCGCAGCCGTCGAGCATCGCAACCTCTCCGAAAATATCGCCACTGCCCAGAGTGTTCAGGGTCACGTGGGTTCCATTCCGGGTCCAGAATTCGATTCCGATCTGGCCCCGCCGAATGCCGTAGAGGGCGTCGCCCGGATCGCCCTTGCGAAACAGCACCTCCTTGGGGGTCAAGCAACGTGTGGAGCAGAGACCGGCGAGACCGGCGATAATATTGGGGTCCAGGTCGCCGAACAGCGGGTTGATACGGAGGAGAACTGCAAATTCTGGCGCATGGGAGGACTGTGTCTTCATGGCGACCCTCATCCCAAACCGACGGGCAATGAGCCAGTCCTAGTCTAAAATGCGAGCGATCGGTAGATTGCGATTTGGCTGTGGTGGGATCTCCAACTTCGATCCGGCCTGCGAGAACCCGGCACGCGAAAGGCTGGTTCTCGTGAATAACAGGCATTCTGAGCGACACCTGTCCGCTCGATCCAAGGTCACATTCGAGGGGTATGGCCGGCCATGCTGAAGCTTGATCCAATTCCTAAGGTCATCACCTTCGATTGCTATGGCACGCTGGTGCAATGGCACGACGCCGTGAGGCGGGCAGTCCGCGCAATCCTTTCCAGGCGTCTGCGAGGGAACGAGACGGACGAGCAGGTAACTGCCCTCGCTGATCGGCTGCGTGAGGCGGCGGTGGAGCGGCAGCAGCGTTCGCCCTTCTGCAACTACAAAGCCGTCTTGCAGTCGAGCCTCAACGAAGTGCTGCGTGATGCTGGTTACTCTGCCACCTCGGACGATCAGGAAACATTGCTGTCGATCCTGCGGTGGATCGCGCCCCATCCCGAGGTGCCGGCCGCGCTGGCTCGGCTACGGGAGCGCTATAGGCTCGCAGTCATCAGCAACACCGATGACGAGCTGATAACCGGCACGATTGCCGCGATCGGCACCCCGCTCGACTACGTCGTCACGGCTCAGCAGGCTCGAGCATATAAACCGGATCATCAGCTGTTCCTGCACGCATATGCCGTCATGGGGGTGACGAAGGACGAGACCATTCACGTCGGCATGGGTCAGTTCACCGACCTCAAGGTCTGCCACGAACTCGGTATCGGATCCGTCTGGATCGACCGGATCGGCGAGCCGCTCAATCCGGACTGGGTGCCCGACGTCGTGCTGGACGATCTTTCAGGATTACCGGAGTTGCTGCTGCCGTCCTGACACTTCAGTCTCGTTGAGGCCCTCAACTGGGCCTTGGCAACGTTCGACAGCAGAGCGAGCGCCGGCTCACTCTTCCATGTCACGCGTCCACCGGTCTGCGGAAAGCTGGATGTGGCGGGTCATGGCGGATTGAGCCCAGAGCGGATCCACGGCCTCGAAAGCCGCGTAGATCAGTTCGTGCTCGGCCAAGGCCGCGATCCAGGTGTCGGGCGTCTCGTATTTTCGGCTGAGACCGGCAGCGATGCGGCTCTGACGCTCGTCGAACATCTCGCCGACGATGCGAGCCAGCACCGAATTGCCGGCCTGCTGAGCGATCGCCATGTGGAAGGCGCGATCGTGTTCGAAGGGCGTCACTCCTTCCGCAATCATCGACCGCATCCGATCAAGCATCTGCCGCAACTCCGCGAGCGCTTCCGGTGTCATGCGGGCGCAAGCCAACACCACCGTTGCCCCTTCGATCGCCGCCCGCGCCTGCATTAACTCCGAGGGACTTTCGCCGAGCGCCTGGGTCGCGCTCCCCTGGGCCTCGGAGGGAGCGCAGACGTAAATGCCGGAGCCCATCCGGATGTCGACACTACCATCGATTTCGAGCGCGATCAGCGCTTCACGCAATGACGGCCGTGACACGTCGAGTTGCTGGGCCAAGTCCCGCTCGGCGGGTAGCCGCGACAGGGGCGGAAAACGACCGCTGCGGATATGCGCGCGAATCTGGTCCGCGACCTGCTGATAGAGCCGGCGCGGCTCGCCTCGCTTTGTAGGGGTTAGGCTCACTGGATCGAACCGATCAGACGGACTTGACGGCATGCAGCACATCTTAGTAGGTTGGCGCTAATTGGTAAGGCCAAAAATGACTGAATGGTCGGGATCGGGGAAGAAGCGTCGATGATCTCATGCTGACAATCGTGTGCGAGACTCCTGGTCTTTTGAAAGCGGAACAGCGCGCCAAGCCGATGCGGGGCAACGGCGAGGTGCTGGTGCGCATCCGCCGCGTGGGCATCTGCGGCACGGATCTCCACATCTTTTCAGGAAATCAGCCCTATCTCGCCTATCCGCGCGTGATGGGACATGAGCTCGCCGGGGTGATCGAGGAGGTGCCGGATGGCAGCGCGCTTCGCATCGGCGATACGGCTTGCATCATCCCCTACCTTTCCTGCGGCCATTGTGTCGCCTGCCGTCATGGTAAGACCAATTGTTGCACCACACTCCAGGTACTCGGGGTGCATCGCGACGGCGGAATGACGGGCTACCTGAGCCTGCCTGAGCACGCTATTCTGCCCGTGCCCGGCTTGAGCCTCGATGAGGCCGCCATGGTCGAGTTCTTGGCCATTGGGGCGCATGCGGTCCGGCGCAGCAATCTTGGTGGCGATGAACGGATTCTGATCGTCGGCGGGGGGCCGATCGGCATGGCGGTCGCGCTTTTTGCCGGTCTCAAGGGCGGTCGTGTGACAGTGCTCGATTCGCGCGCCGATCGCCTGGATTTCTGTTCGGCGCATCTCGGCGTTTCCTCCGTCGTGCAGACCGGCACGGACGACGCAGCCCAGCTGTCCCGACTTACGGATGGCGACATGTTCGATGTCGTCTTCGATGCGACCGGGAGCCCGGCCGCCATGGAGCGCGGCTTCGGTTTCGTGGCGCATGGCGGCACCTACGTGCTCGTCTCGATCGTCAGCAGCCAGATCAGCTTTTCTGATCCGGAGTTCCACAAGCGGGAGACGACGCTGCTCGGCAGCCGCAATGCGACGCGCGAGGATTTCGAGACCGTGGTGGCCGCACTCGGTGCAGGTCGGATTCCAACAAAGGCCCTCAACACGCATCGGCTTACCCTCGATCAATTGCCAAGCGAGTTCGCCAAGCTGATCGGGCCTGGCGCCGGGGTGGTGAAGGCTCTGGTTGAGGTCGACTGACGCAGCATTCGGTGGTGCGAGGCGCGGAAATAACTCGGCCGGACTGGCCACTGGTGTTCAACGCCGCGTGACCGCGTGCGTCGATTGTGGGATGGATCTCACCAAGGCGTCGAAGAACGCCCGACAAGACACATTACGGAGGGAATGCGATGAAAAAGATTCTTTTGGCGACGGTTTTTCCGATTCTCCTGAGCTTCGGCGGGACATCCTTTGCAGCCGAAACGACGATCCCGGTGATCGTCAAGGATACGACTTCGAACTATTGGCAGATCGTGCTGGCCGGCGCCCGCAAGGCAGGCAAAGACCTCGGCGTAAAGGTGCCGGAACTCGGCGCCCAATCCGAGTCGGACATCAATGGTCAAATCACGATCCTGGAGAATGCGGTCGCCAGCAAACCGGCCGCCGTCGTGATTTCGCCAACCCAGTTTGCGGCGCTCGGCAAGCCGATCGACGAAGCCGCGAAATCGGTGAAGATTATCGGCATCGACTCAGCCGCTGATTCCAAGGCGTTTACATCCTTCCTCACCACCGACAACGTCCAGGGCGGCCGTGTGGCGGCAGATGCACTCGCGGAGGGCGTGAAGGCTAAGACCGGCAAGGCCGAAGGTAATGTGGCGCTCATCAACTCGCTCCCGGGCGTCGGCTCGCTCGATCAGCGGGTACAGGGCTTCAAGGAAGAGTTGAAGAAATATCCCGGTCTGAAGCTGACACAGGAAAAGGTGGCGGACGGACAGGCCACCACAGGCCTGAACATCATGACGGACCTCATTACGGCCGACCCGACCCTCGTCGGTGCCTTTGCCGATAACCTCATCATGGGCCAGGGCGCGGGTCAGGCCGTTGCTGAGAACAAGCTCGGTGACAAGATGACCCTCATCGCGTTCGACAGCGACCCCAAGCTCGTAGGCTACCTTCAGGACGGCACAATCTATGCCCTGATTGTGCAGGACCCTTTCCGCATGGGTTACGATGGGGTCAAGACCGCCCTCGCCGCCTCCAAAGGCGAAAACGTGGCGGCCAATGTCGATACGGGCGTGAACGCCATCACCAAGGCCAATATGAGCACGCCCCGCAGCCAAGAATTGCTAAATCCCAAGCTGAACTGACCCGCCTATCGTCGACATTCTGCCGCCGTCCCACGCGGGCGGCGGCATTCGAGGGAGGGTTCCATGAGCACGATGACGCTCGAACGTCCTGCGGCGCAGGCCGTCGTGGCACCCCTTTTGGTGCTGCAGAAGCTCGATAAACGGTTTGGCGCCACCCACGCGCTGAAGAGCGTCGACCTCGACTTCATGCCCGGCGAAATCCACGCCATCGTGGGTGAGAACGGGGCCGGCAAGTCGACCCTGATCAAGACCCTGACAGGCGTTCATCAGCGTTCAAGCGGCGAGATCCTCTGGGAGGGCCGTTCGGTGGCGCTTGCCTCGCCGCATGAGGCAATCGGGCTCGGCATCAATGCGGTGCATCAAGAAGTGGTGCTGTGCCCGCATCTCAGCGTGGCCGCGAACCTGTTCCTCGGCGACGAGAGTACCCGCTTCGGTCTGTTGCGCCATCGCGCCATGGTGCGGGCCGGGCAGAAGATCCTCGACGACATCGGCTTCGCGATCCAGGCAGGCGCGACGCTGTCGAGCCTGACCATCGGCCAGCAGCAGTTGGTGGCGACCGCGCGGGCCTCGACCCGTGGCACGCGATTTCTCATCTTCGACGAGCCGACCGGCTATCTCACGCGGCAGGAAGCGGCTCAACTTTTCGCCCTCATCCGTCGGCTCAAAGCCGAGGGTGTGACGATCGTCTACATCAGTCACCGCCTGGAAGAAGTGTTCGAACTGGCTGACCGCGTGTCGATCCTGCGTGACGGCGCGCTGGTCTCGACCAGCAAGGTGAGCGAGACCAACGAGGGCGCGCTGATCAAAGGAATGATCAACCGTTCGGTCGATCAGATCCACTACAAGGAGACGATCCCGTTCGGGCCGGAGATCCTGCGCACCCAGGGGCTCTCGGGGCCGGGATTCACGGATGTTTCATTGGCGGTACGGGCGGGCGAAGTCGTCGGGCTCTATGGCCTGATCGGCGCGGGGCGCAGCGAGTTCGTGCAGACCGTCTTCGGGCGGTTTGCCAAAAGCGGCGGTTCGGTCTTCTGGAACGGTACGGAGATCACCATCCGCAACGAGGCCGATGCCATCCGACGCGGGATCGCGCTCGTGCCGGAAAGCCGTCGTGACCAGGGGCTTTGCCTCAATCTCGGGGTCGGGTTGAACATCAACCTGCCGGTTTTCGATCGGCTGACGCGGGGCATCCTGCTGCATCCAACCGCCGAGCGTTCGGCGGCCGACAAGCAGATCCGCGACGTGCAGGTCAAGACCGCCTCGCGCGAGGCCCATGTCTCGAGCCTTTCTGGCGGCAACCAGCAGAAGGTCGTGGTCGGCAAATGGCTGAACCACGGCGCCAAGCTGTTCATCTTCGACGAGCCGACCGTCGGAGTCGACGTCGGCACCAAGGTCGAGATCTACAAGATCTTCGCCCGGCTGCTGAAAGATGGCGCCGGCATCATCCTGATCTCGTCCTACCTGCCAGAGGTCTACGACCTCAGCGACACGCTGCACGTGTTCCGGCGCGGCCAATTGGTCGCGAGCCATGTCGGCCGCGAGGCGGACCAGGAATCCATTCTTACCGAAGCCATCGGCGTCTGACCCTCTTTTTCGCGAGCCCGCCATGACCGTGCAAACCAAGGACCCGCTCGCAACCGCGGCCCCGCCGAGCCCCGCCCCACGCGGGTCGCGCATGGGTCTCGTCTTGAGCCTGACGCTGCTAGGCCTGCTGCTGCTCCTGTGGATCGGGCTCTCGCTCTCCACCACCACCTTCCTGACGGAACGCAACCTCTCGAACCTCATGCGGCAGGGCTCGATGGTGGCGATCATCGCGGTGGGTCAGACCTTCGTGATCATCACGGCCGGTATCGATCTGTCGGTCGGCGCGGTCGTGGGATTCGCGAGCGTCATCACGGCGCTGCTCATGACGCACGGCTTCGGTATCGCAGGCGCGATTGCCCTGACGGTGTTGATGGGCGTCGCGGTGGGAGCCTTTCACGGTTTCGGTATCGTGCAGCTTGGCCTGCCGCCCTTCATCATGACCCTGGCCACGCTGACGGCCCTCCGCGGCATCGGCCTCCTGATCACGAACGGCCAGACAATTTCGGGCATGCCGAAGGAGTTCACTGGCTTCTCACTCGAAAGCTACTTCGGCATCCCGTCGCTCTTCTGGATGGTGATCGTCGTCGCGGTTCCGGCCTATGTGCTGCTGCAACACACCCGGTGGGGACGCTATCTCTACGCCATCGGCTCGAACGCGGAGGCCGCGCGGCTGACGGGCGTGAACGTCAAGGCGATGATCTATCTCGCCTATATCATCTCGGCGGGTCTCGCGGCCTTCGTCGGCGTGCTGCTAGCGGCCCGTATCGGCATCGGCAATGCCACGCAGGGCGAAGGCTGGGAGCTTCAGGCCATCGCGTCCTCGGTGATCGGCGGCACGAGCCTTTTCGGGGCAGTCGGCTCCGTGCAGGGGCCTCTCCTCGGCTCGTTTATCCTCACCACGATCAACAATGGCGCGAACCTGCTCAACGTGAATCCGTTCTGGCAGCGCATCATCACCGGCGCGTTGATTATCCTAATCGTCTACTTCGACCAGCTTCGGCGCAAAAAGCGGTAAACACCGCTTTGCGCCGAGAGCGCTCTCGTTGAGCGAAAGAGCAACAACCCGACTGCGGACCCTTAGTTCGTGTTCGGCGCTGCAGCGACGAGCACCGGGTCGGCGCGGTAGACGTCCGGATACATCCGCTTCAGGGCCTCGACCTTCGGGATGTCATTGACGGCGATATACGGATAGGTCGGGTTGCGGGCCAGGAAGTCCTGGTGATGCGCCTCCGCCGGATAGAAGCTCTTGCCCGGCTCGATCTTCGTCACCAGGGCGGCGTCGAAGACATGGGCGGCCCCGAGTTGGGACTTGTAGGCCTTGGCCACCCGGGCCTGCTCGTCGCTGGTGGGGAAGACGGCCGATCGATATTGGGTGCCGCTGTCGGGACCCTGGCGGTTCAGTTCGGTCGGGTTGTGCACGGCCGAGAAGTAGATTTGCAGAATCTTGCCATAGCTGATGCGGCGCGGGTCGAAGGTGATCTTCACCGACTCCGCGTGGCCGGTCGTGCCCTCGCTGACCTCGTCGTAGTTCGCCGTGCTCTTGTCGCCGCCGGCATAGCCCGAGACGGCGCTCGTCACGCCCTGGACATGTTGGTAGACACCCTGAACACCCCAAAAACAGCCGCCGGCCAGGACCGCGGTCTCCGATGTCGCTCCGTTCGGCGTTTCGTCAACGGCCGGCGCCGGCACGGCGCGAACTTCGTCGGCGAAGGACCGGGGCGCGAGCCCCAAAGCGGCGCCCGCCGCGACAAGGCCGGCGGCAAGAAGAACGGACCTGCCAGTCCGGCCCGAGATCCAATGCGTGTTTATTCTCATGATGAAGCTCCATTGTCAGCCAAGCGCAAAGGCATGAGCCTGAACGCAGGGTCGAGGAAGGTGATGTCGGACGTGTGATCGGCCATCGTACTGCCCGATCGCACAAGCATGTAGCGGCACGGGCTGGTCATGGTGCCGCGGCCATCCCGCGCCGTATCGACGAAACGGGTCCCGCACGGCGCCGCGCGAGAAGGACCATGGTGGTCCCGACGCTATGCCGCTGTCGGTTTGAACGACAGCGCCACTCCGTTCATGCAATAGCGCAGCCCTGTCGGCTTCGGGCCGTCATCGAAGACATGGCCGAGATGACCGCCGCAGCGCGCGCAATGGATGGCGGTGCGCGCCATGCCGAAGCTTGAATCGGTTTCCTGCCCCACACCCTTCTCGATCGGCGCCCAGAAGCTAGGCCAGCCCGTGCCACTGTCGAATTTCGTGTCGGAGGAAAATGCCGCCTGCTCGCAGCCAGCGCAGCTAAAGGTTCCAGCCCGGTGCTCGTCGAGCAGCTTGCTGGTGAAGGGCCGCTCCGTTCCACTCCTGCGCAGGACGGTGAACTGATCCCCGGTCAGAAGCTTGCGCCACTCGGCCTCGCTGTGCGTGACCGCGAAGGTCTCGGCCTTCGCATGTTGGCTCCACCCCATCGGCAGGAGAGCTGCTGACAATCCGGCCGCGGCCGTGCCCAAAAACGTGCGTCGCGTCGTCATCGATCATCTCCTCGCCTGCATTCCGCCCTGTACGAAGGAAGATACGTGGTGAGCCGCGCGCTCGTTACAGGAAGAACGCGGATGAAACGAATTTAACCTGGGCAGGAGGGTGATCGAGAGAGATCCGACCATCGGCCCTGCGGTTCGTCTTCGGGAGCCAGATGTCAGCATCGCCTCCGGAGAAGACAGCGGCTGTTGCTCATAGAAATGCCGGGTAAATTGACCTCGTGGACGATCGTCTCGACCCGTCGACCCAAGCGTCCACCGCATGGGAAATCCGTTCACTCCCACCGCGAAACCCAGAGCTCGCGCTGACGTCATAAGCATCACCGATAGCGTTGCGGAAATTCTTGGAAGCCACTGCTCCACGCGGAGTTTGACGCCCCTGGGACGGAGCCTCATCCTGACGCGATGTCAACGAAGAGGTGAGCCCGTGTTGAGGAGATCAAAGCTTCTGGCCATTGCGCTCTGTTGCACTGGACTGACGATCGTGGTGTCTCCTGCCGCACAGGCCGAAACCACGCTTCGCCTCGCTCATGCGAGCAGCGAGGACAGTTTGATTGATCAGGCCGTTCGCCGCTTTGCCGACGAGCTCAATCAGGCGACAAACGGCCAACTGACAATCCAGGATTTCCCGAACGGCCAACTTGGTGACGAGGGCCCCATCGCGGAAGGTGTCGGCGCAGGCTCAATCGACATCGGACTGGGTGGCGTCGTCGATGGCATTGATCCCAAACTGAACGTGCTCGCGCTCCCGTTCCTGTTCGACGATCTTGCCAACGTGCACGGGTTTCTGGATGGCCCGGAGGGTCAAAAGCTCAAGGCGCTTGGCCAGGACAAGGGTTTTGTTCTCCTCGGCTTTCTGGATTCCGGCTTTCGCGATTTTGCGAACAGCCGCCGGCCCATCAAAGCGCCAGCCGATCTGGCAGGTCTGAAGCTGCGCACGCCGCCGATCCCGGTCATCCTCGACACGTTGAAGGCGCTCGGCGCGCTGCCGCAGGCGATCCCGTTCGGGCAGGTCTACACAGCCCTGCAATCGCATGTGGTGGATGGGGTCGAGCCAGAGATGCGGGATTTCCAGGATCAGAAATGGTACGAGGCCGCCAAGTACTTGACGATTTCGAATTACATCTGGACCGCGAATTTCTGGTACATCAACAAGGATCGCTACGATGCCTTGCCGGCGGAGCAGCGAAAAGCCCTCGACACGTCGGCCGCCGACACTGTGACCTGGTATCGCGGTCAGCTCGACAGCACCTATGCGCGCGTCATTGCCGAGCTGAAGAGTAAGGGCGTCGAGGTCAACACGGTCGATAAGGGGCCGTTCCAGACCGCGGTGGCGTCGGTCTATGCCAAATATGGCCAAGTCTGGGGAAAGCCTTTCGTCGAGGAGGTTACCGCCGCCGCGAACCAAGCGAAAGGCAAGTGAGGTTTCCGCTGCGGCTGCTGACGGCGGCGGGCATTGGATCTTTACTTGTCATGGTTGCGGCCACCCTCATCGCGGTGGTCACGCGGTTCTTGGGTACGACCGGCTTCGAATGGTCGTATGAAGTCGCCGGGATCGCTTTCATCTGGACCACGTTTCTCGGCGCAGGTTTGGCCGAGGCACGGCGGGAGAATGCCGCCTTCGAGGTGTTAAGGTCGGCGGCCTCGCCGCCCTGGCAGCGTTTGCTCGAAAAACTGGGTGCGGTGGTGGTGCTGATCGTCGGTGCTGCCCTTCTGGTCAGCGGGATCGCGGCCATCGACCGTTCGGGCCTAGTCCCGACGCCGTTGCTGCGCTGGCCGGGCTTTGTCCAATTGACCGCGGCACCCGTGCTCGGAGCCTGCCTCGGTGTTCTGGCGCTACGTCGCCTCTTCGGTCGCGTGCCTCCATCCGAGGCGCACGCTCCCGCGACTGTCGGCCAGCAAGGCGCCGGAACGCCGGTATGACGGTCGCGCTCATGATCGGCACCTTCCTGGTGCTGTTGTTGGCCGGGATCCCGGTGGTTTGGGCCATGGCGGCCGCGACCTTGCTGGCCATCACGACGAGCGGACTGCATCTTCCGCTGTCCTGGCTCGCGTCGCAGACCCTGCACGGGGCCGACAGCATAACCTTATCGGCGATCCCACTGTTTCTCTTGGCAGGGGGGATCATGAACGAGGGCGGCCTGACGCGTCGCATCGTGGGTGTCGCGGAAAGCCTTTTCGGGCGTCTGCGTGGCGGCCTCGGGCTCGCCAATGTCGCGACTTGTCTCGTGTACGGCGGCATCAGCGGCTCTGCGACGGCCGACACGGGAGCCGTGGCGTCCATCATGATACCGGCCATGCACGCGCGGGGGTATCCCCTCGCGTTTGCGGCGGCCGTCACCGCCGCCTCGGGGACGCTCGGCATCATCGTGCCGCCAAGCGTGATCATCATCCTTTATGGAGTGATCACCAACACGTCGATCGGCGGATTGTTCGTGGCCGGCATTGTCCCCGGTCTGCTGGTCAGCGCAGCCTTCATGCTGGTTTCCTATGGCGTCGGAGTCCGTCACGGCTTTCCCCGCCTTGAGCAGCGGTTGACAATGCGCCGCTTCATGGCCGAGACCGGCGCCGCCGGACCGGCCCTGCTGATGCCGCTGCTGATCCTCGGCTCCATCGTCGGTGGCCTGGCAACAGCAACCGAAGCCGCAGGTCTCGCGGTGATTTACGCGCTACTGGTCGGGGCTTTGGTTTATCGGGAGTTGAAACCCGGTCATCTGATCGGGATTGCCCGGGACGCTCTCGCCACGACGGGCGCGATCATGATGGTCATGGCGGTGGCAACACCATTCGCTTGGGTCCTGACTGTCGAGCGCATCCCCATGCTGGCGGCTTCCTGGATTACCGGACTCCATGTCGGCCCGGCGCTCACGATGATGCTTGTCCTCGGGTTGCTGAAAGTCGTGGGCTTCTGGCTCGACCTCGGGCCAGCCCTGGTCATTCTCGGCCCTATCCTTCATCCGATCGCACGCGCGGCGGGCTTCGGTGAATACCAGATCGGCCTCCTGTTCATCGTGACGCTCGGCATCGGGCTCTTCACGCCCCCGATCGGCACCAACATCTTCGTGGTTTGCAACGTCGCCCGCGTGGACATGTGGGCTGTGTCGCGCTGGCTCGCGCCCTACTGGGCCGCAAGCGTGGCCTGCGTGGTCCTGCTCGCAATGGTAGCGCCCCTGACCGAGTGGCTGCCGCACTTTTTCGGACTTTGAGGCATGGCGGCAACCCATCTCGTCGGCGGCATATCCAGTGCTGGCCGTTCCCTGCCCGGCGAAGCCTTCTCGGTGCAGCGCGCGGCGGGCCCCTATCTTTGGGATACGGACAACCGGCGCTACATCGACACGGCATTGGGGTTTGGTGGCACGATCCTCGGACACGCCCCGCCAACCGTAATCGAAGCAGCACAGCGAGCCTTGCGCGATGGTCCGTTGCCGGCCTTCGCCCATCGCAGCGAGGAAGCGGCTGCCGCCGCGCTGGCTGCCCATGCGGGTGCGCTCACGCGGGTGGTGTTCACCAATAGCGGGAGCGAAGCCGTCCACCTCGCCTGTCGCATCGCCCGCGCTTGTACCGGCCGCTCACGCGTGGTGAAGATGGCGGCCGGCTATGACGGCTGGTACGACGATCAAGCCTTCGGCAACGCCGGTTCGATGGAAGCCCACCCGGCGGCGAACCATAGGCCCGACAATGGCTCCATGGTTCTGGCCCGATTCAATGATCTCGCCGATGCGGAAGCGGTCTTCGCGGAACGCACTGACATTGCGGGGATCATCGTCGAGCCCATGATGGCCAACGCGGGTTGCATCATGCCCGCGCCCGGCTACCTTGAGCATCTCCAAACCCTCGCACGCCGACACGGCGCCCTTCTCATCGCCGACGAGGTGCTGATGGGGTTCCGCCTCCATGCAGGGCTGACGAGCCACCGTCTCGGACTCGATCCCGATCTTGCCACTGTCGGCAAGGCAATCGGAAGCGGCATGGCGGTTGCGGCCGTCCTTGGGCGCCTCGACGTCATGCGGGTTCTGGAAGATGGGCGGGCCAACCGCGCGGGGACCTATAGTGGCAATCCTGTCGCTTGCGCAGCGGTCAACGCGACATTGGCCGAACTCGACCAACAAGATTATCCAGCCCTGCTCGCGCGAGGCGACGCCCTACGGAGCCGATTTGCGGCATGCCACACCGGGTCGGCTGTCGAGATCGAGACAAGCGGCTATGGCACTGTCTTCACGATCTGGCCGGGTGCCCGCCCGACAAACTACACTGAGGCCTTGGCCTTTGCGCAACCGACATTCTCCCTCGAGCTTCATCACGCGATGCGGGCGCGAGGCGTGATCGTGATGCCGCAGTGTTTCGGTCGCGTGTATATGTCGTTTTCTCACGGACCGGAGGAGATCGATGCTCTCGCGGCTGCCTTTCAGGCGGCAGTGGCAGTCCTCCCGTCCGAGACCTGATCCGGAACGAAGCGATCCCGGAGAATTCGCGCCAGTCGTCGTGGCATGACGCCAACGCCCTCGCCAACGAGAAGAGCGAGTTCGAGGGTCGGAAGGTCCGGCAACCCGTCCTCGGGTCCGACGACACGGAAATGCGCCGGGACGCAGGAGGCAGGTAGAACGGCGAGCGCTCCCCGCTCAACCGCCGCATAGATCCCATGCAGGTGACTGCAGGTGAATGCAAGGCGCCAGGGGCGGCGGAGCGCCTCCAAGGCTTCGACGATCAAAGGCCGGGCGCGGCACTGGTCGCTGAACAGAGCCACGGGCAACACATCCTCCCGTTCGGGCCGGGTATCGTGCCGAGCGCACCAGACTTGCGGCTCGTCCCGCAGCTTTTCTCCTGCCAAGGATCGCCTGTCACGCGTGATGACCGCGATATCGAGGTCGCCCGCGGCAACCAGCGTCTCCAATCGCCGGGAAAAGTCACAGGTGATCTCGACCTGAACACGGGGCCAAGCCGCTGCGAAATGCGACAGCACCGACGATCCCAGCCCATCCATGTAGTCGTCCGGTAGACCGAGTCGCACACGCGCATGGTCGACATCGCCCTGCAGGCACTTGAGGGCCTCCGTTTCGAGCGCGATGATCCGTAGGGCATATGTCACGAGGGCGAGGCCGGCGGGCGTGGCCATAACGCCTCGTGGTGTCCGTTCGAACAATCGAACCTTCACTTGCTCTTCAAGTCGGGCCACCGTGAACGAGATGGCGGCCTGGCTCCGCCCGATCTCCCTTGCGGCAGCGGAAAAACTCTGACGACGGCTGACCGCGATCAGCACTGCAAGAGAATCGATATCCAAGTGCTGCATCACCGCTCCTGTCCATTGTACGGCGGCCGCAAACCCCAATCGCCAGGAGGCTGTCGTTGACAAACGCCTCTGAGGCGTTAGCAAACATCGTGCCTCAGGACATGGCAAGCTTGTAAGCTCATCGATTGCTCAACGGCATGTTGCCAGCGCCCCTCCGGAGTGCTGGACTTCATGATCGATGGCATCGCTCGCCGCGCGGCCCTGAAGCGTATGAACACCGTGTCAGCTGGACATTCGTCTCGCAGGAAGGTGTCGTAGACGACGGGCTCGCCACCGTCCTCGTCAGAGGCCCGATACCGAACAGATGCAACGATGCGACCCGCATGATCGCTTCGCGCAAACGTCGAGGCGGTACTCGGTCTCGGTCATCTCGCCAGGCAGTCCGGAGAGAAGGCGCACGCAATATGTTGCCAGGCGTATTTGTTGGCTTGGTTGAATAGGCGCTCATGCCCTGCGATCAGTGCGACCCGCTATGGCATGCTTGCGGCGTTCGCACCAAGATATCGCATACTACATATGCACCACCCGACCATAAGCATCCAACACGCTCTCGTGCATCGTCTCGGACAGCGTCGGATGCGGGAAGACGGCGTGGATAAGCTCTTCTTCCGTGGTCTCGCAATTCATCGCGACCACGAATCCCTGGATGAGCTCGGTGACTTCGGCGCCGATCATATGGGCGCCGAGGAGCTGGCCGGTCTTGGCGTCGAAGATGGTTTTCACAAGGCCTTCGGGTTCGCCAAGCGCGATGGCTTTGCCGTTGCCGATGAAATTGAAGCGGCCGATCTTGAGTTCATGACCGGCTTCCTTGGCCTTGGCTTCGGTCAGCCCCACCGAGGCGATCTGCGGATTACAGTAGGTGCAGCCCGGGATCATGGCGCGGTCGAGCGCATGGGTGTGCAGGCCCTTGATGGTCTCGATGCAGATCACGCCCTCGTGCTCGGCCTTGTGGGCCAGCATGGGCGCGCCAGCGATATCGCCAATGGCGTAGATGCCGGGCACGTTGGTGGCCCCTTTGCCGTCCGTTGCGACGATACCGCGCTCGATCTTCACGCCGAGCTTCTCCAGCCCGAGATTGTCGATGTTGCCGACGACCCCGACGGCCGAAATCAGCCGGTCGGCCGTGATCTTGCTGAGCCCGCCCTTGCCATCATCGATCGTCGCCGTGATTGACGACTCGCCCTTCTCGACGCCGGTCACCTTGGCGCCGGTGATGACCTTGATGCCCATCTTCTCGAAGCGCTTGCGGGCATGCGCCGCGATTTCGGCATCCTCCACCGGCAGGATCTGCGGCAGCACTTCGACGATCGTCACCTCGGCGCCCATGGTCCGGTAGAAATAGGCGAATTCCACGCCGATCGCGCCCGAGCCCATGACCAGCAGGGTCTTCGGCATGGTCTCGGGCACCATCGCCTCGTAATAGGTCCAGATCAGCTTGCCGTCCGGCTCGAGGCCGGGCAGCACACGCGGCCGGGCGCCGGTCGCCACGATGATGTTCTTAGCCGTGTAGGAGCCTGGCCCGAGGGCACCCTTGGGGGCCGGGATCGGCGGACGGCCAAGGGCGGATTTCGTCGCGGGCTTCACCGCGATCTCGCCCAACTTTGTGATCGAGGCCTCGCCCCAGATCACGTCCACCTTGTTCTTCTTGAGCAGGAAGCCGACGCCCGTCGCAAGCTGGTTCGACACGCCCCGCGAGCGTCCCACCACCTTGCCGAGATCGAAGCCGGGCGTGCCGGCCGACAGACCGTAGCTCTCGGCGTGCAGCATGCCGTGATAGATGTCGGCCGACCGCAGCAATGCTTTGGTCGGGATGCAACCCCAGTTGAGGCAGATGCCGCCCAAATGCTCACGGTCCACGACCGCCGTCTTGAAGCCAAGCTGCGCCGCCCGGATCGCGGTGACGTAGCCGCCGGGACCAGCCCCAATGATGATAACGTCGTAGGAATCAGCCATGAACGCCCCAAATTACTGCAGTCGAATAGAAGCCGTCCTTGCGAGCGGAGCGAAGCAATGCAGAACCCCGTCGCCGCTGGGTTGCCGCGACGGCGGAATGCTCAGACCAGCAAGCTCATCGGATGCTCGATCAGCGTCTTGAAGGCGGCGATCAGTTCTGCGCCCAACGCCCCGTCGACCGCGCGATGGTCCGTCGACAGCGTCACGGACATGATGGTCGCGATGGCAGGCGCGTCCTTCTTCACGACCACGCGCTTCTCCCCGGCACCCACTGCCAGAATGGTGGCATGCGGCGGGTTCACGATGGCCTGAAAGTTCTTGACCCCGAACATGCCGAGGTTCGAGACCGCGCAGGTCCCGCCCTGGTATTCCTCCGGCTTCAATTTCTTCGCGCGGGCCCGTGCTGCGTAATCCTTCATCTCGTTCGAGATAACCGACAACGTCTTGGTTTCGGCCGCCCGGATGATCGGGGTGATCAAGCCACCCGGAATCGACACCGCGACACCGATATCGGCGTGCTTGTGCTTCAGCATGGTGGCCTCGGTCCAGGTCACATTGGCCTCGGGCACGCGCTGCAGCGCCAGCGCCATGGCTTTGATGACCATGTCATTGACCGAGACCTTGTAGCCGGGCTTCCCATCCTTGTCCTTGGGGGCCGCGGCGTTGATCTGCTCGCGCAGCGCCAGCAGCGCGTCGAGTTCGCAATCGACCGTCACATAGAAATGCGGGATCGTCTGCTTGGCCTCGACGAGCCGGCGCGCGATGGTCTTGCGCATGCCGTCATGCGGCACCTCGGTGAATGAACCGGCCGCAAACATCTTCTTGACGGTCTCGTCAGATGCCGCAACAGGCTTCGGTGCTGGCGCAGGCGTCGCGGCCGGCGCTTGAACCTGGGAAGCGTCTGCGGCCTTGGGCGCTGCCTTCGCGGCCCCGCCCCCCGCCATCGCGGCTTTCACATCGCGCTCGACCACGCGGCCATGCGGACCCGAGCCCTGAATCGCGCCGAGATCGATCCCGCTCTCCTTGGCGATGCGGCGGGCGAGCGGCGAGGAAAAGACGCGGCCGCCTTCGGCCTTGTCATGCCCGTTCACGGCAGCCGGCTTGGCGGCCTGGCCGGCGACCGGCTCCATCTTGGGCGCGCGCTCGTATTGCAGGCCGACCGGCACCGCGAGATCGCCGGCTGCCGGAGCCGGTGCTTTGCTGGCCGCAGGAGCGGTGGTTACGCTGCCCGCATCTTCGCCTTCGCCCGCGATGACGCCAATCACATCGTTGACCGCCACATCCGCGGTGCCGTCCGGCACCACGATCTTGGCGAGCGTCCCCTCATCGACGGCCTCGACCTCCATCGTGGCCTTGTCGGTCTCGATCTCGGCAATGATGTCGCCGGCCTTGATCGCATCGCCTTCCTTCTTGAGCCAACGCGCAAGGTTGCCCTTCTCCATGGTGGGGGAGAGAGCCGGCATCAGAATGTTTGTGGGCATGGACGCCTCGAAAGCACGAAAGGGCGCCGCTGGAAAACGGCGCGTATGTCGACGATCAG
Organism: Lichenifustis flavocetrariae; assembly: GCF_026130545.1. Taxonomy (GTDB): domain Bacteria; phylum Pseudomonadota; class Alphaproteobacteria; order Rhizobiales; family Beijerinckiaceae; genus Lichenihabitans; species Lichenihabitans flavocetrariae. The sequence goes on along the minus strand of NZ_JAMOIM010000001.1, from coordinate 335,186 downwards.
CGGTAGAGAACGGCCTTGGCGGCGGCCACGACTTCGCCCACGTTGGGCAGCGCCAGCTTTTCGAGGTTGGCCGCGTAAGGCATCGGCACATCCTTGCCTGAGACGCGGGCCACCGGCGCATCGAGATAGTCGAAGGCGCCTTCCATGACCCGGACCGCGATCTCGGCTCCGACGCCCGACTGTGCCCAACCTTCTTCGACCGTCACGCAGCGGCCGGTCTTCTTGACCGACGCCAGGATCGTCTCCGTATCCATCGGCCGGATGGTGCGGAGGTCGATCACCTCGGCCTCGATTCCCTCCTTGGCGAGTTCGTCGGCGGCCTTGAGCGCATAGGTCATGCCGATCGACCAGGAGACGATCGTCACATCCTTGCCGGGGCGCGCCACCTTGGCCTTGCCGATCGGGACGGTGAAGTCGTCGAGTTGCGGCACATCGAATTGCTGGCCGTACAGGATCTCGTTTTCGAGGAAAACAACCGGATTGGGGCTGCGAATCGCGCTCTTCAGCAAGCCCTTGGCGTCCGCCGCCGTATAGGGCGCCACCACGATGAGGCCCGGCACGCTCGAATACCAGGCGGTATAATCCTGGCTATGCTGCGCGCCGACGCGCGCCGCGGCGCCATTCGGACCACGGAACACGATCGGGCAACCCATCTGGCCACCCGACATGTAGAGCGTCTTGGCCGCCGAATTGATGATGTGGTCGATCGCCTGCATGGCGAAATTGAACGTCATGAATTCCACGATGGGCTTCAGACCCGCCATGGCGGCGCCGACGCCGATGCCCGCAAAGCCATATTCAGTGATCGGCGTGTCGATGACCCGCCTGGCGCCAAATTCCTGCAGAAGACCCTGGGTGACCTTGTAGGCACCCTGGTACTCGGCAACCTCTTCGCCCATCACGAAGATGTCGCCATCACGCCGCATCTCTTCGGCCATGGCGTCGCGCAGCGCTTCACGCACCGTGACGCTGACAAACGCGGTGCCTTCCGGCACCTCTGGCGCGGCCTCGGCTGGCGCCCCGCCGGTCAGCCCATGGGTCGCGGCTTTGGTGGGCGGCCCAGCGGATTCGATCGGCACGCCGGCAGGCTGCGGCTTCTCGGCGACATCGGCGGCCCCGGGTTTGGCGGGTTCCGGCGCTTTGGCGGAAACCGACCCATTCGGAGGCGGCGCAGCCGCCGAGGCATCCTCACCCTCGGCCACGATGACGCCGATCGGGGTATTCACCGCGACATTGTCGGTCCCTTCTTCGACCAGAATGGCGCTGAGGGTCCCTTCGTCGACGGCCTCGACTTCCATCGTCGCCTTGTCGGTCTCGATCTCAGCCAGGATATCGCCCGACTTCACAGGGTCCCCAACCTTCTTCATCCATTTGGCAAGCTTGCCCTGCTCCATCGTGGGCGATAGGGCGGGCATCAATACATTGGTGGCCATCGTGGTGTCCTGAATCCCGTCGCGATCAGAGCAGAATGTCGGTCCAAAGTTCGGACGGATCCGGCTCGGGGTCGTGCTGCGCAAATTCCGCCGCTTCGGTCACCACAGACCGGACCTTCGCGTCAATCGCTTTGAGGTCGTCCTCCTTGGCCTTGTGCTCATTCAAAAGGCGATTGCGGACCTGTTCGATGGGATCCTGCTCGTCGCGCATTTTCTGCACTTCGTCGCGCGAGCGGTATTTGGCCGGGTCCGACATCGAGTGGCCGCGATAGCGGTAGGTCTGCATTTCCAGGATCATGGGGCCATTGCCGCCGCGGCACCATTCGAGCGCCTTGGCGCCGGCAGCCCGCACGGCGCGCACGTCCATGCCGTCGACCTGCTCGCCAGGGATATTGAACGAGAGACCACGGCGCGAAAAGTCCGGCTGCGCAGAGGAGCGCGTCACCGAGGTGCCCATCGCATAGCGATTGTTCTCGATCACGAAGACGATCGGCAGCTTCCACAGCTGCGCCATATTGAAGCTCTCGTAGACCTGCCCCTGGTTGGCGGCCCCATCACCGAAATAGCTCACCGCCACGGTCCCGTCGCCGCGATATTGGTTCGCAAAGGCGAGACCGGCACCGAGGGGCACCTGCCCGCCCACGATCCCGTGGCCGCCGTAGAAATGCTTCTCCTTGGAGAACATGTGCATCGAGCCGCCCTTGCCGTGCGAATATCCTCCGCGCCGGCCTGTCAGCTCCGCCATCACGCCCTTCGCCTCCATGCCGCAGGCCAGCATGTGCCCGTGGTCCCGGTAGCCCGTGATGACCTTATCGCCCTGCTTTTGGGCCATCTGCATGCCCACCACCACGGCCTCCTGGCCGATGTAGAGGTGGCAGAAGCCGCCAATGAGCCCCATGCCGTACATCTGGCCGGCCTTCTCCTCGAAGCGGCGGATCATCAGCATTTCGCTGTAGGCCGAAAAGTCCTCCTCCTTTGTGAAGGGCGGAACGTTCGACTTGGCTGGCGCGGGCACAGACCCGTTGGCCTCGGGCCTTGCGGTTTTCAGGGCTGGGGCCATGATTGCTCCTGGGCAAAACGGGAGCGTAGCTACGCCAGCCCCCAACACGTCTTGCCGGTAACCTAGTGGAGCTTTTTCAGAAAAGCGAGAGGTCTCCCGGGGAGACCAGCTATGCTCAAATCTTTGAATGTGCTTGCGTATTATTGCACCTGCGTTTGTGCATTGCACAATCGCGTCATATCAGTGCTTGATCGATCCCGTGAAAATCTCGACGTCACGCGAATCAACATAGTCAAGCTTGTTGCGCGCCTGTTCCTCCGCGAGATCGCGGTCGACGCCCTCGGATCGCATCTGCATCACACGGTGATCCCACTTGGCGCGTTGCGCCTTGAGGTCGTCGAGATTGGCCCGAAGCTCGGCGATCGTGGCCTTGTATTCCAGCTTGGCCTTCGTGCCGCGCTCCCCGTTCTTGGCCGTGTTGAGAAAATAAGTCGAGGCGATGCCCGACACCGCGTAGAGCGTCAGGGGGATGAGAACGGCGCGAAGACGGGTACGGACGACCATAGCCGGACTATGATGGGTCGTGGTGAACGGGTACTTAACGCGCCGGTTCGGAGGGAGGCGTATCGTGCTCGGCCGCAGCCCGATCTCTGGAAAACGCCCCTCCGCGATGCCGTTGCGTCAACTCCGCTTCAAGGCGCGACGCCGCCCTGAAGAATTGTTGCCGAACCTCCTGGACATAGGGATTGGCGCCCAGGATCGCGTCGACAACCTCGGGTGCGTCGTGACGCACGAGGTCGGTAGCTTCCAACAGAAGCTCGAAACTCCGCGTCGTGAAGCGCATCGGCGAGAGCTCGAAATCCCCGAGGAGCCTGCCGATCACATGCGTCAGACCCTGCACGAACGCGACCTCGGAATCATGGTCCTCGGCTGCCGCAAACAGCACGTCCAAGCCCAGGCATTTTTTGAGGAAGGCGCCGACTTCAGGACCCCGGCGACCTCGCAATGGGCACACGGCGATCTTCAAACCGCGAATGCCGTTCTTGGCGCTTTCCGGCCCAAACAGCGGATGCGTTGCCACGATATCCACATGTTCGGGCAGGTGCCGCCGCATGATTTCGGCCGGAGCAACCTTCACCGACCCCACATCCAGCACAAGCGTCGCCGGTCGCAGGTGAGGCGCCAGAGCCTTCACCACGCTTTCGATGGCGGCGGCCGGTGTTGCGATGATCACAATTCCACATTGCGCGACTTCACGCAGGGTGCACGACACGACCGGGGAGATGTCGCCAGCGCCGCCGGCTGAAAGTCGGGGATCATAGGCGCGCAAGGCGAAGAAAGGCGCCAGATGACGGGCCATGAGACGCCCAAAGGCGCCGAACCCAACGATGCCGATCGAAACACGATTCTTGATGGTGATGGTAGATAACACGTTCGGCCTGCTGAAAGAGGCGAGACCGACGGTTTTTTAATAACTTCAACCGCTGGCGTCGCAGCGGTTGAGAAATGACAAGCACTCCGCCGCTATTGAAGCGACGCGTAATAGAGGCCGGACATCATGGCGGAACTTGTCATCCGGTCGTTGTGAGCAGGCGTGCCGCACGCGTCAACAACAAATCCGCGTCGAGCGAAGCGAAGTTGTCGGGCGTTGCGGGCGACCGGCAGGTTCCCCGCCACCCCTCCGTTCAGAGAGCTTTCAGGGCTCCGCGCCCGGCATATTTGGCCTGAAGGCCGAGGCTCTGCTCGATGCGGATCAGCTGGTTGTACTTGGCCAACCGGTCCGAGCGGGCGAGCGATCCGGTCTTGATCTGCCCGCAATTGGTCGCGACCGCGAGATCCGCGATCGTCGAATCCTCGGTCTCACCCGACCGATGCGACATCACGGCCCGGTAGCCGGCACGATGCGCCATGTCGACGGCCGCAAGCGTCTCGGTCAACGTGCCGATCTGGTTCACCTTGACCAGAAGGGCATTGGCCACACCCATCTTGATGCCGCGCGAGAGCCGCTCGGTGTTGGTCACGAACAGGTCGTCGCCGACGAGTTGGCAGGTGTCGCCGATGAGGCCGGTCAGGATCTTCCAGCCCTCCCAATCGTCCTCACCCATACCGTCCTCGATCGAGGCGATCGGGTAGTCCTTGGAGAGTTTGGCGAGGTATTCGGCCTGTTCCTGGATCGAGCGCTTCTTACCCTCGCCTTCATAGTGATAGACGCCGTCCTTGAACCAATCGGTCACGGCGCAATCCAGCGCCAGCACGATGTCCTGGCCCGGCTTGAAGCCGGCCTTGGTCACGGCCTCCAGGCAGAAGTCGAGAGCAGCTTCGGCCGACGGCAGGTTCGGCGCGAAGCCGCCCTCGTCGCCCACATTGGTGTTCTGGCCCGACTTCTTCAGGAGACCTTTCAGAGTGTGAAACACTTCCGAGCCCCAGCGCACGGCCTCCGAGAGGCTCTCGGCGCCGACCGGCATGATCATGAATTCCTGGAAGTCGATCGGGTTATCGGCATGCGCGCCGCCGTTGAGGATGTTCATCATCGGAACGGGAAGCACATGCGCCTGCGTGCCACCAACATAGCGATAAAGCGGGAGGTTCGATTCGTCCGCGGCGGCCTTGGCGACCGCCAGCGACACGCCAAGGATCGCATTGGCTCCAAGCTTGGATTTGTTGGGCGTCCCGTCGAGCGCGATCAGCGCCTCGTCGACAGCGATCTGGTCTTCGGCGTCGATGTCCTCCAAGGCTTCGAAAATCGGCTCCATGGCGGCGATCGCCTTCTGGACCCCCTTGCCGCCGTAACGGCTCTTGTCCCCGTCGCGCAATTCGACCGCTTCATGGGCGCCGGTCGAGGCGCCAGACGGCACCGCCGCGCGACCCGAGGCACCACTTTCCAACGTGACATCGACCTCGATCGTCGGATTGCCGCGACTGTCAAGAATTTCACGGGCGATGATGTCGATGATCGCGGTCATGGCAGTGCCTTGCACGAAGAAGCGGTGCGGCCTTGTAAAACAGGCCTTCCAGGTTGGGAAGTGCCGATGAACCGGCTTGTTCGCCGTCCCGGCCGCAGCCGATCGACGTCTCGCGAGACTGCCCAGAGCGGGCGTGCTGTATTAGCGGAAGCGCCGACGCGGTCCTGCCCGGCAGTTGTCGGCGTCACACCGTCTTTTGGCGACGCCGAACCCCATAGCGCACGACGCCTAGACCCAGCAGTCCGGCACCGAACATGGACAACGACCCGGGAAGCGGCACGGCAGAGATTGCAGCATTCGTCACTGTCAGGGACGAGACGTCGAAGCTGGCATAGGTGGCCCGCGCGGCGTCATTGGCATCGAAATATTGATAGTTGCCGATGAAGGTGGCGTCCTTCGAGGTCAGGCTGAACTGGCTTCCATAATCGGCCGGCATCAGCGTCGAAGCGACGTAGAATCCGGAATATTCATACCCTGAGCTGTCCTTGACGAAATCCTGGTGCTTGCCGGTGACCGATCCGCTGTAAATGTAATCGGACAGGTCCGCGATGGAACGCAAGGTATCGCCGATCGTCAGAGTAAGGCTGGCGGAATTCGAGAAACCGCGCTCGGTGCCCCCAAACTGCAGGCTCTGTTCGGCATCGACATAACGATAAGCGGCTTTGGCGAAATCGAAGGTTTCGATCAGCCGGAACGCCTGACCGGTCAGCTCCGTGTTCGACCCGAAAATACCGGCCCGGTCATAGCCGTAGTCGACGATCCCGGCGTAGGTGTAGGTCACACTTGCGGCAGACGCTGGAACTGCCATGACAGCAAACGCAACCGCAATCATTGTCCTCGCAATCACTACCGGCCTCGCATCTTCAACACATCGAAGATCCAGCATCTCATAATCAAGCAATAACTCTCAGACGATCTCTACCTATGAATAAAATCAAAGACCTTTATTTCGTATTATTTTATTCGCTTTCTACGTATTCGCGTGCGTTAGGAAATACTGCACTCTGGCCTCGTCTGTATCCCGCATTGACGAAGCCGGTCCGAACGGGTCATGGTCCCCCGCACATCCCGAGGCCCCGATGGTTGACACGCGCCCGAACGACGCTCTTGCAAGCCCCTTTGTCACAACCGATTGGTTGGCCGCCCGCATCGCCGATCCGCACCTCGTCGTGATCGACGGATCCTGGTACCTGCCGACACAGAACCGCGACGGGCGGCAGGACTTCGAGAACGGACACATCCCCGGCGCTGTGTTCTTCGATGTCGATGGTCTCTCAGACGCATCCAGCGGCCTTCCGCATATGTTGCTCGATCCGGAAAGCTTCGGCCGAGCGGTCGGTGCGCTCGGCATTCCGTCCGACGCGACTCTCATCGTCTATGACGGTATGGGTCTATTCTCGGCACCGAGGGTTTGGTGGACGCTGCGGATCTTCGGCGCCCGCGATGTCCGGCTCCTGGACGGCGGGATGCCGAAATGGAAGGCCGAAGGTCGACCCATCGAGGCCGGCGCGGCCCGGCGTCCGCCAGCTTCGTTTACGGCCCACCAGCAGGAAGGCGCCGTCGCCGATTTTGCCGCCGTCCGGCACGCACTGGAGACCGGCGCCGCACGTGTGGTCGACGCACGTCCCGCGGCGCGCTTCAAGGGTGAGGCGCCGGAACCCCGCCCAGGCGTCCGGGCGGGCCACATGCCGGGCAGCCTCAACGTTCCGTTCTCCGACCTCATTGCGGACGGATCGTTGAAATCCCAGGCTGCCTTGCGGAGCGCCTTTGCGGATGCCGGCATAGACCTCAGCGAACCCGTGATCGCCACCTGCGGCTCAGGTGTCTCGGCCGCGATCCTGGTCCTCGCTTTGGCAACCTTGGGCAAAGCGGATGCTGCCCTCTACGATGGCTCCTGGGCCGAATATGGTAGCCGCTCGGACGTGCCGGTCGTCACGGGCGCATGAGCCGATCGTGGATGGGGCAGATGTCAGCCTGAGGTCAGAGGATGCCGTTGCGGCGTGCTGCGCGCCATAGGATCCACTGCTGACGCCAGGGCGCCAGCCCGACCTGCGTGGTGAAGGGGTCGTAGGCCCGCTGCCGCGTTCGCTTGAGTTCCGGCACGGCGAGATTTGCGGTGAGGAACGCGGGTGCGGCTCTGGGGTCAAGCGTCCGCCGAGTGTCGCGAAGCGCCGCCCATTCCTGCCATGCGAAATCGACCAGAGCCGCAATGGCAGCCCGGATCGGGGCCGAGGTCCGCCGCACCAGAACCTCGGCCGCGCCGATGCCATGCTGGCGCAGCAGGTCGAGTGGCACCGTCATATGCAACGGTGTTCCGCCGCTGGTAAAGGCGCGCAGCGTTTCGACGACCGCCATGGCCCGTCCCGCATGCCGCGCCGCCGCCTCGGTCGTGGGATCGCGGGTGCCTTGAAGGGCGAGCGCTTCGAGGCTGATCCTGGCACCATGGATCTGGTCGGCACGAGCCGCATACTCATCGAGCGAGGCGAGAGGATCGTCATACAAATCCGTGCGACGCGCGTCGATCATCCCGGTCAGCGTGGCCCTCGGCAGATGCGCCCGTCGGATCGTCTCGATCAGCGCCGCGGCGACGGGATGACCGCGAACGTCCCCGCGTGCTTCGCCCTCGATGGCATCGGTCCACCATTGCAGCCGCAACTCGCCCGCCAGAGGCTCGCGAACCTTTGCCCTCACCCCCGCGATCTCAATCGCGAAAGCCTCGATGGCATAGAGAAAGTGGCGCTTGTCAGGGGGCGCGAACAGGGCTGCGAGCCAAGCGGAACGGTCGCTGGTTTTGACCAATGATTCGCAGTGGGCATCATTTGGGTTGGCGTCAGGCGACGATGGAATCGTCACGGAACGGCCAGCAAGGCAGCCGCGACACGGCGGCCTTCGCCCATCAGCACATTGTAGGTGCGGGCCGCGGCACCCGTCGCCATCGGGTCGAAGCGGATGCCGGCATCCCTCAGTTGAGTGCGGAGCGTGGCCGGGAGAGGCACGAGATCGTTACCGGTGCCCACGAGCAGCAATTCAACAGTGGACTTCGGCAGGGCGAACAAAGCCTCCAACGACGCGACGTCGATCTCCTCGAACCGCTCCGGTCCCCAAGCATGGATACCGGTCGGGAGCGCGAGAATGGAGCCCCGGTGCGACATGCCGGCGAATTTGAAAGCGCCGCTGCCATAAGCATCGATGGCATGCGCACCGGGGACATAACCAGTCGGTTCTACCATGATCGGTGTCCCTGCCCGTAAAGCCGCACCGTCCGAGGCCATGCCGGCCCCGAAGATAACCGTCAGGCTGTCCGCGCCTTCGCGGGTGTCGGTTCCTGCTTCGTGGGTGCCTGTTTGGTCGGGAGGGGTTTGGCACCGGCTTCGGTGCGAACCCCGAGATAGATCAGGATCGGCGAGCAGATGAAGATCGACGAATAGGTGCCGACGACCACGCCCCACATCATGGCGAGCGAGAAGCTCTTGATCACTTCGCCCCCGAACAGCACGAGAGCGAGCAGCGCCAGGGCGACCGTGGTTGCCGTCATGATGGTGCGTGGCAGCACGGCATTGACCGACAGGTCGATCATGTCAGCCGTCGACATGCGCTTGTATTTACGCATCATTTCCCGAATGCGGTCGAGCACCACCACGGCCTCGTTCAACGAGTAGCCCACGATGGTCAGGATCGCGGCGATCGAGGTGGTATTGAATTCAAGGTGGGTCACCGAGAAGAAGCCGACGGTCAGCAGCAGATCGTGCATGGTCGCGATGATGGCCCCGACCGCGAATTGCCATTCGAACCGGAACCACAGGTAGAGCAGCACCGCGAAGATCGACACGACCACGCCGAGCGTGCCGGACTGCACGAGTTCGCCCGAGACGCGCGGACCGACCACCTCGACGCGGCGGATGTCATAATTGGCCTGCACGAGATCGCGCAGCTTGCTGACAGTCGTCTCCTGGGCCGCGGCGCCGCCCGGCTGCACCCCGAAGCGGAGCGTGACATCGGACGGCGTGCCGAAGCCCTGCACTTCGACGTTCCCGATGTTCAGCCCCTCCCCCATCTTACGCAACTCAGCGGTGTCGGCGGTCCCCGACTTTGCGCGCAGCTCCAGCACCGTACCGCCCGCGAAATCGATGCCGAAATTCATCCCCCAGACCAGAAAGGTCACGACGGAGACGATCGAGAGAAAGGCCGAGAACGGGTAGGAGAAGCGCCGGAGGCGCATGAATCCAAGCTTGGTGTTCTCGGGCGCGAGGCGAAGGAGTTTCATGAAGGTCGCCTCAGATCGGCAGAACGGTCGGCCGCTTAACGCGGTACCAGACGGCGATCATCATCCGGGTCATCGTCACGGCGGTCACGACCGAGGTCAGAATACCCAGACCCAACGACACGGCAAATCCGCGCACCGGCCCGGACCCGAATAGATACAGGATCGTGGCGGCCACAAACATGGTGACGTTCGAGTCGATGATAGTCGCGAAGGCCCGCCGGAACCCGGCATCAAGCGACTGGAGGATCGAGCGGCCGCCATGGTTCTCCTCGCGGATACGCTCATAGATCAGCACGTTGGCGTCGACCGCGACGCCAATCGTGAAGACGATGCCGGCGATGCCCGGCAGCGTGAGGGTCGCGCCGAGCAGCACCATGAAGGCGAAGATCAACAAGATGTGAACCGCCAGGGCGATATCAGCGAAAATGCCGAACACCCCATAGGTGAGCAGCATGTATCCGAGGACCAGCACGGCGGCCACATAGGCGGCCCGCTTGCCGGCGTCGATCGAATCCTGCCCGAGGCCAGGACCGACCGTACGTTCCTCGACGATCGTCAGCTTGGCCGGAAGAGCGCCGGCGCGCAGCAGGACCGCGAGATCGTTCGCCTGCTGCACAGTGAAGCTACCAGAGATCTGGCCCGAGCCGCCGGTGATGGCCCCAAGAATACGCGGTGCGGATACGATCTTCTCGTCGAGAACGATCGCAAACGGTTTGCCGACATTCTCCGACGTGACCTGACCGAATTGCTGGCCGCCGCGCAGGTTGAAGCGGAAGTTCACGACAGGCTCACCGGTCCGTGAGTCAAAGCCGGGCTGCGCGTCCGTCAGGTCCTCCCCCTGCACCATCACGCGCTTCTCGACCGGCAGTGTGCCATTTCCCTCGGTCGGCGTGTAATAGGGCAGTTGCTCGACGTCGGACGGGGCCTCACCTGCGTCGGCCACGAGGCGAAACTCGAGCTTCGCCGTCGTGCCCAGAATATCCTTCAACCGCTGCGCGTCCTGCAGCCCCGGCACTTCCACCAGAATGCGGTCGTTGCCCTCGCGCTGGATGTTTGGCTCGGTCGTGCCGAGCGCATCGACGCGGCGGCGCAACACCTCGATCGATTGATCGACGGCACGCCGCACACGCGCATCGATCCCCTGGTCGGTGAGGGCCAACTGGATGACGCCGTCGTCGCCCTCGTTGACGGTGAATTCCGACACGGCCCCGGTCAGCGATGCGCCAAGCGGCTGGGCCAGGGCCCGCAGTTTCGGCAGAAGCTTTGCGCGGTCGTTGGCATCAGGAACCCGCAGCTGGATCCCCTTGGCCTGCAACCCGATGCCGCCCGTCAGGCGCACGTTCTCCTCGCGCAGCGTCCGGCGTACGTCGTCGCGCAATCCCTCCACCTTGGTGCGGATCACCGAGGGTGTGTCGACTTCGAGCAGCACATGGGCACCGCCCTGGAGATCGAGACCGAGCACGATGGTCTTCGCCGGCAGCCACGGCACATTGCGGGCCAGCGACTCGCGCGCCGTTTGCGGCAGCATGCTTGGGACAACGAGGAGAAGCGCGATCAGCGTGGCCACGATGATGGACACGACTTTCCACGGAGCATAGCGGATCATGCGCGGCGCGCCTCGAGGCTCAACGGGACATGAACCATCATGGCTTGATTGCTGCTTCCTTCACGGGTTCGCCCTTGGCACGAACCTCGGAGATCATGGCGCGCGAGACCCGGACCCGGACGTTCGGGGCGATTTCGAGTTCGAGCTCGGTCGGCTCCGTCGCTTTGGTGACCTTGCCGATCAGCCCGCCGGTGGTGACGATCGTGTCGCCCCGTCGCACGGCGGTGATCATGGCCTGATGATCCTTGGTCCGCTTTTGCTGAGGTCGGAGGATCAGCACATACATGATGCCGAGAACCGCAACCATCGGCACGACGAATTGGATAATGTCTGCGCTGCCGCCCAGGGCCCCGGGCGTTTGCGCGAATGCAGAAGTGAACACCTGAAAACTCCAGTGGGTGGTGAGCCTTGAGCCCACGGCCCAACAAATCGCGCGGGACTATACAAGTCGGCCGCGTGAAAGCAATCGCGTCAAAACTTACAAACAGGAGAGGCTGCGCGGCCGCCGTTCTGTCCACGTCTACGGGAAGCGTCGCGCCTGGCGGCTGCAACGCTCCTGCCGGCAGGATGTCGAAGGGCGCGCAGCTTCCGCCGCGCGCCCTTCGAACGATCAGAATCGAGGTGTCACGCGATCGGTGCGCCTGTGACCGCGCTGGCTTTGCGGCGGCTCTTCCCATAGCCCAGGCCCGCCAAGGTCAGCACGGCGACACCGAACAAGGGGAGGGCCGCCGGCAGGGGGACGGAAGACACCGCCGTGCCGATCACCACATTTCCCGACAGTCCGACATTCTGGAAGCTCGGGCTGCTGTTGCTCTCCGGAGCCACCGTCGCGCCTTGGGAACAGGCGAAGTTGCCGGCCGCTGCATCGCAATAATAGTGATTGCCGCTGTAAAGGCCCTGCTGAAACAACAAGTAGCCGCCATCCGTACCGCTGTAATCGAAGAGCAGTTGGGAGGAGGTAGCCATCAGATCGGCACCAGACCCGACCACGGCGCTATTGGATGAGGTCAGGACATAAGAGGCCATGCCGCTGGTCAGGGTGAGCGTCCAGTCGACCACGTTGCTCGCGCCGAGACTGCCGAGCGTGCCGTCGGTGCCGATGCTGCCCACGACACTGCCGGACCCAATCGTCTGATTGATATTGTAGGTGATCGGAGCCGCCGAGGACGTCCCCACGCCCATGCCTATCGCACCGAATGCGAACCCGAGGATGACGAGCCGGCCGCGCGCCATGAGGTCCGCTCCATTCCTCCCCGGGGATCGGGCATGTCCGACCTCAATTGAAGCATTTGAAAATCTCGCTGAAATCTTCATACTGGTCTCCGCCTCGCTTGGCCTGCGCGCCGAAGAAAATGCTTCGAACGCCGGAAGCGCGAGAAACGCTAGGTGGTCGCCTGGTGGGAGGCATGATCCATTTGGATAGGCGTCGGTGACTTGCATGAAGGCCGCGAGGGGTTATGTCGCGCGGCATTCGGCGAGACAGCGTTCCCGGCTGGCGACGCGCCACTCCGTTTTTCTCTTCACACCGACCGCCAGGACGGCGCTCGACTCTCGCTGGATTGCCTAATGACAATGACGGATTCGCTGCTCCCGGTGCTGGAACGTATCGCGGCGGCGCTCGAACGCCTGACCCCCACCCCCCCGGCCCAGCCCGACTTCGGAGCCGCGGACGCCTTTGTGTTCTCGGCCACGGCCGGGCGGCTGGTGCCCGTCCCAAAGGTCAACCGGGTAGACCTCGACCTCCTACAGGGGATCGATAGGGTCCGAGACATCCTTCTCGACAACACGCAGCGCTTCGCGCGCGGTCTCCCGGCCAACAACGCATTGCTGTGGGGAGCACGCGGCATGGGCAAGTCGTCGCTCGTCAAAGCCGTCCATGCGACGGTCAACGGCGCGCGAGGGTCTGAACTGCCGCTGAAGCTCGTCGAGATCCACCGCGAGGATGTCGACAGCCTGCCGGCGCTGATGACGCTGCTGCGCGACGCGCCGTGCCGCTTCATCCTGTTCTGTGACGACCTGTCGTTCGATACGGACGACACATCCTATAAGTCCCTGAAGGCCGTGCTCGACGGGGGCATCGAGGGACGGCCCGATAATGTCATCTTCTACGCGACGTCGAATCGACGTCATCTCATGCCGCGCGACATGATGGACAACGAGCGCGCCACCGCCATCAACCCCGGCGAGGCCGTGGAGGAAAAGGTGTCCTTGTCCGATCGTTTCGGCTTGTGGCTCGGTTTCCACAAATGCTCGCAGGACGACTATCTCGCGATGATCGACGCCTATGCGGCAAGGCTCGGCCTCGAGTTGCCGCGCGACCAACTGGTTGGAGAGGCCCTGGAATGGGCGACCACGCGAGCGTCGCGTTCAGGACGCACTGCCTGGCAATTTATCCAGGATCTCGCTGGACGCATGGACAAGCGGCTCGACGCTGAGTACCGCTAAACAATGTCGTGGCGGTTTCACTCGCCGAGGAGCTGCTTTTGAATACGCGTTTCGTCAAGACCATCGCGACAACGGCAGCTCTGGCCCTGGCGCTCCCGGCCACGCTGGGCCATGCCGCGGATTTTCCAGCCTCGCCCGCGTCCTATGTGACGCCGCAAGCGCCTGCCCATGCCTATCCGTTCGGGGTCTTGTCCGAGGTGCGCGGCGGCATCTTCTACCACGGCTACGACACGCCGGAGCAAGGCTCGGGCGTCGACCTCAATGCGGAACTCCTGAGCCCGCGGATCGTGGAAACGAATGCGGGCTATTGGAACTACCTCATCCCCCGCCTGCATGTCGGTGGCAATCTGAACACGGACGGCAAGACGAGCGACGGTTATTTCGGCCTCACCTGGACGGTGCCGATCTATCAGCGGTTGTTCGGTGAAATTTCGCTCGGCGGCTCCTACAACGATGGCCACACGCAGTTCGTGCCGCCTGTCGGCTACTCGGCCGTGGGTTGTCACCTCATGTTCCGGGAATCGGCCACGCTCGGCTATCAGCTCACGGATCATTGGAGCGTGATGGCCACGGCCGAGCATATCTCCAACGACCATCTCTGCGCCCGCAATGCGGGCATGACGAATTTCGGGGGCCGGATCGGCTATACGTTCTGAGCGTCCTGGCGGGGCCTTACGTCACATGAGTGACGTGCCGCAACAGGGTTGCAGGATCGGGAGAAAGCAGGCATCCTCCCTTTATCGCAACGCAACGAAAGGAGGTGATCCAGTGTCTCATTGTTTCAAGCCGCAGGGCCAGGCCTGGATTTCTGTCTCCGCCGCGGTTTTGGCTGCGTAGGTCCGACACCAGGATCGGCCTGAAGGCCGGACAATGCGGGGGCCGCTTCCAGCTTGGGAGCGGCCCTTTTCTGTTGGAGCGATGACTGCGGTCGATCCGACTGAGCCGGCGAGTCAGAACACGTCAGGCCAAGCCGGGATGGCCAAAGCCTGAAAGGCCGGCCGCGCGAACAAATATCCTTGTTGCAGTCGGACGCCCAAATCGCGCAAGGCCGCATATTCATCGACCGTCTCGATCCCTTCGGCCAGGACGGAAATGCCGAGGTCGGCGCAGGCGGTGACGATGGCGCGGACGAGAACGCGCTTCACGCGGCTCGTGTCGATGCCGCGGATCAGGTCCATGTCGATCTTGATGATGTCGGGCTGAAAACGAGCCAGCAGCGACAATCCCGCGTAGCCTGCGCCGAAATCATCGAGCGCCGTCTTGAAACCCAATGCCTTGTAGCTCGCGATGATGCGTTGGACATGCGCGGGATCGAGACGCTCGTTCTCGGTGAACTCGAAGATCAGCCGGTCGAGGGGGAATTGAGTCCGCTTGGCGGTCGCGAGCGTCAAGCGGATGCAGGCACTCGGCTCGTAGACCGCATTCGGCAAAAAGTTGATCGACAGATAGCCGTTGTCCTTCTGCAGATCGAGACCGGAGGCCAGTTCGATCGCCTTGACGCGGCATGCTTGGTCGAAGCTGTAACGGTTGTCCTCGTCGACAGCGGACAGGATGCTGCCGGCGCCAGCACCGTCCGTGCCACGCACGAGCGCCTCATGGGCGAAGATCGACCCGGCTTCGACATCGACAATCGGCTGAAAGGCCATCGAAAACGGAAGCGCAAAGCCGACGCCGTTTTGGCACCCTTCACAATTGACCGCCTGCATGTTCACGCCTCTTTCTTCTCCGAGGCACTGTCCCCGACGGATGTGAACGTCAACTTACCAAGCTGCGCCGGGAGAGCTGAATCTTGGCGCCATTTATTATTGGTCGGCCAATGAGGTAGGGGGAGCCATACGGTTGCGCCGACGCAAAGGCCCTTTGCTAAAAGCGGTCACCGCCGCTATGACCCCAGTTGCATCCGGGCCGATCGTATCGGCCTCGAAAGAGCCCGAACCTGCCTTGTCCGATCCTACCGCCGCTTCCTCGATTGCCACCCAACTCGACGATCTCCGAGTCGAGATCGATCGGATCGACGCCGGGATGCACGCCCTGTTGATCGAACGCAGCGGCATCATCGACCAGTTGATCTCCATCAAGGCGCGCCAGGGGGGCGGTTCGGCGTTCCGGCCGGGTCGCGAAGCCGAGATGATGCGGCGCTTGGCCGAGCGGCATACGGGCCGGCTGCCGCTCGACACGGTCGAGAGCATCTGGCGGGTCATCATCTCGACCTTCACGTTCCTCCAAAACCCCTATGCGGTTCATGCCGATATGGCGGGCGGCGATGCGGCGATGCGCGACAGCGCCCGCTTTCACTTCGGCTTCACGGTGCCGTTGCACAGCCACTTCGGCACCGACGGCGTCATCCGGGCGGTGGCGGCTGCGGCCGGCGACCTCGGCCTCCTTCGGGCCGAGAATGCGAAGTCGGCCTGGTGGCGCGACTTGATGCCGCCCGAGGCGCCCAAGATCATCGCCCGCCTGCCTTTCGTGGAGCGGCCTGATCATCCGGCCGGCATCCCGGTCTTCGTCATCGCCCGCCCGGTCACCGCAGCCGCCGCCCGCGACGTGGTGTTCCACGCCGTGACGCTCGACCGCTGGCGCGAGGGGCTTGCGGAGGCTTTGGCAACGCTCGGCGGCGCGATCGTGGGCCACGCGGCCGAAAGCGACGGTGCGGCGCTGTTGCTATCGACGCCCGGTACACTGCCGGAGGGTCGTCTGAGCGCCACCTTGGCCGAGTTTGCCGGCACCACCGCGGTGACCGCGGTCGGCAGCCATGCGGCCCGATTCGAACTCGCATGACCTTCACGGACGACCGGACTTCTCCATGACCGAGTTTTCTTCGGCACCCGCCCGCCCGCTCCCCCGCGCCAACGTGATGGCGATCGACGCCTATGTGCCGGGCAAGAGCGCGGCAACGGGTGGCGCCAAGACGTTCAAGCTGTCATCCAACGAAACCCCGCTCGGGCCGGCGCCGAGCGCCATCGCGGCGTTCCGTGATGCGGCGAGCACGCTTGAACTCTATCCCGACGGCTCGGCGCGCCGCCTGCGGGAGGCGATCGCATCGCGCTACGGTCTTGATCCCGCCCGGATCGTCTGTGGCTGCGGATCGGACGACCTCCTGACGCTTCTGGCCCACGCCTATGTCGGTCCGGGACAGGAAGCCATCATCACGGCGCATGGTTTTCTCGTCTACAAGATCGCCGTTCAATCGGCCGGCGGCACCCCCGTGACGGTGCCCGAGACGGCGCTGACGGCGGACGTCGACGCGATTCTCGCTACCGTGAACGATCGCACCAGCGCGGTCTTCCTGGCCAACCCCAACAATCCGACCGGGACCTACCTGCCGCACGCCGAGGTAAAGCGGCTGCATGCCGCCCTGCCCCCGCATGTGCTGCTGGTGCTCGACGCGGCCTATGCGGAATATGTGCGCACCAACGACTATTCCTCGGGTCTCGAACTCGTGTCCGAGAGCGAGAACGTCGTGATGACCCGGACGTTTTCGAAGATCCACGGCCTGGGCGGTCTTCGGCTCGGCTGGCTCTATGCGCCTGCCGCCGTCTGCGACGCGCTGAACCGCATCCGCGCCCCCTTCAACGTCAACGGGCCGGCCCTCGAAGCCGGCATCGCGGCCATCGCGGATGTCGCCCATGTCGAGCGTTCGCTTGCCCACAACGACACGTGGCTGGCCTGGCTCACGACGGAACTGAGCGCGCTGGGCCTGGAGGTGACGCCGAGCGTCGGCAACTTCGTGCTTCTCACCTTCCCGCGCGCGCCGGGCCGCACGGCCGCCGAGGCCGACGCCTATCTGCTCGACCGGGGGCTGATCTTGCGTCGCGTCGCGGCCTACGGCCTGCCCGATTCGTTGCGGCTGACGATCGGCTCGGAGGAAGCGAACCGTCTGGTCGTCGAGACCCTGGCGAACTTCATGAAGGGCTCGGGGTCGGCGCGTGGTTGAGCGGATCTTCGAACGGCTGACCGTCATCGGACTGGGCCTGATCGGCACCTCCGTGGTGCGGGCGGCCCGGGCCGCCGGTCAGGTGGGGCACATCGTCGTGACGGATGCCGACCCGACGGTCCGACAGCGGGTCCGCGAGCTCGACATCGCCGATGTCGTGGCCGAGACGAGCGAAGCGGCGGTGCAAGACGCCGATGCGGTCGTGCTGTGCGTCCCGGTCGGCGAAAGCGGCCGCGTCGTCGCGACCGTCGCGCCGCATCTGAAGCAGGGCGCCATCCTGTCGGATGTCGGCTCGGTCAAAGTGGCGGTGATCGAGGCGGTGCTGCCGCATCTGCCCGCGCAGGCCTGTTTCGTGCCGGCTCATCCCGTGGCCGGCACCGAGTTTTCCGGACCGGATGCAGGCTTTGCCGAACTGTTCCAGGACCGCTGGTGCATCCTGACGCCATTTGAGCGCTCGACCGAGGCCGGCACGGACGCGATGCACCGGCTCTGGGAGGGATTTGGGGCACGGGTCGAACGCATGGAGCCCAGGCACCACGACATGGTGCTCGCCATCACCAGTCACGTCCCGCATCTGATCGCCTATAATATCGTGGGGACGGCGGCCCATCTCGAAGAGGTCACGCAGACCGAGGTGATGAAATTCTCGGCCGGCGGCTTCCGCGACTTCACCCGCATCGCCGCCTCGGACCCCACCATGTGGCGCGACGTGTTCCTGAACAACAAGGACGCCGTGCTCGAAATGCTCGGCCGCTTCACCGAAGACCTCTCGGCCCTGCAACGCATGGTGCGCTACGGCGACGGCGACGGACTGTTCGAACTCTTCACCCGCACCCGCGCGATCCGAAAGGGCATCATCGCGCAGGGACAGGAAACGGCGGCGGTTGATTTCGGGCGGCGGGTTGGACCTGAGGTGAGCAAGAAGGACGTGTGAGGCGTCAGGATACGCCTGAGCCGTTCCTCCACTCTACCCAACACAAAAACGCCCGCAGCGTGAGCTACGGGCGCCTCGTGTTGACTTGCCGGTCTGTCGCTTAGCGCACAGACCTTTCCAAACCGTATCAGGCCGCAGCCTTCGCCTTGCGCTTCATGCCGTAGCCGACAGCTCCAAGGGCCATGAGGGCTGCGCCAAACATCGGGGCCGATGCCGGGAGTGGGACGGTAGAGGTGTTGAAAGCGACATTGTCCAGAGTATAATAATCAGCAGACCCCGTGAACTGGACAGTATCTACTTTACCAAAATATGCCGAAGAAAGCAAAGTAGGAGTACTCGAAGGATCTACGGTGCCACTTGAAGTTCCAACCAGATTTCCACCTAAATAAAGGTTAAATCCAATTGGTCCGCTTACGCTACCCAGTCCAGACACATAGACGCCACTAAATACCGAGTCGGCGATGAAAGAAAACGACGGAAGCTGAGTACCAAGTGTGGCATAGATTCGTTCGGGCGGAGACTCAGGCGTGTACGGGGTCTGATCAGAATCGTAGTAATTCCAGATACCACCCCAATTTATGCCGCCATATCCATCCGCAAGTACACCGGAGCCACTGAGATTATCAAACGTCAGCACTGTGGCAGACGCGGGCGAAGCTGCCGCAAACAGCACGCCAGCCACCACTACAAGTTTTTTTACATCATAATTTTTACCTTGAAAAAACATAAAACGCCGCGATAAAAAATTACCTAAATTTAATTTTTTGGCAAGAACAAAATGTCGGTGTTTTGAACGGCTACTCCGTAGCTGCGCCATCGGTTTCCCGCGTACGAATTACCCTACTGACCAACGCAGCGACTACCCTTGGTGTGTTTGCTACCTAATGCCGGGATGATCCACGCCGCTCACTCGACATCATCCTCACAGTCGAGTGAAGTTGCCGAAGCCGGTTTGCGCATTGCGCCGCCATCGCGCTGTTGCGAGTCTTGCTCCTTCTAAAAATCCGGCATCGCCGGCGCGACGCGGTCTGCATGGCCGGTCCGGTCGTCGATCTCCACCATCATGCCGCAAAAGGCCACAGGCCCGCTTGCCGGCTCGAAACGGCTACCGGGCAGCTTGGCCAGGGATCGCAAGTCCTTAACAAAAGCAAAACGCCCGCAGCGTGAGCCACGGGCGGCAGTTACGGGCTGGGACCGAAGATCAGGCCAAGGCGGCAGCCTTCTTGCGCTTCACGCCGTAGCCTAAACCGGCGAAGGCCAGCAGGGCCGCACCGAACATCGGAGCAGAGGCTGGAAGCGGGACGGCTGACAGGCTCGTGTTTGAGATCGTGATGGCCTGACCCGGCACGGACTCAAAGCCGTAGGAGACAAGCGACGTGCCGGCGAACTCGCCATAGCCGTAGTGCGTGCCGTTGCTGGTGGTGTCGGCGAGACCGATGATGAATGGCGTCGCCGAGTATGGAATAACCGTGGCAGCAGGTAAGCTGGAGAACTCTGCCGTCGAGCCGAACGTCAGACTGCCGCTGCCGCGGATCGCATCGAAATAAGTAAAGGGCACACCAAAGAAAGACGAGTACGTTACGGCACCGCCGCCACTTGTCGCCACGCTCACCGGATTGAAATCGAAGATATTGGTGCCGTTATCGCTGAACGTGATGTCCTGCGTGCCGAAGCCAATGCTGACCGAACCGCCTGTAAAATCCACCGGCGTCCTGTTCGTGATGACAGCAGCAGACGCGGTACCAACCATTAAAGCTGCACAGCTTGCGCCGAGCAGAACCTTGCTCAAGGTCCGAATGCGGGCCATTGGGCTTTCCTCCTCCCCAGGTGGAAGCCCCCTCTAGGATCCAGCTACGTGACGGTTAACGACACGATGCAAATCGCGCTGACGCAGGCGCACACGATTGCGTGATGTCAGGCGCCGGCCGGCGGATTCGCAGAGGTGGAATTTCTACCTCAACGAAACGCATCCACGCGCCGAACTCGACGTCGTGCTCGCGGTCGAGCCGGTCTGCGCATCGACCTTCGCACTCCTGATGGAGGCTGCGTGTTCCCTATCGCAGGATGAGCCCTCGGCACCTTACGATTTGGATCAGCGACCAACTGAGGCGCTTCGCGCAACTGGGCTTGAGGTTTGGACCCGCGCTAAAAATCCGGCATCGTCGGCGCGAGGCGACCGCCGATGCGCAGCGGCGCGATGCGGTTTGCATGGCCGGTGCGGTCGTCGATGTCCACCATCACGCCGCACAAGGTCGCAGGCCCGCTGGCCGGCTCGAAGCGGCTGCCGGGCAGCTTGGTCAGGAAGCGCCGGATTGGCTCCTCCTTCTCGACACCGATGACGCTGTCGTAATCCCCGGTCATGCCGGCGTCGGTCAGATAAGCGGTGCCGCCGGGAAGGATCTGGTGATCGGCCGTCGGAATATGCGTGTGGGTGCCGACCACCAGGCTGACGCGGCCGTCGAGATGGTGGCCCATGGCCTGTTTCTCGCTCGTGGCCTCGGCATGCATGTCGAGCAGGATCGCGTCGCAGGCCGTGCCGAGCGGGCAGGCTTCCACCTCGCGGTCGACCGCCGCGAACGGATCATCGAGCGTGTCCATGAAGACGCGACCCATGGCGTTGATGACGAGCAGGCGCTGGCCGTTGGCGAGTTCGATCAGGTTGCAACCCCGCCCCGGCGCGCCGCGCGGGTAGTTGAGGGGGCGGATCAAACGCGGCTGCCGCTCGATGAAGACGAGCGCCTCGCGCTGGTCCCAGGCGTGATTGCCGAGCGTCACGGCATCGGCGCCAGCGTCCAGGATTTCGGAACAGATCGCTTCGGTGATGCCGACGCCGCCTGCGGCGTTCTCACCATTGACCACCACGGCATCGAGCTTCAAGGCGGTTTTGAGTTTCGGCAGTTCCGTCGTGATCGCGGCGCGGCCCGCGCGGCCCATGACGTCGCCGATGAACAAGAGACGCATGGAGCCTCAAATCTCGCAAAGAATGACGTCGCGCTCGGTCAGGACGAGGTCGAGCGGCTGATCATGGTCCTCGGCAGGAACGTACAGGACCTCCTGACAGGAAAACGCAACCCCGATGGCCCGCACGTGTTTCTTCCGGCGCAAGGCGGCCAGCGTCGCATCGTAATAGCCCGCCCCGTAGCCGATGCGGGCCCCACGCCGGTCGAAGGCCGCCAAGGGCACGAACAAGACATCCGGCTCGACCGTCGGCGCCTCGACGGGAGGTTGCTCGATGCCCCATGACCCCTGTTCCAGAGGCTCGCCCGGAGACCAGCGTCGGAACACGAGAGGCTCCCCTCGAGCGATCGGCACCGGAAGGGACGTCACGAGGCCGACCTTAGCCAAGACATCGATCAAGGGCCGCGTGTCGGGCTCGCCCCGCACGGGCAGAAACAGGGACACGACCGGGTCTGCGAAAGGGTCTTGCTCGCTGCGCACGAGGCTTGCGCCCATGGTTGCGAGGCGGGACGCGAAAGCGTCACGTACCGCGTCCGACACAGCCGCGCGACGCGCGAGAGCTTCAGCGCGGATCCCAGTCTTGGAGGAAGCTGCCATCAGGCTGGGATGACACACTCGACGACGTTCGTCGACCTCTCCAAGCGCCTCAGATGCCAGGAATAAAGTGCGGGGCCACAGTGGCCGTGGGATTTCGACCCCGGGAACCTACAGCGTAGGTGGGCGCCATGTGACCAAGCCCACGAGCGAGGTCAGGGACAGCTCCCTCAGGAATCGATAAGGCCCCGGGAGTACATGTCCTCACGCACCCCGCAGCTCCGCAATTCATATGTAGAATGATTTGCCGACAGATGCCAGAGGGTGGAGCGCCCTCGCGTCGAGATCGGGCGCCATGATCGTGTGTGACGGAGATTCAGCTTGTCGGCCACAACTTCCCTGTCAGGGCGCCGTCGTCGGATCGTGCCGTCGCTGCGGCCGTTCGTGTCGCGTCCGAGGCTGACGAGCGGCATCGCGATCGGCTTCATCCTGTTCCTCCTGTCGTGCGTTGTCCCGGCCCATATCGAGGCGAGCACACGGGCGATCCTGTGCTGGGACGTGACCTGCCTGTGGTTCCTGGCTCTCACCCTGCTCCACATGCGGACGCAGGATCTGGCCGACCTGAAGGCCCATGTCGCGGCTCACGATGAAGGTCAGGGCATCATCATCGTGGCGGTCTTGATCGCAGCCTCGACGAGTCTCTGGGCCGTCGGCCTGGAGCTGTCGCGGGCCAAGAATGCGGTGGGATTGATCAAGGACCTCAGGGTTGCCCTGGCGCTCGTCACGGTCGCTCTCTCATGGTTTACGACCCAGCTCATCTTCGCGCTGCACTACGCGCATGAATATTACGCGCCCGACAAGACCACGCCCGAAGAAGACGATGTGATCGGCGGGCTTCTGTTTCCTGGTGATCGGGAACCCGACAATTGGGACTTCGTACATTTCGCCGTGGTGATCGGCGTCGCCTGCCAGACGGCGGATATCGCCTTCACCAAGCCGCGCCTGCGGCGCATCGGCACCGTGCATGGATTGATCGCCTTCATGTTCAACACGGCCGTGCTGGCCCTGACGATCAACCTGATCGCTGGGTTGTTCTAGCGTTCGCGGTTTTTGAGGTCGGCGAAACTCCGGATAGGGAGCCTCGGCCCCGACGAGGACAAGCGCATGACGAATGCCGATATCGAAGACATGTTCTCGCGTCTCGGGCCGGTGACCATCAAGCGGATGTTCGGCGGCAAAGGCATCTATCACGCTGGCCTGATCGTCGCGGTTGAGTTCAAGGGCGAGATCCTGCTCAAAGCCGATGCCGATAGCGCCATCGCGTTCGAGGCGGCTGGGGCGCGTCAGTGGACGTACGAGGGCCGCAAAGGGAAGCCGATCAAAATGCCCTATTGGTCGGTCCCCGAAAGTGCACTCGACGATGCCGACGAGATGGCGCAGTGGGTGCGGCTGGCCTACGAGGCGGCGCTCCGGGTGTCCCCGGCCTAGCGGCGCGCGCTGACTTTAACCCGATTACGCGTCCAACATTGTGTGTTGGATTGATTCGTGCGCTAAAGCAGAATGCCGCGCCAATTATCCGAGACGCTATTCCGAGCCGTGCGTGTGAGCAAAATCCTGGTGCCTCGCGTGGCTTATTGCGGCGGCGCCGCGAACGGGCAAGCCGGACGTCCACGGCATGCTCCGAAACAACCAGCGCAGGCCAAACCGGTTCGCGTGGCATCGCGGCGCTTTTCGAAGGTGCGGAAGTCATGAATATGGCGGGCACGATCGACGACCCCTTCTTTGTCGACGAACAGGAACGGCTCTCCGCCCTCGCCAGCTATAATATTCTCGACACGCCGGATGAGCAGGGCTTCGACGATATCGTGCTGCTGGCAACCCAGCTCTGCCATACGCCGGTCGCCCTCATCAGCTTCGTCGATCAGAGCCGCCAATGGTTCAAGGCGCGCATCGGCTTCCCTCGGTGCGAGACCTCGTTGAACGAGTCGGTCTGCGCTCATGCGCTGGCCCAGACAACGGTGCTGCAGATTCCGGATTTGACTCTCGATCCGCGGACGCAAGCCAATCCTCTCGTCACGGCCGATCCACACCTCCGGTTTTATGCAGGTGCTCCCCTCGTGGCGCCGGATCAGCGCGTGCTCGGCACCTTGTGCGTCATCGATCATTTGCCCCGGCCCGCGGGGCTTACGCAGGAGCAATTGACCGGACTGCAAGCGCTGGCCCGGCAGGTCATGAGCCAGATGGAGCTGCGGCGATCCCTGCAGAGCCGCGATGCTCTTCTGACAGAGCGGGAAACCACGCGGCGCGAGCGAAACGCCTTTGCGACCGTGCAGGCCGCAATCGCTTCGGCTGGCGGACACATCGACGTCATTCTGAACGCCCTGGTGGCCGGCACGATGCAGGCTGTCCCGGCCGCCGAGGGCGGTGTGCTTGAACTGGTCGATGGCGACATTCTGGAATACCGGGCGGTGCAAGGGTCCCTCGCGCCTTTCGTCGGCGAGCGGGTGCGGCTCTCGGACAGTCTTGCGGGACATTGCGTCCGGGCAAGTGCGCCGATCCTCGCGGCCGACGTGCTGGCCGATCCGCGTACCAATCGCGACCTCGCGCTCCGGCTGAAATCGCGGTCGGCCGTGTTGGCCCCCGTGACACGGGGCGACCAAGTTTTGGGCGTCCTGAAACTGCAGTCCAGCTTGCCGAATGCCTTCACGGCGCGGGATCTGCAGATCACGCAATTGTTCTCCGCCGCAGCGACGGCCGGCCTTACGGAAGTCAGCGAAGTCGCCGCGCTCAAAGCCGTCGAGATCAAGGACGCGTATTGGCGCGACTTGTTCGAACGGCTTCGGGAAGGGTTCATCGTCGGCCGTGTGATCCGGGATGATGTGGGCCATATCGTCGACTGGCGCTATGAGGAGGTCAACAAGGCCTGGGGCGACCTCGTCGGGGTGTCGTCGCAGGACGCCGTCGGACATACCATTCGTGAAGTGTTCCCCGGGATCGAGGATGAGTGGATCCAAGATTTCGCACAGGTGGTCGACCACGGCCGATCCATCACCTTCACGCGCCGGGCGGGCGATATGGCGCGCTGGTACGAAGGCCGGGCACACAAGATCACCGACGACACGTTCGCGGTTCTGTTCCTCGAAGTGACGGAGCGGGTCCTGGCCGAGCGGGCTCGCCGGGCCAACGAAGCACGGAAAGAAGCCCTGCTGGAACTCGGTGATCGTCTGCGCGACATCGAAACCGTGCCGCAGATGACGCAGGTCGCGGCTGAAATCGTCGGCCGCACCATGGGAGTGACGCGCGCCGGCTTCGGGAGGCTCGACGCGACTGCGGAATATGTCGAGATCGAGCCGGATTGGACGGTTGCCGGGATGTCCAGCATCGCAGGGCGACACCGGTTCGCTGACTACGGCGACATTCGCGCTGATCTCATGCGCGGCGAACCGCTCATCATCGAAGATGTCCGGACCGATCCACGGACCGCTCCCGATCCGGGCCCGATGCTCGCCGTTCAGATCCACGCCTTGATCAACATGCCTGTGCGGGAGCGCGGCCGCACAGTGTCGGTGTTCATCGTCCAGGACAGCCGCCCGCGTCACTGGACGGCCGAAGAGGTCGGCTTCCTCCGGGCCGTGGCCGATCGGCTGGAAGTCGGCGTCGCTCGCCTCCAGTCGGAGCACCAGCAACGCCTGCTCAATTACGAGCTGAGCCACCGCATGAAGAACACGCTCGCGATGGTCCAGGCCGTGGCCGTGCAGACGCTCAAATCTGTGCCGGATCGGGAGGCGGTCGAGGCCTTCACGCGGCGCCTTCACGCTCTTTCGACCGCGCATGACGTCCTGTTGGACGAAAATTGGACGGCGGCCAAGATCGAAACGATCGCCACTGCCACATTGCTCAGGCTCACGTTGCCGGAGCGGTTCCAAGTGTCCGGACCGGCCATTGAACTCGGACCACGCGCGACCCTCTCCCTGTCGCTGTTGCTCCACGAACTCATGACCAATGCCATGAAATACGGATCGCTCTCCTGTGAGGGTGGTCACGTGAAGATCTCGTGGCACGCCGAAGATGCTGGCGACGATACGAGGTTGATCCTCGCGTGGCGCGAGCACGGCGGTCCGCCACCCCGCGAACCGAGCCGCCGGGGGTTCGGGTCGCGACTCATTCGCATGGGTCTCGTGGGAACCGGCGGGGTGGAGCTACGTTACCCCGCCTCCGGCTTCGAAGCCGACTTCGAAGCTCCTCTCGATCAGGTCAGGCACTCGTGACGAACGTGACCAGCGAGCCCGTCGAAACGAAGCAAGTCGTTCTCGTCGTCGAGGACGAACCGCTCCTGCGCATGATGGCCGTGGACCTCGTGGAGGACGCGGGGTTTGATGTCGTGGAGGCAGCCGACGCCATCGAGGCGGTTCGCATCCTCGAAAGCCGTACCGACATCCGGATCGTCTTCACGGATATCGACATGCCGAATGGAATGGACGGGATGCAGCTTGCGGCCGCCATTCGTGATCGCTGGCCTCCGATCGAGATCATTGTGACCTCGGGCTATTACGATCCGGACAGCGTGCCGCTGCCGCCAAGAAGTGTATTTTTTCCAAAACCCTACAGAGAACAAGACATCATCGCGGCCATGCGGCGCATGACCGCCTGATCGGCGAATTCAGGCTTCTGAAGCGATGGCCGCAGTCGATTGCTTTAAAGTGATAGTGTGATCGGCGCCGCCGTTGCGTGGCCGAGACAGCGCCGGATTCAGGATGCACCAGGCCCTTGGTTTGCCGCGGCGGCACGCACACTCGTGGCCCGCCGATGGCTGTAGAGGCCATAGGCGACAAGGCCGAGGGCCAACCATCCGCCCAGCCGCAACCACGTCTGCCAGGGCAGGAACACCATCATACCCAGGCAGGTGACGATCCCCAAGGCCGGGACGAAAGGGCTCCAGGGCACGCGAAATGGCCGCGGGCGCTCCGGCTCACGGACGCGCAGCACGAGCACACCGCCGCACACGATCGCGAAGGCCAGGAGCGTGCCGACGGAGGTCAGCTTGCTCAATGCCTCCACGGGCACGAAGCCGGCCAAGAGGACGGTCAGCCCCATCATGGTGAGATGGGCCACCCATGGCGTTTTCCGGCCAGGATGGAGACGACCCAGGACGGCGGGCAGCATGCCGTCCCGAGCCATGGCGAACATCACCCGGGCTTGACCCAGCAGGCCCACGAGCAGAACCGAGGTGAAGCCGAGGATGACTCCCAGCTTGACCGTTACCTGCAGCCAGAGGAAGGGCGTCCGCTCGATGGCGGTCGCGACCGGTGCCGCATCCCCGTGCATCTTCTGGTAGTTCACCATGCCGGTCAGCACGACCGCGAAGGCCATGTAGAGCAACGTGCAGATCACCAGCGAGCCGAGGATGCCGATCGGCACCGACCGTTGCGGTTCTTCCGCCTCGGCGGCCGTCGTACTCACCGCATCGAAGCCGAGGTAAGCGAAGAACACGACGCCGGCGCCTCGCAGCACGCCTGACCAGCCGAAGGACCCGAACTGCCCCGTGTTATCGGGTACGAACGGGTGATAATTGGCCGGGTTCACGTAGAAAGCACCGAGGCCCGTGACCACAAGGACCACTGCAACCTTGAGGACCACGAAGATCGCGTTCACACGGGTCGATTCACGGATGCCGGCAATGAGCAGCAGCGACAGCATCACGATGATCGCGGCGGCCGGCAGATCGATGAGGCCGCCGGCCGACGGAACGGCAGTGAACCAATGCGGGAGATCCCATCCCCACCCATGCAGCAGCGACCGGACGTAGCTCGACCATGAGGACGCCACCGTCCCGGCGCCGATCGCATATTCCATCAGCAGATCCCAACCGATGATCCAGGCGACCACTTCGCCAAGGGCCGCATAGGCGTAGGCATAGGCCGAGCCTGAGGAGGGGATCATCCCCGCGAGTTCGCTGTAGCAAAGCCCGGTCAAAGCGCAGCCAACGGCCGCGATTGCGAAGCTGATCACGACAGCGGGGCCGGCAAAATCCGCTGCCGCGATCCCGGTCAGCGAAAACAGCCCGGCCCCGACCGTGGCGCCAATGCCAAGCGTGACGAGATCGGCAACCGTGAGCGTGCGGCCGAGCCCGTGATCGGCCTCGGGGCCGATCGGCTTACGTTCGAACACGCGTTGCAGAACGCCCATCTGCTTCCTCGAAAATCAGGTGCCGTGGCCTCCGTGGAGGTCGGAGAGCAATCTGCTTCGAACGCGCAGAAGCATGGAATTCTCCAGTTTCCTGCCCATGTTAGCGATGTTTTTCGGGGGACCGGCGACACTCCATGCGCAGAGATCGAAAAACCGCCATTGATCGATGCCGACGGAGTTGACGCCAGATGGACCCTATGAGGCACAACTCGGTCTTGGTCGTGCTGTCGATCGCCATCGCGATGTTCGCGTCCTATACGGCGCTCGATCTCGGCGGGCGTCTGCGGGGCACGTTCACGGGGCCGCGCTGGGCATGGGTGCTCGCCGCGGCGGTTGCCATGGGCGGAGGCATCTGGTCGATGCATTTCGTCGGCATGCTCGCCTTCGACACGGCTTTACCGGTCGCCTATGACGTTGGGCGAACACTCGCGTCGCTTCTGATCGCCGTCGGTGTCACCGGGGTGGCGTTCGCCTGGTCCAGCCGACGCGAGGCCGGCCGCCGGGATGTCCTGGTGAGCGGCCTCGTCATGGGCGCGGGTGTTGCCGCCATGCATTACACCGGCATGGCCGCGATCGAGATGTCGGGCACCATTGCCTACAACCCCCTCCTCATCGTCGCCTCAATCTTGATTGCCGTCACGGCCGCGACCGCGGCGCTTTGGCTGACGTTTCGGCAGAATGGAGTGTGGCAGAAGCTCGCCGCCGCGGCCGTCATGGGTTTGGCGGTGGCCGGCATGCACTACACAGGCATGAGCGCTGCCACATTCACATTCGCGGCGGGCGGCATGGCGGCTCACGCACATCTGGGCGCTGCCATGGGACAGCAGAACCTCGCTCTCTCGGTTGCAGGCGCGACGTTCCTGATCCTGTTTCTCGCCATGCTGGCCTCCTCGTTCGACCAGCAGAGGATACAGGGCGCGCTTCGGGCCAGCGAAGAGCGGTTCCGGGCTGCGGCCGAGGCGGTCGGGGACATCATCTGGACCAATGACGCACAGGGCGAAATGCGCGGGCCGCAGCCCGACTGGGAGCGGTTCACCGGCCAGACCGAAGCCGAATATCAGGGTTTTGGCTGGGCCAAAGCCGTGCATGCCGACGATGTGCAACCCACGGTCAACGCCTGGAACGAAGCGGTGTCGCACCGGCGAGTCTTCCTCTTCGAACACCGGGTTCGGCGGCACGACGGGGTTTATCGCCTGTTCTCCATCCGGGCTGTGCCGGTGCTCGAGCCGGATGGCAGAATTCGCGAATGGGTGGGGGTGCACGAGGACATTACGGAACGGCGCGAGTTCGAAATGGCCCTCAAAGCCGCGCGGGATGAAGCCGAAGCAGCGAACCTCGCCAAGAGCACCTTCATCGCCAACATGAGCCATGAGCTCAGGACGCCGCTGTCGGCCATCATCGGCTATAGCGAGATGATGCTCGAAGAGATCGCGGACGGAGAGGATACGCTCGGCTTGGCGGCCGACATGACCAAGATCGAGAGTAATGCCCGGCACCTTCTGGGGCTCATCAACGACGTTCTCGATCTGAGCAAGATCGAGAGCGGCAAGATGGAGGTGTTCTCCGAGGAATTCGGGATCGAGAGCGTCGTTCGCGATCTCGCCACGACCGTCCAGAGCCTGGTCGGCAAGAAGAACAACCGTCTCGATCTCCAACTCGCCCCCAATCTCGGCGAAATGCGCTCGGACGTGACGAAGGTCAGGCAGATCCTCCTGAACCTTCTGAGCAACGCCGCCAAATTCACCGAAGCCGGCGTTCTGACCCTCGCGGTGTCGCGCGAGCATGGGCTGCGGGGGGACCGGATTCTCTTTCGAGTCTCCGACACCGGCATCGGCATGTCGCAGCCACAACTGGCCAAGCTGTTCCAAAGGTTTCAACAGGCCGACGAGTCGACGACGCGGCGCTTCGGCGGGACGGGGTTGGGCCTTTCGCTGACGCGGGCTTTCACCACGATGCTCGGCGGCCGCATCGACGTCGAGAGCATCCAGGGCCAGGGCAGTACCTTCACGGTCAGCCTCCCGGCCACGATCGCCTCGACGGAGATCGATGCCGAAAGCCAGGCTGACCAGCACAGCGAGGAGACGGGTGACCTCGTGCTGGTGATTGATGACGATGCGGATCAGCGCGCCCTGATGACCCGCTTCCTGCGTCGCGAGGGGTTTCGGGCCCGAACCGCGGCGGATGGAATCAATGGTCTCGCCTTGGCCCAGGAGTTGAAGCCACGCGCGATCGTCCTCGACGTCATGATGCCGGGTGTCGACGGCTGGTCGGTGCTGAGCGCTCTCAAGGATGACCCTGCGCTCAAGGAGATCCCGGTCATCATGGTGACCTTCGTGGAGCAGAGAGCCCTGGCGGCCTCGCTCGGCGCGGCGGATTACGTCATGAAGCCTGTGCGCTGGGACCGCCTGAAGTCGGTCATGGACCGCTACCGGCCGCCCGAAACCGACGCCTTGATTATCGATGACGACCCGAACACACGGACCCTGATCCGTACGGCACTGGAACGGGACGGCTGGTCTGTCACCGAGGCCGGCAATGGGCAAGAAGGACTGGCACAACTCGCCGCGGCCCGTCCCGGGATCGTCCTGCTCGATCTTTCAATGCCGATCATGGACGGATTCACATTTCTCGAAACAATGCGGGCGAGACCTGGCTGCGGGACCATTCCGGTCGTGGTGCTCACGGCGCTCGACCTGACGCAGGCAGATCGGCGTCGTCTTCAGGGTGCGACCCAGATCCTCAACAAAGGCGACGTCAGCATAGACAAACTCGCCGAGCGCCTCTGCGGTTTGCAATCCGCTTAGCGGCCGGGAGGCCGGCTCAAGGCGTAGAAGTCCCGTCCTCGACGACCTTTCTGCGCACACCCCATGCGGCCAGAGCTTCGTTCATGCTATCCAGCACGAAGAACCGTGCGCTTTCGGGATCGTATCCGTCGGCCAGCAACTCATCGTAGTCGGTCAGAACATGGCGAACATAGGCCACGAGGGCCAGCCAAGCGGCCTCGCCCGGGTGCGCCCGATGCAGGCCGCGGCTGTCCATCGCGCGGTCGACCACGACGCCGGCTTCGTAGTCGGGCAGACGCGGCGCCAGGACCCGCAGGACCGCCGCGATCTGGTCACGTCGCGCAAGGGCGGCGGGGGCGCCCGACTGGGAGGCGCCCGATGGCCGGCCGCCTACCACCGAAGCGGACCCATTGGGGCACGCCTGTGGAGCCGCACCGGCAGGGCCTCGGGTGGCAGCGGTGTCGTGCCATAGCGGATCATTCCGTCCCGGCTGACGTCGACCTCGGCGCGATTGCCGTGATCGGCTCCCATGAGCGGCAGCGTCACGTCGAACGTGTCGAAACTGTAGGACGCCCCTGATCCATCGTCGCAAAGCCCGATCGAGGCCTCGACGGGACCAACCGGTGTTGTGCCTGAGACATAACAATGAAACCGTGTGCCGCTGCAGACCGAAAAGCGTGTCACGACCTTGCAGGCTCCGGCCTCGGTGGGGACCAGGGCGCCAAGGCCGCGCAAGGCGCGGAACGTATGGCGGGCCGAACTGGATGTCGGCCCTTTTCCGGCGCCGCTCCAGACCGGGACGAGCGCATGCTCGCCGTGACGGGCCACGCGTTCCATGAGTTCGACTGCAAAAGTGTGGGCCGCCTCCTCCCGGTTGCGCTCCCATCGAAAACCCACAAACGCGAGCGCCGTAACGAGGCCCAGCATCAGGGCCGCCGCTTCGACGGCGTCGCCGAAGCCTTCCGGCTCACATTCCTGGGGATCTGGCGTCGAGACAGGTCGACGCGGCTCGAGCGAAGTCATCCGGGTCCATGTCCGCGATGTTCAAATTGCCAATCCAACACGGCACGATCTTGACCGACGGTCGCGACAGACTGGCGCAGACGCCGGCCTCTGACTGGAAGCGCCGCAACGAGAGCCTGAAGCGATCCTGCACATCATCTTCGATCGAGAGGCTTCAGTGTCCCGTCTCCTCCAGTGCTTTTGGGGGCAGCCGGGGCCCGATCCGAAGCCTGTTGAGCCAAGCCGACAATCCGCCTCTGTCTTGGACGGAGGTCGCCTCAGGAATATCGGCATTTCCGCACATGCATTCGGCTGCCGCGCGTTCGGCGAATCGGAGTGCCGCAACCGCAAACATCTCAGTCGACGAACTCGCGGCTTCATTTGCGTCCGATCCCAAAAAGATCAGCTTGTCCCATTTACCGGGCTGCACTGGCTTGAAACGATAGACATGCCCGTCTTCGGTGTGCTGGACGATCGCGATGCCATTGCTGATGGTGATAAAATCAAACATCCACCTGCTCCGCGTTGAACAAAGCACTTTAAAATATCACTGCGACCATAAGGGTCGCTTCGAACAATCCATAACGTCATCTGAGATGTGCAGCCTCGTGGCTCATCAAGACGCACATTGTCGTGATCTTGCGAACGGCGAGCCACTCAGCATCTCTCAGGGACAGCCTGGCATTTCCATTCCTGCCGCTGTTTCCAGATCTGAGCCTCGGCACTTCCGGTCGGATAGCCCCCATATCCCGCCGGGCCTGCGACGTAATTGCCATAGCCGTAACGATTGACCACGTAGCCGCCCATGTCACCGCTGCTCGGCTCGACGGTTTGCGGAGCGGTCGCCGCGACTGGTCGGCGCCTCCGGATCCGATGGCGGTCGCTGATGAACTGCGGGGTGCCCCAGGAAGCACCGGCTCGGGAGAGTTCCTGCGCGCGGCCCACGAGCTGCAGGCTGGCCCCCAGCGGCAGGCTGGCGGCCGGAACCGCCAGTCCCATGAACCCCGCCAGCGCGGCGAGACCGTAAATCATCCTCATGACCACACCACCCTGTGGAACTGGGCGTCTCGACACCGTCCGACACCCTGGCTATGAGGTGACAACGCCTCTGCGGCCTTCAAAGGGCGACAAAGAGCCTCGGCGCGGCTCGGCAGGGTCGCACTCCCGAGAGTGGCTTGACGAGTGTTCGATGTGTGGTCGTTTCACCCAGAACTACACATGGGCCCAAGTGCAGGCGTTTTTGAAGCTCGTCGGCGCTCCGCTTAACCTGCAGCCACGCTACAATATCGCCCCGACGACGATCATCGATGTCGTGCGTCTTGATCCGGCAGGGCAACGCGAATTGGTTCGCATGCGATGGGGCCTCGTGCCAGGCTGGTGGTCGAAGCCGCTGAAGGATGTCCCGGCCACGTTCAACGCTCGCGCAGAAACGGCCGCCGAGAAGCCGATCTTCCGCACGGCCTTCCGGGGACGGCGCTGCCTGGTCCCGGCGAGCGGCTTCTATGAATGGACCGGAGCAAGGGGCGCCAAGGTGCCGCATCTGTTCACCGCGGCGGACGGATCCCCCGTGCTGGCTTTCGCGGGCCTCTGGGACCGATGGCGCGACAAGGCGACCGGCGAGGACATCCTGTCCGCCACGATCCTGGTCTCGGGCGCGACGGCCTGGATGGCACCTTACCACGACCGGATGCCGGTCATCCTGATGCCGGAGCAATTCGACGCCTGGCTTTCTGGAACCGCCGGTCCGGAAATGCTGCAACCGGCAGCCGAGACTGCCCTGCGGAAATGGATCGTCTCCAATCGCGTGAACATGAGCGGCCAGGATGACGACAGTCCGTCCTTGATCGAACCCGCCGCGTGATCGGCGGAGATGACCGACCGGGCACGGCCGAATGACCAGATCATCTCGCTGTCTTTATCATCACGACGAAATAGCGTTGCGACCGCTCTCTTTGATGCCTAGCTTGCGGCAAGTTTGGCTTCAGGACGATCGATGATGAACGGACTTTCCAGCGACGTGATGGAACGTATGCTGGAGTCGATCTACGACGCGGCATTGGCGCCTTCAGGCTGGCTGACTGTGCTCGAAAATCTGTCATCTTTGTTCGATGCACATTTCGCTGACCTGTTCACCAGGAGTCACGATAAGACGCAGTATATCGGGCTCGCCTGTGGCCTCGATCAATCCGACTATCAGGACCAATTCCTCGACACGTGGTTCAAGCGCAACATCTGGGGCATCAGCAAACCGGTCAAGATTTCGGGCGAAGTGCTCTCCACACGGCAGATGGTGGAGGTTGACGACCTGAAACGAACGCAGATCTATGCGGATTACCTCGAGCCTCGCGGATTGCACGAGGGGCTTCGCTTGGCCATCTGGTCGGATGACTACGGCATTCAGGACATCTCCCTTCTCCGGCCCTGGTCGGCGGGAGCTTTCGACGCGAAGGACATCGCGGTCGGCCAATTTCTTCTGCCTCACCTGCAACGCTCGGCGAAGATCGCTCGGCGGCTTGCCTATGCGGAAGCGGGAACCGAAGGTGGATTTCTGGCGCTCCACGCGGCGGGATTCGGGGTCATGCTGCTCGACGCCTCCGGTTATCCCGTGATGCTGAACGGGCCAGCCGAGAGCCTCCTGCGCGAGAAGGATGGTCTCACCCTCGCCGGCCGGCATCTCGCGGCCCAGACTGGCCCTGCCAACCGGGCTCTGCAGCATGCCATCGCGTCCGCGCTTCATCCCGAAGCGTTGCGACGCACGGCGCGCACGGTCCGGCTGCCGCGGCCAAGCGGCGGCGCGCCGCTGGTTCTGATGACGTTGCCCCTGAGCAGAAGCGCACATGCCGTGATGCTGCCGCAGCCCGCTCTGCTGGTGCTCGTGACGGATCCCAAGGCCAAAGGTCCTTCGGCGGCCCAGCTTGCGGAGTTCTTCGGCCTGACCGATGCCGAGGCCGATCTCGCAGCCCACCTGCTCGCCGGTTTCGACCTACGCGAAATCTCGACACGACGCGGACGCAGCATCAACACCTTGCGCAATCAGCTTGCGCAATTGATGAACAAGACGGAGACCGCGCGCCAGGCCGAGCTGATTCACAGGCTGCGCGGGATCCCGGCCGCACCGCAGATCAACGGTCCGGACGGCCGAGAGAAGATTTTTGCAGGGTGAGGCTTGGTAGCCCCGCAAGATCGAGATCGCGGACGACACGCGAGAGCGAGGAAAGTTTATGGCATTCGAGAGAACACGACGTCCCATGGACGCGGTGCAGGCCGCCGAGGCCGCGTTCAAGAAAGTGACGACCAAGCCGATCGAGGGTCCGGCTCCCTCGGCCGCGCTTCCCGGTGCGCGCGAAACGGTGTCTTTGCGGATCGACCAGGACGTGCTGGAGAAATTCCAGGCGGACGGACCTGGATGGCAGGAGCGGATCAACGCGGCTCTTCGCCTGGCCGCAGGCCTCTAGCCGGAACAGTAGTCCGATTGCGCGAAGCACATTGAAGCAGACATTTTCAATTCTGCTTCAATGTGCGGGTCCAAATGACTGATCCCGCTTTTGCAAGAGCAGGCTCAGTCACGGCCCTCTGCATTCAAGACTGGAGGGCCATGCGGCGCTCAGTGCTTGACGGTCGACGCCTGATAGATCTCGGCGATCGCATGGCCCAGCGCGGCGTTGAACTCCGCGTCGCTCATCGAATATTTCAGGTCATCGACGAGCGCCCGCGAGAAGCTCGCGATCATGCCGTGGTTCTTCGCCAGGCGCCGGCAGGCATCGTCCCGCTTGTAGCCGCCCGACAGCGCCACCACGCGGACCACGCGGTCGTGCCCGGCGAAAGGCGCATAGGTGTCCGTGACATCCGGGATCGTCAGCTTGAGCATGACGTTGCGGTCATGGGGCAACGCATCGAGATGCTTGGCCAGTTCGGCCTTGAGGATCGCTTCGGCGCCGGCCTTGTCCGGGCTCTTGATCGACACTTCGGGCTCGATGATCGGGATCAGCCCATGCCTGCCGATCTGCGCTGCCACTTCGAATTGCTGAGCCACGATGGCCGCGATACCGTCCTGTGACGCAAGGTTGATGACCGACCGCATCTTGGTGCCGAACACGCCCAGTTTGGCGGCGCGGGCCAGCAGCGTGTCGAGATCGGAAATCGGCTTCATGAGTTGCACGCCGTCCTTCTCGGCCTCGAGCCCTTTGTCGACCTTGACGAAGGGCACGATGCCACGCTCCCACAGGAAGGTCGGAACGGGCTTGCCCTCGGCCTCGCCGTCCATCGTCTTCTCGAACAGAATCGTGCCGATCACCTTGTCGCCCGTGAAAGCAGGCGCCGTCATGATACGCACGCGCATCTCGTGCACGAGCTTGAACATTTCAGCGTCGCCGTTATAGGCGCTGGCCGGGATGCCATAGGCCCGCAGGGCTCCCGGCGTCGATCCTCCGCTCTGGTCCAAGGCGGCGATGAAGCCGCTCTTCTCGGACATCTGCGCCAACATTTTGTTTTCCGCCATGTTCGTTCCCCGCCTGAGGCGCATTTAATGCCACGCCGACCCGTCGACCGGCCGCTGTTGACGGCGCCAGGATATTGGGGAACGGGCCCGGTGCCAACGTTCGACATCGCTTAATCGCGCGCAATCGCGGCCCGCTCGGGCGGGGCGGGTGAAAGTCCTTGTTAGCTCCTCGCATGTCCGGCGGCACAACGGGTTGCTCTGGCCAAGGTGCTCGGAGAGGTTTAGATCAGACATAAAATCATGACCGTATCCTTGGGCGCACCGGCGCTCCAAGCCCAGAAGGTTCGCTATGCCCGCCTATCGCTCCCGCACCACAACTCATGGCCGCAACATGGCCGGCGCACGCGGTCTCTGGCGCGCCACGGGGATGAAGGATTCGGATTTTGGCAAGCCGATCATCGCGGTGGTGAATTCCTTCACGCAATTCGTGCCCGGCCACGTGCACCTGAAGGATCTCGGCCAGCTTGTCGCGCGCGAAATCGAGAAGGCAGGCGGCGTCGCCAAGGAATTCAACACCATCGCGGTCGATGACGGCATCGCCATGGGGCATGACGGAATGCTCTATTCCCTCCCGTCGCGCGAGCTGATCGCCGACAGTGTGGAATATATGGTCAATGCCCATTGTGCCGACGCGATGGTGTGCATCTCGAACTGCGACAAGATCACTCCTGGGATGCTGATGGCCTCGCTGCGCCTCAATATCCCGAGCGTCTTCGTCTCGGGTGGGCCGATGGAAGCCGGCAAGGCGGTACTGAAGTCAGGAAAGACCAAGAAACTCGACCTCGTCGACGCCATGATTGCTGCGGCCGACGACCGGGTCGACGATGAAGACGTCAAGGTCATCGAGCGCTCGGCCTGTCCGACCTGCGGTTCGTGTTCGGGCATGTTCACCGCCAATTCGATGAACTGCCTCACCGAGGCGCTCGGCCTGTCGCTGCCCGGGAACGGCTCGACTCTTGCCACCCACGCGGACCGCAAGCGCCTCTTCGTCGAGGCCGGCCATCTGATCGTCGATATCGCGCGCCGCTATTACGAGCAGGATGACGCGAGCGTGTTGCCCCGCAACGTCGCGAGCTTCAAGGCCTTCGAGAACGCGATGACGCTCGACATCGCCATGGGGGGCTCCACCAACACCGTGCTGCATCTGCTCGCCGCCGCCCATGAGGCGGAGATTGACTTCACGATGGCGGACATCGACCGGTTGTCGCGCCGGGTGCCTGTGCTCTGCAAGGTCGCGCCCTCGATCGCCGACGTCCATATGGAGGACGTCCATCATGCCGGCGGCATCATGGGGATCTTGGGCGAACTCGACCGCGCCGGGCTGATCGACACGAGCGTCGGTTCGGTCCATGCCGAGAGCCTCGCTGCCGCGCTCGATCGCTGGGACGTCGTGCGCACCAAGAGCGCGTCGGTGCATGAATTCTTCAAGGCGGCGCCAGGCGGCGTGCCGACCCAGGTGGCCTTCAGTCAGAGCGAGCGTTACGACGACGTCGACACAAACCGTGAGACGGGCGTGATCCGCAATGTCGAACATGCCTATTCGAAGGATGGTGGGCTGGCGGTGCTCTTCGGCAATCTCGCCGAAGACGGCTGCATCGTGAAGACGGCCGGCGTCGACGAGTCGATCCTGAAATTCACCGGCACGGCTCGCATTTTCGAGAGCCAGGATGCGGCCGTTCTCGGCATCCTCAATGGCGGCGTCCATCCTGGCGACGTCGTGCTGATCCGCTATGAGGGGCCGCGCGGGGGTCCCGGCATGCAGGAAATGCTCTATCCGACGAGCTATCTGAAGTCGAAAGGTCTCGGCAAGGTGTGCGCGCTCGTCACCGACGGCCGCTTCTCGGGCGGCTCGTCCGGTCTCTGCATCGGTCACGTCTCGCCGGAAGCGGGCGAAGGCGGCACGATCGGGTTGGTGCATGAGGGCGACACGATCGAGATCGACATCCCGAACCGGTCGATCCATCTGGCCGTCAGCGACGCGGAGCTTGCCGCACGGCGTGAGGCACAGGCGGAAAAGGGCTGGCACCCGGCAGAGGTTCGCAAGCGGAAGGTAACGACGGCGCTGAAGGCCTATGCGGCGATGACAACGAGCGCGGCGAAGGGGGCTGTGCGGAAGGTGTGACGAATCCATGCCCCTTTGCGTGGGTAAGCCAGTCACATGGGCGACCGGTCCGGCAGCAAACCATTCGCGCCGCAATATGCTGCAATGCAAAAGCGTGTCTTCCGACCGTGACATGCCAGCTGTAGGTTCGCGCCGGGCAACCTGACCGTCGCGGACCAACTTTCATGAAATTGCCGATGTCGCTGATCGCGCTCGCGATCGCATCCTTCGGAATCGGCACGACCGAATTCGTGATCATGGGGTTGTTGCCGGATGTCGCGCGGGATCTCGATGTGACGATCCCGGCCGCCGGACTGCTGATCGGCGGCTATGCGCTCGGCGTCACTTTCGGGTCTCCCGTCATGGCGGCGTTGTTGTCGGGGCTGTCGCGCAAGCGCGCCCTGCTGCTGCTTGTCGGCCTTTTCATCCTCGGCAATTTCCTCTGTGCAATCGCGCCGAGCTATCGACTGCTCATGGCGGCCCGGCTTCTCACGGCGCTTTGCCACGGCACGTTCTTCGGCATCGGCGCGGTCGTGGCTTCAAGCCTCGTTCCGCCGAAGCAGCGCTCGCAGGCCGTGTCCATCATGTTTTCCGGCCTGACGCTGGCCAATGTGCTCGGCGTGCCGCTTGGGACGGCGCTCGGCCAATGGGCTGGCTGGCGAGCGAGCTTCTGGGCCATCGTGCCGATCGGGATCCTGGCCGCTTTTGCAATTATGCGCTGGCTCCCCGCCTCGCCGCCGCAGCGCGGCATCAGGCTCAGCCAAGAGATAAGGGTGTTGGCCAAGCCGGCGGTATTGCTTCCCATGCTGGTCAGCACATTGCTGTCGGCGAGCCTCTTCGCCACCTTCACCTATGTGACACCGCTTCTCGAAACCGTGGCTGGCATCTCGTCGCACGGCGTCACGACCGTGCTGCTGCTGTTTGGCGTCGGCATCACCATCGGCAACCTGCTCGGTGGCCGTCTGGCGGATTGGCGGCAGCTCACCGCCCTGATCGGCCTGACCGGAACCCTGGTCCTGATGCTGCTGGTTCTCGGTCTGGCGATCACCACCCCGGTTGGCGCGGCCGCCGCGATCACCGGCTGGGGCCTCGTGCATTTCGCGAGCGGCGCTCCCTTGCAGATGCGAGTCGTCGACGGCGCCGCCGAGGCCCCCAACTTGGCTTCGTCCCTCAATCAAAGCGCCTTCAACCTCGGCAATGCGCTCGGCGCCTGGCTGGGCGGCAGCGCGATCGCGGCCGGCATGTCCTATGCGCAGCTTCCCACGATAAGCGCCATATTGGCCGCCTCCGCCCTGATCGTCCTCATGCTGGACGCAGTTTTGTCCCGGCGGCGACTGTCCCTTGCGGGATCAGCGGCCTGACGTCGGCCTTTCGCTGACGCTGAAAGTGTTTGGCCCGAGAGGCCGCACAGGCTATCACGCCGATTGTGGCCGAGACACTTTCCCTACCCGTTGCCCGGCGCGTCGCGCTTGCGGCGCAAGGCCTTGCCGATCCGCGTCCGACAGGCGTCATGAACTGGGGCACGCTCGGTCGCGCCATCGGCCGGCTCAATCTGCTGCAGATCGACAGCGTCAATGTGCTGACCCGGGCGCATTATATGCCGCTGTTTTCGCGGCTCGGCTCCTACCCCCGGTCGACGCTTGAGGCTGCCGCCTGGGGCCGGCCGCAGCGCCTGTTCGAATATTGGGCCCATGAAGCTTCGCTTCTGCCACTCGATATGCAGCCGCTGCTGCGCTGGCGGATGGCGCGTGCTGACCGCGGCATTGGGGTCTGGAGCGGGCTAAAAGCTTTTGCAACGGAGCGCCGGCCCGAAGCCGAGGCCGTTCTGCAACGAATCACCGAAATGGGTCCGCTCACGGCGGCTGAACTCGGCGGCGCACGCGGGCTCGGTGGCTGGTGGGGCTGGAGCGACAGCAAGGCCGCGCTCGAATGGCTGTTCTGGAGCGGTCGAATCACCACGCGCACCCGGCGCGGCACCTTCGAGCGCGTCTACGACCTCACCGAGCGCGTCCTGCCCGCCAGCATCCTCGACAGGCCCACGCCTGAAGAGGCCGAGGCGCACCGGGCCCTGCTCGCACTTTCCGCGAAGGCTCTCGGCGTCGCAACCGCCAATGACTTACGCGATTACTTCCGCCTTTCGCCCGATGACGCCAAGCCGCGCCTTGATGAGCTCGTCGAAGCGGGCGATCTCATTCCGGTGCGGGTGCAGGGGTGGGAGCAGCAGGCCTACCTGCATCGAGACGCCAGGCAGCCGCGGCGGGCCTTGGCGCGGGCCCTCCTGGCCCCGTTCGATCCGCTGATCTGGGCCCGCGACCGTACGGAGCGCCTGTTCGGACTTCGCTACAGGATCGAAATCTACACCCCGGCGGACAAACGGCTGCACGGCTATTACGTGCTGCCGTTTCTGCTCGGCGACAAACTGGCGGCCAGGGTGGACCTGAAGGCCGACCGCCATGCCTCGGCGCTCCTCGTGCAGAACGCCCATGCCGAGCCCCACCCGCCCGCCGATCTCTGCGAACATCTCGCAGCGGAACTGACCTTAATGGCCGCCTGGCTCGGGCTCGACCGCGTGATCGTGGGGAGCGGCGGAGATCTGGCATCGGCTCTTGGCCAAGTGCTGCCACACAGAGGTGCAGCTCCGATCGACGAGAACGTCCCAGCCGTTCCGCTCAGCGAATGACCGACCAGTCTTCGTTCGGGCACAAGAGCGAAGCGAACCGCTCCGCGTCTTCCCGCAACGGGAACTGTTCGGCGGCCGCGAGATCGTCGGTCCAGCAGAGCAGCCCAGAGCTGTCGATGGCGGCGTAGAACCGCTGCTGGATGAGAGGATGGCCGGATGTCACGAACCAGCCAATCAGCGGGGTGATGTCCCCCGAAAAGGTCGTCAGACGCTGCTCGGTCAAAGTCGCAGTCCCTGCCTGGTGCGGAGCATTGTCGCAGCGTGGAGTGTGGACCTTAACACTTCCCCGCTGCCTCCTTGCCTAAGTTAGCAGCAGGGTAAATCGATTTCGCCTCAATAGCCTCGGAATTTCCGGTACCGCAGCGCGTGAATGCGGTGACCGTGATATTTCGGCGTCATGTAATAGGAGCCGTACCCCATGCCGTTCGGGTGATAAAAACCCGTTGGATTCCGATCGTTATACGGTTGATAGCCGTAGGGCTGGCTGGTCGGCCCGAGGTTGCCGAGTTGAGCCACCAACACCGGCGGCTTCGCCGATCGGCCCTCAGCGGACACCGCAGCAGTGATTTGCGCCAGAAACACCGCTGAAAACGTCAAAGCGATTCGGGTGATGTTGCGCATCGAAGCCGTCGTCCCGTCAGAAGCCTCTCCGTCCAATGGGCTGGTACCAGGAGAGTTCCGGGTTACGGGCTGAAGGGCTGAGAAGCGGCCAAGTGGTTCTCAATCGTGTCGTGAATTCGACAGTGGTGTCGGAATTGCATGAGCCTGGTCGTTTAGGCTAGGTTTGAATTGGACAAATGCCAATCGCGGCCGGTCCGTTCGATCCATCACTGGATGAGGTTCACGTGGCAATGACCCATGTGTCGGTTCGGTCTGAGGACAAGGCCAGGATACTTCCGCTCCGGTCGCAGCGGCCGGCTCCGCCATTTGAAACCCTCTCGGAGAGCGATGCCAGTTGCATCACCATCGCGTTCATGATGGTGCATGATTTCTCGATGATCGCCTTCGCGTCCGCGGTGGAGCCCCTGCGCCTCGCCAATCGGGCGCTGGGCCGGCCGGCCTACCGATGGCTGATCCTGACGTGCGACGGCAGACCCGTGCAAGCCTCCAACGGCATCGCGATTCCGGCGGACGGGAGCTACGACGAGGCGGCCGGCGCGGCCGCCGCCGTGGTCTGCGCCGGCGTCGATGTGCAGACCGTCGACACGCGCGACCTGATGGCCAAGCTACGTGGCCTGGCAAGTCGCGGGGTGACGCTCGGTGCGATCTGCACCGGTCCTTATATTCTGGCCCGCGCGGGTCTTCTGGATGGCTACCGCTGCACCATCCACTGGGACAATTTCGACAGCTTCCACGAGGAGTTCCCGGACCTCTCGGTCACTCAGGAACTGTTCGAGCTGGATCGCACGCGTTTCACCTGCGCGGGTGGCACGGCGGCGATCGATATGATGCTGTCGATCATCGCCCGCCAGCGCGGCAAGGATGTCGCCTCCGCGGTGACCGATCAGCTGATTCACCATCGCATGCGCGATGCGCACGAGCGGCAGCGCATGGAACTACGGGCCCGGCTCGGGGTCGCGCATCCGAAGCTCATCAGCGTCGTGGGTGAGATGGAGCGCTGTATCGAGCAACCGATGTCCTGCGCCGATCTTGCCGACCGCGTGGGGCTTTCCACTCGCCAACTCGAACGTCTGTTCCGTAAATATTTGGGCCAGGCGCCCACCCGCTACTATCTGGGCCTGCGGCTCGAACGCGCCCGCCACCTGCTGCTGCAGACCTCCATGCCGATTCTGTCGATCGGCCTCGCCTGCGGGTTCGTCTCGGCCTCCCATTTTTCGAAGTGCTACAGCGAGCACTTCTCCCGCACGCCGTCGCAGGAACGGCGCAACCCCCGCAGAGGTGATCGTGACGCAAGCCGGCCCATCGATCGTTTATGACTACATCATCGTCGGCGCGGGGTCGGCCGGCTGCGTTCTCGCCAATCGACTAACGGAAGACGGCACCGCCACGGTGCTGCTGATCGAGGGTGGCGGCAGCGACCGCCACATCCTGATGGCGATGCCGAGCGCCCTGGCGATGGCGATGAACATCGAACGCGCGAACTGGAACTACGAAAGCGAGCCGGAGCCGGCGCTCGGCGGACGGCGCATCTCCTGCCCGCGCGGCAAAGTGATCGGCGGCTCGTCGACCATCAACGGCATGGTCTATATCCGGGGCAACCCGCTCGACTTCGACGGTTGGGATGAGGCCGGCGCGCGCGGCTGGGCCTATCGCGACGTGCTGCCCTATTTCCGCCGTGCCGAGACGCGGGGCGAAGGCGGCGATGGCTATCGCGGCCATGACGGCCCTCTGCATACAAGTTACGGCCGGCTCGACAACCCGCTCTATCGAGCTT
This sequence comes from Lichenifustis flavocetrariae, assembly GCF_026130545.1. Classification (GTDB taxonomy): domain Bacteria; phylum Pseudomonadota; class Alphaproteobacteria; order Rhizobiales; family Beijerinckiaceae; genus Lichenihabitans; species Lichenihabitans flavocetrariae. Next base: position 291,470 of record NZ_JAMOIM010000001.1, on the reverse strand, counting down.
TTATCGAGGCAGGCCGGCAGGCCGGCTATCCCGTGACCGAAGACGTGAACGGCGCCCAGCAGGAGGGCTTCGGCCGCATGGACCGTACGGTCCATAACGGCCGCCGTTGGAGCGCCGCGCGTGCTTACCTCGACACGGCGCGGACGCGAAAGAACCTGACGGTCTGGACCGAGACGCTGGTCGAACGCATCGCCTTCGAGGGCCGCCGCGCCGTCGGGGTCGTGTGCACGCGCGGCGGCACGTCCGTGACACCCCGGGCCCGGCGTGAGGTGGTTCTTGCGGGCGGCGCGATCAACTCGCCGCAACTGCTCAAATTGTCGGGGGTCGGTCCCGCCAGGGAACTTGCCCAGCACGCCATCCCGCTCGTGGCCGACCGCCCAGGCGTGGGCGCGAATCTGACCGACCATCTGGAGATCTATTTTCAGGTGGCCGCCACGCAACCGATCACGCTCTATTCCTCGCTCGGGCTACTGGCGAAAGCCAAGATCGGCGCGCAATGGCTGCTCACCCGCGACGGACTCGGCGCGACGAATCATTTCGAAAGTTGCGCCTTCATCCGCAGCCGCCCGGGCGTGCGCTGGCCCGACCTGCAATATCATTTCCTGCCGGCTGCCATTTCCTACAACGGTAAGGATCTGGCCGACCGGCATGGCTTCCAGGCCCATGTCGGGCCGATGCGGTCGAAGAGCCGGGGCGAAGTCAAACTCCGCTCGAAGGACCCGCGCGACAAGCCGGCGCTCTTCTTCAACTACATGAGCCATCCGGACGATTGGACCGAAATGCGGGCCGCGGTGCGGTTGACCCGCGAGATCTTCGCCCGACCCGCTTTCGCGCCTTACCGGGGCGAGGAGATCGAACCGGGTTCAGCCGTGCAGAGCGACGACGAGATCGACGCCTTCATCAAGACGCGGGTGGAGAGCGCGTACCATCCCTGCTCCACCTGCCGCATGGGCGACGCGGCCGACCCGATGGCGGTCGTCGATCGCGAGACGCGCGTCATCGGCCTTGAGGCCCTCCGGGTGGCGGACAGCTCGATCATGCCGACCATCACCACCGGCAATCTCAATGCCCCGACCATCATGCTGGCCGAAAAAGCCGCCGACCACATTCGCGGTCGCCCGCTTCTGCCCGCCTCCAACGCGCCCTTCTACGAGGCGCCGAACTGGCAATCGGCACAGCGCTGATCCCGCCGGTTTTCCGATTGACAGACCCGCGCCCCATCCCCCATAAGCGCGCCACGAGAGGGACGGTTCGCCTTGGCGGATCCGTTTTTTCGGCATCCACATGACGCTTCGGTGTCAAGGTCGGTGCGGAGGAGTGTCCCGAGTGGCAAAGGGGGCGGACTGTAAATCCGCTGGCTACGCCTTCGTAGGTTCGAGTCCTACCTCCTCCACCAAAACTATATCGCGTTCGGGTTCAAGCTCGGCTATGCTGAGGCGACGCGGGTGTAGCTCAATGGTAGAGCAGCAGCCTTCCAAGCTGAATACGAGGGTTCGATTCCCTTCACCCGCTCCAGCTTTCCAACGCCTTCGCAATGTCCAGCCAGACATTCTCCGGCTGCCGATGGCCGGTTGACCCGCTTGTTCCTCCTCACTAGGGTCCGGCCGCCTGAGCCACCCGAGCGGGATGTCAATGTCTGCCACTGCCGGCGCGCCCGCCGAACCCACGCGATCCTTCCAGGACATCATCCTCACGCTCCAGCGGTTTTGGGCCGCTGAGGGCTGCGTGATCCTGCAACCCTACGACATGGAAGTGGGGGCCGGCACGTTCCATCCGGCGACGACGCTGCGGGCGCTTGGCCCGAGGCCCTGGCGGGCCGCCTATGTACAGCCCTCGCGCCGCCCCAAGGATGGCCGGTACGGCGAGAACCCGAACCGATTGCAGCACTATTACCAGTTCCAGGTGATCATCAAACCCTCGCCGCCGAACCTGCAGGAGCTCTATCTCGGTTCGCTCGCCGCGATCGGGGTGGATCTCGCGCTGCATGACGTGCGGTTCGTCGAGGACGATTGGGAAAGCCCGACGCTCGGCGCCTGGGGCCTCGGCTGGGAGTGCTGGTGCGACGGCATGGAAGTCTCGCAATTCACCTACTTCCAGCAGGTGGCCGGGGTGGAATGTTCTCCCGTGTCGGGCGAACTCACCTATGGGCTCGAACGGCTCGCCATGTATGTGCAGGGCGTCGAGAACGTCTATGATCTGAACTTCAACGGCCGCGACGGTGACGAACGCATTACCTACGGCGATGTGTTCAAGCAGGCCGAGCAGGAATACAGCCGCTTCAACTTCGAGCAGGCCGACACGGCGCTGCTGTTCCAGCATTTCAAGGATGCCGAGGGCGAGGCCAAGGCGATCCTGGCGGCCGGCGACGAGGGCAGCCGGCACGCCATGGCGCTGCCGGCCTATGACCAGTGCATCAAGGCCTCGCACCTGTTCAACCTGCTCGATGCGCGCGGCGTGATCTCGGTGACCGAGCGGCAGAGCTACATCCTGCGCGTGCGCGAACTCGCGAAAGCCTGCGGTGCGGCCTGGCTGAAGACGGCGGGCGGTGGCGCGGCGTCCGCCTGAGGTTCCGCGCCTTAACTCGACGAAAATCGTTTGCCTGCTTGAGATCCGAGTCTCTCCGACCCGCGCAAACGCGAGCCGAAGTTACAGATGTCTGCTGACGTCCATCTGCTGATGCAGGATCCGGATGACGTCGAGGGAAGTGTCCGAAAGTGTGAAAAACACGAAATGCGCCCCAACGGCATATTTGAAATAGCCTGCGCGGATATCGACGGGCCGACCTACACTTTCCCCTCGGAGCAAACCCTCGATGGCAGCGATGATGCTCTGGTGATAGCGATCCGCTTGCTCCGCCGACCAGTTCTTGAAGGTGTGCACCCAAATATGTTCGAGATCGGTTCGTGCGAGCGGCGATAACCTGTAGCCACGCATCTTATCGGGCGTGCTTCATTCGCATCTCGACGAGGAACGCTGCACTCTCGAAGGGAACAGGTTCGCCGGACTCTTCGCCGGCAATGAGGGCGGCCTGCAATGCCTTCACCTTGGCTTCATGCTCTTCGAGAAGGCGCAAGCCCGCCCGCACGACATCACTGGCTGAGCCGTAGCGACCCGTTTGAACCTGATGGTCGATGAAGCTGGCGAAATGATCGCCAAGCGAAACAGATGTGTTCCGCGCCATTGGATTTCTCCCGGTCGAGCCACATCGTACCAATATTTGGTATCATCGGGCAATGATCGTGTACGGACAGCGTGCGCCTCTCGATCAGCTTCCGCCGACAGCACGACAGTCTCAACCGCGGCGCGCGTGATGGCCCCACCTCGGCGGCAGCGATTCGTCTCCGCCCTTTTAGCTTTTGCTAGCTGGCTCTTGCGGCTCCGGTTCGATCGTTCCGTTCGGCGAGGCATGATCCACAGCCGCCGGAAGAGCCTGCGCCAGGATCTCGGAGATCTTGTCGGCCGGGATGCCGAGCGAGGCGGCGATCTCCTGCAGCTTCTGATTGCCCAGCGCATTGCGGATCTCGTCGGGCGTGATGGGCTGGTTCTCGCCGCCGCCCAGCCATGAGTTCACCTTCGGTCCCAGCCCGTTCTGGTTGAGCTGCGCGATCACGCTCTGCAGCACCGTTGGCCCGAGGGTTTTGGCGAGCTGCCCCCCGATGCCAGAGGAGCCGATCGACTCCATGATGTTTCCCAGTGCCCCGCCAAGCCAACTCATCGTAAGCCTCCCGATGCGCCTTCAATGCGCGGATTGAACCTAACAGCTTTCATGTGACGTCCCAACGTGCGCGGGGCCAGACACCTCATTCGACAAGGGCTGCGGCCTGGTCGAGCGCGATGCTTTCATGGTTGCGCAACACAAGCCCCGTCAGCCCATGCAGGGCGCTGAGCCGATCGAGCTGGGCCTGTCGCAAGGCCCGGTGGGTCTCCGACGAGGCTGTGCCCTGCCGTGCCGAAATCCGCACGCCGTCGCCGCCCGCATGGGTGAAATGAGCCCCGCCGGCGGCCAGCCGCAGATAGAAATCCCAATCCCAATAAATCGGCAGGGTCTCGTCGAACGGGCCGACACGGGTCGCCGCCTCGCGCGTGAAGGCGATGCCGGACACGAGCAGCATATTGTCATGGCGGATAGCCTCTTGGTCGATCCCCGCCAGGAAGGGGATTTCCACGCCGCCGTCGTTCTCGCGCACGATGCGTCCATCCGCATAGGCGAGGTCGGCACCCGCCGCGAGAGCCCTCGCCAAATGGGCCAAATGGTCCGGCGCCTCCCACCAGTCGTCGTCGTCCAGAAAGGCGATGAACGGCGCACGGGCGCGGGCCAAAGCCATGTTGCGCGCCGGCACCTGTCCGCGCGCTCCCGTGCGCAGCGCCGTGATGCGCGAATCGCCCATGGCCAGCACGGCCGCTTCGCCGCTCCCGTCCCCGTCGTCGGCCACGATAGCCTCCCAGGAGGGACCTTGCTGGCGCAGGACCGAGCGGAGCGCCCGTTCCAGGAGGTCGGGCCGGTTTTTGGTCGGGATCAGGACACTGAACATGGGATGTCGCGATATCATAACAAAGATTAAGACGGCGAGAGCCGCATGCCAAATGCGGGACTGTCGCACCTGCCGAAGTGACAGAGCGGCCGGCGCCGACTAGGAAGGCATTCCGAAGTCACAGCAAGCCTCACATGCCCGATCTCCTGCTCGAACTTTTCTCCGAAGAAATTCCGGCGCGCATGCAGCGTCAGGCGGCACTCGACCTGACGAAGCTCGTGACCGACGCGCTGGTCGAGCGCGGGTTGATCTATGAGGGCGCACGCGGCTTCGCGACGCCCCGGCGGCTGGCCCTGCATGTCGCGGGCCTGCCGGTGAAACAGCCGGACACGCGGGAAGAGCGCAAGGGGCCGCGCGTCGGGGCGCCCGAAGGCGCCATCCAAGGGTTCCTGAAGAGCGCGGGCCTCACCTCGATCGAGCAGGCGAGCGTGACCGAGGACCCGAAGAAAGGATCCTTCTACACCGCCGTCATCGCCCGGACCGGCCGCGACACGATCGAGGTGCTGGCCGAGATCCTGCCGGCGCTGATTAAGAGCTTTCCCTGGCCGAAGTCGATGCGGTGGGGTCGGGACTCCTCACAGCCCGAGGCGCTGCGTTGGGTTCGGCCGCTGCAATCCATCCTCTGCACCTTTGGGGCCGAGACCGAGGACCCCGAGGTGGTGGCGTTCAGCGTGGGCGGCATCTTGGCTGGCAACATCACGCGCGGCCATCGCTTCCTCGCGCCCGCCCCCTTCACGGTGAAGCGCTTCGACGACTACGGGCCGCAGCTTGAGAAGCACAAGGTGGTGCTCGACAGCGAACGCCGGGCCGAGATCATCCGGCACGACGCCCGCGACCTCGCTTTCGCACAAGGGCTGGAAGTGGTCGAGGACGAGGCGTTGCTGGCCGAGGTGGCGGGCCTCGTCGAATGGCCCGTGGTGCTGATGGGCCGCTTCGACGAGAGTTTTCTCGCCATCCCGCCGGAAGTGATCCGGGCCACGATCCGGGCCAATCAGAAATGTTTCGTGCTGCGCCGGCTCGGCCAGGAGACACTCGCCAACGCGTTCCTGCTGACCTCGAACATCGTCGCGCCAGATGGAGGCGCCGCCATCGTGGCCGGCAACGAGCGGGTGGTGCGGGCGCGGCTCTCGGATGCGAAGTTCTTTTGGGAATCGGACCTCAAGGTGCGGCTCGAAGACCGGCTGCCGAAGCTCGACAGCATCGTGTTCCACGAGAAGCTGGGCACGCAAGGTCAGCGCGTGCAACGCATCGCGGCGCTGGCGAAGGATCTGGCGCCGCTTGTCGGCGCCGATCCGGCCAAGGCCGAGCGGGCGGCGCTTCTGGCCAAGGCCGATCTCGTCTCCGACATGGTGGGCGAGTTCCCTGAACTGCAGGGATTGATGGGGCGCTACTACGCGGCGGCGCAGGGCGAGGACGCCTCGGTCGCGGCGGCGGTCGAGGAGCATTACAAGCCACAGGGGCCGGGCGACCGGGTGCCGAGCGATCCGGTATCGATCGCGGTGGCGCTTGCCGACAAGCTCGATACGCTCGTCGGGTTCTGGGCCATCGACGAGAAGCCCACGGGGAGCAAGGACCCTTATGCGTTGCGGCGAGCGGCGTTGGGGGTAATTAGGATCGTATTGGATCGCGCCATGAAACTTCGGCTTCTGCAGGCGCTGGTTCACCCACTGAGATTTTCTCGCGTTCACTCGAACATGGCCGAACAACGGTCGATTGCACAGAAGCCAGCTGCTGAAAACATACAGACCACTTTGCGGCTGACCGCCCTGGCTCAACAAGCGTCCGAAATCGGAAACCGACTGCATTTCGGACTCGGTGGGCAAGATGATGAAACTCCGGTTCTTTCAGATCTCCTCGCCTTCTTCGCCGACCGCCTGAAAGTATATCTCCGCGATCAAGGCGCCCGGCACGACCTCATCGACGCCGTCTTCGCCCTGCCCGGCCAGGACGACCTGCTGATGATCGTCCGCCGCGTCGAGGCGCTCGGCCGCTTCCTCGACACGGAGGACGGCAAATCGCTGCTCGCCGGCTACCGGCGCGCCGCCAACATCCTGCGGGCCGAGGAGAAGAAGGACGGTGCCGGCGCCTTCGAGGCCGCCCATGAGCCCGGACTGCTCGACCTGGCCGAGGAGCACGCCCTCGCCGAAGCCCTGACGCTCACTGAGGCCGACACGGCCGCCGCCGTTGGCTGCGAGGATTTCGAGGCCGCCATGCGCGCCATGGCGCGGCTGCGACCGGCCGTCGACGCCTTCTTCGAGCGTGTCACGGTCAATGCCGACGATGCCGGCCTCCGCCGCAACCGCCTGCGGCTGCTCAACGCGCTGCGGCGGACGACGCTGACGGTGGCGGATTTCTCGAAAGTCGCGGGGTAAGCAGGCCGACTTCAATTGAGATCGGACCGCTTTGACAGGGGTCGCTGGCCCGTCATCGCGACGGCCCGGCCGGTAGCGATCCATGACCTCGGCGCGGCAGGGGTTGCCACGGCGGCTTCGCCGCCTCGCAATGACGTGGCAGGGTCGCGGCACGCCCATGAAGGCATCCACGCTTGAGGTCGTAGCTAAACCAAATCGTCGAGCCCAACCTGGAGGGCCACGGCAATGGCCTTCAGCACGGCAACGCTGCTTTCGCGTGTCCCCTGCTCGATCTCGTACAATGTCTGGACCGGGATGTCGGCCTGACCGGCCAACATCTCTTCCGTGAGGTGACGATGTTCACGCCACAAACGGACGAGGCTTTCATCCGCAAGAGCGCGGTCGACGAATGCGGCGGGAAGCAACTCTTCCTCACCAGACAAAAGTTTACGGCTGATGTTATCGGCCGCAGCAGCATCCTGCGCATCTTCGAGCAACTCGACGATTCGATCGAACTCGGCGCGCGGCGTCGTCACCGTGTCGCCGTCAATGGTGGCGTTGATGTGGATCGCGTTCATTCATAGACCTCACGACGATGGCCGATCCTAAGCACGTCAAGAACAACACCGGTTTCGGTGAAGATTACGCAACAGCTCCCAACCCGAAGCCGCAATGCAACGCCGTTGCATCAGCCCAAACCCTTGAGCCAGCGCCCTGGCTCCTCTAGGCTCGCCATCGTTCGTATACAAACGATCTAACCGCCTGCCCTCGCGGCGGGTCCACCCGATCGTTCCAGGAGACACGCGGATGGCGCATGACGCACCGGCGGCCGGCCCTTCGGGCAAGCTCGTCATCAAGAACATCGGCCTGCTGCTCAGCGGCGACATCGGCCGCCCGATCCTCGATGCCGATGCGATCGTGGCGGTCGATGGGCGGATCACGGCCATTGGCCGCTTCAAGGACCTCGACACCGAGGGCGCCAAGACCACGATCGACGCGCACGGCTGCGGCGTATCGCCCGGCCTCATCGACAGCCACGTCCATCCCGTCGCCGGCGATTGGACGCCGCGCCAGAGCCAGATCAACTGGATCGATTCGACGCTGCATGGCGGCGTCACCACGATGATCTCGGCCGGCGAGGTGCATACACCGGGGCGGCCGCGAGACATCGTCGGCCTCAAGGCCATGGCGATCTTCGCGCAGCGCGCCTTCACGGCCTTCCGGCCCGGCGGCATGAAGATCCATGCCGGTGCGCCGGTGATCGAGCCCGGCATGGTGGAGGACGATTTTAAGGAACTCGCGGCGGCGGGCGTCACGTTGCTCGGCGAGGTCGGCCTCGGCGGCGTGAAGGACGGCGCGACGGCGCGGCAGATGGTGGGCTGGGCGCGCAAATACGGGATTCAATCGACCATCCATACGGGTGGCCCCTCGATCCCCGGCTCGGGCCTCATCGATTCGGCCGTGGTGCTCGAAGCCGACACGGATGTCGTGGGCCACATCAACGGCGGCCACACCGCCCTGCCCGATCGCGAGATCCGCTGCATCTGTGAGGGCTGCGGTCGCGGCCTCGAAATCGTTCACAACGGCAACGAGCGCGCGGCGCTCTACACGCTGCGGACCGCGCGCGAGATGAACCAGATGGAGCGCCTGATCCTCGGCACCGACGGACCAGCCGGTTCGGGCGTGCAGCCCCTCGGCATCCTGCGCATGATCTCCATGCTGTCGTCGCTCGGCGAGGTGCCGGCCGAGGTGGCCTTCTGCTTCGGCACCGGCAATACGGCGCGTATGCGCTCGCTCGATTGCGGCCTCGTAGAAGTCGGTCGCGCGGCCGACTTCACCTTCCTGGATCGGCCGCAGCATGGCGCCGGCAAGACGCTGCTCGAAGCGGTCGAGCTCGGCGACCTGCCCGGCATCGGCATGGTGATGATCGACGGCGTGGTGCGGACCGGCCGCAGTCGCAACACCCCGCCCGCTGAACGGGTGCCGGAAGTGGTCTGATGGCCAAACGCCTTGCCGAGACCCTTGCAATGCATGATATCGCGGGCGGCAGCATGCCAGGAGCGGACACGGAATGACGGACGCACGCGTATTCCTGGTCGACGTCGATAACACGCTTCTCGACAACGACCGTTTTCAGGACGATCTCAAGGCGCATGTCGCCGCGACCTCGGGAGCGGCCGCGCGGGATCGATATTGGGCGCTGCAGGACCACCTGTTCAAGACGCTCGGCTACCGCGATTATCTCGGTGCCTGCCAGAGCTACCGATTGGAGCGGCCCGATGACCGCGAGGCCTTGCGGCTCGCCGCCTTCATTCTAGACTACCCTTACGAGACGCTGCTTTATCCGGGTGCTCTCGATGTGCTGGATCGCATGCGCGGTCTCGGACGCACAGCCCTGCTGACGGACGGCGACGCAGTGTTCCAGCCGAACAAACTCCGGCGCTCAGGCCTTGCCGATGCGGTCAACGGCGACCTGATGATCGCCGTTCACAAGGACGAAGAACTCGACGCGATCCTGGCGCAATTTCCGGCCGAGCATCACGTGCTGGTCGACGACAAGGTCCGTATCCTCACCGCCTTCAAGACAGCCTGGGGTTCGCGCGTCACCACCGTGTTCCCGCGCCAGGGGCAGTTCGCGCGGGACGAGAAAGTCTTGGCCGCGAATCCGCCAGCCGATCTCAGCATAGATCGGATTGTGGACTTGCTTGAGGCGGCCCTTCTAGCCGAGACGCCTTCCACGTAGCTATTTAACGAAGTGCGGCTCGTTGATTGAGGAGCAGCTTGGACGCACGATCTTCCAAAAGAGTCGCAATCGAATCCGCTCCCCTCTCCGCAAGGGAGAGGGGAAATCATGGCCTGTATCAGATAGCTGTAAAGCGGGGCCAAGGGAGAAACTGAGATCGCGGCAGGCGATGTGCTTCGGCTTTCTGCCCGACGTCTCACTCGTCCGATGTCGCGTCCTTGCTCATCGAATCCTTCTTCATGGCATCGCCCTTCATGGCGTGCTTCTTCATCATGCCATCGTGTTTCTTCATCATCGTGTCGTGCTTCTTCATGCTGTCCTTCTTCATCATGGCATCGCCCGAGCCCGCGCTCATGGCGTCATCGGCCTGAGCCACGGACGCGAACGACAAGCCGGCGCAGAGCGCGAGAGCGGAACAAGCAAGGGCGAGGGATTTGGTCATGATCGGATCTTTCCGAAATGGAGCGAGCGGCACGAAGCATCGCTCCGGGGAACAGTGACGTCGTCGCCACTGTCTCGTCTTCGGTCCGATCCGCGATCCGGTTACAGGCGCCGGGCAAAAGTTTTGGGGGTGAGGAGCCGGCCGCCCAGCACACGATTGGCCCCGATCACGAGACCGATCGCCAGAATGTGGACGACCATATCGGTCGCGCCGGCATCATAGGGATGGAAAAAGTTGAGCAAGGTCGCGGCCGCCGCCGCGACCGCCAGCCCACCGGTCGCGGCCGTGAGGTTGGGGCGCAAAGGACAGGCGCGCCGGATCATAAGGATCATTGCGATCGACAGCGGAATCGACAGCAGCACGATGAAACGGAAACAATGCGTCGCCTCCGCCATGTCCGCTGCATGCGTGTCGGGGATCACCCAGGCGCGAAGGCAACCCATCCCGGTCGCCGCGACCCAGAGTGCCAAGCCGGGCAGCGGCAGCAGGGCCCAAACCGGCTTGCGATCGGGGAAGCTCAACTCAAAAGCCGCGATGGCGGCCAGCACGGTGGTGAGCGTGGAGCCGAGCACCGCGAGCCACATGTCGGGGACGAAGCGAAGCCGATGCGCGATGGCCGGGAGGTTCGCAAAGTAGGCCAGAACGATCGCCAGGGTCGCGACGAGCAAAAGCCACCCGGCCGCCCGCAGAATCGGCGCGGACAAGCGACGGACGGGCCGCAGGTCGGCGCCGAGATCAGCGATGAGCCTGTCGATCTGCGCGGTCATCCCAGATCTCCCCCAAACCGAGCCCGCAGGGTTTTGAGGGCCCGATGCATGTTCACCTTCAACGCCCCTTTCGTTTTTCCGGTCGCGATCGCGGCGTCATCGAGCGACATCTGCTGCAGGGCCAACATCTCGATCGCCTCGCGCTGGCCGTCGGGCAGCTCGTCGATGGCCCCGCGCATGGAGGCGTCCTGCATCGACTCCGTCATGCCGTGCTGGCGCGCGTCGGATGGGTCGGGATGGTTCTCGTAGTCCAGCGGCGCGAACACCTCGCGCCGGTCCTGACGTCCCCGGCGGCGCAGCGCATCGATGGCGCGCCGCTGCGCGATCGCGCAAAGCCACGCCGAAAAGCTGCGGGCCGGATCATAGGTCTGCCGCGCACGATGAATGGTGAGCAGAACCTCCTGCACAACATCGTCGGCACGGTCGGCATAGACCCCCTGCCGCATCACGACACGGCGGATCAACGGCGTACAGCCGCGCAGCAAACGCTCATAGGCGATCCGATCGCCGGTCTGGGCCGCCGCCATCATGGCCGACCATTCGCCGTCGAGTTCCGCCGCTCTCTGACTGGCCGCAGCCATGCCGCCTATAATCCCCGCCTAACACTGTTCCCTTCCCTTTAGGGCCAAGCCGGCGTGGGAGGAAGGCGGGGATGGACGATTGATCATGACACGCTGACCCAATTGCCGCCCTGCTCCCTTGGCACCAGTCCGCATTCTCGTTGCTGTCAGCGACCCCGACGCGTTTCGGGTTCCACCGAGGTCAGCATCGCCTGACGACGTGCGGGATCACTATCCAGTCTTCGCTGCGTCGGAGGAAAGGGTTACAGTGGTCATGGGGCCAGGATGCGCCGCAGGCGTCCTGCGACAGGAGCGAAAATTTGGTCGGCGGCCAGACAACGCTTTTGGATATCGTCAGCCGCAAGGCCAACGAGGGCTGAGCAATGAGCTGGAATGGCATCATCGTCGGGATGTTGCTCGCGGCGAGCAGTATCGGGAACGCGCCGTCGTCTTACGGTTGCTGGTCCATCAAGGATCAGGTCGAGCGGCTTGCCTGTTTCGACGAAGCCGTTGGGCCGCCCGGAGCAGGGATCAAGGAGGCGCGACCCGCGCCAGCCGAGCAGGTTCGGGATTCGGCGACAAGGCCTCCCAACTGAGTCGCTCAGGGCGAGTAAATCCTGACGACCGGACGGCCCTCACGACAGCGTTCGGGCGGGGGCACCAGCGCCGCGATCGACAAGGGACATCACGATCGCGTCGCGATACACACCGTCGATCAGCGCCGCATCCCTCGTGAGGCCCTCACGGTTGAAACCCATCTTCTCGTAGAGCGCGATCGCACGCAGATTATCGGAATGCACGTCCAGTTCGATCCGCGTGAAGCCCAGATGACCGGTTTCATCGAGGCAGGCGCGGATCAGCCGCGCCCCGATCCCCTGCCCCCGATGAGCCGGTAAAACGCCGATCCCAAGCGTGCCGCGATGCGCATGCGCGGGGAAGAAATGCCGCCGCACGTCACACCAGCCGATGACTTCGTCCCCGAGCAGCGCGACGAAGCGCGGATCACCGGCGGCCATTGCGTTCAACACGAAAGCGCGGGTGTCGGGGAGCGGGGGCGCCTCCGTCAGGGTCAGGTATCGGCGTTCGCGCGCCACGATGTCGAGGGCGCGATGGAAGCTCTCGATCATGCTGGCCATGATCGGCATGATGACGACGTCCTCATGATCCGACATGCATCGTTGCTCGCGCCCGGAGGCGGTCTCCGCGTTTTAAAACGTGTCCCAGTCCTGGCTGGACTGCGCCGTTTCCGATGGGAGGACGGCGTCGAGCACCAAAAGGCTGATCAGCCGCCCATCGACCGCCAGGATACCACGCACGAAATCCCGCGCCATCTGCGACGCGACATCGGGCGCCGGCTGGATCATATCGTTCTTGACGGTCAGAATCTCGGAGACGCCTTCGACCAGCAACCCCACGACCCGTTCCCGGATCTCAACAACAAGAATGGCGTGGCGGCTGGTCGGGATGGTGGGTGGCAAACCAAGCCGCACCGCCAGATCGATGATGGCCAGAACCGCGCCACGCAGGTTGATGACGCCACAGACGAAGCCAGGCGCATGCGCAACCGGCGTGGCAGGAGTCCATACCCGGATCTCTCGGACACTCACCACATCGACGCAGAACTCCTGCTCTCCGACCAGGAAGGCGATCAACTCGCGCGTTCCGGCCGCAGCGGCTTTGTCCAGACTGGTCATTGGTACGTTCATCGGCGTTGCATCCATGCGTTGGGCCAGCCTGTCCGTGGGTCACCCGGCCAGATGATTCGATCTTTCCCGGTCGGCGCTGCTTCCGCGGGCCACCGGCACATTGTTGACGCGGCATGCGCCCCTGCGGCTCGGTCAGGCCGGTGCCCACCCGCACAGCGAAGCCGCCTCTTGCCTCCGGTCAACCCCGCCTTTCGCATCGCGGACGCCCTACCTCATGTTGGAGGCACAGTACCGGCCAAGACTTTTCGTTTTCCTCAAGAAACGAGACGGCTCGGCTCCTCCGGAACCTTCAAGCCAGGGTTCTCTGATTTATGCTTGAGAAATTCTTGATTTTGACTTATCGGCCGCAGCTGGTTCGATCCGAGTCGACATCGAAGCCAGCGGGAGACGCCGAGACCGCAGCAGCATCGCTTGGCAAGAGCAGATGCGCAGTGCGACCGAGGGTAGCGATCAAGTCGACGGGCCTACCAACCTTACGCGCGAACGACAGTGAACCTCCGCATTCGGCTCTGGAGCACCCTCATCGTCACCCAACGGCCGGCTCCTATCCCGCCATCTCCCTAATTCGCTTGACCAATATAGGGGCACTGTTCATCCTCCCATGTTAACGCCGCAATTCGAGAACGTGGCGCTTTTTGGGAGGGACCACAGATGGCGGATCCGCGAAGATATCATCTGAGTACGACCATGCTGGCGGCCGCCTTCGCCATGGCGCTGTCAGGCCCGGGATATTCTGAAGAAATCAAGTCAGCCACGAAATTCGGAGACTTGTCGTCCGTCACCCAGGACCTGCTGACGCATGCGTCGAGCGACAGCTCGAACTTCTTGCACACCAACGGGGATTACGGACAATCCCGTTTCTACCCCAACAGTCAGATCAATACGACCAATGTCGCGAAGCTGCGGCCCGCGTGGATCTTTCAAACCGAGGTGAAGGAATCACTCGAAACGTCGCCGATCATCGTGAACGGCATCATGTACGTGACCACATCGTTCAGTCACGTTTATGCCTTGAATGCGCGCACCGGCGAAGAGATCTGGCATTACGCGCACAAGATGGGGCCGATCACGACATTCTGTTGCGGCCCGAACAACCGGGGCGTGGCAGTCGCCGACAACCTCGTTTATGTCGCGACGCTCGACGCTCATCTGGTCGCGCTCGACGCCCACACAGGCAAGACCGTGTGGGACAAGGAGGTCGCCGACCCCGAGGAAGGCTACAGCGAGACCATGGCGCCCACGGTTGCCAAGGGCAAAGTTCTGATCGGGACCAACGGTGGCGAATACGGTATCCGGGGCTTCGTGAAGGCCTTTGATGCGAAGACCGGCAACCTGGTGTGGACCTTCAACACAGTTCCGGAGAACTCGGTCGGCGTCTGGGCAGAGAAAGATTTGACCGGACGCGACATGCACCGCGACATTGCGGCCGAGAAGGCCGCTTTGGCCAAGCTCGGCGACCCCTACAAGACCCTTGGCGGCGGCGTGTGGCAGAACCCGGCCGTGGATCTCGAAACCAATCGAATCTACTTCGTTGTTGGCAATCCCTCTCCGGATCTCGATGGTGCGTCACGCCCCGGCGACAATCTCTACACCGACTCGCTGGTCTCCGTTGATCTCGATACGGGGAAATACATCTGCCACCAGCAATATATCTCGCACGACGTCTGGGATCTCGACGCGGTCTCCCCGCCCGTGATCACGCAGGTGGCAGACAAGGACGGCAAGCCGGTCAAAGGCATTCTGCACGCTGGCAAGACCGGCCACCTCTATGTTCACGACGCCAAGGACTGCAGCCTGATCCGCTTCTCCGAAGCCATGGTGCCGCAAGAGAATATGTGGGCTCTGCCGACCAAGGAAGGCGCCCGCATGCTGCCTGGCGCGAACGGGGGGGTCGAATGGTCCCCGATCGCCACCGATCCGAAGCAGGGCCTTGCCTATGCGATCAATTTGCACCAGCCGATGACCTATTCGGTGGAGAGCTCGGCCTATCCGTCAGGCAAATTATGGCTGGGCGGCGCCTTCAAGGTGATCCCGACCGAGGAACAATGGGGCAACGTCACGGCCGTCGATTACAACACCGGCAAGATCCGTTGGCAGGTCAAAACGGCTCAGCCGATGATCGGCGGCATCCTGGCCACGGCGGGCGGGCTCGTGTTCACCGGGGAAGGCAATGGCCTGTTCAAGGCCTATTCGTCGGAGAATGGATCACTACTCTGGCAGTTCCAGGCTGGCGCCGGCGTCAATGCTCCACCGTCGTCATATTCGGTCGACGGTCAGCAATATATCGTGGTCGGTGCCGGCGGGAACACACAGCTCGACTACAAGCGCGGCAATGCGATCATGGCCTTCACCATCAATTAAGGCCTAGAGCACAATAAGGGGCGGGGTCGTTCGACGACTCCGCCCCTTTTACAACGGCGGATACGAAATTGACGATCATGAGGGTGTCGAGGCTGCAAGCCGTGGCTCTGGGCGTTTTGGCGCTCCTTGGGCTAAAAGATGCCGGTGGGCCCGTGAAAGCCGATACGATCGAAGAGAAAGCCGGGGTCTGCGCCTCCTGTCACGGCGCTAACGGCGTGCCGACGGCAAAGAATATCCCGATCATCTGGGGGCAGACAGAAGGTTATCTTTACCTTCAATTACGAGATTTCAAAAAGGGCGCGCGCCAGAACGAAGTCATGAGCCAGATCGCCTCCACGTTGGAGAAAGACGATATGAAGGCTCTGGCGGCGTATTTCGCACAAAAGACTTGGCCCGTCCTGGATCAGCCGGCTGCCTCCGACGAGGTGACCCGGATTGCCAAGACGGTCAATTCATCCGTGCAATGCACGAGCTGTCATCTTGAGCGTTTTCAAGGCAATAGCACGGTTCCACGATTGGCCGGCCAGAGCCACGACTACCTTGTGAAGACCACCGCCGAGTTCCGGAACGGTGTGCGCGGCAACAATCCCGGCATGACGAGTCTGATGAAGGCCACGCCTGAGGACGATCTCGTCAAGGTGTCGACGTATCTGGCAGGGCTGGCCGGAAGCTACTAAGCAACCGATCGGCCGGACCGGATGGAACCGGCCATTAAATGTTCGGTGTCACAACAGAGGAACACGTGAGGGTTCCTCGAATGACTTTGTTGGCGTCGGCTCATCCTTCAACACCAAACATACCAACCGTGCGGTTCGGGATCGGCGCAAGGTTAATCGCGGCTTTTACTTGTGTGGCCAGCTTGACGATCCTTTCGGGTCTGTCGTCTGTCTGGCTGACCTCCAAGGGAGGTGATATCGTCAGTGAACTCGGCTCGCGGACGATTCCCACGGTTACGGAGTCCTTGACCTTCGCGCAACGATCGTCGGTCCTCGCCGCCGAGGCTCCCGCGCTGGCGACCCGGAAGGACACTGCCGCGTTGAGCGATCAGGCAAATCGCTTGTCAGGCCTCCTAGCTGAACAGAACAAACGCTTGGCCGTTCTGCGGGGGATGACCGATTCACCCGAGGTCCTCGCGAAGATTGACGCCAAGAATACGGCGCTCGCCGAGAAAATGAACAACTTGCGAGGCGTGGCCGAGTCACGGATCGCTCTGGCGGCCAAGCTTGACGAGAAAGTCGCCAGCGCCTTGACGGCCTACCAGGATTTCACGAATTTCCTGCAACCACTCGTCGATACGGCGCAAAACACGGCCAATGTCCTTCTTGTCGGGCTGAAGCGGACCAATTCACCCTCGGCCGTCGATACGATCCAACGCCGGCTCGGAGACGTCGCGATCCCGGCGCTCCGCGCGCTCATGGAAGTTCAGGCCGACGGCAACCTGACGATCGGCATGCTGTCCGCCGCCAGCAGCGTCAAGAGCGATGCCGCGGCGGACGTCCAGCAACGTTATACGACGGCTCACAGCCGGTTGATGGATGCGCTGAAGGCCTATGACAGGATCATCGGCGTCTACGGCGACGGCCCTGACCGAGCCAAGCTGAACGCACTGAGCGAAAGGCTGTTCCTTGCGGGAACAGGCCAGGACAGCGTCTTCGCGCTGCGGGCCGAGCAAGAGAAGCTCGACGCCAACACGGTCGCACTTCTCCAGACCATGACGGCTGCCGCCGCCGAACTCGGCGTCGAGGTTGAAAAGCTTGTGAGCGGACAGCAGGAGGCCGTCGCCGGCGCAGTGGCTCATTCGAAGGGTGTCACGGACCAAAGCCTGACGATCAGCGTGGTTCTGAGCGGCGTGGCGCTTCTCATCTCGGTTGCGATCGGCTGGCTCTATGTCGGCCGGGTGGTCATTCGGCGACTCAGCGCCCTGGCCTCCAGTATGGAGCGTCTGGCGCAGGGGGATCGCAATGCGCAGGTGAAAAACGAGGGGCACGACGAGATCACGAAAATGGCGGGCGCCGTCCAGGTCTTCAAGAGCAATATGCTCCGGGGCGATGAGTTGGCGGCCGAGGCAGCCCGCCTCGGAAAGGAACAAGAAACCATTCGACAGAAAGCCGACGCGGACCGGGCCGAGGCTGCCGCCCGCCAAGCCGCGGTTGTCGACAGCCTGGCAAAAGGTCTCGCGCATCTCGCCAAGGGCGACCTGACCTACCGGCTCAGCACTCCGTTCTCGGTTGAATACGAAGGATTGCGCAGCGACTTCAATGCCGCCGTGACCGAGCTTCGAGATGTCATGAAGCAGATCATCGTCGGGACACAGGAATTGCAGTCGGGGACCGATGAAATCTCGACGGCCGCCGACGACCTTTCCAGACGCACCGAGCAGCAAGCGGCAAGCGTCGAGGAAACCGCCGCGACCCTGAACGAGATCACCGCGCGGGTGCGCAAATCGGCAGAAGGTGCGATCCACGCACGCGACATCGTCGGCACGGCCAAGACGGACGCCGAACATTCGAGCGACGTGATGCGCCAGACCATAGAGGCCATGACCGACGTCGAGAAATCATCGAGCCAGATCGGGCAGATCATCAGCGTCATCAACGAGATCGCATTCCAGACCAACCTGCTGGCCCTCAACGCCGGCGTCGAGGCCGCGCGAGCCGGCGATTCCGGACGCGGGTTCGCGGTCGTCGCCTCGGAAGTCAGGGCCCTGGCTCAACGATCCGCGGAAGCCGCGCGGGAGATCAAGGACCTTGTGATCGCGGCGACGCAGCAGGTGGACAAGGGCGTGCACCTCGTGGGCGAGTCCGGCGTGGCTTTGAAGCGGATCCTCGGTCAGGTGGTCGAAATCAACGACATCGTCACCGATATCGCAGCCCTCGCGAATGAGCAGGCCGCGGGCCTCGACCAAGTGAATTTGGCGGTGACCAACATCGAGACCGTGACACAGCAGAACGCCACCATGGTGGAGGAAACGACAGCCTCCAGCCATAATTTGGCACGGGACACCGAGGCCCTCGCGCAGCTCGTCGGTCGCTTTGAAGTGGATGCCGCAGCCCCCTCGGGGCGCGTGCGAAAGATGGCCGCGTGACCTTTGCAGAAGCAGCGACCGGGATCAGCCAATGCACCTTTGTGGATCGCCGAGAAAGCTCTCAGAGGATTACACGTCGGATTGACGCTACAGCGGAATTGCAGCACCATCGACCTGTCAAAGCGATGAAGATCGCTGGATGCTTAGGGAGAACTTTGTAATGCAGCAGTTGATCTGGACGACCCCGGTGGTCGAAGAAGTCTGCATCGGCATGGAAGTGACGAGCTACGAGTCGGCCGACATCGAGATCTGAGGGTCGAGCGGCTCGATCCGCGTTTGAGGATGCACGTTCTGGTGCTCGGATCGGCGGCGGGGGGCGGCTTTCCGCAGTGGAATTGCCGTTGCCCTGTCTGCAGCCTTGCCTGGGAAGGCAGTCCACGGGTGCGACCACGGACACAATCAACCGTGGCCGTCAGCGTCGACGGTGCTTCCTGGGTCTTGTTGAATGCTTCGCCTGATCTGCGCGCGCAGATCCTTGCGGCCCCGCAGCTGCATCCACAGCGCGAAGGCCGGTCCTCGCCGATCGAATCCGTGATTTTGAGCAATGCCGATCTCGACCATGTGGCAGGCCTCCTGGCGCTTCGGGAGAACCACTCCTTCGCGTTGCACGCATCGGCTGAGGTTTTAGAGACTTTGGACGCCGATCCGGTGTTCCGCGTTCTCAATCCAAGCTTCGTTCGCAGAATCCCTTTTCGGCTCGATCACCCGTTCGCGAGTGGGGGGCTGCACATTGTCGCTTTCGCGGTGCCGGGAAAGCGACCGTTGTTTTTTCAGTCCGAGGGCGAGGGCATCGGCTCGGAAACGGAAATGACGGTCGGTCTCGATATCACCTCGAACGGACGCCGATTCGTCTACATCCCCGGGTGCGCCCATGTGACGGACGCTCTTCGCGCGCGGCTCGCTGGCGCGGATCTGCTTTTCTTCGATGGCACCACTTTCACGGATGATGAATTGCCTGCGCTGGGCCTCTCATCGAAGACCGCTGCCAGGATGGGCCATATGGCAATGATCGGAGAAAGCGGATCGCTCAACGCTCTGGCGCACATCAATGTCGCGCGGAAGGTTTTCATCCACCTGAACAACACCAATCCCGTGCTGATCGAAGATTCGCCCCAGCGCAGAACCGTAGAGGCCAGCGGCTGGGAGATCGCTTTCGACGGCATGACGGTCAGCCTGTGAGGCTTGTGAGCTTGACCACGCGATCCGCGCTTCGCTTATGCGCGATGGTCCAGCTCTCCGTCATCCTGGCGGGCTTGTCCTGCATGTCAGCCGCCATGGCGGCCGAACACATCCGGATCGGTCTCCTGTCGACGGGAACGGTCGCCTGGCAGATCGACACGATGCGGCGGCATGGGCTCGACGCCAAGGCTGGCCTCGACCTCGAAACCGTGTCCCTCGCCTCACCCGACGCGGCCAAACTCGCCCTCAACGCCGGCTCGGTCGATCTCGCGGTCACGGACTGGCTTTGGGTCGTCCGGGAAAGGTCGCTCGGCGCCAAGCTCCTCTTCTACCCCTACTCGACCGCGGCCGGCGCCGTCATGGCCCGTGGCGACGGGGGGATCTCCACTTTGCGCGATCTTCGGGGCAAACGTCTCGCGGTCGCGGGCGGCCCGCTCGACAAGAGCTGGCTCATCGTCCAGGCGGCAGCTCTCAAGTCGGGCCTCGACCTCAGCCACGAGGCGACGCTGATGTTCGGAGCACCGCCGCTCATCTATGAAAAGACGCGGACCGGGGAGGCTGATGCCAGCCTCGAATTCTGGAACTATTGTGCCCAACTCGATGTTCAAGGCTTCCATCGCGTTCTCGATGTCGCCCAGGCGGAACGGGACCTGGGCGTCGCGTCCCCGGTTGCCTTCACGGGCTACGTGTTTTCCGAGGATTTCGCGAAGGCTCACAAGCCCACGCTCGAGGCGTTTCTGAGGGCGACCCAATCAGCCAACGCGATCCTGGCCGAGTCGGACGCGGAGTGGGACGCGTTGCGGCCACTGATGCATGCCGATGACGAGGCCCTCTTCAAGGCCTACCGTGACACGACGCGTGCTGGCATTCCACACCGACCGATCCGTGAGGAAGCGGCGGATGCCGAACGGCTCTTTTCGATCCTGGCCGCAACGGCGTCCGGCAAGTTGGTCGGATCCGGAACCAAATTCGACCCGGCCCTCTACTACCGCTTGTCGTCGGCCGTGGAGTGATGGGTGACGAAAGCCCTGTCCCTGGCCGTCCTCTTTGCGATATGGGAGGTCGCGGCCCTGGTGGCGCAGTCCCGGCTGCTTCCCACACCCGGAACGATCATCGGGACTATCGGGTTAGAGATCCGCAGCGGAGAGATGCCGTTTCAATTTGCCTGTACGTTGGGACGGGTCGGCGTGGCCTTCACGGTCGCCTTCGTGCTGGGAACGATCATCGGCACCGCCATGGGGCGTGTTCCGGTTGTCGACCGCTTTTTTGACCCATGGGTGGTGATCCTCCTCAACCTGCCGGCACTGGTCGTCATCATCTTTGCCTATCTGTGGATCGGCCTCGACGAGACCGCTGCGATCGTCGCGGTCGTGCTCAACAAACTGCCCAATGTCATCGTGACCACGCGCGAGGGGGCCCGCGCGATGGACGCCCACCTCGCCGAAATGGCCCAGGTGTTTCGCTTTTCGGCGCTGAAGCGCCTGCGTCATCTGCTGCTGCCGCAACTCGCGCCCTATCTCGCGATCGCGGCGCGGTCGGGTCTCTCGACCGTCTGGAAGATCGTCCTCGTCGTCGAACTTCTGGGGCGTCCCAACGGAGTCGGCTTCGTGCTCGGCACCTCGTTCTCCCTGTTCGACGTCACGAAGATCCTGGCCTATGCGCTGATGTTCGTCGCCCTCATGCTCGGGGTCGAGATCCTCGGGGTGCAACCGTTTGAACGGCGCGCCGCACGCTGGCGTCCCCGACGCGTTTGAAATCACCGTCACCCGCAAGGCGCATGTCGCGGCCGATGCGACCCGGGTCGTCGTTCTCCAGGACTTCATCCTTTCGCTGCCAAAAAGTGGCTTCGTCGCGCTCATCGGGCCGTCGGGATGCGGCAAGACCACGCTTCTGCGGATCGCGGCCGGTCTCGACCAGAGCTTCGTGGGCAAGGTCCGGAACCCTGAGGCTCTCCGCTTGGGCGTGGTCTTTCAGGAGCCACGCCTGTTGCCCTGGCGAAACGTGGCGGAGAACATCGCTCTCGCACGGCCCGCCGCGATGCCGGACAACACGGCCGACCTCGCCGATCGGCTCGGCTTCACGTCAGTCCTGTCCCGCTATCCGTCCGAACTCTCGCTCGGGCTCGCGCGCCGGGTCAGCCTCGCGCGAGCGCTCGCCATCGATCCCGGTTTGTTGCTGCTGGACGAACCCTTCGTGTCTCTGGACGGAGCCTCCGCCGATCGGTTGCGCGAAGTCCTTGCGCAAACGGTCGGGCAGAGCGGCGCGACAGTTCTGATGGTGACGCACGATGTCGTGGAAGCCATCGGCCTTGCCGATACGCTGATCGTCCTGAGCGAGAGACCGGCGCGAATCCTGGCCCGCATCGCCCTGCCGGCGCCACGTGGGCGGCGAACAATCGAGGACACCGAGGCGATCCTGGCTGAGGTCAGGAAGGCTCAGGCGACCGCCGGCTAAGGCCAACGACGTCAAGACGAACCCTCGGCCTTTGATCCCTGCGATCCCGAAAAGTCCCTTCCCCAACTTATGGGAAGAAGATGGCCACAAGCCGGATGAGGGTCTTCCCCAATGCTTCCCCCTCATCCGCCTGCCGGCACCTTCTCCCCGCAAGCGGAGCGAAGGGATACAGCTTCGATCTCATCAATGATCTGCCGGATCGTTCTCTTGCAGGTTCATCCGAGCCCAGAGAACGCCCGGAGTTCCTAATCGTCGACGAGGATCGCGTAGGGGATCACACCCACCGGCACAGCCTTGGTGAGGCGGCCCTTCTCGGTATCGATGATCGCAACATCGTCGGACAAGCCGTTGGCGACATAGAGCTTTTTGTCGTCCTTGGTGAGGCGGAGACCCCAGGGTCGTTTGCCGACGAGGATGTAGTCGATGGGCTTCCGGGTCGCGACATCCACGACGGCCACACGGTCCGCGCGCCCCAGAGCCACATAGGCTTTGCGGCCGTCCCGCGTGATCGCGATATCCACCGGCGTAATCTGGTCTTTCTGCAGGCCGGGCACCTCGAAGGTGACGCTCCCGGTAACCGCCAGGGTGCCGACGTCGATTGTCTCGAGGATCCCGGCGATCTCGTCGGAGACCCACACCGTCTTGCCGTCCGGCGTCAGAGCCAGCCGGCGCGGCCTCGTCGCGGTGAGGATCTCCTTCACCACCTTCTGGGTCGCGACATCGATCACCTGCACGAGGTTCGCGGCCTCCGAGGCCACGAAGACATATTTGCCGTCCGGTGTCGCCAGAACACCCTCGGGCTCTTCGCCGACAGGAAAATGGCCTGTCACCTCGCCGGTCTCGATATTGATGACCGTCGCCTCCGCATCGTCCTCGTTCGAGATGTAGAGATCATGGCCGTTCGGGTGCAGGTCGAAAGCTTCCGGGTCCGGCACGTCGCGGAAGCGTTTGACGAGTTTGTGCGACCCGACATCGTAGATCGCGATCGTGTTGTCGCCGCCGCAGGCCACGATGAAACGCATGTGATCCGGCGTGAACTTCATGCCTCGCGGACGGCCGCAGCTCTTGAAGGAGCCGGCGGCATTATCATTGGCGTCGAGGATGAAGATCTCGCTCGACCGCTCGTTGGACACGAATTTCAACCCCGTGTCCTTCGCGCCCGCAGCGTTCACGGCGCCAAGCAGCAACACGCCCGTGGCGGCAAGCCGGACGATCCATCCGACGGCCAGAGGAAACGCCGGCCGGTCATTTCGCACAGTCGACCAGCTCCTTCTGATGCACCGAGAAGGTCGCGTTGGCCTTCACCTCGACGGCCTTGGCGTAGCACACGCGGCCCGAGACATCCTTCATCCGGACATCATAGCGGCCAGGCGTCACGCCCGTGACCGCCACATCCTCATCGAAATCAACCGTGCCGTCCTTGTCGTTCGCACATTGATTGGCCCCGAAATTCTTGGTGCCCGCCGGCGCGAGCGCCACCTCGGACAAGGTCTCTCCCGTCAGGTTCCAAAACCGCATGCCCTTTTTGGTCGCCGCCAAGGCCCCGCCCTGGAGCAACAGAATCAAGCATCCGACTTCAATTACGCGCTTCATCGATTCGGTCCCACATCCCACGTCCTTACCGGACCATGGCGGCCGATCCCGGACAAGGCCTAAAGCCGAGCCTTCACAAAGGCCGGGCCGCAACCACTTCGCGAACCACATCCTCGATGGCCGTGACGACCGCGGCCGGTCGATCAAGGGGTATTTCGTGGCCGCTTCCCTCCACAATCGTGAGGGTGGAGGCGCCGAAGCGCTTGGCAAGATCCGCCTGCATGGCCCGCCATGCCGCTTCCATGCGTCCATCCGGATAGGGCACGTCCCATTCACGATTGCCGTGGACGAGAACCCGGATTGGCCGAAGCGGACGCGGCTCGGCGTCGACGTCATGGGCGATCTGCAGCATCGCGCTCATCTCACGCACCACGAAAACGCGCGTCTTGCCGGAACGCGCCAGGGAGATGGCCACGGCCTGCAGCGGCTCCGGGAGCCCATAGGCCGCAGCGGCGGCCGGCGTGTGCCCCAGCACGCCATGAGGATCCGTCGGAACGTCGACCCCGGCTTCGGTGAATCGTGCGAACTGATCCGGGTGCATCGAATCGACCAGAACCAAGCCGGCGATTTCTCCCGGATAACGCGCGAGATAGTTTTGACTGAGCAGACCGCCGAACGAGTGACCGACGAGGATGAAGGGGGTCGAAATTTTGGCCGCAACCGCGGCCAGATGCAGTTCCTCCGCCATATTCGCGGCGTTTCGTGGACGTGCCGTGCGGCCGCTCCAGCCGGCCCCTGCGCGATCATAGGCGCAGATCCGATGCGTCGGTGCGACACGGGCCTGAACATAGGTCCAATCGAGAGAATTGCCCCCAAGCCCAGCTTCCAGCATCACGGCAGGCGCGCCGCTGCCCATGCAATTCACATGGATGGTGGTATCGGCGACCGGGTAGAGGATGCCCGGCGGCTGCGACACATCCTGGGCCGCGCCAAAGCCCGTTCCGCAGAGCATCAGCACGATGCCGCAGAGAACCCCAAGGCCCGATGCCCGGGGCGGGGACGCCCCGAGACTGGACAGGACCGGCATGCTCGGTCCATCGTCGCCGTCATTGCACGAAGGAGATCGCCGGTTCATGAGCGTGCCGAGCGGAAGAACAGCGATGAACATGGCAGGTATGGGGTTGTGTGTCGAACGCAAGGCGCGCCCGTGCGGTCCAGCGGCGTCCAGTATCGCCGCCTCGATGCTGACGCCCAAATCTATTGCCCGTTTGAGACGCTCAGGCCTCATCTGGATCGCGACCGTTGCGCTTCTCTGCCCACTGGCCAGCGCTGCGGTTGCGGCGGACAGCACGTGTGACGCGCTTACGGCGCAATATGAAGCCCGCCATGCGACTCTGGAGGCGCCCCAGGTCAGCGCCGCCCTGTTCTCCGCCGCCGAGAATGGATGCGACACGTTGACGGCGCGGTTGCTCGACGCGGGCGCCTCGACGGCTGCACGGGACCGGACAGGCGGCACAGCCCTGACCCATGCGGCGCGCGCCGGCCATGACAAGGTGGTCGAGCTTCTCCTGGGCCATGGTGCCGACATCGACGAACGCACCGTGGAAGGCGCGACGCCGCTCTATGCCGCCGCCGAGAAGGACCGTCTGAAGGCCGCCCGCGCGCTGGTGGCGCATGGTGCCAATGTCAGCCTTCCGGGCCGGGCCGGCGTTCCGCCACTTTCTGCCGCCGCCTATAACGGCGATCTCGCGATGGTCAATCTCCTGCTTGACCACGGGGCCGATCCGGCAACGCCGGATGCCAGCGGCAAGGTCGCGGTGCTCTATGCGGCCGCACGCGGGTTCGTGCCGGTGGTGACCCGCCTTCTGGCGACAGGGGTCGGGGTCAATGCGGTCTATGCCAACAAGTTGACGTTGCTGATGTGGGCCGCAGGCTACGCCAACGACGTGCCGGTCGACGACGGCGTCAAGCTCGTATCTCTGCTGCTCGACAAAGGAGCGACGATCGACGCCAAAGACGATCGGGGCCGAACCCCGCTGATGATCGCCGCCGAACTTGGACATGACGAGGTCGTCGATCTGTTGTTGCAGCGTGGCGCCGCGCGGGATGCACACGACGGAGCGGGCAAGACGGCGGCCGACCTCGCACCGAGCGAGGAATTGAAGGCGAAGCTCGCTGCACGCTGATCCCACCGCGCGGGGCCACCCCTTGCTACGGCCGACGTGGATGTGTTCGACGCCGTTCCAGCTGTCCAACCCGAAAGAGCCGATAATGAAGCCGATGCTGCGTGCGGACCGACCCCTCGTGTGCGTCAAGGTGTCCTGGTGCATGGTCTTGGCGGCCGTCCTCGCCGGGATCGCGCCATCACCCGCCTCGGCCCAGCAATCCGGAGCCGCACAACGCGATATCCGCATCGAATATCTCTCACGCGAGGGCGATGCCGCCTATGCGGAGGTCGCATCGGACGATGGGGTCTACCGGGCACCTCCGCCCGAACCTTTTGCGGGCGCCGAGCTTGCGATCCGTGACACGCGCGCCACCGCGCATGCCGTCGGTGCAACGATCAAGCTGGAGCGGCATGTTTTGGCTCCCGACGCGGATGCGGTGGCGGCTGCGCGTCAGGCGGCGGACGGCGATGCCGCCGCCCTGATCGTGGATCTTCCGCTCGCCGACCTCGAAGCGATCGGCAAGGCGCTGCCCCCCAACGGCCCGCCCGTGTTCAACATCCGGCATCCCGAAACGGATCTTCGCGCCGAACTCTGTGGGACGAATGTCTTCCACGTCCTGCCAAGTACCGCCATGCTCACCGACGCGCTGGCGCAATTCCTGGTCAAGAAAAACTGGAAACAGACGCTTGTCCTCGTGGGGCCCTTGCCGGCGGATAAGACGCTGGCCGACAGTTTCGCCGCATCCGCCAAGAAGTTCGGCGCCAGGATCTCGGATACCAAATCCTTCGTGTTCGGCAACGATCCCCGCCAGCGCGATCAGACCAACGTCGCGCTGATGACCGCCTCGTCACGGGACTACGATGCCCTCTTCCTCGCCGACACGACACGCGATTTCGGGCGCTTCGTGCCCTACCAGCAGTCCCGGCCGCGCCCGGTCGTGGGCACCGAAGGGCTGCAGGCGTCGGCCTG
Organism: Lichenifustis flavocetrariae; assembly: GCF_026130545.1. Classification (GTDB taxonomy): domain Bacteria; phylum Pseudomonadota; class Alphaproteobacteria; order Rhizobiales; family Beijerinckiaceae; genus Lichenihabitans; species Lichenihabitans flavocetrariae. The sequence goes on along the minus strand of NZ_JAMOIM010000001.1, from coordinate 264,620 downwards.
GGATGCGATCGCGGAACGCTATGGCGCGCCGCAGGTCAACCACCGCTTCGAACGCACGGCGCATCGACCGATGACGGATGGCGACTGGGCCGCCTGGGTGGCGGTGCGCTCCGTCGTCGAGGCGATCACGCGTGGCAAGGCCAAGACAGGCGCCGAAATCGCCGCGGCTCTCGTCGGCCCCGATGTCGCGATCGACGTCAGCAAGGGAGTCGAGGGATCCTACCGGCGGTGGGATCACCAGTTCCGGCAGAGCATCATGCTGACATCGGGCGATGCGGTGGTCGAATATGCGCCCTTCGAGGGCTTCCTGCATCCTGGCACGACACTCGACACGCTGGGGGTCGACGAGGGTGAAAGCCCTTGCAAGACACCCGTCCAGTGAGCCAGCCTGCCATTACACGTTCCGGGGCAGCCCTCGATGTGAGGGGACTCAGCAAGTCCTACGGACGCATCAAGGCGTTGGACGATGTCTCCTTCGCGGCGGAACGCGGCTCGGTCACGGCTCTTCTGGGGCTTAACGGGGCGGGAAAAACGACCCTGTTCCAGATCCTCACAGGCTTGTTCGTCGCCGATCGCGGCACGGTTCAGGTTCTCGGCGAGGATTTCGCCGCAAGGCCGACGGCAGCCTTGGCGTCCATGGGTCTGGTCTTCCAGCAACAGGTGCTCGATCTCGACCTCACGGTGATGCACAATTTGGCTTTCTATGCCGGCCTGCACGGCCTGCGCGGGAGCGTGGCGCGAGACGCCATCGCTAGCTGTCTCGGCCAGCTCGGCCTGGGGGACCTCGGGCCGCGCCAGGTCCGCGAACTCTCGGGCGGAACGCGACGCAAGATCGAGATCGCCCGCGCCCTGCTCACCACCCCCGAGATCCTGTTGCTCGACGAACCAAGTTCGGGGCTCGACACCGGCAGCCGCCGCGCGCTCGTGGCGGATCTGTTCACACTCGCCCGCGAACGCGACATCGCCGTGCTCTGGGCGACCCATCTCGTGCAGGAGATCGAGGAGGCCTCGAAAGTCATTGTCCTCCATCGCGGTCGGATCGTGGCGGAGGGATCGCCTTCCGACCTGATGGCGCGCTCGGGCAGCCTCACACTCGAAGCCGCCTTTCTGTCCGTCGCACGGACCGGGCAGGAAGGCGCTGCCGCGTGACGCCCTGGTTCTCGGCCCTGTCGGCCATCATCTGGCGGGAGTTCCTGCGATTTCGCTTCCAGACAAGCCGGCTCGTCTCGGCGATCGTGCGACCGACGCTCTGGCTCGTGGTGTTTTCCGCCGGGTTCCAGAACATCCTCGGCGTGTCCATCACGCCCCCCTATGAGACCTATGTCACCTACGACGTCTACATGCTGCCCGGCCTGATCGGCATGGTTCTGTTGTTCCAGGGGATGCAATCATCGCTGGCGCTGGTCTTCGACCGCGAGGCCGGCATGCTGCGGCTTTTGCTGACGGCGCCGGTACCGCGCTGGTTCGTTCTGCTGGCCAAACTTCTGGCGAGCGCGCTGCTCGGCGTGACCCAGGCCTATGTGTTCCTGTTGATCGCCTTCCTGTTTCAGGTCGACATCCCGCCGCTCGCGCCCGCGACACTGCTTCCGGCGCTGTTCCTCTCCAGTTTCACACTCGCGGCGCTCGGACTTCTCCTCACCGTCTACGTGCGCCGGATGGAGAATTTCGCGGGGACCATGAATTTCGTGATCTTTCCCGCGTTTTTCTTCTCGACGGCTCTCTATCCGGCTTGGAAAGTCCAGGAGAGCGGCGCGACCTGGATTGTCTGGCTCATCAGGATCAATCCCTTCGCCTACGTGGTCGAACTGTTGCGCTTCTCCACCTACGGGACGCTCAATCCGCTCGCGCTCGCGGTCACGATCGTGGCAGGCGCCGTGGCGTTTCTTCTGGCCGCCTGGGGCTATGACCCACAGAGGGGCATGCTCGGCCGCAAGGCTAGAGACGAAGGGTAGGAACCAGCGACGTCCTTCAGGCAATCGGCAACAAAGCTTTTATCTTGAGAGCGCCCGAAGCCATTGCTCCGGGCGCGGATCGCATAAGAGACCAGGACTGCGATCAGGCAGCGGCCTTGAGCGGCGAACCGCGTCGGTTCACGCCGTAGCTGAACCCCGCGAGGGCGATCAAGGCAGCGCCGAACATCGGTGCCGCCGCCGGAAGCGGGACAGTGGAGATGCTCGAACCCGTCGTCACCGTGATGGCATTGACGAACCCGGCTGCGGCCTCTCCCTGAGCAGTGGCCTTGTCGTCCTCGAAGAAGTGCAGCGTGCTCGTGTTCGAGAACAGATACGTCTTGGACACCGAGTCGTCGTATGTCAGGATCCCTGTTCCGTCCAACGTAACGGTAACGATGCCGGCCGACGAACGCGCCAGGGTCACATCGGCCAATCTGCCGTTTTCGGTCGACCCAGAGGTCGAAGTGCCAGACCCATTCGGATACAGTTCGATGTTTCCAAACCGCGAATAGAGACCGGAGTCAGATGTCAAATCGGCGAAATCGATGATCTTGCGATAGCCATTGCCTCGCGCAGTCACATTGTCGTTGAAAAAGTAGCTGAGGTCGATGCTGTAGGACGAAAAGGCCGGCCCGCCAACGTTGCTCAACGTCAATCCTTGGTTCGGTCCGAACGAATATCCCGTCGCGCCCAACGTCCCTCCGTCGGCCGTCAGATCTGGGCCGCCGGTGCTGCTGCTCAGAGACGAGTTGAGGTCGTAGGTGTAGGTCGATGCCGAAGCCGCCGTTGAAATCGAGAACGTCACCAGCGCATAGACCCACGGCTGAATTCCAAATAACGCCTGCATGATCGTCCTCCGTGCATGAACTGCCGCGCAGCTTGCATGCGGAGGAAACGGTCGAAATGCACTGTCCAAATGGATAGTGCGTTTGAAAGATTGATGTTTTCGGCCTGCCGAAGTGTTGCGCCTCCGACGCACATGCGGTCTATCGCGCCGCCTATGCGGCTTTCCGCAGTGCGGGTCGGGCCACCTCGGCCTGACGGTGATCGAGCGTGAAACGCGCCACCGACGAGGCCAGGCTTTCACTCAATGACTGGAGGCCATGGCTCGCGGCAGCCGACTTGTCGACCATGTCTGCATTCTGTCGCGTGATCTTCTCCATTTGAGCGATCGTTGCGACGACCCGATCGAGGCCCTCGGCCTGATCCTTGGCGGACGCCGCGATATCGATGACGGTCGTGTTGATGTCGGCCACTTGCTCGATGATCCGCTCGAGCACGCGGCCGGTTTCGCCGACCAGTTCAACGCCCTGATCGACCCGATGAGACGAAGCCGCGATGAGGGTTTTGATCTGCTTGGCGGCATCGGCGGACCGCTGGGCCAGCGCGCGGACCTCCGACGCCACCACCGCAAATCCCCGCCCCGCTTCTCCGGCGCGTGCCGCTTCCACGCCGGCGTTCAGCGCCAGGAGGTTGGTCTGAAAAGCAATGTCATTGATCACGCCGATGATCTGATCGATCTGACGGGCGGACTGCTCGATGCCGCTCATGGCCTCGACCGCTTGGCGAACGACCTCACCTGAACTCTCGGCACTCGCCTTGGCTTTTGCAACGATCTCACGCGCATGCGACGCGCCTTCGGATGTCTTTCGGACCGTCGCGAAAATCTCCTGGACCGACCTTGTCGTCGTTTCGAGGCTTTCACTCTGCGCTTCGGTGCGGCGCGCGAGATCATCGGCCGACGAGGAGATCTCGTCCGTCACCTCAAGGATGGCGCCACTGTCGGCCGCAACCGCCGACAAGGCCTGCTGCAACTTCGCACCGGCGGCGTTGAAATCCGACCGCAGGGCTTCGTAGGTCGCGTGAAACGGGTTAGTCAGACGAAACGCAAGGTTCCCCTTGGAGAGTTGCGCGAGGCCGGTCGCAATGGCCTCGGTGGCCTCCTTCTGCCATCGGACTTCTTCGGCCCGCAAAGCTTCCGCCTGCTGACGCGCATGCTCGACGGCGGTTCGTGCTTCGGTGGCTTGCCGCGCAAGTTGAACCTTTTCGACGGCGGCCTGCTGAAAACCGAGCATCGCCCTGGCCATGGCCCCGATGTCGTCGGAACGCGATGCCCAAGGCATCGGCACCGAGGGGTCGCCCGCCGCCAAAGCCCCCATGGCGCCGACGATCCGGTTGAGCGGCGAGAACAACCGTCGTCCAATCAGGTAGGTCGCACCGCCCAAAACGATCGTGACCAGTCCGCTCAAGAGAAGCAAAGAGGTCTCGATCTGCGACGTACTGCTCATGAACACGTCTTTGGGAATCCCGACGTAGAGCACGCCGATGACCTTACCGGCGGCATCGCGCAAAGGATCATAGGCCGTAAAATACGACACACCGAGAATCTCGGCTTCCCCGCGAAAGGCTTTTCCGTTGCCCAGGACAGCATCGTAGACCGGGCCTTTGGCGAGCTTCGTGCCGACCGCGCGAGTCCCGTCCGCCTTCACGACATTGGTTGTGACCCGTGTGTCGCCCATGAACAGGGTCGCGGTTCCTCCGACAAGTTGCTTGATCCGATCGACGGGGTCGATGAGCCCATTGAGCCGTGTTTGATCGGCCCAGAGAACCCCGTCCTGAACGCGCAACTCCTTGCCATATTGATGCAGGATGTCCCAGGCAACCCGCATATTGGCCTCCTGGCGCTCGGCGGCGCGCGATCGCGCCTCGCGCTCAAGGGCCGTCGACGCCGATAGCCACGACGCCAATGCGGCGAGGATGAGAGACACTACGACCAGGATGGCGACTTTTCCAGACAGGTTCGCGCGGAACAACTTCATCACAGGAACCTCGATGGACTGGCCCTGCGCATATGTGCAAGAGCTCTCAGCAAATTGATAAGATTATTTTTCGACTCTACTGTGATAGGATCGCTCCTGCTTGGGTTGGCACCATCAAGGGATAGGCTCCGACCGGAAGCACGAGGTTTACGGGCACATTATAAAGTACGACTCTATGCCTACGGAAGTTATCGCGATGTAAACAGGCATGCAGAGATACGCGACCTTGGCGTCGAAAGGACAAAGAGCTTCGTTCGATCTTAATGGTTTACAATCATAGCTCCAACGCGGCACCGCACCTGAGCGCCGCATCACACGAGGCGCGCCGGATTCGCTCCTTCGCCACGGGATGCACCTGCGTTCAGGCTTTGGCGGCGTAGCTGCAATTCGCCACCATGGCCGCAGCTCGACCGGCGAGATCCCGCATTTCGTTCATACCGCTTGGCTTTCGGCCTGCCCTGAGATCGCGTTCGACCCCAAGGCACAGGTCGGATAGCCGCTTGAAGCCGAGTTGTCCCGAAATGCTCCCCAGCATATGGGCATGCTGAGCGACCTCGACCTCGTTTGCTTCCGCGATCAGGGCCATTCGCACCGGCAGTTCGGAAACGAAGAGGTCAAGGAGGTGGTCGAGCCGCTCAGTACCGATCGCCCCTGCCAGTTCATCGAGAACCGCACGGTCAAATTCGCTTGGATAGATCGGATCCTGGCCCGCGTCGACCTCCGTGCGCTCCTGAAGCAGCCGATCGATCGTGGTGAAAAGATCCGCCCAGACGACGGGTTTGGCCATATGGGCGTCCATGCCGGCTTCGAGGCACATGGCCGCGTCCTCGACCATCGCATTGGCGGTCAGCCCGACGATCGGCACACGGGGCCGAGCCGCAACGGCCTCATGCTGACGGATCGCGGTCGTTGCCTTGATCCCGTCCATGACCGGCATCTGCATGTCCATGAGAACGAGATCGAACTTGGATCCAGACCGCACCGCGTCGACGGCCTCGGCGCCGTTCGACACGATCTCCACCTGATGACCACGTGCCGTCAGCATGGCGCTGATGATCTCAGCGTTCATGGCATGATCCTCCGCGAGCAGAAGGCGACTGCTCGCGACATGCGACGGGCGGCCACCGACCACAGCGCGGCTGCTCGAGATGTGGACATGCGGGTCGAGCGGAACTTCGAACCAGAAGCGCGAACCGCCTTCGGGCATGCTATCGGCCCCGATACGGCCTTTCATCAGCTCGATCAGCTTCTTGCAGATCGCGAGCCCAAGCCCGGTGCCGCCGTATCGACGGGTCATCGAAGTGTCGGCCTGGGTAAAACGGTCAAAGAGTTGTGCGGCCCGGTCGGGAGGAATGCCGATGCCGGTGTCCGTCACATCGATCCGGACCATGCCGGTGTCGAAGGCATAACCGACCTCAACCGTGATCGTGCCGCGCTCTGTAAATTTGACCGCGTTGGTCAGGAGGTTCAGCAGGATCTGCCGCAGTCGCGTCGGATCGCCGGTGAGGCGTCGAGGCACGGCCGGGTGAAGATCGATCCGAATTTCGAGTGGCTTGCCCTTGATGTCCTTGACGGCCAGATCGCGGCAGCTTCCAACCAAGTCATCGAGATCGAAGGGCACACGCTCCAATATAAGTTGGCCGGCCTCGATCTTGCTGAAATCTAGCACATCGTTGACGATGGCGAGCAGCGATGTTCCGGCATCGCTGGCAAGGCCGACGAGTCGCCGCTGCCCGTCGTTCAGGCTGGGATCCTGACGCAGCAAATCGTGCACCCCAAGAATGCCGGTGAGCGGCGTCCGGAGCTCGTGGCTCATGTTGGCGACAAAATCCGCCTTGACGCGCGACGCCTGCTCGGCTGCCGCTTTGGCTCGCTCCAGGTGCCGGGCCGCGCGCTGGCGCTCCGTCACATCCCGCAGCGAACAGATGATCGACGCCGCAGCATTGGTGACCTCGTCCCGGATCAGATTGAGGCCGGCTTCGACCCAAAGCCAATGCCCTGCCTTATGGCGCATCCGATAGGTCGTGAGAGCCCTGTCGCCTGAAACATCGCCGGCGACGAGGCGCGCCGCAAGGGCGCGGATATCCGCCGCGTCTTCCGGGTGGATCGCGTCGGACGGGCGCAACCCGAGCATTTCCTCCGGCTCGTAGCCGAGCACATGACGACAGGCGGGCGAGACATATTGCCGCCGCATCGAGAGATCGAGCTGGGTGATGACGTCAGAGGTCGTCTCAGCAAGGACGCGATATCGCGTTTCGCTGGCCCGCATCGCTTCGTCGGCGAGCTTTCGATCCATGATATTGCGAACCGCGCCCACGAAGCCGGCCGGCTTGCCCTCCTGATCAAGAAGCACCTGCAAGGACGCTTCGACCCAGATCCACTGTCCTTGTTTGTGACGTAGCCGGTTGACGTTAACGGCCTGCGCGACGCGCCCCGAGGAGAGATCGGCGAACACCTGCCGCAGTTGGGGCGCATCCTCCGGATGGATCATGTCATGCGGGTTGGTATTGTTCAGTTCATCGGGATCATAGCCCAGCAAGTTGCGTGATCCGGGCGACACGAACAACCGTCGACCGTCCAGATCCATATGGGTGATCATGTCTGTGGTGTTGTCGGCCAGCAGACGATATCGAGCCTCGTTTTCCATGGCCGCGAGCTCGGCCCGCCGCAGATCGGTGACGTCCATGATGATGCCGAAGAGTGCGATCATCATGCCCGCGGAGTCGACCTCGCACATGCCCCGTGCCAAAACATGGCGTGTTTCCCCATCCGGCCGAATGATCCGCGCCCGAAACTCGTAGTTCTGGGATTGGTTTATGGCCGATGCGACGCATCGCTCGACGGAGGCCTGATCATCCGGGTGGTACATCGCAATGGCGGCTTCGACCGTGGGGATGAAAATGGCCGGCTGTGCCCCATGGATGCGATAGACTTCCTCCGACCACCTCAGGGTGTTGCTGGAGATCTCGTGACGCCAATGCCCCATCTGGGCGATCTCTTCGGCAAGCCGAAGCAGGCGGTTGGCCTCCTTGAGGCGCGCCTGTAGGGCTTCGCGTTCCGCGACGTCCCGGACTTGCGAAACGATCTCAAACGGCTGGCCGGAGGCGGCATCGCGCATGAGGCGGAATTGGACATCAACCCACACCCAGTGCCCGGCTTTGTGATGGACGCGGTGGACACTGCGGGCTCGATCTTGTTCACCTGACGTCATGCCCCGCAGGAGTTCACTGACACCTTGACCGTCGTCGGGATGGATGAAATCGAGCGGATGCGTTCCGAGCATCTCGTCCGGCTCGCGTCCGAAGATCTCTCGAGCGGCCGGTGAGACATACCGGCGCAATCCTGAGAGGTTGAGCAGTTGGATCATGTCGGGAGAGGCATCGGCCAGGGATCGGAAGCGGCCCTCACTATCCGCCAGAGCCTGTTCGGCCTGGCGGCGCACGGTAATATCGCGGGCCGACTCCAGCACGCTGCCATCGCGGGTCCGGCGAAACACCACCTCGATCCAGATGAAATAGCCTCCTTTGTGGCGAACCCGATGCTGGCTGGTCAGCACGGGATTCTCGGGCGTGAGGGATTGGAACTCGGCCTGAACGCGGACGAGATCATCCGGATGGACAAAGACCTCGGTCGGCATCGAGATCATCTCTTCGGGGTCCCATCCGACCATCGCGCGCGACGAAGGCGAGCAATAGGCGAGAGCGGCGTCGAAGCTTGGCTTCAAAATGATCAGGTCATAGGAATTCTCAGCGAGAAGCCGATATTGACGGTCCGTCTCACGCGACGCGGCATGGTAGATTCGGATCCGGCGCCGATGTATTTCGATGCCAAAGCCAAGGACGGCAAACGCCAGGGCGGCTCCGCCGACGACGATGGACTGAACGATCGCGTCCTGGCGCCAATCGGCGAGAACATCGTCGACCGACACCCCCGTGGCAACGACCAGCGGAAGCTCGTCGATGTGTTCGAAAGCAAAGAGCCTGTCGATGCCATCCCAAGGCGAGCGGGAGCGGTTTAGGCCGGATCGGTTCTTGAAGAGTTCAGCTGCGGCGGCCTGAGGAGCGGAGGGATCGCTTTTCGTGTTGTTCGGAATAGCAGGATAGCGAAGCAGGAGATGACCGTCGTCCATCCAAAGCGAAATGGCGCTATGCGTGCTTGTTTTGAGGCTTTGGTAAAACTGCTCCAAATATTCAGGCGCGAGCGTCGCCACCACAATGCCGCGAAACGATCCGTCCGGCGCATTGATCCGGCGCGACAATGGAATGCTGACCTTGCCGCTGGCGCGTCCTACGATGGGCTGGTCGACATGAAGTGCCCGGTCCGGATGAGTCTGGTGCCATTGAAAGTAGACCCGGTCGGCACTGTCGACCGGACGGTGCGGCGCGTCGGAGTCGTTGATCCACACGCCTTCGGCATCGGTCTGTACGAGGTTACGCACCTGGCCCAGCATCTCAGCCCGGCGCTTCAGGTAGTCCGCCGATCCGGGACTCCCCAACGGATCCTCGGCCCGGTCGACCGCTTCCACGAGCGCCAGATCCACAGCTTCGATCGTTCGACCGGCATGCTGCGCGAGGGATCTACACAGACTCTGCAGGTTCTGTTCGGCATCGCGCAGGATCGCTTCACGCGTGCGGTGGATCTGCCAGCCGCCGACACCAAGGATGATCACGGCAGCTAAAAGTGCGACAGCAGCGGACAGGCCGAGGGGCCATGACGGGAGAGTCTTGCGTTCCATGCCCACCGCTTCAGACCGGGTCGGTCATCCACTGATCAGCCTGCAATAGATTGCATTTACGTGAATTGCCGTTCGTTTCCGGTGATGGCAGCTCGTCGCCGCGATGGCTTGACGACATCTCCTCCGGCATGGGTAACAATGGATTTATCTGGCATCCCGGTCAGGCAGGGCCTCGGGCCAGGTGCTTCGAATGGCATCCCTACCGCCGCTCCCGACATTTGGGTTTGCCGGCGGCGCATCCATGGCTCGCATGGATACGCCGTAACTATCCTGAGAACGGCAGTTCTTCAGACTTTGGCCGTCGAAGACACGTATTTGCGCCAATTGTGATGCTCGACAAAACCGAGCATTTCGCGCGCCTTCTTGTTGGAAAATAGCGCCTCGTATTCGCCGAGTTGGCCGTGGACCGGAACATTCGGATAGAAGCGCTTCAAGAGGTCTGCGGTCGGCAGGTCGGACGAGCAATCGTTTTGGCCGGCATTGAAGATCTGGAAGCCGAGCCCGTCCTTCTTGATGCAGAGATCGACGATCTGCCCGAGATCGCGCGCGTCGATGTAGCTCCAGGTGATGCGCTTGCGGAAGCCCGGATCGGCGAAGAAGCCGGGAAAGTTCGCGTATTCATGCGGCTCGATCACATTGCCGATGCGGATCGCGTAGATGTCCGCACCCGAGCGCTGCGCGAAGGCATGGCCGGTACGCTCGTTGCAGATTTTCGACAGGGCGTAGCTGTCCATCGGGTTGACGGGATAGTCTTCGTCGAACGGGAAATAGGCCGGATCGCGCGGCTCGTTGGAGAAAACGAGGCCATAGGTGGTCTCGGACGAGGCGATGATCGTCTTGCGGATCCCCAGCTTTTCAGCCGCCTCGACGATATTGTAGGTTCCCATCGTGTTGATGCGGAAGGTCTCGTTGTCGGGTGTGATCATGATGCGCGGGATCGCGGCGAAATGCACCACGGCGTCGATTTTCGGGGCCCGCAGCGACGGCGCGAATTCGTGTTTTTCCAGCGTGCTCGTGAGAGCGTTGAACACCTGGCCGCTGTCGGTGATGTCGGTGATGAGCGTGCGGACCTTGGGGTGGTCGAGCGGCTTCATGTCCAGGTTAAGGACATTGTAGCCCTGCTCGACCAGATAGGCGACGACGTGTTTGCCGGCCTTGCCGCTGCCGCCGGTGAAAACGATGTTCTTGGCCAAGGTATGCTCCATTTTGGACAGCGATCCGACAGCCTTCAAAGCGCCGAGACGCCCAGCAGATTGTCGTTGGTGGGGAAATAGGGCTTCAAGGAATCGATCAACGCCGCGGACAGGATGAGCGCCGTGAGGGCGTTGAGTTGCCGAATTTCCAATAGCGAACCGGGGCGCCAGCCGACATCCGGGGCTGGGCCGCGCCTGACAGCCGAACCGTCAACACTCCGCACGATCCACCCTCCCCATCGGGATGCCTGGAGCCCGTTGACCAAGCTTTAGGTTTTGGCCTGTCCGGGCAAGTCGAGGCCCGCGATCTGCGCGATCAGCCGCGCCACGGAACTGTCGTCGTCACGTCCCATGCCGGCAGCCGACGTCATGAGAAACATTTGCAGCGCGCTTGCCGCGATCGGCGTCGGAAACTTGGTCGAGCGACCGATATCGGCGACGATGCCGAGATCTTTCGTGAAAATATCGACCGCACTCGCGGGCCGGTAGTCGCCCTTGAGCACATGCGGGATACGATTCTCGAACATCCAGGAATTGCCGGCCGCGGCCGTGATGACTTCGTAGACCTTTTCGAGGTCGAGACCGAGACGCTTGGCGAGCGTGATTGCCTCGCAGGCCGCCGCGATATGGACGCCGGCAAGCAATTGATTGACGATCTTGAAGGACGCACCGATGCCGGCCTCGTCACCCAGCCGGTAGACGGTCTTGGCCATGGCATCGAGCGCAGACTGCGCCGCCGCGAAAGCGTCGGGGGTGCCCGACGCCATCACGGTCAGTTCACCGCTTGCGGCGCGGGCTGCGCCACCGCTGATCGGCGCGTCGAGATAGTGCAAGCCATGCTCCGCGCACCGCGATGCGAGCCGCCGCGCGTCATCGGGCGCCATCGTGGCGCATGAGATGATGACACCGCCTTTCGCCAGCTGCGCCGCCGCTCCCTGCGTACCGGCTTCACCGAACAGCACAGCTTCCGTCTGAGCGGCATTGACGACCACCAGCACCAGGATAGATGCACCTTGAGCGGCTTCCATCACCGAAGCGGCGCCCCGCCCACCATCCGCGATAAAACGCTCGACCGCCGCGACATCGCGATCGAAGCCGACGACCGGCATAGCCTGGAGAAGGCTCCGAGCCATGCCGAGGCCCATCGAACCGAGGCCGATCACGGCCGACTGTGGTCCACCCTGCTGCATGATGTCCTGCATCTGCTTGTTCTTGGAACGTACCATCGCAGGAACCGTCAGCGCCGTCATCCCCGAAATGACAGCGCTAACATGAATTAAGTGGACATGAGCCGCATCCGGATGCGCGACACGGTTTGAGGATCATCCTCTCTGCACCTAAGGTGGCGTCGTGTGACGCCGTTCGGCGGCCCACGGGTTTTCGTGGCGAAGGTTGATGTCAGCTCCCTCTGAACGATCGAAGCGCCGCCGCTCGACGGGTCAGCAGCCCATCACGCTGTCTGACGTCGCGGCTCGCGCCAAGGTTAGCGAGATCACGGTGTCACGCATCCTGCGCGGCGTCGGTCCAATCGCGGACAGTACGCGGGAACGTGTGATGGAGGCTGTCGACGCGATGGGCTATGTGCCCAATCGTGTCGCCGGCACGCTTGCCTCCTCGGTGTCGAGTCTCGTCGGGGTGATCATTCCTTCCTTGTCGAATATCGTGTTTCCCGAAGTCCTGCAGGGGATCAATGCCGGGCTCGAGCCCTCGGGATATCGGCCCGTCGTCGGCATCACGGACTACGATGCGACGACGGAGGAGAAACTCGTCGCCTCGCTGCTCGCCTGGAAACCAGCGGCCATGATCATCGCGGGGTTCGACCATACGCCCATGACGCGCCGACGGCTGCAGACGAGCGGCATCCGCATCGCCGAACTCATGGATATCGACGCGACGCCGATCGATCTCGCGGTGGGCCTGTCACATCGGGCCGCGGGCTACGACACGGGCCGGCATCTTCTCCGCCGCGGTTACCGGCGCTTCGGCTATGTCGGTCACGACTGGAGTGCAGACCGGCGCGCCAAGCTGCGCTACGACGGCTTGCGGCAGGCCTTGTGCGATGCCGGGCACGTTTTCGCGGGCGAAGCCATGACTCAGGGGCCGAGTTCCACCGGGGCGGGCCGGTCCATGTTGGACGCACTTCTCCGGTCCAGCCCCGACGTCGATGTGGCCGTCTTCTCCAACGACGATATGGCGGTTGGCGGAGTGTTTCACTGCATGACAGCTGGCATTACCCCGAAACGGGATCTGGGCCTCTTCGGCTTCAACGGGCTCGACATCGGTCAAGCCCTGCCTTTGCGGCTCTCGACCATCCGGTCGAACCGGTTTCTCATCGGGCGGATGGCGGTCGAGAAGATGTTGCAGCAGTCCGAGCGACCGGGGACGCCCGAAATCATCGACACGGGGTACGAGATCGTCGAGGGTGAGACAGCGTGACTAAGGTGACGACGCGCTTACGGTGAACCGGCCGGCGCCTTCAACCAATCGCCGTCCTATGGCAATGGCAGAGCGTCACGCTGCCTCGGGGGGCGCCCGCCGGTGGTGTCCCGTCGCACGCTGAAACGCGCTGCCGACAGACAGGCAGAGCGCGTCGTCGAACAACTTGCCGACGATCTGGATCGCCACTGGCAGCCCCGTCGAGCCAAGGCCGGAGGGCAGCATCAGGGCAGGCAGACCGGTATAGTCGAAGATCATGGTGTTGCGCGGGACCACGCGCTGGAGCGGGTGACGCTCGCCGTTCACCGCGATGGTCAGATCGTCGAGGAATGCGGCCTCGCCGCCAAGGCCGGGCGTGATGAGCACGTCGGTCTCGGCCATTGCGCTGAGGATCCGCGTCTGCACCAGCGGACGGCGGCGCAGGGCGCGCAAATAGTCGATCGCGTCGAACATACGACCCTGCTCGATACGGGCCCGCGTGCCGGGATCGAAGGCTTCCATCTGGTCGATCTCGGGCTCCTGCAGGCTCGCCAATTCGCACATCATGAGCAGATAGCCGTCCTCATGGGCGGTCTGGATCGGGCCGAGATCCACCGGCACGAGCCGCGCCCCGAGGCTCTCGAACACGGTCAACGCCTCGCGCCACGCGGCCAGGACGGCCTCGTCCTGCAGTTCCACGAACCAGCCATTCGGCACACCGATCCGCAGGCCGGAAAGGTCGAGCCGTGCCCGGTCCCCGGCATAGGCCGCGACCGCATAGGCATCCCGACCGTCCGGGCCGGCGATCAGCGGCATGACGACCGCGAGATCGTCGGCCGAACGGGCCAGCGGACCCACATGATCCAAGGTCCAGGACAAGCTCGCCACCCCGGTGCGGGGGACGAGGCCGCGGGTCGGCTTCAAGCCCGTAATGCCGCAGGACGCGGCCGGAATACGGATCGATCCGCCGGTGTCCGTGCCGAGCGCCAGCGGCAGCAGCCGCGCCGCCAGCGCGGCACCGGAGCCGGTCGAGGACCCTCCCGTCCACCGGTCGGCACGCCAAGGATTACGGACCGCGCCATAGCGCGGGTTGTGGGCGGAGCCGCAGGCGAATTCCGTGGTCGCCAGCATCGCCACCGGGATCGCGCCGGCTTGCACCAGCCGAGCCACCACTTCGGCATCCAGGGTGGCTACGCGGCGCCCCGTCTGCAGAGACCCACAGGTGACCGGCGCGCCCGCGACGTCGATGATGTCCTTCACCCCAAACGGGATGCCCTCGAGCGCACGGGCCTCCCCGGCCCGCAATCGCCGCCGACTCTCCACCGCCGCGGCCTCCGCACGCGGGATCGCGGCCAGCACGGCATCGCGTCCCGAGGGGTGCGATGCCATTCTCTCGTTCAGGCCTGCCATGACCGCGACCGGGTCCGTTGCACCAGCCGCGTAGGCGGCCAAAAGGCCGCCGATGCCCAATGTGTGGACAGGCGCGTCGATCGGATCATCCGAGACCGGTCCGGCGGGCGCGACCGTCATCCGTCGGGGCGCCGCGGCGGCGAAGCTTCGTTCGGCCCAGGCCGGTTCGGGCGACGACGTGTCATAGGGGGGCGGCAGTTCGCTTTTGACAGCCGACCGAGGCGCCACGGTCCCGGCCATGATCGTGGCGCGAATTGTGTCCGCCGAAACCGCGTTGCTCACGCGGCAAGCCGGGTCTGAACGGTCGCACGGGATTGCATCAGCGGCTGAATACGTTCGCCGAACTGGTCGAGTCCGATCAAGAAATCGTCAAAAGTGAGCATGATGCCCTTGGCGCCTTCGATCGTGTCGATCTCGTCCAGCATGCGGGCCACGTTGGCATAGGAACCGACGAGCGTTCCCATGTTGAAATTCACCGCGCCCTCGGGAAGGTTGATGTGTTTGGCAGTGCCGTTATCGCCCGCGTCCTTGCTGCCCTGATCGGCCATCCAGGACAGGGCATCGACATCGGCCCCATCGCGATATTTCTGCCATTTCGCCTGAGCGAGCTCGTCGGTTTCGTCGGCGATCACCATGAAGAGCACGTAAGAGCCGACGTCGCGGCCGGTTTTGGCAGCCGCCTCTACCAGCTTCTGGCAGGTCGGTGCGCATGCCCTTGGCGTATTGACCCCCGTGCCCATGACGAAATTATAGTCCGCATAGCTCGCGGCGAATTCCATGCCGCGACCGCTCTGGCCTGCCGCTACGATCTTGATGTCGGCCGAAGGCAGCGGCTTCATGGCGCAATCGGTCATGGTGAAGAAGCGGCCCTTGTGGTTCGACTCGCCGGTCGACCAGAGATCCTTCATCACCTGAACGTATTCGGACGAATATTCGTAGCGGTGCCCGAAGTAATCGTCGCCAGGCCACAACCCCATCTGGTCGTATTCGGCCTTTTGCCAGCCGGACACGATATTGATCCCGAACCGGCCGCCGGAAATGGAATCGATCGTCGTCGCCATCCGGGCCACGATCGCGGGCGGCAGTGTCAACACGGCCGTCGAGGCGTAGAGTTTGATCTTGGTCGTCACGGCCGCGAGGCCCGCCATCAGCGTGAAGGATTCGAGGTTGTAGTCCCAGAACTCCGTCTTGCCGCCGAAGCCATGCAGCTTGATCATCGAGAGGGCGAATTCGAACCCGTAATGTTCGGCCTTCTGCACCACTGCTTTATTCAGATCGTAGCTCGGCTTGTACTGGGGTGCCGCTTCCGAAATCAGCCAGCCGTTGTTGCCGATCGGAATGAAGACGCCGATATCCATATCAAATCTCCTTCAAGCGTGAGGCGGGAACTGTTGATGCGAGGCAAGCGACATGCCATGCGACAATCAGCTTTGGTCGGCGACGGCATGGAACCGCCGGTCGAAATAGATGAGCCCGTGGCCGGCCGTTGCCGAACGAACCGCCAGGACCGAGCAGAACAGAACATCATGCGTGCCGCTCTCGACGATCTCGGCGACCTGGCAATCGAATGACGCCAGGGCGCCGTCGAGCACCGGCGCATCAGTGGTGAGCGTGGTCCACTTGGCCGAGGCGAAGCGATCGGCCATCGGCGTCTTGCCGCCGAACAGGCTCGCAATCCCCTCCTGCCCGAAGGCCAGCGTGTTGACGCAGAGGATGCCATTGGCCTTGAACGTGTCATAGACCGACGCGCTGCGGTTGAGGCACACGAGCAGCGTTGGCGGGCTGTCGGAAACGCTACAGACCGCCGAGGCGGTAAAGCCCGCCTGACCGGCCGGACCGCTGGTGGTGACGACATTCACGGCGCCCCCGAGTCTCGCCATGGCGTCCCGGAATGCCTCGCGGGTGGGACCTGAGCCACGCAGACCCGGCTCCGTTTTGGTGATGTCTTGAAGCGACATAGCGGGTTCCTTCCAGGCGCTGTCCGCAAAAGGGTGATGCTGCAAGTTTCAGGCCGGATCCCGGCGACGATCTCGGCCGGGCCAGAAACGGGGAATGGCGTCTGACGGTTTTGCCTTTCGATCCGCACGCCAACCGCTCACTTCGGCACCGTCCTCCGAGCGCAGGCGCAGGAACTGGGGAAGCGACAGCAGCGGGATCACGGCCATCAGCAGGAACACCAGGGTGAAATCACGTTGGACCGGGCCGGTCGCCGGATTGCCGACGACGGCCAGGAAGGTCGCCGCGAGCGAAATCCCGAGCCCCATGGAAATCTGTTGCGCCACGGCCGCGATACTGACGCTGGCACTCAGCCGGTCGGGAGGCAGTTCGGCGTAGATCAACATGTTCTGGGCGTTGAACTGCACCGATGACACAAGGCTGGACAGCACGAGATAAGCCATGAGCAGGGGGCGCGGCGTCGTGCTCGTAAAGCCCGCGCAGCCCGCGATCACGATCGCACCCAGGATCGGGGTCACCAGCATCAGGCGCCGAAACCCGAACCGCCTGAGAAGCGGTACCATGAGCGGCCGGGTGATCAGCGACCCGATGGCGGCCGTGAAGGTGATCGACCCGGATTGCAGCGCCGACAGGCCGTAGCAGAGCTGAAACAAGAGGGGCAGCAGGAACGGCTGACCGTTCAAGCCGACGCGGCAGAGGCTTCCAGCAAGCACCCCGATCCGGAACGTACGGGACCGCAGAAGCGTGAGATCAAGCGCCGGATGCGCGGTGTTTCGTGCGCCGTAGACATAGAGCAGCGCCGCGCCGGGGATTAGCAAGGCGACGATCAGGCGCATAAAGCCCGGCAGGAAGGGCGCGGTCGTGTTCTCGATGCTGAGTTGCAGACAGGCGAACGCCAGGGCGACCAGAAGGAACCCTTTGAGGTCGAAACGGCGGCGTGGAATCTCGGGGTCCGGGGCAATGAACGCGAGGGTCGCGGCGATCGCAGCCGCGCCGACAGGCAGATTGAGATAGAAAATCCACCGCCAGGACGCGTAGGTCGTAATCAGCCCGCCCAGCAGCGGACCAAGAAACGGGCCGATCAGCACCGGGGTCACCATGAAACTCATGGCCCAGGCCAGATCGCGCTTGTCGAAGGATCGCAGCAGGATGAGCCGCCCGACCGGAGTCGTCATGGCACCGCCGAACCCTTGCAGGGCGCGCGCGGCCAGCAAGCCTTCGAGATTCTGCGACGCGCCACAGAGCGCCGAGCCGAGCATGAACAGGCCGAGCGCCCCGCAGAACAGACGCTTAGCCCCGACACGGTCGGCCAGCCAGCCGCTCATCGGGATGAAGACCGCCAAGCTGAGCGTGTAGACCGTGATGGCCATGTGAAGCGTGAGCGGCATGACCCGCAGGTCGGTCGCGATCGTCGGGATCGAGGTGTTCAAAACCGTGGAATCGATCGATTCCATCAAGAAGGCCGCCGCGACGATCAGCGGAACGAGCGGACGGCGGCCGGAGCGCAGCGCTGGCAGGGAAACCTCCGGCTGCGCGGCGTGATCGACCTTCGACGACATCGTCATGGTCGCTCAGGCCATCCCGGTCGAGCGGCGCAGCAATTCAACGCGCATGCGTTGCTCCCTGCGCCTCGAAGAGCGGTCCGATGATCTTTGCCATGCCGAGCAGATGACGGTCTCTGTAGCGGCCCGCAACGAGGGACAGGCCAACAGGCATCCCGGCAGGACCCACGAAGCCGGGCAGGTTGACCACCGGAACATGCAGCAGGGTCCACATCGAATTGAAGGAGGCGTCCCCCGTGCCCTCGCCCACGGGAGCCTCACCGACGGCGCTCGGTGTCAAGACGGCGTCGAAATCCGCCGCGATGGCATCGAATGCCATGCGGCCTTGCGCCGCGACATCATAGGCTTCAAGCAAAGCGGCCTTCGAGATCCTCCTGCGGTTCTCCACCATGGCCCTGAAATCGTCGTGCAGACGTGCGTGGTCGAACCGGTCCTCGCTCAGGAATGTCGCTCTGGCCTCGCCATGCATGACCGCGGTGTGATGATCCGGCAATGTGTCGAAGAGTGGCGGCAGATCGAGGTCGACGACGTCCGCGCCGGCACGCCGCAACAGCGCGATGCCGGTGTCGAAGGCGGCGCGTGTCGCCGCTTCCGCCTTGGGCCAGACGGGAGACCGGCAGGCGGCGACCCGAGCCCCTGCGAGTGCGACAGCTTTGGGCGACACGCGATCCTCGAGGTCGAACACGTCGGCCAGGAGGTCGAGGTCGGCCACCGAGCGCGCGTAGAGTCCAAGCGTGTCGAGGGTCGGCGACAGCATCTTGAGGCCCTCGCGATTGATGGCGCCCCAGGTCGCCTTCAGCGCGTAGACGCCGCAGAAGGAGGCAGGGCGGATCGTCGACCCGCCGGTCTGCGTGCCGAGCCCGATCGGCACCTGGCAGTCGGCCACCACGGCTGCCGAGCCGCTCGATGAACCGCCGGGCGTCCGGGCGGAATCATGCGGATTGCGGGACCGGCCGCCCCGGACGGTGGCGGCGAATTCGGTCGTGTCGGTCTTGCCGAAGATCAACGCTCCGGCGGCGCGTAGGGTTCTCACGCAGCCGGCATCGATGGCCGGAAAGCTGTCCTGGTAGAGCGGCGAGTTGTGTCGGGTCGGCAGATCCTGCGTCTGGATGACGTCCTTGACCGCAATGGGAAGACCGTGAAGCGGGCCGCGGGGACCGAGACGATCGAGCTCACGGGCTTGCACAAGCACCCGATCGCGGTCGAGCGCCACCCAGCCTTTGACGACCGCGTCCCGCGCGTCGATGCGCGCGAAGCAGGAAAGCGCCAGGTCTTCGACAGACAGTTGCCCCGCCCGCATCCGCGCCACCGCCTCGGACGCCGACAGGAGGTTTGGCTGCGTCATGTGAGCCGCGCTCAATAGGTGTCGACGATGCGGCGGATCTCCACCGGGTCACGCGTCACCGTCAGGGCCAAGGCGAGAAGAAGGCGCGCCTTTTGGGGGTTGAGGTTGTCGGCCGGGATGATTCCCATGTCGCGCAGCTTGTGCCCATCGAGGGTGACGCCGCTGCCCGCGCGGGTCGATTGCAGCACCGTGACGCCGGCCTTCACGGCCTCGGCCAGTGCCACACCCTCGTCAGGTGTCGTCATCCCGGGCGCGAAACCGGCCGAGACCAACCCCCGTGCGCCAGCCGCCACATAGGCGCGGATCGCCGTGCCGTCGCCGCCCGCGTAGGAATAGACGATATCGACACGCGGCAGGGCTTCGAGCGGGCGGAGGTCGAATTCCGTGTCCGGTGCATGCCGCCGCTCGGTGGAGCGGTAATAGCGGACGAGATCCCCGTCGACATAGCCGAGAATGCCGAAATCCGGCGTCCGGAACGTCTGCATCCGGAACGTCGAGGTCTTCGTCACCTCGCGCGCCGCCTGGATCTCGTCGTTGAGGAGCACCAGCACCCCCCTGCCCCGCGACGCCGGGCTCGCCGCGGTCCGCACCGCATTGACGAGGTTGAGGGCGGCGTCCGTCGACAAACCGCTGAGCGGCCGCTGCGATCCCACAATCACGACCGGGATGGAGACCTTGAGCGTGAGGCTCAGGATATAGGCCGTCTCCTCCAGCGTCGCCGTGCCATGGCCGATGACGATGCCGGCAAGATCCGGGTGCTCGGCCACGAGCCTGTCGCAGATGAGCGCCAGCTCCTTCCATTCGGGGAAACCAAGGGCCGTGGTGGGCACGGCCTTGAACCGCACCGGGACGATCTCCGCCACCTCCCGAACCTCGGGAAAGGCGTCGAGGATTTCCTCGGCATGCAGCATGGTTTTGTTGATGCTGTAATCCAGCAGATCGAGAGGCCCCCGGCCGACCGACGACATGGTGCCGCCCGTTCCGATGAAAGCCACCTTCGCCACCATGCCGGTCCCGCCTCTATGCCGGACGCCCCGTCACGGAGGATGGCCCGGCTTGCAGCACCCTTTGCTGCGCTGAGGCGACGCTAGGGCCGATCCGACGGGCCGCGCCATGCATGATTTCTTCAAGACGGATGAGAAAAGGTCATTAGGCGACACCGGAATGGACTTGCGAGCATAGGCCATCAAGGTGGCTCGCTGGCGCCATGGCGCGTGCGAACGCGTGACATGCGCCACGACGGGGGCCACCCTGGATGCAGCGGAACCGGCATCCCCTCGGGAGCCCAGGAGCGTCAATTCTTGAAAATCGGTGTCTTCATCCCGATCGGCAGCCGGGGCTGGCTGATCTCCACGACCTCGCCCAAAACCATGCCGAGCTTCGATCTCAACCGCACCGTGGTGCAGCGGGCCGAGCATTATGGTCTCGATTTCGCGCTCTCCATGATCAAGCTACGCGGCTATACCGGGCCAAGCGAATATTGGGTCCACAACCTGGAATCCTTTACCCTGATGGCCGGGATCGCGGCGGTGACGCGCCGCATCCAGCTCTTCGCCTCCGTGGCCGTGCTCACCATGCCGCCGCCCCTCGTGGCCCGGATGGCGGTCACGATCGACTCCATCGCGCCCGGCCGATTCGGGGTGAATATCGTCACCGGATGGCAGCCGAAGGAATATCAGCAGATGGGACTCTGGCCGGGCGACGCGCATTTCGCCCGCCGCTACGATTATGTGTCCGAATATGTGCAGATCATGCAGGAGTTGTGGACGAAAGGCCGCTCCGACCTGAAGGGCGATTTCTTCCAGATGGACGATTGCCTGTTGAGCCCGCAGCCTTCCGGGCACATTCCCATCGTCGGGGCCGGCCAGAGCGACCGTGGCATGCGCTTCGTCGCCGAATATGGTGATTACAATTTCGTCGGTGCGCCCGGTCTGAACGCGCCGCAAGCACCCCGCGCCGTCCTCGATCGCGTCGGGGCCGCCGTGGCCGCGACCGGGCGCGACGTCGGCGCCCTGCTGCTACTCATGATCATCGCCGATGAAACAGATGAGGCGGCCTTCGCAAAATGGGACCACTACAAGGCCGGCACCGACCTTGAAGCACTCCAATGGCAGGCCACGCAGGCCGGCGCCGACAGCAAAGCCCAGGAGGGATCGACCGCCTCGAACCTCATGAGCGTCATCCAAGACCCGCAGCCGACCGGCATCTTCAAGCTGATCGGCTCCTACGCCAGCATCGCCCGCATGCTCGACGAGATCGCCACCCTGCCCGGCCTGAAAGGCGTGATGCTCACCTTCGATGATTTCATCATCGGCATGGAGCAATTTGGGGAACACATCCAGCCACTGATGAAGAGCCGGCAGGGCTCTGGTGTGACAGAGTAACGGCCACCAGCGCTGAATTCATGTCTACCCCCGGCCTGCGGCCGACTCGACCGCTGTGCCGAACACGGTGAACAGGATCAGACCCGTCTCATCCGAGATCTCGATCCGCCATTCCTCGTCTTGCAGAAACTGATCCGTCTGGGCCTTCATCTCTTCGGCCATCTGCCGGGATGCCTCCCGGCGGGCGTGTGCGAGATCCTGCAATTCGGCCCCGGCGAGGTCAGGGGGTCGGCCGTCCTTGCAAAGGTTGAAGAAGTAGCGGGGCATCGGTCATCCTCGGGGTTGGAGGATAGACGCCTTGGAGGCCGATTGGTGCCGAACCGATGTCAATAAACTCGGCAGACGATGCCGAAGCGGGTTTGAAAAACGCGGCAGTACCCCGATCGATCGGCATGTCTGCCGACCGTCGGGGTACCGGGCTGCGATAGGATCAGAACTCTTCCCAGCTTTGCGCCGCGGCCTCAGGCTTGCGGGCTGCCCCGCCGGAGCCGGTCGTCTTCAAGGCCGTGACCGTCTTGCGGGCCGGCTTCGCCTGAGGCCGCGCGGTGGTCGGGCGATGGCTCGCGTCGACCTGGAACTGTCCGATCAGGCGCGCAAGCTCCTGGGTTTCCGTCGCCAGGTTCTTGCTGGCCGCCGTCGATTCCTCGACCATGGCGGCATTCTGTTGCGTCACCTGGTCCATCTGGTTGATGGCCGTGTTGACCTCCTGCAAGGCCGTCGCCTGTTCCTGCGTGCTGGTTGCGATATTGGAGACGACTTCGTTGATCTCGGCCACCTGGGTGACGATGCGCTTCAGCGCGTCGCCGGTTTCGTTGACGAGATCGACGCCCGCGCCGACCTGTTGGCTCGAGGTCGAGATCAGCGCCTTGATTTCCTTGGCGGCCTCTGCCGATCGCTGCGCCAGGGCCCGCACCTCCGAAGCCACGACCGCGAAGCCACGGCCCGCTTCACCCGCCCGCGCCGCCTCGACGCCCGCGTTCAGCGCCAGCAGGTTGGTCTGGAAGGCGATCTCGTCGATCACGCCGATGATCTGGCTGATCTGATGCGCCGATTGCTCGATGGCGCTCATGGCCTCGACCGCCTGACTGACCACGAGACCCGAATGTTCAGCATCGGATTTGGCGCTGCCGACGACCTTCTGGGCGTGCCGAGAGCCTTCGGAGGTCTTCTTCACCGTGGCGGTGATTTCATCGAGCGCCGCCGCTGTTTCCTCGAGACTCGCAGCCTGCTGTTCCGTGCGGCGGGACAGGTCGTCCGAGGCGGTCGAGATCTCGGCCGTGCCCGACCGGATCGCCGAGGTCGATGCCGAAATGACCGAGATGGTGTCCTGCAACTGACCGATGGCACCGTTGAAGTCGGCCCGCAGTTTTTCGTACTCGGGTGCAAAGGTGTGATCGATGCGGAACATCAGGTTGCCGCGGGCGAGATTCTCAAGGCCGGACGCCAGGGAGTCGACGACCTGCGCCTGCTGTTCGGCCACGCTCTTTCGGGCCTGCTCGTCCCTCACACGAGCCTCCTCGGCTTCCTGTCGCTGTCGGGCAGCCTGCGCTTCAAGCGCGATCTTTTCGAGACCCGTCGTCTTGAACACCTGGGCCACACGGGCAATCGTACCGATCTCGTCCTTTCGGTCGGCATCGAGGATCTCAACCTTGTAGTCACCGCCCGCGATGGCCGACATGGATCCGGCCAAAGTCGTCAGCGGTTTTGAAATCCATGTCCGCACGACAAAGAAGCCCGTCAGAGCAAGCAGCACCATGCCGCTCATGATCAGCGCCCATGTCGTATAGATGGTGGCGTTCGTGACATCTGACGTAGCATCGTTGATAACCTTCGTCTCTTTCAGCAGATCATCAACGGTTGCTCGCAGGTCGGCCGCCATGGCCATGAGCGCCGGAGCGCAATCCTTACTGTAGACGCTCTGGGCCTTCAGGACGCCTTCGGTGTCTGTTGCCTTCCCAAGCTCGACCGTTTCGGCGCAGGCTTTTTCGAGAGCCTGGATGACGTTCTGCTTGAGCGCTGCGAATCTGGTTGCATGTTCAGGCAACAAGACAGCGCTTTGATCCATGAGATTGATGAATTCGGCGCGGTTCGCAGACAGGGTCGCCTGGGCGGCACGATCCTCGTCATCTTTCCTGGCGATCAACAGGTCGGCCATGCTGGACCGCATGGCCCAGAGGGCTCGATTGGCTCGCGCCATGGAAATACCGGCGGCACCCTGATGATCGCTCAGATCGCTATAGGTGTCATCGATCACCCGCATCTTGCTCGTCGAGAACAGCGTCGCACCGACGCAGAACAACGCAAACAACGTGATGACACTCAGGAACTTACCGAGAATCGAGATATTCTTCATTTTTATAAGCCCCACCGCACATTCAACCACCGTGGCTGCGACGCGTGTAGCTTCGGTAAAATTGGATCTGCGTCTGTCTCCCGCGTGCGCATTAGGTTAATGCATTGCGGGCCGCTTCCGACTTGGTTCCTCCAAAAGGCTTGAGGTCGCCACTGCCTCATTGCGCGCCACCTGCCTTCCTTTTCGACGAAAGCTTTTCTCACCCGCCAATGAGTTTTCGTCAGTAGGACCGACGGAACACGGATGGGATCATCCCCTTGGAAGCTGCACCGAAGGGGAACTCGATGGCCGACATATCCGTGGATCAAGAGTCCGGACCGTCCCGCCGGGCGCTTCTCAAAGGCGGGGCGGCGGCAGCCGGACTTGCGGTGGGATCGGGCGCGATCACCGGTTTTCCGACGATCTGGGCGCAGAACATCAAGGACATCACGCTCGCCCATGTGGGCCAGTCCTTTTCGGTGATCCCGCAAATCGCGGCGCAAGCCAGCAAGGATCTTGGCTTTAAGATCGACATGCAGGCTGTCGATTACGCAACCCAGTTGAACCGCACCTTCACCCAGCCCGAGTCTATCGACATTTCGGACCTTTCGATCAACGTGGTGCCGGACCTGATCAAGCAAGGCATCGGGATGCCGGTGCCGACCTCGAAATACAAGTGGTGGGACAAGACGGTTCCGATCTTCACCAAGGGCGAATACCCGGACGGCAAGAAGGCTTCGGTGCAGGGCGGCGCGCCGATCAAGTTCCAGTATTATGCCGACAAGGATGGCACGAAACTATCCGCGACGCCGACCGAATGGCTGGCCAGCATCCCCACCCTCTATAACGCCGACACGCTTGGCATCCGCCCCGACCTCGTCGGGCACAAGATCGACAGCTGGGCGGAACTCATCAACCCGCAATTCAAGGGCAAGGCGTCGCTCGTCGACGAGGCCGATATCGGCATTCTCGATGC
Organism: Lichenifustis flavocetrariae; assembly: GCF_026130545.1. Classification (GTDB taxonomy): domain Bacteria; phylum Pseudomonadota; class Alphaproteobacteria; order Rhizobiales; family Beijerinckiaceae; genus Lichenihabitans; species Lichenihabitans flavocetrariae. Next base: position 239,541 of record NZ_JAMOIM010000001.1, on the reverse strand, counting down.
CGCCATGGCGTTAGAGGCCGCCGGGCAGATGAAATATGCCGACAAGGGCAACATGACGAAGGCCGAGATCGACAAGACGATCGCGGCCCTGATCGAACTCAAGAAGAGTGGCCAATTCCGCTCGTTCTGGCAGAACTTCGACCAAAGCGTGAGCCTGATGGCCTCGGGTGAGGTCGTCATCCAGTCCATGTGGTCCCCCGCCGTGACCGAAGTGAGGACGCGGGGCATCGCGTGCGAATTCGTGCCGCTGAAGGAAGGGTATCGCGGCTGGGGCGTGACGCTGGTGCCAATGAAGCACCTGTCGGGCCTCAAGCTCGATGCCGCGATGGACTATCTCAACTGGTACAATTCGGGCTGGCAGGGCGCCTTCATCGCGCGCCAGGGCTATTACAGCACGGTGCCCGAAACCGCGAAGGCGATGCTCGAACCCTATGAATGGGATTATTGGTACGAGGGAAAACCGGCCGCGCAGGACATCAAGGACCCGTTCGGGAAGATGATGGAAAAGGCCGGCAACAAGCGCGACGGCGGTGCCCTCTGGGACCGCATGGGAAATGTGGCCGTGTGGAACTGCCTGATGGACGAGCAGCGCTACCTGACCAAGCGCTGGAACGAGTTCATCTCTGCATGAGCCTGGCGGCGCCCCTCCTGCGAAGCGCGCCGAGCACGAAGGCGGCGTCGCGAAAGCCAGCCCGGCCGTGGCCAAACTGGCTCGTCTCCTGGCTGCAGGTCGGGCCGCTCGCGCTCGTGTTGCTGTTCATGTTCGTGATGCCGCTCATCTTCGTGGTGGTCGTGAGTTTCTTCGACTACGAGCGGGTGCAGATCTATCCGGCCTTCCTGCTCGACAATTATGCCGAGATCTTCACCTCCGCGGTCACGGGGCGGCTCTATCTCAAGACGCTCGAATATGCGGCGATCGTCGAGGCGATCACGCTCGTTCTCGGCTTCTTCGTGGCCTACTACCTCACCTTCCACGTCCGCACGCTGCGCTGGCGCATCATCCTCATGCTCGCCTGCACGATCCCTTTCTTCACCTCGAACGTGATCCGGATGATCTCCTGGATCCCCTTCCTGGGCCGGAACGGCATCCTCAACGATGCGGTCATGGCGACGCATCTCGTCAATCAGCCGCTCGACTTCCTGCTCTTCTCGGATTTCGCCGTCATCCTCGCCTATGTGCACATCTTCACGTTGATGATGGTGGCGCCGATCGTCAATTCGATGAGCAAGATCGACCGCAGCCTGATTGCCGCCGCGCGGGATGCCGGCGCGAACGAATGGATGATCGTCCGCGACATCATCTTGCCGCTCTCCAAGACCGGGATGGCGCTCGGCTCGGTGCTGGTCCTGACCCAGGTCATGGGCGATTATTACATCGTCCGGGTCCTCAGCGGCGGCAAGAGCGCCGGGGTGGTGTCCGGCATCGCGACCCAGCTGAATGCGTTCGAATATCCACCGGCCGCGGCGAGTTCGGTCGTGCTGCTGGTGATCGTGCTGGCCCTGGTGATCGGCATCTTCAGCATCGTCGATGTGCGGAAGGAGTTGGCGGAATGATGACCGAGGGCGGCCAGCCACGATCCCGCTCCTTCTACGTGCTCGGCTTTTTCTTCCTCCTGTTCCTGGCCTTCCTGTATGGGCCGATGATCGTGATCTTCGTCCTGTCGTTCCAGGGACCGAACGGCGGCATGAGTTTCCCCATGGTCGGTACCTCGACGACCTGGTTCCAGGGGCTGTTGCAGGCGACGGGCCGGGTCGGTGACATACCGAGCGCATTCCAGCGCTCGCTGGGGCTCGCGCTGCTGGCCGCAGCCCTGACGGCGGTGATCTGCGTCTCGGCCGGCATGGGCTTCCGGCGGCGGTTTCCGGGGGCGGCCCTCCTCTTCTACACGGCGGTCGCCAGCCTCGTCATGCCGAGCCTCTTCGTCAGCTTCGGCATCGCGCTCGGCTTCAAGGAACTCGGCTGGCGCACGGGTCTCTTCACGTCCGGCCTCGGCGCACAACTCACCTGGACCCTGCCGTTCGGCCTGATGATCACCTTCGCGACCATCGGGCGGTTCGATCGTCGCTACGAGGAAGCCGCGACGGACCTCGGCGCCAACAGTTGGCAGCGCTTCCGCGACATCATCTTCCCGATCATCCTGCCCGGCATCATCGGCGTGGCGCTGTTCGGTTTCACCCTGTCCTACGACGAGTTTGCCCGATCGTCGCTGACGGTCGGCAACCAGAACACCTTGCCGCTGGAGATCTGGGCGCTGACGACCGCCGCCACCTCGCCGGTTCTGTTCGCGCTCGGTACGGTCACGACGGTCGTGTCCTTCACGGTCCTGACCCTGGCGATGCTCACCATTGGTTTGATCGTGCGGCGCCGCGCCGGCGGGCGGTTGTCAGCGGAGCGGTCGGCCCATGGCTGATGCCTTGGTGTCTCCACGCGCGCCGTCAGCCTGCCATCAGAGGAGCCGGTCATGAACGCGCATTCCGATCCCGGCGTCAGCGGGACGCCCGTGCCGCCCGCGGGTTACAAGGACGCCCCCTACGACGTCGAACTCGTGGCGGTCAGCAAAAGCTACGCCGGCACGATCGCGGTCGACACGATCTCGCTGCGTATCCCGAAAGCCAGCTACTGCTGCCTGCTGGGGCCGAGCGGTTGCGGGAAATCAACCACATTGCGGATGATCGCCGGGCATGAGCCGGTCAGCGCGGGCGATATCCTGATCGGCGATCGCAACGTCACGGATAACCCGCCGATCGCCCGCGGCACCTCCATGATGTTTCAGAACTATGCGCTGTTTCCCCATATGTCGGCGCTCGACAATGTCGCCTACAGCCTGAAAGTCCGGGGCGTCCCGAAGGACGAGCGGCGGGCGCGGGCGCGCGAGTTTCTCGATCTCGTGCAGATGGGACAGTATGCCGAACGCCCGCCCGCTTTGCTGTCCGGCGGTCAGCAGCAACGCGTGGCGCTTGCACGCGCGCTCATCACACGGCCGCGTGTCCTTCTCCTCGATGAGCCTCTTTCGGCGCTCGACCCTTTCCTACGGGAGCGCATGCGCGGCGAACTGAAGCGCCTGCAGCGCGAACTGCAGATCAGCTTCGTGCATGTGACGCATAGCCAGGACGAAGCCATGGCACTGGCCGATCTCGTCGTGGTGATGGAAGCCGGTCACATCCGGCAGGCCGCCCCCGCGCGGGACATTTTCGAGAAACCCAACACCGCCTTCGTGGCGCGGTTCATCGGAGGCCACAATGTCGTGCCGGGCGGAAACGGGTCCATCGCGGTGCGGGCGGACCGCTGCCGCATCGGCTCGTCCGCCGACCAGGCCCGCCTCACCGGCCATGTGAGTTCGGTCGAATATCTCGGGGCCCTGGTGCGCGTCGGCCTCATCGGCGACAACGGTCTGGAAGCCGCGGCCCTTATATCGGACCGCACCTTCTTCGCCGCCCCGGTCGAGCCCGGTCAGGCGGCGGCATTGACGTGGTCGGACGAAGATGCCCATGCGCTGGCGGATTGACCCTATCGCGGCAGATTGTGGCGCGTCACTGCCGCGTCATGGCCGAGTCTTCGTTCGCGACTTCGCCGGCCAACCAGTCGATGAAGGTTTTCACCGGCTTCGCGGCCGCGCCCGGTTGACGCACGGTGTAATAGTGACCGCGCACTGGATAGGCTTGCTCGGTCACGGGCAAGAGGCGGCGTTCGGCCAGTGCCGAGCTGATGAGCCGGCTGCGTCCAAGCAGCATACCGTGGCCTTTGACGGCCGCCTCGATCGCCAAGCTCGACTGGTTGAAGCGAAGCCCGCCCGAGGGGTCGCGCACCGGCACTCGCATCTCCTCGAAATAGCGCTGCCACGTCGGGAAGCGTTCATGCGGCTTGTCGTCGTGGATCAAGGGCAGTTCCTGCAGGGCCGTCGCGCGCTTCGCCGGCAGAAGGTCGGGCGAGCAGACCGGCACGATCTCCTCGTCCATCAGGTAGTCGACCTTGCGGTTCGGATGATCCTCGGTGCTGCAGATCGACACGTCGAAGCCGCCCTCGTCGAAGTCGCCCTCTGTCACAACCGTGGAGAGACTCACGTCGATGCCCGGCGCCGCTTCGAAAAAGCGCCGGAGCTTCGGGAGCAGCCAGAGGGACGCAACGGATGGGGAAGCGGCCACGATGATCCGCTGTGGGCCGCCCCGCCGGTTGAGCGGCGAGATCGCGGATTCGAGCTTGTTGAAGCCTTCGGAGAGTTCGTTCAACGCGACGGCGGCGGCGGGAGTGAGCTTCAGCCGGCCGTTCTTTCGGTCGAACAGCGCCGTTTCCAGAAACTCCTCCAGCGAACGAACCTGATGGCTGATCGCCGTCGGGGTCACGCACAGTTCCTCGGCCGCGCGCGTAAAACTCAAATGCCGTGCGGCGGATTCGAAAGCCCGCAGCGCATTCAGGGGAAGATACGTCCGCATCGGCCTATCTCCAAAGAAGTAGGCCCTTCTGATCTTTTGGCGTTTCCGCGTGGAACGTTACATGGAACGTCGGACCACACGAGACCAAAGTTTTTGCAAGAGATGCAACAGACTTATGCACCTATAGCCAAGCAAAGGAAGCCGATCGAAGCTGCGCTGAGCGGCAGATCCGCTGGAGGGCTCGTCACATGATCCGCTCCGACATGACTGCGCGCGAGATGTATCGGGAGTTGCGGTCCCGCGATACGCCGCGCTTCGGCTTCGGTGCGAAGGCAGCGATCGTCAACGTCGATCCTCAGAACGCCTACACACGGCCCGACGAATTCGTGACCGCCTATGAGACCGACCCGCGCCAGATGGAGCACATCAGCCGCATCTCCGATCTAGCGCGCGCTCGGAACTGGCCCGTCGTGTGGACCTATGTGGCCTATCTGCCTTCGGGTGAGGATTGCGGCATCTGGGGCACCCGGACCAATACCGAGGATTCGCTGCAAAACATCCGTCACGGATCGCGGCGGGCGATGTTGGATGACCGTCTCAACATCGACCGTGCCCGTGATGTGATCATCAACAAGCGGATGGCCTCGGCCTTCCATGACACGATGCTCGGCTCGCTCCTCACCTTCCACAGGGTCGACACCGTCATCGTCACAGGCGGCTCGACATCCGGCTGCGTGCGCGCGACCGTGGTCGACAGCCTATCGCGGGGCTACCGGACGATCGTGCCCGAAGAATGCGTGTCCGACGTTCACGAGAGCCCGCATTATGCCAACCTTTACGACATGCATCTGAAATATGCGGATGTCGTGCCGGTGGCCGACGTGGTGGCCTATTTGTCCGCGTAACCGATTTGTCGGCGCGAGTGAGTTGGTGCTCGAAGACCAAGGCTTGGGACCTGAAGTTTGGGCCCGCTCGCGGGCATTATGCGGCACATCTTCAGTCTCCGCAAAGCGCCCCGGCCGGGGAGCGGGCTATCACCGTTGATGCAAGCGTCCTAAACCCTTCTTTCTTGCGGTGCTTTGGCGATCCGTAGCGCGCTGACGAGCCCACCCGCGAGAGCCAGGACGGCACCGACCGCGAGGCCGATCCGAGGAGCAACGTCCGCGGAGGTCTGTGAGAACAGCAAGGTCATGATCACGCCGCCGATCGTCTGACCCAGGAGGCGGGCCGTGCCCTGCAAGCCGCCCGCAGCACCGCTACGCTCACGCGGGGCGGAGAGCAGCATGTTCCGGTTGTTGGGCGTCTGGAAGAATCCGAAGCCGAGTCCGCTCAGCACGAAGAAGAGCACGAGGGGCAGGAGATTGTCATGGACCGGCCACAGGGCCGAAAGCGCGAGCCCCAAGGCGAGGACGACGCCGCCTGCTGCACACAGAAATCCGTTCGACATCCGATCGGCCAAACGTCCCGAGATCGGACCCGCGACGGCCACCATGAGAGGCCAGGGCGTCATGTAGAGCCCCGTGCGCAAGGCGTCCTGACCAAGGCTGTGTTGCAGATAAAACGGCAAGGCGACGTAGCTCGCCATCTGACCGGCGAAGCAGCAGATGGACGCGACCACCGAGAGTCTGAACGAAGGGTTCCGCAGCAGATCAAGCGGGATGAGCGGTGCATGGCGGAGCATTTCGCGGCGCACCAAGGCGACCAGACTCGAGACGGACACGACGAGCAGCACGGCCGCAAGCTGTGGTCTTTCGGTTGCAAGATCCACACTCAGGACCAGGGATGCGAACGTTATGGCATTGAGGGCCACGCTTGTGAGGTCAAGGCTTCGTCCGGTGCCGGGCGGCTCCGGCAAGGCCGAGGCGGCGGCGAGTGCGATGGCGCCCACCGGGAGGTTGATGGCGAACAACCACGGCCAGTTCGCGAGAACCAGGATTGATGCGCCGATGGTCGGCCCGACAGCCGCCGACAAGGCAATCGCGGTCGCGTTCCAGCCGATCACCGCACCAAGCAGCCGCTTCGGGTAGGTGAAGCGCATCAAGGAGATCCCAAGCGCCATCACGGCCGCACCGCCGAGGCCCTGAATAAAGCGCGCCGCGATCAACCACGGCAGCGAAGGCGACAAGCTACAGAGCAGCGAGGCGCCAGTGAAGACGATGACCCCGCCCACGAAGACACGACGAAGCCCCAGACTTTCTCCCAAAGCGGCGCAAGGAAGCAGGGCCATGACCAGAGCCAGCTGGTAGCCCGTCACGACCCAGACCGACGAAGCGGGTGACACATGCAGCGAGGCGGCAATCGTCGGCAGCGCCACATTCGCAACGGCGCCATCGAGCACGACCAGCACCAGCGTCGCCAGGATGGCGAGGGTCGCATAGTGACGGCGCGGTACGGGTAACCCGTCCTCTTTCGCGTCTTCGTTCAGGCACGGCCGAGACACCGTTCGTTGCTCTGGCTCGACGTGGAGCGCCATCGGTCTCTCTCTGCACATGGGGATCGAGACAAACTACGCGCATGTCGACGGGGCGGAAGGCGCAACTCCCACAACAATGACCTGCGCGAAACGCCATGCCAGGATTGGATCGAGTGAGCATAGGCTATTCCACAATGATCGATCCCGACTTGAACTTGCTGACGGCGCTCGATGTCATGCTGACCCAAGGCAGTGTGGCGGGAGCCGCGCGGGTTCTCGGCCTCAGCACTTCGGCCATGAGCCGCACCTTGTCACGCCTTCGGGACACGACAGGCGACCCACTTCTGGTCCGTGCCGGCCGGGGCTTGGTGCCGACCCCGCATGCCGTCGCATTGCGCGAGCGCGTCCACGGACTTGCAGGCGAGGTAAAAGCGGTGCTGCAACCCGCCACGAGGGCGATTGACCTTGCCACTCTCGAACGTGTCTTCACCATCCGGGCCAACGAGGGCTTCGTCGAGGCCCATGCGGCCCGACTTGTTGGAACCGTGACAAAGGCTGCGCCGGGTGTGCAACTCCGTTTCGCGCCCAAACCCGACAAGGACGTGCGGCTGCTACGCGAGGGTCTGGTTGACCTCGATATCGGCGTGCTTGGTGAGACGGGACCGGAAGTGAAGATCCAGTCCTTGTTCCGCGATCATTTCGTCGGGGTGGTGTGTCGGGGACATCCCTTGCTCAAGGGCGAAATGACGGCGGCCCGATATGCGGCTTGCGGTCATGTGGTCGCCTCTCGCCGCGGCCGGACACACGGACCTGTCGACGATGCCCTCATGGCGATCGGCCTGCGGCGCCGGATTGTCGTCGTCGTCCCCGGTTTCCCGGCCGCTATGGCGGTTGCGTCGGCGTCGAACCTGGTTGGACTGGTGACCAAATCCTTCGTTCTGGCAGAACAGACTCGACGGGGTGGGAAAGCCGGAAAACCGATGCAAAGTTTCGATCTGCCGGTGCGCACGGAGCCGATCACTGTGTCTCAGATGTGGCATCCACGCGCCGACTCCGATCCCGCCCATTGCTGGCTTCGCAGTATCGTCCTCGCGACTTGCCGACCGCGGATGGAATCGATCGAGAAACCAGGAGCGCCTGCGGTCTGACTGTAGTCGCCAGCACTCATCGCTCTGGCCTCCCCACGTGTTCAGCCCGTCCCCGCCCGGAACTGCCTCTCGACGATGGCCGACCCAATCGGCTGCGGCCATCGTCGTAAACTGCTCCAGGCGGCTGGGCAGCTGCCTATGGCGCGCGCAGGACGATCGTCGCGAGTGGCGGAAGAACGAGCTTGAGCGATTGATCGTGGCCGTGCGCCGGAATGGCTTCCGTCGCAACCCCGCCGCCGTTGCCAAGATTGCTGCCCCCGTAGAGGCCGGCGTCGGAATTGAGCGCCTCCAGCCAGTAACCGGACTTGGGCACGCCGATCCGGTAATCTCGCCGCGGCTGCGGCGTCATATTGCTGACGACGAGCAGGTGCGTGGTCTCGTCCGGAGTCTGGCGGACGAAGGCGTAGACGGAGTTCTGCGCATCGTCGACCACCGCCCAGCGGAAGCCGTCCGGGTTCGAGTCGGTCGCGTGCAGGGCCGCCTCGCCGACATAGAGCCGATTGAGATCTCCGATCAGGGTCTGCATTCCCTTATGGGCGGGATGATCGAGCAGGTTCCAATCAAGCGACGCATCGTTGTTCCACTCCGCCCACTGAGCGATTTCACATCCCATGAACAGGAGCTTCTTGCCCGGGAACATCCACATCCATGCGAAATAGGCTCGGAGATTGGCAAACTTCTGCCAGTTGTCGCCGGGCATCTTGTTGATCAAGGACCCCTTGCCGTGCACGACCTCGTCATGGCTGAGCGGCAGCACGAAATGCTCGGAATAAGCATAGACCATCCCGAACGACATCAAGTGATGGTCGTATTGGCGGTAGATCGGATCCTTTTCCATATATTGCAGCGTGTCGTGCATCCATCCCATGTTCCACTTGAAGTGGAACCCCAGGCCGCCGTCCTCGACGGGCCGGGTGACACCCGGCCAGGCGGTCGATTCTTCGGCTATGGTGATGGCGCCATCCTGGCGGGCCGACACGATGCTGTTCAGGTGCTTGAAGAACTCGACGGATTCGAGGTTTTCACGCCCACCGTAAATGTTGGGCACCCACTCGCCAGCCTTGCGGCTGTAGTCGCGGTAGAGCATCGAGGCGACGGCATCGACCCGCAGCGCGTCGACGTGGTAGCGGTCCAGCCATTCGAGGGCGCTGGCCAGAATGAAGCCCTTCACCTCCTGTCTGCCGAGATTGTAGATGAGGGTGTTCCAATCCTGGTGGAAGCCCTCGCGCGGATCCTGGTGCTCGTAGAGCGCCGTCCCATCGAATCGGGCGAGGCCCCAGACATCGGTCGGAAAATGGGCCGGAACCCAATCGACGATCACGCCGATCCCGGATGCGTGGCAGCGATCCACGAAATAAGCGAAATCCTCCGGTGGGCCGTAGCGTCCCGTCGGCGCGAAGAGCCCGAGGGGCTGATACCCCCAGGAGCCGCCGAACGGATGCTCCATGATCGGCAGGAACTCGATATGGGTGAAGCCGAGTTCCTGCACATAGGGGACGAGGCGCTCGGCCATTTCCCGCCAGGTGAGGCTGCGGTTGCCGTCCTCCGCGAAGCGAAGCCACGAACCGGCATGGACCTCGTACACGCTGATCGGCGCCTCAAGTCCTTGCCGATGTGGACGCTCTGCCATCCATGCCGCATCGGTCCATTCGTGAGGGTCGGCACGAGCCACGATCGAAGCCGTGCCGGGCGCCGCTTCGGCGGCCCGCGCCACAGGGTCGGCCTTCTGGGGTAGGACGTCGCCGTGCGGTCCGATGATCTCGAACTTGTAGCGGGTGCCCGGACCAAGGCGCGGCAGAAACAATTCCCAGACACCCGCAGCCTGGCGCAGGCGCATCGGGTAGCGGCGTCCATCCCAGGCGCAGAAATCGCCGACCACCGACACGCGCCGGGCATTGGGAGCCCAGACGGCAAAGCGTACGCCGGGGACGCCTTCCACCGTCATGGGCTGGGCGCCGAGGCAATGGCCAAGCCGATAATGCGTGCCTTGGGCGATCAGATGAAGATCGAGTTCGCCGAGCAGAAGACCAAAACTATACGGGTCTTCCATCTCCTGCACGGCATCCGGCCAGTGGATTCGGAGCCTGTAAGGTCCGCTCCCCTGCACGGGGCCGGCGAACAGACCGGCCGCATGGATCATTTCAAGAGTGCCAAGCGGCGAGCCATCCTCGCGTGCCACGACATCAACCCCGCGCGCGCCGGGCGCATAGGCCCGTATCACACGCGTGCCGCCGATCACATGAGCGCCCAGAATCGCGAACGGGTCGCCGTGGCGGCCTTCGACGAGCGCCTGAATGGCGTCCGCGCCGCCCCCCTGTGTCTCCTGCGCGCCCATCACGAACGTCCCTCTCGGCCGGTCAGGCGATCCACCAAGGTGTTGAAGCCGCGCAGCGGAATGGAGATCCACTTCGGCCGGTTCGCGACCTCATAGCTGATCTCGTAGGCGGCCTTTTCGAGAAGCATGAGATCGAGAAGAGAGCCGCGTCCCTTCCCGGTCGATGCCATCGGATCGATGCCAGAGGCGTCGCGATAGGTCTCCAAGAACGCTTCGGTCGCTTGTTGACGGAAATCGTCGAGGAGACCGCGGCGGCGTTCGCGCACCGGCTGCGGACTCGCGTCCTCCTCCGGCCGGCGTGCCGAAGCGACCGCGTAGTCGATTGAGCGAAGCAGGCCCGCCACATCGCGCAGTGGCGTCCCCTTGGCCCGGCGCTCGTCGAGGCTACGCGCCGGTTCACCTTCGAAGTCGATGATGAAGGCGTCGCCCTGAGAGACCAGAATTTGTCCGAGATGAAAATCACCATGGACGCGGGTCAGCAGGGTGCCGAGGCCGGCCTCGGCCAACCGGTCGATCACATCCAAGATGGCTTGACGCTTGCCCACAACGGCATCCGCCAGCGGGCGGTCGTTCGGGTCGACGATCTCGCGCTGGGACGCAAGCGCATCGAGGGCACCTTCCACCTGGGCACGGACGCTCGTCTGCCAATTCTCGATGGTCGCGGCATCCGCTTCGACGGGCTGAAAGTCAGGGTCGTCGGTGGGCGTCGCAAGCGCCTTGTGAAGCTCTCCAAGCCGCTGCCCCACCGTCCCGATAAACACCTTGATGGATTGGAAGTCCGCCGCATCGGTCAGGTCGGTCAAGGCCGCATCCTCGACAGCCCGCTTCAAGCCGTCCAGAACCCAGGTCCAGGCATCGCCCTGATTGGAAATGACCGACTGCACGATCGACAGCGTGTGCGGCGTGCCGTCCGCGGAGACCCGGACGACTTCGCCCAGCAAGGCGGCCGTATTGGCATAGCCGACGCTCGTGAGATACCGGGTCATCTCGGCTTCCGGATGGATCCCGGGCACGATCCGCCGGATCAGCTTGACCATGGCGAGATTGCCGACGATCACCGAGGAGTTCGACTGCTCGGTGGTCAGCCAGCGGATCTTGGCGTCCTCGACCCCTTCGAGCGCATCGATCGCGTCCGTTCCGAGACAGAGGATTTCGCCATCCGGGATCTTCAGGTGGCCCCTGTTCTTCAGCCCCTGCATGATCACGCGTGGGAGATCTTCGAGCGCAAACCCGTCGGTCAGGTAGCCGACCTGCCGGCCGCGGCGGACACGCGCCAGCGCCACCTGCATGGCGAAGGACGAAATCCCCGGCTGCTCCCAGGCAATGGCGGCCGGCATGAGATAACGGTCGGTGCGAGCCTTGGTTTCGACCTCGACCTCAATGATCAGGACTTCCTGCACCGACGTCAGCGGCACCGCATAGGCGAGCCGCGCCGCGAGGATCTTCTCGTTCTTGGCCGCGAACCAGCGCCGGCGAGGGAGGTAGTCCGGCAGGAGATCGCCCAGAATCGTGGCGGTGTGGCGTTCGCCCAAGAGCTCCTTCAGGCTCTCGCGAACCACCAGCGTCTGAAACTCCGGCAGTTGCTCGCCGGCGGCGCGATGCCATGGCGGCGCCTTCTCGCCGGCCATCAGACCCAGCCAGTAGAAACCATACGGCGGCAGCGTCAGGAGATAGGTGAGTTTCCCGATCGGCGGGAATGCCGAGGGACCTGACAATTCGACCGGCACGCGGCCCTCGAAATCGGCAAGGTCGAGCTCGACGGCCTGCGGCGTGCGCGACAAATTCGCCACGCACAGGATCGTCTCCCCTTCATATTCGCGAAGATAGGCCAGCACGCGCCGGTTGCCGGGATAAAGGAAGCGCTGCGTGCCACGGCCGAAAGCCTGGTGGTTACGCCGCAACAGCAGCATGCGCCGCATCCAATTCAGCAAGGAATGCGGATCGCGCTCCTGCGCTTCGACGTTGACGGCTTCAAACCCGTAGAGCGGGTCCATGATGGGGGGCAGCACCATGCTGGCAGGGTCGGCGCGGGAAAAGCCGCCATTCCGGTCCTGCGACCATTGCATGGGCGTGCGAACGCCATCGCGGTCACCTAGATGGATATTGTCCCCCATGCCGATCTCGTCGCCGTAATAGATCACGGGCGTACCGGGCATGGAGAGCAGCAGGCCGTTCATCAGCTCGATGCGGCGGCGGTCACGCTGCAGCAGCGGCGCGAGGCGTCGTCGGATGCCGAGATTGATGCGCGCTCGACGGTCGGCCGCGTAGGTGTTCCACAGATAGTCGCGCTCTTCGTCAGTCACCATTTCGAGCGTCAGCTCGTCGTGGTTGCGCAGGAATATGGCCCACTGGGCGTTTTCCGGGATCTCCGGAGTCTGACGCATGATGTCGGTGATCGGAAATCGGTCTTCCTTGGCGATCGCCATATACATGCGTGGCATCAGCGGGAAGTGGAACGCCATGTGGCATTCGTCTCCGTCACCGAAGTAAAGCTGCGTGTCCTCCGGCCATTGATTGGCTTCGGCGAGCAGCATGCGGTTCTTGTAGGAGGCGTCCAGGGCCGCGCGGATCTGCTTCAGCACGACGTGGGTTTCGGGCAGGTTCTCGTTGTTGGTCCCCTCCCGCTCGATCAGATAGGGAATGGCATCGAGCCTAAGCCCGTCGACCCCCATATCCAGCCAGAAGCGCATGACGCTCAGCACTTCCTTCAGCACCCGCGGGTTGTCGAAGTTGAGATCCGGCTGGTGCGAGTAAAACCGATGCCAGAAATACTGGCCGGCGACGGGGTCCCAGGTCCAGTTCGACTTCTCCGTATCGAGGAAAATGATGCGGGTTTCAGGGAATTTCTGATCGGTGTCCGACCACACATAGAAGTCGCGCGCCGGCGACCCAGGCTTGGCCGCGCGGGCCTTCTGGAACCAGGGATGCTGGTCCGACGTGTGATTGATCACGAGTTCGGTAATCACCCGGATGCCGCGATTATGCGCCGCGCGCACAAATTCCTTGAATTCAGCCAGCGTCCCGTAATCCGGGCTGACTTCGCGATAGCCGGCGATGTCATAGCCATCGTCCTTGCGGGGGGACGGATAGAACGGCAGCAGCCAGATCGTGTTCACACCCAGGCTTGCCACGTAATCAAGCTTGGCGTTGAGGCCGCCAAAATCGCCGATGCCGTCGTTGTCGGCATCGAAAAACGACTTCACATGCAGCTGATAGATGACGGCGTCCTTGTACCAGAGCGGATCATCGGGAAGCTGCACCGCGGGTTTACGCGCCATGTTTAGACATTCCTTGCGGCGCCGAGGCGCCAGATAGAGAAGGGCAGTTCGGCCGGATCGAGACGAATCCGCTGATACTTACCCGTCCAGGTGAAACGATGGCCGCGCATCAGATCGTCGACCACGATCGTGCCGTTATCGGGGAGGTCAAAATCCCAGAGCGGAACCTCGATGTCGGCTTCCTGGGCCGCAAAGGGATCGAGACTGACGGCGATCAGGAGGACGTTGTCGCGCGCCGGCGAAGACTTTTGAAACAACAGGGTGTTGTCGTTGTACGCGGCCCTGAAGGTGATGCCGAGGTGGCTGTGGAGGGCGGGATTGTCGCGTCGGATTCGGTTCAGGCGCGAGATCTCGCTGATGATGTTGCCGGGCCGATCCCAGTCCCAGGCGTAAAGCTGATATTTTTCGCTGTCCGCATATTCTTTCTTCTTGGCGTCAGGCCGGCCTTCGCAGAGCTCGAAGCCATTGTACATCCCCCACAACCCCGACAAGGTCGTGGCGAGCGCGGCGCGGATCAGAAAGGCCGGGCGCGGCGCATTCTGCAGGAAGTCGGGATTAATGTCGTGCGTGTTGACGAAGAAATGCGGACGAAAGAAGTCCTTGGGCGGCTGCGTGGTCAGCTCGGTCAGGTATTCTGTCAGCTCCGCCTTGGTGTTGCGCCACGTAAAGTAGGTGTAGGATTGTGAGAACCCGATCTTGGCCAGGCGATACATCACTTTCGGCCGGGTGAAGGCTTCCGACAGGAAGATCACGTCGGGATGATCCCGCCGTACGTCCTCGATCACCCATTCCCAAAACGGGAACGGCTTGGTGTGCGGATTGTCGACTCGGAACAGTTTGACCCCCTGCTCCACCCAGACCATGATCGTGTTCCGCAACTCCGTCCAGAGCGAGGGTTTGGCACCCTCGGCGTAGAAATCGACGTTGACGATGTCCTCGTATTTCTTGGGCGGGTTCTCGGCATAGCGGATCGAGCCGTCCGGACGCCAGTTGAACCAATCCGGATGTTGCTCCAGCCATGGGTGGTCCGGAGAGGCCTGGATCGCGAGGTCGAGCGCGATTTCGAGCCCTTGCTCGGCCGCGGCGGCCACGAGGCGCCGGAAATCCTCGAAACTGCCGAGTTCGGGGTGGATCGCATCATGCCCGCCTGCTTCGGCCCCGATCGCATAGGGACTGCCAGGATCGTCGGGCCCCGCGGTCAGCGAGTTGTTCCGGCCTTTGCGGTTGGTGCGGCCGATCGGATGAATCGGCGGAAAATACGCGACGTCGAACCCCATGGCCCGGATGGCCGGCAGGCGTCCGATAACGTCGTCGAAGGTACCGTGACGGTGAGGGTCCCCGCTCTGCGAACGCGGAAAGAGTTCGTACCAGCTGGCGAAACCGGCGGCCGTCCGCTCCGCATCAACCGGCATCGGATCGCTCGTCAGGCGGAAGGGGCGTGGATCGGCCTCCGCCATCAGCGCCGCCGTCTCAGGTGCGATCAACAGATCGAGACGCTCAGCGTCGTTCGCATGCGCGAGGCGATTGAGGACCGGCTTCAAACGCGCGGCCGCCTCGGACCCGGACTGTCCGGCGCTGTGCTCGACCAGGCGGCGCCCCTCTTCGAGCTCCAAGGTCACCTTCAACCCGGCTTCGTGCTTTTTGGTCAGTTCATACAGGAAGATCGCGAACTCGTCGCGCCAAGCCTCGACGCAGAAGACATAGCGGCCGAGCCGAGTCAGGGGCATGTCGGCTGTGTAGCGATCATTGCCGAGCGGACGCATGCGCCGCTCTTGCCAATCCGTCTCATCGGCGGCCCGCCATTTGAGCGCCACGGCGATCTGGTCATGTCCCTCCGCGAAGGCGTCGGCCTCGACCCGCAAAACCTCGCCGACGATCCGCTTGACCGGATAACGTCCGCCGTCGACGGTCGGCGACACGGCTTCGATCGCGAGACGCGGCGCCGCGACAGCCGTTTTTTCGGTCATGCGGCTCGCCTCTCGCGGCAGCATGATCGGCCGGTTCGCGCGGCCCTCAAGCACCCGGACTTCGGCCGGCCGCAGCAAGAGCGTGCTTTCCGGGCTGAGAGTCGGCCCTGACCCCAAAATGTCGTTGAACGGCAGGAAACGGCCCACCTCGGGCGATAGCGCCGCCGCCGCAAGCGTGCTGCTTCTGTCGAGAGACGGGTTGACCAACACCAGCCGCGCCCGGTTTGCGTCGCCGGCCGCGGTGCGCAACAGAGCGGTCAGAGGGGCGCCTCCGCCCGTCAAGAGACGCATCTCTTTCTGCGATCCGCGGCTGCTTTCACGCGACGCAAAGGCGTTGACGGATCTGATCGCGCCGGCGAGATCGAGCCGCGGTCGATCCCGCAGGGCCGCATAGGTCTCGCGCATCGGCCCGGCCACGGGTACCGGCTCGCGGGCACCGAATTCGAACCCCATGGGAATCATCATGCCGTCACTCAGCGCCGCGGCTATCCACAAAGCGCGTTCCGAGCGGCGCTGAACGATTTCCTCGCTGTCGAGGGTTTGGGCCAACCGCGCATCGAAGGGCGCTTCGGGAAAGGCGATCACGGGCCCGAGCTGTCGTAAGCGTTCATAATCCTCAGCCGGCCAACCGGCTCGGCAATCCCACCAGCGGATCGACGAAAAGGCGCCCTCGAACCCGGCGGACACAAGACCGACGACGGCCTCCGGCACGAGCCCCGGCGTCCAGGCCATAAACCGGCATGTCGGCGCGGAGGCTTTCCAGCGCGTCCAGACCTCCGCCGGAACACGGTTTGGACGAAGGCACCGAAAGCCCGCAATGCCGGCTCGTGCAAGGGCGGCCAGATAGTTTGCGTAACGCTCGACGAAACTGCCGCTCCGGCCCGGATCGGAAAACGGGACATCCGCGCTCGATCGGTCTTCGGGCCGAACCCTGGGATCACGAGCACCGATCCCGGTCGACCGCAGATCAACCTCATGCGCGAGGGGGCTGTCGGCCGCCACTCTGTCCGTGACGAGATCCACCATCAGGTCGAGGTTGCGCTGCCGGCAGGCGCCGGCAAGCTCCCCGATACTGGCTTCCAGCGAGCCCTCTGGCGGGAGCGCCGGATGAGGCCGTCCGAGATCGAAGGGCAGGAGCAGATTTCCGGCCGGCCCTGGATGACTCGGGGCCGACAGCATGAGTGTGTTGAATCCCATGCCGACGCACGCGTCCAGGATGGCAGGCCATTGATCCGGCGCCGAAATCATCGAAAGTGGGACATAGTAGATCCGCAACGCCAAGTCGCGTTCATCCGGACGCAACCGATCGCCGTCGACGACCGGAGTGCCCGATGCGAAACTTTGCGGTGGTGTCACCTGCACCATCTTCGACCTCTTTCGCAATGCGCTCAAGGCTTTTCGAGCCTCGAAGTCTCTGAACAGACCATCGGAGGCTTTGTTCCCGCGCCAAGGGTGAGGGCTCCGCGCGGGGCCATCACCCCGATTGCTGGAGCGCAGACGTTGTCCACGTGCGAGCTAGCTAGGGCCCTCCGGTTGAGAAATCCAGGCCGCGTGTAGCGATGTCCGTCGTTTCATGCCGAGCCGGCGCGTTCCAAGACCGAGGAGCTTGCGCGGTGAAAACCCATCCGATATGCGCAAGGCTCTCGCCGCAACAGCCGCACGTGACACGTCATCTACCGGCGGGTCTCGGCGTGACGCGGGGATGGCCACAGGTTCGCGTCGAACGGAACACGTGATGATCGATCAAAGCCGGATTCTCCAGCCGGGGGATACGATCGGAATCCTTGGGGGCGGGCAGCTGGCGCGGATGCTGGCTCTCGCGGCAGCGACCTTCGGGCTGAAGACGCATATCTACGCGCCCGATGGCGACAATCCGGCGTTCGACGTTGCGGCCCATTGCACGACCGCCGCCTATGACGACGCTGATGCGCTGGCCCGTTTCGCGCAGGCCGTGCAGGTGGTGACCTACGAGTTTGAAAACGTTCCTGCCGCGACAGTGGCAAACCTTGCGCGCCATTGCCCGGTGCGCCCCAGTGGGCACGCGCTCGCCACCACGCAGGACCGCCTCATCGAAAAGCGTTTCTTGCGCGACCTCGGGCTCCCAACCGCACCTTTCGCACCTGTCGACGCGCTGGAGGATCTCAAACAGGCCGTCGAGGCGATCGGCCGCCCTTCGATCCTGAAAACCCGGCGTTTCGGCTATGATGGCAAGGGCCAGATCGCGATCCACCAGCAGGACGCGCTCGAGGCCGTCCACCGCGACCTGAACGCGCCCGCGATCCTCGAAGGCTTCGTCCGCTTCAGCCGTGAAGTGTCGGTCGTGGCGGCACGCGGCACCGATGGGACATTTCGGGCTTTCGACCTTTGCGAGAATCATCATAGCCGGCATATTCTCGCCACCACGGTCGTGCCGGCGCGGGTCTCACCCGAAATCGAGACCGAGGCCGCCGCGATGACGCAGCGCATCGCCGAAGCGCTCGATTATGTCGGTGTGCTGGCTGTCGAAATGTTCGTGGTTCCAGGGAAGGACGGCGTGGAGACACTCTGCGTCAACGAGATCGCCCCGCGAGTGCACAACTCGGGACATTGGACAATCGACGGCGCGGTCACGTCGCAGTTTGCCCAACACGTCCGGGCGACTTGCGGCTGGCCCCTGGGAAGCACCCAACGTTTCGGAACCGTCCACATGCAGAACCTCATCGGCGAGGAGGCGGATGGCTGGCAGGCCCTGATGGCTGCCGAGGGCGCCTGCGTTCATCTCTACGGCAAGGCCGAGTCGCGGCCGGGCCGGAAGATGGGGCATGTCACGACGGTGACGGTTCCTTCGCGGTAGAGCATGCGAGGCTGCTCCCTCGACTTGCGCGTTCCGGACAATTGCTTGCGCGGCATTCGGACCAGAGAGGCTGAAGACTGCCGTCAGACGACGAGATTTGAAGCCTGACAAAAGCGGTGCTCGGCGAGGTTCTAGCGCAGGCCTCTCACGTTTAAAATCGCCCAATATTACGAGGAAATGTCGGTTCGATGAACTTTCGAAAAAAAGTGCAGCCCATATGTCGCATTGAATAAACCCACGAAAAATCGATATTGGCCTTGCAGCTTCTTTTTAGAAACAGACTGCACGAGTCGTTTGTCTTGCCATTGAACTTGGCCCAGACTTTCATCTCTGCTTACCTATACATTTTTTTGGAGTACTACTATGGCAGATGCCACGCATGACATCGTCGACACAGCTGTCGCAGCCGGAAGCTTCAGCACCCTTGTGGCCGCCGTCAAGGCCGCCGATCTGGTCGCGACACTGAAGGGCGCGGGTCCGTTCACGGTTTTCGCGCCGACGGACGAAGCTTTCGCGGCCCTGCCGGCCGGGACTGTTGAGTCGCTGATCAAGCCGGAAAACAAGGCGAAGCTCACATCGATCCTGACCCTTCACGTCTTGGCCGGAAAGGTCATGTCGACTGATGTGGCCGGCAAGAAGTCGAGCCCGAAATCAGTGAGCGGTGAGGAACTTCACGTGGATGGCACCGATGGTGTACACGTGAATGGCGCCAAGGTCGTCAAGGCCGACATCGCCTGCACGAACGGCGTGATCCATGTGATCGACAAGGTCCTTCTTCCCGCAAGCTGATTGTATTCGGCTGAAAGGAGAAGCCGGAGTCATCTCCGGCCTCTCACTGGTGCTGGGCATAAGCCCGATGGAAGTAGATCCATCAATCATTCGAATGGATTGGCCGGGTACAAACTCAGCAGGGGATTCAAGAACACCTGCATCTCTCTGACGATCTGGTACATGTCGACGATCGTGTCGGTCTGAAGTTGTTGAATGGGGTCACTGGATGGTGACTTCTTGAGATGATTGATTTTACCATTCAGACTCAGGTTTTTTTGCTCGATGATCTGCAAGCTTACTCTTATTTTATGGATTGTGTTCTGAAGTTCGGCTTGTGAGTAGCCATTCGGCTTCTTTTGCTGAGACGTCGGAAAAGACCCCATGAAAAGTCTCCAAATGTGACGCGTTCAAAAAATTCGGGTGTAGACTTTCTGTCTGGCACCAGAATCTAATTTACGCCAGACACAGCCGACGGACCGGACACGTTCGTTGCGGAGATACACTCGGGGTTTGTCGAGCAAGCCTGTCCGGTGCGGCTCAGGTTTCGGCCGCGCCAAAGTCGGGCTTTTCCACCTCGATCACAGGGGTCAAAGCGGAAGCCGCTTTCGCGCAGTGCAAGTCGTCGCGGGCATCCGACCCAAGGCGCCGCATGTCCCGGTTCACGGGTCTTTCGAGCGAAGATAAAACGTCGCTCATCCCTTCAGGCTCAAACATCAATTCCGCTTTGACTTCGTTTGCCAACTGGGCATTATCCGCGCGCGAAACCGGCGATAATCGGGGCACGTCACCGATCATTGCCGGCCCTCGAAGAATTAATTGTAACACGCGATGGTTGTTGAAAGACAGTCTGCGTGACAGCTAGAATTTACACCAGGTATATTTCGGTCAAGCTAGTCTCTCGTTTTGCGGTATTTCCATGCGGCTGGACGTTTTCAAGTATATCATATCTGGGCTCTTGTTCGGGATCTTTGCCCTTAGTTGCTCCAAAGCCGCCTTAGCCGAGGGCGAGGGTTGGGCGGCCGCGGCGCCGATCCTTGAGAAGCATTGCGCACGCTGTCATCAAGCCGGGCGCACCGAAGGCCGGTACAAGGAGCGGCCCGCCAAAGATTTCGGGTATGTGTTGGATGAGGATCAACTGGTCCGCCATCACAAGCTCGTTCCAGGCAATGCGGACGGGTCCGAGATCTGGCTCGCGATCGCCAAAGGCGACATGCCGAAGGACACGGCGGACGCCTGTAGCATCGGAACCGCGACCGACGCGGACTATTGTGGGTTAAGCGAGCAGGAGAAGTCGGCTCTCCATCACGCGCTCGACGCGCTTCAGGCGCCGACGCCGCAGCCCCAGGTCGTCGCATCGGAACCGGGCAAGCCGGATGGCGGGAGCGCGGCACCGAACACTGCCCCGACGGCGTCCACGTTCACGACCGATCGTGACATCATTCGGCTCATCTCGGACGATGTGGCCCAGGCGAACAGCACGGACGCCGCATCCTATCGCTATCTGACCCTCACGCATCTGAAGAACGCCGGCGACCCTGAGCGCGACCTTCAGGTCTATCGCTCCGCCATGACAAAGCTCCTCAACAGTCTTTCGACCGTCTCGGATGCCTTCACGCCCACCGCGATCGACCCGGCCAAAACGGTCTACCGCATCGACCTCCGCAGGCTCGGCTGGTCCCGCGCGACCTGGGACCGCATCGTCGCGGCCGACCCTTATGTCACGCTCTACAACAACAGCCAGTTCAAGGCGTTGCAGAGCGACCTCAACACCAACGCGCCATTCATCCACGCCGACTGGTTCGCCTTCACGGCCGCGCGGCCGCCGCTCTACTACACGATCCTCGATCTGCCACGGACCAAGAAAGAGCTCCAGGCGAAGCTCGGCGTCGATTCCACGCGAGACTTCGCGGAGCGTCGGGTCGAACGCGCCGGGTTTCAGCGGTCCGGTGTGTCCGACAACAACCGGCTGATCGAGCGGCATGCGATGTCGACCGGCGCCTATTGGGAGTCCTACGATTTCGGTGCCAACGGCGATCGCAAGAGCCTCTTTGAATTCCCGCTCGGCCCCGCGGGTGCCTTCGGCGACATCTCCGACCGTTTCGGCTTCGCGCAGGATGGCGGTGAGATCATCTTCAATCTGCCGAACGGTTTCCACGCCTATTACCTGACGGACGGCAAGGGCAACCGGCTCGACATCGGCCCGACGCGGATCGTACGCGACCCCTCGCAGCGCGATTCGGCGGTGACCAACGGCATCTCCTGCATGGGCTGCCATGACAAGGGGATCAAGCTCAACCCGTTTCGGTCGCGTGACACGCTCGACCAGGTGCGCGGGCTGGCCCTGAAGAGCGGCACCTTGCCGTCGGACGCCAAGGAGATCGTGGCCGAGATCTTTCCAGAGGGCGACGCCTTCGGGCGCAGGCTCGAAAGCGATGCCAAGCATTACGCCGAGGCGCTTGCGGCCTCCGGCGTCTCGGTGAGCAGCAACCTCGATGGCGTCGAGATGATCAACGCCTTGTCGAAGCGATTCGAGGATCCGCTCAAGATGCGGCTCGCGGCAGCCGAGGTCGGCATGACAGAAGCGGCCTTCTCGGACCGACTCGATGCCGTCGGCGGGGCCTCGCACGACCTCAGGCTGCGTCTGGAGCAAGACGTGGTTCCCCGCGATCAATTCGTCGCGCTCTATGCGTCGCTGGTGAATGCCGTGAACGAAAACGGCGACAAGGCCGTGCCGCTGGGGACGGTCGCCGAACAGAGCGGCACGACGCCGGACGCCGTCGCGCAGCTCGGCAAGAAATCCCCCCAGGTGACGAAGACCTTCGATCTGGCCTTCGTGGCAAGTGCCACCGACCTCCGGATCGGTGATCTCATCACCTTCACGCTGCGCTCGGAACAGCCCTGCTTCCTCTCGCTGATCGACACAGACGACAAAGGCAAGGTGACGGTTCTGTTCCCGAATGGCTTCCACCCCGACAGCCGGATCGAAGCCGGGACGACAGTCGCGATCCCGGGCTCGACCGTGGCGGGGTTCCGCCTGCGCGCGCCTGAAGCTGGCACCGACCGAGTGACCGCGACCTGCAACACCTCCTTTCCAGACCTTGCGCAGAAGCAGGGTGGCGAGAAATTCGCGAGTTACGACAGTACCCGCAGTCTGATTGCCGCACAGACCGATCAGCGGAAGCATTACACACGATCGCTCAAGGTCGAGTCCGATGCGGAGCCGGCATCCCCCACCGGGCCGCTCATTGCCAATCCGATAGAACCAGGCGTCCCGATCGTGGCCCAGAAGTCCGTCGTTCTGAACATTCATTGAAGCGGGGACCGGTCATGCCGCCTTCGCCGAAATGGAGGAATTGGAGTCGCGGCATTGGTTTGAGATCCGCAGCCTGGCTCTGCCTCGCATGCGTCACCCCCGCCCAAGCCGCCGAGCCGCATCGTGTGGCGCTGGTGGTCGGGATCGGCGCCTATCAGCACCTGCCGGCCTTGCCCAACACCGTAGGTGACGCCCGGCTCATCGCCGACAAGCTGCGCGCCACAGGCTTCGACGTCGATCTCGAAACCGACCTCACCAAGGACCAGCTCACCCATGTGGTGCGGGACTTCGCCCACAAGGTCGAGGCCGCCGGGCCGGATGCGGTCTCGGCCTTCTACTACGCCGGCCACGGCATCCAGGACGACAAACAGGCCAATTTCCTGATCGGGGTCGATGCCGAGGTGAAGAGCCAGGTCGACCTGCCCTTCGAGGCTCTCCCGCTCGACCGCACGCTCGAAACCTTCGAGGCGGCTCATCCCGCCGTCACTCTGGTGATGCTCGACGCCTGCCGTGACAATCCGTTGCCGGCCACGAGCCGGGGCGTCAAGCGGGGGCTCGCGGTCGAGGCGGAACGGCGTGAGCTGCTGATCGCCTTCTCGACCGATCCGGGCAAGACTGCGGACGACGGGCCGGCCGGCAGCCACAGCCCCTTCGCGGCCGCGCTCGCCGAGGAACTCGATGTGCCCGGGCTTGAGGCGACCGCCCTGTTCAAGGTCGTCACCAAGAAGGTGATGGATGCCACCAAGGGCGATCAGATGCCCTGGGTGACGCAGCGCCTCATCGACGATTTCTACTTCCGCCCGTCCCAGATCAACGGACCGACACCCGCCGCCGCAGCGGCCGCCGCCGTGACGGCCCCCTCCCCCGCAAGCGTTCCGGCCGGCGCACCGGGCACGGCAACCGCATCCCAGGCCACACCGCCCGAGAGGGGTGCGGCGGCGGCCGAGATTGCCTATGGCCAGGCCGTGATCGCCAATACCACGGACGCCTATGAGACGTGGTTGCGTCAGTTCCCGGACAGCGACCGGAAAGCCAGCGTCTTGTCGCTGCTGCAACGCCTGCGCGAAGAGGAACTCTGGCGGCGCGCCACGACAGCCGCCACGGTCCAGGACCAAATGCGGGCCCTCGACATCGAGTTGCTGGCGTTTCCGGTCGGCATCTACGCCGAGAAGGCGCGCGTCAAACTTGCTTCGCTGCAGACCACCGAGAAGCCGCCCGCGCCAGTTGAGCCGGCCGTGGTTCCTCCGTCACCGGAAGCCGGTGCCCGCCGAATCGCCGGCAAGGACGCCTACGGCAACGATCGTGGCGGCTTCATTCTTGGCGTCGTCAGCGTCGATGCCTGCGAGGGCATGTGCAAAACCGACTCTGGCTGCGTCGGTTACACTTATAATATCCGCCGCCAGGCCTGCATTCTGAAGAACGCCGTGAGCTCTCTCGTCGATGCGCGGGAGCCTGCCATCACGGGCATCTTCGACAACCGAGCGCCGGCACCTGCAAGCACGAGCCTGAGCGGTGCGGAGACATTTCGCTATTACGAAGACACGGATGCGCCCAACAACGATCTCGAAGGCTTTCTGTCGGGCATGGATCTCGAAGCCTGCGAACGGTTCTGCCTGGCCCGCACCGATTGCGTCGGCTACACCTACAATCGCAAGCGTTCAGTCTGTATCCCGAAGGCCCGTATCGGTAAGCTCGCGCATTCCCGCGAACCCGCACTGACCGGCATCCTCGAAAGTCGACGTTAGCGGTGCCGATGGATGGGGTCTCTATCATGCGCTGGCTGAAACGGGCGATCCAAGCTTTGGCCATCGGCATCGTCCTGGCAGCTCCCATTCCGGTTCAAGCCGCCGAGCCGCATCGTGTGGCGCTGGTAGTCGGGATAGGCGCCTATCAGCATCTGCCAGCCTTGCCCAACACCGTAGGTGACGCCCGGCTCATCGCCGACAAGCTGCGCGCCACAGGCTTCGACGTCGATCTCGAAACCGACCTCACCAAGGACCAGCTCACCCATGTGGTGCGGGACTTCGCCCACAAGGTCGAGGCCGCCGGGCCGGATGCGGTCTCGGCCTTCTACTACGCCGGCCACGGCATCCAGGACGACAAACAGGCCAATTTCCTGATCGGGGTCGATGCCGAGGTGAAGAGCCAGGTCGACCTGCCCTTCGAGGCTCTCCCGCTCGACCGCACGCTCGAAACCTTCGAGGCGGCTCATCCCGCCGTCACCCTGGTGATGCTCGACGCCTGCCGCGACAATCCGCTGCCGGCCACGAGCCGGGGTGTCAAGCGGGGGCTCGCGGTCGAGGCGGAACGGCGTGGGCTGCTGATCGCCTTCTCGACCGATCCGGGCAAGACGGCGGACGACGGGCCGGCCGGCAGCCACAGCCCTTTCGCGGCCGCGCTCGCCGAGGAACTCGATGTGCCCGGGCTTGAGGCGACCGCCCTGTTCAAGGTCGTCACCAAGAAGGTGATGGATGCCACCAAGGGCGATCAGATGCCCTGGGTGACGCAGCGCCTCATCGACGACTTCTACTTCCGCCCCGCCCAGGTTAACGGGCCGACACCCGCCGCCGCAGCGGCCGCCGCCGTGACGGCCCCCTCGCCCGTGCCCGGTCCAGCCGGAACGCCGGGCGCCCCGACCGCAGCCAAGGCTACCCCGCCGGAGAGGGGCCTGCCGCCCGAGGAAGCCGAGGTCGCCTATGGACGGGTGGTACTGGCCAACTCGGTCGAGGGCTACGAAAACTGGCTCCGCACCTACCCCGACGACCCTCACAGAGGGAGCGTCATCGGCCTGCTGCAGCGGCTGCGCGAGGAGGAATTGTGGAAGCGCAGCGGCACCTCCTCGGCGTCCGACGCGATCAGTGCGCTGGAAACGGAACTCATCGCCTTTCCGAATGGCGTCTACACGGACCGAGCGAAGCAACGCCTAGCCGAATTGCAGAGCTCAGCTCCGGCCAGCACGCCGCAAATTACGCAGAACCAGTCTCCGTCGTTCGATTGCAGCAAGGCCGGGACCCCGGTCGAGGAGCGCATTTGCACGTCGCCCGAACTCGCCGAACGGGACCGGCGTCTGGCTCAGGTCTTCGCTGACGTGTTGGCCAAGTCCTCGTCGCCGTTGGCCCTCCAAATAGCCGAGAGCCAATGGGTGAAGGGACGCGACCTCTGCGCCACGCGTGGCAACGTGAGCGACGTCGATGCCTGCGTCCGGACCGCTTATGACGGCCGGATCGAAGCTCTCCAGGGCCCCACTCCAGGCATGGTGCCGACGGCGGGACGTGTCGCGCCGTCCTTCAACTGCGCCTACGCCCGCACGCCGTCCGAATTGCTGATCTGCGACTCGTCCGATCTCGCCGGGGCCGATCTGCGCCTGAGCAGCCTCTATCGCGAGGCGCTGGCCAAAGGCATTTCACGCCAGGACCTCGATCGCCCACAAAGCCGTTGGCTCGCATCCCGCGACGCCTGCGCGTCACTGCCGGCTCGTCCGCAGGCCATCTCCTGCATCGGAGATGTCTATCGGCATCGGATCGATGCGCTCGCGGTATTGCTCGGGGTCGGATCTGAGGCCTCGGTCACCACGCCCGTCGATCCGGCCCAAGCCTGCGCCGGTTTCGCCACCCATTACTTCGCCGCTTGGTCGGACGACGGAGCGGATGCCGGAACCTATGTCGAGGCGGTCTACGCCCCCCAGGTCGTATTCTACGGAAGGCTGGTGACCCGGGACCAGGTTCTGGATGAGAAACGCAAATTCATGGCGCGCTGGCCGCGTCGCAGCTACACGGTCTCGTCGCTCGATCCGCCCGTGATCGCCGCCGGGCGGTGCCAGCTTCGCGGCGTCGTCGAGTGGGACGCGCGGCGAGCCGGATCCAGCCAAGTGTCGCACGGGTCGGCGCATTTCGAGTTCACGCTGACGACGGGCCCATCGCCGCAAATTCTCGCCGAGAGCGGTCAGGTGATCCAACGGGCGACCGCGCCCGAGTGAAGGCTCAGGTCAGCGAGCGCTTCAGCGCAGCGATGCGCTGTGCGCTCAGGGTAATTCTTTCAGGCACGATCCGGCCTGCGGCGATCATCGTCTTCACCACCCGGTGAAACCGCTCGGGCATCTCCGGGTCTGGATGTTCCCGATTCGAAAACACGAAGAGATCGACGCCCGCCTCAATGCCGAGCGCGATGCTGTCGTCCGGCGCATAGGAGCGGCGCAACGCCCCCATTTGCATGTCATCTGACACCACAACGCCATCGAAACCGATCTGAGTCCTGAGAAGCCCGTGGATGACGCGCGGCGACAGCGATGCCGGACGGCCGGCTTCCGTGAGGTTCCGGTCCGTCAGATGTCCGACCATGATCATGTCGGCATAGCCAGACCCCACAAGCGCCGCGAAAGGCTTCAATTCCTCCTCGTGCCACAGGCCCGTGATATCCGGCAGCGCGCGGTGGCTGTCCTGGCCGGCCGAGCCGTGGCCGGGGAAGTGTTTAAGCGCCGTCAACACATGCGCGCTGCGATGCGCGTCGACGAAAAGCTTCGCCTCGGCGATAACACGCGCCGGATCGGCGCCATAGCTTCGACCGAGGGCGCCGATGATCGGATTCCGCGGATTGACGTCGAGGTCGACCACAGGGCCAAAATTCAGGTTGATGCCGAGGTCGTGCAGCTCGCGTGCCGTCTGCCCGTACAGACGCAGGGTTTCGGAATCCGGCATCCCGGTCAAAATCTTGGCGGCCGGCAAGGGGTGGAACCCCCGCTGCGGCAGAAGCCGGACGACCGCGCCACCTTCCTGGTCGACCGCGATCAGCGGCGTCGTGCCTTTGCAGCTCGACTTGAGAAATCCGATGAGGTCGCGCGCCGCCGAGGGCGAGGCAAGGTTCTCGTCGAACAGGATCACGCCGCCGATGCGCCCCGCGGCGAGCAGATCGGCAATCGCCCGCGCACCGGCGCTGTCGGGGCTCGCGCCCCAAAATCCCATGAGCAGCATCGATCCGGCCGCCTGGGCGAGATCGGGCTGTGCTGTCGCCGGGCCGAATGTCGCCGATAGCGTCAGCGAAGCCGCCAAGGTGGCAATCAGCGCGCGGCGATCAAAATCCGGGCCATGTATCACGGTCATCGCTCCGCGAAGGATGCCATGGCACTACACACGCCCGGTAGGGATGCGACAAGTGTAAAGCGATGTCGATATAGAGCCGCGCTCCGAAGTGCTGGCAAAGGCCTTCGCGTGAGGTTGGAAGCTGGACCAGGCGATTGGAAGAGCTCGTCGAGCCGAGGTGACAGTCCGAGGAGCGCTGAGACATGGATCGCCACGCTTCGCTCGTGATAACGAGCTGCGACAAGGATCAAGCTTATTCGCGTCCGACTGTGCCGCCATGCCGTATCTCAAACGGGAGATCCTGACAGCGGCATCGCATCAAATATACAAAGCCGACATGGCCCGCCAAGCGCCGCCGCGATGGGCGCGTCCGTCCCAAAGATGCAGTTGATGACGGACGCTCTTTTCGTCGAGGAGACGGCTGAGATGGCGGTTGTTGTCGAGGAACGGGTCGGCGCTGCCGACGGCGAGGACGATCTCAAGCTGCCGCAGCTTGTCCAGGTGCCACGCGCAGTTCAGGCCGGGCAGGAAATGCGTCGGGGTATGGAAATAGATGTCGTCGCCGTAATAGCCGTCGAACAGGTCATCGAAACATTCCACCTTCATGGTCAGATCGTAGCGGCCGGAAAACGCGACGAGTTTGCGGAAAAGGTGTGGATGCCGGAGAACGAGGCTGGCGGCCTGAAACGCACCGAGGCTGCAACCCATCACCATCGTGCAATCGTGAGAATTGGTCGAGGCCATCAGCGGAAGCACCTCGTTGAGGATGTACTCTTCGAAGGCAGCGTGGCGGCGGATGCGGTCGGCCGGATGAAGCCTCCTGTCGTAGAAGGTCTCCCCTGCCAACCCCTCGATGCAATAGAGTTGCAAGTGCCCTGCCCTAACCTTGTCGGCGAGGGTCGCGACGACTTTGAGCTGCTCGTATTCCCAGAAACGCCCCTCCCGCGTCGGGAACATCAGAACCTTGGCTCCGGCATGGCCGAAGATCAGGAGTTCCATGTCCCGATGAAGTCGCGGACTATACCAGCGCCGGTAATCTCGCCTCATGGTGTCCTGAAGAACCGCCTGACCTTCTCCAAGAGGAGCGCGTGCTGCTCCTCGCTGCCAGGATAGTCGAAATGACCTGCATCCAGGATGACGACTTGATGATGATTTGATGTCGGCCGCGCATTGGCGACCGAAAACTGGCACGGCGGCGCCACTGCCGGATCAAAGCGGGCGACGGCGACCAGCAAAGGGATGTTGATCCGTGTCGCCGCCGTTGCGGCGTCGAATAGGGCGAGGGTCTCCAGCACGTCCCGGTGCGTCTTCTGGTAATTTTGCACCGAATGCCCGCTACCGATGGTGGGCAGCGTCAACCAGACCGGCATGTTGCTGAAGGTTGGAACGACCAGATGACCGCGATCGATGCGCGGCTCGAACGCCATCGCCAGCGCGCCGATGCCGCCACCGAAACTGATGCCGCTGTAACCAATCCGTCCTTCGAGCACGGGATAGAGTTTGATGAGAACAGAGACGGCCAGCCAGAGATCCTCGACGCAGCCGCCCAGGATGTAGCGCTCCGGTTTGTCGATATCGTGCAGCACGTGCCATGCGGGATCGTCGGAAATTGGCGGACGGCGGCTGCGCGAGAGTCCGCGGAAGCAGGGAAACAGCACGGCGGTGTCTTCGACCGGAATATTGAAATCCGGCTGGTCCCGCCCCCCATAGCCATGGCCGACGACCAGACCACGCCTGACGTTTCCCGAGCGGGGTACCAACAGCCATCCGCCGATCTGAAATTCATCGGTCGAGGTATAGACGATATCTTGGACCTGCCAGCCCGGATGGCTGCTCGCGCTTTCGCTCAGACGCGGCTGCGGATCGTGGCCCAGCGCGGCGAGATAGCGGGTGCGCCAGAAGTCATCGAAATGCGGCGGGGCCTCTGGCGGCTTTAAAGCACGAAGCGCGTCGAACTCGAAACCATAGGTCGGATCGAAATCATAGGGGTGGTCTGTCGGGATGCTCATCGAAGGCTTGTTTCGTGAAACAAGTGTCGCGGCAAGTTGGGGTTTGCCTCGGGCGAGAGAGGGAAGATGTCCTTGCGAGCGGTGGCGAGGCAAACTTGCCGGCTAGGCTGCGCAATCACCCACTTTTACGGACAAACATGTCCCTGCGTTTCGCAAACGGATTGCTGCAGTCTGAATCTCTTCGCCTTCGGCTGGCGATGACGACTCATACCGACCTGCATGAGGCTCGACGAGTGCCGTGTCCCTTCGCCCCGCTTGCGGGGAGAAGGTGGCCGCTAGGCCGGATGAGGGGTTGCCTGCCGCATCCGCCCCTCATCCGCACTTCGCGCACCTTCGCCCCGCGAGCGGGGCGAAGGGGTCAAAACACGATACTCAGCCAAGGGCGACCAGTTGTACCCAATGCAGCTTGGTAGCAGCTCTCGCAAACCCCAGGGATCATCCCTGCAAGGCATGCAGATCCACCGAGCCGAAGATCGCGATGACCTGCGCGTCCCCGAACTCTCCCGCCTCGGGATCGCCGGTCCGTGAGAACGCGACGGCGCCGGCGTTGTTGTCGGCCAGTCCTTGCGCCAACCGACGTGCGCGATCGCCGTTCGGGGCTTCCTTCGGCTCGCCCGACACGAGGTTGCCTTCATCGTCCTTGTTGAAAGGCACCACGACGAAATAGGTGACGGACGCCATCTGTGCTTTCCTCCTCGCAATACACGAGCCTACTTCGGGTGGACCACGATGGCGATCAGGTTTGAGGAAAAGGGGAAGGACGATATCGAACCGGGCCGGAAGGAAAAACCGCTGAAAGCCAGAGCGACCGCGGATGCCGGCAGCGATGCGGGCCCGGTCGGCGACGATGTCGCTCTCCCTTTCGCCAAGCCGGTGAAATCCGACAAGAAGCGGCCACGCGCAAAACGCTGACTTCGCTCCCGGTCATGCGGGGGCTGCGTTTTCCTAGAGAGACGATGATCGACCCGCACATCAAGCGATCGATCTACTGACATTCTCATCGGGAACGTCGCGTCGTGTCTCCAATAATGCTTCGCTTGACGCTGTCGAATCAATGGACTGGCAGAGGGACGTCGGGCAGCTCGGCCACCATCATATTCAAGCCTAAAGGCCGGGTCGCAACCCGGCCTTGCCTTCTTTGAGCGAGAGACCGCCTGGGGTAGCCAAGCTATCGATTTGGCGCTGCCGTGTCCGGTCTACTCTGCCGCCAACTGCTGCTGCTGCGTCGCGAGACCGATCCCCTTGGCCACCGCGGCGCCGAAATCAGGATGGATCTTGGTCCAGTGCCGCAGCATCCGCTCCTGGATCGGACGCGGATCGTCGATGCCCATCATCGGATTTGTCATCGACCCGACGATGTTCTGGACGAGATTGGCCCGACCCGTCTCGTCGAGGGTCTTCTCCCAGAAGATCCGGGGCTGTCCGTAATAATCTTCGTCGTCGCATTTGTACTCATAGCGGGCCGCGTCACCGGTGAGGCGCAGGGGCGGCTCGGTGATGGCGCGATCTTCGACCGGTCCCCCGAACGAATTCGGTTCGTAATCGACGGTGCCGCCGTAGTTGCCGTCGACCTGCATGCGCCCGTCGCGGTGGTAGGTCGCCACGCCCTTGGCGGCCTTTGGCTGGTTCACCGGGATCTGATGATAGTTGACGCTCCCCAGCCGGTAGCGATGCGCGTCGCTGTAGGACAATACGCGGTTCTGCAACACCTTGTCGGGCGAGAAACCGATCCCGGGCACGACGTTCGAGGGTTCGAACGTCGCCTGCTCGACCTCGGCGAAATAGTTTTCGACGTTCCGGTTGAGCTCCATCACGCCGACTTCCTGAAGCGGGTAATCGGCATGCGGCCACACCTTCGTCAAGTCAAAGGGATGGATCTTATAAGTGTCGGCCTCAGCCTCCGGCATCACCTGGACGAACATGGTCCATTTCGGATTTTCGCCACGCTTGATCGCATTGATCATATCCTGCGTCGAGAAGTCCGGGTCGTCCCCGGTCATCTTGGCCGCCTCGGCGTCCGAGAAATTCTTGATGCCCTGCTGGGTCTTGAGGTGGAACTTGACCCAGTGGCGCTCGCCCTTGGCGTTCCAGAACGAGTAAGTGTGTGAACCGTAGCCGTTCATGAAGCGGGCCGACACGGGTGTGCCCCGATCGCTGTAGAGGAACATCACCTGGTGCAAGGCCTCGGGCGACAGGCTCCAATAATCCCAGCGGCGCCAATGCGGCTTGAGATGCGTGCCGGGGTCACGTTTCTGGGTCCGGATGAAGTCGGAAAATTTCAACGGATCCCGGATGAAAAAGATGGGCGTGTTGTTGCCCACGAGATCCCAATTGCCGTCCTCGGTGTAGAATTTCATGGCAAAGCCACGGGGATCGCGTGCCGTGTCGGCCGACCCGGATTCACCGCCAACTGTCGAGAAGCGCGCGAACATCTCGGTCTTTTTCCCGACCTGGGAGAATAGGCTCGCGCAGGTGAGATGCGAGATGTCCCTGGTCACCGTGAAGGTCCCATAGCCCCCATAGCCTTTGGCGTGCACGACGCGTTCAGGAATACGCTCGCGGTTGAAATGCGCCATCTTCTCGATGAGATGGTAGTCCTGCATCAGCATCGGCCCGCGAGGGCCGGCCGTGACCGAATTCTGGTTGTTCTCAACGGGACGGCCGAAAGCGGTCGTCATAGTTGGTGAGGTTTTCGGATCAGTCATGATCGTCTTTCCTTAGTGTGAGATGCGGCTGCGTGGACGAGAAACCGTTGGTCCGTCACCGTTGGTTCGCCTCGCTCAAATGGCACCCACGCCACGCGCACGGATCACGAGAGCGGCGTCATTCGAGTACGGCCCCTGTCGCGGCTAAATCCAAGAATCGATTTGTGTTCGTTGTTCTGATCCGAACAAGCGCGGTAGACCACGCGGGGCATGGGACTGTCGGTGTGAAAACGACGCCCGACCATAAAAGGTCCGGCTTCTTGAGAAGAAAGCCGCCGCACCCTGTGGGATGGTTGGCTGGCCGGGCGGCCCCGATTCGCCGTGGCGATTGGGTTCTAGCGCGCACGCCCGCGACGATATCGACACCCTTTTTTCGTGACCCGATAGATATTTAATGACCCAAGCCCTTGCAGCTTAGTTGCGTTCTTGGCGTTCCCTTGGGATTAACGTCCTTGGTCGAGCGCCGTGCATCGCGCCGCTGATCCTGCACTCAAGGCGGCGACGTGAGACATATGGCCCATCTTCTATCGGTAGCGACCGCATCCCCGCCTTTCGTGTTTCGGCAATCCGACGTGGCCAAGGCGGCCAGCACCATCTTCTCAGACCGCTATGACGACTTCGAAAGGTTGTCCCGCGTTTTCGAGACGAGCGGGATCGTGACGCGCCGCGCGGTACGTCCCATGGAGTGGTATGCGCAGCCGCTCGGTTGGCCCGAACGGACGGCTGCGTATATCGAAGGCGGTGAAGCTCTCTTCATCGAGGCGGCATCGAAGGCGCTCGCCGCCGCCAACCTTACGGCCGCCGAGGTCGACACGGTGGTGACGGTGACATCGACGGGTGTGGCCACCCCCAGTCTGGAGGCGAGGGTCGCGACCCGGATGGGATTTCGGTCCGATGTCGGACGTGTGCCGGTGTTCGGACTGGGTTGCGCCGGCGGCGTCTCCGGGGTCTCGATCGCGGCGCGGTTGGCAGCGGCACGGCCGGGCACGAACGTGCTGCTGGTGGTGGTCGAACTCTGCACCCTCTCGTTCCGGCTGGACGAGCTGACCAAGGCGAATATCGTGGCGACGGCCCTGTTCGGGGATGGTGCCGCAGCCTGCGTGCTACGTGCGGGCGACGGCGGCCTCGCGGCCATCGAGGCCAGCGGCGAGCACACGTGGCCCGATACGCTCGACATCATGGGATGGAGCGTCGACCCGCAGGGCTTTGGCGTCATCTTCGCGCAAGCCATTCCACCCTTTGCGCGCGAGAACGTCGGGCCGGCCGTCAAGGGCATTCTGGCAAGGTCCGGACACAAGATGTCCGACGTCGACCGCTTCATCTGTCATCCCGGAGGCCGGAAGGTGGTGTCGGCGCTCGAAGGTGCGCTCGGTCTGACGCCAGGGTCGCTCGACCACGAGCGCGACGTGCTCGAATCCTACGGCAACATGTCCGCCCCGACCGTCCTTTTCGTGCTTGAGCGCGTGATCCAGCAAGGCCTGCCGGATTGTTCGGTACTCAACGCCATGGGGCCCGGTTTCACATCGAGCTGCGTGGTGTTGAGGAAGGCCGCGTGACGCTCGCCGTCCTGATCCTGGTGCTGGTGACGCTGCAGCGCTGCGGCGAACTCGTTCTGGCACGCCACAACACTGAGCGGCTCATCGCAC
This sequence comes from Lichenifustis flavocetrariae, assembly GCF_026130545.1. GTDB lineage: Bacteria > Pseudomonadota > Alphaproteobacteria > Rhizobiales > Beijerinckiaceae > Lichenihabitans > Lichenihabitans flavocetrariae. Next base: position 205,677 of record NZ_JAMOIM010000001.1, on the reverse strand, counting down.
AGGGCGCGTTCGAGATCGCCCCCGGCCATTATCCGGCGATCATCGCGGTGCATAGCCTCTGGCTCGCGACCCTCTGGGTGCTCGGCTTCACGGCTGGCGTGAACCTCGCCTGGCTGTTTTTGTTCTGCGTGCTGCAGGCCTTGCGGATCTGGGTGATCGCCACGCTCGGTCACCGCTGGACCACGCGCATCATCGTGCTGCCGGGAAGCCCGCTGGTCCGGACCGGCCCCTACCGTTGGCTCAGCCATCCCAATTATGTCGTCGTGGCCGCCGAGATCGCGGTGCTGCCGCTGGTGTTCGGGCTACCTTGGGTGTCGCTGATCTTCTCGCTCCTCAACGCCGCTGTTCTATTTGTCCGCATTCGTGCCGAGAACGGAGGCTTGGCTCGGACGACGCATGCCCAATCAGGCTGACGCGACCCCTATCGACGGCTTGAGAGCGCTCCCTACGGCGATCGGCTTCATGGCCATGTGCGTCGGCATGTTCATGGCCATCCTCGATGTCCAGGTCGTTGCGACCGCGCTCCCGACAATCCAAAGTGCGTTGACGATCGCGCCATCGGCCATGAGCTGGCTGCAGACCGCCTATCTCATCGCCGAAGTGGTGGCGATCCCGCTCACGGGCCTCCTGACCCGCGCGCTCAGCATGCGTTGGCTGTTTGTCGGCGCCGTTTCGCTCTTCACCCTGGCGTCGATCGGATGTGCCGCGAGCGCAGGCTTCGCAAGCCTTGTCGCGTGGCGCATCGTGCAGGGCTTCGCAGGCGGCACATTGATCCCCTCGGTCTTCGCGGCCGTGTTCGTGCTGTTCCCGGTGCGGCAGCAGGCTCTTGCAACCACCCTTGCGGGGGTGCTGGCCGTGCTCGCACCGACGGTCGGGCCGGTGGTCGGCGGCTGGATCACGCAGACCTACTCCTGGCACTGGCTGTTTCTGATCAACGTGCTGCCCGGCGTGGCTGCCGCGGTCTGCGCGAGTCTCATGCTGCCGCGCGGATCCGCCAATCTCACTTCCTTGGCGCGTCTCGACGCCGGGGCTCTCGCTCTCCTGGCCGTCGCGCTCGCGTCACTTGAGATCGGCCTCAAACAAGCGCCGCAAAGCGGGTGGGGCTCTCTGACGGTGCTTGGCCTGCTGGCTGCAAGCGTGGCTTCTCTGGCAGCCTTGGTTCGCCGTACCTTGGCGGGACCATCTCCGCTGATCGACTTCGCGATCCTGCGCGATCGTTCCTTCGCGATCGGCTGCCTGCTCAGCTTCGTTCTCGGCATCGGCCTGTTCGGCACCATCTACCTGATGCCCGTCTTCCTGGCGCTGGTGCGGGGGGAAGATCCGCTGGAGATCGGCAAGATCATGCTGGTGACCGGCGTGGCGCAACTGTTGACGGCGCCGGTTGCCATCGCGCTCGAACGCCGGATCGACGGCAGGATCCTCACGGTGTTCGGCTTCCTGGTGTTCGGGCTCGGGCTCTCAATGAGCACCGGACAGGATGGCGCGACGGATTACGACGAGATGTTCTGGCCGCAGGTCGTCCGCGGGAGCGCCATCATGTTCTGTCTCCTCCCCCCGACCCGCCTGGCCCTGGGCCACATCCCATTGGCGCGTGTGCCCGATGCGAGTGGTCTGTTCAACCTGATGCGAAACCTCGGCGGCGCGGTCGGGCTCGCGCTGATCGATTCGGTGATCTACGGCCGGGTTGAGCCCATCGCGCGCGGTATCCGGCAAAGCCTATTGGCAGGCGATGCCGCGGTCGCCGTACGCATCGGTATTCCGCTGACGCGGTTCCTCAATCGGGGCACGGCCCCGCTGGATGCAGAGACACAGGCCGCGGTGGCCCACCTTGTCGAACGTGCGGCGTTGATCGGCGCCATCAACGAGGCCTGGATGCTGATCGCGCTATTGACCCTGATCGCGCTCGTCGCGGTCCCGTTCGCTGGTGCGCCGGCGCGCCCGGACCTGCCGGCCCCTGGCGAAGTCTGGCCATCGACAGGCTGAGTGTCATGGTCCTGCCGGCGCCGCATGGGCATGCCCCAAATACATGATCGAGGCCGTGGGCAGCGGCCCGAACCGGAAATCGCCCTGACGGTCGAGCCCGCGCGGGCCGAAACCAACCATGCGTGAAGGCGTGAAGCCGTGCGCTTTCAGGCGAGCGCGCAGGTCCGTCGGTCGGATGAATTTCGCAGGATCATGCGTGCCGCGTGGAAGCAGACGCAGCATGGATTCGCCCAAGGTGACGATCACGAAGACGGCAAGCCGGGTTCGGTTGATCGTGTCGAAGACAAACAGGCCGCCCGGGCGAAGAACACGGCCGACTTCGGCCAGCACCGCATCGAGGTCCACGACGTGCTCCAGCACGTCGACACAGACCACGATGTCCATCATACGGCTCTCGACCGGGATCGCTTCGCCGACACCGACGCGGTAGTCGATGAGCAAGCCTCCCGCCTGCGCATGGTCGCGTGCCGCAGCGATCGCGGCGCCTGATGGATCGACCCCGACGACGTGAGCGCCACGCTCGGCCAGAGCCTCGGCCATGTAGCCCCCGCCGCAGCCGAGATCAAGGATGCGACGTTTCTGCCAGTCCGGCACGAGGCGGTCGAGATAGGCCATGCGGGCGGGCACGAGCTTGCGCAATTGCCGCCGCCAGCGGACCGTTCCATCCCACCATCCACTGGCGTCGACGTCATAGATCGTGAGGTCGTTGCGCCGAGGCGGTGTTGCAGGAACCCGTCGTGGCCAGGGAAACCAATAAGGCACCGCTTGCTGGTAGGCCACGAACGTCTCTCCGAACAGGCGACGGAACCGCGCTTCCTTGAACAACGGGCCGATCAGGCAATACAGCGTGAGGACGCTGGAGACGACAAGCTGGTCGGGGGTCAGCGTGGGAACGGTCCATAATGTCAGCGCGAAGGCCACGTAGATCGGCTGCCGGCAGAGGCGGAACAGCCCCGTGCGCGGCATCGGCGGGTAAACCGGCGCGACGCCGCGTGCCACCGCCCACCAGCCGAGCGATCCGACCTGCATGGCCATGCCCGCATCGACGATGGATTTGAGGAGCAGCAACCAAGCGGCCGCATAGAAGCCGGAGATCACAGCCAGCGTGGTACCCTGCGCCGACCACCAGACAATTCCACTCGGCGACCAGAGGAGGAACAGGGCTCCGACCTGCGCTGAGGCGATCGCCGCATAGGTGGTGGTCGACAGCCGGCCGCCGAGACGAAACGGCGCGAGGCGGCTGAGCATCGCACGTCCGGGTCGAGAGAGAAGTGCCGAATGCAGGACTGGAAACTGCAGCAGCAGGAGGCCGTTGGCGAGCGCGCTCCAGGGCAGTCGCAGTGTCCCCAGCGAGCGGCTCATGCCGAAGAACATCGCGACCATCATGGTCCCGACGCCGGCCACGAAGAGCGTATGGCAGGCAAGCCCGTAGCCGAGCGCCACGATCACGTCACGCGAGCGCGGAGCTGTGGTCTGTGTAGGAGCGAGTTCAGCCAATCGAGTTCCACCGGACCGACGAACTAAGCGACTCAATCACCATCAGAATAAGCTCTGATGACCGCAGAGGGGCGCCCGGACCGTAGCGACCGCGTTGTCTCATGCATCCAGTCCTCCCGGCAAAGCGATCCGTCGCATTCGCAGCCTAAACTCTCCTGACGCAGCAATTCGCAGGCAGACGCGTGCGGCCGCGTCAAGGAACCGAACTGCTGCGGCGGTCGTCGTGTCAGGCGGCACCGATCCGGCTCAAGCGCGTTGAAGATGGGATTTGACCGGAGACCACGCATGACCGCTTCGTCAAGCACAAAGCCGCAGGCCTTCTATTGGCACACCTACACGGATGCCGATGGTGTCAGCCGGCAGAAGCGTTGCGTGCTGACGGCGTTCGAAAAGCAAAGCATGAGTGGCGCGGCTGCTCAGTGGAATGACCATCTCGGCACATGGCCCAGCCACATCCTCGTGAGCGTCCAACCTGTGGGTTGGGTGGGCGACTGGCACGAAAACCCGAAGCCGCAGTGGATCATTCCCCTGTCGGGCCGCTGGTGGGTGGAGACCATGGATGGGCAGCGCGTCGAAATGGGACCGGGCGAGATGTCCTTCGGCGAGGACCAGAACTGCCGCGCCGACGCCGAGGGGCGGAAGGGCCACAAATCCGGCACGATCGGCGACGAGCCGGCCGTTCTGATGATCGTCCAGTTGCAGACGCCGCCGACGATCGACCGCCCCGGCCACTTCGCGTGATTGGGAGATGTCGGAGATGCCAGTCGACTACGAGATCATCGACAAGCGCTTCAAGAGCTTCGTGCTTCCCAATTCTCCGTTGCGCGTCCTGGCCGAGGGGCTCGGCTGGCTGGAAGGGCCGGTGTGGTTCGCCGACCTGCAATGCCTCCTTTTCAGTGACATCCCGAACGACCGGGTGATGCGCTGGACCGCGACCGGGGGCGCCTCGGTCTTTCGGGCGCCATCGCGCTTCGAGAACGGCCACACGCGGGACCGCGAGGGACGCCTAGTTTCCTGCTCACATCAGGATCGCTGCATCAGACGCACGGAGCTCGACGGGCGCATCACCATCCTGGCGGAGAGCTATCGGGGCCGACGCCTGAACTCGCCCAACGATGTCGTGGTCGCCGCCGACGGCGCGATCTGGTTCAGCGACCCGCCCTACGGCATCAACTCCGACTACGAGGGCGGCAAACAGCGCGCCGAACTTCCGCCGACGCTCTATCGCCTCGACCCCCTCACGGCGGAGCTTGCGGTCGTGGCCGACGATTTCGATGGTCCCAACGGACTCTGCTTCTCGCCCGACGGAACCCGTCTCTATGTCGCCGAGACCGGCGAGCAGTTCGCCGATCAGCCCACGCAGCACATACGGGTCTTCGACGTCGTCGACGAAGGCCGCCGCCTCGCCAACGGCCGCGTGTTCCACACCATCAATCCCGGCAATGCCGACGGCATGCGGTGCGACCAGGACGGCAATCTCTGGAGCAGCGCCGCCGACGGCGTTCATTGCCTCTCGCCGGGCGGGGACCTTCTCGGCAAGATCAAAGTCCCGTCGCTGGTCTCGAACCTCACCTTCGGCGGTCGGAACCGGAGCGAATTGTTCGTCTGCGCCTCCCACACGCTCTGCGCCATCACGGTCAACCGTCGAGGTGCCCAGTGGCCGTGACCGCGCCGGGCGGCCCGACCGCTGCGATCGAGAGCGTCTGCCTGACGGTGCCGGACCTCGATCGGGCCGCTGACTTCTACCGCGATGCGCTTCATTTTTGGCCTGTTGGCCCTCGATTGCCCTGCAACCCTGACCGCATCGCGCTCCTGGGCGTGGCTCCCGAATGCACCATGCGGTCCCAGACGATGCGGCTTGGGGCCCAGACGATCGAACTTTTCGCCTTCGATCCGCCGGGGCAGCCTTATCCGACCGACAGCACGGCGAGCGACCTGTGGTTCCAGCACTGCGCGATCGTTGTCGACGACATCGTGGAGGCCGTTGCCGGACTGAACGAGACAGAGATCCGCCCGATCACCCAGGGGGCGCCCCAAACGCTGCCGCCAAACACGGGCAGCGTGACCGCCTTCAAGTTTCGCGATCCCTTCGGGCATCCGCTGGAGCTGCTCGCCTTCCCGCCCGGCGTCGGTGATGCGCTCTGGCATGCGCCAGGAGCTGATCTGTTCCAGGGGATCGACCATACGGCCATCGTGGTCAGCGACGTCGACAGCAGCGCGCGGTTCTACGAGGCGCTTTTCGGGTTCGAACCCGGAGGGCGATCCACCAACAGGGGGCCCGAGCAGAGCCGCCTCGACGGCATTGCCGATGTCGAGGTGGATGTGTTGGCCCTCACGCCGCGCGGTGCCCCGCCGCATCTGGAACTTCTGGGCTATCGGGCTGGCCGCCGCCGCGCCCGCCCGAGCGACTGGACCTCCCGAGACCAAGCCATCACTAGGATCCTCATTGCCGTCGACGACGTTGCGGCCGTTACGGCGCGCCTCGACCCATCCTGGCCCCGCCATCGGGGAACGTGGGACGGAGCCGAAGCCCTGGCGCTGCAGGATCCGGATGGACATGCGCTCATCGTCCGCGCCGCGCTGTGATCGCAGCGAACTTCGGCGCCTATATCGCGTTGCAGCATAGGGAGCCGCCGTTTCGCGCAGCGGCGCTATTGCGGCCCTGAAGGGCCGGCGTCGCACGCGGAGTGGCACCAGATGAACCATTACGATCTAATCGTCATCGGGAGCGGTCCCGGAGGCGCATCATTGGCGCATAGGCTTGCTCCCACGGGCAAGCGTATCCTGCTGATCGAACGCGGCGACTACCTCCCGCGGAGCCGGGCCAACTGGGACAGCAAGACGGTTTTCGTCGAGGGCGCCTATCAGACCAAGGAGACATGGTACGGCCGCGATGGCGCCGCCTTCCACCCAGGCCTGCATTACTATGTGGGTGGAAACTCCAAGGTCTATGGCGCCGCGCTCTTCCGGCTGCGCGAGCGGGACTTTGGGCAAATTGTCCACAAGGACGGCATCTCGCCCGCCTGGCCCCTGCCCTACGAGGCCTTCGCGCCCTACTATGCCGAGGCCGAGAAGCTGTTTCATGTTCATGGGCAACGCGGAGAAGATCCGGACGAACCTGCCGCCAGCGAACCCTATCCGTTCTCCGCTGTCTCGCATGAGCCACTGGTCCAGCGTCTGTCCGACCGGCTGGCCTCACAAGGGTTGCATCCGTTTCATCTTCCCCTCGGCATTCTGCTCGACGAAAAAAACGGCAAAGCCACCCCAACCAGCACCTGCATACGCTGCAACGCCTTCGATGGGTTTCCCTGTCTTTTGAACGGCAAGGCGGATGCGCAGGTCATGTGCGTCGACCCCGCTTTGGCGGCTCACCCCAACCTGACGCTCCTCACCAACACCTATGTCGACCGCCTGGAGACCGACCCTTCCGGCCGCAATGTCACCGGCGTGCATTGCCTCCGCGAAGGCCGCGAGGAACGCTTTTCGGCTGACCTCGTCGTCGTCGCCTGCGGTGCCCTGTCGTCGGCCCTGCTGCTGCTGCGCTCGCGCAACGCGGCCCATCCCAATGGCCTCGCAAACGGGTCGGATCAGGTCGGCCGCAACTACATGCGGCACAACCAGTCGGTCCTGATGGCGATCATGCGGGAGCGCAACGACACGGTGTTCCAGAAAACGATGGCGCTCGGCGACTTCTATTTCGGCGCCGATGATTGGGACTATCCGCTCGGCCTCATCCAGATGTGTGCCACGTCGGACGCCGAGCAGATCAAAGGCGAGGCACTGCCGGCGTGGCTCGACTGGTTTCCGGACATGCCGTTCAGCGAGATGGCCAATCATTCGATGGATTTTTGGCTCTCGGGCGAAGATCTTCCACTGCCCCAGAACCGGATCACCTACGATGGGGACCGCGTCGTGCTCTATGTCGAGGACACCAACATGGAAGCGCATCACAGGCTGAAGAAAAAGCTGGAGCACCACCTCGACCAATGTGGCATGAAATCGGTGCTGCTCGATCGACGACTCTATTTCGGCAAGGACATTCCGATCGGTGGGACCGCGCATCAGGCCGGCACGTGCCGCTTCGGCGTTGATCCTGCCGGCAGCGTGCTCGACCTCAATTGCAAGGCGCACGAACTCGACAATCTCTACGTCACCGATGCGAGCTTCTTTCCCTCGATCGGTGCGGTCAATCCGACGCTGACCATCATCGCCAATGCGCTGCGGGTCGCCGAACACCTGCGCGAGCGGATGGGCGCATGAGCCTCGCTGTCGCCCTGGCTGTCCGCTATCTGCTGGTCGTGCTGTTCTTTCCCTTCAGCGCGCTCGACAAGATCATCAATTTCAAAGGCGCAGTGAGGCAGGCCTCCGAGATCGTCCGTTCGCCAACCCTCGCCACGGCTCTGATCATCATCGGCCTCGGCGTCGAAATCCTGATGCCCATCGGCATCCTCACCGGGACGGCAGACCGCCTCGCCGCCTTCGTGATGGCCGGCTATTGCATGGTCACGGCCCTCCTGTGGAAACGCTGGTGGATGCCCGGCGACTTCTGGAAGGCGGGCGACAGCAAGGCGCGAAACCTCTTCTGGGATTTCCTCAAGAATTTCTCGCTGGCGGGCGGATTCCTGCTGCTGGCCTTTGGGCTTCATGCAGGGGATGTCCAAGCTTTCGTCCGCGATCCTCTCGGATCGTCCCACCCCTATGCTTCGGACTCGCCCTGAGGATGAACAGCGCCACGACGGATGATCTGAGAGGCGCTTGCGCCTGCGTCAGATTTCGTCCGATTTGTTTGTGTCCTGAGGAGATTTGGCATTTTCAGCGCACGCCTTTGCGACCTCACGGATCGGCAAAGGGGCGTGCGCAGCGTTTTGACCCACCTGATTGAGACAGTTCAGAATCGCAGGTCTGTCCGCTTTGAAAGACTGCGAGAATGTTGGGCCGAGGGCATCGAGCAAAGCGTCCCGATCGGCGGCAGATGCCTCGCCCCACTCCGCCATCGTGTCGTTTGCCGCCAGCGCGATCGCCTGGCTTGTAACCGGGAGGAGCAGACCTACGAGCGCAAGCGTCTTGAACATCTGGACCTCCAGCGTATCGAAGACTCACGGTCCCCGATCAGCTCTGCCGCAAGAAGTTTGAACCTTGTCGCAGAGTGATACTACCCCAAGCGGTGTCGCACCGGCGCCGACGACGAGATCCGGATCGTCATTCCTGGTCCCATCCAATTCAGAGGAGGAGAGGCATCATTCCGGACGCACTCCACCTCCTGCAAGGTCGAGGTGAAACCGGACGTAAGTGTCGACTGCGGCCGTCTCGGCCTGAAAGCTGCTTGCTGGCACACGCCGAGAATGTGCCGGCGCGACCAGCGTTGTAGCGATGCGCGTCAGCTCGACCCGCAATCGTCCTTCATCTTTGCGCCACTCCAAAGATCGACACGGGCCGGCCTCCCGGGCACGCAGGCCGCCGGGGCGATGAGCGTCGTAAGCTTGGCCAGGATGCTCTCCTCGGGCTCTCCGAAGGACACTTCGCCGACCATACGGCCAGTTTTGTCGAGCAGCAGGACACCCGCGAAATGGTCCATCGAGTAGCCGCCTCCTCTGCTGGGGATGCGGCGATAGAACACATGGAAGGTGTCGGCCATTGCCGAGACCTGCGCCTCCGTGCCGCTGAAGCCGCGAATACGCGGGTCGAATGAGGAGAGATAGAGCCGCATCTGCTCAGGTGTGTCGCGCTGGGGGTCTACCGTCACGAAGATGGTATTGAGGCGGTCCGCGTCTGGGCCCATCCGCTCCAGCACATTGCTCAGCGTGAGGAGCGTGGTCGGGCAGACGTCAGGGCAGAAGGTGTAACCGAAGAAGAGGGCTGCGGGCTTGCCGAGCAGGTCCTTCTCGGTGACGGGTCGCCCCGACATTTCGGTCATGACGAAAGGGCCACCGATCCGAGAATGACTGTAGGGCGAGCGTCGTTGAAAGGTGAGCACCATCGCGCTGGCGATGACTATCAGAACCATCATCCCGAAAAGAAAGTAGAGGGTCGGTTTCGAGATCGCTTCACCTTTGTGCTTGTCCGCACGACGGGAGAATTCAGACATGGGGTCGCTTTCAAGTGCCAGACACGCGGTGATGGATCCGACGTCACTGACATCGGCCTGGCCCACGTAGGAATACAAGGCCCGGCCCTCTTCCGTGGCGATCAGGAGATCATCGGTCGCACCGGCCTTGTCGGCAGCTTCGACCAATCCCGCCATGGCGAACGCGCCTCGGCTGCCTTGAAGCCGGCGTGACCGTGATCAGGGTTTGATGGTGAATGTGTAGGTCCCACTCGTCTTATGGCCGTCCGTCGAAAGCGCGTGCCACGCCACGGTATAGGAGCCGGCCGCGAGGATGTCCGAGAGAGGCACGACGAGCGTGGTGTCACTGCTCGCCCCGAGGGCGGCGTTTCCGGTGGCGACGGCGGTCTTGGCCGGCCCGGTGACCTTCACGCCAGTGAACTTGAGGTTCACGCCCTCCGAAAACGTGAGGTCGAGTTCGGTCGGAGCCGTCGCGACAATGCTGTCGGCGGCCGGCGTTGACGACTTGAGATGGGCGTGGGCGAAGGCCGGCGCGGAAGCGGCGACAAGGCCGGCGCTGGCCAGGACGAGAATGCGTGCGAACGTGTTCATGGCAGTTTCCTAACGTCGAAGGGAAGGTGCGGCATTCCAGGGGCCTGCCGTTGGTGTCAGTATTTCCGCCTGGCATAACCTCAGGCGGCGGCAGGCGAGGCCGTGTGGTTGATCTCGCTTTTGAAGAGACGGATCGAACCGGTCGCGGCCAGCAGAATCATGAAGGGGACGCTCAAGAGCCCGGCATAGAATGGCAGCGGCAGATCGCGCTCAGTCCATGTCCATACCGGGCATCGGATGCCCGGTATGTCCCGCCGAACCGGCCTTGGCCGGGCCCCTGGCGCCGATGCCCTCCACCTCAAAGCTTACCGGCACCGTGCCGGCGTGCTCGAACACCAGCGTGCCCGCGACCGTCTCGCCCTTCTTGAGGGCGCGCTTCAGGCCGGTGAACATGATGTGCTTGGCCGAGGGATCGAGCGTGAGCTTGCCACCGGCCGGGATCTCCAACGGTCCGGTCGGGCGCATTCTCATGACGCCTGCGTCCATGGACATTTCGTGCAGCTCGAAACCCGACGAGGCCTCGAACGAGCCGCCGATCAGGCGATCGGGCGCGCCGCCCTTGTTCTCGACGGTCAAGTAGCCGCCGCCGATCTGGGCGCCACCGGGCGTGGCCCGCGCCCAGGGGTGTTCGATGACCAGCGTTCCGGCGGCAAAATCCTGCGCCGTCGCCAGGGTCGGTGCGAGCACGAGCATCGCGAGCCCGGCCAAGCGGCCGGCTCCAAGTGGTAATTGCATGATATGACGTCCTGAAAGAGCGCGCGATCAATCCGACGCGACAACGCGCCTCGACCATCGAGCAGTGAAGACCAAATTCGCGTGTCAGGTCACGCGGTCGGGGGGCCTTGGGACTGCCGTGGCGTGCGAAGGCGCGCGAGCCTCGGCACCCAGGCCATGGCCTGAACATGCGCGATAAAATGCGCAACTGACGCCGGGCCGGTCAGGACCGGCGCCGCAGCCAAGTCGACCGGCGCCGAAAGCGCGCAGGCGTCGCAGCAGTCGTGGTGGGCAGGATCGACGGGCGCGGACCCGTCGCTTTCACCCGTGTGGCAGATGTGGACCGCGATACCGGGGATGCCGAAGCTCGGCATAGCGTCGGTCACGGCCGCAAAGCCCCGTCCGACGCCGGCCAGCGTCAAGACGAACATCAGAACTCCGGCAACGATGTGCCTTAGAGCGGATGGTCGAACATTGGTCACGGCGCCAGTCGAAGGGAAGCTCGACGAGCTGTCAAGCATGTCGATGACCCACCTCAGCTTTGAGAGGCCATCTTGTTTTCGGGTTACGCCTGTCATCGAGCGAATGTCCAGGCGGATGACCTCACGAGCCGAACGTTGCAATGGCGGGGCGTCGCTACGTTCCATCGTCGGGATGGACTTTTGGCAAGGACCTGTCTGGAGTCAGCCCCGCCCCATCCAGCTTCTCCTTCGCAAGCCGTCTGGCTTCGGCGAGTTTCAGCGCCGCCTCGTGCTCTGCCGCAGGGAGATCCTCGGGGGGCACCGGATGAACGGCATCGTTTTCGGCCATGGGTTCAAGCTCCGCGTTTAAGAGCACAATTCCGCGATGGTCGGGTTCGTCATGCGGCCCTTCGTCATTGCGGATGTGTGAGGCGCGTCCGAAGTATCTTCCTTGGGCAGATTGGTAGGCAATCGATGCACGCACTCGGCCAGAGACAATCGCTTCTTTGACGGCCGAACCGTCACTTGCATCCGACCTACCGGAGAGTCTCAGTCTATAAATTCACTAGATTAAATCAGCATCTTCTGATTTGATCAGCTGATCGGCTGCCTGTTCGCAGCGAATGGCGTTCCGGCGCCGAGCATGATGCATGGATTGAGATGTCCGATTTTGCCCTGCCGCCCGCGGCCACAAAGACCGATGTCCTCTGGTTTTTGCCCACCCATGGTGACGGCCGCTATCTCGGCAGCGAAATCGGCGCACGACATGTCTCACTCGCCTATCTGAGCCAGATCGCCCGCGCGGCCGACGATCTCGGCTACTTTGGCGTGCTGCTGCCGACCGGCCGCTCCTGCGAGGATTCCTGGGTCATCGCTTCGGCCATGGTGCCGCTGACCCAGCGGCTACGCTTTCTCGTGGCTGTGCGGCCCGGCTTGCAGGAACCTGCCGTGGCGGCTCGCATGACCGCGACCCTCGACCGGATCTCGGATGGGCGACTGCTCATCAACGTGGTCACGGGCGGCGATCCGGTTGAGGCCAAGGGCGACGGGATCTTTCTCGACCATGGCGCGCGCTATGCCGTGACCGATGAGTTTCTGACGATCTATCGTCGGTTGCTTTTGGAGGAGGAAACCACCTTCGCGGGCCAGCATCTCAAGATCGAGCGCGGCCAATTGCTGTATCCGCCCGTGCAGAAGCCCTATCCGCCGCTGTATTTCGGCGGCTCGTCGGAGGTCGGCATGCAGGTCGCGGCGGACCATGTCGACACCTATCTCACCTGGGGAGAACCACCCGCCGACGTCGCCGAGAAGATCGCTGCCGCGAAGGCGGTCGCGGCAGAGCGCGGACGCAGCTTTTCCTATGGGATCCGCCTGCATGTGATCGTTCGCGAGACCTCCAAGGAAGCCTGGGCGGCGGCCGACGACCTGATCCGCCACGTCGACGACGAGACGATCGCGGCCGCCCAGACAACCTTCGCGCGTTACGACTCGGTCGGTCAGCAGCGCATGGCCCGGCTGCATGCCGGTCGTCGCGACAAGCTGGAAGTCAGCCCCAATCTGTGGGCGGGGGTCGGCCTCGTGCGCGGCGGCGCCGGGACGGCGCTGGTCGGCAATCCCGACGAGGTGGCCGACCGCATGAAGGAGTACATGGCCCTCGGTATCGACAAGTTCATCCTGTCCGGCTACCCGCACCTTGAAGAGTGCTATCGCTTCGCCGAACTCGTCTTCCCGAAGCTACCCCTGAAGGCAACGACCGGGGTCGACCGCGGCCCGGCCAAGAACGCGGGGCCTTTCGGCGAGGTGATCGCCAACGTCGTGGCCCCCTCGCACCGCCGGGCCACCGCCGCGAGTTGAGCACCGGCTCCGTCTCGGAACGGAACCCGGTTACGGGCTCCAACGCGATACGTCCGGGCCGGAGTCGGGCTCAACCCCGATTGCGTCCACGCCATCTGAGTGCGTGAGCCGGGCGACCGAATCCACGAACTATGCGATCCTGGGCGGTCACACATTGAACGGCATTAACCTGCCCTGCACGCCCGGAGTTGAGAGCATGAGCGCCGTCGAACAGCGTTCCCCGCGGTTGGTCGTGATCGGCGGCGGGCTGACCGGCGCGGCCGCGATTGTCCACTCGGCACGAGCGGCCACGGGTCCGCTGGTCATCGACGTGGTCGAGCCAGGGGCCGAAATCGGCCGCGGCATTGCCTATGGCACTGTCGATCCCGCGCACCGGATCAACGTGCCGACCGACAGGATGAGCCTTTTTCCAGACGACCCGGACCACCTGACCCGGTGGCTTTTCGCCCACGGCGTGTTGCCCGATCGGACAAGCACGGACGGGAACGGGCACCACTACGTGCCCCGGAGCGCCTATGGCGACTATGTGACGGACACTCTCCGGCAGACATTGGCGGCGTCACCGCTGGTTCGGTTCCGGCACCACCGGCGTCGCGCAGCGGCGATTCGGGCCGAAGGATCGGGTTGGGCGGTGGACCTGTCGGACGGCGGCTGCATCGATGCCGACGGCGTGCTGCTGTGTTGTGGCCATGCGCCGCCTTCCCGGCCATCGCATGTGAGCCAGGAGGCGGCGTACCATCCTGGATACATCGCGAACCCCTGGGCACAGGCCGCTTTCGCCTCGATCGGTTCTCGGGACAACGTCCTGGTGGTGGGAACTGGTCTGACGATGGCGGATGTGATCGCCTCCCTCGACCGGCAAGCCCATGAGGGCTCCCTCACAGCCATCTCGCGCCGGGGCCTGCTGGCGCGCCCGCAAGGCCTGTTTCTCTCGGACATCGCGTTCCTGGATCGCGATGCACCGCCGACCGCACTGGCGCTTCTCCGCATGACCCGGCGCCGAGTGCGGGAACTCGGGCCGGCGATCGGATGGCAGCCGGTCATAGATGCGCTGCGCTATGATCTGCCCGAGGTCTGGGGAGCGCTGCCGCCGCGCGAGCAGCAACGGGTCGCCCGCCGCCTTCTTCCCTTCTGGGAGGTACATCGGTTCAGGTTGGCGCCACAGATCCATGAGTTGCTCGATCGTGAGATCGGCCGCCGCCGGCTGACAATTGAGACCGCCGGCCTGGAGCGTCTCGAGGTTCGCGACGGCCGTCTTGCGGCAACCATCCAACCCCGCTCCGCAGCGCACGAGACCCGCTGCTACGACCACGTCGTGCTCTGCACAGGTCCGGGAAAGCGACTCGAGGCGGATCCTCTCCTCAAGGGCCTGATCGAGCGCGGCCTTGCGCAGCCTGACGCGGTCAGCCTCGGGATTGCGGTCGATTGCGACAGCCGCGTCATCTCTTCCAAGGGGGCCGCTCAGACCAGCTTTTGGGCCCTCGGCCCCCTCACCCGGGGAAGCTTCGGCGAGATGACGGGCGCGCCGGACATCATCCGCCACATCACCCGGATCGCCCCCCTGCTCGCGCGGGTCCCTTCCTCCCGCCTCGTCCAGCTTCAGCCATCCTGACCGAGACATTGATGCCGATCCGCAGGCCCCTTGGTAACGGGCTCCATCAAGCCAGCTTGGCGGCGTAGCGGTCTGCCCAGGCCTTGCCTTCGTCACCGCCCCAAAGAAGCCAGGCGATGTAGCCGGCGGACGGGTTTTCGTCCGAGCCCCATTCGTGGGACTTGCCCTCCTTGTCGACGGCGTGGCGCGCGAAGTAGCTGTGCATCGATTTGATATCCTCCTCGCCAAGCTCGTCCTGCCGGGCGAGCTGCTCGGCTCGATGGAAGCCGACTTCTGTGCCGCCTCGGTGAAACTTGGCCCGAAGCTCCAGGCCCTTCTTGGCGTTGGCAGCCATCTTGGCGGTTGGCTTGAAGCGTTCGTCGCTCATCATCTCTCTCCCCGTCGCGCGTCAACGCCGGAGGCATGGTGCAGTTGCGATCGGGCGTCGGTTCTCTCATCCGCCGGGGCTCAACGGATTTCGAGACAAACCTCAAGGCGGTGCGCGACAACGGCCGAAGGGAAGATCGCTCCAGTGCCATGGAAGGAGTCCCGGCCACATTGCAGGTCCAGGCCGGGTGGCTTGGCGGCACTTCGCTTCCGCTGCGTGAAAACCGCTGATAAGCATGCCATGTCCCGTCCATGGGGATGGAATGAGAGTCCGCTCATGAAACATCTGATCGTCGCGTTCACCGCTTCTGTGCTCCTTGCCGGTACCGCCATGGCCCAGACGCCAGCGGCATCCCCTGCCACGACTCCGGCGGCCACGGGATCCACCACCAATGCGGCAAAGGCGCCGGTCGTCCGCACCGCCAAGTCGCTCGATTGCTCCAAGCAGGCCGATACCAAGGGTCTGCATGGCAAGCCCCGTAAAACATTCATGTCGACCTGCAAGAAGGCCTGAAGGCCGAGGTTCGATAGGCGCCTGAAAACGAAACGACACAGGGCAGACCCGGACCGAGGCCTGCTCTCGCCGCCAGCTTTCGTTATCTTGCGCCTCTTGTGGTTGGCTGACGCGAGCCCCTCTGCCGTCCCCAATGCGGGTGAACCTGTGGCGCCGGATCTCACCCGTCGGCGTCACCTCGATCGGCCTTCGGTTCGCGACCGTACATGGCCGCGTCCTTGGCAAGCCTGCCGATCCGGAGCGAACCAATTTCCCGACTCATCTTTGGCCTGATCTACCTGTATGTGGTCGCCCGCTTTGTCTGGCCTCTGCATCTCCCGGTGGCCGCGAAGGTCGTAGCGGCGGCGATCCTGTTCGTGGCGTCACAATACCTCGAATGGTGTCGGCTCTCGTCGGGCTCGCGCTTCTCGCCCGAATTCCCGCGTCCGGTAATCATCCTCTTCAACTGGGCTTTTGGCGGGCTCGTCTTCCTCTGGCTTCTGCAACTCCTGCTCGATGCCGGACTGCTGATCGCGATGCCGTTCCGAGGCGCCGTGGGCGTTCCTGACGGCGTACGCTACGGGATGGCCATGCTGGCCGCGGTCGCGGCGGCGATCGGCGTCCAACAAGCGGTTCGGGTGCCGCCGCTGAAGGACATTGAGGTCGCCATCCCCGGCCTTCCGCGGCAGTTTGATGGCTACACCCTCCTGCACCTGACCGACCTCCACATCAGCCGGCTTTTTCCCGCGTCGTGGGCGCGCGCCGTGGTCGACCGATCGAACACCCTCGGCGTCGACCTGATCGCGGTGACCGGGGATCTGATCGACGGCACCCTCGACGCGCGCCGCACGGATATCGAGCCGCTGAGGGACCTGCGCGCGAGGGATGGCGTCTTCGTCGTGTCCGGCAACCACGACAACATGTTCGGCTATCGCGGCTGGATGGAGCACTATGCCTCGATGGGAATGAGCGTGATCGACAACAGTCACGTGGTTCTCGAACGGGACGTCGGCAGGCTGATCCTGGCCGGCCTCAGCGACCGGTCGGTGCGCAGCGCCGGACGCCCGGTCCGGGACCTCGCCGCCCTTGTCGAAGCCGCGCCGCGCGACGTCCCCATCATCCTGCTCGACCACCAGCCCGCGGAGGCGCGGAACGCGGCGAAGCTCGGTGTGGCCCTGCAGCTCTCCGGCCACACCCATGGCGGGCTGATCGTGGGGATCGACCGACTCGCGGCGGGCCCCAACGGAGGGTTCGTGTCGGGTCGTTATGACGTCGAAGGGATGACGCTCTACGTGAACAACGGGACCGCCCTATGGCCTGGCTTCGCGCTACGGCTCGGACGCCCCTCCGAGTTGACGCGAATCACCCTGCGTCGCCGGGTGGAACCCGCCTGACCGGATCGGCCGCGGCGGATCCCGGACAGTCCGATTGGACGGCCGATCCCTTGGTGTGTCCCCTTCCATCATGGAGGCGGCACCGAGGAGCCTCCACCCTCCGCAAGCCTGCCACCTTGCTCCGCTCAGCCGTAGGATCGGTGATGTTCGCAGGCCCGTTCGGTAAGCCGTCGTTTGTAGCCGTCGAAGGCGGCGCCGACTCTCCGGCCCGCGCCGGTCCCGTCCATTGGTTTAGAGGTGCATTGTCACCGGCTCGCCAAATCGCAACAATCGAGCGGGGCTGCGGGCCGAACCCGCTGCATGCCGTACTGGTACACGCCCCTGGGATACGTGGCGACTGCGCCATCCGGCACCACCTGGGGCATACACAGGCCTCGCAGTACACGGACTCGATCATTTTCAGAGGGGGATGATGGTGCTGCGAGAGAGGATTGAACTCTCGACCTCTCCATTACCAATGGAGTGCTCTACCACTGAGCTACCGCAGCAAGGCCTGAAGCAACCCATAGCGTCGGTGCCGACGACGGGTTGCATGTAAGCCACCGTCCCTCTGCCATAGGCCCGAACGGGATGCAAGCCGGTATATCACGGGGCATGTCCTTAAAGGGGTGCGGACCGCAGGATGATGTCTTGCACCGCTAGGATGCATCCGTTAAGGCGCGGGGATCGAACGAGATCAAGGGATCGACGTGGCCGAGCCATCGAGCATAGAGGGACAGGTTCCGGTCGCGATCATTATGGGGAGTCAATCGGACTGGCCGATCCTGAGCCACGCCGCCACGATCCTCGACGCTTTGGCGGTGGGCTACGCGGCACGAATCGTTTCGGCCCATCGGACGCCTGACAGGCTTGTCACCTTTGCCAAAGGTGCCCGTGACGCAGGGTTCAAAGTGATCATCGCTGGCGCAGGCGGGGCCGCTCATCTGCCGGGCATGACGGCTGCCTGGACGATTCTGCCCGTGTTCGGCGTTCCAATGGAAACCAAGGCGCTTGGCGGACGTGACAGCCTTTATTCCATAGTTCAGATGCCGGCCGGTATTCCTGTCGGCACGCTGGCCATCGGGCGCGCCGGAGCCATCAACGCGGCCCTACTGGCTGCTAGCGTGCTGAGCCTCGCCGATGCAGCCTTGGGGGAAAGGCTCGCCGCATGGCGCAAGGCGCAAACCGAGGCGATCGCAATCGTGCCCGACGTTTCATAATGGAGGGATGTCTGATGCCGGCCGGACAATGTCGGGCCGCCCAATATCGATTCTCGAACGTCGCGTCCCACGCCTTTCATGCGTCTTGGATGTACGCCAACTTCTTCCCTCCTCATGACGAATCGAGGAGAAAACTCTCGCCAGTCACCGGTGGCCACGTCCGGGTTCGCTCGGATCGGATGCCACCGCGCGCCGCGCGCGAACGAGTAGCGCGTGCGGCCGCGGTCTTCGCGAGGTCGGCCGCACGGCGCCAGGCGAAGTAGACCAGATGCGCCGGCTCTCATTCGTCATGTAGATGGCTTGCGACGCCATTCGGCGAAGACACGGATTTCAAGCGGCTCATTCCGAACCGCGCATGATGGGTTGCGCCAAGGCCGCGCCGCCAAACCAAGGACCGCCCGATGGAAGCCAATTCAGCCGAAGCCAAGCATCTGCTCGCCTTCATCGAGCGAATCGAACGGCTCGAGGAAGACAAAAAGCAGGTCTCGGAAGACATCAAGGACGTCTATGCCGAAGCCAAGGGCACCGGCTATGACGTGAAGGTCATCCGCAAAGTCGTGTCGATCCGCAAACAGGACAAGGACAAACGGCGGGAGGAAGAGGAAATCCTCGGGCTGTACCTCGCGGCGCTCGGCATGGCCGAGTGAGCCTTCGATCGCCTGGCGAACGACGAAGCAACCAGCCTGCCTAACGTCATAGCAGACGCCGACACATCGGCCATTGATCTTCTTGGAGTGGCCGAGCCTTCTAACGATGATTGGGAGGCCGTACCACGACTTCACTTTTGAGGCCACGTTGAGAGGCGCCTCTCAACGTGAAAAAGGCCCGACACATGGTGCCGGGCCCTTTTCAATCTTGCTTCTCTAAATCTTAGAAGTCGCGCTCGACACGGAGCCGACCTTCGAAGGAGCTCGGGTCCTTCTTGATGCCGACTGGAAGAGCGCTGGCTGCGACACCTGGATTGTGGGCCAGGGTCTGGTCGATGTGAGCGTACACCGCCTCAACATAAATGCCGAGGTTGTTCACAGGCGTCCAGATGAACTGGTTGCCGATGCGGTATTCGCTCGCATCACCGATACCACCAAGGGTCCAATCGGTGTTCCGGGCGCGGTTGCCATACGACACTTCCTCATACGAGCCGAACAGCACGTCCGAGAAGTTCGGGGTGAAGTAGTGATGGAGGGCGCCCATCACCGAGAAGCCCTTCGAAAGCGAAACGGTCGATGTTCCGTTGGCATTCGCGAAGGCGTAGGCGTCGTGATCGATATGCTGGAAGCCGCCCAGGAACGCTGAGTTCACACCCGAGTTCAAGGTGCCTGCGGAGTCCTGGTACAGATACGCACCCTGTTGATAGGCGCCTTCCAACCAGATATCGTCGCCGGCCGCAAGCATCGGAAGCTTGAACTGGAGGCCGCCTTGAACAGCGAAGCCATCCTTCTGGATGTTACCGAAGGTGGTCGGCGAGATCACGGCCACTTCGTGATAGGCCGCCGAGAGCTGGGCAGCACCCCAAGCCTGATCGACGCGAACAACACCGACAAAGTCGGGGATGCGAACGCTACCATAACCAAGGTCGGAGGAAACGCCGCCAGCGGCCAGGTTCAGCGGGCTGTTAAACTCGCCGTTGCCGATGCCATCACGACGGATCGTCGGATCTTCAGCCGAAATCGTCGCCGAGAAACCGCCGCCGAAGGTCGCCGTGTAAGCGAAAACCTGCGTGCTCTGATCGGAGTTGGCGATACCTTCCATGTTGTAGTTATCGGCGTAGAAGTCGAAGAACGACTGCACGCGACCTGCCGTGAAGCCGGCGAACTGCACGAAGGCCTTGTCCACGTTGGCATTGCTGCCGCTCTGGTTCGTGAAGCCCTGCTGGGACGTCGACGAACCCTGGTAAACGCCGTTCGCCTTCGTGATTTCGTAGCGCACGAAGGTGCGGAGCGTTCCGTAAGCCGTCTGCGTACGGGCATCCACTTCGATGCGGCCGCGAGCAAAGAAACCCGACACGTCACGAAGGTTGCTGTTGATGCGGGTACCGCCCGGGATCACAACACCACCAACCGCGGTCGACACAGCCGGGAAGAAAGAGGCAGACGGCGACACGTAGGCATATTCGGCACGGACGAAGCCGCCGACCTTCAAGCAGGTGTCGGTGCCCGGAATGTAGAAGTAGCCGGCGCCGGTGAAATCACAAACGCGGACGTACTCGACAGGAGCCGCTTTCCGGAACGGAAGATCGGCGGCCTGGGCGCTGGCGACAGCGGTAAGGCCGACCGCCGAGCTGAGAAGAAGGCTCTTGACGAGCTTCATAGGTAAAACCTCCAGATTGAAAGACCCAACGGGACGAGTTCGCCCGAACCATATATCTGCGCGAAACCGGATCGCTTCGCGCCGGTACCTGATCCTCAAGCTCTCTTCTTCCCTTGTTCTCCGGTCCCGGTCTGATGTGTCAGCCTTGCGGTGGCACATCGGCACTGGTGCCGGCTTGAGCGAGGGAAGCTCCCTTTCGCGTTTTGAACATAGCCGTGATGCGTGCCCCGACAAACGCCGAATTGCCTTGGAGGCGCCCCAATTCGGGCTTTCGAAATGCCTTGTGACATTCCGGCAACGAAACACGCGGGGCCAAAGCTGAAGAGTACCGAATTGTTTACCGACTGGTAACATTCGTAAACCTTCGGTGTTTGCTTGACGGCAAAGATGACTGCATTAGCCGCCTCTCTCCAAGAAGAATCACGACTTGCCGGCGGGTTCGACCGCTCTAGGACTCGGCATAAGACAGAATCTCGCGGCCTGGGTGCTGACCCTCATGCCACTAGCCTTAGATGGGTTCCGGCGTTCCCAGGGTTGCGGATGTCGGCGATGCCAGACTGAGTCCTTCCTCGGCGAGGCGGACGTTGCCGCTCAGCGCATCGCATTTGATTTTCTATCTGGCGAAGCATCGCCAAAAGCCTGGAGCCTTGCCAAGTCTGACCCCTTAAGGCATAAAACGCATGCGCCGAGCGATTGCTCCGCGCGAGCGGAGATGTGGCCGAGAGGCTGAAGGCGGCGGTTTGCTAAACCGTTATAGGGTTGTAAAGCCCTATCGAGGGTTCGAATCCCTCCGTCTCCGCCAATATCGTCGACGACTCTCGCTTGTTTTGTGCGGTCTGACCCTTTGGTTTCAGATTGCTTGGCCCTGAGCCATTCGGAGCGTATCGACGGCTGGGACCACGGACGCCTAGTAGGACGCTTTCCGCCCGAGTCGACGTGCAGTTGTTGACCACATCGAGAAGCCGGCAGCCGTTGACTTGCTCATTACAGGCACGTCGCCGCCCGGGACTGGATCTCATTCCCAGCTTTGGAGGGGACTTGGCGCTCGGGCGCCCGACGTTGCGACTCCTGTAATGGGTAGCGCCTTGAAGAGCCTCATGCGATTCAGTGGGCACAGAGCTCGATGAGGGGGAAGAGTAAATGCAAGACGCGCACGACGCCCAGCCCAGCCTATGGCGGACCCAGCCCTACCACCGAGCATGGCTCACCGCGCGGGCAGCCGGGCTCTTCACGAGCTTCGCCGTGGCTTTCAATCCGCGCGGCGGCTTCTTCGATCTCGGCGACGATGGGCAGCCGTTGCGTGACGGCGGTGGGGATTGTGTGCGGGGTCTCCATGCGACCACCCGCATGGTCTATTGCTATGCGCTGGCACATCGGCTCGGGCATCCCGGCGCAAGCCGCACCATTGATCATGGGATGGATTACCTGTGGCAGGGCCATCGGGACCCGGTGCACGGCGGCTACTTCTGGCAGATGCGTGATGCCGGGCCGGTCGACACATCGAAACAGGCCTACGGTCACGCCTTCGTGCTGCTGGCCGGTGCTGCCGCAAAGCAGGTCGGCCACCCCGATGCGGACCGATTGATCGACGATGTCATGACGATCCTGCATGACCGGTTCTGGGAAGCGCAACATGGCGCGACGGCCGAGGAATTCACGGCCGATTGGCAACCGCTCGGGGCGCCCTATCGCGGCCAGAACTCCAACATGCATCTCACCGAAGCTCTCATGGCCGCCTACGAGGCGACGGGCGACGCGCGCTGCCTTGCCATGGCCGAGGCCATCGCCGATCTGTTGATCCGCCGAATCACGGCCGCCAACAGCTGGCGCCTTCCGGAACATTTCTCGGCGGACTGGCAGATCGACCGGGATTATGCCGGCTCGGAGATGTTTCGCCCGGCCGGCACGACCCCCGGTCATTGGCTCGAATGGAGCCGGCTGCTCGTCCAATTATGGATTGCTGGCGGGCGCAAACATTCCTGGATGCCGGACGCCGCCGCGCGGATGTTCCGCCTGGCCGTGCAGGAGGGCTGGGACCACGAGCGCGGCGGCTTTTTCTATACGCTCGATTGGAACGGCCAGCCGCTGGTCGCCGACAAGATCTGGTGGCCCTTGTGTGAAGGCATCGGGGCCGCCGTGTTCCTCAGCAGCGTCGAAGACCCGACCTTCTATGAAAACTGGTATCGGCGCATCTGGGACTTTATCGGGACCACGATCCTCGATCAGGCCGACGAAAGATGGGTGCCTCAATTGAATTGGGCCAACCAAGCGAAGACAGAACTCTTCACCGGTCGGCCCGACATCTATCACGCCCTGCAGGCGTGTCTCATTCCGCTTTTCCCCGCCAACGGCAGCCTTCTGGCTGAACTCGCGCGAGGCTAAGCGAACTCAGTAGCGCGAAACGCTCGATGTGCGTCCCGCGATAAAGCCCCAGATGCCCAGAACGATGATGGCGCCGATGATGGCTCCGATAAAGCCGGCGCCATCATTCGGGCCGTACCAACCGATCGCCTGTCCGACAAAGGTCGCAACGAAAGCTCCGACGATCCCGAGGATCGCCGTCATGATGAAGCCCGACGGCTCGTTCGGACCCGGCATGATGAATTTAGCGACGACACCGGCCAGGAAACCGATGATGATGATCCACAGGATATGCATGAACTCCCCCTAAGACGACAAAATGTCCCACGGCCATATAGGATTTTGGGGCTCGAAAAGTTCCCGCGATTGAGGGGCGGATTTGGTTGAAATCTGTTCCGCGGGCCTGAATTTGCGCGTCTTCACCGGCTGGGCGGGATTGCCGCGATAGACCGTCCAAGGCTGCAGATCGCCGAAGATCGCGCCGCGTGCCGCGAGAACCGACCCCTCCCGCGCCACGACGCCGGGTCCCACGAAGGCCTCGGCGGCGATCCAAACGTCATCCTCAAGCGTGATGCTCCGCGCCACGAGCTGGAAATGCCTGTCGGAGAGGTCGTGCGAGCCGGTACACAGATGGGCGCGCTGCGACACGATGGTGCGACATCCAATCTCCACGGGCGCGATGTTGTAGCAGACGACCTCGGGTCCGATCACGGCCTGCGCCCCCATTGAGAGATGGGGCGGATACCAGATGCGGGCGCTCGACCGCACATCGGCCGAGGGGGCAAGCCGTGCCCCGAAGGCGACCAGCAGACCCCGTCGCCAGCCCCTGAAAGCCGGTGGGGTCCATGACGCGAGACACCGCCAGGCGATCCGCCACACGGCCCGGAACAGCCGGTTGCCGAGCGAGAAGCTCGGGCCGCCTTCAAGCGGGCGAGACAGGTGCGCGTCGAGGATCGTCACGTGAACTGGTCCGGGTTTTCGAGAATGGCGAGTGTTCGTTCCGCGACACGGTCGGCCGCGTAGCGATCGACAAAACAGCGACGGGCCCGGTCGGCCATCAAGCGGCGTTGCTCGACCGGCAGGGCCAGATAGGCGGCGAGAAGTTGTGCCACACCCTCGGCCGTGTCGGACGCCGCGAGTCCGGCGCCTGCCGTGACGATCTCGGAGGCGATATTGACCTTGTGGCTGAGCAGCACCGGCTTGCCGCACGCCAGGGCCTCGGCGACCGCAATGCCAAAATTCTCGCCATGCGAGGGAAGCACGAAGGCCTCGCAGCCGAAGAGCGCACCCCATTTCGCGCCATCGCGCAGCATGCCCGGCCAGTGGATTCGATCAGCGATGCCAAGGTCCCGGCTCATGGCCTGCAGGGCCGCCTGCCAGCCGTCGCGATCCGGGCCGGCGATGACGAGGTGATGATCCGGAGCCAGCCGCCGCAGGGTCGCGAAGGCGGCGAGAAGGAGATCGCACCCCTTCTTGGGATGCAGCCGACCGAGGAACAGCAGGTAGGGCTTGTCGCCGAGCGCCGGCACGCAGGCCTGAAATGCGGCCGCCTGACCGGCCGTCGCGACCGGGACGTCACCGGTGCCGTAGCCGGTCACGAGGCCTCGCAGCCGATAGGGCCAAAAGGCACCCGCCGCTGCCGTCCGCTCTCCTTCGCTCGTGAACAGCACCGCGCGGGCGCCTTGGAGGAGCGGGCCTTCCGCGATCCACCAGGCGGCCTGCTTGCAGCTGTGCTTGACCGGATAGGCCGAGCGGAACCAGGGGTCCAGCATGCCATGCGGAAACACGAAATAGGGGGTGGACCGATAGGGCAGCACCCGCCGGGCCGCCAGGGCCGTGTAGTTCCAGAGGCCGTTGACGACCACGCGGTCATAGGCCCCCAGGTTCCGCTTCAGCCAGGGCACGAGGTGGGGCGTGAAGCCGTAGCGCAACCAGGGCATCGTGCGGCGACCACGCCGGACGAACGGACTTCCGAGCGCGATCGTCTCCACCGGGCAGCGCGGCACCCACGGGTCGGCGGGGAGGTCGAGCGACACGATGGTGCGTCGGTGACCTTTCCTGCGCCCGACGGCATCCGCCTGAACAAGCGCTTCGATCGGTCCGCCGCCTTCGTCACTGACCGATGCCATGATGTGGAGGATGTTCATGCCGCCGCTCGCGCCGAGGTGGAAGTGTCTCCGGTCAGGCGGCGATGCAGGGCGATGACCTGCCCGGCATAGTCCGGCCAGGTGCCCGCATCACGGCGAGCAACACTCGCGGCGTGGCCGACACTCTCGCCGAGGGTCCGGTCGCGGTAGAGACGCTCCAGAACGGCCGCGATCGCTTCCGGGTCGAAGGTCGGCACCACGAAGCCCGTCCGCCCGTGTTCGATCAGTTCCGCCGCGCCGACGGTTTCGGACAGGATCGTGGGAACGCCGCAGGCCATCGCCTCGAGAGGTGCCTGGGCGAAACCGTCTTCGGCCGAAGACAGCACGAAGCACGAGGCACGGGCGAGAAGCGAGCGCAGGGCCCCATGCGGAACATGCGGGATGTGCGAGAAGGTGCCTTCGTGGCCGCGGATCACAGCCCGCGCGTCGCGGCCCAGCGCGCCCACCAGCACCAGCTTGGCCTTGGGCAGATTCAGCATCCGCCAGGCCCGCAACAGCACATGCTGCGCCTTGCGGGGCGTGACGATTCCGACGCAGACGACCAGGAAGGTCTCGCGATCGACCTCCGACAGATCGCGCGGATGGAAGCGGACAGGATCGAAACCGGGACGCACCACCGAAATCCGCTCGGCCGGCACACCGGCCGCGACAAAACTGCGCGCCACGAAGCCGCTGTCGACCACCAGGGCGTCGCAGGCGGCGACTTCGT
Organism: Lichenifustis flavocetrariae; assembly: GCF_026130545.1. Classification (GTDB taxonomy): domain Bacteria; phylum Pseudomonadota; class Alphaproteobacteria; order Rhizobiales; family Beijerinckiaceae; genus Lichenihabitans; species Lichenihabitans flavocetrariae. Next base: position 179,925 of record NZ_JAMOIM010000001.1, on the reverse strand, counting down.
CACCCCGCCGCGCCGCCTCGGCCAGCATCGTGCGATCGGGGGCGAGGCCGAGGTCCGCGCGGGCCTGGTCGACGAGCCGGCGAACGGTGGCGCACTGCGTGGTCACGGGATGTCCCAGGACCTTTGTGCCCTCCCGGCGCGCGAAGGCGATGACGTGGTCGGCCACGGCGCCGATCACCGCCTCCAGGCTGTCGCAGGGCTGCCACCGCTTCAGCACGCCCTGCTGGAACCGGTCACAGAGGGCGCGTGAAAGAGGCGCCGAGAGGCAATCGGGTGCCGACCGGAAGGCGGCGGCCATCAGATATTGCTTGAGCCAGAGATTGTGTGTGCGCTCGGTCGGCAAGCCGAGAACCGCAGGCGTCTGCGACCGGCGATGCGCGAAGTAGAAGCGATTGAGAATGCCCGCTTGCTCGTAGAATCTGATGTAGTCCGGATACCGGAACGTGCCGTTCACGCACACATTCACCCGCATGCCAGGCCTCCCGCGGGGAGAGAGCCAAGCGTCGCTTCCCACCGTTCTGCCATCGGCTCGAGGCGAGGACCTACCCGGAGCGAACTGAGGAAGATGCCGGCCGAGAACCAGGCGATGCCGATCATGCTGTTCTGCAGAGTGACGTCATGCACGAGGAACACGGGCGCCACGAAACCGAGGAAGCTGACCGGCTGGAGATTGCCGCGGCGAAGGGCGGCGAGCGCCGCAGCCATGAGCCAGGCTGCGAGCCCCCAGCGCAGCAGGATGGCCAGCAGGCCGAAAAAGGGCCCGAGTTCCTGAACGATGCGGGTCAACTCATATTCGGCCAGTACGTGGTCGGTGCGTCCATTGGACAGGAAATTCGCCACATTGGTGCCCGCACCGAGCCCGTAGCCGAACAGCGGCACCTCCGTCATCTCGCCCGCAAACTCCGTGAGAAGGCGGCCGACACGCTCCCCGGTCGACCCTTCGCTCGCCACAGCCGCGGACTGACGCTCGTTGAGAGCACCGACAAGCGCCGGATCGGCGACCGCAACGCCCGCCGAGACGACCGCGAGGCTCGCCACCAGAGCACAGGCAACCTTCTTGGCCCGAGGCGTCCCGAACCCCAGCGTGGCGGCCACGAAAGTCAGGACGACCGCTCCGGCCAGCAGCAGGTAGGTCCGTGAACCGCTGAAAGCGCCCATCAGCACCACGCCGCAGGCGCCCCACAGCAACAGGACCGGCGAAATCGAGAGCGCGCGGCGAGCCGAGACGGCCGCAAGCAGGACGCCCGCCATCCAGGCCGCAAAGGCCGAGTGTCCCAGCGTAAAGCTGAACACGCCGTAGGGTCGCACGACATCCTCGACCAGCAGGAAGACGCCGTCGTTCGAACCGCCAGGCGCCGCATTGATCCAGGCCGCCGGGCCGGATCGATACTGCACCAGCACCAGGATCCCGATCGGCAGCGCCAGAAGGAGGTTCAGTCGAATCCAACGGGCGTAGTCGCGGGGCGTGAACACATCTCGCAGGATGCAGCAGAGCGGAACGAACAAAAAGTAGTTGCGCGCACCGGCCAGGACCGCGAGGGCCGGCACCGCGCTGGTGGCCAGTTGGCAGGTGATGCAGGCCAGGAAAAGTAGAAGCACGAAGCCGAATAGCGCCAAAGCGCGACGCATCGACCTGGACGGTCCCAGGCGGATATAGACCAGCAGCATCACGACCATCAGCGGATCGCGCAAGAAGACGAGCAGGTTGCTGGCGCCGGGCACAATCCACTTCCGCAACGGACCCTCGGCCAGGAGCAGGAGGTAGAACAGGAATGCCAGCCCGGCGAGAGCTTGGCGTGTCCGCTCTCGGGACGAGGCGTTGAGACCGTCAGGCATGGCGTGCCTCCCGGGACTGCAGCGGGCGGCGCCATCGGTCGACATGCCGCGCCAACCGGACGGGTACCACCAATCGCCAGAACGGCAGCACTGCGAAGACGAACCAGAGCGACCCGCCATGACGTCTCGCGAAGTGGAACCACGGCCGCAGCGGAAATCCGAGTGGATGCGGCAGCAGGCGCCAGCGCGCCACAAGACCGAGGTCTTGGTTGAACCAGTGGCCGCTGCGTCCGTTGCGCTCGCACCATCCGACATGGCCGGGCGCGAGGCCCACCCAACCGCCCGCAGCCGCCACCCGCAGACCATAGTCGAGATCGCCCAGCGTGTGTCGAAAGACGCGGCCGATGCCACCGATCGTCTCGGCCGTCAGGCGCGGCACCAGAACGACATTGCCGACAAGCGTGTCGCACGGGACAGGCGCGGCGGCATCGGGCGCCTTCCTGTCGAACCGCAGTGGCTGATCCGGCCAAGGGCGGATGATGCCCGCGTAGGAGGTTCCTCCATCGCGCGGGTCGGCGACCCCGCCGCCGATAAGACACAAGGGACGCCCCTGCCGAACGAGATCCGCGTGGGTGGTGAGCAGCGTCCGCAGCGCGTCCGGTGCGAGCCGGACATCGTCGTTGAGCCAGAGGTAGAAATCGGCCCCGTGCCGCATCGCGGCCGTGAAGGCGGCCCGCATGCCGCCCGACCAGAAAGCATCACCCTTGCCTTCAAGGATCTCGACTTCCGGATAATGCCGGCGCACCGACGTGGCCGTGCCGTCCGTCGATCCATCGTCGAACAGCACGATGCGACAGGATACCTGCGCGTCCTGAGCCTCGATACTGGCAAGACATGCGAGGGTTTTTGCTCTGCGGTTGAAGCAGGTGAGCAGAATGGCAAGGGTCGGGACCTCGGTCATGACAGGGCGCTCTCGATCGCGTCGGGGCGAAGCGGCCGAGAGCGGCCAAGATTTACGAGCCAAAGCGCCATCAGGCACTCGCCAAGGAGGCAGACGGCGGCGGCACCCGCCGTGCCGCCCCGCATGGCGGCCGGCCATGCCAGCATCGCGGTGGCGACGGAGGTGAGAAGAAACATCCAGGCGTAATCCGCCGGCCGGTTGACCGCCAGGATCATGTTCGCCTGCGACAACCACAGACCGTGCACAAGGGCCGTGGTCGCGACGAGCGGCAGGACGTAAGGGTCGATAGGGAGGCGGCCGCCGGTCCAAACCGCGATCACCCATGGGGCTGCCACGAGCAGGAGGATCCAGCCGGGGACCAGGGCCGCGACCGACATCCAGCGGTTGAGACGCGACACCGCCGCCATCGCCCGGCCATCGCCCCGACCGGCCACAAGGGCCATCTCGGGCATGAGCGCATGCGTGACCAGGCCCGCGAGTTGCACCAGGGCGCGCGCCAAGGTGCGGGCCGTCGCGAAGGCCGCCACCGCGCTTGGTGGCAGCGCGAACCCGATCGCCAGCGTCACACCCTGCAGGCTCGCGGCAAAAGCGGCCGGGACCGCCAACGAGGCGAGAGCCGGCCTGAGGAGAGACCCGAGGTCGAAACTCGTTCGCCGCAGACGCGCGCCGCGAACCCAAGGCAGCCTGTGGGCGAGGAGTCCGGCGAGCAGCACCGAGCCGACCAGACGTGCCGCGAGCCAGGTGCTTGCCGCAGCCGCCAGACCACCGCCGGCGCGCGCAACGGCCAGGACGGCGACGGCTTCTCCAAACCGGATCGTCTGAGCCGCCGCGACACCGAATGCGTAGTGCCCACCGGCCCGGAAGGCCGCCCCCGGGAGGCTGCCCAAAACACCGAGGAGCACGATCGCCGTCATCAGCGCCAGGATGCAGCGCGTCTCCTCGGGTGCCAAGGGACAGGCGACGGCGAGCGCCGCGGCCGGCACGATCGCCAACAGCCCTCCAACCACGCATCCGATGGTGACCAAAGCCATGATGACAGCCTGCGCCGCTTGCCCGAACAAGTCGGCCGCGATGGCGCGATCGCCCCGCCCCATGGCCATGGTCATGGCGGTGCCGCTCGCCAGAATCAGCCCGCCGTCGGCAAAAGCCAAAGCGGTCGGGACCGCAGAAAGCAGCAGCCAGATGCCGTAATGCGCACTGCCCCAGGCACCGATCAAAACGGGGACGGACACCAGCTGGATCAGGATCGTGACGACCTGCCCGTAAAGGTTCGCGCCGATGCCGCGCAGCAGACGCGCCCTCATGGGGAAAGTCCTTCCGGCGCCGATTGGAGGCGGCCTGCGCGTGCTGCGAACCTGCCTGCCGTCAGCCACGCGCGAAGCGCCTCCGTGTGACGCTCGCAGGCCCACCACACCGTCGCGGCCAGTAGCAGCGAAAGCGCCATCCCGCCGGCCAGGAGCGCGACACCGGTCCAGCCGAAATCGATCCGGCGACCGTCGAGGACGAGGGCCGAAAGCAGAGCCAGCAAGGGGCAGTGCGACAGATAAAGCGAGTAGGAGATGCGGGCGAGACTGCCGGACACGGTTCGACCCGGAGCAAAAGATCCACTCTGCGCAACGAAGCTGTTACCTTCCGCCACAGCCACGGAGACGAGCCAAGCGGTCGCGGCCCCGATCGCGAGATCGGTCGCGAAGGCGCTCGGCCCGAGGCGCAACCGAGATGCGAGGAGAGCAGCCGCCCAGACCGGAATGGCGGCACGTCGAAGCAAGGCGCTCCACCGGGACCGATACAACCTCTCCGGCCGCGCGACGGCACAGACCGCCCCACAAGCCCAGACCGGGGCAAGGCTGAGGATGCTTCCAGGCAGCGCGGCCGCGACGGCCAAGGCGAGGCCGAGAGAGAACAAAGCGCGTCCGGGGAAGGTGCGATCGTGCCAGGCCGCGAAAAGCAGCGCCGCCACAACGTAGTACCAGGCCTCGTTGGCCAGGCTCCAGAGCGCGCCGTTCGAGCCGTAGACCGGAACGGCGATCGTTTGCAGGAACAGGAGATTGCCGATGAGAGTGGCACCCCCGAAGTCCGGCGGTTGCTGTTCGGTGACGGCCAGGACGCCGTAATGCGCTGCAAGTCCTGGATCTCGACTGAAGGCAAGCCCGGCGGCGTCGAGGAGAGCTCCGCCGAGGAGGCACGGGACCAGCACGATCCAAAGCCGTGTCAGTCGGGCGGCCGCGAATTGTCCGAGCGACCAGCGGCCGCGCTTTTCGAGCCGCAGCATCGAACTCGTGACGAGATATCCGCTGAGAACGAAGAAGACGAGCACGGCCTGATGACCGAGTCCCGATACGCCGAAGACCAGGCGGCCTGCCCAATTGAGGCCTGGCTGATCGGCCGCATCCCGCAAGGTGAAATCGCGGGCATGGGACAGCAGTACCGCCATTGCGGCGCCAGCCCGCAGCATATCGAGATGTCGGATCGCGGGGGCAGCGGTGGACGATCGTGAATAGAGAGGCATGCCTCACGCCTCCGCGTAATCGTGGGACTCGATGGTCCGGCGCCGCCCGTAATGCGGCGCCTTGCGCTCATCCACCTTGTTCAGCACCAGTCCGGCGATTTTCGTCCGACTGCCCAACCGTTGCAGGCTGCGGACCACGATCTCCTTGGCGGTCTCCCGCCAGCCGACCACGAAGACAATACGATCGCTGAGGCGGGACAGCACGGCCGCATCGACCACCGCTTCGAGCGGGGCCGCGTCGATTACAATGAGGTCGTAAATGCGACGCAGGTGGTCGAGATAAATCGCCATGCGCGGCGAACCGAACAGGTCCGGCGCACTTGCGGACTTCCGGCCCGCCGGCATGATGGCCAGGCTCGGGCCGAGTGGCACAGTGGTTTCCGCAGTTCCGACAAGGCCCGACAACATATCGACGAAACCGAGCCGGTTCTCGACACCGAAGTACCGCGACAGCGACGGCTGCCGCAGATCGGCGTCGAGGATCAGGACACGACGGCCGGCCAGCGTCGCCGAAAGCGCGAGGCCCAGCGCCAGGTTGGACTTGCCTTCGCCTGGCACCGAAGAGGTGACGAGCGTCACGCAGCCGCTTCGAGTGACCGGGAGGGCGGCAAGGCTCGCCCGCACGGCGAGGAGCCCCTCGGCATAGGGGCTGCGCGGACGCTGCACGAGGAAACGCGCCGGATCCAAAATCTTGCCATCAAGCGTTCTGTCACGCCGCGTGAGCCAGGGAATGCTCGCCAGCACCGGCAAGCCGGTCAGATGCTCAAGTTGATGCGCCGTAGGAAACCCCTGATCGAGCGCGTCGAGCGCCAGTCCAAGCGCGACGCCGAGGCCGAGGCCGAGCAAGCCGGCGCAGACCAGCACGATTTTGGTCTGAGGAAAGGCTGGGACCACCGGCTCGCTCGCCGGCGATACGATCCGAACGTCATGTTCCTCGAACCCGGCCTGCTGCTCGGCGCCCTTGGCACGGGCCAGATAGGTTTCAAAGACAGTCTGATCGACAAGCTTCACACGTTCGAGCTCACGCAATTGGCGTCCGAGATCGTTGTCGAGGCCAGCGGCGCCAGTCGTCACCGTCATGCCGGCCCGGAGCCCGTCTTCTCGCGATTTGGCGATCTCGTAGACGCCTTTCAGATTGCCGACGATGCGGGCCATCTCGCGTGCGATCGCCCGTTCGATTTCGCGCCGCTCGGCGCGAACGTCGACCAGGGTCGGATAGGAATCGCTGTAGCGAGCCGCGAGATCGGCCTCCTTGCGGGCCACTTCGGCCTGCTGCTGGCGCAATTGCCCGACGACAGTCGAGCGAACCACGTCGGGAATCATTTCCATGGCGCCGTGGGCCACCGTTCCCCGCGCCCCATCGTAGGCCGCCCAGGCCTGGGCGGTCTCGGCGCGCGACGCGGCCAACCGGCTGTTCAGCTCGGTCAATTGCTGTTCGTTCAGGGAAGACGGCCGGTCGGCCTCCCTGCCGCTGCTGGCGGTGGCGGTCAGGTCGTGATCCCGTCGGAAGCGGTCGAGGGCATCCTCCGAGCGCCGCAATTGCTCGCTCAGCGGCGCGAGCCGCTCGGCAAAGAAGGTCGCTTCGCGACGTCGGGCTTCCAACCGAGCGTCGCGCTGGTCTCGGACAAAGCCCTCGGCGACCGCATTGGCGAGCCGTGCAGCCTTGCCGGGATCTCGGGTCGTGACGCTGATCGAAACCACATAGGCCTTGCCGACCCGATCGACTTTAAGGGCGCGGAACAAGGCTCCCACCGCATGATGTTCGGGCGAGGCTGGAAGAGCGGCCTTATGGCCCAGCAGGGCGCCGAGATCGCGCCAAAGCCGGTTCGTCGCTTGATGCGCTCCGTTGAAGTCGGGATCGCTGGCGAGGTTCTCCAATTGGACGACCCGCAACAGCACGGCATTGCCCTTGATCAGGGCCACGGCGCTTTCGACATTCGCGGTATCGAGCGTGACGGTCGCCGCGACATCATCGGGACCGAAAGCCTTGTCGCGCCGTGGGTCGAGAAGCACCTCCGCGCTGGCGCAGAATCGCGCCGGCAACATCTGCAGAGCGAACACGGCGAAGATCACGACCACGAGCGTCGTTGCCCCGACTTGCAGCCAGCGTCGATGAAGGAAGGCCTGTATCTGGCGAAGGACCGGAACCGCATCATCGTTGCCGATGGAACGGCGGAGCGGGAGGCTGCTCGTGAGGCTCATGGGTGTGGCCGATCCCGAAGGGTCAATAGTGGTAGCGAGCCCCGAGCGTTGCGCTAGCGCGGTCATAGGAGGCGATGGTGAGCGTCGACTCGACATGCGTCAGCCGGAGGTCGGCCGTAAGATCGAGGTCGTGGCGCCACAGATAGGCGAGCGTCGCATCCACGCCGACAAGCTGATCGCGGCGGGTCGTTCCGAGGTAGGCCACCGCGACATGAAACAGCGCGGCTTCGCCCCACCATTGGCGCGAGGGCGTGAAACGGAGCCTGGCCGTCTCGGTCACGGCATCGATCGGCGTACCGAGCGGCTCACCCACTGTGCCGACCGCCGCCTGATCGAGACGTCGGTCGAGCGTGATCGACACGGTCCAGGCGGCGGTGGGCCACCAGGTGAGACGCCCACCGAACACCGGCTCGGTGACGTTGGTCGGACGGCGCGTAAATGTCTGGCGTTGCGCGCCGACGTAGAAGTCACCGCCGAGAAGTCCGATGCGGTCGACCCCGAGGCCGGCGACAAGCCGCGTGCCATGCGACCGATCGTCGACGGCATCGAGGGTGCGCCAGTTCGCAGCCGGCTCGGCGAAGGCGAAGAGTGCGGGCCCTAGAAAATAGCCTGCTCGGGCTTTGACTTCGACAGCGGTCTGGTCGCTGAGGCCGGGCGCCCCGTCGCGCGTCCGCACCGCGCCGCCGGCGAAGCTCGAATGAACCACGTCACCCGCCACTGAGGCGAACAGATGATTGAAGGTTTTCTGCACCGATGCCGCCAGGGTCGCGTCACGCCGCTGAAACGGCTGACCCTGCGACGAGCCTGTCACGGCTTCGCGGCTGTCCAGGCGATCGCGTGTCTGCGACAGGTCGCCTTGCAGGCGGACCATCAGGTCACGGCTGACCGCCCAGTCGTGCAGAATCCCGACCCGCCCGTCGAGCTGGTCGGCATCGGGACGCGCCGGGTAGAGCTGGGCGTCGGCCCAGCCATAGAAGGCCGTGGCATGCACGCCGCTCTCGCGCTCGACCACGACCGTCGGCGTGATCCTGGTGCCGAGCGTGGTGGCATGCGGCCCATGCGCCTGCGAGGGATTGCTGTCGACGAGTGCGCCGACGCCAAGCGACGGCCAAGCCAGAAACCCTCCCCAGGCGGCACCCGCCTGGCTATCGGCAGCGCGCCATCGTGGATGGGCGTCCGCCATGATCTTGGGAGACAGATACTCCGTCGCCTCTTGCGCAGACGGCATGGCACGTTCCTCCGTCCACCCAGGGTCCGGGCGGCCTAAGATGCAGATGACGACGAGCCACCGGGCGCTCATTCGGGCCTCTCCGGATGCGGCTCATAGCGGCGGAGTGACGTTGCGGGAGGGCCCGAACGCGCGGATCAGAACCAGCGTTCGGGGACGCGGATCAGATCGCCGGGTCTGACGATCACGTCTTGCGTCAGGTCATATTCGGCCGTGGTGGTTTCGCCGGCATGCTGGATCAGGACCGACGACGAACTGGCGCGGTAGGTCTGCCCACCCGCGACCGCAAGAGCCCGCCACAGATTGAGACCACTGCGATAGGGATATTCCCCCGGCTTCTCGACTTCCCCCAATACGTAGAAGGGATGCAGCGTCAGGATCGCAACCGTCACCTTCGGGTCTCGCAAGTATTTGCGCTGAAGAGCGGCAGTGATCTTGGTTTCAAGTTCTTGCGCGGTCTGACCACTAGCTTCGACGGAGCCCGCCAAAGGAACTTGGATCGTCCCCGACGCAGCCACATCGTAAGACCCGGTGATGGCGGTTTCCCCAAAGACAGTGACTTGAACGCGATCCCCCGGCCTCAGCATTGGCTCCGACGAGGATTGCTGCGCAACAGCATCTTTAAATGCTGTTGTATTGCCAGCATCGGCCGAGACACAACCCGCCAGCATAAATTGCAATACAAATAAGCTAAGTACTTCACGGAGGCAGATCGTCATAGATCACCCGCAGACAACGCATTACAAGAAGTATTGCGGCGCTCCACAGAAGAACTTTCCGCTACGTCACTAATTTATGAACAAAAAGTTAACCCACGCAACTTGAATCTTTGAATAGGCTGGCACTTTTTCGCGGTTCTCTAGGAGGGTACCCTATAGATTGTCGTCCCGGCTGCTCCAACGGATCTGTCGGGTCGCAGTCACGATGCTCCATCGCGGGTAGGTTTTCAATGACACGCCAGTTTGTCTCCTCCGGCTCGGTCTTCGAAGCCCAGATCGGCTATGCGCGAGCAGTGGTCGAGGGGGACTGGATCTTCGTGTCCGGCACGACGGGCTTCGACTATGCGACAGGTGCCATTTCGACGGACGTGGTCGAGCAGGCTCGGCAGACGATCGACAACATCGAGACCGCCCTGCGGCAGGCGGGCTTCGGGCTCATGGACATCGTGCGGGTCCGATACATTCTGCCTGAGCGCGCCGACTTCGAGCCGTGCTGGCCGGTGCTGCGGGAGCGGTTCGGGCCGGTTCAGCCCGCCGCCACAATGATCGTCGCCGGGTTGGCCGATCCGCGTATGAAAATCGAGATCGAGGTCACCGGCCGGCGTCGCTCCACCTGAGGTCAGGCGGCGGCCTGCCGCTGACGGCCTAGAAATCCTTGTCTCACGGTTTCCGCAAGCGCCTGGACGACCGGGCTCGTGCCGGTCGGTGGCAGGTGCAAGTTGACAGTGAAATTCGGAAGTGGCGGCAGGCCCGATCCGGACGATAGCACATCGAGGCCGGGTACGATCGTGCTGGCCAGGAGCGCCGTGACGGCGAGATCGGTCTGTACCGTCGCGCTGATCGCGAAAGTGCCGTCACTCTCGGCCACCGTGCGCCACGGCAAGCTGCTTTTTTTCAACGCCTCGAACAGCACCGGACGAAACGCACAGGTCTCGCAGCCGAGCGAAATGGGCAACGGTCGCCTGCGGAAGGCGTCGCCGCCCTTCGCGCCCACCCAGACCAGGCGGTCGGTCAAGATGCACTCGCCACGTGAGCGTCCGAAAGGCTCCTCGGCGATGACCAGATCGAGCCGATCGGCCGCGAGCGCTTCGATGAGATCGGGCGAGGTCATGCAGGTCAGGGTGATCTCGACCTTTGGATGGGCCGAAGCAAAAGCCTTCAGGATCGCCGGCATGTAATTCCCGACAAGATCGTAGGGAACGCCGAGGCGGACCTCGCCGTCGAAAGCCGCCGTTGTCATCTCGGCCCAGATCTCGTCGTTCATGCCGAGCAATCGCTTGGCTCTGGCGTAGAGCCGCTCGCCGTCGTTGGTCAGCGCCAGCCCCTTGCGGTCACGGTCGAACAGCGTGGTCCCGAAGGCCTCCTCCAGCCGCTTGATCTGCTGGCTGATGGCGGCTTGCGTGAGATGCAGCGCCTCGGCGGCGGCCGTCATGCTGGCCGTGTCGGCCACAGTGGTGAAGGCCCGGATCAGGGCCGTATCGATATTGCGAACCATGCCGCTCTCATAAAGGCGCGTTATGTCAGAGATAATGAACATTCGTTTTCATAATGCAAGGAGCCTCCTTATCTTCCGAACATCGAACGAGGAATTCTGTCATGTCCACTCTGTCTTTTCCCACAAGTGTCCGTCCGCGCACCGCGGGTGGTGCCTTCCATGTCATCGGGGCTCTCGCGGGAAGGCTCGCCCTTGCCTGGCGCCTCCGTAAGGCAAACCATTCCATGCATCTCCTGAGCGACGAGATGCTGCATGATATCGGCGTGTCGCGAAGCGAGATCGAAGAGGTCACGCGATTCGGCCGCGGAGCGCATCGCTGAGGCTCCCATAGAGTTCATCGGCCCTTAATCCGCCGCCATTAGCCTGAAGGTCGGTCCCGAGCGGTCGAAGGCCGGGGGAGCATGGACAAGGGCAGCGGGCATGAGGGGAGCAGGTCGGGGGATGGCGCACGCCGCGAACCCCGCATCTCCGTGCCGACGCGGTCGCCGGACGATGTGGCGATCTCCTCGGATGACAGGCTGCTTCCCGGCGACCGGCCGCGCCGAATCGCGAACGAGCGCCGGGAGCCGGGCTTTGACGCGGCGCCTTCCCTGGCGGATGTGGTCGGCCCGGTGACGCGCCGGGGCAATGGGCGCAAGCAGAAATCCGCGGCCGCGACGAGCGCACCACGCCGGCGCCGACGCTCGCTCGTGTCTCGCCTCGGCTACTGGGCCGTGGTGCTCGGCCTGTGGTGCGTGGCCGGCGTCGGAGGCCTCGTGGTCTACGAGGCCCGCGACCTGCCGCCGATCGATCAACTGTCGATACCCAAGCGCCCGCCGAATATCGCCATCATGGGCAGCACCGGCACCCTTCTGGCCAATCGCGGGGACACCGGCGGCGCGGCGGTTCTGCTGCGCGACTTGCCGCCTTACGTGCCGCAAGCCTTCATCGCGATCGAGGACCGGCGCTTCTATTCGCATTGGGGCATCGATCCGGTCGGCATCCTCCGCGCGATCGTCCGCAACGCATCGGGCGGCGCCGTTCAGGGCGGCTCGACGCTCACCCAGCAATTGGCCAAGAACCTGTTCCTCAACCAGGAGCGCACGCTTTCCCGCAAGGTGCAGGAAGCCATCCTGGCCCTGTGGCTGGAGCACCGGTACAGCAAGACCCAGATTCTCGAACTCTATCTCAACCGCGTCTACTTCGGCTCGGGCGCCTATGGGGTCGAGGCGGCGGCGCACCGTTACTACGGCAAGAACGCCAAAGACCTGACCTTGCCCGAGGCGGCCGTTCTGGCCGGGCTCATGAAGGCCCCGACGAAACTCGCGCCGAACCGCAATCCACAAGGGGCGACCGAGCGCGCCGCGCAGGTGATCGACGCCATGGCGGACGAAGGTTTCATCACGCGTGATGCCGCTCGCCAAGCTCTCGTCAAACCCGCCGTCGTGGCCCACGAAAAGGGCGATGGCTCGGTCAACTACGTGGCCGATTACGTGATGGACACGCTCGACGACACGGTCGGGGCCTTCGACACGGATATCGTGGTCACCACCACGGTCGATCCCGCGATGCAGGCGGCGGGCGAGCGCGCCCTGGCCGACGCACTCGACGCCAAGGGGGCAAAATTCGGCGTCAGCCAAGGCGCCCTCGTCGCCCTCGATCCGAGCGGGGCCATCAAGGTGCTGATCGGCGGACGCAATTATGCGGAGAGTCAATTCGACCGGGCGGTCGCGGCCAAACGTCAGCCGGGGTCGGCCTTCAAGCCCTTCGTGTATCTCACGGCCCTCGAACGCGGTCTCACACCCGACAGCGTCCGCGACGACGCGCCCGTCAACGTGAAGGGCTGGCAACCGGAGAATTACTCCCGCCAATATGCCGGGCCTGTCACACTGACGACGGGACTGGCGCAGTCGCTCAATACGGTGGCGGTTCGGTTGGGGGTCGAAGTCGGCCCGAAAGCCGTCATCGCCACAGCGCACCGCCTGGGCATCACGTCCGACCTGCAACCGAATGCCTCGATCGCGCTCGGGACCTCCGAAGTATCTCCACTGGAACTCGTGACCGCCTATGTGCCGTTCAGTAACGGCGGCATGGGCGTGCAGCCGCATATCATCATGAGCGTCAAACGCACGAGCGGGCAGCTTCTCTACCAGCGCAAGGGCACCGGCTACGGCCGCGTCATCGACAAAACGTCGGTCGCCATGATGAACGCCATGATGCGCGAGACCCTGCTGACCGGTACGGCCCGCAAGGCGGACCTGCCCGGCTGGCAGGCCGCCGGCAAGACCGGAACGAGCCAGGATTGGCGCGACGCGTGGTTCGTCGGCTACACGAGCGCTCTGACGGCTGGGATCTGGCTCGGGAACGACGATAGTTCCCCCACCAAGAAATCCTCCGGCGGAACCCTGCCGGTCGAGATCTGGAGCCGCTTCATGACGGCGGCGCTTCGCACGACCGCACCGTCGCCGCTGATTGGCGGTTTGTGGCGGCCGGCGCCCGCGGCAGAGGCCAGCACCGACCCATTGCTCGGCGCGGTCGCCAGCATGCTCAACGGGGGCGCATCGGCGCCAAAGCCGGCGCAGGCCGGAGCTCTTCTGCCGATCGTGCCGGCCGCTTCTCCGCCTCCTGCGCCGCCTCAAGCCACACGCCGACCCGACCCCGACGTCCTGCTGCCGCCCGAGCCCATCCCCGATCCGCGAGGGACCGCCAAGGCGGATAACCGCTCCCTGCTCGACAAGCTGTTTGGCGGCGGGTAAACACAAAGCCTGTCGGGCCGCACGAGGAGTGCAGGACCCGACTCGTTTGCGACGTTGGCGCGGTCCCCCTGTCCTGTCTCGGCCAGACGAGGGAAGCGCCCGTTGCGCGACGTGACAACCGGACCCACGTGCTCGAACTTTTCATCGCCCTTGTGCTGATCCTGCTCAACGGCGTTTTCGCGGTCTCGGAACTCGCCATCGTGTCGTCGCGCCGCGCCCGGCTCAGAGTGATGGCCGATGCTGGGCGTCGCGGCGCCCAGGCTGCGATGGTACTGCACGAGGAGCCCGGTCGATTCCTGTCCACGGTGCAGATCGGCATCACGCTGATCGGCATTCTGGCGGGCGCCTATTCGGGGGCGGGCCTTGGCGACATTCTGAGCCATTGGCTGGCAGATCGCGGCCTCTCCACCAATATTGCCAACCCGCTCGGCTATGGCCTCGTGGTGGTGATCATCACCTATCTGTCGGTCGTGATCGGCGAACTCGTGCCGAAACAGCTCGCCTTGCGCGAGCCGGAGCCGATCGCCTGCGCGGTCGCGCCGACCATGCGGGCCCTGGCCGGGATCACGGCGCCGGTCACCGTCATTCTGGACGTGTCGACACGCCTGATCTTCGCGGCTCTCGGTAAATCCTCGGCTCCGCCCTCGGCCGTGACCGAAGAGGAGCTCAAGACGCTCGTCACGGAAGCCGCGACTTCGGGCGTGATCGAAGGCGCGGAGCACCAGATGATCGCCGGCGTGCTGCGCCTCGGCGACCGTTCGGCCCGCGCCGTGATGACGCCGCGCACCGATGTCGAGTGGCTGGACGCGACGCTGAGCGACGAAGAGATCGTCAGAAGGTTGGTCGCGGCGCATCATTCGCGGTTGCCGGTGATGTCGGGCGTGATCGACGACGTCGTCGGCGTGGTGCAACTGCGCGAACTGCTGCCGGCGCTGCTCTCAGGCGAACCCTGGGCGCTCAAGGACTTCATCCGCGAGGTGCCAGTCATTCCGGACACCCTGCAGGCGCTCGACGTCCTGAACGTCCTGCGCACCGCGCCTGTCCCGATCGTGCTGGTGCATGACGAATACGGGCATTTCGAGGGGCTCGTGACACCCGCCGACCTGCTCGACGCCATCGCGGGCGCCTTCAAGGCCGATGAGGGCGAGAACGAGCCGGATGCGGTGAAGCGCGGCGACGGGTCCTGGCTCCTGGCCGGCTCCATGCCGGTCGACGAAATGGCCGAGCGCTTCCACATCACCCTCCCCGAGCGACGCACCTACCATACGGTTGCGGGCTTCGTGGTGGACCAGTTCGAACACCTGCCGGCGACAGGAGAATCGGTGGAAGCTTTCGGTTGGCTGTTCGAAGTCGTCGATCTCGACGGCCGGCGCATCGACAAGGTGCTGGCGCGGAAGCTGGCGGCGGACGAGGCGGCGCGGGGGTGATCGGGAAAACCGGCGCATGAGCGGTCGGATTCATCGCGTCGTGCAGCATAAATCGGTGTTGCGTGGGGTGGAGCCCATGACATTGCTGACCGATCACGTCTTTCCGAGGCACGCCCACGACGGATTCGGCATCGGCGTGATGGATTTCGGCGCCCAGCGATCCTGGAGCGGCATCGGCGCCGTACAGTCCGACGCCGGAGACATCATCACGGTGAACCCCGGCGAAATCCACGATGGACGTCCACTCCAGGGCCTTCCGCGTGGCTGGCGCATTCTCTACCTGGACCCCGGCGTCGTCCACCGCGAGATCGG
Source organism: Lichenifustis flavocetrariae (assembly GCF_026130545.1). Lineage (GTDB taxonomy): Bacteria > Pseudomonadota > Alphaproteobacteria > Rhizobiales > Beijerinckiaceae > Lichenihabitans > Lichenihabitans flavocetrariae. Next base: position 164,561 of record NZ_JAMOIM010000001.1, on the reverse strand, counting down.
CGACAAGACTGAAATCACCCGGCCGGCCTTATCTGATCCCGTGCTTTCCACACGGTTCGATCATGCATTCGCTCAGCTGATCGAGACGGTGCCCGATATGTTTTCGGTCGAGCAGGAGTTGATCCGATGCCTCGCGCATCTCATGGGGCGATACGGAAGTCGGCCGAGGCCGCCGCACGGTCCTTTGCCGGCCGTGACCAAAGCACGTCAGCGCATCGACGATGCACCCCAGCGGGTCACAACCCTCGCCGAGCTTGCGGCCCTCGAAGGTCTCAGCCGGTTCCAATTGGTGCGCGGTTTCACGCGCGACGTCGGGGTGACGCCGCATGCCTACCTCGTGCAGCGACGGGTGCGGCTGGCGCGCCGATATCTGGCCGAAGGTCTGGCGATCGTGGAGGTCGCGTTGCGGTGCGGGTTCGCCGACCAGAGCCACATGACGCGTGCCTTCGTTCGCCAGTTCGGGGTGACGCCGGGCCGCTATCGCGCCGCACTCGCCTGAGCCCTGCAATTTCGTTCAAGACCCGCGCCCGGCCTGCGCACAGTTTGGTGACAGGCAGGGAGGATCGAACGATGCGGCGCGAATATGTTCATGGCTATGATGCGGTCGAGCACCGGCGCCTTGAGGATCAGGCCGGGGCCTTGGAGGAGTGGCTGCACGCCGGGATCATCTTCCCATACGGCAGCGTCGTGCTCGAAGCGGGTTGTGGCATCGGAGCCCAGACGGTGCCGTTGGCCCGCAACAATCCTGGGGCGCAGATCGTCGCGGTTGAAATATCCCAGGCGTCCATGGCCCAGGCACGTCAACGCTTGGCTGCGGAAAAATTAACCAACGCACGCGTCGAGCAGGCCGATGTCATGGCGCTGCCATTCGCCGACGAAAGCTTCGACCATGCTTTCGTGTGCTTTCTGTTGGAGCACCTCTGCCAGCCGGCGGCAGCATTGAACGAAGTGAGGCGCGTCCTCAAACCTGGCGGCACGGTCACAGTGATCGAGGGCGATCACGGCTCGGCGCTCTTTCATCCAGACCATGCCGCGGCGCACGAGGCGATCGACTGTCAGGTGGAGTTACAGCGGCGCGCTGGTGGCGATGCCGGCATCGGACGCAGGCTCCGTCCCTTGATTGAGGCTGCAGGTTTCGACAATATTTGTGTGACCCCCTGCCCCGTCTATGTCGACGCGGATAGCCCACGGCTGGCGGAAGGTTTCATTCGAAGGACATTCGCGGCCATGATCGCGAGCATCCGCGAACCGGCAATCGCCGCAGATCTCATCACACCGGGCCGTTTCGACGAAGGGATCGCCGCGTTAGAGCGGACCGCGGAACCCGGTGGCACCTTCTGCTACACCTTCTTCAAAGCGACGGCTCGCAAAGGCTGATCAATCGTGTATCCCAAGGGCGTTGCTCTCCAGTTGATGCTATCCCCGCGACCGGACGTCCATCAAACTGTGATTTCGCACGCGACGACGGGCGTGAACCACATTGCTAATGCGCCGAAGCGCGCGACGCGCTGTTCGATCCCACGGTCTCGATGCCCTGCATTCCCTCCGGCTTCGGCCCGCCATACGCCCAATCCAGCAGCTCGACCGTGTGGACGATCGGGATGGTGGTGCCCTTGCCGATCTGCGTCATGCAACCGATGTTGCCGGCCGCGATGAGGTCGGGTTTCGTGCGCTCGATATTGGCGACCTTTCGGTCGCGCAGACGGCCGGCGATTTCGGGCTGGAGGATGTTGTAGGTGCCGGCCGAGCCGCAGCAGATATGGCCTTCCGGCACGTCTTTCACCGCAAAGCCCGCGGCTTTCAGCAGACGTTTGGGAAGGTCGGTGATCTTCTGGCCGTGCTGCATCGAGCAGGCTGAATGATACGCGACCGTCTGGCCTGTGGGGTTGCTCGCAGGTGGAAGCTCGAGGCCGCCGAGATATTCCGTCACATCCTGGGCCATCGCCGAGATCCGCTTCGCCTTGGCCGCATAGGCGGGGTCGTCGCGCAGCATGAAACCGTAGTCCTTGACGGTCGTGCCGCAGCCCGAGGCCGTGATCAGAATGGCGTCGAGCCCGGACCCATCCACCTCGCGCATCCAGGCATCGATGTTGCGGCGGGCGAAGTCCAAACCTGCGGCCTCCTGCCCCAAGTGGTGGACGAGGGCGCCGCAGCAGCCTTCGCCTTTGGGAAGCACCACCTCGATCCCTCGCCGGTTGAGAAGCCGGATCGCGGCCTCATTGATGGCGGGTTTCAAAACCGACTGGGCGCAACCGGTCAGCATGGCCACGCGGCCACGCTTGCCCTGCATCTGCAGAGGAAGAAGCTTCCGGCCCGGTTCCTGGCCTGAGCGCGGCGGGATGCCGGCTGGCGCGAGATCAAGCATGGCGGACAGGCGCGGCCCGACTGCAGGAAGGGTTGCCACAAGCGGCATCAAGGGCTTGGCGATCCGCGCCGCGAGCAGCGCCAACCGGAAGCGGTTGCGGTAGGGCAGCACCGCCGCGAGCAGCCGGCGCAAGGCCCGGTCGAATAGCGGACGCCGGTAGGTCTGTTCGATATAGGCGCGGGCGTGGTCGACGAGGTGCATGTAATGCACGCCGGACGGACACGTCGTCATGCAGGAGAGGCACGACAGGCAACGGTCGACGTGCTTCACGACCTCGGGCGTCGCGGGCTTGGCGCCTTCGAGCATGTCCTTGATGAGATAGATCCGGCCGCGCGGCGAATCGAGCTCATCACCCAGCAGCAGATAGGTCGGACAGGTCGCGGTGCAGAAGCCGCAATGGACGCAGGATCGCAGGATCTTCTCGGATTCCCGCGTATGCGGGTCGGCCAGCTGGGCAAGGGCAAAATTGGTCTGCATCGGGAGGCGGGAACCTTGAAACGGGGACGCGGCCGGTCAGGCTTCGGCGTACATGCGGCCAGGATTGAGGATCGCGTCGGGGTCGAAGCTCGCCTTGATACGGCGGGTCAGCGCCAGGAGAGCGGGCGCCAGCGGCTGGAACACAGGCGTCGCGGCCCGAAGACCATCCGGCGCCCGGAGCAGCGTCGCATGGCCACCGTCGGGGCCGAGCGCCTGCCGGATCGCGGCGGCGCCCGCATCGCCCGTCGCAGCCGTGGAGAGCCAGATCAACCCGCCGCCCCAATCGTAGAAATGCACGAAATCCAATTCGTTGCGCAGGCGATCCACAAGGCCGGGTCCGGACGTGGGCGGTGTCGACAGACGCCAGACCGCATGCTCGCGCGGCTCGGCCAGGAAGCGCGCATCGCGCACCTCGGTCCAGAGCTCCAGCGCGTCTGGCCCGGTGAGGCGAACGGGCATCCCGAACTCCGCCAGGAGGCTCTGGAGAGCGTTGCAGCGATAATCGACCGAGGGCGAAAAGCCCTCAAGTCGCACCAAGGTGCGGGCGCCGGCCCCGCCGGTGCCGGGCGGCAGATGCGCCGCGCCCGAAACTTCGAACGGAGATGTCAGCGCATCCGTGAGGAGCGCGACGCCGCGCCGATCATCGAGACCGCCATAGACGAGCGTCGCGGTGCTCTCGGGCTTCGGCAGAACCTTGAATGTCACCTCGGTCAGGAACCCGAGCGTGCCATGCGCGCCACATTGCAGCTTCACAAGATCGAGGCCCGTCACGTTTTTCATCACCCGGCCGCCGGATTTGACGGCCTCGCCGCGCCCGTTCACGAAGCGCACGCCGATCAGGTGATCGCGCGCGGCCCCAACCGCGACCCGTCGCGGCCCCGACCAGTTGCCGGCCACGATACCGCCGACCGTGGGTTCACCCGTGGTGCCGTAGAGCGGGCGCAGGTCGACGGGTTCGAAGGGAAGCACCTGGCCCGCCGCCGCGAGCTTGGCCTCGACCTCCACAAGCGGCGTCCCGGCCCTCGCGGAAATCACCAGCTCGGCCGGCTCGTGCAGCGTAATGCCGGTGAGACCACGCGACGTCATCACCTGCGCGGCATTGATCGGGCGCCCGAGCCCGGCCCGCGTGCCGCCGCCCTGAAACACCAGGGGCTTCCCTGCCCGGCGCGCCTCGGAGATGAAAGCGGCGGCTTCGGCTTCGGTGGTGGGACCGAGCGGGCTCACGCGGCGATCCGACCTTCAAGCGGGAACACCTTGGCGGGATTGAGCAGCCAAGCCGGGTCGAAGGCGGCGCGAAGACGCATCTGCTGGTCGAGGTCGACAGTATCGAACTGGAAGGTCATGAGGTCGCGCTTTTCCACACCCACGCCGTGCTCGCCCGTGAGGCAGCCGCCGACCTCGACACAGAGTTTCAGGATCTCGTTGCCGACCGTCTCGGCCTTTTCCTGCTCGACGGGATCGTTGATGTTGTAGAGCACGAGCGGATGCAGATTGCCGTCGCCGGCATGGAACACATTGGCGGCCCGCAACCCATGCTGGGCGCAGAGCTCGTCGATGCGCTTCAAGACCTCCGGCAGCCGGCCCGTCGGGATGGTCCCGTCCATGCAGATGTAGTCGGCGATGCGGCCCGTCGCCCCGAAGGCCGATTTGCGGCCCTTCCAGATCGCCGCGGTCTCCATCGCGGAGCGGCTTTCCTTCACGACCGAGACTCCATGCGTCTTGGCGATCTCGACGATGCGTCCGAGCTGCGCTTGGATCTCCGCCTCACAGCCCTCGACTTCGATGATCAGCATCGCCTCGACGTCGAGCGGGTAGCCGGCATGCGCGAAGGCCTCGCAGATCTCGATCGCGAGCTTGTCCATGTATTCGATGGCCACCGGGATAAGCCCCGCCCCGATGATGGCCGCCACGGTGGCGCCAGCCGACTCGACGCTCGGGAAGCCGAACAGCACAGGCGTCGCCCCCTCGGCCATACGCAGAATGCGCACCGTCGCCTCGGTGACCACGCCGAGCTGTCCCTCGGAGCCGACCACGATGCCAAGCAGGTCGAGCCCGCCTGAATCGAGATGCGCGCCCCCGAGATCCACGACCGTGCCGTCGATCATCACCATGCGCACACCGAGCACGTTGTTGGTGGTCACTCCGTATTTGAGGCAATGCGCGCCGCCCGAATTCATCGCGATATTGCCCGCGATGGTGCAGGCGAGCTGCGACGACGGATCGGGAGCATAGAAGAAATTCTCGGCCGAGACGGCACCCGTGATGGCCAGATTGGTGACGCCGGCCTGAACGCGCGCGATGCGGTTGCCATAGTCCACTTCGAGAATGCGGTTCATCTTCGCGATGCCGAGCACGATCGCGTCTTCCTGCGGGATCGCGCCACCGCAAAGCGAGGTTCCAGCCCCGCGCGGCACGACCTTCACGCCGTTCTCATGGCAAAAGCGCAGGATCGCGGAGACTTCCTCGGTGTTGCGCGGCAGCGCGACCGCCAGCGGCATGCGACGATAGGCCGTCAGCCCGTCGGTCTCGAAGGCACGGCGTTCGTCTTCCGAGGTCACGAGGCATTCGGGCGGCACCAGTTCGGCTAGGCCACGCAGAATGGCGTCACGACGCACGAGGATCGACGCCTCAGGCAGCGGAAACGCGATGGCGCTCATAAGATGACCTCCGACCCATTTTTGAACCTGCCTTCGTGGCGTGCAGGTCTCGTTCCCCCGGTCACCCAAGGTCGCTCGATAACCCCTTGTAGCGCCAAACCCGGACCGGGTGAAAGACGCGATTGGACTTGTGCCGATGCGGGCCCACGTGTTCAAGCGACGCATCCGTCATGCAGCAGACCGCTCCCATGTCTTCCGTCCGCAGCCCGAACATCCTCGCCTTGCTGGTCGCAGGCGCCTTCTTCATGGAATTTCTCGACGGTACCGTCATCGCGACCGCGATTCCCCAGATGGCCGTGACGTTTCACGTACGGCCCGTGGATCTCGGCGTCGGGATGTCGGCCTATCTGCTGACGGTCGCGGTGCTGTTGCCCCTGAGCGGCTGGGTGGCTGAGCGGTTCGGCATTCGGCTCGTCTTCTCGGCCGCCCTGGCGAGCTTCACGGCGGCCTCGCTGCTTTGCGCGGTCAGCAACGACCTCACGTTCTTCGTGGGCGCCAGGATCTTGCAGGGTGCGGCGGGCGCCATGATGGTTCCGGTCGGCCGGCTGGCGGTGCTGCGCGCCACGGCCAAGAAGGATCTGATGCGCGCCATCGCGACCCTGACCTGGCCGGCGCTGGCCGCGCCCATCATCGCGCCGCCGCTCGGCGGCTTCGCCACCACCTATCTCAGCTGGCGCTGGGTGTTTCTGATCAACATCCCATTCGGGATCATCGGCTTGGTGTTGGCCGTGTGGCACCTGCCGACCGGAAGGCAGGAGACCGCGCCGCCTCTCGACTGGGCGGGTTTTGTCCTGACCGGCCTCGCGTGCCTGGGTCTAATGACTGGCGTCGAACTGCTGGGATCGGCCCAGGTCGATTGGTGGCTGACGGCCGGCTGTTTCGCGGGTGGCATCGTGTCAGGTGTCCTTGCGGTGCGCACCATGCGCCAACGCACCAATCCGCTTCTCAATTTCTCGGTGCTGCGGGTGCGCAGCTTCTCGGCCAGCGTCGTCGGAGGCTCGCTGTTTCGGATCGTCATCAGCACGGTGCCGTTTCTTCTGCCGCTCCTGTTCCAGGTCGGATTCGGCTACGACGCGTTCACGTCCGGGTTGCTGTTGCTGCCCTTGTTCATCGGCAATCTGGTCATCAAGCCGCTGACAAGCCGCATCCTGCGGCGCTGGGGCTTTCGAACCGTGCTGATCTGCAATGGCCTGTTGGCGGCAGGCACCATCGCGGCCTGCGCCATCATCACGTTCGGGACGCCGCTCCCTGTTACGATCGCGATCCTCTTCGTCAGCGGGGTGGCCCGGTCGATGCAGTTGACGGCGATCAACACCATCGCGTTCGCCGAGGTTCCGGATGCGGGCATGAGCAACGCCAATACGTTGTTCAACACCGTGCAGCAGATTTCGCTTGGTCTTGGCGTGGTGATCGGGGTGCTGGCGCTGCGCGTCGGCCAGATCCTGCTGCCGTCGGGCTCCCCGGTCGCGACGCCGGGGCAGTTCCGGGTGGCCTTCCTGCTCATCGGGTGCATGGCGATCGGCGCGACCGTCGATGCTTTCGGTTTGACACGCCTGACAGGATTGCACGTCAGCAGAGGTTGACCAAACAGCGATCCTTCAGCTGAAAAATAATATATTGCGAGCAATCTAATTGCGCGCTATCTGTCTTGCATGATCCGTGAACAGAAGCTGACGCCAACCGATGAGGCTGCTCCCTTGCAGCGCTTGGAAAGCCAATTGTGCTTCGCGCTCTATTCGGTGACCCATGCGCTCGGCCGCACCTATGCGCCGTTGCTCGAGGCGCTCAACCTCACCTATTCACAATACCTCGTGATGCTTGTCCTCTGGGAGGGAGACGACCTCACGGTGAAAACAATTGGCATGCGCCTGTTTCTCGACTCCGGCACGCTGACGCCTTTGCTGAAGCGGTTGGAACATGCCGGCCTAATCGTGCGTCGCCGCAACCCGGTCGACGAGCGGGAGTTGCGCATCTGCCTCACGCCTGAGGGCGATCGGCTGCGCGAACGGGCGCGGCACCTGCCCAAGACACTGGCCTGTTCCATGGGACGACCGGAGCACGAACTTGCGGCCTTGAGGGATGACCTTCTGCGCCTGCGCTCCACTTTGATGGGAGCCCTCGACGGCCACCGAACCGACGTCTCGTCCGAGGCGCCGTAAACCTGTTCGTCCGACCAGGATGAACGCGCTATCCGCGCCTTCTGCTCGCGAAGCCGAAGGGCGACCAACAACCCGAAGGAGTGCATCCATGTCTGTAGACGCGAAGTACAAGACGAAAGCGACCGCGAGCGGCGGCGGTCGCGACGGCAAGACGGGCCTCGAAGACGGCACGATGGCGTTGCAACTCACCGTGCCAAAGGAATTGGGCGGACCCGGCGGCGATGGTGCGAACCCCGAGAAACTCTTCGCGCTCGGCTATTCGGCCTGCTATCTCGGCGCCATGCGGGTGGCGGCCCAGCAGCTCAAGACCAAGGTGCCGGATGGGTCGACGGTGACGGCCACCATCGGGATCGGTCCGCGTTCCGAAGGCGGTTTCGGCATCACGGCCGACCTCGACGTCTACCTCCCCGGCATGGCGAAGGACGAAGCCGAGAAGCTGGCCGAGACCACCCACGGCATCTGCCCCTATTCCAACGCCATCAAGGCGAGCGTCGACGTGAAGACCACGACGCGGTCCTGATCCGACTGATCATCCCAGCGTAGGTCTGCTGCCCCGGGGCTGGCGCCCGGGGGCAGCTTTGCGCCGCCTCGGTCGGATTGCGCGGAGAGGTCAGATCAAATCCAGCTCTCTGAGCGTCTCAGCCACCTGCCGCTTCGCTTCGATCGAGAGAGGGAGAATTGGCCGTGGAGGCTCGGCGCGGCACAACCCCATCAGATCGGCAGCCGCATACATCACCCGCAGGCTGGAAAAGCTCTTGAACAGGGTCCACAACGGCGCAAGTCGCGTATTAAGGCGCCGCGCTTCGTCGGCATCGCCCTGCCGAACGGCGTCGACGAGCGTCATGGCGGTCGCAGGAAACAGGCCTGCCACCACGCTGTACCAGACCTCTCCCCCTGCCAGCAGCGCCTCGACCGCATTCCAGTCGCCACTATAGCCCAGCGAAAATGCATCTCGGACGATGCCGCGCAGGTTGCGGACGTGGCCTGCAACGGATTCAGGAGCCGGCGCGGGGCATTTCACGGCGACGATGCCGTCGAGTTGGCTCAGGCGCCCGATGAGTTCGGGGCTGAACGTGAAGTGTGTCGTTCCCGGATTGTCGTAGATGCAGAGCGGCAGCCCACTTTCCCGCGCCACCGTCGCGAAATGCTCGAACACTTCGTCGTCGGTCAAAGGCGTATAGGAGACCGGCGCCAGCAGCCCGGCGGCGGCGCCCGCCGCGCGGGCATCCTGCGCAAGCCGTACGGCTTCGTCGGTGCGAAGCGCGCCGACCCCGACCAGAACGGGCACGGCACCGCCCGCTTCGTCCAAAGCCACGTCGAGGGCCCGCTGGCGTTCCGTCCGCGCAAGATAGGGATAGGAGCCGGTGCTGCCGAGGAGGCCGATCGAATCGACCTTCGCGGTGACCAGCGTCGCAACGAGACGACGCAGGGCCACGAGATCGACGGTGCCATCGGGACTGGCCGGCGTAATCGGAAACGCGGAAACAGCCGTCATCCTAGTCCCCCATAGGCGGCATGCGCTATTGAATCGAACACGCTCCGCACCTTGACAATTCGCCGCGCCCTGCCGTAAGCAGCCTCTGCCCCGACGAGCGTCAAGCTCAGCTTCGGCTCGCCTGAATGCAGGCGTCTCATCGCACGGGGCAAAAACCTGGTCCACTGCCAAGAAGCTGGCTGCGATGCAACCCGCGTCGAACAGCCGGATGGAACACGAGGAAGACGATGTTCGCAGTTATCAAGACCGGCGGCAAACAATACCGTGTCGCCGCCAATGACGAGATTACCGTGATGAGCCTGCCCGGCGAGGCCGGAGAGGTGCTGACGTTTGGCGAGGTGCTGAGCTTCTTCGACGGTGAGACAACCGCGTTCGGAGCGCCGATGGTCGAAGGCGCCAGCGTGGCCGCCGAGATCGTGGCTCAGAAGCGTGGCCCGAAGGTGATCGCCTTCAAGAAGCGCCGCCGGCAGAACTCGCGCCGCAAGCGCGGCCATCGGCAGGACCTGACCATCGTGCGGATCACCGAGATCCTCACGGGTGGCCAGACGCCGTCGCGCAAGAGCGCGCCCGCGGCCGACGAGATGCCCACCGAGGTGGGCGCGGCCTAACCGGCTCGATCACGAAGGGAACGGGTTCGCATCGGGCCCGTTTCATGGCATACGGATTTCAACGGAGCTGATGCGTCGATCGGCGCTCGCCCACAACGGTTACGGAGCAAATCATGGCTCATAAGAAAGCAGGCGGTTCATCCCGCAACGGGCGCGACTCCGACGGTCGCCGTCTTGGCGTCAAAATGTTCGGCGGCGAAGCCGCCATTGCCGGCAACATTATCGTGCGCCAACGCGGGACCAAATGGCACCCCGGCGCCAATGTCGGCTGCGGCAAGGATCATACCTTGTTCGCCCTCTCGGACGGCAAAGTCCAATTTCAAACCAAAGCAAATGGTCGCGCCTATGTAGCGATCGTTCCGGCCCAAGCAGCAGAATAGGTGGGAGTTGAAGCGAAGGGCCCCCACCGGCATCCAAATCTCCGGTGGACGGGTCTTCGTTTCGAGAAGGCCAAGCTGAGGCATAAGCCTCGATAAGCTCAAGTCCAAGCCGCTGCGCAGGCAGCCGAAGGGGGAGATGGATGCCATCTCCCCCTTCGTTCGTTCCGGGTGCCGCAATGGCGGGCCCGCTGGACTGGGAGCTGACCATGTTTCCCGAGATCGTCCGCGACGAGGTGTTTCGCCTCGAGACACGGCGGCTTTGGCTGCGCTGGCCGATGATGAAAGACGCATTCGACACGCCGCAAAACCGAACCGCCGGGGACCTCAGCATCAATCCGCCCCTGGCCGAGAGGGCTGGCACGCGGATGTTCGGCAGCGCCGGGATTGCGGCCTGGCAGACCGACAATCAAAGAGGTGACGGCCTTCACTTCATGCTCGAAGCCAAAGCGACACGCGATGTCGTTGGCATGGTGCATATGACCCCCTCTCCAACCTCCAGAGGGATGTTTGAACTCGACTATGATCTTGTTCCCCGTCGTCGTGGCGAAGGGCTGATGACCGAAGCCGTGCAGGCGGTGGTGCATACGGCCTTTTTGATCGGGGTTGGGCCAGGATTCACAGCATCACCGGCGGCCAGCGACCGAAGCGGACGGGGTGTGCTCGAACGCTGCGGCTTCACCTATGCAGGGTCGGGCATGCGGGCTGGGCGGGCCGGGCGCGGGTTGGTGGCCTGCGACAATTTCCACCTTGATCGGCGGACATGGATCAGCCTGCAGGGCTGGGGCATGCCGGGCCACAACGCGCGGATGCAACGTGATGAAACTCTGCGAGGGGAGTGTGCCCCCACATAGGCAATGAGTGATGTGAGGGCACCAGGAGTTGCGCGCCGGCCTCTTCGAGGTCGGTTGGCCGCCATCGTGAGCGAAGCATTGCTGTCCTGACGCGTTCCGATGGCCACTGCGGGACTAGTCCCGCGGTGCCTGTTCGCGCTCGGCTTCGGCGATGTCATCCAACGGAGACGCACGTGCGGCCTCCGGCGCAAGCTCGCCAAAATTCGACAGACCGGGAGAAGGCATCTCTTCTCCGTCCGGCATTACCGGTTCGGACGGGTCCGCGTGCTTCAGCGTCGCACGCCTGCTCTCGATCGGTTCCTCCGCGTCAGCGCCAGGTGCCTGTCCAGGATTGGCCATTTGGGTTCTCCGTGTAGCCGGCGGGATGACTTGACCAATCCGACGCGCTTCCGGTCGTGACGCGCCGGTGGGTTGATGCCTCAATGAGGCCGATGCGTGAGCAGCAGCGACTCGATTTCGGGGATGGTGTGATGGGTGTAGTCCTTGGCGAGCTCGCCGACGATCCGCTTCTGGGTGTCCTTGCCGAACTCCCGCCGCAACTCTGCCAGCGTCTTGGGAGGCGCCACCACGATCAACTCCTTGAACAGTTGCTCACGCGCCGCTGTGTTGATGTCCTCAGCGAGTGCCGCCGCAAAACGATCCGCCTCGATCTGGTGCCAATCGGTCTGTTCCATCGCGCTCCCAGCGGTACCGACAGATGCCGACGCCCGTCCGGGCTGATCCGAGCCTTGATCCCGTGTGGCCGGATTGTCCGATTCGCGCACCGAGACTCGGCGCAGGTTGAGCAGCTCGGCGTCGCCTTCATTGTGCAGCACCAGCGCCTTCTTGCCGTCACCGATGACGATCCATGCACCGTGCCGCACCGCAAACGTTTCCATCGCTTGTCCTCCTTTTCGTATCGCTCCAAAAGGAAACTAGGAGGGAGGCGAGGTTTGACCACCCGGTGCCAGGGGCCGATCAACGGCACGCGTCGGCAAGGCGGCGCATGAACGCGATCCCGTTTTCGAGTTCACTGATCGCAATGTATTCGTCGGCTTGATGCGCCTGATCGATGCTGCCGGGACCGCAGACGACGGTCGGCACACCGGCCGCCTGAAACCGCCCTGCCTCTGTGGCGAAGGGCACCGCCACCGTTCCGTTGGACCTCGTGAGGCGCAGCGCGAGGCTCTCGGCCACCGAGCCTGGTTCGGCACGCAGCCCAGGAACTTCCACTTCGATTTCGGTCTCGATCGTTCCTTTGTCGGTATACCGGTTGAGGCGCGGGAGCGCTTCGGTTGCGGCGTAGAGCTGAAGCGCGCGATAGGCGGCGTCCAGCGGCGCCTCTGGTAGCCCTCTGTACTCCCATGAGAAACTACACTGGCGGGCAAGAATGTTGCGGGCGGTGCCGCCTTCGATCATGCCGACGTGAACGGTCGAGTAGGCGGGATCGAATCGCCCCGATCTGTCGGGGTCCGCTTCGAAGGCCGTACCGATGCGACCCAAGGCCACAACGAGGTCGCAGGCGGCCGCCACCGCACTTGCGCCGAGGGCCGGCTTGGCCGAATGCGCCTCGACACCGTGGACGGTGGTCCTGTAGGTGCAGACGCTCTTATGGCTGTCGGCCACCTGCATGAGCGTGGGTTCGCCGACGATCACGGCCCCGGGCTTCGGCAGCGAAACGCCGAAACGGGCAATCAGGTCCATCGGGCCGAGGCAGTTCACCTCCTCGTCATAGCTCAGGAGGATGTGGATGGGTCGCGTCAAAGCCGCCGCCTTGAACTCCGGGATCATGGCGAGGGCGATCGCATCAAATCCCTTCATGTCGCACGTGCCCCGGCCGTAGAGGCGACCATCGGCTTCCCGCATCGTGAAGGGATCGCTCGACCACGGCTGGCCCGTGACGGGAACACAATCTGTATGGCCGGACAGCACGATTCCGCCATCCACCTGAGGCCCGATCGTGGCGAAAAGCGCAGCCTTCGTGCCGTCCTGATTCGGCGCGATCTCGATCGGCACCCCATGAGCCCGGCAATGGTCGGCAACCGCCTCGATCAAAGGCAAGTTGGATTTCGAACTCTCCGTATCGAAGGCGACAAGGCGCCGCAGGAGATCGAGCGTCAGGTCCAGTGTCGCGTCGTTCGTCATCCGATCCTCATCTCTGCGGCGCCCGCTCTCGGCAAAGGCCCGGCTGTCTCATCGTTGGTTCGCCGAAGGCGACCTTCAAGCTCCGTCATCGAAGCTCAGGGCCCGGAACCCGTCCCGAAGCACGGCGTTCAATTGCCGGGGGGGAGCTTAGGAGTGAGAACCTGCGATGACCGAAGCTCGAAAGACAGTGCAAACCTCCGGCCGCGGTTTTGCGTCCATGGATATTGAAAAGCGGCGCGCCATCGCACGCAAGGGCGGGGAAAGTGTTCCGAACGAGAAGCGTAGCTTTTCACAGAATCCGACCTTGGCCTCTCAGGCAGGACGCAAAGGTGGCAAGAGCGTCAATCCGGAAAAGCGGAGTTTTTCGCAAGATCACGGCTTGGCAGCCCAAGCAGGGCGAAAAGGGGGACATGCCAGCCACGGTCTTCTCCAGGCCGTCAAGGCCCCCGCCTGACCGCTCGGCGGCCATTGCCGGATGGATCGGTCACATCCGGCACCGGCCGCTACAACGGGGACATCGGCCGAGGCCAGAGAGTCGGCTACAGGGCGCCTCATTACGCTCCAGTTCCGCGGCTCGACGGTCCCAATGCGCGCAATTGTCCGGGTCGCCCGTCCCGAGCCACACGATGCGCCTACCTTTTTGGACCTCATCGAGGAGAAACGCGGCGGCCTCCGTTTCACTCTCGGGGACGGCGATCTTTCGCGCCTCCCGGCGAGTCAGATTGACCGTTTCACTGGGCACATCCGCGTCATAGATGACGAGATCGGCGCTCTGAAGCGCGCGGGTTGCCGCGAAGGTAAGCGATCCGACATCGCCTGGCCCGGCGCCTACAAGCGTGATCCTACCTTCCAACTGGTCTCGATCATCGTCGGTTTCTGCGAAACATGCGGTTAGGTCGGCGGCTGTCGGCGCCCGGTCTTCCGACTGAAAGACACGATCCGTGAAGACTTCCCAGAACCGGCGGCGGCGGCGAAAATCCCAATTGCGTTCCGCCACCAGCGGTCGCCAGTCCTTGGCGGCTTGTGCCCAAGCGCGTAATCCCGAAGGCAGAATGGCTTCGATACGGGCCCGTAATGCCTGACCGAAGACGGGTGCGGCCCCATCGGTCGTGATGGCGATCACGACCGGCGAGCGCGCAATGATCGTCCCGAACTGGAACTCGCAGTAAGCTGGTTTGTCGATGATGTTGACCGGCACACCCTTGGCACCCGCCGCCTGACGGAACCGCTCGGCCTCGCCCTCCTCCTCGATCGCCCCAATCGCCAGGGCGGCCCCTTCGAGATCTGCCGCCTGCCAGCTTCGGCGGATCAGGCGCAGGCTTTTGGGACCGAGTTCCTCTGCGAGCGCTTCGAGCCCGTCGCACGGCTGCTCCGCCACGACATCGACCAACGCGCCCGCTGCGGCAAGCACTTCAGCTTTCCACACGGCAGGCTCGGTGCCTCCCGCGATGACGACGCGCCGCCCCGCGAGCTTGAAGAAGATCGGCAGCGTCGGCAGGCGTTCCAAACCCACGGGGGGTGTGATCGACGCGCTCATTCGCCGGCCGCCGAACCCGCAGGCGCGCGAGGGTCATTGACGCCGAACAGGACAAGGCCACCACCAAGACTGCTCGCGCCTTCAGCCGCACTGAGCGTTTCGCCGCCGACCAAAATGCTCTCCGCATGTCCCCAAGGCGTAACATCCCTGAACGTATAACCGCTGCCCGCGAGCTTGTTGCGGACGTCCGGGGTAAGCGCTTCCGGCTCCAGGTCGACGCGGTCCGGCAAAAACTGGTGATGCAGGCGCGGCGCATCCACTGCCGCCTCGAGCGTCATGCCGTGATCGACGACATTGATGATCACCTCGGCCGTGATCGTGATGATGCGCGATCCGCCGGGGCTTCCCGTCACCATGGCGAGATGCCCGTCGCGAGCCACGATGGTCGGGCTCATCGAACTCAGCGGCGTCTTACCCGGCGCGATCGCATTCGCGGTGCCCTGAACGAGGCCGAACATATTTGCGGTGCCGGGCTTGGCCGTGAAGTCGTCCATCTCGTTGTTCATCAGAATGCCGGTGTCGCCCGCGACCCGATGGGCTCCGAACCAACCGTTGAGCGTGTAGGTGACCGAGACCGCATTGCCGGCGGCATCCACCACCGAAAACTGCGTGGTCTGCTGCCCCTCAGTCGAGGCAGGAGCGAAGGGTAGAGACGCGGATGGTGTAGCGGCGTCGGGCAGGATGGTGGCGCGAAGCGCTGCCGCATAGGACTTGTCGAGCAGATGCGACAGCGGATTGACCACGAAGTCCGGATCGCCAAGTTCCTGATTGCGGTCGCGATAGGCGCGGCGCATCGCCTCGATCAGGACATGCGACTCCGCGGCGCTGTGAAAACCCATCGCCTTGAGATCATAACCTTCGAGGATGTTGAGGATCTCGCAGAGCGTGACGCCGCCGGAACTTGGTGGCGGTGCCGAAATCACCTGGTAGGCGCGATACATGCATGAGATCGGGGTCATCTCACGCACCCGATAATGGGCGAAATCATCAAGCGTGATCAGGCCATGGCCGAGCTGACTGGCCGCAGCAACCGCCTGCGCCAGGGGACCCTGGACGAAACTTGCCGCCCCATCGCTGTCGATCCGTTCGAGCGAGCGGGCCAATTGCGGCTGGACAAGTCGATCCCCGGCCTTCAGGGCCTGCCCGTCCCGCGTGAAGATCGCACGCGCACCGGGATCCTTGGCGAGACCGGGCGTTTCCGCCGCGAACAAGACGGCATCGCCATCCGTGAGAACAAACCCGTCTCGGGCGAGACGTTCGGCTGGCGCCAGCACCGTGTGGCGGCCAAGACGGCCATAGCGCTGAGACGCTGCCTCGAGCCCCGCCACCGTGCCTGGCACCCCGACAGCCAACCACGAATCGGTCGATAGGCCAGGGATGACATGTCCATCCGGGTCCAGAAACATGGTGCGGGTCGCGGCGATCGGCGCCTTTTCCCGGAAGTCGAGGAACGTCGCCCGCCCATCGGCGAAGCGGATCGTCATGAAACCGCCGCCGCCGAGGTTTCCGGCTGCAGGGTACACAACCGCGAGCGCGTAACCGACCGCGACAGCGGCATCGACAGCGTTCCCGCCGGATCTGAGAACTTCGAGGCCGGCGTCGCTCGCGAGATGTTGGGCGCTGACCACCATGCCGGCCTCGGCCGTCACACCTGGCCCGGACCGCGCAGAGGCGAGTGTCAGCGACTCAGGCGAAATGACAATGCAGAAGACAGTCCAAAGTCTTACCAGATACGTGCGAGGTCGCACCGGCCTACAGATCAACCCGCCCACGCCATGCTCCACGAAGGGGTGATCGTGGATCTTATGGCATATAAATGCAGCGCGCGACTTATCATCCAAACGGGGGATGACAATAGCCCCGTGATATCTCCTTTATTGCCCCCAGAGACACCAATCGCCGCAGCCTTCGCGCGAAGTCAGTCTCCGAAGTCCATCTCGGGTGCAATGGCTACCAAGAAGGTCATGACGGCCAATCCGATTAGCCAGATGGACGCGATGGTCGTCATATCCCCCGTATCTCCCCTTTTTATCATTCGCATGACAGGTTCGCTTTTTTTGCATGGGAGCACAAGTGCTCGTTCATGTTCTGTGCATCCTGCCGCACCCTGTGCCGTTTTCTCCACATGATGCGCAACAAGACGGCAGGCGGACCAGGGCATGACGCTTGCGGTGTCACCAGTATGACGCCGCCTGTGTCCGATTTCGGCACACTCCGGCAAGACACAAGCCGAAGCAGAGCCATGGTCAACCGTTTTATGACGATTCTCTACGTGGGCTTGGTGGTCCTGGGGCTCGCTCTCACGATTCCCTGGTGGGCCCTGATCGGGTGGGTCGCGATGCATCTCGTAAGTCGTATGTGACACATTGCCTCAACGAGGAGACCCGAATCAAGGTACGGCGGCCATATCCGCCTCGTCCGTCAATAGAGTTCGAAACAAACGGCGGACGCCATTCCGTGTGTCTTGCAACAGGCTTTCAAGATGAGGCAGGTCGGGCTGGTTCGCAGCGCGGCAGAACAACTCGGATTTGACGCCGTGGAGCCCTGAACCGAGTTCACCGGTCGTCAAGCGAATAAATTGCGTGAGAGTGGTCTGAAGCTCATAGGCCTCAACGAGGATCAGGGCGGTCTCCGCGTCAATCACACCGAGTTTGCCCGCGAGACGGAGGATCGTCGCCGGATTCCGCTGGCACAGCGATGGGTGCAGGTTCGCGGAGCGCAGCAGGATGAACTGTGCCAGGAACTCGATGTCGAGCAGCCCGCCGGGCGCCAGCTTCATGTCCCAGAGGCCCGAAGGACTCTTCTGTTCGGCGACGAGGCTTCGCATGGCCACGATATCGTCGCGTAACGTGAGCGGCGATCGCGGCAGACAGAGCACGTCCATGATGGCCGCGTTAAGTTCGGCGGCAAGCGTCGCGTCGCCGCCAATCACCCGGTTGCGGGTCAGTGCCATATGCTCCCAAGTCTGGGCCTCCGTGATCTGATAGGTCAGGAAGGCGCTGAGTTTCGTCGCCAGCGGCCCCTGCCCGCCGGAGGGTCTCAGCCGGAGATCGACGTCGTAGAGACGACCTCTCCGGGTCGGAGCCGTAAGGCTTGCGATCAAGCGTTGGGTCAGGCGCGTGTAGTATCGAACCGCATCGAGAGGGCGGGGACCGTCGCTCGTCGGATGCCCGGGATTCGCGCGATAGACGAGGATGAGGTCAAGGTCGGAGGTCGCGGTCAACTCTCGGGAGCCCAACCGTCCCATTCCGAGAACCACGCAGGCCCCGTCTTGAAGGACCCCATGGTCGCGCCGCATGTCGGCGAGACACCGGGCGAGGGCAGCCCGGATCAGGATGTCGGCCAAAAACGTGTAGGCCTCGCCCAGCGCAGTCGGGTCCTGCGCACCGCTGAGCGCCCGAATGCCGATGAGAAACCACTCTTCCTGTGCGAGATCCCGCATCCGGTCGAGACACTCTTCGGTGCTGCTCGCTGCGGCCAGCATGGCGTCGATCCGCGCTTCTTTCGCCTCAGTGCCTTCGGTCAGGAGTGCCGGATCGATCGCCGCGTCGAGAACATGCGGCCGCTGCGCAACCGTTGCGGCAAGTCGTGGCGCAGCACCGAGAATATCGGCGAAGAGGAGGCGCAACGTTTCGTTGGAGCGTAACAGGGACAGGAGTTCCACGGCGGAGGACATCCGGCCCAGCATCGTGTCGAAGGCCGCAAGGGCGGCATCCGGATCGCCGGCGGCGGCAAAGGCCGCGAGCAGGACCGGCACGAGTTCGGTCAAGACCTCACGGGCACGGGCACTCTGCACCGCCGCACGACGCCCGAAATGCCATCCTCGGATCAACTCGACCGCGTCGCCGGGGCGATCAAACCCCATGGTGCTCAAGGTTTCGAGCGTTTCGGGATCATGCTCCGTGCCGGTGAAAACCAAGCTTCCCGCAGCGGCATCAAGCGCCGGAGCATGTTCGAACAATCGCGCATAATGATGCTCGACTTTTCGAAGATGCTCCAACAGGGCCTCGGAAAAAGCGAGCGCATCGTCGAAGCCGCTAAATCGCGCAAAATGGGCGAGAGGCTTCCCTGCGGCCGGAAGGCGCTGGGTCTGTTGGTCGTCCACCATTTGCAGGCGATGTTCAACCGTCCGCAGAAAACGATAAGCGGCGGAGAGGTCCTCCACGGCCACTTGATCAATCCAGCCATCGGCGGCAAGCGCACGAAGCATGGCGCAAGTCTGGCTACCCCGGAGCGCCGGACGCCGCCCCCCAAAAATGAGCTGCTGCGTCTGAACGAAGAACTCGATCTCGCGAATCCCGCCACGGCCAAGCTTGATGTTGTGGTCGGCGATCGCGATGGTCCCCTGCCCGCGCACCGCGTGGATCTGCCGCTTCATCGCGTGAATGTCGGCGATGGCCCCGAAGTCGAAATATTTGCGCCACATGAAGGGGGCGAGATCGGCGAGAAAGCGCGCACCAAGGGCCTTGTCGCCTGCCACCGGCCTTGCCTTGATGAAGGCGGCGCGCTCCCAGTTTTGCCCAAGCGTCTCGTAGTACGAGAAGGCGGAAGGTAAAGAGACGGCCACGGCGGTCGATGCCGGATCAGGACGCAAGCGCAGATCGACGCGCAGCACGAAGCCATCCTGTGTCCGCTCCTGCAGCAGGCGCGCCAGGCTCTGCGTCAGACGCACGTAGAATGGGCCCGCGATTGTTGAGTCGGCGAGAGCGGTGGCACGCGGGTCGAACAGGACAACCAGATCGATATCGCTCGAATAATTGAGTTCGAAGGCACCTCCCTTGCCGAGCGCCAGGACAACGAGGCCGCAGGTGTCGGGACTGGCGTCGGGACGGAGCTTGCCACTCCGGCACGCTTCGCGGATCAGAATCATCAAGGCGCCGGCCACGGCCTGGTCGGCGAAACGGGTCAGCGCCTGCGTGACTTGGTCGAGGCTCCAGACACCACCGAGATCGGCCAGGGCCACCAGAAGCGCCACCTCTTGCCGCGCCAGCCGCAGTGCTCGCATGGCCCCGGCGACATCGATCGCCGTGACACTCAGTTGCTCGTGCAGGGTTGAGAGACAGCCATCCAGGGCCGTTTCGGGTGCTGTTTGGAGCAACCTGGCGCATCTCTCAGGATTGGCGTCGATCAGTCGCCAAAGGAATGGCGAATGATCCGCCACGGCCCGCAGCAGGGCGGCAGCACGGCTTTGATCGAGCAGGCCTTTCAGAGACGAGCTCTCCGGAAGTGACTGACCCAACACCGTCAGGCGATCGTCGGCCACTGCCCCATCGGACACCACGGGCGCTGTGCGGAGCAGATCGCAGAGCCGGCCATCGTGTCCAGAGGCCACCTCGGGTCTCAAGGCCGTCCTTCCTCTCCTTTGCCCTGCGCCAGGCCCGGCAGAGCCAGGATGCCATTGTCCACCGCCGGGAGACGAAGTGTAATCCGCAAGCCTGGCGCATTGTCACCGATCTCGAGCGTGCCGCCATGGAGGCGCGCGATGGCGGCTGCCAACGACAAGCCCAGGCCCGATCCCGGCCGGGAGCGCGCCCCCTCCAGCCTGACGAAACGGTCGAAGACACGCGCGCGGTCGATTTCGGCAATCCCTGGCCCATGGTCCGCGACGCTGATCGTGACGTCCCGACCCTCGCGCCGCGCCGTGACCGCGATGCTGCCTCTCTCCTGCTCCCCCGGGCCGGAATGGCTCTCCGGCAGGCCGTATTTCAAGGCGTTGTCGACGAGATTGGCCAAAGCTTGGCTGAGGAGCTCGCGGCTGCCGCGGACATGAAGGCCATCAGCAGCCTCCACCGCGAAGGCGATTTCCTGGTCTTCCGCCACAGGCTCGTAGAGTTCCGCGACATCGCGCGCCACCTCGCCGGCATCGAAAGCCGTCATGCCCTCGCGCCCGGAACCGGCCTCGGCTCGCGCGATCATCAGCAAGGCGTTGAAGATCCCGATCAGGCCGTCCGACTCGGCGATGACCTTGTTCAACGCCGCGCGATAGTCCTCGCTGTCGCCCTCGTGGCGCAGAGCCTCCTCGGCGCCATTGCGCAACCTTGTGAGGGGCGTGCGCAGGTCGTGGGCAATGTTGTCCGACACTTCCTTCATGCCTGCCATAAGGGTGCCGATGCGGGCGATCAGCGCGTTGAGGTTGGCGGCGAGACGATCGAGCTCGTCGCCGGTTCCGGCGATGGGGAGCCGACGCGTCATGTCGCCCGTGGCCATGATGGTGCGGGCCGTCGCGTTCATGGCGTCGACACGACGCAGCACCCGACGAGCCACGAACAGGCCGCCGACAAGACCGATCGCCACGAGCCAAAGGAGCGAGATGACCAGAGCGTGGGTCATCACGGTGCGCAGGTTTTCACGCTCTTCGAGATCGCGTCCGACGAGAAGCCGAAACCCTCCGGGCAGCTGGAAGATGCGAGCCACGGCGAGATGGGTCATCTTCGTCTCGTTCGGCTTGCCGTAGGGCGTTTCGACGAGAAGCCCGGTGCGTTCGATGACGCCGGCCGGCAGGGTGCCGACATTGCCGGTGATGGGTTCGCCCGCGTAATTGGTGACAAGATAGAGAGATGAGCCAGGCAGCCGGGTCCGCCGGTCGATCGCCTCGACGAGTTGCCGGATGCCACCCACCTCATATTGTTCGGCCAGGCCCGTGATTTCTGCCTGGATGGTCTGTGTGATCTGCTCGTTCAGAAGGCCATTGACGTTCCAGGCCACGCCGCCGAGCACGAAAGCCGAACCGATGGCGAAGATCACCAGATAAGCGACCGACAATTTGAACGCGGTGGTGCGGAAGACCTTGGAGAGCGAGAGTGCGTTGCGCTCCGGGCTTCGCCGCAACTCCCTTTGGGTCGCCCGGAGCGCCACGATGCCGCGACGCACCCGATGACGAAGGCGTTGGAACAAGGCGGCCAGGCGAACGACCGACCTCTGCCACCACGTCCTCGGCCGATCGAGATGGCCGGCAGCAGGGGTGAAATCGGGCAAGGACGCCAATGCTTCCTCCAAACGGGCCGGCACCGGCGCTGGTCTTTCGAGCGATCCGTCGGCGACGCCTAAACCCGCAACGCGTCCTCGTTCAGCGGGCGCCGTCGCGGATCATGTAGCCCGATCCGCGTACGGTCTGCAGCATCGGCGCATCCGAGCCCTTGTCGATCTTGGCACGCAATCGGGAGATGTGGACATCGATCACGTTGGTCTGCGGGTCGAAATGATAGTCCCAGACGTTCTCGAGCAGCATCGTCCGGGTCACCACCTGACCGGCGTGTTTCATGAGATATTCGAGCAGCCGGAACTCGCGCGGCTGGAGGACGATTTCCTTGCCGTTCCGCGTGAGCTTGTGTGAAAGCCGATTGAGTTCAAGCGGGCCAACCCGATATATGGTGCTTTCGGCCGGATCAGTCACCTTGCGGCGGCCAAGCGACTCGACTCGGGCGAGGAGTTCGGAAAACGCATAGGGCTTGGTGAGATAGTCATCCCCACCTGCCCGCAAACCGGTCACACGATCATCGACCTGACCGAGGGCCGACAGAATCAGGACAGGCGTCTCGTTCTTCTCGCCGCGAAGCCGTGCGATCAGCGACAGCCCATCGAGCCGGGGCAGCATCCGGTCGACGATCAGCACATCGTGAGTGCTTTCCTGCGCGAGTTCATGGCCCGCCATTCCGTCCGAAGCCACGTCAACCACGTGACCCGCTTCGCCCAGCGCTTTGGCAAGATAGGACGATGCTTCTCGATCGTCCTCGACGATGAGGATTCGCATGGAGGACATGATAAGACTCACGGGAGGAAAAGGGCAGATGGAATCCGCAATCCGAAGATGGACAGGAGGCGGCCTGGAAGCCGCCTCCCTATGTCGGCCTTAGCCGGCGGAAGACACCGCGAGCGCGACGAAGCGGGTGTTGTCCCCCGTCTTCACGCGCAGCAGCACCGCGCGGTGACCGTCTTTCTTGGCGTCTTCCAAGGCCTGCTTGACCTCGGAGGGGCGAGTAACGCTCTTCCCGCCGACATCCAGGATCACGTCCCCGGTGCTAAGGCCCTTCTGGGCCGCTGTGCCGTCGGGATCGATGTCCGAAATGACGACGCCTTGTTTGCCGGCGCCCGCGATGCTCGAGGCCGGAGCGAGTGTCATACCGAAGGAAGTGAGCTGCGACCGATCGCTATCGGACGGCGAGGTCGTTTCGGCCTTGGCTTCCTTATCGGTCGGCAGGGTGCCGAGTGTCATCGACAGCGTCTTTTCGCCGCCGTCGCGCCAGATCGTCAGATCGACCTTCTTGTCCGGTCCCATGCTGGCGATCTTGCGGGCCAGTTCACGTGGTCCATCGATCGTGTCGCCGTTGACCGAGGTGATCACGTCACCCGACTTGACGCCCGCGTCAGCGGCCGGAGAGCCCTTCTGCGGCTCGGCCACCAGGGCCCCCTTGGTGCCCTTCAGGCCAAGGGAGTCCGCGATGTCCGAGGTCACCGGCTGAATCTGCACGCCGATCCACCCGCGGGCCACCGACCCATGCTCCTTGAGCGACGCGACGACATCCTTGGCAACCTCTGCCGGAATCGCAAAGCCGATGCCGACGCTACCGCCGGAGGGCGAGAAGATGGCGGTATTGACCCCGACCACTTGTCCGGCCGTGTTGAAGGTCGGACCGCCGGAATTGCCACGGTTCACCGGGGCGTCGATCTGCAGGAAATCGTCATAGGGGCCAGCGCCGATGTCGCGGCCGCGAGCCGAAACGATGCCGGCCGTCACCGTGCCGCCGAGCCCGAAGGGATTGCCGACCGCGATCACCCAGTCACCGACCCGCGGTGTATGATCCGTCCATGGCACATAGGCGAATGTCTTGTTGTCGGTGGACTTGACCTTCAGCAAGGCGAGATCTGTTTTCTTGTCGGTGCCGATCACGGTCGCCGGGAGCGTCTGGCCATCCTGCATCGTCACATTGACGTCGGTCGCGTGTTCGACGACGTGATTGTTGGTAACGATATAGCCATCAGCCGAGATGAAGAAGCCGGACCCTTGGGCTTGGCCGGTGCGCGGCTTGGCATGCGGCATGTTGCCTTGGCCGAACTGCCGGAAGAAGCGCTCCAGCGGGTCACCTTTGGGAATGTTCGGCATGGCCGGCTGGCTGTTGTCGTCGTCACTCGCGTCTTCGGTGATCTTCACCTTGACCGAAACGACGGCCGGGCTCACGCGGTCGACCACGTCGGCGAACGAACCAGGTGCGATCTGGTCAGGGGTCGCCTGGGGCTTGATCTGCTGCGCATAGGCCTGGTCGTTACCGAAGAGCGTCGACTGGGCGAGCCCTCCACCCACGGCCGCAACCGCCACGGCGCCGAGCAGCGCGGTTCGGACGGGCATACGTCGGCGCAGGCCGGACAAGCGCGAATTGTCGGAAGACTGATTGTGATCAGGCATTAACATCCTCATCTCCTGGAAAGTCTGAGCCACGGCGCGTTGCCGATCTCATGGGCAGGAACATGGGATATGGCGCGTTACGTGACCATTTCCCCGGCGTGAATTGTTGGTAACGAACGCCAGATTTCAACGCCTTGGCCGATCAGTCCTTTGACGATCGCACGCAAGGTTTCAGCCCGCGTTCGGGTCTCGCATCAGAGCCGCCAGCTTCGCTTCTTCGGATGGTTCGAGCGAAGACGTCGGCGCGGGTAACCTGGTCAGCCGGCGGCCGGCCACAATGGCGACCGCCCCGGCCACAAGGACGAAAAGTGGAGTGACCCACAGTAGCAGCGTTTCGGGGATGAACGGCGGCTTCAGAAGGACGAAGTTGCCGTAACGACTGACGAGATAAGTCTTGACCTGCGCGTCACTATCGCCGGCTTCCAGCCGTTCTCGCACCAGAAGCCTGAGATCGCGCGCCAGGGGAGCGGCGGAATCGTCGATCGACTGGTTCTGGCAGACGAGACAGCGCAACTGGACCGAGAGCGCGCGGGCCCGCGCTTCGAGCGCGGGATCGGCCAGCACTTCGTCTGGCTGGACGGCCCACGCCGGCACGGAACTGAGCCACAGAAGCAGCACAAACACGGCCGACCTGCGCATCCCGTTCATTCCGCGGGATGAGGATGCATCGGCGCGGCCCGCAGGGCGCGGCGCGCGAAGCCGATACGCAGACGCCGGTCACTAAGCGACAGCAGTCCACCGAAGCCCATGATCAGCGCGCCGATCCAGATGAAGGTGACGAGCGGCTTCCAGAACAGCCGGGCATCGACCGATCCGTCCGGATGGCTGTCACCAAGGCTGATGTAGACCTGACCGAACCAGAGCGTGGCGATGCCGGCTTGGCTCACGGTGGACTGCCGTGTCGCGAAGCTGCGCCGCGAAGGCGTGACCGTGGTCACGAGCGCGCCGCCCCGGCGAAGATCCACCCGCACGGCCGCTTCGGTGTAATTCGGACCGGGATGCGTTTCGGTGCCGATCACTGCGGCTTGATAGGGTCCGAGGTCGACGACATCCCCGGCCTTGATGGACCGGATCTGCTCCACACCCCAGCCGGTCGCTGCAAGACCGAGCAGCGTCAATCCGATCCCCGCATGCGCGAAGGCCGTCCCCCACACCGAACGCGGGAGACCGACGAGACGCGACAGCGCGGTCGTCAGGGATACGCCCGGCAGGCCGCTACGCCGGGCGATCTCCGTGAAGGCACCGACGACGACATAGACCGCGAGGGCGACACCGAGCGGCGCGAGCGTGGGACCGCCGTGCCGGAACGCGAGAAGCAGCGCGCAGGCCACAGCCCCGACGGCCACAGCCGCTGTCAAGCGCTGCGCGGCGCCCAGGAGATCGCCTCGCTTCCAGGCGAGCGATTGGCCGAGCGGCACGACGAGCAGCACCGCCACCATCAAGGGCCCGAATGTGAGGTTGAAGAACGGCGCGCCGACCGAAATCTTGTCGCCTGTCGCGGCTTCGAGCGCGAGCGGGTAGAGCGTCCCGGTCAGGACCGTGGCGCAGCAGGTTGTGAGAAGCAGGTTGTTGAGAACCAGCGCACTCTCGCGCGACACGGGCGCGAAAAGCCCGCCCTGCTTCAGAACCGGCGCGCGCCAGGCATAGAGGGCCAGCGAGCCGCCGATGAACACCACCAGGATGAGCAGGATGAACGTGCCCCGGGTCGGATCGTTGGCAAAGGAGTGAACCGATGTCAGCACACCCGAGCGCACCAGGAAGGTGCCGAGCAACGACAGCGAAAAGGTCAGGATCGCCAGGAACAGCGTCCAACTCTTCAGCGTCTCTCGCTTCTCCATCACGGCTGTGCAGTGGAGCAGCGCCGTGCCGGCCAGCCAGGGCATGAGCGAGGCGTTCTCGACCGGATCCCAGAACCAGAAGCCGCCCCAGCCGAGCGTGTAATAGGCCCAATAGGACCCCATCGCGATGCCAAGGGTCAGGAAGATCCAGGCGAGAAGGGCCCAGGGCCGCACATAGCGGGCCCAGGCGGCGTCGATGCGTCCGCTGATGAGCGCGGCGGCCGCGAAGGAGAACACGATCGAAAAGCCCACATAGCCGAGGTAGAGGAGCGGCGGATGGATCGCGAGGCCGGGGTCCTGCAGGATCGGATTGAGATCCTGCCCCTCGATCGGAGGCGGTAGCATCCGGGTGAAGGGATTCGAGGTCAGCAAGATGAACAACAGAAAGGCGGACGAGATCCAGGCCTGCACGGCCAGGGTATTGGCCCGGAGGTCATCGGCCATGCTCCGGGCGAAGCCCGCCACCATACCGCCGAAGAGCGCCAGGATCAGCACCCAGAGGAGCATCGACCCTTCGTGGTTCCCCCACACGCCGGAAAGCTTATAGATCAGCGGCTTCGTCGAATGCGAGTTCTCGACCACGTTCAGGACCGAGAAATCCGACACCACATGGTCGTAGACGAGCGCCCCGAACGCGTAAGCCACGAGGAGCAGTTGCCCGAGCGCCACCGGCACCGCGGTGGCGACAAGCGAAGGGTCACGCCGGGTCGTGCCCCAGATGGGCAGCACCGATTGGACGAGGGCCAGCGCCAAAGCGAGAACCAGGGCGTAATGGCCGGTTTCGGTGATCACGCGCGCCTCACGGGGCCGGAGCGGCATTCATGGCCGCGCGTCCGGCGACCGGCTGCGCGGAGGCCTGTTCGCCTTCACGCCAAAGCCCTTGTTTCTTCAACTTGTCGGCCACCTCGCGCGGCATATAGCGCTCATCGTGCTTTGCCAGCACCGCATCGGCTCGCAGCGAGGTCGGGCCATCGAGCGTGCCTTCGGCCACAACCCCCTGCCCTTCGCGGAACAGGTCCGGCAGCAGACCCGTGAAAGTCACGTCCACGGTCTTGGACAGGTCGGTGACGGTGAACCGGATCGTCGAGGCATTGATGTGCTTGACCGAACCTTGCTCGACGAGTCCGCCGAGCCGCAGCCGCGTTCCCGGGCCAAGCGCCTTGCCGATCACTTCTGTGGGCGCGTAGAAAAAAACGATACTGTCGCGCAGAGCGAACAGCACGAGCGCAGCCGCGACGCCGGCAATGCCGACCGCACTGCCGATCAACGTCAAGCGTCGCCCTTTGCGGGTCATCCTTGTCCTCCCAGGCCAAGTTCGCGTGCAAGGCCATCAAGTTGAGACAGGCCGGCAGCATCGGCCGCCAGATTGCGGCGGGCGTCGGCGAGCGCACTCGCAGCCTTATCCTTTTCTCCCAGCACCGTATAGGCGCGCACGAGGCGGAGCCAGCCCTCCTTGTCCTGGCCGTTCTGCTGCAAGCGGGCCGCAAGCCCATCCACCATGCCATGAATCGCGGCAAGCTGTTGACCGGCCGGCAAAGCCGCGATCGACGCCGCGGCCTCACCGGTCGGCGCAGGCAGGCGCGTCGCTGGCTTAACGGGCGCCGCTTGGTCGAGCGCCGCCAAGCGGGCACGGACCTCCGGCAGCCATGGGGCGTCCTCTGGAGACTCATCCACCAATGCGGTCCACAAGGCCTTCGCGCGGGGCTTGTCGCCATCCTGTTCCGCCGCGAGGCCGAGGAAATACCGGGGTTGCGGGGACTTAGGGTCGTCGTCCAGTGCCTTTTGGAACGCGTCGCGTGCTTCGGCCGTCACGACTCCATCCGCCTGCAGCGTCAAGGCCTCGCCATAAGCGGCGCGCCGCTCGGCCGTCTCACCAAGTAGAACGAGCGTCCGCTCATAAGCCCGCACCGCATCGGCGTATCGTCCGAGGCGCACATAGATGGGTGCGAGAAGCGAGAAGCCCTTTCCATCAGTGGGATGCGAAATCAGGTGGGTCTCGATCCGCGCGATCGCGGCGCCAAGGTCGTCGGGATTTGGCGCCGCGAGGCGAGCGGTGAGCGGGAGATCCGGAAGTTGCGGGGCACCCACTCGCAAATAGAGCCAGAGGCTGAGACCGGGCACGAGCAAGGCTACCGCTGCGGCGATCGCCAGCAGCCGGATGCGGTTGGCAGAGGCGTGGGCCGGCGTTGCCGTCCGGTCGGCGGCGGCGATCAGCCGGCGTCCGATCTCGGCCCGCGACCCTTCTGCCTCGCTGGCCGGCACGAGTCCGGCCGCGACATCGCGATCGAGTGCCCGCAATTGATCGCGATAGAACGGCAGGTCATCGCCCGTCATCGCGAAGGTCCGGCCCCTCGCCTTCGACAAGGGCCAGACCACGCAAAGTACGGCGGCGCCAGTCATGAGGGCGATGAGGATCCAGACCATCTGGTCCGCTCAGTCCCGTCTGGCGGGTTCGCCGGCCGCGATCGAAGCCGAGCGGTTCATCCGGTGATGGTCCATGTTCCGTCCGGTGCCTTGCAGCCGGTGCCCTTGCCTGTGACAGGCCGGCCCATGATGTAGATCGTGTGGCTGAAATCCTGGCAGCCGGCGGGTGTCGGGGCGCCGCTCAGCGTCACGAAGCCATAGTTTCCCTTGACGCCCCGCCAGGTCTTGCGATCGCCCGAGGCCAGCGCAGCCTGCTCGGCCTGGAAGGCACGCTGCCGGTCAGCGTCGACGAGACGCGTGCCGGTGGGTCCCTCAAGGAAGCTGCCCATGGAGGGGGCGGGTGGCGGCAGCGCCGCGTCCTGTGGCACTAAAGGTGGAGGCGCACTGCCGAGACTGCCGACGATGGATCCTGCCGCAGTGGACGCGTCATGATAGGTCGAGGTCGCCACGGAGCATGCCGCAGTCGCGAAAGCCAGGCAGGCCAAACCCGCAGCAGCGCCGGCCTTGCGCATCATGCTCGTCTTCAACCTCAATACCTTGCCGGTCACACCAAGCTCCTCGTGGATGTCACCAAATCTTTGCATCGGTTCTAGGGAAGAAGCAACGTGGCGCGAAGTCCACCAAGCCGACTTTCGTCGAGCGTGAGCATTCCGCCATAGACACCGGCAAGATCGACGACGATCGAAAGGCCCAATCCCGACCCGGGCTTGGTTTCGTCCATGCGCCGCCCGCGCCGCGTCACGACGGAGCGCTCGTCCGGCGTCAATCCCGGTCCGTCGTCCTCGACCACGACGGCAACGCCGGCCACGAGGTCGCCCTGCCGGGCCGGCTCCACCGTCACCGAAACGCGCTCAGCGGCCCATTTTCCGGCATTGTCGATGAGATTGCCGGCCATTTCCTCGAAATCCTGCCGCTCACCCCGAAAACGCAGGCCGGGCGGGACTTCGGCCGTGAAGACCACCGCACGGTCGCGATAGATCTTGTCGAAGGTGCGGATCAACCCGTCGACGACGGGTTGCACGTCGGTGACCGTGCCGATCACGCTCGAACGCGCGGCCGCGCGCGCGCGCTCAAGATGATAATTGACCTGCTCACGCATGATCCCCGCCTGTTCCCGAACCTTTTCGGCGAGGGCTTCGCTGTCCGGCGGTGCCGTATCGGCCTCGTTCAGGATCACGCTCAACGGCGTCTTCAAAGCATGGGCGAGATTGCCGACATGCGTGCGGGCTCGCTCGACGATCTCACGGTTGGAGGCGATGAGCAGGTTGAGTTCGCTGGCCAAGGGGAGAATATCACGGGGAAAGCTTCCCATGATCCGCTCCCCTTCGCCGCGACGAATGGCGGCGACGCCATTCTGCAGACGCCGCAACGGCCGAAGTCCGAATCGGACCTGGAGGGCCGTGCTGCCGACGAGCAGCAACGCCAACAGCGAAAATGTCAGGCCGACCGCGAGTTCGAATCGCA
Organism: Lichenifustis flavocetrariae; assembly: GCF_026130545.1. GTDB lineage: Bacteria > Pseudomonadota > Alphaproteobacteria > Rhizobiales > Beijerinckiaceae > Lichenihabitans > Lichenihabitans flavocetrariae. Next base: position 134,782 of record NZ_JAMOIM010000001.1, on the reverse strand, counting down.
CGATGTCCCGCTCGACGTCGTCCGGCGTGGCGGCGACCTGGACCAGGAAGCGTCCCTGCTCGCCGGCATCGATCAAGCGCTCGACGATCCGCAGCCGTCGGTCGTCAGGACCTTTCGCGAACGCCTTTCGGGCGCCATCCATCCCCGGCTCGACCCCGGCGTCGACGAGTTTGGGGAGACGTTCCGCGAAGAGTGAATTCGAGGCGCGGATGTCGGGCATCGGCGTGTCGAGACGGGTGACCTGCCAATACCAGCCGGAGAGCGGCAGGTCGAACAGCGGTTCGCCGAGCTGTCCGATCTCGGTGCGCTGATCGTCGCCGGGGGCCGCAAGCTCCGCCACGAGAGCCCGCAAGTAAACGCCGAGGCGGGCGTCGAAATCTCCTTCCGAGGTCTGCCGGTAGATGGCCGAGAGAATCAACCCTGCGATCAGCAGGATCACGCTGCTCCAGAAGGCCGCGGACAGGAACAACCGGGTCGCGATGGAGCGCCGCCCCAACCATCGCGACAAGGCCACGCGGCGCCAGGCGCTAAGGCTCGCGCTTGCCGGCACGTGGTCCCTCGCGGTTCGGCTCGGTGGCCTCGATCAGATAGCCGAGGCCGCGCATCGTCTGGATGACCTCGACGCCCAGCTTCTTGCGCAATCGCCCCACGAAGACTTCGATCGTGTTGGAGTCGCGGTCGAAATCCTGGTCGTACAGATGCTCGACGAGTTCGCTGCGCGAGACGATGCGTCCGGCATGATGCATCAGATAGGAGAGAAGCCGATATTCGTGGCTGGTCAATTTGATGGCGTTGCCATCGACCACCACGCGTCCGGCGCGCGTGTCGAGACGCACCGGGCCGGCCACGAGTTCGACGGTGGCGTGGCCGGTGGCCCGCCGAAGCAGAGCGCGAATGCGCGCCAGAACCTCCTCCATGTGGAAAGGCTTGGCGACATAGTCATCGGCCCCGGCATCGAAACCACGCACCTTGTCGGACCAACGGTCACGTGCGGTCAGGATCAGGACAGGCGTGATCTTTCCGGCCGCCCGGAGCGATTCGAGCACCGAGATCCCGTCCTTCTTCGGCAGGCCGATGTCGAGCACGATCGCATCGTAGGGCTCGGTCTCGCCCAAAAACAGACCTTCTTCACCGTCGAAGGCACGGTCGACCACGTAGCCGGCGCCTTCCAGTGCTGTCACCAGCTGCCGGTTCAGATCCCGCTCGTCCTCGACAACAAGAAGCCGCACCCGTCACTCCCGTTTACTTGGCGCCGTGGGGAGCGGCCAGGATCGCACCGCTATGGGCGTCGACCATAGTGTGTGAGACACGCCCGTCACGCCGCAGCACCGTCACGTCATACACGAAAACGTCGCCATAAAGGCAAAGCTGTAGCCCGACCGCGTCACCGCCCGGCTGATTGCGTGACACCTCGCCAAAGGCCCGGAAGGGCGCGATAAGGCGCTGCGTGATCAGAAGCTCACGCGCTTGGTTGGGGGACATGCAGGCGTGCACGCGCTCGCTCTCGGCCCGGAGCGGCCCGATCGAGGATATCACAAGACCAAGAACCGCTATGGCGGCGGTACGCGCGCCGGGCACCATCCCTCCAAGATAGGTCCGCGCCCTGAATAGGCCATGAATAACGTCCGGCACTCGCTCCATGCCGTGGACCTTGCTTTCGGACATCCGTTGCGCTTTGAGGAAACGCGCTGCGTCCAGACTTCGATCATGAGGGTCGGACCCGCCGCCTCCGAGGTTACGTGACACGCAAGCAGAACGGATCACCTGGAACGCGCTCTTCGTTCGGCAAGCCTTCGGAACGAACGCCTGGGGGGAGGACTTCCGACTCGAAGCCGCCACGCGCGCCGAGAACCGAGTCTCCGAAAAACGAGCCTCGGACGAACCGCGCCTCGCACGGGCGCGACCGCCATCGGGGCGACCCCGATCTCGTCACGCTGTGGGGCTTTCACCCTGTGCGCGAGGTCTTGCGGTCCGAGCGCCGCACGATCGTCCGGCTTCTCGCGACCGATGCGGCAGTAGGGCGGCTCGCGGCCGAGATCGCCGCACGCGAGTTGCAGCCTGTCATCGTGTCAAACGACGATCTCGCGGCCCGGCTGCCGCGCGATGCCGTCCATCAGGGACTGCTGATCGAAGCCCGCCCGCTCGCGGCGCTGGATCTTGACGACCTGCCGGAGCAAGGGCTGGTGCTGGTGCTCGATCAGGTCACCGACCCGCATAATGTCGGCGCCATCCTGCGCACGGCCGCGGCTTTCGGGGCCGCGGCGTTGATCACCACCGAGCGCCATGCCCCCGACCTGACGGGCGTGCTCGGCAAGGCGGCCTCCGGCGCGCTTGAACATGTCCCCATCATCACGATCGTCAATTTGGCGCGCGCCCTGGAGGCATTGGGAGACCGCGGCTACACCCGGATTGGCCTGGATTCGGAGGGCGCCGTGCCGCTGCAGACGGTCGAGGTCGCCAAAGCGACCGCGCTGGTACTCGGCGCCGAGGGAAAGGGACTGCGACGATTGACGCGGGAGAATTGCGACGTGATCGCCAAGCTCGATTTTCCTGGGCCGATCAAGAGCCTCAATGTGTCCAACGCCTGTGCGGCTGCTCTGACGATGCTACAGCTCCGCGCCGCGGCAGATCCAGCGGCCTGATCGTTAGGCCATAAAACAGGGAGTCACACCACCATGGTCACGCATCCGCTGCGCGGGGTTTTCCCCGTCGTGCCCACGACCTTCGACGAGCGCGGTGCGCTCGACATCGAGAGCCAGAAGCGCTGCCTCGATTTCATGATCGACGCCGGCTCGGATGGTCTCTGCCTCCTGGCCAATTTCTCCGAGCAGTTCGTGCTGTCCGACGAGGAGCGCGAGACCCTCACCCGCGTCATGCTCGAACACGTTGCGGGCCGTGTGCCCGTGATCGTGACGACAACCCACTTCAGCGCCAAGATCTGCGCGGAGCGAAGCCGCCGGGCGCAGGACCTCGGCGCGAGTCTCGTCATGATCATGCCGCCCTATCATGGCGCGACGATCCGGGTGCCGGAGGTCGGCACCTTTGGGTTCTTCCGAACCGTCTCGGAGGCGATCGACATCCCGATCATGATCCAGGACGCGCCGGTGAGCGGCACGGCGCTGTCGGCGCATTTCCTGGCCCGCATGGCGCGGGAAATCGAGCACGTCTCCTATTTCAAGATCGAGGTGCCCGGAGCGGCGAACAAGCTGCGGGAGATCATCGCGCTCGGGGGCGACGCGGTCGTCGGTCCATGGGATGGCGAGGAAGCCATCACGTTGATGGCCGATCTCGACGGCGGCGCCACCGGTTCGATGACGGGCGGGGCCTACCCGGACGGCATCGGCCCCATCGTCCATGCCTATCTGGCCGGCCGTCGCGAAGACGCGATGGAGCGCTATAACCGCTGGCTGCCGCTCATCAACTACGAGAACCGCCAATGCGGTCTCCTGGCCGCGAAAAGCCTCATGAAGGAAGGTGGCATCATCGCCTGCGAAGACCCGCGCGCGCCTGTCACGCCGCTCCATCCCGAAACCCGCAAGGGATTGATCGAGGTGGCCCGCCGCCTCGATCCGGCCGTGCTGCGCTGGGGAAAATGAGGCGATTGCCCCGGCAGCGCTGGAGCGCGTTGCCGGGGCAAGAACCTGATCGGACCTCAACGACCTTCATCCCGAGGCGGCCGGAATGGTCGTAGCCAGGGAAATGCTCGAAACGCCGCCTGCGTCGGCCTCTCAATTGGTTCAAACTAAATAGCCGCTGGCTTCGCTCGCAAGGAACGAAATGGCTCTTCGGTTAGATGAGTCAGCTCAGCGCCAAACCAGGTGGCGACGCCTGTGTCCGACCCGGACGATGCGCGGTCCGCAGGTGCAACCTCGGTAGACCACGGCATGACGGCGGAGGACGATCACCCGTGGCCCCGCCCCGTAGGAGCCGGACCGGTAAGCCGGCAGACCGCCCGGAGACCCATAGGCACCGGCCGACGACCCGGAGCTGTAGTAAGGCATAGTGGAAGGCGCGCCCGAGCTATAATAGCCAAGCTGCGGCGCGGCGCCGTATCCGGCTTGCTGATAGGCACCGGCCATCACGTCGGGTTCACCATAGACCGCACGGAGCGGGCGCTCGGTCGCCCATCCGGCAAGGCCACCACCGGTGGCGTAGCCCGGACCGGAGGTGGCGCTATCGGCCGTGCCCCAACCTGTGCCGCCGCCCGCGAATGGATTTCCGGAATTGCCGATCAGGCCCACGAGGCCGGTGCCGCTTGTGGCCCAGCGGGTTGCCGGGACATAAGCCTGCCGGTATCGCGGCGCATAACCCTGCACGGCACTTTGTTGATAGGCCGCCTCACCGCCGCGCCATTGCGAGCCGGCGAACACCCGGGGATCCTCCGCGCGAACAAAACGGCGCCGCTGCCATCCCCGCCGCTCATCCATCCCATGCCCATCATAGCCGTAAGCATCGGGACGAAGATGCAGCGTGCCGGAAACAGGCGGCAGGGTGCTCTCTTCGTCATAGCCAGACATGTCTTGAGCTTGGGCCATGACGGGAAGCGCCGCGAGGGTGAGACCTACACCAAAGGCCGCGAGGAAACGAGTACGCATGAACCAACTCCTGGACCGGGAGAGGCCTCCCTCCAGTCTCCATAGCGCCGTTGGAGCCGAGCAGCGTCTGAGTTCTTTCCAAGTGGTTAAGAGCCGTCGGCCGATTTGCGCGCATTTGACGGCGCGGGCGCAAGACAGTCTTTAAAACCGTCGAGAGGCGGGACGTCCGCGTGCAACTCTTTGGCAGACGTTTCAAAATAGGCGGCTTATCATCGGCCCGATCAGGGTTACACGCGACGCCCCCTCGCGAACCCGAAACGCCTCAGCCGTTGGGAGACGAGTGCATGACCGTTGCCGCCGATACGACCGTGGGCAAGAGTTACGATGCCATCATCATCGGGGCGGGACATAATGGCCTCGTCTGCGCCAACTATCTCGCACGCGCCGGTCTCAAGGTTCTGGTGTTGGAACGGCGTGACGTCGTCGGCGGCGCGGCTGTGACGGAAGAGATCGCGCCGGGTTTCAGGGCCTCCATCTTCTCCTACCTGATGAGCCTGCTGCATCCGCGCATCATCAAGGAATTCGAACTCAAGCGACATGGCCTCGAAGTGCTGCCCTGCTCGGATATGATTTCACCGCTGGCCGGCGACGACTACATCCTGTTCTCGGAGAGCATTCCGAAGACGCAGGCGAGTTTCGCCAAATTCTCGAAGCACGACGCCCAGATCTATCCAGAATTCGACCGCTACCTGAACGAGGCGGCCGACATCGTCCGCAAGCTTCTCTGGGAAACGCCGGTCGACCCGACCAAGCGCGACTGGCGTACATTCAAGGACGGTGCCTCGCTCTTGTGGAGGTACCGCAAGATCGGCCGCAAGATGTACCGCATCGCCGACATGCTGACGATGAGCGCCTACGACTTCCTCCGCGAATGGTTCGAGGACGACCGCGTGATGGCGGTGTTGGCCTATTACGCCTCGATCGGCACGTTCGCGGGGCCGAAGACGCCCGGCTCGGCCTATGTGATCATGCACCATATCATGGGCGAGCACGAGGGCGCGGGGGGCTGGGGCTTCATCAAGGGCGGCATGGGGGCGATCACGCAGGCCCTTGCGGCCTCGGCCCGTGAAAAAGGCGTCGATATCGTCACGGGTGCCGCGATCAAGGAGGTCCGCATCCAGGGGGGCCGCGCCACGTCGGTGATCACCGACAAGGGCGACACCTATGCGGCAAAGTCCATCATCTCGAACGCCAGCGCCAAGATCCTTTACCTCGACCTTGTCGGCGAGCAGCACCTGCCGGCCCAGGTGACGCGCGAGATCAAGAACTTCCGAACCTTCTCGACCGCCTTCAAGATGAACATCGCGTGCGAGCGGCCGCCGCAATACCGCATCCTCGACCGCATCCGGCAGGAGGGCGCGCTCGGCAACTTCTCCTATCCGACCTACATGCATATCGCGCCCGACATCGACTATCTGGAGCGCGCCTATGACGACGCCAAGCACGGCTGGTACTCGTCCCGCCCCTTCATCACCCCGGTGGTGCCAACAATCGTCGACACCACGCTCGCGCCCGAGGGCAAGCACGTCGTCAACCTGTTCGGCGGCCATGCCCCCTACAAGTTGAAGGGCGCGGACTGGGCGACCGAGAAGGAGAAGTTCAAGAAGACCGTCTTCGACACGATCGAGGACTACGCTCCGGGCTTCTCCAACGACGTGATCGAAGCGCAATTGCTCATTGCCCCGGACATCGAGAACATCGTCAACCTGCCGCAGGGCCACATCTTCCATGGCGAGTTGTCGGCCGACCAATTGTTCTTCCAACGTCCCGTCTCGGGCTATGCGGATTACCGCACTCCCATACAGGGGCTCTACATTTGCGGCTCGTCGATGCACCCCGGGGGTGGGGTGTCGGGGATTCCGGGATACAATGCCGGTCGCGAGATCATGAAGGATCTGAAAGGCAAGCGAGGCTGAGCCACCGCTCAAGCCTTCCAACGAGGTGTTCCATGGCCGAACAACGCCCACCCTTCCCGCCATTCACGCAAGAGAGCGCCATCATCAAGGTCCGCGCCGCCGAGGATGGCTGGAATGGCCGCAACCCGGAGCGTGTCGCCCTCGCCTATACGGTCGACAGCCGCTGGCGGAACCGGAGTGAGTTCTTCGAAGGCCGACCCGCGATCATCGACTTTCTCACCCGGAAATGGGCGCGTGAGCATGAGTACCGCCTCATCAAGGAACTCTGGGCCTTCACCCAGGACCGCATCGCGGTCCGTTTCGCCTATGAGTTCCATGACGAGGCGGGGCAGTGGTTCCGGGCTTATGGCAACGAGAACTGGGAGTTTGACGCCCACGGTTTGATGCGGGCCCGCCACGCCAGCATCAACGATCTCCCCATCGGGGCCTCAGATCGGAAGTTCCACTGGGACCAGGGCGGACCCCGGCCGTCGGACCATCCGGGACTGTCGGATCTTGGGCTTTAGTCACCGAACGTCAGCCCGCGAGCAGGCTTGGTCGGTCTCGCGATTGCGAATGAACCCCGCTGGTTGCTAGAAGCGAGCCAATCGGGGAACATCGACCATGACGGACCACACCTGGATTCTGACGCTGTCGTGCCAGGACCGCCCGCGCATTGTCGCGACCGTGACGAGCGCCATCGCGGTGATCGGCGCCAACATCGCCGAGAGCGCCCAGTTCTGGGATCGCTCGAGCAACCGCTTCTTCATGCGGATCGCCTTCATCGCGCCCGGGACGGTCGATCGGCATTCGTTGGAAGCCGTGCTGTCGCCGATGGTGGCCGATTTCGGCATGAATGTGATGCTGACCCGCGCCGATGAAGTGCCGCGCATCATCATCATGGTCTCGAAATTCGACCATTGCCTCGAGCACCTGCTCTATCAGATCCGCGTCGGCTGGCTGCGGGCCGAGATCGTGGCGATCGTGTCGAATCACGATGCAACCCGAACGGCGGCCGAGGCGGCCGGCATTCCCTATCATGTCTGGCCCGTCAGCAAGGACAACAAGTCCGAGCAGGAAGCCCGCCTTCTCGCGCTCTACCGCGAGACGGGTGCGGATCTCATCGTGCTGGCGCGTTACATGCAGGTTTTGTCGAACGACCTGTCGGGGCAGTTGTTCGGCCACATCATCAACATCCACCACTCGTTCCTACCGAGCTTCAAGGGCGCCAAACCCTATCATCAGGCGCACGAGCGGGGCGTGAAGATCATCGGCGCGACAGGCCATTATGTGACCCCCGATCTCGACGAGGGACCGATCATCGAGCAGGAGACGGAACGGGTCAGCCACGCCCTGTCGCCGGACGATTTCGTGGCCGTCGGGCGCGACATCGAATCGCGGGTGCTGGCTCGTGCCGTGAAGCTCCACCTTGAACGCCGCGTGCTCCTCAACGGCCACAAAACGGTGGTGTTCTAGCTGGAGCCTTCGGGCGCGCCGCCAGGCTGTGCCGTGCCCAAAGCACCGAGTAGCAGCATGTCGCGGATCAGATTGCGCGGCGTAAAATGCCAGCGGCTCCCGACCCGATAGTCGCCATGACAAACGGCCGCGAAGAGCCGCCACAGGCCCTGGCTGGCAGAGGCGCTGTGGTAGAAATCCCGACGCCGCCCTAACGTCTTGTGCAAGACCGCATAATGAGCTTCCGCCGTGGCCAATATCGGTCGGTCGGCCGGCTCGGCGGCGGCGACCATGGCGGCCAGCAGGTCCGCCCGGTTGCGGGCCGCGACGCTCAGGCGGCGATATTCCGCGCGGCGGCTCGCCAGGAGTTCCGCGGCGTCAGGCGAGACCCCGTCCCAGACCGAACGCGGCCCCGAGGTGTTGCGATCGTGCTGCCGGTAGTGCGCCAGCACCTCCGGCACGAAGGCGATCGTGCCGAGCGCCAAGGCCAAAAAGCAGAACCACTGGTCGTGCGCCATCCGCAGGTGCGGTTCGTTCTCATCGCGCGAGAGCGGCCATTGCGACGCGAAGGCCAAGAGGCGGCGGCGAAAGACGAGCGTGAAGCCGATGCTGAAGCAGAACGGCGGTCCGCTCCTGAAGGTGAAGCGTGGCGGCATGTCCCATTGCTGGAAGGTCCGGCCAAGGCTCTGCCCCTGACTGTCGACCAGGAGCACGTTGTGACAGCAGAGCTGCACCTCCGCGTCGTCCAATTGAGCCACCTGGGTGGCGAGCTTTGTCGGCAGCCACACATCGTCCTGATCGCAAAAAGCGATGAGGTCGCCGGTGCAAAGACTCGCGCAATGCAGGAAATTGGCCCGGTAGCCGAGCTGGTCGCGATTGCGATGAACCCGCACCGGAAACGGCGCGGACGCCGCGAAATCTTCGAGGAGGGCGAGCGTCGCGTCGGTCGATCCATCGTCCGTCACCACCAGCTCGTCCGGCAGAAGCGCCTGCGCCGCGAGGCTGTCGAGCTGGTGGCGGAGAAAACGGGCGCCGTTGTAGGTCGCCATAGCGACCGAGAGGGTCGTCATGCGGAAGGCTCGACGCGGGAGACAACATCGTCGAGGGGCGGTTTCGGCGCCCGCCGTATCAGGCGAAGGACGACGCTCTCGGCAAGTCGACGCAGGTCCGCATCCAGGCTCAGAGCCATCGTCAATGCCAAGAGGCCGATGATCACGGTCGCGGCAAGCCCCGCCCAGAGTCTGTCGCCGACGAAATGCGACAGAAGGCCCGCGGCCAGCATCAGAAGCAGCGGCACCATGGCCCGCGCCAGGTCCTCACGCGGCATCCGCGACGCCACATACAGGCACAGAGCATCGATGGCGCAGCGGAGACTCCAGGCCACGGCGGCTCCCATGATCCCGAACAGGCTTGTCGCACCCCACAAAAGGGCCGTGAAGGGCAGGACTTCAGCCGCGTGGAACTTGCCCGTCACATCAGGTCGCCCCTGGCTTTGCAGCAATTCGTAAGGCACGAAAGCGAGGCCATTGACCCAGGCACCGAAGAACAGGAGTTGCGCGACCGGCGCCGCGACAGCGGCACGTTCCGGCCCGATCCAGTAATGGAAGAACAGGGGCGTTGCCACGATGGCCGGAGCACAGATCGCGCCATAGCCGTAGGTCAGCGACCCGAGGGCGCGCCGCGCCAGCCGCCGCGCATCTTCGCCGCCCGCGTGCGACATACGGGGAAACAAGGTCCTGGCCAAGGCCGACGGGAACACCTGGCTGCGCGTGACCAGGTTCATTGGAATGGCGTAAAGCGCGACGGCCGCGACGCCCAGGGTGGACCCGATCACGAACTGGTCGGCGGAGACCAGGATCGGACTGATCACACCCGAGACCGTGATCCATCCGCCGTAGCTGAGAAGCTTGCGCGCCTGCGAGCGGTCGAACTGACGAAACGAAAGCGGCCCCTCGCTGCGCCAGACCACGACCAGCACTGTCACGACCATCAGGCCACGCGCGAGGGCGGCCGCCGGAATGATGAGGGCGAGCGAAGGGCTGACCAGGGCTGCCAGGAGCACCGGCACGATCTGTCCGGCCGCCGTACCGCCGACCTGGAGGCAATTGGCGAGCAGGAAGCGCTCACGCGATTCAAGTGTTCCGATGCCCACTCCAGCGACCAGCGCCATGGGAAACAAGGCGACGACCCAGGGAAAGGCCCGTGCGATCTCCGGCTTCAGATCGTCCGGCACGTTGAGGACATGCTGAAGCAGGTACCCGCCGACACCCGCCAGAATGAGGCTGCCGAGCAGTCCGAGCGCAAGATTGAGTGCGACGGTCGTCACGAGAACCTTCGCCCGATCCGCCTGCGGTGCGTCTCGCAACCGCGCCAGCGCATTCACGGCGGCTCGCGACAGGCCAAAATCCAAGAACCCAAGATAGCCGAGCAGGACCCACACGATCGACAGCACGCCATAGCGCGCGTCGCCGATGTGGCGGATATAGATCGGAACGGTCACGAGCGACACGCCCAGAGGCACCAAGGCGCCCAGGATGTTGATCGTGAAATTGGCCTTGAGGGCGCGAACTCCCATGCCGTCTCCTTGTGTGGCCGTCCATCAAGCCTGACGGCTACTTATATTTGGTCAACACGCTGATCTGCGGCTTGTCGCCGGCCGAGCTCGGTTCGACCGAGAACATGTAATTCCCCCACCACGGCCCACCGGCCCAATAGGTCCAGCCCCGCCAGACATCCCTGTTGGCCGCCATATAGGCCACAAGATCGCTGCCCTCGGCCATGGCATCGGCCGTGGTCGCAAAACCGAACTCGCCAAGAAAGCCTTTCACGTGACGGGACCGCGCCCAGTTCGTGAACGCGACGAGGCTGGTTTTGCCGTTGCCTTTGGCAACCGCGGCGGTGGTCTCAGAACTATACTGGTCGAGATATTGGTGCACTTCATAGGCGAAGTTATTGCCCGGATCCTTCACGCCTGCCATGACCGCGGCATTGTCGGTCGTTGTCCAATTATGTGCCCCGCTCCAGTAGGAGCCGGGCACGAGAATCAGTTGCGTAGCTCCAGCCTTCCGGATGGCTGCCACAGCGGCGTTAACGCCGCTCAGCCATTCACTGGCCGATTGCTGGTTGGGCTCGTTCATCAGGCCGAAGACGACGTTCGGTGTCGTTTTCAATCGCTTGGCGAGTTCGCTCCAGGCCGCGACGAACTCGGTCGTGGCCGCGGCATTCCGGCCGACAAGGCCGGACGGCATAGTGCCGTATTGATGCAAATCGATGGCGACCCAGGCGCCGGCTGTCGCTGCTTGGGCAATAAAACCGGTCAGCGCTTTCCAATCAGGCCCCCCGCCATTGGTCGTCATGCTCGTCGAGAGAATGCGGCTGCTGAGAACGGGGACGCGGAAGAGCTTGAGGCCCTTCTTCGTATAATAGTCTATTTCGGATTTCGTGGGATATGTATAATCGAAGTAGATCCGCGTGCTTGCACTATTATACTCGGCACCCGAAAGATTCACGCCCGTGATCCAGGCCGGCAGCGAGGCAGCCGGGGATGACGCCGCCTGCGCGGCTCCCCCCGAGAGGCTTGCCGCCAGAGCGAGGGTCAAAACGGTCGCTGTATTGCTCCGTGTCTTGCACAAAGTCTCGCTCCTTGGGTTGGGGAGTATCAAAAGCTCAGGCCGTCCGACCCGACGGCATCAGTTCGCCAGAGCGGCGTTCGACTGTCGGGCCCGTGAAGAGCGGGATGGACCGGCCGCGTAAATAGTAGCCCGAATGGCGTGCGATATGCCCGTAGCCGAACCAAAGTAGTGCGGCAGTCTTGATCGAGAAGACCGAGTAGCTGATGAGAAGATTCATCGTGAAGTAGAGGGAAATGGCATGGAGCATGACCTGCGCCAGACGGTCGCGCTGTGGCATCCCGAGAGCTATGAAGGCCCAGATGACCGCCGCGCCGCATAGCGACTGGCTGTAGACCAGATAGGCGATCCCGCTATCCATGACATTGTACGAGAAAGGACCCGAATAGCCGAGAAGGCCTGCCGGGGTGAGGTGAGAGAGGGCCGTGATGCTGCCTGCCGTCCGGCTCGGAAAGTCGTCTCCCAGTGGAGAAATGTGGAAGAGGTTCACGACAATCGCCGAAACGCCGAGGATACCCGGAAGGTAGAGCACGTTGCTGAAGCGAGGCATCAATGGCGCCACGAACCGGACCGCGAGCATCAGCACGATCGAGACCGTCGCAAAGCGGCCATCGCATCCGACAAGGATCATGGCGTCGCTGATGCAGAAGAACACCCGCTGTCTCAAGCTGAGCGACGACCAGCACACGATCATGATCATGGCGACCAGCACGCAATAGTTTCCGAGTGAGACCGGCTCGAGAAAGATCGACGACAACCGATGGATATTGAGCGAGGCGAACAGGAAGCGTTCGCCAGGCCGCGTGGCGCTTACGAAGAGGTCGGAGTCGCCGTTCCAGAACGACTCCGCCTGAAATCCCCGGGTGTTGATATAATAGGACATGACGTTGAAGAGTCGGCCGAAATCGTCCGGCCTGATCGCTTCGAACAGCATCACGGCGAGCACGAGCCACTGCAACTTCACGGTTACGCGGAGCAGATCCCCCGGCGCCGAGGACAGACCGAGAAGAACGAAGACCGGGATCAGCAGCACATCGCGGATGAACTTGGGGTCGAAAGCGCCGCTGCCGAAGCCGTTGGCGATGTTGAAACCCACGATCGCCACGCAGAGCAGGACCCACTTGATCTTGTCGGGCCGCCGGCCATCGATGCCAAGCACAAGAGCCGATGCGGTCAAGGCACCTTCGCAGGCGATCACCACGCTTGAATTCAGGGCCGCACCGTTGGCGTTCACCAAGGCGAGGCCGGCGTTGAAACTACACGCCAGCAGCACGGTCGCGGCGATCGCCGTCTGCCGGCTGACCAAGGTGGAAATCCGGTCGGACCGCCGGGACCTTGACGTTCCGTCCCGATGGTTCTGCTGCCTGCTGGCCACCTCGACTGCCGTCATGCCCGTCTCCAGATGACATCGCCGTTCCAGGCGTGTCTCACATCGGGTCGGTCTTGCGTTCGGACGTGCATGGAGCGCCGTTTTTAATCCGCCTCGGGGACGTTGAGGGTTGCCCGATCCTGCTAGCTGGATTGCCCTCTGGATCTGCCTGCTTCTATTTGTGGTTGTTGTGAACGACTTCGACAGGGGTGTCAAACGATGAGGAAGGTCAAGCAAAACCATCCTTTGGCATGGTTGAACAAAGCAAGTCCGCCCATCGTCATTTCAAATCTAAGTTGAGCGTTGGTGGACCTCTAAGTGCCCGGACCGTTGTGGTTTTTGGTGTCGGGCGCCATTGCCGCGCCCGCCTGTGCGAAACGCGCGCACCCGCCGGGACGCGGAAGGACGCGGCGGACCTAGAGGCGTGGAAAGGACACGTGAGCGACCGCGATGTTCCGGGCGACAGGCCCTGGCTCCGCGAAGGACATCAGCAGATCGTCGATCGTCTGCGGCCCGTGACGAGCCTCGGTTCGCGGCGGCGGCGAGGTTTCCTCCCGGCCTAGCGTCCGCTTCTCATAGAAGGCATTGCCGCCCGCAACTGCGACATAATGCATGTTGGTGTAGGGATAGGTGAGGCCCGCGGTGTGGAAGTACATCGCGCCACCGACCTGTGGATGACGCGCTCCCGCCAAAACCGCATCCGCAACCACAGCGATCCGGGCGCTTTCGCGCGGGTTCATGGGTTTCGTAAGGACCCCGCTCGCATATTGGCCAGACTGCCCGACCACACCGCAGACGGTCTTGGGAAAGCCTGGCGCCGCCACCCGGTTCATCACCGTGGTGCCGACCGCCATCATACCGTCGGGGCTCGACCGGTTGGATTCGAAATACATGGCGCGCGTCATGCACTCGCGATCCGTGAGCAAGGCCTCGGAACCGGGCAGCAACGCGCATCCACCGGCGGATGATGCCAGGATGCTCGCCAACAGCAGGGACCGCATACATCCGGTTCGCGACATCTCGACCATGTGCATCACGAGAGAGGACGCATTGAACGGGATGTTGGTTAAAGCCGCGTTGCGGCGCCTGACCGATGTCGTTCTCGGGGACACGTCGCGAAACGTCCCTTGATGGGGCCCGAAAACCTGCGGTACCTCGTATGACCTTGCCAAGGTTTAATTCACGGCGGTGCCGGTTTCAGGCCTCTCGGCTTGCGCGGATGTGAAATCGCTGGCAGTTTCTATGTATTGATCCGGGCCCCTCTGGCGTTATCGATTTTATCGACGACGCGATGTCGGATCAGTCTGCGCAATGTCTCACACTGATGACATGCCTCGCTGTCGGGGTCCGGCGAAATCTTCGTTCGACCTCCGATCTACGCGACGCAAGAGCGCGCAGCCTTTGACCCAAGGAGGTTTACCTCGATGTATACATCGTCTTCGAATGTTCGCCCCGAGTCGCCCCGCGACGCCCCGACCGCACCTGCCGAGATGTTGTTGGACGCACTCGTGGCCGCCTACGCGTTGATGGCCCATGCGGACGGGGAATTGGCCAGTGCCGAGCGTCGCCGACTCTTCGCCATCATCCGTGACACGCCTGCGCTCGAAGTCTTTTCTCGCGACGACGTGGCCCATGCGGCTGCCGAGCATGAGGCCAATTTCCGGCTCGACCCGGAAGTGGCCCAACAACTTGCCTGGGAGAAGATCGACCCGATCGTCGGACAACGGCGGGCAGCCCACGTCCTGATCGCCGCCTGCCGGGAACTTATCCCAGCCGACGGCGTCGCTCACCCCGCGGAATATCGCGCTCTTGCGGATATCAAGTCACGGCTCGGCGTCGACGATCTGCCGCCCCACGCTTGACCCCCATGCGACCGGCCGGCGCGGCTCGGGTCATCACATGGGCGGCGTGACACCGTTCTTGCCAACAACGAGGCGGCCGCCCGACAGCATGGTGCCGTCCGGCGTCTCGCTCCCGGCCACGAAAACCTTGGCCCCCGTTTTCACATCGTCCTCGGTGGCCGGGACAATGGTCACGATGGGGGTCGAGGGGGAAATTGTGACTTTCTTTTCGCCGCCCTTGTAGCTCAGCATCACGCTGGAGCCGTCGACGCCATCCACCTTGCTGGTGACATTGGCATTCGTCATCGCGCTTTTCGGCTTGAGGTCCCATCCGTAGTCGCCTTCCCCGGTACCACGCATGGCTTCGGGGAACACCACCACTTCGAGAGCCTTGTTGCCATCAGGTCCCGCCACATTGGCCGTGCCGATGAAGGTGCCCGGCTTGATGTCGGCCATGCTGGCAGCGACAACACCGCCAATCTTCCAATCCGCCCCAAGGGTCAGACCAATGTCTTTCCCGTCGACCGTCTTAATCGTCACATGGGACCCCTGCACGGCCGAGACCGTGCCGCGGATATGGGCCATATCGGCGGCCATCGCGGGAGCGGTCGTCAAAGCCCCCACACACAGGAAAGCCGCCCCGAGCCGAAACGTGCTTGTTCGCATCAACATCACCATGGTCGCGTCCGACAGAGCGCCGGCGTTCCCACCTTCAACTAGGGCGGCGTGGCCGCATGAGCAGGCCGACTGGCGCGGAGATGCGGTTCAGCGGTCGTCCACTTCCTCGATTTCAGCTTCGACCAGGCAGAATGACGGCACGGTGCCGGTCTTCACATCATCGGCCACATCACCATACCAAAGGCATTCGACACGGTCTCCGGTCTGGCCCGTGACGATCATCGCCGGCCCGCCCGATTTCAGCTGAACGATCGTTCCTTTTTCAAATTCCATGAGAGGTCTCGCCGCTGCTGGCCGGAAATTCGGCCAAGGTCGAAGGCTCTAGCACGGCAGGATGACAACCGCGACACTGCCGTCACGGCCATTCCACACGCGGCGGCAGCGACGACAGAATCGACGCGACGTTGCCACCTGTCTTCAATCCAAAGATCGTACCGCGGTCGTAGAGGAGATTGAACTCGACATAGCGGCCCCGCCGCACCAGTTGCTCGCGGACCTGGTCAGGGGTAGCCGGCGTTCCCGCATTTCCAACCACAAGGGTGGGATAGACGCCCAGGAACGCATCGCCGACAGCCCGCGTGAAAGCGAAGGGAGCGTCGAACGGGTCGGTCGCGAGATAGTCGTAAAAAATTCCCCCGACGCCGCGCGGCTCATTGCGGTGCTTAAGAAAGAAATAGTCTTCGCACCATGCCTTGAACTTGTCATAGGGCGCGACAGCCGGATGTGCCTCGCAGGCCTGTTTCATGGCCGCATGGAAGGCCAGCGTATCCGGATCGTCCTGGGTACGGCGCACATCGAGAACAGGCGTCAGGTCGGCGCCGCCGCCAAACCAAGCCTTCGAGGTCACCACGAAACGCGTGTTCATATGCACAGCCGGCACATGCGGGTTCCAGGGATGGGCGATCAGCGAAATGCCTGACGCCCAGAAGCGCGGATCCTCCGCCGCCCCTGGAATCTGATTCGCGAATTCGGGGGCGAACTGACCAAAAACGGTCGACGTATGTATCCCCGCTTTCTCGAAGACACGCCCCTTCAGCACCGCCATAATGCCGCCGCCGCCCGGCTCTCCCGTATGATCGGTGCGATGCCATTCTTCCCGTGCGAAACGGCCTGGCTCGGCTGGTGCGCCGGGACCCGCCGGCTCATTCGCTTCAAGGGTTTCGAAGGCTGCGATGAGTCGCACCTGAAGACTCTCGAACCAAGCCCGCGCCGCGTTCTTCTCCGTCTCGCGGTTCTCCGGGTGTGCGGACTCATGCGGATTCATCGTGGCCCTTCGTGTCTGCGGCTTCACCGCGGTCCAGTTGTCGCAGGGCCTCGCCCAGCACCATGCTGGCCGCCACGGCGACGTTGAGCGAGCGCATCGGCGGCCGCATGCGGATCGTGACCTGCAGGTCGGCGACCGCATGGACATCGGGCGGCACGCCGGCCGATTCGCGACCCACCATCAGGATATCGCCCGGCCGGAAGACAACGTCGAGATAGCTCGTTGCAGCGGCTGTGGTCAGCAGAATGAGACGCCGAGCCGGGCGATGATTCAATCGCCATTCCTCGAATGCCGCGAAGGAGCTATGCCGCGCGAGGGAGACGTGGTCGAGGTAATCCATTCCAGCACGCCGGAAATGCCGGTCTGAGACGGGAAAGCCGGCCGGCTCGATGAGCGCAGCCGCGACGCCGAGGCATGCGCATGTCCGCAAGAGCGTTCCGGCGTTCTGCGGAATGTCGGGTTGATAGAGTGCCAGCACCAACGCTGCCGGATCATGAGCCATTGGGAGATCGTGCAGCGCTCCTGGCCGGAGTTCAAGCAGGCAGATAGTGCCCGGATTTCGACACCGCTTAGGTCCTGGCCGCCAGGGCATTTCGGCCTCTGGACAAGAGATTGGAACGGTGCCAAAGACGAAAAGGTCTAAACTTGGGGTCGGTCGTACGCGCTTGATCGCGCGGCGTCCAAAACGTGGCGTTATAGTTCGCGTCGGTCGCCAGGAACAGGCAAACGCCGCGTCGAGAATGCCGCGTTGGTGAGGATTGGAGCATTTCTTGGCTGTCGCAGTCGCATCGCCGGGGACTCCCCCGACACGTAGAGATTTCCTGTTCATTGCAACGGGAGCCGTCGGGGCCGTCGGCATCGGTTCTGTTGTGTGGCCGCTGATCAGCCAGATGAGCCCCGATGCGTCGACGCTGGCGCTCGCCTCGACCGAGGTCGACATCAGCAAGATCGAGCCGGGCGCCATCGTTACCATCAAATGGCGCGGCAATCCCGTTTTCATCCGGCACAGGACCCCGAAAGAGATCAAGGAAGCGCAGGACACGCCTCTGAGCGATTTGATCGATCCGGCGACCGACCAGTCGCGCGTCCAAAAGCCGGAATGGTTGATCGTGCTCGGCGTCTGCACCCACCTTGGCTGTGTGCCGCTCGGCCATGAAGGTCCCTATGATGGCTGGCTCTGCCCCTGCCATGGGTCGCAATACGATGTGTCGGGCAGGGTACGGCATGGGCCGGCACCGAAGAACCTGCTGGTCCCTGAACCGATCGTGTTCCTGACCGATACCAAGGTAAAGATCGGCTGACGCCGGCGTCGGCGACTGGCATCATAAGGATTGAGAGAAACGCCCATGAGCGGTTCAACGACCTTCGTTCCCAAGAACCCGGTTCTGAAGTGGTTTGAAAGCCGTCTTCCGATCATCGGGCTCGTTCACTCCTCCTTCGTGGCCTTTCCAAATCCACGAAACCTGAATTATTTCTGGACCTTCGGCGGCATTCTGGCCTTCATGCTGGTGGCCCAGATCGTCACCGGCGTCGTG
This sequence comes from Lichenifustis flavocetrariae, assembly GCF_026130545.1. GTDB lineage: Bacteria > Pseudomonadota > Alphaproteobacteria > Rhizobiales > Beijerinckiaceae > Lichenihabitans > Lichenihabitans flavocetrariae. The sequence goes on along the minus strand of NZ_JAMOIM010000001.1, from coordinate 116,521 downwards.
CTGGCGATGCATTACACGCCGGAGTCGACGCTCGCCTTCGCGTCCGTCGAGCACATCATGCGCGACGTGAATTTCGGGTGGCTGCTGCGCTACATGCATGCCAACGGCGCGTCGATGTTCTTCATCGCGGTCTACATCCACATCGCCCGTGGCCTCTATTACGGGTCCTACAAGGCGCCACGCGAAATTCTATGGATCCTCGGTGTCATCATCTTCCTCCTGATGATGGCCACGGCCTTCATGGGCTATGTGCTTCCCTGGGGCCAGATGAGCTTCTGGGGCGCCAAAGTCATCACCTCGCTGTTCTCGGCCATCCCACTGGTGGGTGATGCCATCACGGTGTGGCTGTGGGGCGGCTATTCGGTTGGCAATGCAACGCTGAACCGGTTCTTCGCGCTGCATTACCTCCTGCCCTTCATGATTGCCGGGCTCGTTGTCCTGCACATCTGGGCCTTGCATGTGCCAGGTTCGAACAATCCGCTTGGCGTCGAGGTGAAATCGAAGAAGGACACGCTGCCCTTCCACCCCTATTTCACCGTCAAGGATGGCCTCGCGGTCGTCTGTTTCATGCTGTTCTTCTCGTATTTTGTCTTCTACGTGCCGAACTATCTCGGCCACGCCGACAATTATATCGAGGCGAACCCGCTGGTCACGCCGGCCCATATCGTCCCGGAATGGTACTTCCTGCCCTATTACGCGATGCTACGCGCCGTGCCGAACAAGCTCGGGGGTGTCTGCGCCCTGTTCGGCTCGATCCTGCTGCTGGCCTTCCTGCCGTGGCTCGATACCTCGCGGATTCGCTCCGCCAATTTCCGCCCGGTCTACCGCGTGTTCCTCTGGGTCTGGTTCGCGGCCGTGGCGGGTCTCGGCTATTGCGGCTCGCAGGAGCCGGTCGGCGGGATCGTCACCGCGTCCCAGATCCTGACCTTCTGGTATTTCTTCCATCTCCTGGTCGTGCTGCCCCTCCTCGGCTTTTTCGAGACACCCCTCAAGCTGCCTGCCACGATCACGGATGCGGTCCTCTCGACCACGCGTGGGTCGTCCGGCGCGATGGTGGCGGCGCGGACCACTGCAAGTCCATCGGTGGACGGATGATGCGGCTCGAACTCGTGACTCGGAACGGAAAGACGATCATGTCGCCCTTGAGGATCTTCGGCGCTCCGGCTCTCCTGGCTGCCGGATTTCTAGCCGTGGCGGCTCCGGCGCGCGCGCAGGAAGCCGCTCCGGCGCCGCTGCCGCCGAAACAATCGTGGTCATTCGCGGGCCCCTTCGGACGTTATGATCAGGCCCAGTTGCAGCGCGGCTATCAGGTCTACCGCGAGGTCTGCTCGAACTGCCATTCGATGCATTTCGTGTCGTTCCGCAACCTGTCGCAGGCGGGCGGCCCGAGTTTCAGCGAGGGGCAAGTCAAGGCATTGGCCGAGACCTTCAAGGTGCAGGACGGTCCGAACGATGCCGGCGACATGTTTGAGCGTCCGGGACGTCCTTCAGATCCGTTTCCCTCGCCCTTTCCTAATGAGCAGGCCGCACGCGCGGCGAATGGTGGGGCCCTGCCCCCGGATATGTCGGTTCTCGCCAAGGCGCGCGACATCGAGTTCGGCGGGCTGTGGTTCATGCTGCAACCTTTCAGCCAATATTCGGAGCAGGGCGTGGATTACATCCATGCTGTGCTGAACGGTTACCATGATAACCCGCCTGACGGATTCAAGCTTCCGGACGGCAAGTACTACAACGACTACTATCCTGGTCACGCCATCTCAATGCCGAAGCCGCTTAGCGACGGCCAGGTGACCTACACCGACGGGTCTCCGCAGACTGTGGAGCAATATTCCCACGATATCGCGGCCTTTCTCATGTGGGCGGCCGAGCCGAAGCTCGTCGAGCGCAAGCGCATGGGCTTAACGGTCGTCATCTTCCTCGCCGTGTTTATCGGATTGCTCTATGCCATAAAAAAGCGGATTTGGGCCGGAATCCACGACGACACGGGCGTGACGACTGCGGCTCAACCTGGCGAGTAGCGGGTGCCGGGACGTCGGAAGCCTTGAAGGCCACACTGGCGTTGAGATCGTTCGTCTTTGCGCCGTGTGGACTTCAGTTGTTATGCGATTGAGGCGGGCCGTTGCGAAAGCATCCAGCCAGAACTTCGGTGGGATCAGATCGGCCGAAGGCCGGACGTGATCCCACGCTCCCGGCCAGAGACGCTACGGCACGTTAAGATGGAGGCTGACCTCTCCTCAGCATCGACGACCTCACCAGATCTCGCAGCCATTGAGGTCGTCCCGCCTCCGCTTCAGACTACCAGCGGCGCCATCCGTAATGCCGATGCCAGCCATAATAGGGCCGGTGATATCTCCACGGTCGATACCAACCATAGTGGACCGGACGGTAGGAGCGATGCCGGTAGAACCCGTAGGGCCGGCGCCATCCATATCGACGATGAAAACCATAATGGCGCCGCCAGCCATAGTGACGGTGCCAGCCGTAGCGATAACCACGATGCCAGTAGCAGGTTGGCTCGGTGGCCGCAGCCGACGGCTCCGTCTGAGTCGCATGAAGCGGCGCGAGTTGTGGCGGCGTCATCGGCCGCGCCTGCGCCTCACCCTGAACAGCGGCAAGGCCGACAAACGCCAGAGCACCTGCGATCCAGGCTTTCCATCTGCGCATAGTCACATCCTCTTATAAAACTCGCCCCGTTGAGAAATCGGAGAGGGTGCTTTTCGGTTCCCGGTCTTCAGTTCTGATCGGCCGGTAACCTCAATGCTGCATCTGCATCATCTGGTCCATCGGGGCCATGTTGTGATTGAGATGCGACATGATCCACAGCGAGCCGCCAATGAGAAGCAGCACGATCAACACTCCAAAGGCGAGCGCCATGGCGTTGTTGAGGTTGTCGGGGGCCGTGGTGAGATGCAGGAAGAAGACGAGGTGCACGCCCATCTGAGCGATGGCAAAAACGATGAGAGCGATCGGCACGACCGGACCGTAGATGAGCCCGGTCTCGGAGATCACAAACGAACCCGCCGTCAGCAATGCCGCGAGGCCCAAGCCGATCAGGTAGTTGCGCACACCATTCGTGAGCTCGGACATTTCTTCATGCGGTTCCCCCGGGGCCTTGTCGTGGGTGCGGCCCGCCTCATGGCGGCGCTGCGAAGCGGCGGCCTGATCGCTCATGTGGTCACTCCCATGAGGTAGACGACGGTAAAGACACCCACCCAAACGATGTCGAGCGCGTGCCAGAACAGGGTGAAGCACATGGTCCGCCGGAGGATATCGTCACGAAATCCCTTGGCGAAGACCTGAGCCATCATGGTGAGGAGCCAAAGCAGACCACAGGTCACGTGCAGCCCGTGACATCCCACCAGCGTAAAGAAGGCTGAAAGAAAGGCGCTCCGGCTCGGCCCCGCGCCGCGGGAGACCAGATCCGCGAATTCCTTGAACTCCAGCCCCAGAAACATCGCACCAAGCACAGCCGTCGCCAGCATGGCGACATGGAACCACAGCTGGTTTTTCCTGAGCATCGCCAAGCTTGCCATACCGCAGGTGTAGCTCGACAGAAGCAGGCAGACGGTCTCGACGCCGACGTTGCGCCTGTCGAAGAGCTGCATGCCGGACGGCCCACCGGCCGTCGCATCTTTGAGCACGGCAAAAGCGGCAAAAAAAGCCGCGAACATGATGATGTCGGAGAGGATAAAGATCCAGAAGCCATAGCCGACCACGATCCGCTTCGGGGCAGGCCCTCCGCTGCCCCGCCCCGTCGAACCGTCGTCGCGTCCCGCGTCGCGTCCCAGCTGATAGGGGTCGCCGCCCGATCGCGACTTTTGTCCGTTGCTCTCCGGCGCCGCGAAGGTGGATGCGGAGCTCACGAGGCCACCTCCAGGGTTTCCAGGGCTCGCGCTCTCGCACGACGATTGGCTTGGTCGATGCGGGCGACGGTTTCGGCCGGGATGACATCCTCAACCCGATTGCGCCAGGCGAAGACCACGAAGGTCGCATAGGCGCCCAACAAGCCGACGATCGCCAGCCACCACATGTACCAAATGAGCGCGAAACCCACGAGTGTCGCGAAGAAGGCGCAGACGAAGCCCGTGGGGCTGTTCCGCGGCATATCGATCGGTTCGTAGTCGGGCGTATTGTCGAGATGCTGCTGTTCGTGGGCGCGCTGTTTGATGCCCCAGTAGGGTTCCTCGCCGTGCACTTCAGGCAGCACCGCGAAATTGAAGGCGGGCGGGGGCGAGGCGGTCGACCACTCCAAGGAACGCCCGTTCCAAGGGTCGCCGGTTTCGTCGCGCAACGATGCCCTTTGCCGGATGCTGACGAAGAGTTGCACGACCTGGCAGATGATCCCGGCGAGAATGATCGCCGCCCCCACTGCCGCCACGATCAGCCAAGGATGCCACGTTGGGTCGTCATAATGCTGCATGCGCCGCGTCATGCCCATCAGGCCGAGCAGATAGAGCGGCATGAACGCGACATAGAACCCGACGATCCAGCACCAGAAGGCCGCTTTGCCCCAGCCCTCATGCAATCGGAACCCGAAGGCTTTCGGGAACCAGAACGTATAGCCGGCAAATCCACCGAACAGCACGCCGCCGATGATCACATTGTGAAAATGCGCCACAAGAAACAGCGAGTTGTGCAACACGAAATCGGCCGGAGGGATCGCGAGCATCACGCCCGTCATCCCGCCGATCGTGAAGGTCACGACGAAGCCGATCGCCCAGAGCATCGGCGTGTCGAGGCGGATACGCCCGCCATACATGGTGAAGAGCCAGTTGAACACCTTCACGCCGGTCGGCACCGCGATGATCATCGTGGCGACGCCGAACACGGCATTCACGTCGCCGCCGGCCCCCATGGTGAAAAAATGATGAAGCCAGACCATGAAGGCGAGCAGGCAGATCGCCATCGTGGCCATGACCATTGAGCGGTAGCCGAACAGCGGCTTCTCGGAAAAGGTCGAGATCACCTCGGAAAAGATCCCGAAAGCCGGCAGGATGAGAATGTACACCTCCGGGTGGCCCCAGGCCCAAATGAGATTGTTGAACATCATCACGTTCCCGCCGGCCTCGTTCGTGAAGAAGTGGAAGCCGAGGTAGCGGTCGAGGATCAGCATCGCGAGGGTCGCGGTGAGAATGGGAAAAGCCGCGACGATGAGCAGGTTCGAGGCCAGCGCCGTCCAGCAGAACATCGGCATGCGCAGGTAGGTCATGCCCGGCGCCCGCATCTTCAGGATGGTGGTGACGAGATTGATGCCCGACATCAATGTGCCGACTCCTGAGATCTGCAGCGACCACAGGTAATAATCCACGCCCACACCGGGCGAGTAGGCGGTCTCCGACAAAGGCGGATAGGGCAACCACCCGGTGCGAGCGAATTCACCCACGACCAACGAGATATTCACCAGGAGCGCGCCCGTCGCGGTCAGCCAGAACGACACGGAGTTCAACGTGGGGAAGGCTACATCCCGCACCCCAAGCTGCAGCGGCAGCACGAAATTCATGAGCCCGATCATGAACGGCATGGCGACGAAGAAGATCATCAACGTGCCATGCGCCGAGAAGATCTGGTCGTAGTGTTCGGGCGGCAGATAGCCAGGCGCTTGGTAAGCGAGCGCCTGCTGGGATCGCATGAGGATCGCGTCCGAAAAGCCGCGCAACAGCATGACGAGCGCGAGTAGGGTGTACATGATGCCGACCCGCTTGTGATCGACCGACGTAATCCACTCCCGCCAAAGATAGGGAAGGTGCCCTGCGAAAACGATCCAGGCCATCACGGCCAGGAGCACGAGCCCGACCAACGCCGCCGCAATGAGCGGGATCGGCTGGTCGAGCGGGATCGCCGCGAGCGTCAGTCGTCCCAGCACGATCAGCCTCCGGCCTTGGGTGAGATTTTCGATTGTGGATCGGTCTGGTCGGGTCCCGGACCGGGCGGGATCTGCTGCGTCGCGATCCGGTCGAACAGGTCGGCCGCGACGTCGCGGAAGGTCGCGGCCGGCACGTTCATGCTTTGGCGGGCAAGAGACGTGTACGCATTTTCGTCAAGTGCCGGGCCCGACCCCCGGGCGGCTTCCACCCACGCATCGAATTCGGCCTGCGGCACCGCACGGACGGTGAAATGCATGCCGGGAAACCCGTCGCCGCTGAAGTGGCTCGACAACCCGTCGTAGGTCCCCTCATGGTCGGCCTGGAGGTTCAGCTTCTGGACCATCCCGTTCATCGTGTAGATCATGCTGCCAAGTCTCGGGATGAAGAACGCGTTCATGACGCTTGCCGAAGTCAAAGCGAACCGCACCGGCGTGCCCACGGGCACCACGAGGCTATTGATGCTCGCAACTTTCTGATCGGGCAGGATGAACAGCCATTTCCAGTCCAGCGAGACGACCTGGACATCGAGAGGCTTCTTCTCACTGGAGAGCGGCTTGCCCGGGTCGAGTTCGTGTGAGCCGAACCAAGCGATCCCGCCGAGAAACATGATGGCCATCAGGGGCACCGACCACGTCACGATCTCGATCTGCCCGGAAAAGCTCCATTCGGGCAGCCGGCGCGCCTTGGGGTTCCCGGTCCGGAACCACCAAGCGAAACCCAGGACCGCCACGATGAGGGGCACGACGATGCACAGCATGATGGCGAGCGCATTGAGCAGGATCATGCGCTCGGCCACGCCGACCGGGCCCTGAGGATCGAGAACCCGCGCCTGGCATCCGGCCAGAAGAAATCCCAACAGCCCTGCCGTTATCCGCGTGGACCAAGCCAACGCACCTCGCACCAGCAACTTGGGCAAACTCATTGCCAATCACGCATGAAGCACGACCTCGTCGAAACGTTTGCCGCACGCCTATGGTGCGACGCGGCACAGCTTATGGTAGGTGCCGGAGCGCCTTTGGAAAGGTACGCTGGCGGATCTAAGTGCCGCATCGCACCGCTGGGACGCCTTTGTCGCATCGCGTCCCTGACAAGCGTTTTCCTGCCATCGCCTTCGTGATATGGCCCGCGCGGTCCGCCCCGCCTTGAAACGAGTTCCCATGTCGCCCCGCCCGATCAAACGTGCCCTCCTGTCGGTCTCGGACAAATCGGGGTTGCAGGACTTCGCTGCCGCTCTGCATCGGGCGGGGATCGAACTTGTTTCGACGGGAGGCACCCATAGGGCGCTCGTGGAGGCGGGCCTTCCGGTGCGCGACGTGGCGGATCTGACCGGCTTCCCTGAGTTGATGGATGGGCGGTTGAAGACGCTGCACCCGAAGGTCCACGGCGGCCTTTTGGCCATCCGCGAGAACCCTGCCCATGAAGCCGCCATGCTGTCGCATGACATCGCGCCGATCGACCTGCTGGTCGTGAATCTTTATCCCTTCGAAGCCACCGTCGCCCGCCAAGCGCCCTTCGCCGAATGTATCGAGAACATCGACATCGGTGGCCCGGCCATGATCCGCGGTGCGGCCAAGAATCATGCCGACGTGACCGTCGTGGTGCATCCGGAAGACTACCAGGTCGTTCTCGATGAGATCGCTGCAAACGACGGTGCAACAACGGCCGAAACTCGGCTGAGGCTCGCCCAGAAGGCCTTCGCCCGGACCGCAACCTACGATGCGGCGATCTCCACCTGGATGATGGGGCCGGCCGGCGTCACAATGCCGATGTTCCGGGCGCTTGGCGGCGAGCGGGCCGAGGTGCTGCGCTACGGCGAAAATCCGCATCAGGCGGCTGCGTTCTACCGCACTGGCGAACGGCGCCCCGGAGTCGCGACGGCGCGACAGGTCCAGGGCAAGGCGCTCTCCTACAATAACATCGCCGACACGGATGCGGCGATCGAACTCGTGGCGGAGTTTCCTGCCGACTTCGCCGCGGTCGCGATCATCAAGCATGCCAATCCCTGCGGTGTGGCTGTCGGTGGCTCGCTGCTGGACGCCTATGCAAAGGCCTACCGCTGTGATCAGACCTCGGCCTTCGGCGGCATCGTGGCCTTGAACCGTCGGATGGATGCCGCCGTCGCCCGCGAAATCACGGCTATCTTCACAGAAGTGATCGTGGCGCCAGACGCCGACGAGGACGCAATCGCGATCGTCGCGGCCAAAAAGAACCTCCGTCTGCTCCTCACAGGATCGCTGCCGGATCCGCACGCCCCCGGTACCGTTCTGCGGACGGTCGCAGGCGGCTTCCTGGCACAGGACCGCGACGGGGCCGATGTCGCCGCGATGTCCCTTCAGGTCGTGACCAAGCGAGCACCGACCGAGCGCGAACTCGCCGATCTGAAATTCGCTTTCCGGGTCGCCAAACACGTGAAGTCGAACGCGATCGTTTTCGCGAAGGACGGCGCAACGGTCGGCATCGGAGCGGGACAGATGAGCCGTGTGGACGCAGCTCGCATCGCCGTGTTGAAAGCCGCCGATGCCGCTCGGGCGGCTGGCATCGATGAGCGGCTGACGGAAGGCTCGGTCCTCGCATCGGACGCCTTCTTTCCATTCGCGGATGGGCTCCAGGCCGCCATCGAGGCTGGCGCCACGGCCGTGATCCAGCCAGGCGGCTCGATGCGCGACGATGAAGTCGTGCGGGCCGCCGACGACGCCGGGCTCGCCATGGTGTTCACGGGATACCGCCACTTCCGGCATTAAGGAGAGCGAACGGGATCGAATTCGCGCGGCTTAATCCGAGGGCCTTGGTTCGACCGCCGGCCCGGTCGCCAGGTCGGCCTCGGCACCAAGCTGGATTGCCCCTCGCAGAAGCCAAACGATCCACTCGGATGGCAAGTCGGTCCGGGCCCGATCTCTTCCGCCTACTTCGACAGTGCCATCACCTGAATGATAGCCGGCGTGCCAATGATGGCGAACAGGACCGGCAGGAAGAACAGGATCATCGGCACGGTCAATTTCGGCGGCAGGGACGCGGCCTTCTTTTCCGCTTCCATCATGCGGGCGTCGCGACTTTCCTGCGCGAGAACCCGCAACGCCGTACCCATCGGCGTGCCGTATTGCTCGGCTTGCATCAAGGCGGACGTGACCGCCTTGATGTGTTCGGTTCCCGTGCGGGTTCCGAGATTCTCGTAGGCCTGGCGGCGATCCGAGAGGTAGGACAGCTCGGCGGCCGTCAAGGACAGTTCCTCGGCCATGGCCACCGATTCGGAACCGATTTCCTTGCCGACCTTGCGGATCGCATGCTCGATCGACATGCCGGACTCGACGCAGATCAGCAGGAGATCGAGCGTGTTGGGGAAGGCGCGCTTGATCGACGCACGCCGCTTCTGCGTGGCATTGGACAAGAAGATGTCCGGCGCCTTGATGCCAAGATAGGTCGCGAACAACACGCCCGCGATCCGGTTGATGACCGGCCAGTCCGAGCTCGATAGGACGAAAAGATAGAACGACGTCAGCCCCATCAAGAGGAGCGGCGCAACCAGTTTGAAGAACAGGAACGCGATCTCGGCCTTGTTGCCACGGAACCCCGCGGCAGCCAGTTGGGCGGGCGCCGTGTCGGTGCCGACCCACTTGCGCAGGTTCAGGTGTTCGACGACCCGCAGCATATAAGCCTTGGGCTTCTCCCGGAGCCCCTTCTTCTCGGATGCAAGGCGAGTCCGTTCGCGGGCACGGATCCGGCCACGCTCGGTGGCGATCGCCTTCATCCGCCTGTTCAAGTGATCGGCCGGCGACAAGAGCGGCATCGCGACCGTCAACACCGTCGCCATGGCAGCCACTGCGACGAGAAGCGAGAACAAGAATTGCGTGTCGCCCAGGCGTTGGGACAGATGTTCGAACATGGATGCCTTGCCAGCTCCTCTGGACCCGTCAGCAAAAATTCTTCCGCTTTGCGCGCCCTCAGCTTCAATCTTTGACCGGGCTTGCGTGGCCCCCCGCAAAAAGGTCCCTAGAAGTCGAAACTGACCATTTTCTTGATGATGAAGATGCCGAGGCTCATCCAGCACGCCGAGCCCACCATCACCATTCGCCCGGTGTCGGTCGTCCATAGCAGCGAGATATATTGCGGTGAGGTGACCCAAACCAAGCCACCGACCACGATGGGGAGCGACCCGATGATGCCCGCCGAAGCCTTCGCCTCCGAAGACATTGCTTTGATCTTGCCCTCCATCTTCTTACGTTCGCGCAAGACGCGGGACAGGTTCCCCATGGCTTCCGACAGGTTGCCGCCGGACTTCTGCTGGATGTTGATCACGAGGGTAAAGAAATTGGTCTCTGGAATAGGGATCCGTTCCGCCATGCGGTCAGTCGCCTCACCAACCCCCAATCCGATACCTTGCGCCTGGATGATGTGACGAAACTCGGAGCGCACGGGCTCCGCGGCTTCGCGCGCGATCATGCGCAGGCAGTCACCCAGCGGCAGGCCGGCCTTGACACCGCGGGTGATCATGTCGAGCGCGTCCGGGAAGGCGAGACGGAATTGCTTGAACCGCTTGTCGCGGAGGTAGGAAAGAACCCATCGGGGAAGACCGAAAGCCCCGCTCGCCGCACTCGCGGCCGCGATCAGCGGAGAGCCGTTGATGACCATTGCGGCGCCACCAAGTGCCAGACCGAGCAGTCCCGAAATGATCCAGTAACGCTGCCGGGTCCACTCCAGACCTGCCTGGGCGATGCGGGTCTCCAGGGTGAGCGACTTGGCGGCAGTGCGGTTCTCGAGGTCCTTCAGGCTGTCGCTGACCTGCTTTCGGCGCGCGTTGGGATCCCGCAACTCATGCGCCGACTGCCGTATGGGGCGCGCCTGGATCGTTTTTTGCCGCTGCTCCGCCTTCGACTCGGAGAACAATCCCGGGAACGCGACGAGGACCATTGCAATCGTGGCGACGCAGCCGAGCGTGACGCTTATCAGGACTTGCTGATCCATGAGCCCTTTGCATCTCGCACAGTCAACAATTGATGTGATTCTAGGCCATCACGGTAAACACCAGCTTTCCGCTCTGCGGCAGATGACGTGAATTGCGGTCTTCTAAGCGGTCTCGAAATGATCGAGCGCAGCCGCAAGGCGCTGCTCCTCGCCATAGTATCGGGCGCGCTCCCAGAAGCGCGGGCGGCCAATACCGGTCGATCGGTGCACCCCTTTGACGTTGCCTTGCGCATCCTCGCCGACGATGTCGTAGAGGAGAAGGTCCTGGGTCGTGATCACGTCGCCTTCCATGCCCATCACCTCGGTGATGTGAGTGATGCGACGTGACCCGTCGCGCAGGCGTGCCGCTTGAATCACGATGTCGACCGAGGTGACGATCATTTCGCGGATGGTCCGGGACGGCAGCGAAAAGCCGCCCATGGTGATCATCGACTCAAGGCGGCTCAGCGCTTCGCGGGGCGAGTTCGCGTGGAGGGTCCCCATTGAGCCATCGTGACCGGTGTTCATGGCTTGCAGAAGATCGAATGCTTCAGGACCACGCACCTCGCCGACGATGATCCGCTCGGGACGCATGCGCAGGCAATTCTTGACAAGGTCGCGCATCGTGACCGAGCCGGTGCCTTCAAGGTTCGGCGGCCGCGTCTCGAGTCGTACGACATGGGGCTGCTGAAGCTGCAGTTCGGCCGCGTCCTCACAGGTGATCACGCGCTCATCGTGGTCGATGTAGTTCGTCACACAATTGAGCAGCGTCGTCTTGCCAGATCCGGTGCCGCCTGAGATCAGCACATTGCAGCGGACACGGCCGATGATCTTCAGAATCTCGGCACCCTGCGGCGAAATCGCGCCGAACTTGGTCAATTGATCGAGGGTCAGCTTATCCTTCTTGAATTTGCGGATCGTCAGCGCCGGCCCGTCGATTGCGAGGGGTGGAGCGATGACATTGACGCGGGAGCCGTCCATCAGACGAGCGTCGCAGATGGGTGAGGATTCATCCACGCGTCGTCCGATCTGGCTGACGATGCGCTGGCAAATGTTCATCAGTTGCGCGTTGTCGCGGAACCGTACATTGGTCAGCTGGATCTTCCCCTTGACCTCGATGTAGGTCCGCATGGCGCCATTCACCATGATGTCGGCGATGTCGTCGCGGGCCAGCAACGGGTCGAGAGGCCCGTAGCCGAGAACGTCGTTACAGATATCGTCGAGATAGTCTTCCTGCTCGGCGATCGACAGAACCAGGTTTTTGATCGCGATGATCTCGTTGACGATGTCGCGGATTTCCTCGCGCGCGCTGTCAACGTCGAGGCTTGTCAATTGAGAGAGGTCGATCGCTTCGAGCAAAGCCGAAAAGATCATGCTCTTGGTCTGATAATAGTCAGCCGAGCGCACGGGTTCGGTCGAGACAATCGGCTCGGCGCTTGTCGATGCCGGGCGCGGAGTCGACTTCGCGGTCAGGCGTTCGACCGGCGCCTTTGGCGAAGTATTTATCGGCTGAACGGCAGCCGGGGCGGAAGGACCGAGAGCGCGTTTCCCAAACATTGTCGCCTATCGCTCCGTTGCCGACGTCAAGGCGCGTGTTTGTCGGGGTCGAGACGTCACGAGGCGTATTTTCCGTAGAGTTTGCTCATGAAGGGCGACAGTAACTTTCGCTTGGCTTTTCGGGCCTCGATCCGACCCGAGATCCTGCGGGCCAGATCCACGAAGGTGCCGGCGATCTTGTGGCCGGCCTCGACTTCGCCGATCATCTGGCCGTTGTTGGCGGCCGTGCCGAACAGCTTGGCTTCAAACGGGATCGTGGCGAGAGGCTGCAACTCCACAGCCTTGGCAAAATCCGCGACCGCGATCTCGGGCCGCTTCAACATGCCAACCCCGTTCATCACAAGTCGAGGAGGTGCATCATGTGAGCGGGCCGCTCGCAACAGGTCGACCATATTTTTGGCATTGCGCAGATTGGCGAGATCGGGCGCCGCGACCAGCACCACGTCGTCCGCGGCAGTCAGCGCACGACGGGCCCAGGCCGTCCATTGATGCGGCACATCGAGGACCACGCAGGGCACGGAGCCGCGCAGAATGTCGAACAGGCCGTCGAACGCGGTGTCTTGTAGATCGTACAACTGGTCCAGCGAGGCCGGTGCCGAGAGCAGGCTGAGCCGGTCGGTGCATTTGGACAGAAGGCGATCGACGAGATTGCTGTCGAGCCGGTCGGGCGCGAAGATCGCGTCGGCGATGCTCTGTGGCGGGTCCTGGTTGAAATTGAGGCTGGCGGTGCCGAAGGCAAGATCGAGGTCGACGATCACGGTCGCGACGTCGAGCTCGCGTGAAATCGCCCAGGCCATGTTGTGCGCGACCGTGGACGCTCCACATCCCCCTTTACAGCCGACGACCGCAATGACCCGACCGACCGGTGCCGCCGTCGGATGCGTGTACAAGTGAGAGATCGCCCGAACAAGATCGAGCACCTGGATCGGGGCGACGAGATAGTCGCTCACCCCGCGCGCCATCAATTCCCGATACAGCACGATGTCGTTGAGATGGCCGACGATCATCACCTTGGTGCCGGCGTCGCAGCATTCGGCGAGGGATTCCAGAAAGCCGAGAAGCTCCGATCGTTCGGCACTGCTTTCGATCACGATGAGGTTCGGAGTGGGCGCTTCGCGGTAGGCTTCGGCCGCCGCGGCGGCGCCCCCCGTGTGGACCTTGACGTGCGCTCTGGACATGCGGCGCTCGCCAGCAGCCTCGTGCACCAAAGCCGCCATGTCGGCTGTCTCGCAAAAGGCCTGAATCGAAATGCGCGGCACGGCCGCAATCTGATTCAGCCGCTCGGACGCGGCCTCCTGCGGTGTGTCGGTGGAAGCGCCGCGCATCAGAATTGCCCAGCCGGCCCGATCGGGATCGGGTTGTTGGTCCAGATCGTACTGGGGTCCACACCCGTGACCGTCGAAGTTCCACGGAGCGATTGGATGGCCCGCGTCCTCAATTGCACATCCGTTGGGTCGAGAGCCCGCGGCTTCACGAGGTCACGAGGATCGGCGATCTGGGCCGCGAGCGTCTGCTGGTTGGCGCAGCCGAAATTGTAGTAGCTGCTGTTGTTCCATGTCGCGAGCGTCGCCCCTGACCCGAGATCGTCAGGCCACTCCCCGCAACGCGTGGTGGGACGTGCTTGCAACGCGGCGTAGGAGAGGTGCAGCGGCGACGCGATGGCAGGATCCCGCACAGGGTAGGCCGAGAGGCTCACGCGACCCTTGACGCCGATCTGTAACAGCGCCCGGCGGACCGCCGTCAACGTCCGCTCCGCCGCCGCATGGTCGACCGCCCCCTCCGGGATCGCGATCTGCAGGCCGCTTTGCCCCTCAGCCAAATAGCTCCGCGCAAAAGCTTCGAGCTGGCGCGCCTGAGGCACATCCAGTTGACCGGTGGGGCCGACGAAGAAAATGTCGAGGCGCTGCGGCGCATTGGCGAGCACGACAGGATGGCGGAGGCGATAATCCTCCGAGACCGGCATCGTGGCGACCGCCCGGTCGACCGGACTGGAGCAGCCCGCGGACGCCAAAGTCCCGGCCAACACCAGGAGTAGCGCCAGCGGGCGCGCGACAGCAGAACCCCGGAGGGAAGCGGGAGCCGACATGGGTGCGATCTCGATCGGAGCGGTCATGGGCATCAATCGGTAATGAAGCCGACGCGCCCGCGGAAATTGCGGATGAGTTCGGGGTTGTCGGCTGTCGAATAGATGCGATTGATCCGGCCCAGGAACCACGCCTGCGGGTCGGTGGCGTCGGCGAGGCCGTCGTCCGGCCGCGTGACCTGATCGGCTCGCAGGGTCTTGGCGATATAGGGCGTGACGACGATCATCAGTTCGGACTCGTCGCGCTGGTAATCGCGTGAGCGGAACAGAGTCCCGAGGATCGGCAGGTTCATCAGCCCCGGAATGCCGGCGATCGCCTGTTTGCTCGACTGCTGGATCAATCCGGCGGTGACGATCGAGCCGCCGGAAGGAAGCTCGACCGTCGTCTCATGGGTGCGCGTGCGGAAACCGACCTGATTGGAACAGGCGCTTTGAACCACATGCGTGCCGTCGGGCTCGGTCACTTCTGTCGCGAGGTGGAGAGAGATACGCCCTTCCGACAAAACCGTGGGGGTGAAATTGAGCGTGACGCCGTAGTTTTGCAGCGTTGTCGTGACGGTGCACTTGCCCGTGGTCGTGTCGATGGTGCTGCTGTTCGCCACCGGAATGCTGCCACCCGCTGTGAACTTGGCACTTTCGCCGGAGATCGCCGTCACGGTCGGCTCCGCCAGGACGTGGGCGACGCCGTTCCGCTCAAAAGCATCGATCGTCGAATTGAGGTGACCCGCCTTCATCAATTCAGCCCCACCTTGATTGAAGAGAGGGCTAAGACTTGGCTGCTGGCTGCTTATGAACTTCTGTCCGGCATTCGACCAATTTCCGGTGATCGACACGCCCAGTTGCTTCAGCACCGCGCGCTGGACCTCGACTACCTGGACTTTCAGCATCACCTGGTCGCGCTCGCGGATCACGAGGGCGTTGATCAGCTTGCCGCTGACCACCTGCGTGCTGCCGAAGGAGACGCTGCTGCCACTTCCACTGCCGCTCGAAGCCGAGCCGCCGCCAACGGCCGTGTAGTTCACGAAGGCATTGGCGATATCCTGCGCCTTCTGCGCATCCACGGCTGACTGCACTTCTCCGGTCAGAATGATGGTGTCGTCGACGGTCTGGACCCGAATGTCGTTGCCCGGCAGCGCCGTCCGATAGATGGCGCTGAGCTCGCTCGTGTCGCGGCCCACCGTGAGTTCAAGAGTCGCGATCTGGTGCCCGGCCTTGTCGAGCGCGAAAATCGTGGTCTGACCATTCGCGACGCCCATGATGAACATCTTGTGGGCCGAGCGCACCACGGCATTGGCGACGGCTGGGTTGCCGATGAAAATCTCCGACGCCTCGCCGGGCAGGTCGACGATCGAAGACTTGCCAACCGCCATCGTCAGCCGTCGTGTCGGCCGGGACGGATCAATCTGAATGAAGGGCGGCGCCGGGATCGAGGCCTGTTCAGGTCCTTGCTGGATCACCGGCTGACTCATGGCTGGCCCGCAGGGCGACGCCAACAGGCTGAGCCCCGCGACGGCCTGGATTAGGCGGCGAGCTTGAAGCGTGCCCATCCGCTCGATGCGGCGACAGGACCTAGTGCGTTGCGCCATCGGCCTCAACCCCAAAGCGGATCACAGTTGTCCTTCCGTCGGCAACCCTGGCCGGATCTCCCGTCTGCGCCGCGTCGAGCATGCTGCGCAACGTCAACGAGAGCTGGCCGGTGCGCTGTGCCAGCACCACGGTTTCAGCCTGAACGGGATCGAGTTCCAACGTGGCGGTCGAACCTGTGACGACCGTCTGCCCGTTCTTGTCCTCGACGCTCTGCCCGATGGCGAGCACCCGGATGTTGGTCAGCAATGTTTCCGTGACATAGGTCTCCGACGCCCCCGGCGCCGCGGAGGCTTTCACAGTGCGGAGCACGTCGACCCGATCGTTGGGGAGGACAAAACCGCCGGCAGAGGTCGACCCCTGCATATCGATGGTGATGGCGACGGCGCGCTTGCCGCTGGGCAGCACGGCCGACAGGAATCCCGAATTGGCACCCTTGATGAGGCGTTCCCGGCGGATTGGCTCACCCGGATAGAATGCGGCGCGAACGATGGATCCGGCGATATCGGCCATCGCCTTGTCGTCGCGATGGATCATGAAGGGAGCCACCGCCTCTTTGGGCCATGCCTGCCACGACAGGTCCGCCGGCGTCAGGATCTTGCCGAGCGGGAGATCCCGGGCCGCAACCATCACCTGGTCGGTCGGAACGGGGGCCAGGGTGGGAGCCGCAGCCTGCGAGACGACGGGAGCCGGTTTCGGTGCCATGGCAAGCATCAAGGCTCCGCCAGCGGCCGCGACTCCGAGCACCAGGACAGCAATGCGGATTGGATTCATAGAATTGACTTCGCGAGAACCCCGAACGGGATCTGCAGCGAAGCTAGGCCAACAACGTCAAAGCATGGTTAACAAGTCACTGGAGCCGGAATGCTCGACGGTGTGCCAAAGCCTCACACAAGCCCCATCACGTTTTGCCACAGGCGGGTGTCGGGATAGATCACGAGTCCGGCGACCGCGAGAGCCACCCCGTAAGGCACTCCATTGTGCTTTTCGTGAAGTCGCATCAGCCATGCCTGCCGGCAGCAGAATTCCGGCAGGGCGAGCCGCCGGAACTGGAGAATAAGCAGTGTCAGGCCGGCTCCCAGCAAGGATGTGAGAAGCCCGTAGTCGCCGAGATGCGACCAGCCCAGCCACACGGCCGTCGCGGCCGCGAGTTTGGCGTCTCCGCCGCCAATCCATCCGAATGCAAAGAGCGTAAAGGTCAGAAGCAGGACGGCGGCCCCGCAGGCGAGGTGATCAAGACCGATCACGGCCACCGGCAGGCCGGCCAGCAGGGCCAGCACGACGAAACCGACCACCAGCAAAACCGAAAGCCGGTTCGCGATGGTCATGGTCAGCACATCGGAGATGGCCGCATAGGCCATCAGCAGAGGAAAGAACGTGAGTGTGGGCAGATCGAGCACGGGACCGCATCCGTTCGCGAGGACCGCCTTGCCGCATGGCGCGAGCCTGCGCAGGCGGATCCACCCTGGCAGGCAAAGTTCAACAAGTCTTCAAAGGTGACATTCCCCCTTGTGCCAAAGTCACGGGCGCAACCCGGCCATTGTTCGGAGATCTCGACCGCTCGATGCCGGCTTCCGTCAGCTTAGTTCAGGCCGCTGGAGATGGCGTTGAATTTGGTATTGAGCTTGGTCCCGATCGAGGTCAGGGCCGCGATGATGACGACGCTGATCAATCCGGCAATCAATCCATATTCGATGGCCGTCGCTCCGGACTCGTTTCCGATAAAGCGTGTAACAAGATTCTTCATGACACTCTCCGACAGCACAAATCCACAAGGCCATCGCTCTTGCGAATGACCGGAATCTAAGGCGGCCCGATTGCGGGGGTATTAACGCCATCGTCGACTTCGGGGGTTAGCGCCGAAGTGGTGATCTCAGCGTAAATTTCAGCCTAAAGGGATCGATCCGCTTTAGCTTTATTTGCGCACACTTCTTCCCTGCGGACCCTGACAGCCGCTCCGTTTCGCGCCGCACACGGTTGCCGCCATTAGGTCAAATTCGTCGATGTCAGAACTTATTCACCCTTTTGCGAAAGAATACGCGAGGCGCCGGGTCACGCGCCGGGGTTCCTGTAATGTCGCCGGTTACTGAACAGTCGAAATCATCCAAACTGGTCGCCACGGGCCGCATGGCGATCGCGCTGGCGATGATGTTGGGGTGCCTTTCACCTGCCTGGGCAGACGGCTCAAGCGATCGTGTCTTCGTCTCGCTCGACAAGGCTAAGTTGATCAAGCTTCCTGCCAATGTCGAGACGGTGGTGGTGGGCAACCCGAGCATCGCGGACGTGACCCTGATGAAGAAGACCGGCCTGATGATCGTCACAGGCAAGGGTTTCGGTGAGACCAACATCATCCTCCTCGATCCAACCGGTCAGGCTCTTTCGGAGGCGATCGTGACGGTCAGGACCGGCCAGAGCACGATCACGGTTCAGCGCGGGATGGATCGCGAATCTTATTCCTGCGCGCCCCGCTGCGAGCCGGCCGTCGCGCTCGGCGACGCCACCAAGTTCCTGGCCGATACCTCCGCTCAGATCACCTCGCGCAACGGGCTGGTCATGCCGGGCCAACACTGAACCAGGGCCGTTCCGGCAGGAGACGCGTCCGCGACGGTGTGCTATCGGGTTCCGCCATGGCATCTTCGTCTCCGACCATCGTGGTATTCGACATCGGCAACGTGCTGATCGAATGGGACCCGAAGCACCTCTACGCGTCCGTCTTCCCGAACCGGCCGGGGGCGATGCAGTGGTTTCTCGACACGATCTGCACGCCGGCCTGGAACCTCGAACAAGATGGCGGGCGAACCTGGGCCGATGGCGTCGGCACCCTCGTCGCCCAATTTCCGGAATGGCGCGCCGAGATCGAAGCCTATGACCGGCGCTGGCATGAGATGATCCCGCGCACGATCGAGGGCACGGTGGGGATCCTCGAACGGCTCAAGCAAGCCGGGACCAAAGTCTACGCCATCACGAATTTCTCGACCGAAAAATACCGCGAGAGTTTTGCGCGCTTTACGTTCCTGGCCTGGTTCGACGGCGTCGTGGTGTCAGGGGACGAGCGTCTCCTCAAGCCGCACGCCCCGATCTTCGCGCTTCTCTGCGAGCGCTACCGTCTGAAGGCGTCCGACTGCGTCTTCATCGATGACAATCAGGACAATGTCGACGGGGCGCGACGAAGCGGCATGGCCGCGATCCATTTCACCGGGCCGGCGGATCTGCGCAAAGCGCTCCAGAGCTACGGGCTACCGGCCTGATTCGCAGGCCTTGCCGTCGACCCGCACCGCCACCGAGGAACGACCTCTCCCATGTTCTCAGACCTGACTGGCCGCCGTGCGGTCGCCACCGATGCCGCGCGTCGCGCCGGCGAGCACCTCAAGTTCCTCTACGCCGACCGAGGTGCCCTCGTTGTCGAGCAAAAGGGGCTGAACGATTTCGTGTCTCGCGCCGACCGGGAAGCCGAGGCGATCATCAAGACCTGTCTCGGCGAGGCTTTTCCGGACGACGGCTTCATCGGAGAGGAAACCGGCCAATCGGGTGCCTCGCGTGCGCGGGTCGTTTGGGTCGTCGATCCACTCGACGGCACCACCAATTTTCTGAAAGGCACGCACAATTGGTGCGTTTCGATCGGTCTCGTCGTGGATGACACCATCGTGGGCGGCGTGATCTACGATCCGCTCCGCGACGAAATATTCGAGGGCTTCGAAAGCCAGGGCACCCGTGTCAACGGCCGTGCCGTTGAGGTCAGCTCGGTCGCCGACCCAGGCAACGGCATCATCGCGCTGGGCTACAATGCGCGGATCGGCGCCGCGCGATTTGCGGGCGACACGCAGGCGTTGCTGGCCACGGGCCTGAATTTTCGCCAACTCGGCGCCGGTGCGCTGATGCTTGCCTATGTGGCGGCCGGCCGGATCGACGCCTATTTCGAACGGCACATGTGGCCCTGGGATGCGGTCGCGGGCCTTGCGCTGATCAAGGAAGCGGGCGGCCTGCAGGCCGACTACCCGGCCGGTCCCGATATCCTTGCGGGAAGCGGCGTGCTCGCGGCCAACCCTGCCCTGTATCCGCTTCTCAAAGACGTCCTGGGCGGCGGCCCCGATCCTTGGATGGTCGAGGCCTGAACCGGACCGGTTCGAGCGTCAGATCGTCTGGTTGTAGGCGCCCACCTCGCCGCCTTCGCGCATCACGCTATCGACGGCCGCGAACATCGCCCGCATCCGGGCCTCGGACACCGGGCTCTCGACCACCACCACGAGTTCGGGCTTGTTCGACGAGGCCCGGACGAGGCCCCAGGTGCCATCGGCAGCCGTGACCCTGATGCCGTTGACGGTGTTGAGGTCCCGGATCGGCTGCCCGGCGAACTCCGCGCCGTCGGCCGCCATGGTTTTAATGCGGGCCACGACGCGATCGACCACGCCATATTTCACCTCGTCGGCGCAATGGGGCGACATGGTGGGCGAGCCCCAGGTCTTGGGCATGTCGCGATAGAGGTCCGCCATGCTCTTCGTCGGATTCCGGTCCAGCATGTCGAGCACGTGGATAGCCGTGAGCAGGCCATCGTCATAGCCGCGGCCGACCGGCGTGTTGAAGAAGAAGTGGCCGGATTTCTCAAAACCGGCGAGCGCCTTCAAGTCCGACACGCGCCGTTTGATGTAGGAATGGCCGGTCTTCCAGTAGTCGGCCTTGACGCCTTGCTGGTTCAGCACGGGGTCGGTCGCGAAGAGGCCCGTCGATTTCACGTCCACCACGAAGGTTGAACCGGGATAGAGCTTCGACAGGTCGCGGGCCAGCATGACCCCGATCTTGTCAGCGAAGATCTCGTGGCCCTCATTGTCCACCACACCGCAGCGATCGCCGTCGCCATCGAATCCGAGCCCGACATCGGCGCCGGTCTGCCGCACCGCCTCGGCCATCGCCTCCAGCATGTGGAGGTCCTCAGGGTTCGGGTTGTAGCGCGGGAAGTTGAAATCCGCTTCGACGTCGAGCGGCACAACCTCACAGCCGAGGGCTTCGAGGATGCGCGGCGCGAAGGCGCCCGCCGTGCCGTTGCCGCAGGCCGCCACGACCTTCAGCTTGCGGGTGAGCTTCGGGCGGTTGGTCAGATCGGCGGCATAGAGGTCGGCGAAATTCTCGACGTAGTGGTAGCTGCCACCCGGTGCGGTGCGTCCGCGCCCTTCAAGGACGATCGACTTCAACCGCCCCATCTCGTCCGGCCCGAAGGTGACGGGGCGCTGTGCCCCCATCTTCACCCCGGTCCAGCCATTGTCATTGTGCGAAGCCGTGACCATGGCCACAGCCGGCACATCGAGCGCGAACTGGGCGAAATAGGCCATGGGCGAAAGTGCCATGCCAATATCGTGGACCTTCACACCCGCGGCCATCAGGCCGCACACCAGGGCGTATTTGATCGACGACGAATAGGCCCGGAAATCGTGGCCGGTCACCACCTCGGGCGGCACGCCCATCTCGTGCAGCAAGGTCCCGAGCCCGACCCCGAGCGCCTGCACGCCCATCAGGTTGAGCTCGGAGCCGAACAACCAGCGCGCGTCATATTCGCGGAAGCCCGTCGGCTTGACCAAGGGCTGTTGCTCGTAGGCAAAACTATTGGGCGTCAGTCCGGAAACAGGCGTCATGCACGACCTTCGAGCTGGAGGACGAAAGCTGCGTCCGGCTGGATGAATGCCGGATCGTCGACGAAAGTCATGACGACAAGCTGGGCAGGGGTCAACGCCCTCGCATCGAGGTTCGCGTGCAAGTTGTAGAACGCCGTGCAGCAAATCCGACGTCAGCTTGGCACGTTTCACCTCGCAGCAGGGGCTGGGAACAGGGCTTCGCTTTGAAGCCCCATGTCGACCCACCGGGCGTCGCCGCAGTCTTAAGAGTACGTCATCGAAGCAGCCGAACGGGAACCAATCCACGGGTCTTCCATTGAATGAGGCACACAAAAGGAGGCCTTTATGCGCAATATGCTCATTGCTTTGGCAGCATCTGCCCTGCTGACAGGCACGGCATTGGCTCAGGACAATTCCGGCAAGCCGACGGACCCCAATGCCATGACGGGCTCTTCGAACGCTGCCGTCAACTCGAAGGGCAACGCCCCCTCGGCCGTCAACGCATCCGGAACCGCGACGATCGTACCGGCATCGGCTCTCGAGAAGGGCGCCAATAGCTTCACGGAAGGCCAGACGCGAGCCCGTTTGGAAGGTGCGGGGCTCATGGCCGTCTCCGATCTTCACAAGGATGATCAGGGAATCTGGCGCGGGAAGGCCACGCGCGACGGTCAGCCAGTTCAAGTCGGCTTCGACTACAAGGGCAACATCGCGGCTCAATAGCCAGCGTTGACCTCATCAACTTGCCTTCCAGACCCATAACTTGAGGAGAGTCTTATGACGACCCAGACCTTTACGGCATTGTTCGACACCTATGCGGCGGCTTCGAACGCAGTGACCCGGTTGGAAGCGGCCGGCGTGCAACATGATCGCATCAGCATCGTATCGAACGATGCCGCGCACAAGGATTACATCTCGGATCAGCATACGGGCACCGCGACAGGCGCATCGCTCGGGACGGTGCTCGGCGGTGGCGCGGGACTTCTCGCGGGTCTTGGCTTGCTGGCGATTCCAGGGCTTGGGCCCGTCGTCGCGGCAGGTTGGCTTGCGGCGACCCTGGTCGGTGCCGGTGTCGGTGCGGCAGCCGGCGGCATCGTCGGCGCCCTGACGGACGCCGGGGTGAGCCACGAAGACGCGCATGCTTATGCCGAGGGGATCAATCGTGGAGGCACCCTTGTGACCGTGCGGGGCGACGACACGCAGGCCGCGCAGATCACCGACATCCTCGATGACGAAGGAACCGTCGATCTCGACAGCAGGGTCAAGGATTGGCGCGACACGGGATGGACCGGCACCTATTCGGGCGACACCGCTCCCTCCTTGACGCCGTCGGCGGTGCCGGAGCGTCCCCTTCAGACACCGACGGCCGCCGGGACGCCGCGGAACGCCGACGACCTCAACCGCCCGCGCGTTCGGGTTTACGACACGACGATCTGACCTCGGCAGACCTCTACGATCCCGGCTCCACGCCGGGATCGTCATCGAAACGGCGGTTCATCGAAACTGCGTAATTTGCGTGAATGCAGGCCCGACCTATCTTGACGCAGGACATCGAGGGCGGCGAGCCCGATCAACAGGTGCTCGCTGACAGCACGCTCATAGAAAGCGTTGGCGGCGCCAGGCAATTTGATCTCACCGTGCAACGGCTTGTCGGACACGCACAGCAACGTGCCGTAAGGCACCCGCAGTCGGTATCCTTGTGCAGCGACACAGCCGCTTTCCATGTCGACCGCGATCGACCGCGACAGGTTGATGTGCCGTCGCTCCTGTGAAAAGCGCAACTCCCAGTTCCTGTCATCATAGCTGACGACCGTCCCGGTCCTGAGCCGCTGCTTTAGCGCTTCGGGCTCCTCGCCCGTGACGGAGGCGGCGGCTCTCTGCAATGCGAGTTGCACCTCCGCAAGCGCCGGCACCGGAACGTCGGTCGGGACCAGATCGTCGAGGATCCTGTCCCGACGCAGATAGGCATGCGCTAAGACGTAGTCGCCGATGGTTTGCGATTGCCGCAGCCCGCCGCAATGGCCCACCATCAACCAGCAATGCGGGCGCAGCACCGCGAGGTGGTCCGTGATCGTCTTCGCGTTTGACGGTCCCACGCCGATATTGACCAGCGTCGTGCCGTTCTGTTCTCCGGTCTCGTCGCGCCCGACGAGATGGTAGGCCGGCATCTGCGAACGATGCCAAGGGGAGGCCGCGATCACGGCCGCCGGATCCGCATCGGCCGCTTCCGCGCGCTCGACCGTGACGCCTCCCGGCAGCACCAAGCGATCATAGGTGCCGTTTTCGGCTTTCAGCAGGTCGAGGCCCACGCGTACGAACTGATCAACATATCGATGATAATTGGTCAGCAGGATCCAGGGCTGGATTGTCTGCCAGCTTGAGCCGCAATAGTGCACAAGGCGACGCAGCGAATAGTCGATCCGTGCCGCATCGAAGAGCGCCAAGGGCCGCGCCGGATCCTGCGGATCGGCGACCCAGAGGCCATCGGCGATTTCGTCGCCGACATCTGATAGTCGCGGCGTCGGGAAGAAGCGGGCGAGATCCGCCGGCGTGGTGCCGGCAAGGCCGGATGCCGTGCCGGGTTCGACCACATAGGGGTACGGAATCTCCTGAAGGCTCGGTCCGACTTCAATGCTCGCATCGAAGTCGCGCACCAGCAGATGAAGCTGCTCCCGCAGGTAAATCTGGAAATGCTGGGGCTGCGTTATGGTCGTGGCGTAGGTTCCAGGGCCCTGGAACTTGGCAGTGGCGCGTTTGAGCCGTGGCATCGGCCCACGCGGGGTATAGGTCAGGCGAAGTTCAGGGTAGCGGAACTGCAGGCGCTCCGAAGAGTCCGGTGGTGTGCCGTGTTCCATGAAGCGGGCGAGCGCCACGCGAAGGGCTTGCGTAGCCTGACGATGCAGATCGATCAGGCGATCGACAGCGGCGTCGGGCGAGTCGAACGCTTCCATGGGCTTGAATTCGTCGGCCGCCATGCTCTCCTCCCGCCTGTGCCGTCGACCGGCCCAACGCTGCCTCTCTTAGAGAGATGCCGACACAAAGGCGAGCCGGGGACACAACCGACGAGAGGAACGCCGCCTGACCTCGACTGTCACAAAGCCCTCTTGAAACTCTGTCTTGATCCTCCGACCCTTGACCCTGGAGAGATGTTGAGGCTAACCCGCCTCGACACACTCATTTGACCGGAGACACTTGATGCCTGAATGGACCCAGCATGCCCGTTTCGACGGCCCGATCGTTTTGGTCGGCTTTGGGTCCATCGGCCGCGGGACCCTGCCCTTGATCGAACGCCACATCGCGCACGACAAGGCGAAGTTCACCGTCATTGCGCCAGACGACAGCGACCGGGCGTTGCTCGACGAGCGGGGCATCGCGTTCCTGCATGTGGGTCTCACCAAGGAAAACTATGTCGACGTCCTGAAGCCGCTGCTGACCGCCAACGGCGAAAAGGGCCTCGTCATCAACCTTTCGGTTGATGTCTCCTCGGTCGCCATGGTGCAGCTCTGCAAGGAGCTCGGCGCGCTCTACATCGATACGGTCGTCGAGCCCTGGCCGGGCTTCTACACCGATACACGGCTGACCGTTTCGCAGCGCTCGAACTATGCTTTGCGCGAATCCATGATGGACCTGCGTCGGGCCTCTCCCGGCGGCCCGACGGCGGTGACGACCTGCGGCGCCAACCCCGGCATGGTGTCCTGGTTCGTCAAGCAAGCGCTCCTCGACATCGCGCGCGATACCGGTCACCCCGTCGCATCCGAGCCGACCACGCGCGAGGATTGGGGCCGGCTCGCTCAGACGCTCGGCGTGAAGGGCATCCATATCGCCGAGCGCGACACGCAGCGGGCCAAGACCCCGAAACCGAAGGGTGTGTTCGTCAACACCTGGTCGGTCGAAGGCTTCGTGTCGGAGGGTCTGCAGCCGGCCGAACTCGGCTGGGGCACGCATGAAAAGCAGCTTCCGCCGCTCGGCAAGCACCATGATTTCGGGCCGGATTGCGCCATCTACCTGATGCAGCCCGGCGCCGGTACGCGCGTCCGCTCCTGGACCCCGACCGCCGGTCCACAGCACGGCTTCCTGGTGACCCACAACGAGGCGATCTCGATCGCCGACTATTACACGGTCACCGAGAACGGGAGGCCCGTGTACCGCCCGACCTGCCATTATGCCTATCACCCCGCTGACGACGCCGTGCTGTCGTTGCACGAGATGGCCGGAAACGCGTGGCAGCGGCAGGAGACCTGGCACATCCTGACCGAAACCGAGATCCTCGACGGAATCGACGAACTCGGCGTTCTGCTCTACGGCCACGCCAAAAACGCTTATTGGTACGGTTCGCAACTTTCGATCGAGGAAACCCGGCGCATCGCGCCCTATCAGAATGCCACGGGCCTCCAGGTGACCTCGGCGGTTCTCGCCGGCGTCGTCTGGGCGATCGAGAACCCGACCGCGGGTATCGTCGAAGCCGACGAAATGGATTTCCGCCGCTGCCTGGAAGTGCAGATGCCGTATCTCGGCCCGGTCGTCGGCAAATACACGGAGTGGACGCCCCTGGATCATCGCGGCGTGCTGTTCCCGGAAGATCTCGATCGGGATGATCCGTGGCAGTTCCAGAACGTGCTGGTCGTCTGAGAGGACGGACTCAGCCGCCTTTGCGAGGCCGCGAAGCCGTCGCGGCAATCCAGCCTAGAGTTGGGCTGGATTGCCCTCAGTTCGTGATGACGTAAGCTAGGGGGCAGGCGCGACTTGCGCCTGCCATCCGTTACGACGCCATCGCAACCTTCAGGTTCGCGTCGATTTTATCGAGGAATCCGGTCGTCGAGAGCCACTTCTGGTCGGATCCGACGAGCAGGGCCAGATCCTTGGTCATGAAGCCCGCTTCGACCGTATCGACGCAGACCTTCTCGAGTGTCGTGGCGAACCGCTCCAGTTCCGCATTGCCGTCGAGCTTGGCCCGGTGGGAGAGGCCACGCGTCCAGGCGAAGATCGAGGCGATCGAGTTGGTTGATGTCTCCTTACCCTTCTGGTGCTCGCGATAGTGGCGCGTGACGGTGCCATGCGCGGCTTCGGCCTCAACGGTCTTGCCGTCGGGCGTCATCAGCACCGAGGTCATAAGCCCGAGTGAACCGAAGCCCTGCGCCACCGTGTCGGACTGCACGTCGCCGTCGTAGTTCTTGCAGGCCCAGACGTAGCCGCCCGACCATTTCAGGGCCGAGGCCACCATGTCGTCGATCAACCGATGCTCGTAGGTGATGCCGAGCGTCAGGAACTTCGACTTGAATTCGGCCTCATAGACCTCCTGGAAGATGTCCTTGAAGCGGCCGTCGTATTTCTTGAGAATAGTGTTCTTCGTCGACAGATAGACCGGGAATCTTCGGTTGAGGCCGTAGTTCAACGACGCGCGCGCGAAGTCACGGATCGAGTCGTCCAGGTTGTACATGGAGAGGGACACGCCCGCGCCGGGGAACTTGAACACTTCCCGCTCGATCACCGTGCCGTCGTCGCCTTCGAACTTGATCGTCAGGCGCCCCTTGCCTGGCACCAGGAAGTCGGTCGCGCGGTATTGGTCGCCATAGGCGTGACGGCCGATCACGATCGGCTGCGTCCAGCCCGGCACGAGGCGCGGTACGTTTTGGCAGATGATCGGTTCGCGAAAGATCACGCCGCCCAGAATGTTGCGGATCGTGCCGTTCGGCGACTTCCACATGTCCTTCAGGTTGAATTCCGTTACGCGCGCCTCGTCGGGCGTGATGGTCGCGCATTTCACGCCTGCGCCATAAAGCTTGATCGCCTCGGCGGCATCCACCGTCACCTGGTCGCTCGTGGCATCGCGATGCTCGACCGACAGGTCGTAGTATTTCAGATCGAGATCGAGATAGGGGTGGATCAGCTTGTCGCGAATGTAATGCCAAATGATGCGTGTCATCTCATCGCCGTCGAGTTCGACGACCGGGTTTGCGACCTTGATCTTGTTCATGAGCGACCTCTTCCGCGCGGCTCGATTGCGCCGCCATCCGTGATCCCGCATAGCATCCGTGACAGCACCCGCCAAGGCGGGCCGAAGGCGGAGCGGGAGGAGTATGACGCAAGCAGATGCAACGCGGGCGCTCGCCCCGGCCGTGATCCTGGTGCGACCGCAACTCGCCGTGAATATCGGCACGACGGCGCGCGCCATGGCGAATTTCGGCCTGTCCGACCTGCGCCTCGTGGCGCCGCGCGAGGGCTGGCCGCCGGTCGAGCCGCACAAAGGTGCGGCGGAAGCGGCGGCCTCGGGGGCCATTGGGCTTCTCGGAACCGCGCGCGTGTTCGACACGACGCAAGCCGCCATCGCCGACCTGCATCGTGTCTACGCCACCACGGCCCGCGAACGGGGCCAGGGCAAGCCGATCATGACCCCGTCGGCCGCCATGAGCGACGATGTCTCGGCCCTCGCGCCTGACGCCAAAGTTGGCATTCTATTTGGCCCCGAGCGAACCGGCCTCGACAACGACGACGTCGTGCTGGCCGACGCGGTGATCACCTTTCCAGTCGATCAGGCCTACGGTTCGCTCAACCTCGCCCAAGCCGTGCTGCTTGTGGCCTATGAATGGTTCAAGGCAGCGCGTGGCGATCACGCCCCGTTCGGGCCGGTCGAGCATTCCAAGCCGGCCGTCAAGAACGATGTGATGTCGCTGTTCGACTTCCTGGAAGAGGAACTGACCAAGGCCGGCTACTTCCGACCCGAAGAGAAGATGCCGATCATGCGCCGTAACCTCCGAAACATCCTGCAGCGCAGCGTCCTCAGCGAGCAGGACGTGCGAACGCTCCGTGGCGTCATCGTCAGGCTGATCGAGGGGCCAAGGCTCCCCGGGAGACGGCGCGAGTTGCGGCGGAACCTCGAAAACCGTTCCCCCGCAGGTGATTGAACCGCGTGCCGCTCAGCATCCCTTGCAGATCTGCGTGGCTTTCTGAGCCTGTTTGTCGGCCTGCCGCTCGGCTTTGGTCGGCTGCCCCGCGGCCGAACCGTTCGGCGTTGCGCCACCTGCAGCCGCGCCGCCCGACATTCCCCCGACGGCGCCGCCCGAAGGCGCTTGCGGGAGCGTGTTGCTGGCTCCGGATTGACCTGGGCTGGTTGCCTGGGTGGATTGAGCGAGCGCGGTGGCTGTCTGCAACCCTGCTAACAACGCGAGAGCCACGATCGGACGCGATAGTTTCATGATGAAAACCTCTTGTTTACGCGTTAACGGAGGCTGCGCCCGAAGGTTGCCTCGCGCTCTTGCACTGCGGCGACGATCCATTTAGGCCTCGCCCGACGCGCGGGCGCGCCACTACTCCCTCACTCGACACGTGCAATCCGATGAAAAGTCGTGACGCCGACATTCTTATCCTTCCCGGGCTCGGCGGCTCGGGCCCCGACCATTGGCAGAGCCGCTGGCAGGCCAAGCTGTCGTCGGCACGGCGGATCGAGCAAGCCGATTGGGCGCATCCGGAATTCGCGATCTGGGGCGCGCGGATCGCCGAAGCCGTGGCGGAAGCTGAGCGCCCCGTGGTTCTCGTCGCGCATTCGCTGGGGGTGATCGCGGCCGCCCATGTTCTGGCGGTCGCGGGGCCGGGCCGCGTCGCGGGGGCTTTCCTGGTCGCGCCCCCCGCCGAAGCGAGCGTGATCGACATCCCGGAGATCGCGACAGACTTCCGGCCCTATCCGACGCGTGTCCTGCCCTGCCCTACCGTACTCGTGGCCAGCACCGACGATCCCTATTGCACGTTGGAGGCGTCGGAGGCGCTGGCCTCACACTGGGGTTCGTCACTTCTGAATGCCGGCGCCGCCGGCCATATCAACACGGCGTCAGGTCATGGCCCCTGGCCCGAGGGCCTCATGGCCTTCGCAGGATTTCTGACGAAGCTCTGACAAGGTCTAAGGGGTCGGCCCGCTTTCCATGTTTTCCTTCACCTTCTCGACGAGTTGCTTCAGCGAGAAGGGTTTGGGCAGGAAGGCGAATTCCTGTCCTTCCGGCAGGTTCTTCTCGAACGCGTCCTCGGCGTAGCCCGACACGAAGATCATTTTCGCCTTGATGCCACGCTTTCTGAGTTCGCCCAGCATCGTGGGACCATCCATCTCGGGCATCACCACATCCGAGACGATGATATCCGGGAGCGTGTCGCTGTCCTCGACAACCTGCAGGGCTTCGACGCCCGATCCCGCCTCGAGCACCGTATAGCCGCGCGACGTCAGCGCACGGGCCCCGAATGCGCGGACGGCTTCCTCGTCTTCCACCAGCAAGATCGTGCCCCGGCCCGTGAAGTCTGCGCCGACCGCCTTGCTGGGCTCCTTCTTCTCGGTTTCCTCGACGACGGGTTGCTCGGCCGGCTGGAAACGCG
Source organism: Lichenifustis flavocetrariae (assembly GCF_026130545.1). Lineage (GTDB taxonomy): Bacteria > Pseudomonadota > Alphaproteobacteria > Rhizobiales > Beijerinckiaceae > Lichenihabitans > Lichenihabitans flavocetrariae. The sequence goes on along the minus strand of NZ_JAMOIM010000001.1, from coordinate 86,540 downwards.
GCAACAGGATGCGAAACGTGGTGCCGATCCCGACCGTGCTGTCACAGAAGATGAAGCCGCCGGTCTGCTTGACGATGCCATAGACCGTGGATAGGCCCAGGCCCGTTCCCTTGCCCACCTCTTTCGTGGTGAAAAAAGGCTCGAAAATCTTCGGCAGCACGTCAGGGGGGATGCCCTGCCCGTTGTCCTCGATCTCGATCATGACGCAGTCCGCCGCGACCGCACTCGGCACATCATTGAAGGTGGCGGATTCGGCGGCATCCACATTGCGGGTTCGCACGGTGACCCGGCCGCCTTCGATCATTGCATCACGGGCATTCACGACAAGGTTGATGATCACCTGTTCGAGCTGATTGAGGTCGGCCTTGACCAGCCAGAGGTCGCGGCCGTGCTTGACGTCGATATCGACCTTCTCGCCCACAAGGCGGCGCAGCATGTTGTGAAGTTCCGACAACACCTCGCCCAGCTGGATCACTTCGGGTCGCAACGTCTGACGACGGGAGAACGCAAGCAACTGGCGCACGAGGCCGGCGGCCCGGTTCGCATTCTGCTTGATCTGCATGATGTCCTGGAACGACGGGTCCGTCGGCCGGTGGTTGGCAAGCAGCAGGTCGGAATAGCCGATGATCGCCGTCAGAACATTGTTGAAATCATGCGCCACCCCGCCGGCCAATTGGCCGATGGCCTGCATTTTCTGCGCCTGGGCGAAGCTTTCCTTGAGGGTGCGCAACTCGGTCGTATCGAGGACAAACATGTTGGCCGTCGGGGCGCCGACATGCTCGTCTTCGGCCGACACGAAGAAACGTGCGGCCCGATTGCCTTTGCCCTCGAGGCTGGCATCGACAGGCGGGACGTCGCTCGTTCCGGTCACGGCCGCCGCCACGGCGGCTTGAAGAGCCGGGCGATCCGCGTCGATCACGCCGGCATAGATGGCGCGGCCGGACTCAGCCCCCCCGCCGCGCAGGCGATCACCGAACAGCCTGGCGAAGGCGGCGTTCGATCGCGTGATCATGCCGGCTGCGTCAACCGATGCGACCGCCATCGGGGTGGAATGGAACAGCCGGGCGAAGCGCACTTCGACGGCGCGCAGGTCATCGCCCGGTGCTTCGCCCGGTGCCCGGTTGATCACCAAAGTGCGGGACGGGCCGGGGCTGCCTTCCTGTGAAAAGGCCACGCGGTGGAGAATGCGAACCGGAAGGCGTTGGCCGTTCCGCCGTTTGAGATCGATGTCGAATTGCTCAGTCTTCACATCTCCCGACGCGCCAACCCCGGCGCTGAGCATGGCGGCGCCATCGGCCGCGATGAGATCGGTGAGATAGAGGCCACCCGAGCCCACCTGAGCGAGATCGTAGTCGAGCCATGTCGCCAGGGTGGCGTTCATGTAGGAAATGCGGCCATCCGGTTCGGCGGAAAAGAAACCGGCCGGCGCATGATCGAGGTAATCGATGGCATGGCGCAGTTCCTGGAACACGTTCTCGTGGCGCTCACGCTCGCGCGTGACGTCCGCGACGGTCCAGAGACTGGCGCGCTTGGTCCCGTCCCAGACGATGGGTCGGACCCTGACCCGGTACCATCCGACCGGCATGTCTCCCACGAGGGCCGGCGACAATCGCATCTCCTCGACGCCGCGCTTCTTGTCGCGGGCGGCCTGCGCCAAGCGGTACACAGCCTCCGAAATGTCGGGCGCGCCCGAGAAGAGCCGCTCGACGCCCTTGACCCCGGTGCCGTCCTTGGCGCCCGACATGGCCATATAGGCCTCGTTGGCGTAGATGATGCGACCGTCGCTCTCCACGACGAGCAAGCCCTCGGGGGCCGTGTCGGACACATGCTTGGTCAGATCGTTCGAAGCGGCATGACCTGAGAACTGGAGAAAGCCCACTGCGAAGAAGAAAAGGGCCACGAGTCCGACGAAGGCGAGCAGCGCCAGCAGGCCGAGCGTCAACCGCCCGGCATCGTCCTGTGGTAGGAACGAGTAGGCAGCCGCCGCCGCGACCAGGCACAGGGCGAGAACAAGCACAAGACCAGGGCTTCCGGCCCGGCCGGAACGGTCCACGGCCCGTAGGGAAGTTTCAGTCATCCGACTCCAGGAGCAGCCGTCACGTCGAAGATCGCCGCACGCCGATTATGCGCAGAAAACCAGAAGAACAGTTAAGTTTTTGCTGTCGCCCGCCTTTCGCCCCATGTGTGGTCCATGGCACAAAAATCCGGTTTACACCCTCACGGCTCATTTACCACGCCGGGGGGCAGCCGCTATAGCGTTAAGCGAACGCCTTGAGATCGAACGGGAAGCGAGTCGGACAGCCTGATGCAGTCGTTTGGTGATCTTTTTGCAAACAACAAGCTCCTGGCGATCGGCATTTTGCTGGCTGCCGTTGCCGTCATTCTGGCAGTCGGCGTTGCCTTGTTCCGCCTGGTGTTCGGACGACGGTTGCACATGTCAGGCGGGCGGACTCGCCAGCCGCGCCTTGGTGTCGTCGATGCGTTCGACCTCGACCGGCAGCGACAGTTGGTTCTGGTGCGACGTGACAATGTCGAGCATCTCCTGATGATCGGCGGTCCAAACGACGTCGTCATCGAGGCCGCCATCGTCCGTGCGCCGGCAACGCTGAACGCGCGCGATAAGGAAAACGGCGTCTCGACCCCGAGCGTCGGGATTCCTGCGCCGGTGGCGCAGTCGAGCCCCCCACCCATGGTCTCTTCCGTGGGTCCGCTCCCGAGCATCGACTACGAGCCGAACGTGTCGAGCGTCACGGCTTTGGCGCCGCGTGGCCCTGAACTCGTCCCCACGCCGCAAAGCGTCGCGCCCACGCCAGAACCTGCTTCACCACCGATCCCACAGCAGGCGCCCCCGGCCTCCTCCCCAGATGTCCGCTTGCCGCCCGCCGCAAACATGCCTACCCCCGCGCGGCCGCTGCCCGGATCTCAAGGGCCACGGCCGGCATCGGCCGCGCCAATCCGGCCGCAGTTTTCCGCGTCGTCTCGCACCGGCGCGACAACCTCACTCCCGCCGCGGCCACCGTTCTCGCGGGCGACCCCCTTGCCTGCGTCGGCCGCAACGGCGCCAGGCCGGGTTGAACCGGCGATGGATCGCGCTTCGTCAGGGGGATCGGGGGAGCCCGCGACGAACAGGCCGGGAGCCGAGCAGAGAGAGGAAGCTGCAGTCTCTCAGGACATCAAGACGCAGCCACCGGGTACAGATGCCGGACCTGCTTCGGTCGCGACTCCGCCTCAAATGGTGGTGGTACCACCACCCGCACCTGCGCCGATTGCAGCCGGATCACCCGGGGTTGCAACGGCCCCGCCTTCGCGCGCGGCGACAAGCAGTGGGTCGCGGCCAAATAACCCTCCGCTGCGGCCGCAACCTCCAAGGCCTGCGGGAGCCCCTGCAGCGACTCCCGCCCAGTCCCGAGCCCCGCTGCCGACGCTTGGGTCGCTGGAAGAGGAAATGGCCAAGCTCCTGGGTCGGCCCATGCCGCCCACCGATCAATCCGGGGGGTAATCGTCTCTTTCCACCGGATGGAGGGAGCTCGAAGCACCTGGCTTTTCAAAAAGAAATGTCGGTAAAGGCGTGGTCGTGAGCCCATCCCCCGAGAAATTGTCGAGATCAGACTTTTGTGGGTCTTGCCCAAACCGAATGAAAGAAAATGAATAAGCATCGCCATGCTAGGCGATGCAGCTTCAAATCAGCGCAGCTCGATTTCAAATGCGCTTGGAAGCCGGGAATGAAGCGACCTTCAGCAGAAGTCTAGAAGGGTCAGCCGCAACGCCGCGCCTGCTTGGACGCGCGCCTGATGGCAGGCGCGCGGCTTAATCGTCGCGGTAGATCCGCTCGCGTTTCTCGTGGCGCTCCTGCGCCTCGACCGAGAGTGTCGCGATGGGTCGGGCATCCAGGCGACGCAGCGCGATCGGATCGCCGGTTTCTTCGCAATAGCCGTAGGTGCCGTCATCGAGTCGGCTAAGAGCGGCGTCGATCTTGGAAATCAGCTTGCGCTGGCGATCACGGGCGCGGAGCTCGATGGACCGATCCGTCTCGGACGAAGCCCGGTCGGCGAAGTCTGGATGGTTTTCGTTTTCGCTCTGCAACGCCACGAGTGTATCTCTGCTCTCGCGGAGTATCTCTTCTTTCCAAGCAATCAATTTTCGACGGAAGTATTCACGATGCCGCTCGCTCATGAACATTTCGTCGTCGGACGGCCTGTAGTCGTCCTCGAGAACCTTTGACCACATCATGAACGCTGGCCTCCTCTGGCCTGAACGTCAAGCATTCGCCGCCCTTATAGTGAAGCTTTCAACGCGATACAATTGCTCTCACATCTCTTAAGCGTCCCTTGATGCCGCGCCTTGAGCCGGCAAGGTATGAAAGATGGGCGACGTGCTTTCGCGGTCAGCACTTTTCGCGATTGTCTCATTGGAGTATGTCCAGCTCGATGATCACCCTCGCGCTCCTTCGACACGCCAAAGCCGTTGCGGAACATCCCGCAGGTGATCACGAGCGGGCACTGAGCCCGGCAGGACGGCGCGCTGCGGTCGGCATCGGCCGGTTGCTCGTCGCGTCGCTGTCGTCCCCCATCTTGCTTCTGGTTTCGGACGCGGCGCGGACACGTCAGACAGCGGAGTTGGCATTCCCGGCCGCCGCAGATCAGGGCGTCACGACCCGGCTGGAAACGGCGCTCTATGCCGCCTCTGCGGGCGCGATCCTGTCTTGCCTCCAGGACGTCCAGGCAGAACACCCGACCGTTGTTATCGTCGGGCACAACCCAGGATTGGGCGATCTGGCCCAGCAGCTTGCCGGCCGGGGAGCGGCGCCTGATCTTGCTCGGCTGCAATCCGGTTTTCCGACCGGCGGAGCGGCGATCTTCACATTCGATTCCTCCTGGTCCGAGGTTCGGCCGGGAAGCGGTGAATTGACGGCGACGCTCGCTCCAGACGGCATCGAGTGGCCCGCTTGACCGCGGCCGCCCCTGTCCAAAGCCCAACCGCATAGCCACATGGTTGCGACACAGGCGGCTTCCGATGGGCGTTGCTGTTTTCTTGCAGTCGCGGACGTCCGGTTTTGACCCTTCTTTCCAACCTCGTGACAGAAGCCCAGATCGCGGCCCGCAGCGTCGCGGATTATGTGAGCGGGACGGGATTGCGCCTCGGCGTCACGGGCCTGTCGCGTGCGGGCAAGACGGTGTTCATCACCAGTCTCGTCCACAATTTGACGCAAGGCGGCCGCCTTCCCGTGTTCCGGGCGAGCGCGGATGGACGCTTGACGCGCGCGACCCTCCAGGCCCAGCCCGACGATGCGATTCCGCGCTTTGCCTATGAGGATCATCTGGCATCGTTGACGATCGACCGCACGTGGCCCGAATCGACGCGACGCATCTCTGAACTGCGCCTGCACATCGCCTTCGAGCGGCGTGGTTCATGGCGCGCCCGCAACGCTTCGCTGACAATCGACATCATCGACTATCCGGGCGAGTGGCTGCTCGACTTGCCGCTGATCGGCAAGTCTTTCGCCCAATGGTCGCGCGAGACCCTCGACGCCAGCGCCGCTTCGGGGCGGGCGACCCTGGCGGCCGCGTGGCGCGGTGGGCTGCAGGGCCTTGCGCCCGACAGCAAGGGGTCGGAGCAGGTCGCCCGCGAGCAAGCCGAACGCTTCACCGCCTACCTTCGGGCCGCACGCCAGGATCGCTACGCGCTGTCGACCCTGCCGCCCGGCCGGTTTCTGATGCCGGGCGATCTCGAAGGCTCGCCGGCCCTCACCTTCGCGCCCCTTCCGGTCGAGGAAGGCCGGACCTATGGTTCGGAGACGATCGCGGCCATGATGGAACGGCGCTACGAATCCTATAAGACACACGTGATCCGGCCGTTTTTCCGCGATCACTTCTCCCGTCTCGACCGGCAGATCGTGCTCGTCGACGCCCTGAGCGCACTTAATTCGGGCCCCTCGGCCGTGCGTGACCTGCAGACCGCGCTCAGCGACGTCATGCAGAGTTTCCGGGCCGGACGCTCGTCCCTGCTCTCGACCCTGTTCCGGCCGCGGATCGACAAGATCCTTTTCGCCGCCACCAAGGCGGACCATCTGCACCACACGAGCCATGACCGCCTGGAAGCCATCCTGCGCGTCCTCACCGCACGGGCGATCGCGCGCGCCGAGGATGTCGGCGCCAAGATCGATGTGATCGCGTTGGCGGCCGTGCGGGCGACACGCGAAGGCGCCGTCCGGCACGGGAACGAGGTTCTCGACGCCATTATCGGGACGCCGCTCGCGGGCGAAGAGGTCGACGGCGAAATCTTCGACGGCTCCGCCGAGGGCGCCATCTTTCCCGGCGAGTTGCCGGCCGACCCGCGACGGGCCTTGCGGGGCGATGCCCTCGCGGTGCCGGAGAGCGAAGCCGATTATCGCTTCGTCCGCTTCAGGCCGCCGGTGCCGCAGGCCGGCGACGATGGTCTGCCGCGGCCCCTGCCGCACATCCGGCTCGATCGCGCCCTTCAGTTCCTGCTCGGAGACAAGCTCGAATGACGGCCGACTCGCGACCGCCGCGGCCCCGCGCCTTCCGCCTTGATCCCGTGGGCCAGGTGGCACCGCCGCTCGCGACCCCCGACTCCGGCCGGCCCGCTTTCGCGGACACCACGATCGAGTTCCAACCCGACCCCTACAGCCGGGAAGCCGAGGCGCTTCCCGCCGAGGAAGTCGCCATCGAAGCCGCCCAGCGACGCGGAATGTGGGGGTGGTTCTCGTTCGGGTGGGGTGGCCTTTTCTGGTCGGCTCTCGGTTCCCTCGTGTCCTTGGCCATCGGCTTGTGGATCGACCGGCTGATCGAGGATCTGTTCGCGCGGGCGCCGGCCCTGGGCTGGATCGGCGTCACGCTGGCGGGGCTCGCGGTTGTTTCGCTTGGCGTTTTGGGAGCGCGGGAATGTCTCGGGATCTTTCGCCAGTCCCATATCGCCAAGCTCCACGCGTCTCTGGCGGCCGCCCATCTGGCCGACGATCGCGACGCGGCGCGTCGGCAGGTCGCAACCTTGGCCGGCCTCTATGCGCAGCGACCCTCGACGGCGCAGGCACGCGCCGAATTGGCCCTCACCGCGCAGGAGATCGTCGACGGGCGTGACCTCATCGACATTGCCGAGCGGCTTCTGCTGCGCCCCATCGATACGCAGGTCTCGCGCGAGATCGCCGAGGCCGCCAAGCGCGTGTCGCTGGTGACGGCGATCAGCCCACGTGCCATCCTTGACCTCATCTTCGTTGTCGCGCAGATCATCCGCCTCATCCGGCGGATTGCGGAACTCTACAGCGGTCGACCTGGCTTCTTCGGCTTCGTCAAATTGGCGAAGTCGGTCGGTGCCCACCTGGCGGTCACGGGCGGCATGGCGGTGGGCGACAGTCTGGTGCAACAGGTTGTGGGGCACGGGATCGCGGCCAAGCTGTCGGCGCGTCTCGGGGAAGGCGTGCTCAACGGTCTGCTGACCACGCGGGTTGGCCTCTCGGCGATGGCGGTCTGCCGCCCGATGCCCTTCGGCGTGGCGGCGCAACCCGGCGTCAAGGACGTTGCGCCCTTTTTGTTCGGCGGATCGCAGGAGCGTGACACGTGAGCCTGTTGGCGCGAGTTCGGCCGGGTTGGAGACGGGAGAGGTCGAGATGAACCAGCATGAAACACGCGGCGTCCATGCCGTCCCGCCGGTGCTCGATCTTGAGGCCTATGCCAAACGCATTCTTCAATCTCGTGTCTACGATGTCGCGTCGGAGACGGCGCTCGATGGGTTGCCCCGCCTCTCCGGCCGGCTGGGCCAGAAGGTCCTGTTGAAACGGGAAGACCAGCAGCCGGTCTTCTCGTTCAAGATTCGGGGCGCCTACAACAAGATGTCGCGCCTAGCTCCCGAGTTGGCAGCGCGGGGTGTCGTTTGCGCCTCGGCGGGCAATCATGCCCAGGGCGTCGCGCTGGCGGGTCAGCATCTCGGCATTGCGGCGACGATCGTCATGCCGCTCACCACACCGGGCATCAAAGTGCGGGCGGTCGAGAGCCGTGGCGCGAACGTGCTGCTGTTCGGCAATGCTTTCGACGAGGCGCTTGCCCATGCGCGGACGCTCGAGGCCGAGCGGGGGCTCGCCTTCATCCATCCTTTCGACGATCCGGACATCATCGCGGGCCAGGGCACGGTGGGCATGGAGATCATGCGCCAGCATGGCGGAGAGATCGAGGCGATCTTCGTCCCGATCGGTGGCGGCGGGCTCGCGGCTGGAGTAGCAGCCTTCGTGAAATATCTGCGGCCGGAAGTGAAGGTCATCGGGGTCGAGCCGGAGGATGCCGCCGGCATGGCGGCCGCGATCGCGGCAGGCCGTCGGGTGCGCCTCGACAGCGTCGGGTTGTTCGCCGATGGCGTGGCGGTGCGCGAGGCGGGCGAAGAAACCTTCAGGCTGTGCCGCACGCTGCTCGACGATGTCATCCTGGTCGACACCGACGCGATCTGCGCCGCCATCAAGGACATCTTCGACGATACGCGCACCATTGCTGAGCCTTCCGGGGCTCTCGCTCTGGCGGGGCTCAAACGCTATGTCGAGCGGCGTGGCGAGGCGCAGGGCACGGGCAGCCTGATCGCGGTCAACAGCGGCGCGAACATGAATTTCGACAGGCTTCGCCATGTGGCCGAGCGCGCGGAGATCGGCGAACATCGCGAGGCGCTGCTCGCCGTCTCGATTCCCGAGCGGCCGGGTAGCTATCGGGAGTTGATCGGCGTGATCGGCAGCCGCCCTATCACGGAGTTCAACTACCGCTATGCCGGTCCCGGACAGGCGCAAATCTTCCTCGGCGTCCAACTGTCGCGTGGCTTGGCCGAAAAGCAGATGCTGATGGGGGAACTGGCCGCCGGCGGTTATGGCGTCATCGACATGAGCGACAACGAACTCGCCAAACTCCATGTGCGCTACATGGTGGGAGGCCGGACCCAGGCGGTCGCCGACGAGTTGCTCTATCGTTTCCAATTTCCCGAACGGCCCGGCGCGTTTCTGGATTTCCTCAGCCGGATGGCGGGGACCTGGGACATCTCGCTGTTTCACTATCGCAACCATGGCGCCGACTATGGTCGTGCGCTTGCGGGGATCCGGGTGCCGGCCAGCGACTATCCCGCATTCGAGGCCTTCCTGAAGGACCTCGACTATCCGTGCTGGTCGGAGACCGATAACCCGGCCTATGCCATGTTCCTTGCCGAACCGAAGGGGTCGTCCACGGCCCCGAACCGAGGCGAGAGCCTGCAGAAAGGCTTCCCGAGCACGGCCGAAGCGCCGGCCTGATCGGCCTCAGACGGGAACCCGGCGGGATCCCGGCGGCCGAACCGACGTCCGCGGCGGGGCACTCCACAACCGGCGGGCGAGCCGCAGGACGACGAGGCCAAGCCCGACGGCCAGCACCCACCAGGCCGGCCGCAACATGCCGCTGAAATCGAGATCGGCTTCGAGCACACGCTCGGGCGGAACGCCGGACGCGACCTTGTACCAGCCGGCTTCCAGAAGGGCTGTCAGAAGGCCGGATGCGAGGGCCAGCCCGATCAAGGCGCCCCACTGATCGCCCATCTTCCAGCGGGCCAGGAGCCGCTGCCCCATCAGCAGGATGAAGATCCCCGCCATCAAGGTCGGCTGGGTCACATCGAGCTTGGCCTGCATGAAGAAGTGAAGCAGGCCCAGGATCGCGAGGACATAGACGATCCTGTGAAGCTGGTTCCAGCGCTGCGGCCCGATGCGCCGGATCATCGCGTCGGTCGACGTGCTACCCAGCACGCAGAATCCCACCAGGGCCACGAAGCCGATGGTGAGGTAGATCCGCAAGGCGATCTCGCTCGCCACATGGACGAGGTCGAAATGGAGGTCGATGACGTAGAGCGTGAAGTGAATGAGCAGATAGGCCAGGACGGCGAGTCCGAGCATCCGCCGGATGAGAATCAGGCGGTTCCATTGGCCAATTCGACGCAGCGGCGTGACGGCCAAAGAGAAGATGAGAAACCGCACGGCCCATTCACCCGTGCTGTGGATCGCGTCGGTGACCGGTTTGGGGCCAAGCCAGCCCGCCCCCCACGACAGGGCGATCAGCAGGCCAGGCAGAAACAGACACGCGAAAGTCACCGCCTTTAGCCACGACAAACGGCCGGCCCGGTCGCGCCAGGGCTGCGCCCGCACGGTCAGTGAAGGCAGGGAACTCATGATGTCACACTACCGGGCAGTCCATCCATGCCGTCATCCTCAGCATCGCCAGTGCATTGGCCATGACTCGAATTAAATTTGAAACCCGCTCGGTTCCGCCGCGTAGCTTTCCACGAGTTCGCGGCCGTACCAGCCCCCTCTTGTGAGCCGGCCGCGGCTCCTCCCTTTCACGGAAGGGCGACGGCCCGCGCTTTCCCCCAGAGGCGCGGGCCACGCATCTGCGTGGTCCCCGCTCCCTTAGGCGACGCCCAGCTTCTTCTGCAGATTGGTTGAAGACGTCGTGTACTGAAACGTCAGGCGTTTGTCGGGATAGACATAGCGATGAATTTTTTGCGCCGCCAACGCACCCTCGTGAAAGCCGGAAAGGATGAGCTTCAACTTGCCCGGATAAGTGTTGATGTCGCCGATCGCGAAGATGCCGGGCGTGCTGGTCTCGAACTTCTCGGTGTCGACCGGAACGAGATTCTCATGAAGGTTCAAGCCCCACCCGGCTATGGGGCCGAGCTTCATGGTCAGGCCGAAGAACGGCAGCATCCGGTTGCAGACGACCCGCGTGGAGGTGCCGTCGTCGTGCTTGACCACGGCGGCCTCCAAGTGGCCGTCCGCGCCTTCGAGCGCGGTGACTTGACCCAGAAGCAGGTCCATGGAGCCGGATGCGACCAGTTCACGCATGGAATTCACCGAATGCGGTGCGGCCCGGAACGCATCGCGCCGGTGCAGGAGCGTCACGCGCTCGGCGATCGGCTGAAGATTGAGCGTCCAATCGAGAGCGGAATCGCCGCCACCGACGATCAGGACGCGCGTGCCCGCGAAGGCTTCCATCTTGCGCACGGCATAAAAAACCGAATGTCCCTCATAGGCGTCGACGCCCGGTATCGGGGGCTTCTTGGGCTGGAAGGACCCCCCGCCGGCGGCGATCAGAACGGCCTTGCATTCGATCGTTTGCCCGCCATCCGTGGTCACGCGGAAGCCGGGATGCTCCGCGGTGCCGATCGTCTCAAGCCTCTCGACCATCTCCCCATGATGGAAGACCGGATGGAACGGCTTGCATTGCTCCATCAGGTTGTCGACGAGCCCCTGCCCCGTGACCAAGGGAAAGCCCGGAATGTCGTAGATGGGCTTTTCGGGGTAAAGCTCCGAACATTGGCCGCCCGGTTTGCTCAAGATATCGACGAGGTGGCACCGGATATCCAGAAGGCCGAGTTCGAAGACGGCGAACAACCCGACAGGCCCAGCGCCAACGATCACGACGTCGGTGTTGATCGTCTCAGTCATAACGGGAGCCCTGCTGCTCGGAACTCTACGGGAACACTTATCCCTGACGGGCCGGCGTCCGGACAATCAGGCCGTCGAGATCCGGAGTGACCTTGATCTGGCATGAGAGCCGCGAATTCGGCTGGACCTCCCAGGCGAAGTCCAGCATGTCTTCTTCCATGGGCTGCGGTTTGCCGACCTTCTCGGCCCAAGCCGGATCGACGTAGACATGGCACGTCGCGCAGGCGCAGGCGCCACCGCATTCGGCCTCGATCTCCGGAATGCCGTTGCGGATCGCGGTTTCCATCACGGTGGCACCGTCCTCGCCGCCGACCGTTCGTGTTTGACCCGACGAATCGATAAAGGAAATCTGCGCCATCCCGGCCCGCTTCTCGCCATCCGAAACAGGCTGCGCTGCAGCCCCTCAAGCGACCCTCTTAGCCACTTTCGGCTGCCTTGGCGAGACCGCCGTGCGGGCGCGCGGCAATAAGGCTCGACGCATGCTCGGCCGCTTCGACAATGCGTTCGCGGAGGGCGCCGATTTCGTCTGTGAGCGCGAGAATCGAGGTTCCAGACGCGAGCTTTGCCTCCACCAGGGCCAGTTCCTCGCCCAACCCGAAGGCACCGATCGCGAGAGCCGCGCCCCGGCTTCGATGCAGCACAAGAAGCAGGCTCGCGGGATCCACGTCGGCAAGGCATTGGAGGTTCCGCGCGACATCGCGCATCTGCCCCTCGAACAGCGCCAGGATCTCCCGCTGCAAGGCCTCGTCGCCTGCCGTTTGGACGACGAGATGCGACACATCGATCAGCAAAGGTTGCGGCCCCTTCGACTTCGAATCACTGAAAACCCGCCCGGCGCCCTTGGCGCGTTAACGACGTTTGTGGATCGACCGGGCCGGATGTGTTCACAAATCCATGGTCGGAGTACACTGCGATGTGGTTAATGGAATGTCTCTTGGTATCGGCGCGGCGGCGCGCATCGATATCGTGCTGAAAGAGACATTGAAGGTGTCGTCTTCGTGGCGGCGTCTTCACCGTTTGCGTATGAGGCAAGAATGAGCGTGCAAAACCAAGCCAAGGATCCCGCCGCGGCGGCGCTCCTTGCTATCGAGGAAGCTCTCAATCTCGCCAAAGTGAGTGGCACCGATGAGTCCGTGCCGGAATCCTCTGGCGCAGCACCCACGTTGCAGGGCGCCAGCAAAGCCGGCGTTTCGGAACCTGAGAGCGGGCCGACCCCGCCGGTCCTCGGCGAGAGCCGGACCTTCGAGTCGGAAGGGCCCGCTTTCGTGGGCGCCGCCAATGACCGGATCGCGGTCGAAGCTCGCGCACCCGGGGCGACGATCCCCGAGGATTGGCGACGTCCGGCGAATGACGACATGCGCATCGCCCGTCCGCTGCCGCCGGGGCTCAACCAGGGGCCGAATGGCGGCTCGACTGTTCTCGCGATAGCGCTGTCATTCGCGTGGCTCGCCGTCTGCGCCTATTTCATCTACTGGCGCATGAAGGGGCATGTGGGCCCGCTACACACGACATTCACGCGCCCTGAATGGGGCCTCGTCTCCGGGCTGACCTTAGGCCCGATCATCTTTATCATCCTGACGCTCGCCCTATTGCGCCGGGCGCAGGAACTCCGCCTGGCGACCCGTTCGGTGGCCGAGGTGGCCATCCGCCTGGCTCAGCCCGAGACCTACGCGGCCGAGCAGGTGGTGTCGCTGTCGCAGGCGATCCGCCGCGAAGTCGCCTCCATGGGCGATGGCATCGAGCGGGCCCTGGCGCGCGCAGGGGAACTCGAAGCGCTGGTGCGCACCGAGGTCGGCAATCTCGAACGCTCCTACTCGGACAACGAGCGCCGGATCCGGGCGCTCGTCGATGGCCTTTCGAGCGAACGCGAGGCCGTCGTGCTGAATGCCGAGCGCGTGAGAAGCGCCATCGGGGCCGCCAATGAGACTTTGGCGCGGCAGCTCGAAGATGCTGGCGCACGCATCGCCGACACGGTTGAGGAGATCGGAACGCGGGTTGCCGATTCGTTGAACGCCAAAGGCAGGGAGATCTCGACCGAGCTCGGCCGAACCAGCGAAACCGTCTCGGCCCAGCTGGAGGCGCATGGGGCCGACATGGTCGAGCACCTGCAACGCACCAGCGCCGATGTCGCGGCGCAGCTCAGCGATGCCACATCGGGAGTGACCCAGCTGCTGGGCGCGCGCGTCGATCAGGTCGACGCCAAGCTCAAGGACGCGGGCGCGATCCTCGTTTCGCGCTTCGATCAGCAGGGGACCACCGTCGCGGCGGAACTCGAAGCTGCTGGGGCGCGCATCTCCGACACCATCGCGACCCACGGCGACACGCTCGTCTCCCGGCTTTCGGCCACCAACGACCGGCTGCACGAGACGGTCGCGATCCAGGGTCGCGAACTCGCCGACACGATGGAGCAGTCGGGCGACCGCATCGCCAACCTTCTCGAGGACAGAACCGCCGCGGCTCGGGCCGCCTTCACGGATTCGAACCGCCTGCTCGCGGACCTGTTCGAAGAACGCCAGGGTACGTTTGCGGCCGCCGAGAACCGCATCCGGGCTCTCCTGGACGATCGGTCGTCGGCGATCCACGTCGCAATCGAAGCCGCCACATCGGATCTGACGCGTGCCTTCGAAGCGCATGACCTCACCATCCGCGACGCCGGACAAGGATATGCCGACCTCTCCGCAGACGGTGTCGATCGTCTGCAGCAAACAGTCACGCTGGCGAACGACACCATGCGGGGCCTGTTCGAAACTCATCTCGCCACCCTCGCATCCCGCCACGCGGAGGCGACCGACGCTTTTGCGGCACAGGCGGCCGGCATGCGGGAGGCCTATGCGGCAATCGCCACGGGTCTCACGGCTGATCTCACGGATCAGCGGGCAGATCTCGAAGCCATCGAAGTCCGCATGGCGGGCGAAGGTGCCGAACGCGTCGCCACCATCGAGCGCGCCATTTCGGCCTCGTCAGAAGCTCTGCGCGACGCAGTCGACGCCCATCTGGCGGATCTCAGCGCCCGCGACCAGACACTCCTGTCGATCCTCAACGAGCGCGCCGACGAAGTGCGGCGTGGCACTTCTGAGGTCGCGACCGCGATCGATCGCACCGCGGCCGATCAGCGCGACCAACTCGCAGAGATGGTGGAGCGCCTGGCAGAGTTGACGGCGTCGCAAGCCAGCCGATTCGAAGCCGCCTTCGACGACCGCCGGCAGCTCCTCACCAGCAAGATCGACGCCGCTCTCGCAGCGCTCGACGGCAATGCGGCCGCCACACAGGAAAACCTCAACGGCATCGCGCATTATCTCGAACAATCCTTCGCCGACCACCATGCCGGGATGACGGCGGCAGGCGAACGCCTCGTGGCCGACTTCAACGAGCGGCTCGGCGCGCACAGGTCGGTGTTCGCGGATGCGGCGGCTGCGCTTGACGCTTCCGTCGACCGACATGAAGCGACCCTTCTGGACGCACAGGAACGTCTGCAAGCGCATATCCAGCACCATACCGAGACGGTGGGCAGCACGCTGGCGGCCGCCAATGACGATTTCGCCCGGGTCATCGACGATCGCGGACGCGCGATCGCTCAATCTGGGGAGCGCTTCGTCGCTAACTTCCAGGATCGAGCGACGGCCACCCATACGGCGCTGGTGGCCTCCGAAGACGCGCTTGCCCGGTTGCTCGACGAGCGCGGCGACCGCTTTGCCGCGGCCCACGACAAGCTCGCGTCCGTTCTCGACGATCACGCGATCCGAGCCGGCGATGCTCTCGCGACCACCGAACAGACCGTGACGCGCCTGACCCAGGAAGGCCGCGATGCGCTTCTCGACGCGGGGGGCCGGGTTGCGGCCGATCTCGAAGCGAGGCTCGCCGATGTTCGCGCGGCGCTCGACGCGTCGCAGGGCGACGTCGTTCGTCTGTTCCAAGATCGGGCAGCGGACCTGTCGCTCTCCGGCGACAAAATCACCCGCCTCCTCGATGATCATATGGCCCGTACCGACAGCGCGCTTGCGTCGGTGGAACAGGCAATTTCGCAACTGACCGATCAGAGCGGCGCAACCCTCGTCGAAGCCGGCCAGGGGCTTGTGGCCGAGATCGAAAGCAGGATCACGGAGGTCCGTGAGGTCCTGGCAACGTCGCAAGGCGATCTGGCGCGCGTTCTCGATGAACGCATTTCCAGCCTGTCGCAGTCTGGCGATCGGATCACCGGCCTGTTTGGCAACCATGAAGCGACGACGGAGCGCGCCCTCGCGGCGACCGAGCAGGCGATCGCACGGCTGACACACCAGAGTGGGATCTCGCTGACGGAAGTCGGCCAGGAGCTTGTGGCCGAACTGGAATCGCGGGTCTCGGTTGTCCGGGACGCGCTTGGAAGCTCGCAAGGCGAATTGGCCCGCGTGATCGACGATCGGATCGCCGATCTGTCGCTCTCCGGCGAGAGGATCACCGGACTGATCGGCGACCATGAAGCCGGCACCGCACGCGCGCTCGCGGCTGCGGAAGAATCGATCGTGCAGTTGACGCAGCAGAGCGGCAGCGCCTGGTTGGTGGCGGGCCAGGAGCTCGTGGCCGAACTCGAAGCGAAAATCGCAGGCGTCCGCGAGGCGCTCGGGGCGTCGCAAGGCGAATTGGCCCGCGTGATCGACGATCGGATCGCCGATCTGTCGCTCTCCGGGGAGCGGATCGCCAGCCTGATCGGCGACCATGAGGCCGGTACCGCACGCGCCCTTGCGGCGGCCGAAGAGTCGATCGTGCAGCTGACACAGCAGAGCGGCGGCGCCTGGATGGCAGCCGGCCAGGAGCTTTTGAGCGAGCTCGAAGCGAAAATCGCAGGTGTCCGCGAGGCGCTCGGCGCGTCGCAGGGCGAACTGGCCCGCGTGATCGACGATCGAATCGCCAATCTGTCACTCTCCGGCGACAGGATCGCCAGCCTGATCGGCGACCATGAGGCCAGCACGGCTCGCGCCCTTGCGGCGGCCGAACAGGCGGTCGTCCAATTGACCGATCAGAGCAATGCGGTCCTGAGCGATGCCGCTCAGGGGCTCGTGGTCGAACTCGAATCCAGGATCGCGGGTGTCCGGGAGTCCCTGGGGGCGTCGCACGATGAACTTGCGCGCATCCTCGATGGTCGCGTTGCGGAATTCTCACGCACGGAAGACCGCATCCATGGGCTGATGGGAGACCACGAAGCCAGCACGGGTCGCGCGCTCGCCGCGACCGAAGAGGCGATCGCACAGTTGAACGACCAGAGCGGCGCGGCTTTGGCGGAGGCAGGCCAGCGGCTCGTCGCGGCGCTCGAAGCGAGCGTCGCCGACGCCCGGCAGGCCATCGAGGCATCGCATGGCGACGCCGCCCGGCTGTTCGATGAGCGGGCCGCCGACCTGTCGCAGTCCAGTGCCCATATCGCAGGCATCCTGGATGATCGCCTGCAGGGTATGCGTGAGGCGCTCGGCCTGTCCGAAGGTGCGCTCAGCCAATTCTTCCTCGACCGTACCGACGAACTCGGCGGCATCGCGGATCGGATCGCAGCCTTGATCGACGAGAGAAGCGAGGCCAGCCGTCAGAGCCTTGTCGAGGCGGGCAGCTATCTCGACCAGATGTTGGCCGAGCGGGACGACCAGATCCGTTCCGCAGGCGAACGGCTCGCAAGCCTTATCGATGAGCGAGCCCAGGCGAGCCGCGAGGCTCTTGGAGCCGCCGCCGAAGTCTTCGAACGCGCGATCGACGAGCGGGAAGACCGGCTTATGGCCACGAGCGATCGGATCGCGGCTGGCTTCGGGCTTTCGATGACCGCCGCCCAGGACGCGCTCGCCACGGCGCAGACGCAACTCGAAGACCTCGTGAACGTCCGAGCGGGCGCCATGTCCGAGGTCGGCGAGACCCTGGGAATTGTGCTCGACGACCGCATTTCCGCGGCTCGCGACGCGCTCGCGACCTCGGAAGCCGCCTTGGCGGCGCTGATCGATGCCCGGGTCCAGAACATGGAAGGCAGCAGCGGCCGCTTCCTGGCCGAACTCGACCGCAAAGCGGGCGAAACTCAGCGGGCGCTCGACATCACGGAGCAGAATATCGGCCGCGTCATGGAAGACCGGGCCCGCGATATCCTGTCGGTCGGCGAGCGCGTGGCTGCCGTCCTCAGCGAAACCTCGGCGGCGACGAACGACAGCCTGGCATCATCCGAAATGGCGCTGGCTGAAATGATCGAGAAGAAGTCCGGGGAGCTGGCCCAGGCCGGCGACCGCTTCGCGGCCATCCTCGATGACCGGCTTACGGTGGCTCAAGCAGTGCTGAACTCCTCGGGTCAGGCCATGGATGCGCTGCTTGAAACCAGACACGCCGCGATTTCCGGCACCCAGGACCGCATCGCGTCTCTGACGATCGAATGCACCGACCTGCTGCAGCAGGCTGGCGAACGCATCGCTGCGCTCATCGAGGAGCGCGCGGCCCTGGCTCGCAACAGCATGGAACGCTCGGCCGACGAACTGGCGCAGGCCTTCGACAGCCGCGAAGGGATCGTTCGCGACCTTCTGAGCAGCCAGGCCGAAGAGCTTCGCGACAAGTTCCTCGCGGCTTCGCGTGACGCGCTATCGGGGGTCGCGGAGAGCGCCCGCAGCATGAACCAGCGTTTCGCCACAGTCGCGGCCGAAGCGGTTGAGGCCATCGGCGTCCACGGCGACCGGATTAACGAGACGCTGGCGGAACGCCTCGGCCGCTTCGAAACCACGCTCGTCGAAGAGGGAGGGCGCCTCAGTACCCGCCTCAACACGCAAACGGAGAATCTGGCCTCGAACCTCGCCGGCCATGTGGTCAGGATCGAAGGGGCTTTCGCCGAAAGCGGCAACATGCTGAACGCCCGCGTGGGCGAGCATACCGACCATCTCGTCGGCTTCGTGGACGAGCGGATCGGATCGGTCGAGGCCACGCTCGGGTCCCACGGCGAGGACCTCGTCAACCGGCTCGCCAAACAGGCACGCCAAACCTCCGAGACGCTCGAAGCCCAGATGACGGATTTCGAGGAGCGGCTCGGCGGCAAGGCCCGGACCATTGAGGTCTCTCTCGATGGCATCATGTCGCGCGTCGACACGAGCCTCGAAGCCCGCGCCAATGCGCTCAATGAAACCTTGACGCAGCGGGCGCTCGACATGGCGCATGCGCTTGGTGATGGCGGCCGGGAAATGACCGAGTCGCTCGACCGGCGGGCAGCCGAGATCGACACCCTGCTCACGACCAGGACCGCTTCGCTCGCAGACGCGCTGCTCGGCAGACTGGGCACGATGGACACGGCGATTGAGACCCGAACCGCGCATGTGA
Source organism: Lichenifustis flavocetrariae (assembly GCF_026130545.1). Classification (GTDB taxonomy): domain Bacteria; phylum Pseudomonadota; class Alphaproteobacteria; order Rhizobiales; family Beijerinckiaceae; genus Lichenihabitans; species Lichenihabitans flavocetrariae. The sequence goes on along the minus strand of NZ_JAMOIM010000001.1, from coordinate 67,789 downwards.
TCGAGGCCCTTGACGAGCGCATCAGCCGCTACGACCAGCAGATCGTCCAGCGGATCGAAGCCGTTGCGGGCCAGCTCGATACAGGGGGAATCGCCGTCTCCAAATCCCTCGAATCGACGACGTCACGGGTGAAGTCCCTGGTCGGCGAGCAGGCGGTTGCGCTGCAATCCGCGCTTGACGGGCGGTCGACCCAGATCGCGGGATTGATCGACACGAAACTGGGCGAGGTGCGACAGGCCTTCGGAACAGGCGTCGACGATATGGCGACCATCCTGGAGCGTCGCACAACGTGGATGCGGGAGACCCTCGAAACCAAGCTCAAGGACATCGAGAGTTTGTTCGGATCGGGCATTCAGGACATCGAGACGACACTCGGGGCGCGTACCGATACGATCCACGACGCCGTGCTGGCCCATGTCGCAGGTATCAAGTCGACGGTGGGCGACAGCGTTCATGATCTGCGGGAAGCCTTCGGCTCGCAGGCGGAACTCCTGTCGGCGCAGGTGCGCGATGTGCACAGCCTCTTCAACGAGCGGACCCAGGCCATCGGCACCAACCTGTCGGAGCAGGTCGGTGACCTGAAAGCCGCGCTCGAGGATTCGACCGGAATGCTCGACCACGCGCTTGGCACCCATGCCGAGGCGATCACGCGGACCAGCGCGGAACTTACGAACCTGCTGGTCGGTCGGGCCGATGAGTTCCAGGTGGCCGTCACGGAAAAGTCGGACGCGCTACGCACCGTGCTGGCCGAACAGACTGCGTCGCTGTCGAACCTTCTCGGAACCTCGGAGGCCCGCATCGGCCAGGCCTTCGCGGGCCGTTCCGGCGAGATCCGCAATGCGCTCGCCAGCGGGACGCAGCAGATCGGCGAGTCCCTGGCGGGCCACGTCGAAGCTCTGACCGATGCCCTCGACAAGACCGTATCGCAGCTCGACACCGTGCTCGGCACCCGAGGTTCGGAGATCAGCCTCACACTGATCTCCCGCTCGGGCGAGATCGAACAAGCGCTCGAAGGCCGATCGGGCGAGCTCCGCACGATGCTCAGCGTGGCGACGCGTGAGCTCGACGGAACGCTCGGGTCGCGGTCCGGGGAGATCCGCGAGGCGCTGACCTCGCGGCTCGACGACGTCCACGCCATCATCGACGGTCGCATGGAAGCGCTGGCCAGCCTGATCGAACAGGGCGGCGGCACGCTGGAGACCGCGCTCGCGGCGCGGTCAGACAGCTTGCGGACGCTGATCGAATCGCGGGGGCGGGAGCTCGTCGACCTGCTGTCGGCGCGCGGCGAACAAGCCTCCCGGTCGCTCAACGAGGTCGGGCAATCCATTGTCACGACCATCGATCAACGCAGTTCGGGTCTGATCGATCGCTTGTCCCAGCGGCAGACCGAAATCGCCGATGCCTTGCAGGCCGCCGGAGAGGATCTGCAGCATCTTCTCGACACAGCGGCCTCCCGCAATGGGGCCGCCCTGTCGGAGACGCAGGATCGCGTGCGGACGGACCTCGTGCATCTGCTCGACGAGGTAACGGGTGCCACATCGACGCTCGGGCATCTGATCGATTCGGCGCGCGAGAGCTTGTCGGCGATCGAAACCGCGCTGGCGGCCCGCATGCGCGGGTTCCAGGGCGCCGTCGGATCTGTCGCCAACCAGATCAGCGCGATCAGCGAAACCGCGGCGTCGGCGATCAATGATGCCGACAGCGTGGCGCAGTCGATCGAGGCACATCACCGCTCGCTCACCACGGCGGCCCGCACTCTTGCCCATGCCCAGCAGGAGATCGATGATGACATGGAGCGGCGCAAGGCGACTCTTGAGGCGCTTTTCACCACGCTCGGCGAGCGCGTGGACACGATCGAGCGCTTGATGCAGGGCTTTACGGCGGGGATGGACGAGGCGGTCAACCGCGTCGGTCAGCAAGCCCGGACGCTCGAAAGCACCCTCGCGGATACGACACGCTCGACTCGCGACGCCATCGCGGGGCAGTTCGACGAGCTGCGATCGCATGCGAGCCAAACCCGTCAGGATGCCGCTGAAGAGATGCACGGCCTCTACGAGCAGGCGGTCGACGATGTCGGCAGTTTGTTCGGCAAGACACTGGACCGTTTCCGCGCCTCCTCGGATGAGGTTCGGGACATGGCGACTGGGCTGCAGCGGGATCTGGCGACGACACGCGAGGACCTCAAGCGAGCCACGATCGACATGCCGCGTGAGACGGCCGATCAAGCCCGCGAGGCCCGCCGTGTGCTCGATGAGCAGATCAAGACGCTGGTGGCCCTGACCGATCTGATTGGCCGCGTGGCCCCGGGGATCGACGTTGCGGAAGCCGCACGGCCTGTCTCGGCCGGCGGTGGGCGTGAGTCGGGTGGAACCGCCCTGGTCCCGGCTTTCGGCGGTATGCGGCCGTCTGCGCCAACACGGATCAACCCAACGGCTGCTGAGCGCGCGCCAGCCGCCATCGGGGCCTTCCGCGAGAGCGGCCGACCGCGGCCAGCAGCTCAACCGAGCCGCACCGCGCCCCAGGACCGAGGGCCGGGTTGGCTCTCCGATCTCCTGGCCAGGGCCTCGGCCGAAGAACCTGAAGCGCAGCCCGAGCCTCCTGCTCCGGCGCCATTGCCCCAGTCTGATGCCCTGAACGGCCTCGCCTTCGACGTGACGCGGCTGATCAATGAAGAGGCGCTGGCCCAGGCTTGGGACCGTTTCCGGCATGGCGAAAGCGACGTGTTCAGCCGCCGTCTCTACACGCCGGCCGGACAGCAGACGTTCGAAGAGATCCGTCGGCGCTTCCGGGCCGACCAGGAGTTCAACGCGACCGTCTCCCGCTACACGCAGGAGTTCGAGCGGCTCCTGCGGGAGATCGAACCGCAGGATCCGGACGGCAGCGTGGCCCGCGGCTATCTGACCTCCGAAACCGGCAAGGTCTATACGATCCTGGCCCATGCGGCTGGGCGTCTCAAATAGTCCGGGGGCTGAACCAAGATGCGGACGCTTGCGGTCGAGGTGGAGCGGTTCAGGCTTGCCAAGCCCTTCGCCATCGCCCGGGGTGTGCGTACAGAAAGCATCGTGGTCGTTGTGACCCTGTCCCAAGCCGGAGCCAGGGGACGCGGCGAGTGCGTGCCCTACGCCCGCTACGGCGAAACGATCGACAGCGTGCTGGCGCAGGTCGACTCTGTGCGCCAGGCCATCGAGGATGGCGCCGATCGGCCCCGGCTTCAGGCGCTCCTGCCTGCCGGCGCCGCCCGCAATGCGCTCGATTGTGCGCTTTGGGATCTCGAAGCCAAGCGGCTCGGCATCCGGGCCCACCAGCTGGCTGGTCTTCACCGGCTGACGAGCGCCACGACCGCTTTCACGATCTCGCTCGACACACCTGACGCGATGGCGGAGGCCGCTCGGGCTGCCGCGGATCGCCCTTTGCTCAAGGTGAAGCTCGGCCGCGAGGGCGATCCGCGCCGCATCGCGGCCGTGCGGGCCGCGGCCCCTGAAGCCACGTTGATCGTGGATGCCAACGAAGGCTGGTCGGTCGAGACCCTCGATGAGAATTTCGCCGCTTGCGCCGAGGCGGGCGTCGCCCTCATCGAGCAGCCGCTGCCGGCAGGTGCGGATGCGATCCTGGCGCAGCGCCCACGCGAGGTGCCGGTCTGCGCGGACGAAAGCGTCCACACCCGCGACGGCCTTGCCGCCCTGCGCGAGCGCTACGACCTGATCAACATCAAACTCGATAAGACGGGTGGCCTGACCGAGGCCTTCGCCCTGGCTGAGGCTGCGGCTGCGCTCGAGTTCGGCATTTTCGTCGGCTGTATGGTCGGTTCCTCACTTGCGATGGCCCCGGCGCTGCTGCTCACGCCGCGCGCCCGCTTCGTCGACCTCGACGGACCACTGCTTCTGGCCCAGGACCGGCAGCCCGGCCTGCGCTACGAGGGATCGACCGTGTGGCCGGCCGACGCTGACTTGTGGGGATAGAGCCAACCCGGCCGCGCCGCGAGCTTCACTCCATCACGGCCGCCTTGAGAATGCAGACCATTGTGGCATGGGCGGTCTCGTCGCTCCGATTGCGGATCACATGGGGTCGGTCGCACCGGTAGCGCAATGTTTCGCCTGCCTTGGCGCGATCGATCGTTCCAGCAACCTCGACTTCCAGCTCACCCTCGAGCACGGAAAGGCACTCGATCGAGCCCCGCTGATGCGCCTCCGATTCGAGTACGCCGCCCGGATCCGCCGAGAAGTCATACCATTGCAGCCAATCGACGGTCTTGATCCAACCGATGATCCCAAGGCGGCAGCGCCCGTCATCGGACACCAGCATCGGCGTCTCGGCCTTGCTGCTCTTGCCCACGAAGGCATCGTCCTCGGTACCCTGCAACACCCGGTCGATGGAAACGTCGAGCGCCTGCGCCAAACGCCAGATGGTGGCGAGCGTCGGATTGGTCTCGTTGCGCTCGATCTGGCTGATGATCGATTTTGCGACGCCCGACTGGTCGGCGAGTTCGGACAGGGAGAGGTTATAGGCCTTGCGCAGCCGTTGTACGGTTTTGCCCAGTTGGCCCGACACGGCCATCGCGCCTGCTTCGAGCGCGCGCGCCTTGTCCTTGCCTTCGACTCCCATCAACCACCCCGTCGGCGCGATCTCGTGCTGTTCCTGCATAGTAGACGATTTTGTTTGGAATATCGAACAAATCTGCCTACCTGGCCGGTGACGGAAGGCAACTTCTCCAGCTTTGGACTCCTTTAAGGATCGAGCCTAGCAGCTGTGACATTCAAGGCACGTAAGGGCTTGACTTCCTCAAACAGAGACAATTGTCACACACATGCCACGCGGTGCTGATCATGATAAGTTCACCTCGATCGATGACAGGCCAAACAACGTCATGAAGCCTCAGTCGCGATACCGAACGCTGTTCATTTCTGACCTGCATCTCGGCACAAAAGGCTGCCAAGCCGAACTATTCCTCGACTTCCTTCGCCACCACGATGCCGAGACGATTTATCTTGTCGGCGATATCGTCGATGGTTGGCGATTACGGTCTGGCTGGTACTGGCCCGAAACCCACAATACAATCGTGCAGAAGCTGTTGCGGAAAACCCGCAAAGGCACGCGGATCATCTTCATTCCCGGCAACCACGACGAATTCGCGCGTGACTACGTCGGTCTGACGATGGGCGGCGTCGAAATGATGCGCAACGCCACGCATGTGACCGCGGACGGACGACGGTTCCACGTGACGCATGGGGATGAATACGACATCGTCATCCGACACGCCCGGTGGCTCGCGTTCCTGGGTGATTGGGCCTACGAGACCGCCCTCTTCACCAACACCCATTTCAACCGTGTGAGACGCAAGCTCGGGCTTCCCTACTGGTCCTTTTCGGCCTGGGCCAAGCTCAAGGTGAAGAATGCCGTCAACTTCATCGGCTCGTTCGAAGAGGCGCTGGCGGAAAATGCCGCGCGGCATGAATTCGACGGCGTGATTTGCGGTCACATCCACCATGCGACGATTCGCGACATCAAGGGCATTACTTACGTCAATATCGGCGATTTCGTCGAAAGCTGCACCGCGGTGGGCGAACATTTCGACGGCAAGTTGGAAATCCTGACCTGGATGGCGATCGGCCCGCAGTTGGAACCGGCTGTCGAGGCTGCCGAGATGGCAGAGCCCGAGTTCGCCTGATGCGCATTCTCGTTGCGACGGATGCTTGGCATCCGCAGGTGAACGGCGTCGTTCGCTCGCTGGAGGCCACCATCGCCGAACTCCGTGCGCTCGGAGTCGAGGTGGAGATGATAACGCCTCAGGGCTTTCGATCCGTCGCGCTCCCGACCTACCCGGGGATACGGCTTGCTTTGGCGGGTCGAAGGGCGCTGTCCGCCCGTCTGGCGGCCCTGCGGCCCGACCACGTGCATATCGCCACCGAGGGTCCGATCGGGCTTGCGGCACGTGCCGCCTGCCTGCGAGAAGGGCGCCCGTTCACGACGAGCTATCACACGCAATTTCCCGATTATCTCGCGGCCCGGTTGCCTGTGCCGCGCGATCTCGTCTACGCGGCGCTGCGCTGGTTCCACAATGCGGGCTGCGGCACGATGGTGGCGACCGAAAGCCTCACCGAGGATCTCGGCAAACGTGGTTTCCGGCGCTTGATGCGGTGGTCCCGCGGCGTGGACGCCACGCTGTTCCATCCGAGAGCCGCCAGCATTCTCGACCTGCCGCGTCCCATCTTCCTCTATGTGGGCCGCGTCGCTGTGGAAAAGAACGTCGAGGCACTGCTCGAACTCGACTTGCCGGGCTCCACCGTGATCGTCGGTGACGGTCCGGCCCGCGCCGGCCTACAGGCTCGCTATCCAAAAGCCCATTTCCTGGGAAACCGCACCGGCGAACTGCTGGCGCGCACCTATGCAAGCGCCGATGTGTTTGTCTTTCCGAGCCGGACGGACACGTTCGGTATCGTCCTGCTCGAAGCTTTGGCGAGTGGACTGCCGGTCGCCGCCTATCCGGTACCGGGGCCTAAAGACGTGATCGCGACGAGCGGCGCGGGTGTTTTGGACGCGGATCTGTTCACCGCCTGTCATGCCGCCCTGAAAATCCCGAATGCTTGTGCGCGCGCCCATGCGTTGCGGTTCACATGGCGGGAAAGCGCACGCCAGTTCCTCGACAACGTCACCACGGCCCGAAGCGGGCACGACGGCGTGACGTGTCGGAACGCCCAAGCCTTCGCGCGTTAACCTTTCATCAAGGCTGCGGCTCGATAAACGTGGCGCGTGTTGTCGCTGCCGGTGCGCCCGGGCGGTGACATCGCGACTCGAAGTCGAGGGGCAGAATGGTCCGCAGGCGCGTTGCTGTCCGGTTGCGGGTGCGCTCGAGAAGCAAGCTGTTCTGGGCTGGTTGGACCGTGGCGCCCTGGTGCCTGGCCGCCGGCCTTCTCGTGTCATTTGTGGCCGATGCCGGCCAGGATCCGACCATCGGGGCCACCCGGATGGTCCTCAACAGCGCCGTTCCAGGCCTGCCGGCCGTTCTGGTGCCCGGATCTCTCGCGGGCGACGCCGTGCCGCGCGATCTCGTGTTGCCGCGCAGCGATGCCGTGGTGCAGGAGGCAAGGCTCATCGTCGGCGATCAAGCCGATATCGAGACGGCCCCCGATGAACTCGACCCGAAGGCCGTGGTGAAAGCCGGGAGCCATGAGTATCCCGCGGTCGATCGCAGCAAGAAAGGCGATCCGGCCATCGGGCTCCGACCGACCTTCGACGTGAAACTGCGCCGGCGTGGCTCGCTGCCAGGGTATCTGCAGTCGACGATCGCCTTCGGTGAAAGCGATTTCGGCGCCCCTCCGAACGAGCTTCTTCCTCCCACGGCCGATGTGCCTGGACCCGATAGCGTCTCGCGCTTCGAGCCGATACCCGGCGGCTTGGCGCTCACCACCCGGCAGTCCTTTGCCGCAGCCTCACCGGCCGGCGCGGGTGCCGGTACGACCACATCACCGAATGAGGACGGCGCCACGCCGGTCGTTGCTCGCGCCGTCGCGCTTGCCTCGGCGACGCCGGTCGAAGCCGGCTCGACGCCCGTGCAGATCGCACCGTTGCCCAAGTTCTCGCGCGGTCCGAACGGCGAGGTCGCGACCGGGACCACGATGGTGATGGGTATCGTCGACCAGGCGCCCGCTTTCGCGGGCCTGATCGATCAGGCAAATTCTGCGAGCGAACTGAGATGCCTTGCCGAAGCCGTCTACTTCGAGGCGCGCAGCGAACCTGAGGAAGGACAGGCGGCCGTCGCACAGGTCGTCCTGAACCGCGTCATGAGCGGTCTCTATCCAACCACGATCTGTGGCGTCGTGTTCCAGAACCAGCAGCGCCGCAATGCGTGTCAGTTTTCGTTTGCCTGCGAGGGACATGCGCTCCACGTCAACGAATCGGACGCGTGGACCCAAGCGGCCCGTGTTGCACGCGAGGTTCTCGACGGGGCAACCTATGTCTCGGACGTCGGCGTCGCCACGCATTACCACGCGAACTATGTGCAGCCTGGCTGGGCACGCCGGCTCGTCAAGATGGACAAGATCGGCCGGCACATTTTCTACAAGTTGAAGCCAGGCCAAACCTGACAATTGGCTGCAGAAGGTCGGTCACATCGAGAGGACCGGAATCGATCTGAACCGAGGCTATGAGATCAACTCATGACCTCGATTCAGTAATGGAGTTCCAGCACCTAATTCGTGGTCTCGACCGAGTCGCATCGCTGCGATCCATCGGGCTCTGTGACACATGTGGAGCGTCGAACCGTCGTGGGCGGGGCGACAGCCGCTGGTGCGCCAAGCACGGCACCAGTCACCCCAGCGGCTGTTCCAACGGCCGCGCCGGTCACACCTCCGACGAGGCCGCCGATCGGTCCGGCGGCTGCGGACCCAGCGGCCGCGCCGTCCGCGGCCCCGGCGGCGGTCGAGTTTTGCGCGAGGGTGGACAAGGTTGAGCCCGCCAATGCGGTGGCGCCGATGAGCGGAATGAGAAAAGTTCGCATGTTGGATCTCCAAATCATCATGCGAGCGAACGTGACCGCGCGTCGTAAAGTTCCTAACGCGTGGGCGTCAGGCCTTCGGCGCCGCCGTGGCCGGGAAGGCACCGGAAATCGCCACTTCCTTGACGGATCTGCGGCCGCTCGGCTGCTCCCGCGCCTGGATGGCTTCGGGCAGGATCGACTTGTCGGCGATACGGCCGACCGCGAAAGCCGCCTCGACCCGATGCCCGACGGGAACGTTCAACTCGGTGAAGGCCCGATCGAGATCGAAGCCGACCATCCCATGGGAATGATAGCCGAGCTTCATGCCTTGCAGAATGAATTGCGCCGCCGCCATGCCGGTGTCGAAGGAGTGGCTGTGCGAGGGCACGGGCTTATCCTTGCCGGGCGGCAACATCAGCGAGTTCGACACGACGACGACCAAAGCGGACGCGCGCTGGGCCCAGCTGCGATTGAATTCGTTGAGCAGGCCGAGCAGTTTCGGCCAGGCTTCGGTATCCCGCAGTGCATAGATGAAAGACCAGGGCTGCGAATTGTAGGATGAGGCTGCCCAGTGCCCGGCATCGATCATGGCGAGAAGATCGGCCTCCGGCATGGTTTCACTCGAGAAAGCGCGTGGCGACCAGCGTTCGAGAAACTGCGGGTCGACGGCATAATCCGAGGTGCGATGGTTGGCTGTTGTCATAAGTGCTCCTGGGTTTGAGCGGCACCCGGTGGCGGGTGCCGTGTCGAACGTCGCCACGCTCCGGATGGTTTGAGCAGGGCGACGGATGCGCGTGTCAGCCCTTGAGGGCTGCCGAGATGGTCTCCGCCATGGGCGTGGTCGGCCGCCCGATGAGTTTGGCGAGTGTTCCCGACCGGTCGTCGAGGGCGCCTTTGGAGGCTTGCAGATCGGAATCGGCAAGGAGCGCCGCTATAGGTTCGGGCAAGCCGGCACCGACCAGAACGGCCTTATAGTCCGCCGCCGGCAGATCCTTGTAGACGACCGGCTTGCCCGATAGCCGCGCGACCTCACCGGCAAATTGCGACAGGGTGTAACCGGTATCGCCCGCGAGTTCATAGACGCCGCCCGCTTGATCGTCGGATGCTGTCAGCACGGCGACGGCCGCGGCCGCGTAATCGGCCCGAGCGGCCGAAGCGATCCGGCCATGTCCCGCGCTGCCCAGAAAGACACCGTGCGCGAGGGCCGGCGGAATAGAGGCCGTGTAGTTTTCCGTGTACCAGCCGTTACGCAGCAGCGCGAACGGGATGGCGGAGGTGTTGAGGTCCGCTTCGGTTTGCCGGTGCTCGGCGGCGAGACCGAGCGTGGACGCGTCCGCATGCAAGACGCTGGTATAGGCGAGAAGCTTCACCTGCGCCCGCTTGGCGGCCTCGATCGCGTTGCGGTGCTGTTCGATACGCTGGCCGAGCGCGCTCGACGAAATCAACAGGAGCCGGTCGACGCCCTCGAAGGCCGCGTCGAGCGTGTCGGGCTGCGCGTAGTCGGCGACGTGGGCCCGGATGCCGCGTGTCGCGAATTCCTCCGCGAGATCCTTCCTGCGGACCGTGACGGCGATGCGGTCGGCAGGATGTTTGTCGAGCAGAGCTTCGACCACGAGACGGCCGAGCTGGCCGTTGGCCGCAGTGACGAGAATGAGAGGGTGATGGTCCGGCATGGCGTGATCCTCGCTTGTCCTCAAATGGGGGCCAGGTCTATTTATGAGACCTGGCTTTATCCCGGAAGGAGGCACGTGTGGCAGTCCAGGTTACGCGGAAGGAACCGCTGGTCACGTCCGCGACCACACTGACGGCGCGTTTCTCGGATTGGCAAGAAACCGGTTTCGACGCGACCCGCTGCCCGATCCGCAATGTGCTTGATCGTCTTGGCGATCGCTGGACGACGCTCGTCCTGATCGCGCTCGCCGGTCGGCCCCTTCGGTTCAACGAGATCCGTCGCACCGTGCCGGATATTTCCAAACGCATGTTGACCCAGACGCTGCGTCACCTGGAGCGAGACGGCATGGCGACCCGTCATGTCTTCCCGACCAAGCCCCCCAGTGTCGAGTACCGTCTTTCGCCCCTGGGCATCTCGGTGCTCGATCCATTGTCGAGCCTTGTCGATTGGGCTGAAAACCGGTTTGCCGAGATCAACCGTGCACGTATCGCCTTCGACGCCACGGCGGGAACCCGCTAGCTCCGGCACGGCATCCCGGCCGCGAACCCTGCAGCGGCGAACCGCCCCTGCCCTCAAACGCTGACGCCCGCATGCCGGCACGCTGAGGTCAGCGTGTTCAGCATCAGAAGCGCGATGGTCATCGGGCCCACACCGCCGGGCACGGGGGTGATGGCCGCAGCCCGCTCCATGGCCTCCGCGGTCGCGACGTCGCCAACGAGCCGCGTTTTGGGATCACCTGGACCCGCCGGCACACGATTGATGCCGACATCGATGACCACGGCCCCCGGCTTGATCCAATCGCCGCGGATCAATTCCGGCCGCCCCACTGCGGCAACCAGGATATCGGCCATGCGGCAGACCGCCGGAAGGTCGACCGTGCGCGAATGGGCGATCGTCACGGTACAGTCGGCCGCGAGAAGAAGGCTCGCCATGGGTTTGCCCACGATGTTGGAGCGCCCCACCACGACCGCGTGTTTGCCCGCAAGCCCGTCACCCAAAACTTCGCGGATCAGGATCATGGCCCCGGCCGGGGTGCAGGGCACGAAGGCTTCGTGCGCGGCGCCCGATGCGATCCGGCCCGCGTTGATGTCATGAAAGCCGTCGACATCCTTGGCCGGATCGATCGCCCGGATCACGGCCGCCGCCGCGATCTGTGTGGGCAACGGCAGTTGCACCAGAATGCCATGAACCTTCGGGTCGGCATTGAGCTGGGCGACGAGCAGGAGCAGCTGTTCCTCTGTGGTCTCGGCCGCCAGCGTGTGCTGGACGGAGTGAAAGCCGCAGCGCTCGGCGGTTCGGCTCTTGTTCGACACATAGACCTGGCTGGCCGGATCGTCGCCGACGATCACAACGGCCAGACCGGGCTGCACGCCGGTCTTCTGCCGCAGCAATGCCGTGTCCGCCGCGATCCGTTCGATCAGGGCTGCGGCGCTGGTCTTGCCATTGATGAGTGTTGCGGTCATCCGCCCTCCGGAAAGCAGGCGCTCGGGCCTTCGACATGGGATTGATGCGCGCAGGTGAACGCCATCGCGCAGCACCGCACAAGCCTCAATTTCAGGCGGCGGAACCGCGTCTCTGGGCGGCGGCACCTCTTCGAGCCGCCGCAATGGCCCATCGTACCACCGGGCCCTTGCGCCCCGAGGCGTCGCTCTTGTAAGCGGTTGGGCAGTCTTTCCGCGGCCTTTTCACGAGCCTGCCCCATGTCCCAAGTCGACAAAGCCATCAAACGCGTCGTTCTGGCCTATTCCGGCGGCCTCGACACATCGATCATCCTGAAGTGGCTGCAGACGACCTATGGCTGTGAGGTGGTGACCTTCACGGCCGACCTCGGCCAGGGCGAGGAACTGGAGCCCGCCCGCAAGAAAGCCGAGTTGCTCGGCATCAAGCCCGAAAACATCTATATCGAGGATCTGCGCGAGGAATTCGTGCGGGACTATGTGTTCCCCATGTTCCGCGCCAATGCGCAATATGAAGGGCTCTACCTACTGGGCACCTCCATCGCCCGCCCGCTGATCGCCAAGAAGCAGATCGAAATCGCCCGCAAGGTCGGTGCCGATGCCGTCAGCCACGGCTCCACCGGCAAGGGCAACGACCAGGTGCGCTACGAGCTGAGCTATTACGCGCTCGAACCCGACATCAAGGTGATCGCCCCCTGGCGCGAATGGGATCTGACCTCCCGCACGGCGCTGCTGGACTTCGCCGAGAAGAACCAGATCCCGATCGCCAAGGACAAGCGCGGCGACGCCCCCTTCTCGGTCGACGCCAACCTCCTCCACGCCTCCTCCGAAGGCAAGGTGCTGGAAGACCCGGCGGTAGAGGTGCCGGACTATGTCTATTCCCGCACCATCGACCCCGAGGACGCGCCCGATATCCCGACGATCGTGACGGTCGGGTTCGAGAAGGGCGACGCGGTGTCGATCGATGGGCAGGCGATGTCGCCCGCGACCCTGCTGGCCAAGCTCAACGACCTCGGTCGCGCCAACGGCATCGGCCGGCTCGACCTCGTCGAGAACCGCTTCGTCGGGATGAAGTCGCGCGGCATGTACGAGACGCCCGGCGGCACGATCCTGTATTTCGCTCATCGCGGTATCGAATCGATCACGCTCGACCGTGGCGCGGCGCACCTCAAGGACGAGCTCATGCCGAAATACGCGGAGCTCATCTACAACGGCTTCTGGTTCTCGCCCGAGCGCGAGATGCTGCAGGTGCTGATCGACAAGAGCCAGGAGCACGTCACCGGGACCGTGCGGCTGAAGCTCTACAAGGGGTCGGCCTGGGTGATCGGCCGCGAGAGCCCTAATTCACTTTATGACCAGGATCTCGTCACATTCGAAGAGGGGGCCGTGGCGTATGATCATCGCGACGCGGCCGGCTTCATCAAGCTGAACGCGCTGCGGCTGCGCACGCTCGCCAAACGCGACCGGCGCGCCAAGGGTCGAACCCAGACCTGAACCCAGGATCGAATGCCGAGATCTGACAGCGTCGGGCCGGCCCCAAAAGGACACCTGCATGAGCTATGAACCCGCCAGCGACCGCTACGACGCGATGCCCTATCGGCGCTGCGGCAAGAGCGGCCTCAAGCTCCCGGCTGTATCATTCGGGCTGTGGCACAATTTCGGCGAGGATGCCGCGCCCGGCAACATGAAGAAGATGTGCCGCACGGCTTTCGACGCCGGCATCACGCATTTCGATCTCGCCAACAATTACGGGCCGCCGCCCGGCTCGGCCGAAATCCATTTCGGCGAGATCCTCCGCAAGGATTTCAAGAGCCACCGGGACGAACTCATCATTTCCAGCAAGGCCGGCTACGACATGTGGCCCGGCCCCTACGGCGAATGGGGAAGCCGCAAATACCTGCTGTCGAGCCTCGACCAGAGTCTGCAGCGCATGGATCTCGACTATGTCGACATCTTCTACTCCCACCGTTTCGATCCCGAGACACCGCTCGAAGAAACCATGGGGGCGCTCGATTCCGCCGTTCGCCAGGGTAAGGCGCTGTATGTCGGCATTTCGTCCTACAATGCCCAGCGCACCCGCGAGGCGGCCGCCATCCTGAAGCGGCTCGGCACCCCCTGCCTCATCCATCAGCCGAGCTATTCGATGCTGAACCGTTGGGTCGAGAAGGACGGCCTGCTCGACACGCTGGAGCAGGAGGGCATCGGATCGATCGTCTTCTCGCCGCTGGCGCAGGGTCTGCTAACCGACCGCTACCTGAATGGCGTGCCGAAAGACAGCCGTGCCGCCGAAGGCCGGTTCCTCAAGCAATCCATGCTGACCGAGGACAATCTCCGCCGCGTGCAGGGCCTTGACGCCATCGCGCGCGAGCGTGGCCAGACGCTGGCCCAGATGGCCATCGCCTGGGTGTTGCGCGACGGGCGCGTCACGTCCGCCTTGATCGGCGCGAGCCGGCCCGAGCAGATCCTCGATTGCGTCGGCGCCGTGAAGAACCTCACGTTTTCGGACAGTGAATTGAAGGCCATCGACACTTTCGCGGTGGATGGCGGCATCAATATCTGGAAGCAATCAGCCGAGCTGAAGAACTAGGTCACTCGAGGGACCAGCTTCGGGCAAGGCCGACGCGGTGTCATGCCGGGCCGGCCTTTCGGGCCGCTCGCTGCGTCCCCCGAGGCCGAATGTCTGCTGTTATCTCCTCCCGCGATCCGCAAGACCTCGCCCGGCGTGTCGAGCAGGCGATTTCCACAGCGATAGCAGATCTTTCGGCAGGCCGCCGCGACAAGGCGGTCGCCACATTGGCGCGCTTCACGCCCTCGCAAGACTTGAATGCCGCCCACCAGAGCCTGATTGCCCGCGTGTTGGTCGGGGCCGGCGCACATCTGCCAGCCGTCCGCTGGTTCGAAGGCGCCCTTTCGGCCGACCCCGCCTTCGCCGAGGCGCTGACCGGGCGCGCCACCACGCTCCTGGTGCTGGAGCGGCTCGAAGAGGCCGCCGCGGCTTTCGAGGCTGCCCTCGCGGCCGGCGTCCGCGATCCCGGCGCCCTGTATAATTTCGGCACCGTTCTGGTTCGCCTGAAGCGGGATGCCGAAGCTTTGGCGGCCTTCGATCTTGCCGTCACGCTGCGACCTGCCTTTCCGGCGGCCCTGCGGGCAGCGGGACGCCTGCTCGATACGAAGGGCCAAACCGCTGCCGCCCTCCATCTTTTCGCCGAGGCCACCCGGCACGCGCCGCGTGATATCGACGCCGTGCTGGACCTCGCCAATCTCCTGCGCCGTGGCGAACGGCTCGTCGAGGCGCTCGCGGTCTACGACACGGCCCTCACGCACAGCCCCGAACATGCCCTCCTGTGGAACAACCACGGCATGGTCCTGCACGATCTCGGGCGGATGGACGAAGCGATCGAAAGCCTGGAGCAGGCGCTGTCGCTCGACCCCGCGATGGCGCAAGCCCACATGAATCGCGGCAACGTGCTGATCCGCCTGAACCGGCAGGAGGACTCGCTCGCGGCCTTCGCCGAGGCCTTGAACCTCCGGCCCGTCTACCCTGAGGCGCTGTCGAGCCGTGGTCTCGCATTGAAGATGCTTGGCCGCTTCGAGGCGGCCCGCGCCGATTTCGACGCGGCGTTGCGGCAGGATCCGAATTTCATCTATGCGATCGCCAATCGCGGTGAGCTGAACCTGCTGCTCGGTCATTTCGGACCGGGCTGGCCGGAATATGAATATCGCTTCTTCACCGAACGCCAGCAGAAGCCGGCTCTCAAGACGCCGGTGCCGGAATGGCGTGGTCCCGGAGACCGGGTTGCCCGGCTCGCCGTCTTCGCCGACCAGGGCAGTGGCGACAGCCTGCAGTTCTCACGCTTTCTGCCCGAGGTGGCGGCTCATGCGGCCGAGGTGACGCTGATCTGTCTGCCCCGCCTGCAGCGCATCCTCAGCGATGTCACGGGCGGCCTGCACGTCTGCGGCTCAGTGGCGGACGACGCAGTTTTCGACGCGCAAATCACCCTTTCCAGCCTGCCGACCGTGTTCAAGACCAACCTCGACACGCTCGCGTCGTCCCGTCCCTATCTCAGGCCCGAACCCGCGCTCGTGCAGCGTTGGGCACCCCGCATCGCCGGCGAAGGCCTGAAGGTGGGGCTGTGCTGGCGCGGCAGCCAGAACTGGCAGTGCGACCCCAACCGCTCGGTCCCGTTCGGCGCCCTTGCGCCATTGGCCGATGTCCCCGGCTTGCGGCTCTTCTCGCTGCAGATGCCAGACAATGCGGAGCGGTTGGGCGAGGCGCGCAGCCTCGCGGTCGAGGACCTGAGTGGGGAGCTCGACACAGGGGCCGACGCCTTCATCGACACGGCGGCCGTCATTGCCCACCTCGATCTCGTGATCTCCTGCGACACGTCGATCGCCCATCTCGCCGGTGCCCTGGGACGCCCTGTCTGGGTGCTGCTTCAAGCCGTCCCCGAATGGCGGTGGCTGCTCGGCCGCGACACCTCGCCCTGGTACCCGACCATGCTGCTCTTCCGGCAAACCCAGGCGGGCGACTGGACTGGGCCGATCGGCGAGGTCACGAAAGCCCTTCGGACACTGGCGCGGGCCTGACGGGAGGCCGAAGCGCGAGCAGGATCGCAAGTCCGAGCGCGATCACGAGGATCACGCTCGATTGCGCCACGACGCCCGGCCATCGCCCGTGCTCCCACGCCACGCCCCCCAGCGAGCCGAGAAGGCTTGAGCCCGTGTAATAGCTGAAAAGATAGAGCGAGGAGGCTTGCGCCTTGGCGTGCCGGGCCTGCACGCCGACCCAGCTCGACGCGACCGAATGCGCGCCATAGAACGCGAAGGTCAGCAGCGTAACGCCGGCAAGGACGAGCCACAGCGTCTCGGCCAAGGTCGCCAGGATGCCGGCGAAAATCATCGTCACCAAAGCCCAGAAGACCCGGTGCCGCCCGAGCCGCGCCGCGAAATCGCCGATCCAGGCCGCACTGACGATGCCCACGAGCGAAATGCCGAAGATGAGGGCCACGACGGTCTGGCTGAAGCCGTAGGGCGGTGCCAGCAACCGGTAACCGATGTAATTATAGGTGGAAACGAAGACGCCGAGCAGCAGGAAGCCTTCGGCGAAAAGGATCAGCTGAATGGGGTCGCGCAGATGCGCCGCGAACCCACCGAGCAGCACAGTGGGACTCAGCGCACGCCTTCGAAAATGGCGTGACGGCGGCAGATACAGGACAAAGACGACGCTCGACGCGAGCGCCAGGATTCCGACCGTGCAGAGACCGACGCGCCAGCTCAGAAAGTCGGTCATGAAGCCGACGATGAACCGTCCTCCGAGCGCGCCGAGGCCCGTGCCGCCGATATAGAGCCCCATAGCGAGGCCGATCGACCTGATATGCATTTCCTCGCCCACATAGGCCATGGCGGTTGCGGGCAACCCGCTGAACGCCACCCCCGCGAGCGCGCGAAGAACGAGAAAGCTCTCCCATGAGGGCGCGAAGCTCGACGCGATCATCAACACCGAGGATGCGAAGAGGGACGCCACCATCACGGGCTTGCGCCCCCATGTCTCGGACAGCGAACTCGCGATCAGCATGCAGAAGGCGAGGCTTTGCGTCGTCAAGGAGAGCGACAGGCTCGCCTCGGCGGCGCTGACCCCGAACTCCTGCGAAAAGACGGGCATGATCGGCTGCACGCAATAGATGAGCGCGAAGGTCGTGAATCCTGCGGCGAACAGCGCGACATTGGTGCGGGTGAACTCGCGTGTCCCCCGCTCGATGAAACGCTCGAGATCGTCAAGGGCCGCCTGCGCGGCCTGGGGCACACTGGCCGATGCGGCGGGGCCGTTTGCGGCACCGGGCCTCATTTCCGTCATGGCTGTCCTTTTGCTTGTCGATGTCGCCTGCCGCAGGGTCGTTCATGGGCCAGACATCTGGTCTGAGATCTAGTCTCTCACCGTCATGCCCTGAGAAGGGAGGAATATCCCGATGGTATCGGCCGCTCAGCAAACTCTGATCGCCTTCCAGCGGTTCGGCTACGGTGCTCGACCCGGTGGCTGGGCTCAAGTGCCCGATGCGCGTGCCGCCCTGCATGCCGAGCTGGCACCGAGCGATGCCGCACTGATCAGCGCCGATATGGCGGCCACCCTGGGTCTGCAAGGCACGGCCGAGAACACGCAGCGTGTTTTTCAGGCCGCGGAAGCCCGCAAGACGATGCAGGCCGCGGTGATGTCGAGCGCGGAGGCACAAGCCGCCGCAGGCGGCCGGAGCGAGGTCGCCGCCGACGCAGCCCAGGCCCGTATCGCGGCCCTCCGCGACATCGGCGGGACTGCCGAGCGGATCTATCGGGCGGAGGCGCTGGCACGCTTCAGGAAAGCCGCCGACGCCCCGATCGGCTTCGTCGAGCGGCTCGTCGCTTTCTGGTCGAATCATTTCTGCGTGTCGATCGCCAAGGGCGAGGTGGCGCGGGGAACGGCAGGCTCGTTCGAACGTGAGGCGATCCGGCCTTTCGTGCTCGGCCGCTTCGCCGACATGCTGACGGCGGTCGAACGGCATCCCGCCATGCTGTTCTTTCTGGATAATACCCAATCGGTCGGTCCCGATGCCCGCGCCAATGGCAACCACAAGCGCGGCCTGAACGAGAATCTTGCCCGCGAAATCCTCGAATTGCACACGCTGGGCGTCGGAAGCGGCTATTCGCAGGGCGATGTCACAAGTTTCGCCAGGGTGCTGACGGGCTGGACCATCGCGGGTCACGATGGACGCCTTGGCGAACCCGGGACCTTCGCGTTCAACGCCAATCTGCATCAGCCGGGGGACGCGACGCTGCTCGGCCGGAGCTATCCCGCTGCGGGCTTCGGCCAAGGCGAGGCGGTGCTCGCCGACCTCGCACGGCACCCGGCCACCGCACGGCATCTTGCGACCAAACTCGTGCGGCACTTCATTGCCGATCCGGCGCCACCCGCTGCGGTCGATAAGATCGCGGCCGCGTTCACCGCGAAGGACGGCGATCTTAAGGCTGTCAGCCTCGCCCTGATCGATCTTCCGCAGGCCTGGGCGCCGGCGCTGACGAGCTTCCGCGACCCCTATCAATTCCTGATGGCCTCCTACCGGCTTTTTTCGCTTCCCGTGACCGATCCGGGTCCGCTCATCGGGGCGCTGCGGACGCTCGGCATGCCGCTCTGGGAGCCGGCCGGACCGAACGGCTTCCCGGACACGGTGGCAGCCTGGGCGTCGGCCGAAGGAATGAAACTGAGGCTCGACACGAGCGCGCAACTCGCGCAGCGCGTCGGCGGGCTCGACGACCCGGCCGCCATACTGGCAGCCGCCTTCGGGGACGCCGTCTCGGATGAGACGCGACTGACCGTGACACGGGCGGAATCGCGGCAGCAGGCGATCGCGCTGATCCTCATGTCCCCCGAATTCCAGCGGAGTTGACCGTGGCCCCTCTGTGCGAAACCCCGTCGCCGACGCGCCGTGCCCTGCTCGGCACGGGCGCTGCCTGTTTCTCATGGGCTTTCATGCCCCGCTGGGCGCATGCGGCCGGAGCGCGCGACACGCGATTCATCACCATCATCCTGCGCGGTGCCCTCGATGGCCTCTCGGCCGTTGCCCCTATCGGCGATCCCGATTATGCGGGGCTGCACGGCGCGATCGCGCTCGGCATGACGGGTGATCATGCCGCGCTGCCGCTCGACGGCTTTTTTGCCCTCAATCCGGCCATGCCGGCCTTCGCCGAGCTTTTTGCGGCCAAGCAGGCCGCCATCGTGCATGCCACGGCGACGGGCTACCGGGATCGGTCGCATTTCGACGGACAGGACGTGCTCGAAAGCGGCCAGCCGGCACCGGGGATCACCGGTTCGGGCTGGCTCAACCGTGCCCTTGCGGCCCTGCCGGCGGGTGAAGCCGTGGCGCCTCGGGGCCTTGCGGTCGGGGCCGTCAGTCCGCTGGTGATGCGGGGTGAGGCACCGGTCCTGGGCTGGGCACCTCAGAACCTGCCAACCGCCAGCGAGGACCTCGCCCGGCGGGTCCTGGCTCTCTACGATCAGCGCGATCCGGGATTACACGCGGCGCTTGGGGCGGGCCTGGCCAGCAGTCGGTTGGCCGGCAACGACGCCATGGCGGCCGCGAAAGGCCGGATGGACATGCCGGAGGGCATGCGGCAGGCAGCTCAAGGCGCCGCACGCCTTCTGGCAGCCGACGATGGGCCGCGCATCGCGGCGCTCGCCTTCGATGGGTGGGACACGCATGTCAACGAGGGCGGCGCGACGGGCCGCCTCGCGGTGCTTCTCGGCGGCCTCGACGGCGCCATTCGGGCCTTCAAGGACGGCCTGGGCGCCGCCTGGGCCGACACGACCATCCTGGCCGTGACCGAGTTCGGCCGTACCGCGCGTATCAACGGGACCACTGGCACGGACCACGGCACCGGAACGGTCGCGTTTCTGGCCGGTGGAGCCGTCAAGGGGGGGCGGGTCCTGGCGGATTGGCCGGGCTTGAAACCTCAGAACCTCTTTGAGGGCCGCGACCTCAAGCCGACGATCGATCTGCGTTCCATCATGAAAGGGGCCCTCGGCGTTCAGTGGGGCCTGAGCGACACCGTCCTGGCCACGCAGGTCTTCCCCGGCTCAGAGGGGATCGCCGCGAACACAACCTTGTTCGTTTGATTTCGAACCGACGCTCATTGAGGTGCGGCTTCTGACGGCAAGCCGGCGACGGAGCGTCTTATAGGGTCGGCGGCACCTCACCGAGGCGCTGCCGTGTGGGCGCAGCAACTCGCCTTGTTGGTCTGCGGTGGCAGGTCGATCACCGGATTCTGGTCGAAGAAGCCGGTCGGTGCGAGGGTGAAGCCGCAGACCACGCACGGCTGAACCGGATGGTCTTCCGGCCGGGGTACATGATGCAGCCCGAAACTGTGCCAGAGGACGATGTCGGTGTTTTCGACCGGCCGGTCCTTGGCGGTCCAGACTGGCAGGCCATCGTCGCCTGTTGATTGGTTGACGAATTCGCCGGCCGGATAGCGCTCCTCGGCACTGAACGGAGTGACCCAGAGCTGGTGCTGGATAAAGCGCGAGCGACGGCCCGACGGGCTCTCCGGATGCGTGAAGGGCCTGACCGGCGACGTGGCTTCAAGCTTGTAGGCGGTCGGCTGGCCGAGCCAGTTCTTGGCGCTCGGATTGACGATCTTCCAGTAGCGCATCCGCTCATAATCTGTATTGCGCCGCGCCATAAGCTCCGAGCGCAGGACCGTCTCCTCGACGTAGAACGCATTTCCGTAAGGGTTCTCGGGGCCGGGCGGCGGCGAGATCGTATCGCATTCGACGACCGAATTGTTCGGTCCGTCCACCTCCATGTCGAGCCGCGCGCTGAAGATGTGCTGGTGGATGTGCCCGACGACACCCGGAGCGACCTCCGTACCGTAGCGTCCCGGCTGGCCCGGATGGCAGGCAGCCGTGTTGATGATGCCAGTCGCCTTCATCTCATATTCGATGCGGCCGTCCTGGTGCAGGTACCAGTAGGAGGCATATTCGTAATTTCCGATCGTGGAGATCGACGACACGACGAGCTTGCGGGCACGCCGCACCTCCGTGCGCTTCGAGCGAACGTCGAAGTGCTTCCACGACAGGCCGGCATCCTCTTCGTGCAGGCAGATGCAGTTGTCGATGGTGCGCGGCTGGCCGAAGACGTCTGGCACCACGGCATCGAAATAGTGGATCACGCCGAGGCAATCGCAGCCGAGCGTCAGCGCATTCGCCATGCGGCCGAAGCCGAGTTCGCCGCTGTCGAAGACGTTCTTGCGATAGTGGCTGCGCTCCGGTGTGCCATAGGGCACCACCATTTCGGCGATCGAAGCCCGATAGACGATCGGCCGGCGGCGCCCCGCGACCGTGTAGCCGATCTCGTACAGCACCAGACCTTCGCGGCCGTTGAAGCCAACGCGAAAATCCCAATTCTCCCACGTGACCTTGCGCCCGTCGACCCGGAACCCCGCGCCATTCGGCTGGACCACATCGAGCGCCGACGACGACTCGCGGAAATCCTTGAGGATCGCCGAATCGTAGTTCAGGGGCGTTCGCGGCACCGGGATATATTCACCACTCGCCTCGAAATGATCCTCGACCTCAAGGATTTTGAGATTGGCCAAGTCGATGAGCGCGTGCAGGCCCTCGACCGGGTGCGCGTAGTAATTGTCCAGCGGAAAGGTCCGCATCCAAACGAAACAGATCAGGACGCGGCGGCCCATCTCGATCTCGTGGCCGAAATCACCCACCGTCCAGGGATCGATGCACATGGACTCGACCTCGTCGAGCAGTCCACGGCGACGCAGCGCTTCGCGAAAGCGCGGGTCCGCCTTTACGGCGGCTTCGATCTCGAACACCTCCTCCACGGCCACCATGGCACGGGCATTGGCGTCGAACCGGTCGTCGATGACTTTCCCTGCAGTAAGGTCGACGCGGCCCTGCCAGACGCCCAGCACGCCGCGCCGGAACACGTTGTAGCGGGCGATCCGGTCAAAAGCCGCACCGGGAGTGTGGGCACGCACCCGGGCCTTGTCGGGTTCGGTCACGTCGACGGTCTCGACGCGCATCTCGTCGCCCCAGCCGTAGTGACCGTGCAGGATGGCGGCCACCCGGTTGATCTCGGCCGCGCTCAAAGGGTCGAGCGGGTGGGTCGCCTCCTGCTGGGGCGAGGAACGGCCGTCGGTCACATGCAGGTTCATGACGCTCTCGTTGATGGATGGATCGAGGATCGGACGGGTTCGTCGGTGCGCGCGAGAAGCTCGCCGTCGCGCACCACGATGCGACCACGCTTGATGACCGTGCGCCGACGTGGCCGGTCGAGCACCGCCTCAGGTACAGAGCTGGAGGGAATCAGAACGAGATCGGCCGCCTGGCCCTCCGAAATGCCATAAGCCTCGCGGCCCAGCACCCGTGCCGGGACCTCGGTCACCATCGCGAAAGCATGGGCGAGATCGGGATTTGTATAGAACCCCTGCCGATAGCCGATCACATTGGCCCGATCGAGCATGTCGCCGTCGCCGTACGGCCACCAGGCGTCCCGAATATTGTCGGAGCCGGCGAAGACCGTGACGCCTGCCGCCGCCAGCCGGAGCACGGGTGGCATGGGCCCGACACCGGGCGCGTTGGTCATGATGGCGACACCGGCGCGCGCGAGCGCCTCGGCGGTGCGATCGAAGTCCGCGTCGTCAATCGCCCCGAGCGCATAGGCGTGGCTGACGGCGACTCGACCCTGCAGCCCCGCCGCCAAGGTCCGGGCCGCGACGGCCCGCAGCTCATAGGCGCCGAGAGGTCCGGGATCGTGCAGGTGGATGTCGACGCCCCGGCCTTTGCGCTGCGCCAGAGCGAAGACCGCGTCCAAATGGCCCTCGACGTCATTGTCGATCCCGGCCGGGTCGAGGCCGCCGACAAGATCCGCGCCCGAATCGAGAGCGGCGGCCAGCAGGTCTGCCGTGCCGGGGTCGCGCAGGATTCCGCTTTGCGGAAAGGCGACGATCTGCATATCCACCAGATCGCTACAGGCGGCCTTCAACCGGAGCACCGCTTCGAGCCCCGAGAGGTTGGTCTCCGTGTCGATGTCGACATGGGTGCGCAACGCGCCGGTGCCGAAACTGACCACCTGCTCCACAAGGCGGCCACCCCGTTCTTCGATCGACAGGCTGAGGGTCGCGCGCAGGTCCTTCTCGTTCCTGATCCGCTCGGCCACGGTGGCACCCGGCCGATGCGGGATGAGCGGCAGGCCGAGCAACGTCTTGTCGAGATGAATGTGACCTTCCACGAAGGACGGGGCCAGAAGGCCGCCGCGGCAATCGAGTGCCGCGACATCAGCCGAGCGCGGGGCCTCCCCGTGCGGCAGAAGCGCCAGGATACGCTCGTGGGCGATCGCGACGTCGACAGAACGGCCGTCGGGCAGCCGCGCGTCCGAGAGCCAGAGCGTCGTCGTCGCGAGATCCGTCACGCGATCAACCCCATGCGCCGGGCCGCGACCACCTGATAGAGCCGATCGCCATAGACCCGCTGCTCCTCGGAGGCGGAATAGACGAGGCTGATGTCATGCTCGTCGGCTGATGTGACCGCCTTCTCCGTGATCACATTCCAGTCGGGACACGGCAGGTTGCGCCATGCGTCGAGCGTGCCGCTGTCCGGCAATTGGGGAAAGCCGATGGCCGGGACCAGGGCCGCGACGGTCTGCCAAAAGTGACGCAGGAGCAGCGGATCGGGGCAGACGGTCGCGACCATCCTGACCCAATGGGTTCCGGTGAGGGCATGCAGCGCCGCGAAATCCATCGTCCCGGCAAACAGGGCGAGCGAGGTTGCGGCCACCCGCGCGAGCGTGCCGGGGCCGATGCGAAGCCAATCCACGGCGGGCGCGAAGTCCGGCTCGGCCGCGGCGGCCCGGATGCCATACCAGAGGTGGTCGAAAACCGGCAGCTTCCGCAGGCCCGGTATCGCGGCGACCCGCGCCAAGACTTCGTCAGGATCGTCCGTCTCGGGCGAGGCGCCGGTGGCGACCGGAAGGGGCAGGAAACAGGCCGCCCAATAGCCAAGCGCCGTTCCGACCTCGCTCGGATCGTTGCGGGAGACGCCATAGGCGAGGCGCATCAGCGGATGCAGAGCGCTTCCCGCGACGCCGGGCGCAAGCGCCGGAAGATAACGGCCGACCGCATCGCGGATGCCGAGGGTCGTGACCTCGCGGGTGAAGAAGGCCCGATAATCGGCTTCACGGCTGCGGTCGCCCAAGTGGTCGGCCCAAGTCGCTCGCTCGACCGGCGCCGCCGGCGGCGGCGGCGGGATCAGGCCATTCGCGCGGCGGTAATCCGCGAAATAGCCTTGCAGCCGCGCATCCGAGGCGCCGAGAC
This sequence comes from Lichenifustis flavocetrariae, assembly GCF_026130545.1. Classification (GTDB taxonomy): domain Bacteria; phylum Pseudomonadota; class Alphaproteobacteria; order Rhizobiales; family Beijerinckiaceae; genus Lichenihabitans; species Lichenihabitans flavocetrariae. The sequence goes on along the minus strand of NZ_JAMOIM010000001.1, from coordinate 43,335 downwards.
GATGCAGGACGGTCAGGGCCATCGGCCCGTGGTTGGCGAGCGCCACGGGAAATTCGACGCTGTCGCGCCGGGCCTCGGCCAGGAGAGCTTCAAGACCTTCGCCTCCGTGGGCATCGTGCCCGGCAAGCGGGGTCGCGACCATGATGTGTCTCCGAGGCGAAAGGCGATGGTGCGGTCAATACTGCCCAGTTCGGCGATCAGAGCAAGGCCTTGCCGCGGCCGATGCCTGCGTTATGCTGCATTGCATCTCCAGACCCACGAGCGTGTTCAATGACGAAACGGAAGCCTGCCGTCGGCCTTCTCGCTCTCACGGCGCTGCTCGTTCCGTCCGGGGTTTTCGCCCAGGCCAAGCCCTATGCGGGCATCACCCTGGCGCTGGCGTCGCAGAACGATCAGTTCGCGCCCGTGCTGGCGAAACTCGCGCCGCAGTTCGAAGCCGCCACGGGTGCGATCGTCAAGGTCGACATCATGGATTACGGCACGCTGCTGACCAAGACCACGGCCGATTTCGTCGGGCACACCAAGGGCTACGACCTCGTGACGATGGATATCGTGTGGTCGGGTGCCTTCGCGGAGAACGGCTATACGGTCGACCTGACCAACTGGATCAAGCGCGACGCCGCCGAGATCGACACCGGCGACATCTATCCGGTGCTGATGCAGTCGCTTGGCGGGTTTGCGGGCAAGCAGATGGCCTTCCCGTTCGCGGGCTATGCCAATGTGCTAGCCTATCGCAAGGACCTCTACGCCGCGGCAAGTCTCACGCCGCCGAAGACCATGGAAGAGCTTGTGACGGATGCCGTGAAGCTGACCGATCCGGCCAAGCACACGTTCGGGTTCGTGGCCAACGGCAAGACCGGCCCGGCCGGCGCGCAGGACTGGATGCAATATAATTCGCAGATGGGGGGCTCGATCGTCGATGCGGCCGGCAAGCCCGTCATCAACTCCGCCGCCAATGTCGAGAGCCTGAACGTCTACAAGGAGCTCTTCGCCAAGGCCGCGCCCCCCGGCGCGGCGGATTATGACTGGGACGGTCGCGAGCAGAGTTTCCGCAACGGTACCGTTGCCACGATGGAAACCTGGTCGGTCGGTGCGCCCGGTTATTATGACCCGAAGCAATCCAAAGTGGTCGACACCGTCGCCATCGAAGCCGCGCCCTCGGCCAAAGGCCTGCCGCCCCGCTATGGCGTCGGCGGTTGGGGCATGGCCATCAATGCCGACAGCGACCCGAAGAAACAGGAAGCCGCCTGGGCCTTCATCAAATGGCTGACGAGCCCAGAGATCCACAAACAGTTCAACCTAGAAGGCGCCGGCAGTTTCCTGCGGCGCAGCGAGATGACCGACAAGGATCTTCTGGCGAAATTCCCATTCCTGCCCGTGATCGCGACCACTTTCGAGAATGGCAACGGCGACTACCGGCCGCGCATCCCGCAATATCCTGAGATCCAGGACCTGCTCGGCACGGCCGTGAATGCCGTACTGGTCGGCAGTGCCGATCCGAAGGCCGCACTCGACGAGGTTCAGGCCAAGGCCGAGAAACTGTTTTGAGCACCCTGCGGCTGGCGAGTCGCCTGCCGTTCGAGACGCGCCGCAAACTCTTCCTTCTGACGCTCGGCGCGCCTGCGCTCGTCTACGTTCTCGCGATCGGGGTGGGCCCCGTCGCGCAAGGGGTCTGGTACAGCCTGTTCGACTACAGCCTGATCCATCCGGCCCGTCGGCACTTCGTGGGACTCGGCAATTATGCCGCGCTGTTTGCCGATGCGAGCTTCCGCAACGCTCTACTGAACACGATCGTGTTCTCGGGGGCCGCCGTAGCGCTTGAATTCGCAACCGGTCTCGGTCTTGCACTGCTTCTATGGCGCGACAGCCGCTTCAACCAGATCTGCCTCGCCCTGCTGCTCGTTCCCGTCACCGTGACGCCGATCGCTGTGGGGCTCATCTTCAAGGGGTTGCTGGAGCCCGATTTTGGCATGATCGGCTATTGGCTCGCCCATTGGGGCTGGAGCGATCCGCGCGGGCTGCTCGGCGCGACACACACGAGCCTCGCGACCCTGGTCCTCATCGATATATGGGAATGGACGCCCTTGATGGCGCTGATCCTGCTGGCGGGGTTGAAGGCCTTGCCGGTCGATGTGCTCGAAGCTGCGACGGCCGACGGCTCGACCCTGCTGCAGCGGTTCTGGATGGTGATCCTGCCGCTGTTGCTCCCTGCCATTTTCCTGGCGCTCGTGCTGCGGACCATGGATGCGTTCCGGGTGTTCGATTCCATCTATGTGACGACCGGCGGAGGCCCGGCGGGCGCGACCGACACGCTGATGATGCTCGCGGTGAAGCGCGGCCTGCAATTCTTCGACATCGGCGCGGCCTCGGCGATCGGCAACACCATGATCCTCTGTCTTGCGTTGATCGCCAGCCTGTTCGTGCTGTTGATCCGCCGCGCCGATCGCCTGGCCAACGGCCGTTGACCCGATGAGCCCAAATCGTCGGCTTCTCTGCGAGCGCATGATGCTCGCCACAATCGTGACGCTGTTTCTCCTCCCGGTCGCCTGGCTGATCGCCACCGCCTACAAGCCTGCGGCCGCTATGTTCACTTCGCCGCCGACGTTCCTGTTCGTCCCCACCCTCGACAATTTCCGCAAGATCGGCACGCTTTACGATCTGCCCTCGCTGGTCCGCTCGAGCCTGACAATCAGCATCGGCTCGGCGCTGCTTTCGCTCCTCATCGGTGCGCCTTGCGGCTATGCCCTGGCGCGCTCACGATCGCGATGGGCGCTGGCGATCGCCTATCTGTTTCTCGGCATCCGCACCGTTCCCGCGGTCGCGACGCTGCTGCCCTTCTACCTGCTGATGCGAGATGTCGGGCTGCTCGGCACCACGGCGGCCGTCATCCTGATCGACACCGTGCTGAACTGTGCCTTCGTGACCTGGATGATGTTTTCCTACGTCCGGGCCCTCCCGCCGGAACTGAACGAGGCGGCGCTGACGGATGGCTGCACGCTCTGGGGTGCCTTCTGGCGGGTCGATCTGCCCTGCGTGCGCTCCGGGCTCGTGGCAGGCGCGCTCTTTTCGATCCTGTTTTCCTGGAACGACTTCCTCTACGCTAGTTTCCTGACCCGGCTTGACAGCAAGCCGCTGGCGGTCGCTCTCGTGACGGCTTACGGCACCTATGACATCAGTTGGGGCACGCTCGGCGCCCTCGCGCATGTCGCCCTGATCCCGATCGTGCTGATGGTTGTCGCTCTCAACCGCTTCTTCATCGGCGGCCTCGTCCGTGGCGTTCACTAAAAGCGGAGAACGCTTTCAGTGAACCCGCAAGGTCTCTCCTGAACAGAGCAACTCTACATTTTGGTTTGCGAATCGTCGGGACCGGGTTGCGCTTGCTGTTCCCGCTGCTGCCGACGCTGTACGGAGGCGCGGTGATGGCCGATCGCACATCCTGCCAGCGCCCCGAGCACGGCATGATGGCCGGCAAAATGACCGGCTACGCCGCCCACGGCCGCGCCTTTGAGACAGCCCGCCGCCTCGGCACCCGTGGCGCTCATCAAGGAAGCCGCGATCGCCGCGGCTAATATCATCCGTTTCATAAAAATCCCCTCGGGATACTTTTCGCCCCTGGAATAACGCGCATCTTGCCTGCTTTGTTCGTTGCCAGCCCCAAGGTTCGTGTCGCTCCGGTCACACTTGCACGTTGCTGGACCCTGCGGTGTCGCAATCGACCATGGTTCCCTTGACCCTCGTTCCGAGGTCGGCGCATCGTGGTTTGTGATTTGTTCGAAGGTCGATCGATGAAACGCGTTCTGAACGCACTGGTTGTAGCGGCTGTCGTGACGAGCTTCACGGGAAGCGCCTTCGCGCGCGTCGTCGTACCGGCCGAAAAGCGCTACTTCTCCTATTCGGGGGAACTGCCGCCCTGCGATGACCCGGATGTCCTGTCAACCATCAGCGACCGGTTCGCCCAGAAGGAAAGCGAATACTGGAGTTCGGATCTGACGATCGTGACCTATGACCGGGTCAAGGCCATCGGGGTCCGTCCCTGGGGACTAGACCACATTCCTCGGACGTTCTGCGTGGCCCGCGCCTTGCTGAATGATCACTCGACCCACGAGGTGTCCTATTCGATCGGCGAAGCGCTGGGGTTTAGCGGCTTCGGTGACGGCGTCACCTGGTGCATAGCCGGTTTGGATCGCGATTACGCCTTTGCACCGGCCTGCAAGGAAGCTCGACCCTGATACGCCTTTTGAGGCGCCGGCTCCTCTCGCTGCTGTTAGCCGTCGCGGCTGGCTCTTTCTCAGGGCTCCCCGGCGAGGCTCAGATCCTGCCCGGAGGGCTTGGCGGGCAGCGCGCCGACCCACCTTGCGTTCTCGATAAATGTCTTGGGCTGAAACCTAACACGCCGACACCCACCACGCCGACCCAGAGCCCGGACGCAGAGCAGTCCGCCGGACGGTCCACCTCGGTGGCGCCGGGATCCTTCGATTTCTATGTCCTGGCCCTCTCGTGGTCGCCGGGCTTCTGCGCTTCTGGCGGCGCCGCGAAGTCGCCCGACCAATGCGCGGCAGGCGCTAATCCCGGATTCGTGGTCCATGGCCTGTGGCCGCAGAACCAGCATGGCTATCCGCAGGCCTGCAACAGCGGCGCCCGCTTCCCCTCGCGCCTCGCCCTTGATTCGGCAAAGGGCGTCTATCCGGACGAAGGGTTGGCGCGCCACGAGTGGCGCCAGCACGGCACCTGCTCGGGCAAGAGCCCAACCGATTATTTCGCCGATGTCCGCCGCGCCCGGCAGGCCATCGTGATCCCACCCGAACTGACCGCGCCCGATGCCGACCAGACCTGGGCTCCACTCGACATCGCCCGCAGCTTCGTCACCGCCAATCCGCGCCTGCGAACCGACACGATGGCGGTCACGTGCCGCGGCAACGCGCTCGAAGAGGTGCGGATCTGCTTCAGCAAGGATCTCCGCAGCTTCGTGCCCTGCCCCGAGGTCGCGCGTGCCTCCTGCCGGCGTCCCGTCACGGTGCCGGCCGGCCACTGACGCCGTCATGAATTATCGACATGCTTTTCATGCCGGCAATTTCGCCGATGTCTTCAAGCACCTGCTCTTGTCCCGGATCCTCGTCTATCTGATCCGGAAGCCCGCGCCGCTCCGCTTCATCGACACGCATGCCGGCATCGGCTTCTACGACCTCGCCGGAACAGAAGCCGCGAAAACCGGGGAATGGCGCACCGGCATCGGCCGGCTCGATGCCACAAAGGCCACGCCGGCTGTGGCTGCCCTGCTCGATCCTTACCTCGCCGCTGTGGGGGCCCGCACGACGGACGGGAGGCCGCTGTTCTATCCCGGCTCCCCTGGCATTGCACAACACCTCCTGCGGCCCGGTGACCGTCTGCTCCTCTGCGAACGCCATCCGGAAGACGCCATCGCGTTGAAATCCGTCATGGGCCGGGACAAACGCGTCAAGGTTCTGGCATCGGACGGCTATGCGACCCTCAAGGCCAGCGTGCCACCCCCTGAGCGGCGAGGGCTCGTGCTCATGGATCCGCCTTTCGAGGAACGCGACGAGTTCGACACCTTGGCCATGTCCCTGGCCTCGGCGACACGGAAATGGGCCACCGGAACCTATGCGATCTGGTATCCGATCAAGGAGGCCGCGCAGGTCGCGGCCTTCCAGGCTCAGATGGCCACCCTGGGCTTGGCCCGACATTGCACGATCGAAATCCTGCGCGATGCGGCCGCCGGCGCCCCCGCTTTGCGGGGCTGCGGCTTGTTCGTGGTCAATCCGCCCTACCTGCTGGCCGAGGAAGCGGCCCTCCTGCTCCCGTTTATCTGCGGCATCTTCGACGACGCGGCATTGCCACCCTTCAACGGCGCGATACGCACAGAGGCCGGCCAACTCACCCGCTTTTGATGTCTACCGGTAGCGCTTTGGCGAGACGCATGCCAGAAGCCGGCATCCATCAACGCGGACGGTACCCATGATGATATTACGCTCGGCACCCGCCTCGCCGTTCGGACGCAAGGTCAAGATCGTCGCGTCGCTGCTCGGTTTGACGAAAGCCTTCCAAACGGTCGACGCGGACACCACAAGCCCGGAGGACTCGCTGCGCCGAGAAAACCCACTCGGCAAGATCCCGACCCTGATTCTCGATGACGGCACCGCTCTCTACGACAGCCGCGTCATCGTCGAATATCTCGATCATCTGGCCGGAGGCGGCCGGATCATCCCGGTCGATCCGGTTTTGCGGTTCAAGGCCCTGACCATGCAGGCCCTCGCCGACGGCCTCATGGATGCGGCCCTGCTGCAGGTCTACGAAACACGTTGGCGGGCAGAAGACCGGCGCGAGGCCCGCTGGACCGAACACCACGGCGCCAAGATCACGCGGGGGCTCGCGGCTCTTGAAACATCCCCACCGTCCGGTCCTGTCGACGTAGGTCACGTCGCCCTCGCCTGCGCGCTGGGTTATCTCGACCTGCGGTTCGAGGGTGCGTGGCGGGCTGCTTATCCAGCTCTTGTCACGTGGCTCGACGGCTTTTCGGCCGCTGTGCCGGCCTATGAGGCAACGCGGTTCAAGCAGGCCTGATCGAAGCTCGATTGTCGTGACCCGACTTCATGCCGAGGCGCAGGCCCGGCATGAAAGAGACGGCAATAGGTCCTCGTCATTCCGCCGCGTGCTGAACACGGCCGTCGAGCGCGACCCGCTCCTCACTGTCGCGAGCCGGCAGCCTTTTGTGCTCACGGGCGATCAGCGTGTAGACGGCCGGCGTCACGAAGAGCGTGAAGAGCGTCCCGATCAGCATGCCGGAGGCGATGACGATGCCGATGGAGAAGCGGCTCTTCGCCCCCGCGCCGGATGCGATGATGAGCGGGACCATCGACACGACCATCGCGGCGGTGGTCATCAGGATCGGCCGAAGGCGAACGCCGGCTGCGTGCTCGATGGCAGCACGGCGGGACATGCCTTCTTCCTGCATCCGGTTGGCGAATTCCACCATCAGGATGCCGTGCTTCGAGATGAGCCCGATCAGCGTCACGAGACCGATCTGGGTGTAGATGTTGATCGAGGTCGCCCCCACCACCCCGCCGATGTTGAGCGGCAACAGCGCGCCGAACATCGAGGTCGGCAGCGCGATCAGGATCACGAAGGGGTCGCGGAAGCTCTCGAATTGCGCGGCCAGCACCAGGAAGATGACGATCAAGGCAAACACGAACGTCACGACGAGCGCCGACCCTTCCTGTTCGTATTGCCGGCTGTCGCCTTGAAAATCATAGGTGTAGCCGGCCGGGAAGATCTCGGCCGCGCGCGCCTTCAGGAAATCGAGTCCTTCGCCCAGCGTGTGGCCCGGAAAGGGCACGCCGGAGAGCGTCGCCGAACTCAATTGCTGGAAATTGTTGAGCGCATTCGGCTGTACGGATTGTGAGGTTCGGGCAATGATCGACAGGGGCACGAGATCGCCCGCGGACGAGCGCACCTGATAGCGCAATAGCCAGTCGGGCGTGTTGCGAAACTCGCGCGGCACCTGGGGGATGACCTCGTAGGAACGGCCGAACAGGTTGAAGCGGTTCACGTAATTGCCACCGAGCAGAGTCGCGAGCGACGAGCCCACATCCTGCATGTTGATGCCGAGCCGGTTGGCCTTCGCGGCATCGACCTTGAACTCGATCTGTGGCGTGTCGAATTTGAGATCAGTGTCGGTGAAGATGAAAAGGCCGCTCTTCTGGGCTTCCACCTGGATCTGCGCGACGATATCGGCCAGTTGCTTGTAATCGCCTGTGGTGCGGATCACGAATTGCAGCGGCGGGCCGCCGGTCGAGCCCGGCAAGGGCGGCGGCGAGAAGGCGATGACCTTCGCGCCCGGCAATGTCGCGAGCTTGGGAGACAATTCGGCCAGAATGTCCTTCTGGTTGCGGGTCCGCTCGTTCCAGGGCTTGAAGATCAGGCCGGCGAAACCCGCATTCACGCCGCCCGACCCATTGATCGCGAAGACGTGGTCCTTCTCGCCGATCGATCCGAAGATCTTGTAGAGCTGGTCGGTCGATTTCTCGAGGTAGTCCAGGTTGGCGTATTGCGGCGTTTTCACGAGCGCGAACAACGCGCCCTGATCTTCGTCGGGCGCCAGTTCACGCGGCGTCGTCATATAGAAGAGCCCGGTCAGAACCACGGTGCCGAGCAGGACCATGACCGTCATGGCGCGGAAATTGAGGGTCTTGTGGAGGCGCCGCTCGTAGCGCCGGCGCAGCCCGTCGAACATCCGGTCGAGAAAGCGGACGAAGCGGCCCTGCCCTTGCTGCGCCGTCAGAAGGCGCGAGCACATCATGGGCGAAAGCGTGAGCGCCACGATGCCCGACACGACGACCGAGCCGGCGAGCGTGAAGGCGAATTCGCGGAAGAGCGCACCCGTAAGGCCCGACACGAAGCCGATGGGGGCGTAGACGGCCGCGAGTGTGACCGTCATCGAGACGACGGGTCCGGCAATTTCACGCGCGCCCTTCAGCGCGGCGTCGAACGGCGTCAGCCCTTCCTCGATGTGGCGATAGATATTCTCCACCACCACGATCGCGTCGTCGACCACGAGGCCGATCGCCAGCACGAAGGCCAGCAGGGTCAGGAGGTTGATCGAATAGCCGAGCGCCAGCAGCATGATCATCACGCCGACGAGCGACAGCGGGATGGTCACGATGGGGATGAGGGTCGAACGCAGATTGCCGAGGAACAGGAAGATCACCACCACGACGATCACGGCGGCCTCGGCCAGGGTCTTGGCCACCTCGTCGATCGACGCGCTGATGAACTTCGTCGAGTCGTAGGCGATCGCCGAATTGAGGCCGGGCGGGAGTTGCGCTTTCAGATCCGGAAAGGCCCTGTTGACGTTCTGAATGACGGTCAACGGATTGGCGCTCGGCGTCGCGTAGATGCCGATGAACACCGCTTTCAGCCCGTCGAACACCGAAGAGGAATCGACCGACTCGGGTCCGAGTTCGATGTTCGACACGTCGCCGAGGCGCACCAGCGCGTCGCCATGCGCGGCGATCACGAGTTGCGCGAAGGCCTTGGCGCTGTCGAGCGAGGTTTCGGCGTTGATGCTGGTCTGCGTATAGTCGCCCTTGATCTGGCCGGCCGCGGAGATGAAGTTGTTGTTGGTGAGCGCCGTGCGGATGTCCGTCGGGGTGATGCCACGGGCCGCCATGCGGTTCGGATCAAGCCAGATCCGCATCGCGAAGGTCTGGCCTCCGAGGATCTGGGCGTTGGCGACGCCGTCGATCGTCTGCAGTTTGGGCTGGACGACGCGGGTGAGATAATCGGTGATCTGCGGCCCCGTCAGCACCCCGGAGTTGAACGACAGGTACATGAGCGCGAAGCCCTGGCCGGTCTGCTTGACGACGGTCGGGTCGTTGGCCTCGCGTGGCAGCACCCCCCGAACCTGGTTGACCTTCGACAGGACGTCGGCGACGGCCCGGTCCGGGTTGGCGTTGAGGCGCAGGTTGAGCGTCACCGTCGAGGCATTCTGCTGCGACGACGAGACGAGCGTGTCGATGCCTTCCGTGCTGGCCACCGCCTGTTCGATCGGCGTGGTGATGAACCCCTTGATCAGATCCGCATTGGCACCCGGATAGGTCGTCGTGATCGTGATCGTGGTGGACGACAACTCCGGATATTGTCGGATCGCGAGCTTCGTGAAGGCCTGCAGCCCGATCAGGAAGATCAGGAGGCTGACGACGCTCGCGAGAACCGGCCGGCGAATGAAGAGGTCGGTAAAGGCCATGCTATTGCTTCGGCAGCGGGTCGCGCGACTGCAACCCGCCCCTGTCGTCGATCACCACATGGGCATTGGGCTGCAGCTTGATCTGGCCTTCGCTGACCACGCGTTCGCCGGCCTTGATCCCATCGAGGACCGCGATGCGGTCGCCCCGCGTCTGACCGGTGCGAAGGAATCTGCGCTCGACGATCAGGTCCGGCTGGCCTGCCTCTGCGGCTTGCGCGGCACCGGCCTCGGCCTTCGGCGGCGCGGGCACGACCACAAAGGCGCTGTCGCCATAAAGCGAGTAGCTCACGGCCGTCTTCGGCACCGTCACGGTCTCGATCGGCGCGCCCGACAAAACCGCGACATTGGCGAACATGCCGGGCAGCAGCGTCTTCTTGCCATTTTCGACTTCGGCACGCACCAGCACGCTTCGCGTGTCTTGACTGACACGTGCATCGACCGATGCGACCTTGCCTTTGAACAGCGTGTCCTGTCCGTCGACCCGGATTTCGACCGCCTGGCCGGTTTGGATGGCACCCAGTGACTGTTCCGGCAGCGGAAAGTCGACATAGATCGGGTCGAGCTGCGTCAGGGTCACGAGCGCGAGGCCCGGCGACACATATTGCCCGATGTCGACCTTGCGGATGCCGAGGCGCCCGGGAAACGGTGCCTGCAGCGTTTTCTGCGCAATGATGGCTTTGGAGCGCTCGACGCTCGCGGCGGCCGTGTCGCGGGTGGCCTGCGCCTGATCGACCGTCGCCCGGCTCGTATTGCCGCCGCTGATGAGCTGTTGCTGTCGCCTCAGCGCCAGGTCGGCGTTCTTCATGGTGGCGAGCCCGGATTTCAGATCGGCCTGTTCGGTCGAATCGTCGATCGTCAGAAGCACCGCGCCCTGCGCCACCTCCTGCCCCGAGTCGAAGTTCAGCGTCGTGACGATCCCCCCGACCTGCGGCGCGACATCAATGCCCTTGTAGGGTTTGAACGTCCCGATCGCCGGCAATTGCGGGACCCAAGTCTCGGTCTTCGCCTCAACCACAGACACAGCCTGGGGCGGCGGCGCCATCTTGGCGATGAAGCCCTTGATCATCTGCGGCTTGAAGACGAATTGAAACCATGAAACGCCGCCGATAAGGCCCGCCAGCAGCGCGAAAACAAAAAAGAAAGCAAAGGCGCGCTTCACGAGATCCGGCCTCAAGCAGACCCCGGCCTAGCGACATGGCGTCAGGCTCCGGGCGACATGATCTCAACGTTATCCATCAAACCGAGTTGAAGCAACTTCTGCTCCCCGCAACGATCCCTGACACGACCGTCCGGACCAGGCCCAACACAGCTACGCGCCGACGGATGACGAGACCCGCGCCGCATGCTAACAGGTGCCGATCAACAACCACAAGGTGCAGTGTGGAGTTCGGACTCGGATTGATCCTCGGGTTTCTCGGCGGCTATGTGACGCGAGAGATCATCTCCCGGCGACGCCATCTCCATGCCCGGCAACGCAGGCGAATGGGCCTCGACACGTGAGGAGCGCCGGAATGCGTCCCGCCAGGCAAACCTCGCCACATGCGGACGATTGCGGAAACGAGCCGGGTTTCTCAAAAGTTGATCGCCATGGCGTCCCATCCGGACGAAACTCGATCCGAGATCGGCCCGTCTGCAGATGCGGGTGCGATCGCCTGACACGATCGGACAAGCGGGACACGCCATGGCGCTCGAAACGACAGCAATCGACATCCTGAAAAGTGTGTCCACCGCGACCGTCACGACGGTTCTTCTGAAAAAAGGCCTGCGGAACGTCTGGCTGCGCGGCGCAATGCCCTTGCGGGCCGGTCAGCCACGCGTGGCCGGTCGCGCCTTCACGCTCCGTTTCGTGCCGGCGCGCGAAGACCTTGCGACACCAGCCAGTTGGGCGTCGCCGATCTCCACGCGCGCCGCCATCGAAGCCATGCCTAACGGCGTGATCGCTGTGGTCGACGCAATGGGTGTGACGGACGCCGGCATCTTCGGCGACATTTTATGCGCCCGCATGATGAAACGCGGGGTTGCGGCGCTGGTCAGCGATGGGGTCGTGCGCGATGTCGCCGGGGTACTGGCCACGGGCCTCCCGGTCTGGTGCCGGGGCACAGCCGCCCCACCCTCTGTGGCCGGCCTGACTTTCGTGGGCTGGCAGGAGCCCGTCGCCTGCGGCGGGGTGGCGGTATTTCCGGACGACATCATCCTCGCCGACGACGATGGCGCGGTGCTGATCCCGGCAGCCTCCCTCGATCTTGTGCTGACCGAGGCGCCCGAACAGGAACGCATAGAGGCCTGGATTGCCGCCGAGATTGAAAAAGGGGTCCCGCTTCCAGGGCTCTACCCGATGAATGCCGAAACGAAGGCCCGCTATGAGGCTTCGAAATCCGATCGACAGGCCAGGAGCTGAGATTCCCCTCGGGGCCCGGCACTGGAACGCCGTCTGACAGTGCTTAAGCCCTGCCAGAAACCTAAGAAATCTTCTGGTCGAAGACACATCCCTTGCGGCGCGGAGGATCGATTTGAATAATGCATCCCACGATCTGCTTCATTTCCGGGGCATGTGTGCTCATCGACGTGGACGTGCCTGAGGACCAACACGTCATATCTCGCCGAAGACGCGTTGCTTTTGCGTTGTATGAAGCAGATGCGGTGAACTTGGTTTTCGCACAGTTTGCGGCTAGCCTTCCGCGAGCCGCGCTGCAGTGAGGGCACAAGCGCAGTGGCGCTTTCATGAAGAGCGCGGCGTCATTATTGCAATTAATGTGGTCGCCGGCTTAGACTCCAAAACCGAATTGACTGTTTTATTGATGTACATTTTTCAAACATGAATACGGGGCCGATAAGATGCCAAATCTTGTTGCATTGATTGATAGCCATTTCAACAATATGATCCAATACTATAGGGTTTTTTCCTGCGATGAGACATGGAGTGGGCATATCGAGATCCAGCCCAGGGATGTCATTGCATTCGCTTATGGAAGCGTGGAAGCGCTTTTCACGCAGATCCGCGATCAACTGCGCAATGGTCGATCTTCGTTTTTGATCGGCACTCACGGCGCTCCCGACCAGTTGCCCTATCCGATCGTTCCGGGAACCAACGCCGCGGCCGACTCCGATCTGCTTGATCTACTCGGCCAAGCGGCGAGCGGCGAGAGCGCGGCGAGAGATTCGCTTCTGGAGGACACGACCGACGAGAAAAACCGGCCGGTTTTTTCCAAGCCCGCAGTGTTGGATAAACTCATTGCGATTGTCCAGGACATCCAAAGAAGTCGGATCGATCATCTTGAAATTCGCGGGTGCAATCTCGGGTCTGGCAAGGGCCTGAAAGCCTTGCACACCTGCCTGAACTCCAAGCATACGGTGGCCCCGAAAGTCACGTTTTTCTCCGGCTTCTTTCCGACCGCTCAAATCAGAGACTCGACCCAAGACCATCTCGTGTCAGAAATCGGTAGGCTTGGGCAACCACGTAGGATCTATAATCGCAGTGACTGCTCTCTCAATGCCGACCCGAGCGGCAATGATACAACTGCATTTGCAATGCAGTGGAGCGAAACAAGTCTACATCCCCACCTTTTCGCTGGAAACATCAGGGGGCTGAACCGCGATGCGGTCATTGGCTGGACACATACGGCGTTGGAAAACTCCTTCTACAATGTCGTCGGCCGGACACCTCCGGGCGGAGGACTGAGGAATGGAGGGATCCTTCCGATCATCGGCATGTGGTCGCCAAACGAGAGCAAACCATTCATGTTTCCCGGCGACGGGTTTGATTATCTGAACCTGCTCGCGGTGGAGAACACGCCTTAGTTCTGCGACTTCTCTTCGCCTTGTGGTGCCCGATCATTTAAATGAATTAGATCCGCGCCAGGGTTACGGAGGTCTGCCACAGCACGATCATCACGCCGGTCCGAGAACCCAGGCCCCGCTTCATCAGCATTGCTTGAAAACTCACAGCCTATAGTTGTGAGAGGAAACACACGTGATGCTCAAATGGGATTGTATTTTTCCGAGGCACTTTGGGGTGCGGATCGAGCTCAAGCATCATGCCATTAGAATATCACTCGACAACCACCCGACCGCCTCCCATTGGTACTCAGATTTATGATTAGAAAATCGACTAACCCAGCAAGTCCTCTGCGAAACTCACCCTCAGGTAAGACCGCGATACATATTTGTAGAAGATGTTTGCCAAATTGAAATCTCAAATAAGAAATCGGCCCTAATTCGTCGATCACGGCAATTCTCTTAAAACGTTACTGGAAGAATATAAACATTTACTCATACAGGATCAATTTTCAAAGATTTGGCTTAATTTTTAGTCTTCGCCTGTCAGCTTCACAATCCTGTCGCCTATCGCGATTTTAAAATATTATTTCGGCTCGGAACGTTCCATTTCAGTCCGACGCCCCAAAGGCGCCGATGCGGACACGAAGCCGAAGTTGATCGTGGGCTTTGGTTCAAGCGAGATTTCGTTTCAGGCGGACAACTCCTAAAGCTCGACCTGACTTAACCTCGCCTTTCGGCGTCAGTGTGCCGGCGACTGCGCGTGCCTTCCCGACGATCAATCGATCGGCGCAACACCACGAAGCAATGTGCGGCGCAGGCCGGAGTTTTTGGCGGCTATGACGGGGGCGCGTTCATGGCGGCCATTTTCGAGATTGTCGCAGTTCAGATCCGCTCCGCAATTAACCATGGCGGTCTTGACGCAGTTAGTCTATAATTTTTGTCGACATAACCAGGTATGGATGCCCCGATGTCTGGCGCACACACCGTCATGCCCTTCCGCTCGCCACGATCCGGAAGCGACACCACACCTCGGAACGACAGCATGGACGACGTGCTGGTCAGCCTCCGCACCTCGCGAGACGTGACACATAATATTCGTCACAAGGGTCAGATGCGGCGGGTGCCCTCACCCCAAGCGGTCACGATCGTGCTCGACAAACTGTCCGCCGTTTTGTTTCCAACGCATTATGGACAGGCCGATTTGAACCAGGATGCGGTCGAGGCCTTCGTCGAAATCACGCTGAGAGAGGCTCTGATCCTTCTGCACGAACAAGTCCTTAGCGCGCTTTTGAGCACGCCGGACCAAGAACACCTTGGGCCAGGTGAGGCTCAGCTCAAGGCTGCCTCAATCGTCCGAGGTTTCGCGGCGCGATTGGCGGAGATCCGAGGTGACGTAGTCGGCGACGTCGTGGCAGCCTACGACGGCGATCCCGCGGCAACGGGTTACTCGGAAATCCTGCTCAGTTATCCCGGCATGATCGCGGTCCTCCACTACCGGCTGGCGCGCGCCTTGTATCTCCTCGGCGCAAAGTTGTTGGCGCGGGTGATGTCGCAGATCGCGCATTCGAAAACCGCGATCGACATCCATCCCGGCGCCACGATCGGGAGCGGCTTCTTCATCGATCATGGCACCGGTGTCGTCATCGGCGAGACGACCGTGATCGGCGACCGTGTCCGGCTGTATCAGGGCGTGACATTGGGGGCCAAGAGCTTCCAGACCGACGGAGAGGGGCGCCTGCTTAAAGGTCATGACCGGCATCCCATCATCGAGGACGACGTCGTGATCTACGCCGGGGCGACGATCCTGGGCCGGATTGTCGTCGGCAAAGGCTCTGTGATCGGCGGCAACGTCTGGCTGACAGAAGCTGTGCCGCCCGGCAGCCGCGTGGTGCAGGCGCGCATGCGCAACGAACATCGCTAGACGCCCCATGTTGGGGCGCCAGCGAAGTCTCAGTTTCGGCCAACGCGCCATTGCGGCGGCGGCGGCGTGCCGTTGACCGCGTAGTCGCCCACAATCCGGTCCTTGTAGATGCGCGGATTGTGGGAGGCGAGCGTGCGGGCATTGCGCCAGTGCCGATCCAAACCCGCGTCTCGCTTCACCGCGGAGGCACCCAGCGCGTCGAAGGCGGTCGTGGCGGCCTGGAGGACGAGGTCGATGACGACGCTTTGAGCCTGGGCGCTTTCGAGCTCCGCGAGATTCAAGGCTGCCGTGAAGGCGTCCAGGTCGCCCGGCGTATCGGCTGCCCGCTGCACCGCCTCGGCCACCTTAAGCACGATCGCGCCAGCCGCATAGGCGGCGCCGCGAACGCGGCCCACGACCTGCAGCACCTGCGGATCCTCGCTCGATCGCGCCGCTGCCGCATGCGTGTAGGTGCGAGAGCGCTTTGCCACGGCCTGGGCAAGATCCGTGGCCAGAGCCCGCCCGATACCCGCGATGGTCGCGAGTTGTACCAGCTGGAAGAAGGCGGGGGCATAGCCGAAGCGCGTGTCGGCCTTCGTAATGTCGGCGGCCTCGACAGGAACATGCGTGAAGACCGCGGTGCCGCTCGCCGTCAAAGTCTGGCCGATGCCGTCCCAGTCGTCGAGGATCTGCACGCCGGGCGCCTGCTGCGACACCACCACGCCGATGCCTTCATCCGCCGCGTCGGTCGCGCCGACATCGATCCAATCCGCGAAAAGCGAGCCGGTCGTGTAATATTTCGTGCCGTCGAGCCAGAGGTCGTTGCCGCTGCCGCTCACCCGGGTGGAAAAGGCCGCGAGCTTGGCGTCGCCCACTTCGCTCCAGGCGCCTCCGAAGACGTCGTCTCGCCCGATGCGGCCCAGCCATCGCTCGCGTCGGGCAGGATCGGTCGAATGCAGCACGTCTTCCGTGAAGCCGAAGTGAGCGCGAAAGGACTGGGTGAGGTTCGATTCCGCTTCCGACAATTCGATCAGCAGCGCGAAAAGTTCCGGCAGCGAGGCCCCGGTGCCGCCATACTCCACCGGAACCCGCAGGGCCCCAAATCCGGCCTGCTTCAGTTGCGCGAATTCCTTAAACGGCAGCAGGCGGTCGCGGTCGCGCTTGGCTGCACCCTCCCGAAACGCGTGGAACAGAGGACGAAAACGCGCCGCGATGGCGTCGTAACGCGCCGAGGGGCCGGCGCCCCAGGCCAGGTCGATGTGGGTCATAGCAGTCCGATTCTCACGGGGTCGTTCAGTTGGAAGCGGGAGACGAGGCGCTGCCGCCAAGGTAGAAGTCGATGACATCGTCGCGCGCCAGGAGGTCGGCGGCAGGCGCCGAGGCCGCGACTCGTCCGTTCTCCAGCACGACGCCATGGTGGGCGTAGCGGAGAACCAGATGAGCGTTCTGCTCGGCGAGCAGGAAGGTCACGCCGTCATCCGCATTGAGGCGACGGATGATCTCGAAGATCTCCTCGACGATCATCGGTGCGAGACCCATCGAGGGCTCGTCGAGCAGCATCAGGGTCGGCCGGCTCATCAGAGCGCGGCCGATGGCGACCATCTGCTGTTCGCCGCCCGACAGCAGGCCGGCCTTTCCCCGTCGCCGGAGTTTCAGCCGCGGGAAAAGGGCATAGATGCGATCGAGATCGTCCCGCAGCTCGCGCCGGCCGGGACGTCTGGCGAACCCGCCCGACAGCAGGTTCTCCTCGACAGTAAGCTGAGGGAAGCAATGGCGCCCCTCCAGCACCTGCACGATCCCTTTGCGGACGAGGTCGGCCGGGCTGAGCCGCCCCGTCACCTCGCCGCGCCAGGTGATCGTGCCCTTGCTGATACGGCCCCGCGAGGCGCCGAGCAGGTTGGACACGGCCTTCAGCGTCGTGCTCTTGCCGGCACCATTGGCGCCGAGAAGAGCCACGATCGCTCCCTTCGGAACACCGAACGACACCCCGCGCAGAGCCAGGATGGCGTCGCCATAGATCGCCTCGACGCCATCGACATGAAGCAATGTCTGCTCGCTGGCGAGCAAGGTCCGCGCGGGGTCGCCCATGAGCTTGTCCTCAGTTGGTCGCGGCTTCACGGGCCGGGAGGCTCTTCTCCTTGGCGTAGGCGGCGGCCTTGGCGAAGATCGCGTCATGGAACAGGGCCCGATCGCCGTTCAACCAGTCGGTCTTGGCGTGCCACTCCTTGCCGTCCCATTGCACGATCTTGGCGGCGGGGCTGCCCTCATGGTCGCTCGCTGTCACCTTGAGAGGGCTGAGCAAGCCAGTCGCGCCAAGCTCCTCGATCCGCTGCGGCGTGATGTCGAGATGTTCCAGCGCCCACTGGCCTTCGGCGGCCGTCAGGGGCCGGTCGCCGAACTGCTTGTGTCCTGTGCGCAGCGCCTCGATATAGATGATCGCGGTCACGAGCCCAGCATTGTAATAGACGGACCCGAACTTCGATTGATCCTTGAGATCACCTTTGCCGGCGTCGATAACATCTTTCTTCAGCGTCTGGCTGACCTTGAAGTCAGTGCCTGAGGGGAAGACGGAAACCGCGAGGTAGCCCTTGGCGGCCGTGCCTGCCGGGCGAACGTCCTCCTCCGACCCGGTCCAGATGTCACCGATGATGTGGTCGGCCGGGAAACCGACGCGCGCCGCCGTCTTGATGCCGACGGGCGCCATCACGCCCCAGGCGCGGAAGAACACCCAGTCGGCGGCCTGCTGCTTGATCTGCTGCCACTGGGCCTGCTGCTGCTCGCCAGGGTGCGGCACCGGGATCTCGATGTCCTCGAAGCCGTATTTCTTGGACAGCGTCGCGAGCGGCTCGATCGTGTCGCGGCCGTAGCCGGAATCGTGGTAGAGGGTTGCGATCTTCAAGCCTTTCAGCTTGTCATAGCCGCCGACCTGCTTGGCCACATAGTCGACCACGATCGACGCTTCGGTCCAGTAATCGAACAGCAACGGGAACTGGTAGGGGAAGACGCTGCCGTCGACCGCGTCCTCACGGCCGCCCGCATTGGTGACGAGCGGAATCTTGTCGGCCCGCACCTTCTCGGAGGCCGCGGCATCGAAGCCGCTGGACGTCCCCATCAGGATCGCGACGGGCGCGCCGTCATAGCCGTTCTTGTAGCGCTCGTAGCACTCGAAGGCGCGTTCCACCGTATAGGCGGTCTCGCATTCCTGGACGAAGACCTTGACCCCATCGACGCCGCCCTGAACGTCGTTGACATAGGTCAGGTAGTCCCGGATGCCGGCCCATTGCGGGATGCCGGAAGGCGCGTAGGGGCCGGTGCGGTAGGACAGAAGCGGGTAGAGCTGTTGGCCGTCATGGTCGGCGGCGTGCGCCGCGGCCGAGAGGCTCGTCGAGCCGAGCAGGAGCGCGCCGAAGAGCGCGAGAGTCTTGTGCAGTGTCATGGTGTGAATCGTCCTTGAGAGTAGGCAAGCCGGTGCCGATCCCACGCGTCGTGACGCGGGCCGCTGCCTTGCCGAAAAAGAGGAAACGAGGTGGGTGTCGGGCCTAGAGAAGCGTCAACACGAAATGGGGCGGGTCATGGCGTTCCTCTGGAAGGTCGGGCGGAGAGCCGCCGGGCGAGCCTGCCGATCAGGCTCGCCAATCCGTCCGGCTCCTTGATCAGGAGCAGGATGATGATGGCTCCGAAGACGATGCGGAGCATGTTGCTGACCGTGCCATGGTCGACGATGCCGTCGAGGCCAAGCGCCTGCACGAGGATGTCGAGCGCGATCGGGGTCAGCACGATGAAAGCGGCACCGAGGAAATTGCCCAGGATGCTGGCGGATCCGCCG
This sequence comes from Lichenifustis flavocetrariae, assembly GCF_026130545.1. Lineage (GTDB taxonomy): Bacteria > Pseudomonadota > Alphaproteobacteria > Rhizobiales > Beijerinckiaceae > Lichenihabitans > Lichenihabitans flavocetrariae. The sequence continues at coordinate 24,072 of NZ_JAMOIM010000001.1, read as the reverse complement.
ATGATCACGATGAAGAGGACCTGGAACGACTTGTCGAGGTCGAAGGCATGGGCGTCGGCCGTACCGAGGTAGCAGAAGGCCCAGAGCGCCCCGGCGATGCCGCAGAAAAACGAGCTGACGCCATAGGCCAGGAGCTTTCGGCGCCCGACCGGAATGCCGGCGACGGCCGCGGCCGTATCCATGTCGCGGATCGCCATCCAGTCTCGGCCGATCCGGCTGTCGATGAGATTGTGGGCGAGCCAGAGCAGGAGCAGGGTTGTCACGACGACGAGGCTGTAGCGGCCCACCGGCGAGTTCAGGTCGTGCCCGAAGATCGCGAGGCGCGGCGCCGAGATCGTCAGCGACATGCTGTCGTTGGAGAACCAATGGAAATTGGTGAACAGCCATTCGAAGAAGAACTGCGCGCCAAGCGTCGAGGCGCTGAGATAGAAACCCTTGATGCGGAGGCTGGGCAGCCCGAACAGCACACCCGCCGAGGCTGCGATGAGGCCGGCCACGATGAGGGCGACGGGAAGCGGCAGGGCCGGAACCCGTAGGATCAGGTTGTAGGTCGAGAAGGCCCCGATCGACATGAAGGCCGCCGAGCCGAGCGACACGAGGCCCGCATAGCCAGTCAGAAGATTCAATCCGACGCCCGCGAGGCCCATCACCAGGGTGGGGACGATCAGCGAATTCAGCCAATAGTCGCTGCCGATCACTGGCACGACCGCGAGGATGACGAGACCGAGGGCCAGCAGGACGGTGCGAGGCGTTAGCACGGGGCGATCGGCGGGGGCCTGGGAGATGATGGCCGTCATGGCTCAGACCCTTGCGATCGTGGTTTCGCCGAACAGGCCGGACGGTCGGATGAGCAGGAAGGCCACGGCCAGAATGTAGGCGAACCATGTCGACACGCTGCCCTGGACGAGAGGGCCGATGTAGATGTCGGCGAGGTTCTCGGTCGCTCCGACCAACAGGCCGCCCACGATGGCGCCGGGGATCGACGAGAAGCCGCCGATGATCAGCACCGGCATGGCTTTCAGTACCACGAGCGACAGCGAGAACTGCACGCCCTGCCGTGCCCCCCAAAGGAGCCCCGCCACGAGTGCCACGAGGCCCGACACGCTCCACACGATCTGCCAGATGCGCGGCAGACGGATGCCGATCGACTGCGCCGCAAGCGTATCGTCCGCCACGGCGCGCAACGAAATGCCCATCCGGGTCTTGCTGAACAGGACGGCCAGCACCGCGACGAGGACGACCGCGACCGCGGAGGCGAAGATGTCGAAGGTGCTGATCTGCAGCCCCCAGAGATCGAGCGGCATGTCGTCGATGCCGAGGTCGAGCTGGTGGACGTCGGAGCCGAACAGGGCCTGGGCCAGGCCCTCGATGACGAAGCTCAGGCCGAGAGTCGCCATGAACAGCGTGTTGGGGCTGCGGTTCACCAGCGGCCGAAGCACGAGCCGTTCAATCAGCACCGCGCCGACGATCATGACCAAGACGGTGATCGGAAATGCGGCCCAGAAGGGCAGGCCATGCTCGTTCAGCACCACGAAAGTCAGGGCCGCGAACAGCACCATCGAGCCTTGCGCGAAATTAAACACGCCCGAGGCCTTGTAAATCAGCACAAAACCGATCGCGACCAGGGCGTACATGAGCCCGGACAGTAGGCCGGAGGTCAGGACGTTGAGAAAGAACATCGCGCCGCCCTCAGTGCCTGGTGCCGAGATAGGCCGCGATGACCTCCGGATTGCGCCGGACTTCAGCGGGCGTGCCGTCGCCGACCTTGCGGCCGTAGTCGAGCACGACGACGTGATGCGAGAGGCCCATCACCACGCCGATGTCGTGCTCGATCAGCACGATTGTGGTGCCGAAGACGCGATTGACCTCCGCGATCAGCCGGCTGAGCTCCGTCTTCTCTTCGGCGTTCATTCCCGCAATCGGCTCGTCGAGCAGCAGCAACGTTGGGGACGCCACGAGAGCCCGCGCCATCTCGACCCGTTTCTGCAGGCCGTAGGGCAAGCCACCCACCACCGTGTCGCGGTAGGCGCCGATTTCGAGAAATCCGATGATCTCATCGGCGCGCTGACGAAAGGCGCGGCGCTCGGCGGGGTGCCGGCCGACCCGGAAGGCGATCTCCAGCAGGTTGCAGCGCCCGAGGCGCGTCAGGCCCGTCAACACGTTGTCGAGTACGCTCATGCGGTGGAACAGGGCATTGTTCTGGAAGGTGCGGCCGATGCCCCGCTGCGCGGCCGCCATGGGGGTCGGCCGATCAAAGGGCGCGCCATCAAAAATGATGCGCCCTGAACTCGCCCGGTAGACGCCATTGACGATGTTGAGGAGCGAGCTCTTGCCCGCACCGTTCGGTCCGATGAGGGCGCAGATCTCGCCCTTTTCGACCGCGAAGCTGAGATCGGTGAGCGCCTTGATGCCGCGAAACGAGAGCGACACCTGCTGCACGTCGAGAATGGGCGCACTCATTCCGCGGCCTCGGCGGTGCGGTGCTGCCGCCCGAGATCGCGGTAACGGGCCGCTGGATGTGTTGCAGGCAGATAGGGGCCGTCGCCGAACAGCTTCTCGCGCAAGGTGCCCGGCACATAGGCGCGCGGATAGGCGCCGCGTTTCTGCAACTCGGGTACGAGGTGCTGGACGACATCCTCGAAGGTCTCAGGGGTCACCGCATAGGCGAGGTTGAAACCGTCGACATCGGTCTCGGCGACCCAGTCCTGCAGGACGTCGGCCACGGTCGCGGCGGATCCCACCACGACCGGGCCCATGCCGCCGATGCCGCCGAACTTCGCGAGTTCCTCGACGGTCCACTTCTTGTCCGGATCGCCTTCCGACAGGGCCTCGACGGCCGAGATGATGGCGTTCGTTTCGACCTTCCGGACGAGGTCGGTTGGCGCATATTGGCCGAAGTCGATGCCGGTCCAGCCCGACATGAAGACGAGTGAGCCATCATAGTTCACATAGCTTTGGTAGTCCTCGAACTTGGCCTGCGCCTTGGCGTCGGTCTCGTCGACGATGACGGTCAGCAGCGTGTAGACGAAGAGTTTTCGAGGGTCCCGCCCGGCCGCCGCCGCGCGCCGGCGAATGTCGGCCACATAGGCCTTCAGGATGGTCTTGCTCGGCGCCGCCACGAAGACGCATTCCGCGTGTTCGGCCGCGAAGGCCTTGCCGCGGCTCGAAGCGCCCGCCTGGTAGATGACGACGCTGCGTTGCGGCGACGGCTCCGACAGGTGGTAGCCGGGCACGTCGAAGAAGCGACCCTTGTGGCCGATCTGATGCACCTTCTCGGGATGGGCGAAGATGCGGGCCTCGCGGTCGCGCACCACCGCCCCCTCTTCCCAGCTGCCCTCCCAGAGCTTGTAGAGCACCTCGACATATTCGTCGGCGACATCGTAGCGGTCGTTATGGGCGACCTGCGTGGACTGGCCGAGGTTGCGGGCGCCGCTGTCGAGATAGGACGTCACGATATTCCAGCCGACCCGGCCCTTGGTCAGATGGTCGATCGTCGACATGCGCCGGGCGAACGGATAGGGGTGCTCGAAGGAGATCGAAGCCGTGATGCCGAAGCCGAGATGCTTCGTCACCACCGCCATGGCCGGGACGAGCTGCAGAGGATCGTTGACCGGGATCTGCGCGCCCTGTTGGATCGCGTGATAGGCACTTCCCTTGTAGACGTCGTAGACACCCAGGACGTCGGCAATAAAGATGCCGTCGAAGACGCCCCGTTCGAGCGTCTGAGCCAGGCCCGTCCAGTATTCGAGGTCCTTATACTGCCAGGATTTGTCGCGCGGGTGAGCCCAGAGACCAGGAGACTGGTGGCCCACGCAGTTCATGTCGAACGCATTGAAGCGCATCTGCCGCGTCATTCCCGACTCCGAAATTGTTTTCATGCGCCCGGCACAACAGGGTGGCCACGGCGGCGACTGAGCACATGCAGCAAACCCGATGCTGCGATATTTGTCTACAAAAATTATAGATTAATTCGCGTCGTCCCTTGCCGACCTTCGCCTCTGTCCCCGCAGGTGTGTCACGCGCGGAAGCGAGCGACTTCCCGGGCCGGGTGGGTCTCGGCAAGGCGCGGGCGACCGAACAGCTTTTCGCGCAACGGGCCTGGCGCGTAAGCCTGCTTATAGCGTCCCCGCTTCTGCAGTTCGGGCACGAGCAGGTCGACGACGGCCTCAAAAGTTTCGGGCCGGACCGCGAAGGCAAGGTTGAAGCCGTCGACATCGGTGTCGTCGATCCAGGCTTCGAGCGCGTCCGCCACGGTCCGCGGAGAGCCGACGATGAGCGGGCCGATGCCGCCGATACAGACATGTTCGGCGACCTCGCGTACCGTCCAACGCCGGTTCGGATCGGCGCGAGTGATGTTTTCGAGGGCGGAGCGACCCGCCTCGTTGTCGACATGCTCGACGACCTGGTCGGGATCGAGCCTGGAAAAATCGACCCCGGTCCAGCCCGACATCAGCGTCAGGGCTCCGACAGGATCGGCGTAGCGGCAGTAGTCGGCCATAAGCGCCTCGGCTGCCTCATCAGTCTCCGCGACAATGACGGTCATGAGCGTGAAGACGAGGATATCGGAGGCCGCGCGGCCGGCCTCGACGGCGGCCTTGCGGATCGCCGCGACACGCGGTGCCACCACCTGCTTTGAGGGCCCTGACATGAACACGCATTCGGCGTGGCGGCCCGCAAAACCCCGCCCGGCCGGCGAGGTCCCGGCCTGGTAGAGGACGGGCGTGCGTTGCGGCGACGGCTCACACAAATGGATGGCGTCGAGCTTGTAATGGGGTCCGTCGTGGCGGATGCGGTGCACTCGCGTCGGATCGGTGAAGACCCCACTCGCCGGGTCGGCCCGCACCGCATCGTTCTCCCAAGACCCTTCCCAGAGCTTGTAGACGACCTGCATGTAGTCTTCGGCGACCGCGTAACGGTCGTCATGGCCGCGCTGGCCTGTTTCGCCCAAGCCTTTGGCGGCGCTGTTCAGATAGCCAGTGACGATGTTCCAGCCGATGCGGCCATCCGTCAGATGGTCGAGCGTCGACATGCGCCGGGCGAAGGGAAATGGGGGCTCGTAGGAGAGCGTGACCGTGACTCCGAAGCCGAGATTCTCGGTCGCGGCCGCCATCGCGGGCACCAGAAGCAGCGGGTCGTTGACCGGCACCTGGGTCGCATGGATCAGCGCAGCATCGGCCGTGTCCCCGAAGACGTCGTAGACCCCGAGCACGTCGGCGAGAAAGAGCCCGTCGAACAGGCCGCGCTCGAGCGTCTGAGCCAGTTCGATCCAGGGCCTCAGGCTCTTGTAGTCCCGGGAGCGGTCGCGTGGGTGGCGCCAGAGTCCCGGTGATTGATGGACCACGCAGTTCATGTCGAAGGCGTTGAGGCGGATCTGCTTGGCCAAGACCCTCTCCGTCAGATCGCGCCGTGACGGGGCGGGTTGATGCCGTTCAGCCAATAGTCGCCGATGAACCGATATTTCCAGCGGATCGGGTCGTGCACCGTATGGGTACGGGCATTGCGCCAGAAACGGTCGAGGCCGTGTTCCTGCAGGGTGGCGCTCGATCCCGCGAGCTCGATCAGCTTCGAGGCGACGAACAGCGCCGTTTCGGTCGAGGCCACCTTCGCCTCGGCGACGGCGATCGAGGCCGCCGCCACGGTGTCGGCCGTCGGCTCGTCCGTGGCCGTGTCGACTGAAAGGCCGGCGCGGTTGAGAAGGGCGCCGGAGGCCTCGGTGCGGATCTTCATCTCGCCGATCGCCGAGACGACGTAAGGGTCGTCGGCTGCGCGATCGAGGCCGCTATCCTTCCAGGGGCGCGTGTGGTGGCGCACGAAGTGGATCGCCTGTGCGAGCGCAGCTTCCGCGATGCCTTGCTCGATGGCCGCGTGCATGATCTGGGCGAAAGGCCCCATCGATGTCGGAACCTCGAAGAGAGCCTTGAAGGGAATGACCGAGAAAGGATGGACGGGCACGTCGGCGAGATGCGTGGTGCCCGATCCCGTCGTCCTCTGACCGAATCCGGTCCAATCGTCGACCACGGTGATCCCGGCCGTTTCGCGCGGCACGAAGGCGAGAGTGCTTATGCCCTCGTCATTGTTGGCCACGACCGCGATCCAATGCGCGAACAGCACGCCGGTCGAATAGAATTTCGTGCCATTCAGCCGAAAGCCGTCACTGGTTCGAGTCAGCCGGGTGTTGTGGTCCTGGGCGGTCTTGGTTCCGCGCTCCGACAAGGCATTGAAGATGCGTTCGCCTGCCAGGACGCGATCGTAGAAGAACCGTTTCTGCGCTTCGGTGCCCTGCAGGCGCAGCGCTTCGAGCATGAAGAAGTGATTCTGCGGGATTTGACCGATCGAGCCGTCGGCGCCCGCGAGAAGCGCGATCACGCGCGCCACGGTGCCGGCCTTGACGCCGGCGCCCCCGTAGATCTTCGGCACCGTGATGGCGAGAAGACCGGCATCGGACACCCGCTCAAGCTCATCGTAGGGCAGAATCCGCTCACGGTCGCGGCGCGCCGCCTCCCTGGCCAGATCGGCGGCGACATCGCGTGCCACGGCGAGAGCCTCGGCGTCGTCGCGGATGCGGCGGACAGGCCGGCTGCGGATTGGCGGCGCCGAGAAGCCGGGGTCGTCAGATTCGATGCGATGAGCGAGGGCGGAGGGCATGGTGCGGTCTTCCAAGATCTGTTCGATGCCGGTGAGCGGCCGTCAGGACGGGACTATCGGGCGCCTCAGAGGAGGACGGGGAGCCATCAGCTCCAGGCGTGGCGTGGCGGCGCAATGCCGTTGAGCGCGTGGTTCCCGACATGAAAATACTTCCAGCGCACGGGATCGTGCAGCGTGTGCGTCCGGGCGTTACGCCAGTGCCGGTCGAGATTGTGGCTCGCCAGAACCGAGCGTGTGCCGGCGAGTTCGTGCAGCTTGTTGGTGGCCAGGATGGCGATTTCGGTGGTCAAGACTTTGGCTTCGGCGACCGCCACCGTGGTTTCGGCCACCGCTGCCTCAGAGGGCCGGTCCAGGATGCCGTCGATCGCGCGACCGGCGATTTCGAGCAGCGCCTCGGCCGCATGCAGCTTCACTTCGAGGTCGCCGATCTGGTGAATCGTGAAGACATCCTCGTGGGCGTGATCCTGGCCGCTGTCGATCCAGGGACGCGACTGGGTCCGCACGAACCGGATGGTCTCGTCGATCGCTCCCTGCGCGATGCCAAGATCGACCGCGGCCTGGATGATCTGCGACACGCTGCCGTTCGAGGACGGCGCCTCGCCGCCCTTGAAAGCGGGGATCAGGGCCTCGGGCCCGACGCGCACGTGGTCGATCTTGACGTTGCCGCTGGCCGTCGTGCGCTGCCCGAAGCCCGACCATGTGTCGCTGATCGTGATACCGGGCGCATCCCGATCCGCGATGGCAAGATGCACGCGGCCCTCTTCGTCGACGGCGCCGATATGAATGAAGTGCGCGAAGAGCGCGCCCGTCGCATAAAACTTCTCGCCATTGACCACAAACGCGTCGCCGTCGCGACGCACCGTCGTCTCGAAAGCTCCGACATGCTTGCTTTTGGCCTCGGAAAACGCATTGCCGAGCCGGTACCCCTGCAGCACGCGGCCGAACCAGAGACGTTTCTGCTCCTCGCTTGCCGTCACCCGGATCGCGTCGAGCGCCGCCAGATGGTTCTGCGGGATTTGACCGATCGAGGGATCGGCGGCTGACACCAGGGCGATGACCTTCGCGAGCGTGGCGAAGCTGACACCAGCCCCACCGTAGGCCTTCGGCACCGTGATCCCCCAGAGGCCGGAACCCGAAAAGCGGTCGAGTTCGACGACCGGCAAGCGTCGATCACGGTCGCGCTCATTAGCCTGGCGGGCGAAATCGACCGCGAGTTCGCCCGCGATTTCAATCGCTTCGGCATCCGAAGTGATCCGGTGCGCGTTGGGATGCCGCTCGAAGAAGGGATTCTCGATCAGACTCATGCGGGATCTCTTGCGTGTGCGGGAACACTGGGGGCCACGCCCTCGCCTGCGGCTTGGACCTGCGACCGTGCGAACGACGCAGCATGCATAGCGAAAGAAACCTGGACAGTCTACTGATTTTGTAGATTACAACTCCTCGCCTCCTCCGACCGGCCGCTATTGGCCGCCTCTGTCAAACCGCCCGACGATGTGCGTCACGTGCTGGGTGCTCGCCTGGGACTTGATCAGTCGCGTCGCTGCCTCGATCCCGAACGTGTTCGTCGGGCAGAAGTCTCGTTGTGCGAAATCGGCCGCAGCCTGATCGGGGCCGCGCGGGCGAGGGTCGGTTCACGGCGATGTGCGAGGTTTTGGTGTCGGAGGACCGGCGGACCCGGAATGTCGACCACAAATGACGGGCACTTTCTGCGCCCGAAAGGTACTCAGAGCGGCTCAGGAAGATCCAGGCCTCCCTGATCTCCACGCCCTCTTCGGCTTCACGAACTCGCGCTCAGCCAACCCTTAATGAGACAAGCCGGCGCGCGCCGCCGGCTTGTGCCTGATCAGTGATTTTGGTGTCGACCGCTTAACGCAAGCCGCCGCCCACGATGATCTTTTCCCCGGTCACCCAGCCGGAATCGTCGGAGGCCAGGAAGACGGCCACTTTGGCGATGTCGAGCGGCTGGCCGGGGCGGCCAAGCGGTGTCTGCTCCACGAGGGCTTTCTCGAAATCGGAGCCTGCAAAGCCGGCGCTGTGCGTTCCCTCGGTTTCGACAATGCCCGGATTGATCGAGTTGACGCGGATCTTGCGGGCTCCGAGTTCGCGCGACAGCACGCCTGTGATCGCGTCGACCGCGCCCTTGGTTCCCGTGTAGATCGCCGACATCGGCGGCGTCAGGCTTGTGACGCCCGAACCGATATTGATGATGGCGCCGCCTTCCCCAAGATGAGCGACGGCCGCCTGGGTGACGAGCAGCATCCCGAGCACGTTCACGTTGAACATCGCATGGAACTGCTCCTCCGAGATCGCTTCGATCGGCGAGAAAGCGTAGACGCCCGAATTGTTCACCAGGATGTCCAGCCGGCCAAAGGCCGCGACGGCGGCGTCGACGATATTCTTCGCCTCGGTCGGCTTGGAAACATCGCCACCGACCGCGACCGCTTTCCCGCCCGCCTCGATGATCGCGGCCACGACTTTGTCGGCGCCGGCCTTGCTCGACGCGTAGTTGACCGCGACCGCCGCCCCTTCGGCGGCGAGCGCTTTGGCGATGGCGGCGCCGATCCCCTTGGACGCGCCCGTGACGATCGCCACCTTGCCTTGAAGCTTGCTCATGGAAAGTCTCCGATGGATGCCACCCATCCTAAACTCGATGGATACGGCTTGTTTGATAGTTCGGAACTCTAGAACTATTGAACTGACTGTCAAGTAGTCGTAGGATGCGGTGATGCGGCCTCTCGCTCATCCCGCCCTTGACGACATCACGTTGACCGGCATCCTTCACGCGCTCTCGGACGAGACGCGCGTCGCGATTTTCGTCGGCATTGCGGGCTCGGCCTACTCGCAACGCTGCGCGGCTTTCACGACCGTCAGCGAGAAGACCGTCCCAAAATCGACCCTCTCGCAGCACTTCAAGGCCCTGCGCGAGGCCGGCCTGATCCGCAGCGAGCGGCAGGGCGTCGAAATGCTCAACACATCCCGTTGCGCCGAGGTCGAAACCCGTTTCCCGGGCCTGATCCCGGCAATCATCGGCGCCTATCTGGCGAAGGCGAAACAGCGCTGACACGAGACGCACGACAGCAGGTCACACGCCTTCCTGCAGCCGCAGACCAACGCCGAAGGCCTCAACGAGCGCGTCTACGACGACTCGCACCTTGGGAGCCAAGTCACGCGAGCGCGGCCAAAGTGCGGTAATGGGGACATCTTCCGCAGGGGTGGCAATCGGCACCACTTCAAGCCGCCCGCTGCGGATGTCGTCCGCCGCAAGCCAGGTCGAGAGATAGGCCAGACCCAGTCCGCTTACGGTCGCATCTCGCAGAGCCTCGCCATGACTGATCGTATGGCGCGGCTGCATTGTGAACGGCCTGACCAGTCCATGCGGGCCAAAAATCACCCATGGAAGCGGACGACCGTCCTTGGCGAAGGCGAGGCAGTCGTGATTGCCGAGTTCTTCAACGGAGGCTGGACGCCCCTTTTTGTTCAAATAGGCCGGTGCGGCGCAGATGATTGAGCGCTGCGTCGCGATGCGCCGTCCGATCAGGCTCGCATGATCTCCAGGATCCCCCAGGCGCACCACAAGGTCGATGCCTTCTTCGACGAGATCGACCTGACGATCGGCGAAGGAGACCTCCATATCGAGGTTGAGGTTTCTATTCGCGACCTCTACCAGCACTGGCATGACGCACAATCGACCGAATGAGATCGGCAGATTGATCCGCAAGGTTCCCGATGCCACTCGCTTTCGCGCGGCGAGTAGCGTCTCTGCTGCATTCAGCTCCTCCAAGACCTTGCGGCAGCTTTGGTAGTAGGTTTGCCCCTCGGCCGTCAGGTTGAGGCTGCGTGTCGTTCGATCAAGCAGGCGGATGCCGAGGCGCTCTTCCAAGCGGGCGACACTCTTTCCGGCGGCTGATTTCGACACACCCTGCAGATCGCCCAGGCTTTCGGAGCCCACACGATCGTCACCTCGCGGAGCTCCGAAAAGCTTGAGCGCGCGAAGGCGCTCGGCGCAACCGCCGTGATCGACACGAGCGCGAACCCCAACTGGTCCGTTGCAGCATTGGAACTGACCGGGGGGCGCGGTGTCGATCATGTGCTTGAGATCATTGGGGGTGACAATGTCAGCCAATCGGCAGCCACACTGGCGAGTGCTGGGCGCATCGCACAGATTGGCTTCCTCAAAGAGCCGGAGATCATATTACCGGCAGTTCCCATAATGCTCAAAAGAGCAATCATCCGGGGCATCTCGGTCGGACATAGACGGGCGTTCGAGAACATGAACCGCGCCATCGACGAGTATAGAATCAAGCCGGTGGTCGATAAAGTTTATGCCTTTAAAGACGCACATGCGGCGTTCGATCACCTTGAGCGTGGGCCATTCGGTAAAATCGTGGTTCGATTGTCGAATGAAGTTGGAAACTGATCTAAATACTACCCTGCATGGCGTCCGGTGATCGGCGGCGAGTGCGCTCACGTATGGTCACCGACCTCGATCGGCCGCTCGTGAAACCCCATACAATACCCCCCGGTCTAGACTAACCCCGCGTCAAAGCCGCCTTCGTTGTGCACCAACGGACGATTGGGCCGAAAGCGCGTCGCCCAGTACGGGCTTTCAAAGGGAAGGAGCTGCAAAAGTGGACGACGGGGGAAGTCTTATGGCGGAAGGGGTGGGATTCGAACCCACGGTGGGCTTGCACCCACGGCGGTTTTCAAGACCGCTGCCTTAAAACACTCGGCCACCCTTCCAGCGCGTGCGGTTGGTCCCGGGACACGCTGGTTCGGACCTGCATAGCGGAAAATGTGAGCGGCTCCCGGGCGACGCCGACAGCTCGCCGGGCCTTTATCAACCTGGCCGTGATCCGCACACGTTCCACTTCGGACAGGGCTGGGGTGGTGCGGCGCCATACAGGAAACGATACCCGTAACCCACTTCGCGTGTTCGCTGTTGGCCGACTTTGCTGAAACCGTAGGACTCAAGACATCGTAATTTCGGCCGCCTCTCAGTGGGCGTCCCGAGTCTTCAGTCATGATCGGCTGCTGGAGCACCATGTGCGCCGTCGACGGCTAGAATCCAGGTGATGCCGAAGCGGTCCCTAACCATCCCGTAGAGCGGCGCCCAGGCTGTTGGCGAAAGGGGACGCAGCACGGTATGCCTCGACGCCCCACGTGGACACGATCAGGCAGGGATGCTGGCGCGAGGAGGCGGTCGCCATCGGCTACGTGGACAAGGCCGGGGCAAGCACCGAGCGCACGATCCTACCCCTCGCCATCACCTATCTCGACCGCAACCTGATGGTCCTCGCCTGGTGCCGTCTGCGGGAGGCGTTCCGCATGTTCGAGGCGAACAGGATTTCCAAGGCTCAGCTTGCCGGGGAGCGGTTCAGGCCCCGCCGCGCCGGGCTCCTGCGGAGTTACCTGGCGCAACTCCAGGCTCGGCAGCGCTAGGACAGGCGCGACAACAGCGCTCGCCGTATCTCGGCTACAAGGACATCCTGACATTGAGCCTGGACCAGGCGCTCGTCGATCTGGGATACGGCGGGGCCGATCCAAACGCCGGGGAGACGCTGCTGTCGATCCTCCGGAGGATCGAGCCGCATCCCGAGGTGCCGGCTGCCCTGGAAGGCTTGAGGTTCCGCTACTGTATCGCGATCATCAGCAACACCGACGACGACCTCATCGCCGGCACGGTCGCGGGGATCGGCGTCCCGATCGGCTTCGTCATCACCGCCCGGCAGGCGCAGGCCTACAAGCCCGATCACCGGCTCTTCGTTCACGCGCAGGCTGCAATGGGAGTCACCAAGGACGAGACCATCCACGTGGGAATGGGACAGTTCACCGACCTGAAGGTCTGCCATGAACTCGGCATCCGATCCGTCTGGATCGACCGGGCCGGCGAGGCACCAAATCCCGACTGGCCGCCTCATGGCGTCCTGAACGACCTATCCAAACTGCCGGAATTGCTTTTCTCCTGAAGGCGAGACCGGACGAGCGGCGCGTGCTACGGTACTGCATGCACGATTGGCCTCAACTCCTCACCATCACCGGCGTGCTGTTCCTGAGCGTGATCAGCCCGGGACCGAACTTCGCCCTGGTCACGTCCACGGCGATGGGCGTGTCACGCCGCGCGGCCTTGTTGACCGCCACGGGGCTCGCCGCCGCGACCTTCACCTGGGTCGTCCTGGCGGTAGCCGGGCTGGGGATCCTGCTCGCCCAGGCACCGTGGGTCTACGTCGCCGTCAAGGCGGTCGGTGCCGCCTATCTGATCTGGATCGGCGTTAAGATGCTCGTCGGCGCCCGCAAACCATTGCCGCCGGCCGGCCAACAGGTCGGCGTGCGCAGCGCCGTAGTCAAGGCCTACGTGGTCAGCATGACCAACCCCAAGTCGTTTGCGTTCTACGGGAGCATCCTCACGGTGATGGTACCGGTCGGGGCGTCGTCGTTGTTCTACATGGCCGTGGCCCTTATAGCAGTCCTGGTTTCGGCGGCATGGTATGGTGCGCTGGCGCTTCTATTCTCGCACGGCTCGGCCCGCCGCGTGTTCGCGAAGGCGAAGGTCGGTGTGGAGGCCACGATGGGCGCTCTCCTCATCGGCATGGGCGGCAAGCTGCTCCTGAATCGTTAACCTTGGCCCCCTGTGCGGGCTTTCGCTCGTCACGAGGTTTTCCCCGTTTTCCGCGCTGCACGGCGTCTTGCGTGGCCTCTCTGACTGGCTGACCTGACCGGAGATCGGCTGCGCCTCGATCGACTGCCGCGACGACTTTGGCCGGCCTTCTTCCCCTTCGGCGGGGCCACATTCCTCGCGAGGCAAGAAGCCCGGCCGGGCACCGTCCTCCGCTGGCGCTGTGGTTCTGAAGGATGCGGCGTCGATCGCCTTCGGCACCTGGATCGCCATAGAGGCCGCGACGAACGCGAGCCCGAGCGGAAACCGGAGATCACCATGAGCGTCATAGGAAGCTTCACGGCCAAGGACAACAAGTACCGGGGCGCCATCGCATCGCTGACCATACGGGCAAACGACCTCCGCATCGTGCCCGTCAGGCAGCCGACTGAAGGCGGTCCGAGCCACAGGGTCTATGCCGGCCGCATCGAGATCGGCGCGGCGTGGTCCAAGCGGTCACGCGACGGCAAAGCCTACCTGTCCCTCAAGCTGGACGACCCAAGTCTGATGGCCCCCGTCTATGCTTCGCTCTTGGCCTCCGAAGCGGCCAGGTTCACGAACTGATCTGCTCACGGGGTAAGCACCGCGATCGCGATTGACCGGCAAGGGGTGCCTGGTCCTGGACCGGGTGCCCTCACCAACGGACGTCCAGGACGCGGCGACGCCTCGCCGCGGGACCTTAGGGTCCGAGGAGGAGTTTCATATCTGGACCACCCAAGCGAAACGGAGCCGATCATGCCGCCCAGCCTTTCCGCCGAATTCGAGACGCGCCGTGACGCCGAGATGGCCATCGAACACATCGTTCAGGAGCAGGGCGTCGACCGGAACGCGGTCATTGTCGTTGCAGCGTCGTCGGAGAACAGCGCAGGAACTCGGGTCGCTGGAAGCGACGTCGAGAACGGCGGCGACAAGGTGCACACGGAAAGCAGGCCGGCCCTCGACGGCCGCATAAAGGTATCCGTCAAGGCCGAAGACGGCCTCGCCGAAAAGGTTCTCACGTCATTCAAGACATACAAGGGAAGGCAGGTCGATTGACGCGGCCGCTCATCAATTGCTCATTTCGCGCGCTTCCAGCTCTCGCCGAATGAACCCGTGACCGATCAGACAATCCGGCAGGATGGCGCGGATTCCCTCCGGATAGAGTCGCGTGCGATTGATGCGACATAGGTATCGATTCCACCCAGCAGACTCGCTTTCAGCGTGACCTGAACGGTCCTGCTCTTGCAGTTCGCGGCCGACTCAGCCATTGCCTCGCCTTCGCCATTCCCGCTCCTCTGCCGTGCGCACGAATCAGCCTGTCGCCGTCCCGTCATTCTCACCCGCTTCGCGGGTGCTGTACCAGTGAGCATAGGCAATCGTCCAAACCATGTGCCGGTTCAGGTCGGGCGCGCGATCTCATCATCAAACTCGAACTAGGCGCGTCCCATCCGCCTTATTCTCACGTCCATAAGCTAATATGGACGTCCGTTCATCGCGCTTTGCGGCTCCGAGCGGACAGAGTGGCGGCGTCAGCAGAAGTTGCTCGCTCCGACCTTCACGCCATCCAGCATCAACCTTCTGTCGGAGCATTTCCACGCCGCGGCAGGAGCACCAATTCGGCCGCTTCTTCGGCGTCTTTCAGGAGCGCCTTGCGTGGCGCGCCCAACTGCGCGTGCATCGTCAGACCGCGAGCAAGGTCGATGACCTGGCGCGCGCGCGTGGTGACAGGAAAGTCAGACGGGATTTCTCCCGCGCTGATCCCGTCGTAGAAACGGCGTTCCACGAGCGCCAAACCGCCAGCTGCGGCATCCTTCAGGAACTGCCTGACCTCAGGGTCGTCCACGAGGGGTGCGACGCACACCATTAGACATCCTGGGACGGACCCTTCCTCGGTCGCAGCTTCCACGGCGTGCCTCAGGAAGCCGGCGAGCGAGTCGCGAACAGCCGGCGGCGAGAAGAGCGCCTTCGCGGCGCCGGCACCCTTCCGCTCCGCGTACGCCCGAAGGACACGCAAGAATATCGTCCGCTTGTCCCCGAAGACGGAATACAGGCTTTGCCGTCCCACACCCATGCCTGCGACGAGATCATCGATCGCTACACCGTCGTAGCTTTTCGACCAGAAGACCTGCGTCGCTTTTTTCAGCGCTTCGCTCTCGTCGAAGTTTCGCGGGCGCCCTCGCGGCCTACTTGGATTTATTACCATCGAGTCCAAAAACCATTGACCGCGCCAATCTACGTCTATATATATTAAATTAGTCCAGAATTAGCAAGTTGGCTCCTGGCGTCACGACCCGACTTTCCTTCATCAAGGAACCAACCATGAGACATTCAATCACTCTCGTCACCGGCGCTACGTCCGGGCTCGGGTATGCGGCTGCCCTGTTGCTGGCCGCCGGGGGGTGCCAGGAGGTCATAGTAACGGGGCGCAGCCTGGCCCGGGTCCAGGAAACGGCCGCCCAGCTCGCGGACGAGACCAAAAGACAGGTCTTCACGCCGCTGGAGCTGGAGCTGGACACACCGTCCAGCGTTCAGTCCGCCCTCACCGCGCTGGTCAAGCGAGGTCGGCAGGTCGATTTCCTGCTCCTCAATGCAGGGTTGGTTCCCTTTAAGCAGCGCGTGCTCACTGCGGCCAGCGTCGAATCTTCTCAGGCCCCGCTCATTGGCCATCATCAACTGACTGTTGGATTGCTCAATGCCAACCTGCTGAGTCGCAACGCGCGGATCGTTATCGCCGGTGCGGAACCTGCCCGAGGTGGCGTACCCTTTTTCAAACTCACCGACCTGCCGGAATTCGCGGCCAAATACCACCAAGGCAACCGAGCCGCCGCTGTTGAAGCGCTGATCCGCAGCGGGCCAAACGTGAAATATGTGCCCAACAACGCGTATGCCGACGCGAAGCTCATCATCGCTTGGTGGGCCGCGGCAATGGCGCGCCGGCTGCCCTCCGGCATGGCCGTGTACGCTGTCTCGCCCGGTGGGGCGACCGCCACCAAGGTGGTGCGGAGCGCTAGCCCGGTGTTGAAGTATCTGTTTATCCCAATCGTGAACCTCATTCCCGGCATGAATCAGACGCCGGAGACCGCAGCCCGTCGCTACATCCAGGCGTCGGAGTTCGGAACCGACGTCTCAGGGCTATTCTTCGCCTCGGCCGAAGGGAAGTTCTCAGGCCCAATCGAGGTGCAGCGCCAGCCACACCTCCACGATCGCGCCAGCCAGGAAGCCGCGTGGCAGGCCATCGTCAAGGTCTCCGGCGTCGACCTGTCTCGCCCGGCATCTTTAAGCGCGGTGTCCTGAAGGAGCGCAGGTCACGGCGACCCGCGTCCAGCAGGTGATTGCGAAGCTACGTGTTGACGGATGGGACGCACTTTATTTAGGGACAAACAGTCTAAAATTAACTTGACCACAGCGACTAGGCAGAATTATCATACTAAATAGTCAAAAAACAAGTAGGCGCCAATGGCGCCGCGAGGAGACTACGCATGGCACGGTACCAAGATAAACAGGTGGTGATCCTCGGCGGCACCAGCGGCATGGGTCTCTCGACGGCAAAGATGCTGATCGACGAGGGCGCTCGCGTTCTGGTGACGGGTCGCTCACAGGCCGGTCTGGATTCTGCGAAGCAAGAGCTTGGGACGAGCGCCCTCGTGGTTTCGAGCGACGCACGGTCGTTGACCGACATCGACGCCGTCGCCGCTCGGGTGAAGACCGAATTCGACACCGTCGACCTGCTTTTTGTCAACGCCGGGTTCAGCATTCCAACGCCTCTCGGGAGCGTGACCGAAGCCGTCTACGACGAGATGTTCAACCTCAACGCCAAGGGCCCCTTTTTCGCGGTCCAGAAGCTCGCACCGATGATCAATCGGGGCGGCTCCGTCGTCCTCACGACCTCTGTCGCCAACGTCAAGGGACTACCGGGCCAAGCCACATACGGCGCCGCCAAGGCTGCGCTGCGGTCATTCGCCCGGGTGCTCGCCGCCGAGCTGCTTCCCCAGGAGATCCGTGTAAACGCGGTGTCGCCCGGCCCTATCGACACGGGCATCCTCGACAAGGTGTTCCCTACGGAAGAGATGCGTACACAGGTCAAGGCGCACACGGTCGGCATTATTCCCATGAAGCGCTTCGGGACGTCGAAAGAAATCGCCAAAGCCGTCCTCTTCCTCGCGTTCGAGGCGACCTTTACGACCGGCGCCGAACTGCCGGTCGATGGGGGTTGGTCGCAGCTCTGAAATCGACACGTCGGCGGCATGGGCCAACCTCGCCACCACCTTCGAGGAGCCTCTGATGGCACACGCGGCGAACCATTCGGTCCCAGAGCGGGGAAAATTTCAACGTGCCGTCGCGGCCGGCTGGGCTTCCGCAGCGTTATTCCTCGCCTCGGACCTAAGCAGCTTCGTCGGCGGTATCGACCTTCCGGTCGATGGCGGCCTGACCGCAGTCTAGCCCGTGCGGCGCTTCGACGAGATCATCGAACTGGCTGTCCAACGCCACGGGGGGCCAGACGCGTTCAAGCAACTGCTCGCTGAAACGCGGCCTTTGGGGCCGCATGACATCGGTACCATCACGGACGATCGCGTACTCGCGGCCATGACGCGGCGTGTGTTTTGCGCTGGCTTTTCCTCGAAAGTCATCGACGCGAAGTGGGAGGCTTTCGAGTCCGCGTTCGAGCGCTTCGATCCCGCCCGCTGTGCATGGATGACTGAGGAGCGCTTCGACGAACTGCTCAGGTGCAAGGATATCGTCAGGAACGGGGCCAAGATCCAATCGGTGCGGGAAAACGGGCGCTTCGTGATGGAGCTGGCCGAGAAGCACGGCTGCGCCGCTCGGTTCTTCGCGGAATGGCCCGATGATGACTACGTCGGCCTCCTCGATTTTCTCAACAAGAACGGGACCCGGCTCGGCGGAGAGTCGGGCATGCATTTTCTGCGGGCGATCGGCAAGCCAGCCTTCATCCTAATGCCGGATGTCGTCAAAGCCCTCATTCGCGAGCAGGTGGTCAGCAAGAGCCCAAGCGGAAAGGGCGACTTCGCGAAAATACAGGCGGCTCTCAACCTTTGGTCCGAACAATCCGGTCTCGATCTCACATCGATGAGCCGAACACTCGCAATGAGCGTCGGCTGACAAGAAATTCGAAGTTCAAATAAAAGTGCCCCTCCTCTAGAACCTAGCGCTCGGGGGGAGATCATGAGCTTCGGGCTGCAAGGGAAACAGGTACCCAAGGTGGCGCCCGCGACGTCGAGCGGCGGTGTGGCATGACGGTTGATTGTTGGTCCCGTTCCGGTCACGGTTTCATGCTCATAGGAAGAGGCGACGCGGATGCACTTCGCGCGCGCCGGATTGGTCGCGAGCAGGTTCGGCGTAATGGCGATCGACTAGGCAATCAAAAGGCCCGGCTGACGGCAGGATCCCGAACAGCCGCCGCGACGGCGACCGACGCTCCAATCACGATCGAGGACACCATGATCAGGAACATGACGCTGACGCTCGCGGCCATTCTCTCCATGAGCACGACCATCGCCCTCGCGCAATCGACGACCCGCATTCGTGGCACGGTCGTGAGCCTCGACGGCAACACGCTTCACGTCACGCCGAATGGCGGCGGTGTGGAAGAGGCGATCGCCCTGTCGCCCAAGGGCACCGTGATCGCCCTGGTGCCGGCCAAGCTGTCCGACATCACGGCCGGCAGCTTCATCGGCACGGCGGCCACGACGCAGCCGGACGGGTCGCTGGTGGCCAAGGAGGTCCACATCTTCCCCGAGAGCATGCGCGGCGCCGGCGAGGGTCACCGGGAGTTCGACCTCGGACCCAAGAGCACCATGACCAACGGAACGGTCGGTCAGGAGGTCAGGTCGACCGCCGGCAACACGCTGACGGTCACCTACAAGGGCGGCGAGAAGAGCATCGTCGTGCCGCCGGACGCCCCTGTCGTGATGTTCGCCCCCGGCGACAAGGCCATGCTGGTCCCCGGAGCGCACGTGCAGCTCCAGGCCCGGAAAGGTGACGACGGGACGCTCACGGCGGAACGCGTCACGGTCGGAAAGGACGGGCTCGTTCCTCCGATGTGAGCGTCGTCCGAACAAGTCGGCTGACGAAGTGTTCGCTTTGCTTGGGCTACCGATGATGCTTGCCGTCCGCCGGTGAGCTTGGCAGTCTTGCGACGTCAGCTCGTTGGCATTGACCCCGGCTAAGTCCAAGACTAACGGTCGTGCCGACCCTGATCCGGGCCCCTCTGGTGCGACCAACGTCGGCTGTTCGTGCGATGTCGGATCTCATCGCACCGCAAGCCGCCCGGATCGTTCGATGCTCAGCACCGTCGTCGCTTATCTCATCCATGCCCTGATTTTGGGGCCCTTTCACGCGCAACTGAGCGCCGCAGTGTCGAAGGCGCAAGCGCCGTATGCCATCGTCGCCCAGGTCAAGACCTGCGCCTCATTGGCCGTCCCGTCGTTGGCCAGGAAGGTCGGCGATGACCCTATGTGGGTCGTGTCGACCGCCGTCGATATCTGGCTCGGAAGGTCGTCGCCCGAGCGCCTCCTGCTGGTCGTCTCTCCCGAATGTGGACCGGCCATCGACGTCGCGCGTGGTTACCTCCGCGACCGGGCCGCATAAGTTCTCCTTCATCAGGCAATCGCAGGCCTCGGTTGTTGGCCTCGAATCATATGTCTCCCGCCAAGGTGAAAGCCGTGATCGATCGGGCCCTGAAAATCGCGCTGGGAAGCTTTGCCATCAGCTTCGCCGTGCTTGCGATCAAGTACGCCGCCTACCTGATCACGGGAAGCGTGGCTCTCTATTCTGACGCGCTCGAAAGCATCATCAACGTGGCGACCGCGGTCGCGGTGATCGTGGCCATACGGGTCGCGGCCCGTCCCCCGGACGCCGAGCACCCCTACGGCCACAACAAGGCCGAGTACCTGTCGGCGGTGGTGGTCGGCATCATGATCGTCGGGGCGGCGCTCGCGATCCTGCACGAAGCCTACCTCGGCTTCCTGTCGCCGAAGCCCATCGAGGCGGCCTGGACGGGCCTCGCGATCAGCACGGTGGCCACGGTCTTCAACGTCGGCTGGAGCGCCGTGCTGATCCGGCAAGGAAGACTCCATCGTTCGGCGTCGCTCGTCGCGGACGGAAAGCACCTGCTCGCCGACGTGATCACGTCGATCGGCGTGCTGGTCGGCGTCGTGCTTGTCGTGTTCACCGGCATCGTGCAGCTCGACAGCGCGATCGCCGCGCTGGTCGCCCTGCACGTCCTGTGGAGCGGCTGGGGCGTGATCAAGGAGAGCACCAGCGGATTGTTGGACGAGGCGGCGCCACCCGATGAGCTGGCCCGCATCCGGGAGATCATATCGGCCAGCGGTGGCGACGCCATCGAGGCCCATGCCCTGCGGACCCGTCACGCCGGGAAGGTCACGTTCATCGACTTTCACCTGGTGGTGCCGGCCTCGATGACGGTGGGGGAGTCGCACGCGATCTGCGATCGGATCGAGGCCGCCCTGAAGGAAGCCGTCGAGGGCGCCGCCACGACGATCCACGTGGAGCCGGAGAGCAAGGCAAAGCACCACGGGATCGTGGTAGCCTGATAGCCATGTCCAGACGTCGTTAACCATCCCAACTCTGGCCTGGCGTGTCACTGGCCCTGGCGTCGGCCGTCCTCTTCGGCGCTTCCGCGCCCTTCGCCAAGGTCCTGCTCGGGACAGTCGACACGCAACTCTTGGCGGGCCTGATGTACCTGGGCGCTGGCCTGGGCTTGGCCATTGTCCATTTCGGCCGCGCGGCGATCGGATTGCCCGCCAAGGAGGCGCCGCTCCGCAGGGGGGGACTACCCCCGTGGCTTGCGGCCGTCGTCCTCGCCGGTGGCGTCGCCGGGCCGCTGCTGCTCATGCTGGGTCTCGCGCGGACCTCGGCCGCGTCCGGATCGCTCCTCCTCAACAGGTCCTACGCCTTACGCCCTGGATCGACCGCCCAACGGGTGGCTTGGCAGGCTGACGTACCTTGTCGCCATCGACCTGCCATCGTTCCTGCTGCTCATTGGCGTGCTGCCCTTCCGGGACACGCTGCGCGGACGGGAGGACGTTCAATCCGCGCTGCGGGGGGCAACGCCGCTGTTGTAGGCTTGCTGCTGGCGGCGCTCTACACGCCAGTTTGGACAGGCGGGATCACGTCTACGTTGGACCTCGCCATCGGCCTGGTCGCCTTCCTCCTGCTCGTCTTCTGGCGCGTGCAGCCTTGGCTAGTCGTGATCTTGGGGGCCGCGACGGGATCTGCCTTGGCGATCTGACCCTTCATCGCCGTGTCACGTACCATCGACTTGAAGGCGTCGGCCGCCACCCGCTTGGTACCGAGTGGGGCAGATCCAGGGTGGAACCACCACGCATCCCCCGTCGAAACAGGCTTGCGGTGAGGTCGAGGTTGTGGATGGCTGATTCTAAGGAGATAGCCCATGCCCATCGATCACTGGTTCGCCTTCGTCATCGCATCCATCGTCCTCTTGGCGATCCCGGGTCCAACGGTGCTGCTCGTCATCTCATACGCGCTCGGGCACGGGCGTCGCCCGGCCGCCGCCATCGTCGCCGGCGTGGCCTTGGGGGACGTCACGTCGATGACGGCGTCGATGCTGGGCCTGGGCGCCGTGCTGGCCGCGTCTGCCACGATCTTCACCGCCTTGCGCTGGATCGGCGGTGCCTACCTGATCTACCTCGGCGTCAAGCTGTGGCGGGCGCCGGTCGCCGAGACACCAAACGCCGAGGCCGCCCCGGCCAGCCTTTGGCGCATCTTCGCCCACGCGTACGCCGTGACGGCCCTCAACCCGAAAGGCATCGTTTTCTTCGTCGCGTTCGTGCCCCAGTTCCTCACCGCATCGGCGCCGTTCCTGACGCAGGTGGCCGTCCTGGAGGCGACGTTCGTGACCCTGGCGATCATAAACTCGGCGGCCTACGCGATGCTCGCCTCCGCTGCCCGCAGCCAGCTCCGTCAGGCTCGCGTGCGTCGCATCGTCAACCGGACCGGGGGAACGCTGCTGATCGGCGCCGGTGCGCTGGCGGCCGGCTGGCGCAAGGCGGCCGCCTGACCGGTTGTTGCATCAGGTCCAGTCCTTCGAGCAAGAACGGTCATGGACGGTCTGCCCAGCCATGTCAGCCCGGCATGGGTTGTTCTTCCGCCTGATGAAGCCCGCTACTAAGTCTCTGGGCTTCAAGGAGGCCCGCTTCGAGCATCTCTTCCGCGAGCTTTGAATCCGTTCGACCCAAAGCACGGGTCATCGCGACGGTACCGGCGAGGGCGGCGATGAGAAAGAGCGCCCGGCTGCGGGCCGCACCCGATGGCATCGCCTTGCCAAGCGCCTCCTCCATCAGCTCGACCATGGCGGACGCGCCGTCCGCGAAGGCCGCCGCGATGGCCGGTTCCTGACGCACGATCTCCCCGGCGTAGGTCGCCATTGGACAGCCGCCTGCGAGGTCCTCGACGTGCCCACGACGTAGGTAATGCTTGACATAGGCCAGGGCGTCGTGGTCCCCGCGCCCCCGCTGGTCCATCCAATCCGCGACGCCGATCGCGAGATCCTGACGACAGGCCTCGGCCGCAAGGACGGCCTTCGTGGCGAACTGCCCGTAGAAGGCACCCTGGGTGAGCCCGGCCCGAGCGCTGATCTCGACGACGCCGGCTCCCTCGAAGCCTTTCTCCTTGAGCACTTTGGCAGCGGCGTAGACCAGCGAAGCGCGGTTCTCGGCAGCCTTCGCCTTGCTCACCTTCATCGATCCATCCCTCCTGCCTTGACCTAATGATAGAACACTCTATGAATAGCGTCCATCGGAAGCGAGCGACGCTCCACCATGCCGACGATCGCTTCTTCCCCCTCAATCCGCCCCAAGCCCAAAGCTGGTCCGACAACAGCGAGTGATCACGATGGACAACGACGTCACCGTCACCGTCTCACTGACGCTGAAGCCCGATGAAGCGGATCGGTTCTGCGAAGTCATGCTGCCGGAACTTCAGAAGCAAACCCGTGCCTTCAAAGGGGTCAAGTCCGCTCGCGCGGTTCGGCATGCCGAGCACCCGACCCGGGTCCTTTTCATCGACGTCTTCGATTCGAAGGAAGATGTCGGCGCCTATTTCGATTGGCGGAAATCGACCGGTGACCTTGATCTCCTGGCCACACTGCTGAGCGAGCCGCCGACGATCGAAGTCTGGCCGACCATGGCGGGCTCCCCGGGTTGACAGGTTTGCTTTTTCCGGGGGCTGTCCATCCTCGCCACGCCAACGGAATTTCCTGACGTCCTGTTACAGAAAGCTCGCAGCTCAACATCGTTGAAGCAAGCGGGATCCGATGCCATCTCGATCACGGCGGCGAAAAACCTCCTCGATCCGCAGAACATCCCTTGTCGGACAGCGCTCCTGGAACTCTTTGGCCGAGCAGCCAAAGTCGTACGTTCTCAGTCGCCTTCGGCTGGCGCGGCTTGCGGAGGGTGATCACGTAGGAAGCGAGTCCGCCGCGCATGGTGGCGGCGAAGGCTTGGACCAGCCGCCTCGACCTGAGATCCTCCTCCACCAGGAAGCGGCTTGCCACCGCCAAGCCCTGGCCGGCGGCTGCCGTGTCGATCGCCAGCGAGGTCTGATTGAAGCTGACCTGCTTCGTGGGCGGAGGCGTCGTCATATCCAGGGCGCGCTCGATGAACTCGGGCCAGAGGTCGTGGGCGTCGTTCAGCAGCGTGAACCGGCCGATCTCCTCGGGGAACAATGCACCGGCCCGGTCGCCCAGGAGCGCCGGGCTGCCGACCGCAACCACCTCCTGCTCGAACAGCAGGTCGGCG
>NZ_JAMOIM010000019.1 GCF_026130545.1 Lichenifustis flavocetrariae | reverse complement strand
GAAGGCAACAGGTTACAGGAGTTCTGGGGGACATCGGGTGTTGAGTGGCCCGACAGGGTCAAAGGCGGCAGCTTTTCGAGGAGCCGCGCCGACTGATGCCTGGTCCCCTGCCTCCGGCTCGTCCGTTCGCTTGTCTGAGGCAGCGGAGGAGATGGGAGTTGCGGAAGGGGTCGAGACCGCGCTGTCGGCCGCCTATCTGTTTGCCATACCGGTCTGGGCGGCGGTGTCGGCGGGCAGCTTGGCCGAGTGGGTGCCGCCCGACTGCGCTCGACGCGTGACGATCTTCGGCGACAATGATGCGAGCTTCACGGGCCAGGCAGCCGCGTTCCGGTTGGCCCAACGCCTCCGCGCCAAAGGTCTGAAGGTGCAAGTCGACATTCCGGACCCCGTCGACAGCGACTGGAACGATATCCTGCAGCAAACCGAGCGGGCCGCTTGATGGCAGATCCCCGAGCAGCATTCATCGCGCCGATTCCCGCTCCGAAAGGCCGTGCGGCGGCGCTCCGGCATGTCGAGCCAGTCCGATGACCGATCCCAATCCCGATCGGGCGTGGACGCTGGAAGAAGCCACCAGCGTCATGATCGACAAAGCCGTCGAGGCTTCTCCACGATGCCTGATCGGCGTCGCCCGCATCGCGGAGGCTAGCCGATGAAATCAGAAGCCGGCGAAGTACCGGTCGTGGCGGTCGCCTTTGAGCGGGCGCCGGTTGTTGTCGGCCCCTTGCTGAGCAATGGGCCCGCTCGAAACCATGTTCTCTGGTGTGCCGCTCGACGTGACGAACGTGCCTTGCCCTGCAGCAGTCGCTTGACGTGCCGTGAAGGCTTGCGCCGGCGCGCCCGTGAACAGCATGGGGGCGGCCAGGATCGCGGCCGCGGCAACGAATTTGGGAACGTTCATCTCAGTTCTCCTGTGATGGGACACGGCTTGCTCGCCGATCCCGCAGCACGCCTGTCCCATCTGCCTGTGGCATCGAGAAGGCGGATGGCTCAGCCCGACGCAGGCCTGACCGGCGTGTCCCGCATGAAGCGTGAGGCGAGACGATGAAAATCCGAAAGCCCGTCGGCATCGTCCCGATCGTGTTGACACAGCAGCAGGCGACCGACCTCATGCTTTCCGCCGCGATGGAGACCGCGGTTGGATATGCCGAGCGCGTGTTCCTCGCGACCCTCACTCCACCCGTCATGCCCAGGTGCACTGCTGCACAGTAGGTCGATCGCATCATCATTTCGCATCTGGCCGACATGAGGGCCGAAGCAGCCAGGGTGGCCGACGAGCTCGACCTCGATCCCGTGCGGCGCCAGCACTTCGAGCAGAGCCGTGCCATCTTGTTCTATCGGCGCCTTGCCGAGCTGCAGGCCATGGTGTCCGAGCATCGGGGGAGCGCATGACACCAGAAACACCTGCCGAGCGCGCCGCCTATCGACGCGGCGTCGCCGACACCCTAGCTCTGGTCGAAACGGTCGGCCGCATCGTGCCGGCACTCATCCCGCCTGGCGTGCGTGACGTGTCGCTCAGCGAGTTGGCCGGCGTCATTGCCTGTGTCGATCAACGTGCCTTGCGGATCCTGCGGCCCTACGACAAAGCCGAAGCCGTCACGCTGAAGGAGGCCGCGGACCTTGCCGGCAAGTCCGAAAGCGCCTTGCGCGAGTGGATCGAGAAATACCGCATCGGCAGGCTCGTTGTCGGATCCGTCATGGTCAGCATGCCGGCTCTGTACGCCTTGTTGGACGATTACACGTTCGCGCTGGCCGCTACCTGGCGGGGGATCGCGCCAGCTCGACCGTGCGGCCCTACTTCGAGCGCGCCGGGATGCGGAGGTAATCGAGATCGCCAAGCGCCTCGGGATCTGTCGCGCGAGCGTCTATCGGGCGCTCTCGTCCCAAACCACAACCTGAAGGGACATCAACGTGGCGATCGGACAGACAGGCGGTCGGCCGAGCACGCCCCACAAGGCGACAGCGGACCTGAAGGCCGCCGCCCATGCGATGGAAATGCTGCATCCTGACGAAAACAAACAGCCTCCTCCGTCATTTGAGGGACGCTGAACCGACCCAAGCGTTCCAGACTACGGCCCCGACACTCCGATGATCAGGGTCTTTTCACCATGCCTGTCGATCTCCCCATCCGCGAAAAGCAGCCTTCTGCACTAAGGCCGACCGTCTCAATGGCCCTCTGCATTGTCATCGCAGCGCTCGCCCTGTTTACGTTCGCCATGTTGCCGTCTTCAGCCGGTACAGGACGATTGCTGCCGCCCGAGGTGATGTACGGTCCATAGTGCCGAACGGTCTATCGCATCGAGGCGGACCAGTCGCAGCTGAGGGCATGCGGGTAAGCGAGGCAATGCGACCGAAACCGGGTTTAGCCGAATAAAAAACCTGGTCAGTTGGGTTTCGGCTCCGCGTGCTTCGCCACCCACATTTCATTCGACAGCGGCTTATCACTCACCGCATAGACGTGATGCTCGTTCTGGCTGGTCACATCCACCGAAGCGAGCGCCGGCTTCTCGTACCGGATAGCCTTCCCCGCCGCCTCAAGCCGGAATTCCAGCGGCTGTGACGGATCCTTGTAGATCAGCATGAGGAAGGCATGGGCATCCCCTTCGAAAGCGCCCGGCACAGCCAGCGCGATCTTTCCAGCTGCGGTCAGGGCGGCTGCCTCTGTCTCAGCCGTGCGCCTGTTCTTCGCCCCACGCGGACGGCCAGGCGGATTGCCAGTCGGTTTGGTCATTGCAGCTTCCCCGGCCGTATCCTGGCCAAGTCCTCAGCGGCATGCATCTCGATCAGTGCCGTAAGCTCATCATCGGTCATCTGCTCGATGGGCTTGCTCACGAACGTGGACTCCACAGCCGACAGCTTGGGCGCGTAGAACGGCGCCGCGGCCTTGGCGGCCTCCAGTCGCTCGGCGAAGCTCGGAACGTAGCCGCCGATCGCCTCACCCCGCGTCACGCTCAGCAGGAACTCATGCGGCAACATGCCGGAGGCGGCCGCACGCTCCCGCTGCTCCTTGCTGGCCCGATTGATCGCACCCTTGGGCCGTCCGGGTGCTCGTCCTGTCGGCTTCGTCATGGCGACCAATCTACAGCGCAAGATCGTGAAATGCGAGAGCCGTCCGGTTTACCCGTAGGCCGCCACTGCCTCCCGCACGATGTCGGGCCGATGCGCGATCGTCATCAGCAGCACTCGCGTGGCGCCCTCTGGTTTATTTCGTCCCTGCTCCCAATCCCGCAGCGTCGCGAGCTTCAGGCCGAACGCATTGGCAAAGGCCGGCTGCGACATTCCGAGCTTCGTCCGGATCTCCCGGGCGTCGACCTCTGCACCCGGCCGGCGACGAACAGGAGTAACAATCCGCTCATTTCCGCTCATTCCGGCATCAAACGGCGTCTGGCGCCCGCCCGCGCGCATCGACACGGAAAATTCCACTTCGGCCTCCCATCCGACGCCATAGCGCCGTCATGACTCTCAGGCTGGGCAGAAGCGGTCTTGGAAGAGGGATCGGTTACATGGGTAGCGGATACGCGCAAAATCGACTCGGCAACGAAGTTTGCGGCCTTGGCGACGGTCTCCTTGATCCACCCCAGCGCATCAGGCCGGGCCATCATGCGTTCGGCCTCCGCGATCACCGTCGCGGGATCTCGACCGCCGATATCCGACACATGGGCCGGTGCTGTCGTCACCCGATCCAGTATCTCGCCATAATGAGCAGCCCCGCGCAGCCGGATCGGCCCCCAGGGCGCTTGAGCTTCAATGTAGACGAGGGGCATCGGCTACCGTCCGCCTTTCTGCGGCCATCAATCCGGAACGAACGAAGCTGAAGCACACTCAGGTTTGTCGGTCATGAGATAATCCCACACGGCGCGGGCCTCCCGATGTCGGGCGTGGTGCATATCCCGAGCATCTCGCCCATCACCACTGACCGCCAAGCTGAGCTTATCGGCTAAGATCAGAGCCGTATCGAGCAGCCTCCAGATTTCCCCCACCGTGGTGTAGGTGTCTCGCAATTGCCCTCTCTGAAGATCGGGGAGTAACCGATGCGCTAAATGGTCATGGCGAAACCGCATAAGCACTCGCAGCGCTCGTTGCCCCTTGGGCGATCTTCGCAGCGAAGCATAGGCCTCGATTGCTTCGTCGGCCGCGGTGAGCACGGTTTCAGCGTTGATTTCGGCCATCTCTGGCATTTCAAAAAGCCAGTGACGTGCTCTCTCGGCCAACTCGTCCTGGCATCGCTTTTGCCGGAGCAAATGTAACACGAGCGGGATCGATGCCACATCCCTTTCGTTCGGATGTCTCGTTGCGCTCCCCGGATCGAACAGGCGTCCTAGCGTGCTTGCGATCGTGAATAGTGCTGCCGTCTGCAGGGTATTCATGCACTGCGCGCCACTGAATGCGGGAGAGCGGCCATGCTCTATCTTGAATTGGTGGATGGCATCATTTCCGCCCTCGAAAGCCGCATTCACCCTGGCTGCAAAATCGGCCTCCTCGCAAACCGCGTGAGCCATAGCGTCCAGGCGCTCTATCGCCTTGGCGCGTGTGAGCCGAACTGTTTTCGGCTTCCGCCGCTTGCTCATGGACAAGACATGTTTAGGGCTCGCCCAGCGATCCCATCGCCAGCCGAGCCCCGCAAGTCCCCGAAGGGATAGGCAACCAATATGCGCCCGGTAGCCTTACCGTTCAAGCCCAAGTGCGTGTCGCACGCCATCTGTGATGCGCTCCATGTCGTGAGGGCCCAAGGTCTCGCTCAGGAACTCCCGACCGACTGCCACCCGGTCAAGACGCGCATGAGAGACGGAGGCGAGTGCGCTGCATATGGCCCATGTCGGCACGCTCAAAGACCGATAGGCTCCGGCTGGAAAAGGCACCTTCGGCTGGCGTCGGCATAGGTGGTTCCGATGCTGAAAACGGCGCCACGATGCAGCGGCCGGGCTTTGCCCCGTGACGGCGGTTGTGCGACCGCGGTGAGATCACCACCACACGCCGCTTCTTCCGCATCTCGGGCGGCACCACGCCCGCCATGTCGAAGTCGCACATCAGGATTTGCCCGCGCTGCGGGACGAAGCTGATCGGCATTGCTACTCCGCCTGCTTCCGCAGCCGAACGCCTAGTTGCCCGTGGTTCATGAACTCGACGCGGGCACGTCGACTGAGCCTCTGGCGACGAGCAGGCCGGAGGAGATCAACGACGCACACAGGTCCGGACACGAGGCGCCCCGACTTTCGTATTTCCACCAGTGATCTGCTTGATCTTCCCCTTCGGACACGTGCCGTCATCGACCAGCATTGATTGTCCTTCGGGCAAGGTGCCGGCAGCAGGTTCCAATGCCGATGCTCGGGGAGCCGCGAGGAGACCCGTTGAGAACGCGGCAAGTATGACCGCCACCGCTCCTGCTTTGACCAGCATCATCGTTCTCCTTCGATCTTCTGCAACCTGACACCGGGCTGCGCGTGCTTCAGGAACTCGATGCCGTTCGTCATAGAAGATCCGAAGCTTCTTTGGCGGCGGCGGGCTCCAATTGTATTCCTGCTCCATTTCAAAGGCCGGGTCGCTGGCACACTTCGTCGTCATCCGCAAAATCCGCGACATCCGCGTTTCGTGCACTTCGCGCGGTTGATGTCTGTCCAGGCCCCCTGATCCGGAACACCTTCTCCGCACGATGCGGTGAGGGGCAATGGCCTATTACAACACAGCTTACGGCTCGACGCCGTCCTACGGTCAGAGCGCGACGCCGAGTCAGGGAAGCTCGTCCATATCGGCCCAGCAGATGGGACAAGCCAACGCGACATCACCCCTGGGCAACGTCCTGAGCCGCCTTGTCGCCACGGCTGCATCGCAGCAGCCCGGTCAGCCGATGCAGTTGCAAGGTGCTGTGCCGCAGCAGAGCGCGCCCGGTGGGATCTTCTCGCAGCTGATCGCATCGCTCGGAAATCAGAACGCGTCTCAGATGGCCGGTCCAGCCATGCCCAGCATGCCCTTCTCGAACGGCTTGATCGTCGCGGCGCCGGCACAGACCCAAGCGCAGAAGCCGCAGCAACAGCCAGCCGGGGACACTCCCTTGTTCGGCAGGACGCGCTTCGTCAACGGCCTGAACGTGGTGGGGTGACCTGTGCCATATCTCAACACCCAAAGCGGCCTCGGCGGCTTCTTCGACGCGCTGACATCGCAGCTTGTTCAACGGCGGCAGGCTCAGTCGGCCTATGATGCGTATGCGCAGGCGCAGGGTGCGCAGCCGCTTTCGGCCGATCGGCAGCCTGGCTTCTTCGACCGTCTGATAGGTGCATTCTCGACTGCGCCCCTCGACACCACGTCCAAATATGCTGCGGCCGCCTCCGGAACGACGCTTTCAAGTGCCGCGACTGGGCAAAATGCGCCAGCTCCGGCCACCTCGACGCCCGGCACCATGGCGCCTCCCGCTCCCCCGATGGCCTATACGTCGCCTGTCGCGGCACCTTCTCTAGTGTCGACGCAGTCGATCGTCGGTCCGGCCCCAGTGCCGCCCGCGTCTCCTCCCACACCGGCCGGACCGCTGCCGTCGATGGCGTCGGCTCAGGGTGTTCCGCAGAGTGGCGGCCTGCAGGGGCTGTTCACCAGCGCGGCTCAGAACTACAGCCTGCCGCCTGGATATCTGCCGCGCCTTGCCGCGATCGAGAGCAGCTTCAACCAGAACGCGGTCAGTCCGACCGGTGCGGCCGGCCCGTATCAGTTCACCAAGGGCACCGCCGCGCAATACGGATTGGCGGACCCCACCAATTGGGCGGACAGCACGGATGCGGCGGCGCGGCTCACAGCCGACAATGCGGCTTCGCTGACGCAGGCGCTTGGGCGTACCCCGACAGCCGGTGAACTCTACCTCGCGCATCAGCAAGGCGCGGCCGGCGCCGCGAAGCTTCTGGCGAACCCAACGGCCCGTGCGGGCGATGTCGTCGGCGACAAGGCCGTGAGGGTGAACGGCGGCGATCCCAACATGACCGCGGGGCAATTCGCGGGCATGTGGATGAGCAAGTTTGGCGATCCAGGTCCCGTAGCGCAATCGGCGATAGCGGCAGGCTTCAACACACCCTTCAACGGCCAGCCGATCGGCCCGAATCCGAACGGCTTCACGCCTCCGCAATCTCAGGATCCTGGCCTTCCAACGATGGCCGCGTCCGGCATGGGGACGCAGCTCCCGAATGCGACGCCGTTCCCAATAGCGCGCATGTCGCCATCGGCTGCCCGACTGGCCTCTTCCTCGGCCGGTCAGCCGATCCAGCCCGCTCCGGGCGGTGATAATACGCCTGATCAGCCGACTTCGCTCGCCTCTACCGGCTCGTCACCAGGATCCACACAGCAGGTCACCGGCGCTCCGCCGAGCCAGCCCTATGGCAGCGTGCCGCTCAATGTCGGCGGCCAGATGCTGACCCGGCAGCAGGCCGAGAATGCGGACGGCTTCGACCACACGGATTATGACGCGGCGGCCGCCAAAGCGGGCTTGATCCCTTCTGCGGCGACCGCACCGCCATTCGGGGATGGCGGGCCGTCTGTCGCCGCACCTTCGTCATCCTCGCGCAGCGCCGGGACCGCCGTGGCGCTCACTCCGGCCACGGCCGCGCCGTCTGCCGTCAGTCCTCCACCCGCCGCAGGCGCGCCGACGTCGAGCAACGCGGCCTTCTCCATTACGCCCACCATGATCGGCGCTCTGATCAAGAACCCCGATACGCAGCAGTTTGGCCTTCAGCTTTGGCAGCACATGCTGACCACGAAATCGCAGCCGCAGATCGCGCATTCGGGCGATTGGATCCTCGATGCCAATGGGCGCCCGCTCTACCAGATCCCCGACAAGCCCGAGCTCACCGACACGATCAAGAATTATCAATACGCTGCAGGGCAGGGCTACACCGGCGGGTTCACGCAATATCAGTCCGACCAGCAGAAAGCCGACAAGGCGCAGCTCGTCGACATCCCGCTGCCGAACGGCCAGTTCCAGAAGGCTTGGGCGCTGCCTGGGCAGAACCCGACCCCGGCCAATTATGTCGGCACACCGTACACCCGACAGCCAGCCAATCAGGTGACGATCGATCAGAAGGCCGAAAGCTCGCAAGAGGGCGAGTACGGCAAGGCGGTCGGTCAGGAGATCGGGGAGACCGTGAAGGCGGGCGCCAGCGCCCCGCAGGCCCTGAACCAGATCGCCATGATGCGGGCCGCGGCGGCTAGAGCCGGCGACAATCTCAGCACAGGTCCGTTCGGAACTTGGACGCTGAAGGCCAAGCAGGCGATCAGCAACGCGCTCGGCATCGAGATCCCCGGCACGTCCGAGGGCGAGGTCATCAACAACATCGGCTACGGCCTCGCGAAGCAGGCGGCCCGCGCCATCAGTAATCGTCCGACGCAGTTCGAATTCGGTCAGCCGCTCGCCGTCAAGCCGGGCTTGTCTCTGTCGCCGCAGGGTATGCAAGCGGTTCTCAACATCCGCGAGCAGGATCTTCGCGACCAGGTCGCCTTAGCGAGGCTCGCGAGCGTCAAGGCGAACCGGGATAATTGGGCGGCCGTGAAGGCGGATTATTACGACCAGCATCCCGTGATGAGCCCGTTTGATCCGTCACAGCCTCTCGGGGCCGGCGATGTGCAGGCAATCAACGATTCCGTGCAGGGCCGGCAGTCGCAGAGCATCAGCGCGCAGGAAGCCTCCGCACTGCCTGTAGTGTCATCGCCTGAGGCTGCGGCCCGTCTAAAACCAGGAACGATGTTCAAGACGCCCGATGGGCGGATCAAGCAGCGATAGAGGCCGACATGGCAGCGGATCCTTGGGCGGCCTTTCAGGATGTCGCGGTGGTGGACAACCCCCCACGGGGTGCGGCGCCGGACGCGGGTGGCGGCCGCCCGCTGACGGTGCGAGGTGGTACCCCTGCACCGGTTACAGCCTCGCCCGGTGCCGATCCATGGGCAGGGTTTCAGGATGTCCAGGTGGCGCCAGAAAAAGGCGATGCCGCGCCGCAGTCGCGCGGCTGGCGCGACACGGCGGGCGACATGGCCACGAGCACTGCGGCCGGCATCGAGCGCAGCGCGATCGGGGCAGTTGGTTTGCCGGCCGACGCCGCGCATTATGCGGGCAAGGGCATGTCGTGGGTCATGAACAAAGCGCGCGGGGCGGCTGGGCTCGATCCGATCCCCTTCGACGAGAACGACCCGACCGACCCAAGCCATTACATTGGCGCGGGTGCGATCACGAAGCGGCTTGAGGATGCAGCCGGCCCGATCTACCAGCCGCAGACCCGTGCAGGTCGCTATGCAGAGTCGGTGGGCGAATTCCTGCCGGGCGCCATGCAAGGCGGTATCCGCTCGCTTCTGAAATACGGCGTCGCTCCCGGTGTCGCGTCCGAGGCAGCCGGGGAGGCCACGCAGGGCACCGCCGTGGAGCCTTACGCGCGAATGGGAGCCGCAATCGCGACAGGAGGCGGTGCCGCGCTGGCCTCGCGCCCCGGAACCGCCGCGGGCATCCTGTCCGAAGCGGCCGGTGGGCTTGATGGGCCGACCCTGGCACGCGCTCAAGACCTCATGGACGCGGCGACGCGGCAGGGTTCGCCCATCACGCTGGCCGAGGCCGTCCAGCAGGTGACGAACAGCGGCACGCGGCTCGGCGCCGTGCAGCGTGTTGTCGAGCAGTCGCGTGGTGGCGCCGACACCATGGCGAAGTTCTACGCCAATCGGCCCGATCAGGTGCAACAGGCCGGCACCGCGGCCATCGACCAGATCGGCACCGTGCCGGCCGTGCCGCTCGACGGCTCGATCGGTCCTGTCTACCCGAACACGGCCGCGATTGGCCCGGGTGTGCAGCGCGCGGCGCAAGGGGCGCTCGATGCGTCGCCGCAGGGGCAGGCTTCCGCGCAAGCTCTGGCGGACGCAGGGCCGCGCGTGACGCCGGAGCAGGCCGGCCAGGTGATTCAGCCGGCCTTGCGCCAGACCTATGACGAGCGGCTGGCCGCACGATCGGCACAGGCGCGCCAGGACTATGCGGCAGCGGGACCCGACACGGTCGACCCCAGCCAGGTTCAGGGCATCATCGACGACCTCAATCGGCAGATTGCGGCCGACAAGACGGGGCTGCTGGCCGGCCCGCTCGGCGACCTCCGCAACCGGATCTCCATGCAGGCAAAGCCGCAACGGCCGCAGTGGGAGGCCGACCCAGCGGCCGGCGGCGATGTGGGGCCGGCACCGGACATGCCGTCGCCGCCACCGGAAGCCTACATGGATGCGCAGACCCTCGCGCCGAAGCCCGATCAGCCGCGGCCGCAATCATTGCACCAGTTCGTGCGCGCGGCCGGCGGCGTGCGCGATCCCGGCGGCGATCTCGCGGCCATGGGGCTCGATCAGGTGCCCGGGATCGTAGCAAAGCCGGGCCAAGGCCTCTCGCCCGATTATATGCGGCAGGCGGCGGCGCAAGCGGGCTACCTCGGCCCGAACATCGATGACGCGATGGCCAGCACGACCATTGGTGACCTTCACGACGCGCTCGCCAGCGAGAGGCCTGTACATTCCGTCCATGACAGCGCGGCGGTCGACGCGTGGAACGCCTACGATCTATCGAGGGCCGACGCCGATCAGCTTGGCCGCCCGACGGGACGCTCCGCCGTGCCGCTCAGGACGCCACTGTCGGCCTATGGTGACGAACTCGGGGCCGCGACCCCAGGCCAGCCGTCGCGCGTGCCGATCACCAACGTCGCGAACCTGAACCGGTCACGGAAGTATTTCCGCGACCGTATCGACCTGCCGCAGATCGCGCCGCGCTCGATCGACAAGGAAACGGCGGCCCGCCTCGGTCCCGCGCTGGGAGACCTCGACGCCGCCATGACGGCGGGTAGTCCGGCCTATGCGCGGGCGAACGCCAATTTCGCCAAGAACAGCGTGCCGTTACAGCCGTTCGAGAACACGCCCGGGATCGCCCGCGCCATCGAGCAAGATCCGTATGGCTCGCGGTTCCTGTCGCCGGCCGATCGGGTGCCGGGGATGATCGTGCAAGGTGGTCCAGAGGCAGCCCGCGCGTTCAACAGCGTCGCGACGTCGCCGGCCCGCAAGGCGCTCGAGGATCAGTTCACCACACAGATCCTCGATCAGGCCACCGGGCCGAGCGGCGCGGTCGATGCCGATCGGCTGGCCAGGACGGTGCGGGACCATGGCGACACACTGCGGCAATTCCCGGCTGTCCAGGCTCGGGTGCAGCGCGTCATCGACACCCAGCGCGCCACCGAGCCGCCGCGGGACAGCCAGGTCGGGCGACTTGCGGCCACGCGGGACTTTCGTGAGCAGGCCGCCATCCTGCTCAGCCCGAACCCGGTGCCGGGCAGCGCGCGGGACGTGGGTGACGCCGTGCGCCAGGTCGCGGCGCAGTCGCCCGACGCCGCAAGGGCACTGGTGTCGCAGCACATCCGGCAGGTGTTCAGCGAGGCGACGGAGAGCAACATGGGCGGCCCGAACCAATGGGGTGGCGCCAAGTTCAACGCCGTGATCCGTGGTAATGACGAGTAGGGCCGCAATCTGCGGGCGGCGGTCGAGGCGTTGCACGGGGCCAAGGTCTGGAACGACTTCCGCAAGACCCTCGATGTCTTCGAGGCCATGGGCCGGCGGCAGGCGCCGGGTTCGCAAACCGAGTTCAACCGGCAATTGTCCAGGGAGCTGCAGAAGGGCGGCAAGGCGGGCGAGTTGGTCGCATCGGCGGCCTCGCCGGCAGATTGGCTCGGCAAGGCCCGAGACATCTATGATAGCTGGCGCTACGGGCGCAACACGGCCGCGCTGGCCGACATGCTGACCCGGCCGGATGCAGCCAAGCGTCTGGCGCAGATCGCCAAGGCCCCGGCCGGCAGCGCGCAAGCAAGCGGCATGGCGGCAATGTATCTGCTGGGGGCATCGGCGCACCAAGGCCGAGACCGCGGTGCGCGTTAGGTCGGCAAGTTCCCGGCCGCACGGCAGTCGCAAGATGATCGCGCATCTCAGGGTTGAGAAGACGGGGATTGCTATGTGCATCCGAGCAGAGGCTAAGAGCTTATCAACTTCAGCGAGAACACCTGATCGCCGCATTGACACAACCAGTGGATGCGTTACCGATCGTTCATCTTACTGGGAGGAAAAGGTGAAGCGATTCGGTCTGGTAGCGTTTGTGCTGAGTCTGGGCTTGAGCAGCATCTCGCAAGCTGCAACCCAGGATTTCACCGTTCAAGGTACGGCAGGTCCATGGAGCCTGACTGCAAATCCGCTGCTGGACTATGGCGTCGGCGACAACACGGTCCCAACCATCATCAGCAGCGGCTTCGACTTCTCGGCCGGCTCGACATTCACGATCGGCTACATTTCCGGCTTCACTCAAACGAATTACCTCAGCCCAACGGTGGACGGCATCGGGGATCTCACATGGCCGGTGACAGGCTATATGACCTATCCGAGCTTCTACTATTCGGATCTCACCACCCCGAGCTACCTGCAGGAATTGGTAGGGGCCTTTGCAACCTCGGGCGGGACTGTGATCGGGAACCTCTTCGCGGTGCATGACGGCGGCACGTTCGTCACTCCCGCGGGCGCAAGCGAGTTGCTGCTCGGCATCAACGATCGCGTCTTCGTGGACAATCTCGGCTCCCTTACGGTTTCGGTCTCAGACGGGACTCCTGTTTCACCAGTCCCTGTCCCCACCTCACTTCCCATGTTCGGTGGCGCGCTCCTGGCTCTCGGCGCGCTCGCCTATCGCAAGCGCCTCAGAGATGCGCTGTGAGCTGCGCCAACTGTGGCCGATCCGTGTAGTAGCCGACTGAACCGGACGGAACGACCGAGCCGTAGGTATAGTTAGCCTGCGACGCGAAATTGCCGCCGAGGTACCACGTCCAACCAATCCAAACATCGGAGTTGGCCGATAGGTAGTCGAGTTGGTTCGTGCCTGCCTGCATCGGTAGCGTGCTGGTGGTCCAGCCAAATTCACCGACAAAGGCTTTAAACGGATTGGCTTTGGGTGTGCTCGTGTTTCCGTTCGTGTACCGGCACCAGTTGGTCATATCGACCATGATCGTGCTGCCAAAGCTGGCGTTGCCACCCTGCACGTCGTCACGGATACCACTGTTATTGCTGTCGAGGTAGGCGTGCCCCTCGAAGGCAAAGTTGTTCAGCGGATCGCCGTTGTTTCCCGTCCATCCCGGCTGGTTGAAGGTGCCCCACGCTGCGTCCTGCACTGACGTCCAACCGCGTCCTGCGCATCCGAGATCGCGCTATCGCAAAGCACGAGGCGGCGGAATTTGCCGGTCCACAGCAAACTGGCGAATTTGAAGAACCCGACTTCCGTCTGCCCGCCCACCGTGAAGCTGAAGGGAGGCGTGTCGACCGGAGTTCCGACCAGCGCGCCATCCTTGAAGCCGCGTAGGCCGCCCGTGACCCCGGAAGCAGCAGTGCCCGCAAATTCGTGCCACTGCCCGGTCACGCCGCCCACCGAGACGTTCAGGTTCGACGGCGGACCCGTGGTGGAGCTTAGCAGCGTGTAACCCGTGCTGGCCGAGAATGTGAATGGACCCGAATAGATGTTCTGGTTGACGAACCATGGGCCGTTCGAGGTCTCGTAGAGATCGGCGATGACGGTCTGGCCCGTCTGCCCGGCCCCCGGCATGTTGAACTCGCCCCGACATCCCGAAGCGACCGAGATGCTTGGATAGCCATCCGTGTCGGCCAGGAGGAGACTGGGCAGCGTGCCACCGAAGGTCAGATGGTTGCCGGCCGGTTCTTGGTCGTAGAGAGCGGTTACCGCGATCGTTCGCGATGACGCCCAATCCTGAATGGCCTGTCGGGGCAAGTCGCCCCGGTTGTTGAATGGAAAATCCATGTCCGAATTGCCGGACGTGTCCCACGGCGGCCGAAGCCGGATGGCCGGGCCGATGTACGGGGCATAGAGGCGGCGCAGGCCGAAGATGTTGCGCGGCTGGGCGGCCAAGGCGATGAAGCTGTCTGGTGCGGTCGCGAACCCGAGCAAGGCCGGATCGGCCAAGCCTCCGTTGTTCGTGCTGCCGATCTGCACGCCGGCCGTGGCTGTGGTCGGCGTCGCCGTGAAGCTCAGTTGCTCGTTGATATGCTGCCCGGCCGCCATGACCACCGAGGAGGGCGTGAAGGTCCAGCCAAGGTCCGTCCCGTCCGCAGTCTTGGCATGCGGCGTGATCGTGATGGGGCTTGAAATGTTGCCGCCGAACAGGATCTTGAAGGGGCTCGACGCAACGCCCGACGCGCCTCGGCGGATCGGGACGTTGCTTCCGTCGACCGGGAGAAACAGCGGATAGGCGGTCGGCGCGGCGGCGTATTTCTGAAGCACCGCACTTTGTGGCGACGGAACCCCGGATGGGCTAAAGTCGCGGTTGTTCGTACCGGGCACATAAGGGTCAGGGTCGTAGTAATAGCCGGTATTTGGGCTGAAGTTGTAGCCGGCCGACCAATAGGTGAATTCCATATTGCAGGCCTGGACGTATGCCGTCATGGCATCGCCAGCTTGCAGGTACGGTGCGTCGAAGCCCCACCCGCATTCGATGAGCGCCATCTTCACGCCATGCGCGTAAGCCCAGGCCACGACGTTCGACAGCCGCTGTGGGCCGATGTTGACGTTCGGCGCAAGACCGGGCGGCGCTTGCCCGCTTGCAGTGTCTGGTTTGGAGAGCACCTGCGCCCAGGTATAATTCGACCCCGAGCTATCCCCGTCGAGGTAGCAATGGACGTCGGCGACGAGCGCGTTGGCCGGATCGACAAGGTTTAGGAACCACGCCGCATTGTTGACAACCCAGTCCCACGCGCCTTGGTAGTGATCGCCGGCCACATAGAAGGGCTTCGTGTCGCCCGCGTTGCGGATGACAGTCAGAACTTGTTGATTGAGCTGGAAGCATAGGTTCTGGCTGTAAGGCGTCGACGGCGCGCTGCTGTTCGGGTCAAGGTTGTTCGGCTCGTTGATCGGCGAATAACCGTGGACCGCGCTGTAGCTCGGGTCGGCCATAATCAGAGGGAGGAGCTTCGTCCAATAATCGGCGAGATAAGATATCGGCAATCCGGTCGAACCTAAACGTGGGCCGGTGAGGCGCCCCGCGCCAAACGCGACCGTATGGTTTGCGTCGATCAGCACCGTGATGCCGAGTGTCTTGCACATCGCGAGAACAGCGGACAGTTTGGCGAACTCTGTCGTTGATATCGCGCCGCCGAGCGTCGGCTGCATCGCATTCCAGCCTAAGGGCTGCCGGATAAAGCTCATGCCGTGCGCCGCATACTTCGTCAGCATGTCGACCGACGGATAGGGATTGCCGCTTTCCGGCCCGGACATGTTGACGCCGAGCTTGAACGCGCCCGGCAACGCTTTGGGCGTCAGATCGTAGACGGAGCCTAGGCGTGCGGCAGCACCGCCCCGCCGCCTCATCATGAGAGCGGTGATGGGCATCAGTTGTCGATCGTTCCACTGGCCGTGAAGGGCCAAACGAAGCCGAAGTCGGGGTTGGGCGCGGCGGCGGGCGGGGGTGCAGGATGTTCCATGCCGCTCAGACTCGCCTGCGATCTCCATCGCCTCACAGACGTGTTCCGCAGCATCCGCGCGATCCGTGGATTTCGCGAACAAAGAGGCACACGCTCAGGAGCCGCGCCCGCTTTTCGGATGGCGAGATCATCGAGGTCAGTGCTCGCAGCGCGAATTGGCGGATGCGAGCAATCTGGCTAGAGTTTCGGCGTCCCCACGGCGACCCTTTTCGAGACACATTGCGACGCTTGCTCAAATTTTTGCACACGATCGGGGCGGTCGGGCTCATGGGATCGGTCGCGTCGCTGCTTGTCATGCTTCACTTTGCTCCTCCCCCGGCCTCAGCGGCTGGGTATGCGCTGTTGCGCGGCGCGATGGGCGCCATCGCCAAGTGGATTTTTATGCCGTCGATCGCACTCACGTTGGTCGCGGGCCTGTTCGCAATGGCACTGAACAACGCCTATCAGAATGCTGGCTGGGCCTGGCTGAAGCTGGCGACCGGTGTTCTCATCTTCGAGGGCTTCGCGCACGTTCAGGGAGCAATGCAGGACGAAGCCGAACGAAGTGCGAGAGCCGTTGCGGGCCAGGTCGATCCAGCGACATTGGGAGGATCGCCAGGGGCGGAGCAACTGACATTGTGGGTGGTGCTCGTTGTCGCGGTGGCCAATGTCGCGCTCGGCATTTGGCGTCCAAGACTGACCCGGCTTCCGAAATAGCCGTTCCAAGATCACGGGCGGCTGACGGTCTTTAGACTGCGGCTTGGATTGAGCGCGCTACAGGCCGCACCTGACGGCCTCGACACGCGCAAGCTGGCTGTGGCGATCATCAATGCAAAGGGCTCGATGGGGGCAAGGCTGTGTTGCGCAGGAGCCTGAAGCAATCGGTGGTGACGCGGTTTGGGAGATTTGGGCGGAAGGACGTTGTGCGGCGTGAGGGGAAGCGGTGGGTGCGAAGGTGTGGCTGACGCCGCTGCCGATTGTTCAAAAAATGAGCAAGTTCAGTCCGCATAGCTGCCTTGCGCGCCACCGTAAGCCATGCAATAAAGTCGTCCTGGACAAAAAAAGAGCCGCCCGAAGGCGGCCCAAGTCTAGGGAGGAAACACCCAAGAAGGGCATGCGACCTAAGTCGCTTTGAGACAATGCTCTCGCATTGCACAAATGTCTAGCCCCTTGTGGGGCTTTTTGCGTTTGGCTAATTAGCTTCGCGTAAGGCGACCCCGATCTGCAACGCTCTTGAGCCGACTAGAACAGCGTGGGCTGGCTCGGTGTGTGGGGGATCTGACCTGTTGCGTGGTCGCGGCAGCACGGGGCGGCGGGCGCGCTCTTTGCCATCCAGGCCCAGCCTCAAACAAGCCCCGGCCCGGTCGCTGTACCACTTGCCCTCATCAGTGATGAGTACCGGGTGCGGGACACTGCAACGCGGCTCCGGTCGCTATCCGAGCGCTTAACCGCCTCTTAACAACATCGCGCAACTCTGACTGATCGAGTCCATAGCACCACAGGCCAGAGCTTTGCCATGCTGATGAAAGCGCAGCCGATTGTTGATGGTCATACTGAGACAGTTCTCGAAGCAGCCGTGAGGCGACGGCTCTCAATGCTGGCGGTAGCGGAGGCTGAGAGGCAGCCGAAAGGCCGCCGATCCCGCAGGTTGTGGGGGCTTGGTATCGCTCTTCAGGATCGCGGCTTAACCAAGGCATGAGGTTGAGACACCGCTATGCCTCTGGTGCTCATCTCTGGTCCTTGTTTTTGCGTAGCTGCCTTTGTGCCGCGTGTTGACTTGCCACGATGGCACAAGCGGCCGGCGTTCTAATCTCTGGCGCCGGCCGCTTCTTACACCGCCCGGTTCCAATTGCCTTTCCAGGTCCGCGACACGGGCGGCACCATCGCGCACCGGATCGTTTGATTAAACGCACGATCACGGTGCGCACCGCTGCCAATACCCCTACCACACCCTCGACACCGGATGCCGCAAGGCCGCCTCGGTCGCCATGCGGTACCGTTGGCCAATCGACATGTGCGGTTGTCTTCTCGCCATGCCATTTCACGGCTGTAGGCTTCTAGGTAGGGAGCCGGCGGTATGGTGGTGGCCCTTGCCGTGTTCGACGCCTGTCCCCCCGGTCAAGAGGCCCGACGGGATAGGCGAAGCAAATATCTGGCGGCCTGCCGATCCGAAGCGCGCGTCCAGTGATTGTGTTCATAGAAAGAGGTGCACCATGGATCCGCAGATCGAAACCGTAGCGCGTGCAATATGCCAGGGCGCGGACCTCGACCCCAACCTGATGATCGATACGTCAGATTACCAAGGGGGCGCGAGGTCCATTGATCACCATCAGGTTTCGCAGTGGCACACCAAAGTTGCCGAGGCCACAAAGTTCGTCCTGATGCACAAGGCTCTGGTTCACCAAACCAGGGTGCAGATCCGGCTGACACAACCTTGAGGACAGACCGATAAGTGCAGGACGGGTCGGAAACGCTCCCGGGTAAGCATTCAGGATCATGATGGTGGCCCGCCCTTGGGCGACCGCCCCTGTCGTGCCGGCCTCGATCAGACCGCATACCGGTCCGCCCGGTCGGCACAGCGGGCGAACTCCCAGATGCGGCCCACCCCTTCCTCGTTCGCTTTAAGTAACGGCCACTAGGGCCGATGGCTGCCTCCCGCAGGTACTCACGCGACCTGGTTGCGGGAGAACGAGAAAGGCGTCGATTTCGGGGGTTTTGCGATGTATCGGACCCCCGCTACCAATCGCTCAATCGAGAAGAGCGCCTCCTAATTTGTTGTATTTGTTCGTTTGGTAGCGAGTCGGTGTCCGGCCGTTGTTAGACGTCTTACACATCTATCTCACAGTGTGACCCCGCGCCATCGGTGACGCCTTTGCCAAATCTGCCGTACCTTACTCGTCGCGGTGCCGGTCGGTATTATCTTCAAATGCGCATGCCACCCGGCTCGGGATATGCAAATCTCCTCCGGTTGTCCCTTGGCACAAGCGACCCTAAAGAGGCTCGCCGCAACCTTTGCAATGCTGAGACCGGAACCCGTCAGGCCGAGGAGATCTTGGCGCGATGCAGTTTATTCGCGCGCGCTGGCCGAGCTGCAACGTGGCAGGAGATTGACAATCGACAGCGTTTTCACTCGACCTTCTCGCCCTTTGCCAAGGAGGTACAGTTCTACAATGTGCCCGAGGAGACGCGGCTCGCCTTAGTAGCTGAATGGGAGTTCTTCTCCACGATGCTGCATGACGATAAGACCCGCGTTTATTTGGGAGCCATGACGCAAGATCGAGCGCCGGAAGCAGCTGAAGCTCGGAACGAGAGTGGTGCGTCAAATCAGTGCGAATCAAATTTTGATGGCCCCATCGCGCTCGCGGCTCGGGACGGCGCGTGACCGGGCGAAAATTGTTCCTGTTCCTCGCCGATTGCTTGAGCGAACAGAGCCGAAGCGCCGTAAACGCCAGCATGAGGACCGGTGCCGTCGGCATGAACACGCGCAGCAGGTCGTGGCCGCGATCGGAGCCGGAGACACGATAATCCTTGAGCTCGCTTTGCAGCTCGTCCAGCACATGCGCCTTGGCGTCGAATCTGTTCACGCGCACCATGGCGCTGACAGTGCCGATGCGGTCTGCCGTGAGGAGCTCGGCCGAATCGATCGACGTTCGCGTCAGCCCTGAGAACAGCGTCGCGAAACCGGTGAAGCAGAGCAGGTCGCTGCCGCCCGCGAGCTTGGGGTTCAAGCAGAACTGGAAGCTGGCCACCACGAAGTCCTGTAGGCAGTCCTTGCTGACCGCGACAGTGGAGGTCGTGATGAGCCGGGCGGCGAGTAAGGCAATGACGAGGTAAGGAGCGCACAGGCTCGACGAGAGCCGGAAACAGGCGAAGTCACGTGATTCACCCTTTGTTTCATTTGGTACGATCGTCATTTCGCTCAGTCCGAGTTGCCGCCCACGATCTTGCGCGTCAAGTCGTTTTCCTGGCAGCATCGGGTGCAAGTTCACCCGTGACGAGCAGGGTTGATGCCCACCGACGTAGCGGATCGGTTTAGATCCAGCGTTCTTGAGCCGAGTGCTCAGGCCGCATTTCTGACGTACGCGTTGGCGACAGCCGACGCCCTGATCGTTAGCCGCGCGTTGCGCGACGTCGCAGCTCCACAGGGACAGAGTTACGGCTTCGGTGATGACCTGGCGCTCAGCATCGTGCTCGCCGCGATCGAGGCGCTCGACATCGATCTGACGGTACGACCCAGGACGTGAAGCTTGGGCCACCATTATGACGGCGTTGGAGATGGTGGCCGGTCCACCCGCGTGTCGTTGCCACGGAACAGTATGGCATTGGGCTTTGGTTCGTGCGCGCGGAGCGGGATCACGGCGTGGCGGTGCTCGACGACCAGTTCGGACCTGGACCTTGATGGTCCGCTGCGCTGAGGAGCACGTCGACTTCGTGGTGCGGCGCGTCGGCGAAGGTGCCGCACCGGCGTCGGCGATCCGCCGCTGCCAGGCCACGTTGCAGGTCGATCGCAAGCCCGTCACGCATCATGGTCAGCGGGCGGGTATCTCGTCCTCGACGTCGGCTCCCTACTGCCGAGCCTGGAGACCGGTTTGCGAATGACTTCAGCTTCACGGACGGACAATCGAGGACGGAGGCGAGCTTTCTGGCCGGGCATACCGTTGGCGCCCTCAAGCCAATGCGCGACAGATGCCCGGCCGGCGTGAGTTGACGCTCCGATGCTTTGCTTCGTGCCGCCCGGAGTTGCCGAAGGAGCCCGGGCGATCGCGATTCGGCATCGTGCTAGCCGTTGTTTTGACCTCATTGGCGATGACGCTGCCGTGGCTCCGACCCGACCTGCGCCATGCAAGTACCGGGCACGCTCCGGTCAATCGGAGATGACCGAGCGGGACGGCAAGCCGCACTTCGTGACCGCGGCTCAATCGGCGATCCTGAGGCGCATGGCCGACGGCGGCACGCTGACCCGGTCGCTGGCCGGCGAACGGATGGGGTCGTTGCTCGAGGACCCGTTCACGGTCTTCGACGACGTGTCGCCTCGTCTCCTCCTCGCCGCTGGCTTCGTGGAACTTGTGCGTCTGGGACGCCTGCGCGATGACCGCGCCAATGTTTACCGCATAACGGCCGCAGGCCGAGCGGTCCT
Organism: Lichenifustis flavocetrariae; assembly: GCF_026130545.1. Classification (GTDB taxonomy): domain Bacteria; phylum Pseudomonadota; class Alphaproteobacteria; order Rhizobiales; family Beijerinckiaceae; genus Lichenihabitans; species Lichenihabitans flavocetrariae. Next base: position 93,456 of record NZ_JAMOIM010000019.1, on the reverse strand, counting down.
CAAGCCTGGACCATAAGGCATGGACGGCATGCTGGTCGTCTCACCTCACCAGCGCCATGACCTGCGAACTCAAGCCGGCGAATGACGCCTGGTACGTTGGATGTAGCCGCCGTTTCTGCTGTCAGGGTGAAAGAGCGAGCGGTCGGCGGCCGGGGGCCATCTGCGGTTGAGGAGAAGCCATGTGCGTTGCGCCATCTACACGCGGAAATCCCATTCGGAAGGGCTTGAGCAAACCTTCTACTCTTTGGACGCGCAGCGTCTGGCGTGTTCGCACTACGTGGCCAGCCAAACCTCGGAGGGCTGGGGCGAATTGCCGGACCGCTATGACGATGGCGGCTTCTCCGACGGGACGTTGGAACGTTCGGCTTTGCAACGCCTCCTCGCGGACGTGGCAGCCGGATCCATCGACATCGTTGTCGTCTACAAGATCGACGACTCTCACGATCCCTGCGGGATTTTGCTCGGCTCGTTGAAGCATTCGAGCGGCACGGGGTGACGTTCATCTCGATCACGCAGCAGTTCAGCACCACCAGCAGCATGGGACGGCTCACCCTCAACGTGCTCTTGTCTTTCACGCAGTTCGAGCGGGAGATCACGAGCGAGCGCACTCGGGACAAGTTGGCAGCATTGCGCGAGAGGGGCGTTTGGGCCACGGGGTTCCGGCCCTATGGCTACCGGCTCGAGGACCGCCTCCTGATCGTTGAGGAGGCTGAGGCAGCCGTCGTCTGCCGGGTTCACGACCTCTACGCGAAACTGAAGTCGGCCACACGGATCGCCGGCATTCTGCACCGTGGCGGCCTGAGGACGCACCGCGGAACGCCTTTTAACGAGACGGTTGGTTGGCGAACCCTGCAAAACCGGCTCTACTGCGGCGAACGCGCCTATCTCGGGAAGTCTTACGGGGTGTCCACAAGGGGATCGTATCGGATCGCGGTGGATACCAGATCCGAGAGCCGTCAAAACACGGCGTGATCTCCACGCTCGACCACCGCCTCGCCTCGGACCAAACGCGCGTAATGGTCGAACAGCGTTTCGGTGCCCGTGGATGGCGTGGCATGTGCATCGTAGCGCGCAGTCGCAGGATCCCAGACGAGCATGGACTCGGTCGCGTAGTAGCGACCGATCCGAGCGAGCTCGGCCTTGGCTGCCAGCGCCGGGATCACCCTCCCGATCGCCGAAAGCGCGGCGATGATCACGTCGAGCAGCATCACCGGCACATGGGTGAACCGAGGTTCGCGCCCGAGCAGCGCGAACAGCCGCTCGCCCTGCGCCTTCGGCGTGATCGCCTCGCCGGGTCCTCCGATCGGGAGCACGCGGTTGCGCCGTTCCTCGTTATCGATGCACTCCGCGAGAAAGGTGCCCAGGTCGTCGTCGCTAATCGGCTTGCAGGCCGTTAGGGCACCGTTGCCGAACACCAGGAACGGCTTGCCGCGTTGTAATCGATCGAGCTGGCCCGATAGCGATTTGAAGAAGGCAGTGGGACGCACGATGGTGTAGTCGAGCCCCGACTGGGCCAGCACCGACTCGAAGGCTAGTTTAGCGTGCTGGAACGCGAGAATCGGCTTTTGAACGCAAATTGCCGAGAGCAAGACGATATGCGTCACACCTGCCTCTTTGCTGACGCTCAATGCGTCGACATGCGCTTGATAGTCGATGGCCCAGGAGTCCGCCGGCAGGCCTGTGCGCGAGGCTAGACACGAGACCAGGACGTCGAATGGCTCGCCGCGTAATCCGTCGCGAGCCAGCGACAACGGATCCGTCACGTCCCCGCACCGCACGATCGCGCCCGCGAGTGCTCGGGCACGATCGTCCCGCTTCGTCGGCCCGGAGATGTTGGCGCTGTGTCTGACGAAGCAGACAACTTCGTGACCGCGCGACACCAGCACCCGCACGGTGGCTCGCCCGATGGTGCCGGTGCCGCCGAGAACCAGAATGCGTCGTCCCATGGTACACGTCAGATCCGCGGTCACGGGCGCTTTGTCCAGGCGGACAGCATGCCGATGCGAACGATAGTCGCTTGTGATGCCGCGTCAAACCCATTTGGACTGGGCGCCCGGATCGTCGATCCGGCCGTTACGACGAACGCGCGCCTGCAGCACGCGCCTTCTTCGGAAGCGAGATGCTCGCCATTCGCGAGGACTGAGGATTTGGCCGATGTTGATTCAATCTCGCGCCAAATAGTAGCCGCTGGCTGCTCGCCACCTTGCGGACATTCAGCGGCCGATACTGAACCGGCCGACGTCGACCCAACCCAAACATTGAAGAGGTCTGCTTTAGCTGAAGCTGATTGGCCCGAACGGGCGAGTGTGGCCGTGAAGCGACAGTCTGATTCGGAGCGGCAGGTGCAAAGAAGCCGGAATCGGCGGAGCAAACGGCGACCCAATGACGCCTTCGCAGTCACTCGTCGCACCAGTCGCAAGCACACATCCCCGCCAGCCATTGCGGCATCGTGGGCGTCACGCCGAGCTACGGCCTGATCGCAACAGAGGGCGTTTTTCCGCTCTCCTGGTCGCTTGATCACGTCGGGCCGCTCGCCCGCTCAGTGGCCGATGCCGCGATCCTGCTTGCCGGCTTCACAGGCGCACCGCTGTCCTGGCGCGAGCGGCAGCTCGCAGGCTCCGCATCGGGCTGATCCCCGCCCATCTCGATTCGCCGCCCACCACCGCAGGCGAGCGCACGGCGGTGTCCGACGCTCTGGAGCGCCTTCGCTGAGGCTGACGGCGCGGCTGAAGCGTGATGAGACCTGTGTGCGACGCCGTCGCACTCTGCGGCGACGCAATTCATCGGGGTCTCGCTCCGAGATGAGGATGATCCGTCATGCTCGGAGCCGACCCAGGTCCGCTCAACCCGCTATGAACCCAGTCCATCCTGCTTAAACTTCCTGCAGCGCCCCTCCCGCGGAGCGGGTTCGTGCTCTGGCGCACTGCAGGCTGGACGCGCACGACGGGAGCTGCCGAAAGGTGGCCGTTTACTTTGCGTTGCGACGACAGCAACGCCGTCACCCGGCCCCATGCCTCGAACCATGAACGCGAGTACTATCGTGTTGATCGGAAATAGGTTCAGGACCGACCCAGTCGCCACGATACTCATGCTGTTTGTAGGGAGAATGTGAGACTTCGTACCGATGCACAGCCTGAGCAATCCATGTGCATCCCGCGCATTGCTCATAGAATCCGAGTTGTCGGAGTAGCGGATGGCTTCTCATGGGGATTCTCGACGCGCGGCCAGATCGGCCGGGTCATTTTGCGATAGTCGGTGAGCCTTGGATTGGAGGGGTAAGGGGCGCCAGCGTCGATGTAGAGGATCTCGGCCGCGATCGGCACAAAGCCAGCGTAGAAATGATTGGTCGACTTGATCAGCAATACATCCTGGGCGAGCGGATCGAGGCCGAGATTGTCGAAGATGTCGGGCTCGAACGTCTGAGTACGGTTGGTGTTCAGGATCACATGAACACGGCTATCCTCGATGCGGACGAGGGCGGCGGGACCGAGGGTGACGCGGCTCGCGCCGAAGCTCTGCCAGCCTTCGGCGACCGCCCGCACCACCTCGACCGTGGCATCGATAGGGACCCCGCTATCTGGGCCCGCTTTGCCACCGAAGCGCAGAACGATGCGCGCGCCTTCGCCGGCCGCCCGGCAGAAGCTGACGGCCATCGGATCCCAAATCGTTGCCACGGCGACGTTATCCATCCGCCGTGCCAGGACTTCTCGCAGGATCAGGGTTCCGTCCCCGGCGACTCCGCCGCCCGGATTGTCCCAGACATCGGCGACCACGACCGGCTTCCCTGGGCGCTCGGTGACGCAGGCCTGCGCGCGGTCGAGCCCGTCCTTGATCGACAACATCGGCATGGCGGTTTGTCCCCGCATGGCGAAGACCTCCATGCCGAGCCGCTCGGCCAGCTCAGCGGCCTTCGCAGGGTCGTCATCGGTGACGACCAGCATCTGTGTCCCCATCTCCGGCACGTCGCCCGCCATGAAGCCGTGGATCAGCGAGATGGAGAGCACGCCGTCCTGGCCCTGCATCGCCTTGATCCGATCGACGAAGGAGCGGATCGGCTCGCGACTTGTCGGATAGATGTCGATCATGCGGCAGTCGAAGGTCGCCATGACCGGCCTGATCTCTCCTCGCAAGGTGCGAACCGCGAGGTCGACCACGTGCTCGCCACGGTCGTAGAAATCCGTGTGGGGAAATTCCAGGAACGCCGCCAGGATGTCGGCCTGCGCGACGCGCTTCCTGGTCAGGTGGCTATGAGGGTCGAGCTCCGCCGCGACCAGGACATCCGGCCCGACCAAGGCGCGGATCCGCTCTAGCAAGTCGCCTTCGCAATCGTCGTAGCCTTGCGCCACCATGGCACCGTGAAGTCCGAGCACCACGCCATCCACCGGCAGGGCTGCGCGGAGCTGATCGATGATCTCGTCCCGCAGTTCCTCGTAGGCGGCACGCTGGAGCAGACCACCCGGTTCGGCCCAGGTGGCAGTTCCCTCCACAAGATCGATATCGTCCGCCACGGCGCGGCGGCGCAGCGCGACCATGGGCGAGGAACAGAGCGTGGGCGTTGCCGGGTGGCCGCCGGGGGCGGCATAGAAGGCCGCTTCGAAGCCGGACCGATCCGTCGGCACGGGCGAGGAGGTATTCGTCTCGGTCGCGAAGGACGCCGTGAAGATGCGCATGATGGTCCTGTCGGTGAGAGGCTTCAGCCTGCGGTCGCGTGGCTGAGCTGGCGTGCCTTTTCGATCAGCAGTGCAAGACAGCGTTCACGCTGCTCCACGGCGCTGTCGATCGGCAGCACGAAACAGAGGGTGAAGGCCGCGATGCCGTTCCGGCCGAACACAGGCACGGCCTGACACCAAGTGTAGCTGCTCGCGAGGCCGGTGGCTTCGAAGAAGCCATTCTGCCGAGCCTGGGCCACATCGGACAGGAATTGGTTTGGCGAGAGCAGACCGCCGTTTGGGAGCCTAAAATCCGCCGGCGGGATCAGCGTCAGGATCGCTTCGTCAGACAGATGGCCGAGCAGCGCGCGGCCCGAGGCCGTCCAGGGAAGTGGCACTTCGGCGCCGACTTCGCTGGTGATGCGGAACGCGCCCGTGCCGTCCCGGCAGTCGAGCACCACATATTTGTTGTTCCGTCGCGTGCAGCACTGCACGGTTGCGCCGGTTGCGGCCGATAGAGAGTCCAATGCCTCACCGAACCGGCGAAGGCCGGAGTCGCTGTTCAGATAGGCGCTGCCGAACAGGTGCATGGTGCGGCCGAAGAAGACCTGCCCTTCCGCTCCGGCCGGTTCCAGCATTCCGGCCTCGATCAGCCGGTTGACGATCTCATAGATCGTGGAGCGGGGGGCCTTGAGCGCGCGGGCGATCTCGCCGGCACTCAGAGGCTGTCGCCGCTGCAGCAGCAGTTCCAGAACCCCGATCGCCCTGTCGATGCCGCGCTGCCGCTCGCCGGTGCGGGGCAGCATGGCGCCAGCGAGCGCCTCAGCGTCGGATGATTGCGTCAACGTCATCAGCGGCTCCGGCCGTCTTCCCGGAAAGGCTCTTGCACAAGGCGAAAACCGGGTCTAGCCTTCATTGTCCGATATTTAATACGACAGTCCGATATTCCGGACAAGATGCTGTAATCATACCTTGCGCAGCAAACCGCATGCCGCGGCCCTGCCGGTGTGGATCAGCCGAGCCAGAGAGGGTGATGGGATGACGAGAGTGTCGTATTTCGCCGCCGGTGTGGCCTGCATGGCGTTGCTGGCCGGAACGGCTGGGGCGCAGGCCGCCGCCAAATGCATCACGGGGGCGCATAAGGCGCCCTATACACTAGGCTGGGCCAATATCTATTCGGTTCCGACCTGGATGAAGCAGACCACAGATACGATCAGCCAGGAGGTGGACGCGCTGAAGCAGCAAGGCCTCGTGTCCAAGCTGATGATCACGGACGCGCAGGGCAACGCCAATACCCAGATCCAGCAGATCCAATCGATGATCGACGCCAAGGTCGATGCCATCCTGATAGACGCCGGCTCGGCCACGGCGCTGAACCGCGTGATCGCGGACGCCTGCGCGAAGGGCATCGCCGTGATCAACTTCGACAGTCTGGTCGATACGGACGACCTCACCGCCAAGGTCAACACCGACCAGGGCGAGTGGGGCAAGGAAGCGGCCGAGTGGATGGTCAATCAACTCGGCGGAAAGGGCAAGATCATCGTCATGAACGGCCCGGCCGGCATCTCGGTCAGCGACGATCGCCGCAAGGGTGCGGAGCCCGTGCTCAAGGCCCATCCCGACATCAAGATCCTGGCTGAGACCAACACCGAGTACAACGTCGCGCCTGCCCAGGAGGCGATGACGAACCTCCTGTTTAACAATCCCGAGATCGACGGCGTGCTCTCGCTCGGCGGTGCCCTGTCGGCCGGCGCGATCCTGGCCATGGACAAGCAGGGCCGCGCCCTTGTGCCCACGACGGGCGAGAACTACCGGCAGTTCCTGGAACTCTGGAAGAAGAAGGGGCTCAAGGGCTGGGCCACCATGCAGCCGAACTGGCTCGGCGCGCTTGCCGCATATACGGCCGTCGAGGCGCTCCAGGGCAAGGACGTGCCGGCCTATGTGAAGGTGCCGCTGCCGATCATCGACGACAACAACCTTGCGACCTATATCGCCCGGACCAAGGATTTCCCCACGGACGGCTACATCTACTCGCCCTACGATCAGGCGATGTTCGCGAAGCTTCTGACCCAGAAGTAGACCGCATCGTGGCGACGCCGGTTCTCGAAGCGCGTGACGTCCGGAAGGCCTTTTTTGGCAATCCGGTCCTGAAGGGCGTTTCGATCGCGCTCGAGCCGGGGCGCGTTCACGCGCTGCTGGGCGAGAACGGGGCCGGCAAGTCGACGTTGATCAACATCCTGTCCGGCGCTCTCGCGCCGGACAGCGGCGGCGTCTTGGTGGATGGCGTGGCGCTTCCGCTGACGCCCGTCGTCGCGAGACGGCATGGGATCGCGGTGGTACAGCAGGAACTCAGCCTGACCACGCACCTGTCGATCGCCGAGAATATCGGCCTCGGTGCCTTCCCGCGCCGCTTCGGCCTCGTGGATTACGGCGCCCTGGCGCGGTCGGCGCGCGCCTTGTGCGAGCGTGTCGGCCTCGACGAGGACATCGCGCGCCCCGTGGGCGACCTGTCGCTCGGCCGTCGGCAGTTGGTGGAGATCGCCAAGGCGCTTTATCGCAACCCGCGCGTCCTGATCCTCGACGAACCGACCTCGTCCTTGTCGGCCCATGAAACCCGCACGCTGATCGGCCTCGTCACCGCGCTGAAGCGGCAGGGAACCGCCATTCTCTATATTTCTCACCGCCTCGCCGAGGTCATGGAGATCTGCGACTACGTGACGGTGCTGAAGGACGGCTCCCGCACGGCGGACCGATCTCTGGACGGCGTGGATGCGGCCGCCCTCGTGCGGCTGATGGTGGGCCGCGATCCGGGCGACCTGTTCCCGACCTGGAGGCCGACCGCGGAGCAACAACCGGCCATCGCGGTCCGGGGATTCGCGGCTGGCCGCGTCCGCGGTGTCGATCTCGACCTGCGCGCCGGCGAGGTTCTCGGCATCGGCGGTCTCGTCGGCCAGGGTCAGGAAGATCTGCTGCTGGGCCTTTACGGCGCGATCCCCGCTGCGGCCACCACGGCGCAATTCGGCGGACGCGATGGCCTGCCCGGCAGCGTGACGGCCGCCAACTCATGCGGGCTAGCCTATATCCCGGCCGACCGGAAGCGCGAAGGCGTGCATCTGGTCCATGCCATCGGCAGCAATATGCTGCTTCCGGGCCTCGCCCGAGGAGCTGGCTGGGCGTGGCGTTACCCTGCGCCCGAGTCCACGCAGATCAGAGCCCTGGCGGCTCGCTTCGGGATCAAGGGTGATCTCGGTCGCGCCGCGCAGGCGCTCTCCGGGGGGAACCAGCAGAAGGTCGCCCTCGCCAAATGGATGCCGCTCGATCCGAAGATCCTGTTGCTGAACGATCCGACGCGGGGTGTCGACATCGAGACCAAACGGGACATCTACACCATGCTGCGCGGCTTCGCGGCCGAAGGTCGAGCCGTGATGCTCGCGAGTTCCGATACGCCGGAACTCGTGCATCTGTGCGATCGGGTCGCCGTGATGCGCGACGGTCGAGTGGTCGCTGTGCTTGCCGGACCGGAGATCAGCGAGGAGCGCATCGTTGCTCTCGCGATGGCGGCCGATGATGTCCGGAGCGCCGCATGAGCACGATGTCGGCTTCGGCCGTCGCGCACCGCGGCCTGTACCGCGCCGTCCAGCTGCGGCGGAACAAGGGCATCGGCGGCCTCACGATCGTGGTGCTGCTGTTCCTCGCGGCCTATGCGGTGCTGTTTCCGGGCCTTCTGACCTTCGAGGGCTTCGCGAAGTTCAGCCAAACGTGGCTCCCGTTGGCCCTGACCGCCATGGCGCAGGCCATGCTGATGCTGGCCGGCGGCATCAGCCTCTCGGTCGGCGCGACGGTCAGCCTGGGGGCCGTCGTGGCGGCCACGACCATGGGAACACCGCTGGGCGTCGCGGGAGGGCTCGGTGCCGTGGTTCTAGTCGGCTTGGTCGTCGGCGCGATCACGGGGGCGATCACGGTTCGCCTGCGCCTGCCAGCCATCATCGTGACGCTCGCCGGCTCCTTCATCATCGGCGGCGTCGCACTGCTCATCCTTCCGAGGCCCGGCGGTTCAGTGCCGACGACCGTGTCCGACTTGCTTGCCGGCACTAGCCCAGTGGCATTCGGGCTCCTGCTCGCCACAATCGCGCTTTGGAAACTCTACGCCGCGACGCCACTCGGTCTTGGCCTTTATGCTGCCGGGGAAAACCCGGTCGGCGCCTATCGCTCTGGCGTCGCGGTGGATACGGTTCTGATCGCGGCTTACGCGATCAGCGGGGCGCTGACGGCTCTCGCGGGGTTCTTCGTCGCGGCGCAGACCGGATCGGGGGATCCGGTGATCGGGTCGGCCTTCACGCTGAATTCGATCGCGGCCGCGGTGCTGGGCGGGGTCGGGTTTGGTGGCGGACAGGGTACGATGCGCGGTGCCTTCCTGGGCAGCCTGCTCCTCACTGTCATGATCAACGTGATGTTCTTCCTCGGCCTTCCTCCCGTGGCCCAATATATCGCCCAGGGGCTCATCATCGTGGGTGCCGTGGCTTTGCCGGAAATCGCGAAACGCAGGGCTCACCGGGCCGGGCGGGTGCAATCATGACCGCGCCGTCCTCCACTCTGAAAACATCGAGGCTTTCCGGGCTGCTCGGCAATCGAGCGCTGCTCACGTTGGGCATCGTGATCGCAGTCTGGATCGTGGCGAGCCTCACCAGCCGCGGCTTCGGCACCTGGGGCCATCTGCGCTACCTCATCGAGCTCGCGGCGGTGATCGGCGTGGTCGCGGCCGGTCAGACCCTGGTGATGATCGGGGGCGGCATCGACCTTTCGGTCGGCGCCGTGATCACCGTTACGGCCGTGGGCGTGCCGCTCCTCTCCATTCCAGGGGATGCGACGGGTCTGGGGGCCATCGCGGCCATTCTCGGCATCACGACCGCCATCGGCATCGTCAACGGGGCCGGCATCGCCTATCTTAGGGTCCATCCAATGATCATGACCCTGGCCATGGCGACCTTTCTCCAGGGCGCTCTCATTCTGCTGGCGGGCGGCAGCGCCGTCTCGGTCGACAATGCCGTGATCGACATGCTGGGCAACGCCCGCCCGTGCGGCATCCCGGCCAGCGTGCTTTTCTGGATCGCCGTGGCCCTCGTGACGGTCTTGATGCTGCGGCGGACCCGCTTCGGCGCGCGTGTCTATGCCCTCGGGGCAAACCCGCTCGCCAGTGCTCTTTCGGGCGTGAATGTACCCATGACCACGCTGGCACTCTATGGTTTCAGCGGGCTCATGGCCGGCCTCGCGGGGCTTCTGGCGCTCGGCATGAACGGCCAGGGTTACGTCGGCATCGGCGATCCTTACGTGCTGATGTCGATTGCAGCCGTGGTGCTGGGCGGCACCTCGATCCTGGGCGGTCTCGGAGGCTATGCCGGTACGGTGCCGGGTGCGGTGCTGCTGGTCACGATCTCGGGGCTGATCACCGTCGTGAACGCCTCGGCCGGCTGGCGCAGTGTCTTGTTCGGCGTGCTGATCCTGGGGCTCCTGCTCCTGTCAGGACGCGAAGCCGCCCGGCGCTAGCCTATGCAGTCCATAAGTCTCCACCGCTGTACCGAAGAAGAGCGCGTGCTGCTCGTGAGCCGACAGGGACGCCGTGATGGCCTTGAAGCTGTCCCATACCTCGTCGAAGGTGGCGCGCAGCCCCGCGACGGGAAAGTCGCTCGCGAACATGGCCCGGCTCGGGCCGAAGCTCTCGAGGCAGGCATCGACGACCATCGCCAGGCTCGACAGGGTCCAGTTGGGATCATAGGCGACGAGGTCCGAAATCTTGATGCGGACATTCGGGTTGGCAGCCACGGCCGCAAGGCCGGTGCGCCAGGCCCGCAAGCCCTCCGGCGAACGATCGATGGGGCTCCCGCAGTGGTTCAGGACGAAGGGCTGGTCCGGGAAGTCGGCCGCCAGCCTGGCCGCCGCGAGAAGCTGGGGCGCGAACACCATCAGGTCGAAGCCGAGGCCCGCGCCGCGAAGCTGTGCGAGATTGGCGCGCCAGACGGGATCCTCCATGAGGTCGCCGCGCGCCGCGAAGCGTCGGGCCGGGTCGGGGTCCCAGCTCAGGATGTCGCGGATGCCGACGACGCGCGGGTTGGCGGCCTGAGCCGCGATCGAGGCGGGTGCGTCCGGCTCCGCGAGCGAGACCCGCGCGACATAGCGCAGGGCCACGCCGTCCTGCTTGTCGAGCGTGTCGAGCCAAGTCGTTTCGCTGAGGCTGTCATCGGCGCGCCATCCGGCTTCGACGTGAACGGTCGCCACGATATTGTGCCGCGCCGCGTCCCGGCTGTAATCGGCGGGCAGATAATTGCGCCGCAGCGGCTCGAGGTCGCCCAGGCCGCCACGCTCTCCTGCCTGAGGTCGCAGCCAGGGATGACGTTGCATGTCGAGATCCCACAAGTGGTGGTGCGCGTCGACGATCGGGCCGGCATAGGGCTCGGGCATGGCTCTCTCTTGGAACGTCAGGTCTGGCGCCTTGTGACACGGCTCACGCCGCGAGACACCTCCCTTCAAAGATGCGCATCATGACACTTCCCGGCTCCGACTTTCTCGACGACACGGTCCGGGGCGTGCCGCCCGGCACGTCGGGTTTGCCGCTGGCGGCCGTCGGTCATCAGAAATGGCATCCGGCCGAGGGCGTGATGAGCCTGCCGGTGCTGACGATGGACGAGGCGGGCTTCCGGCACAACGCCGCCGCCATGATGCGCTATGTCACGCAGCACGGCGTCGCGATCGCGCCGCATGCCAAGACGCCGATGGCCCCCACGCTGGCCGCCCAGCTCCTGGAGGCCGGCGCCTGGGGCACCACCGTGGCCGATCCCCGCCAGGCGGCCGTCATGCTGCGGGCCGGACTCACCCGGCTGATCCTCGCCAACGAGGTTGGGGGCCTCGGCGGCGCCCGACGGCTCGCGGCCCTGTGTCGGAACTACCCGGAAGCGGAGATCTATGCCTTTGCGGATTCCACCGCGGCTGTCGGCGCGCTTGCCCAGACCTGGACCGAGGTGGACCTGCCGCCGCTGCGCGTGCTCGTGGAAGTGGGCGCGGCCCGCGCCGGGGCGCGCGATCTTACAACGGCCAAGGATCTGCTCGAAGCCGTCGCTGCCGCTTCCCACCTGAGCCTCGCCGGCATCGCGACCTACGAGGGTGCGGCGGCGCAACCGACGCCCGAGCGCAGCCTCACCGTCATCGACGCGCTGCTCGACCTCGCGGCCGAATTGTTCGTCCACGCCCGCGCCCTGAAGAGATCGGATGAGGCCCTGATCGTGACCGCGGGCGGGTCCGTGTTCTTCGACAGGGTGGTGGCCCGGCTCGGCACCGTGGTTGCGGCCGACGGCGCCGCCACGCTGGTGCTGCGCAGCGGCGCGATGTTCTTCGGCGATCACGGGATCTACGAGCGCGCCTTCGCAACCATCGACGGGCGCGAGGGCTTTCGCCTCGACGACGCACCCGCCTCGATGGCCGCGACATTCCAGCCCGTCCTGCGGCTCTGGGCCGAAGTTCTGTCCCGACCGGAGGCGGATCAGGCCATCTGCGGCATGGGCATGCGCGACGTCTCCTTCGATCAGGATCTGCCGCGGCCTCTGCGGGTCTTCCGCAACGGGGTAGCCCTGCCGACACCGAACTCGCTTTTCGCCACAACGAAGCTGAACGACCAGCACGCCTTCCTGAGCGTGCCGCCCGGATCGGATCTTCAGGTCGGGGATGTGCTGGAGTTCGGCATCTCGCATCCCTGCACCTGCCTTCACCTCTATCGCGTGCTGTTCGGCACCGACCCGGCCGGCCGCGTGTTAAGGGCCCATCCCACCTTTTTCGGCTGAGCATCCTGCTTCGGCCCAACCTCAGAGGATCAGATGACCATCAAGCGTTTTGACGTCGGCAGCCGCATGTCTCAGGCCGTCTCGGCCGGCGGCTTCGTCTATGTGGCCGGCCAGGTGGCCGACGACCGCAAGGCCGGTATCGAGGCCCAGACCCGCGACGTGCTCGCGAAGATCGACGCGCTCCTGTCCCAGGCCGGCACCACCAAGTCAAAGCTCGTGGCCGTCAACGTGTTCCTGCCCAACATCAGCGACTTCGACGCGATGAACACGGTCTACGACGCCTGGATCGACCCAAAGAATCCGGCGGCCCGCGCCTGCGTCGAGGCGCGTCTCGCTGACCCGGACCTCCGCGTCGAGATGACGGCCGTCGCCGTTCTCTGACAGGACTTCACGCCTGCCCCGGCGACGGGTCAGGCCAGTTGGAAGGAGTTGCCTTGCATTCCGGCGTCCACCACACCCTCGACTTCGATCGCGACGGAAAGCACTTCGACTGGCTGAGCATCCCGGTCTCGGTCGACCGCTCGCCCTATTTTCAAGTCAAGGTTCCGGTCTGCGTGATCCGCAACGGCGTGGGCCCGCGCGTGCTGCTCATGGCCGGCAACCACGGCGACGAATATGAAGGCGAACTCTGCCTCGCGCGCCTCGCGCGCCGGATTGATCCCTCTCGTCTCAACGGCACGCTCACCCTCCTGCCCATGGCGAACGCCCCCGCGGTGCGGGCCGCTAAACGATGCTCACCGATCGACGGTGGCAACCTCAATCGCGCCTTCCCGGGCGACCCGACCGGAACCGCGACGAGCCGCATCGCCCATGCCCTCGAACATGACCTGTTTCCCCGGCATGATGTCGTCTTCGATCTCCATTCGGGGGGCACGTCGATGGCCCATCTGCCCTGCGGACTGATCGAGAGCCAGGATGATGCGGCCACACAGTCCCGCGCGCTGGAACTGATGCGCAGCCTCGGCCTGCCCTTTGGTTTCGTGGCCGAAAACGGGCGGCAGGCGCCCACGTCCATGGGGGCTGCCCGTCGCGCCGGCGTGATCGGCCTCAGCGGGGAGTTTGGCGGCGGCGGCACGGCCTCGCCCCGCACGATGCGGGCCACGGCCCAGGCCATCGACGGCCTGCTGCTCAAGCTCGCCATGATCGACGTCCCGGTGCTCGGCAGGATCCCGACCGTCCCAACCGGACCGATGCAGATCCTGTCGCTGGCGCGCCATTCGCAGGCCATCTATGCCATGCGTCACGGCTGGTTCGAACCCGCGGTGGATCTCGGCGCCACGGTCGCGGCCGGTGACCTCGCGGGCTGGTACCATGACCTCGAACGGCTGGAGATGCCCGAAGAGCCCCTCCTCTTCGCCGAAGGCGGGATCGTCATTTCGCACCGTCTTCACACCATGTCGGAAGCGGGCGACTGCCTGATCCAGGTCGCCGAGCCGATCGCACAGTGAAGGACACCGTAGCCATGCATGCGTCGATGTGGACCTATCCGTGGGACGTGCAGGACCTGTCGGCCGACACGGTCATGCACGAGTTCGCGGAGGCCGGGCTCGATACGATCAGCCTCGCGACGTCCTACCATGCGGGCCGCTTCCTGCAGCCGCGCAGTCCCGTCCGGAAGTCCTATTATCCCGAGGACGGCACGATCTACTTTCGCCCGACCCCGAGCCGTTGGGCCGACGCAAGGCTGCAGCCAGAGGTTGCGAGCGTGGTGCAGGAAGGCGATGTCCTGGCCGATCTCATCCGCCGCCGCGACGCAGGCGGCCTGCGCGTTTCCGCCTGGACCGTCTGCTTGCACAACAGCCGTCTCGGCCTGCTCCATCCCGAGGCCGTGACCCGAAACGCCTTCGGCGACCCTAATTATTTCAATCTCTGCCCGTCGCACCCGGAGGCCCGCGCCTACGTTCGGAACTTAGTTGCCGACCTGAGCGCGACCTATAAGCCGGACGTGATCGAACTCGAGAGCCCCTCGTTCATGGGCTTCGCCCACGGTTATCACCACGAGAAGGACGGCGTGGGCCTGACCGCGGAGGACGATTTCCTCCTGTCGCTCTGCTTCTGCCCGGCCTGTCTCGCGCGAGCCTCTGCCGCGGGGGTGGATGGCGAGAAGGCCCGATCGACGGTCCGCCGCTGGATCACGGATGCCTGCGAGCGGCCCGTACCCGCGCCGCGCTGGCCGGAGTTTCCGGTCAACGGTCTCGACGTCTTCCGTTCTCACCCCGAGGTGGAGGCCTTCGTGCGCTGGCGCTTCGAGCCCGTTACCACTCTTCTCCGGGAACTGCGGGACGCTGCTGACCCGGCGAGCCGCCTCGTGCTGATCGACCTCAAGGACGGCTGGCTCGGCGGCTGCGACATCGCCGAGGCCGCGAAGGCGCTCGATGGCGTGATCCTCTGTGCCTATGACATGGATCCAGCTACCGTCTCCAGAACCGTGTCCGAAGGCCGGCGCGCGGTCGGGCCAGACAAGATCCTGGGCACCGGCTTCAGAGTCTTCTATCCCGAGATGACGAGCGCGGCCGACCTCGCAGTTCGCGCCGCCGCAGCCCGAGAAGCCGGTGTCGACAGCATCAATTTCTACAACTACGGCCTGATCCCAAAAAGGCGGCTGGAATGGGTTTCGGAGGCATGCCGGGCTGACGGCTGATCTGAGATGGTTGCTTTCGAGCTCCGGTCGGGGCCAAGTGGATGGCAGAGACGCGCACGGCAAGTCCAGCCGCTCTACGGCTCATCCTGGCTGTAGGGGGCTTGTCCGTTTCGCGACGCGGAGCCGGGCGGCCCAGGCTGTTGGCCGATGCGGTCCCAGCACGATAGGATGTGAACAACCAGAGTCGCTGTCGCAGGTTGTGCGACGCATTCTGACTAGCCCATCACCGTGCTGCCCACTTCCTTCCGCCGCCAGGCCGCTGGCGTCGACCCGACAATACGCTTGAACTCGCGCCCAAAATGATAGACGTCGCAGAACCCGCAGGCCTCTGCCACGTCCGACAACGGCGTGTTCTCGCGAACCATCATCGACTGGGCCGCGATGAGGCGCTCGCGAATAAGCCAGCGGCGGGGGCTCTCGCGCAAGTATTTATGAAACAGCCGCCGTGTCTGCGACGGGCTGAGCCCGGTCAATCGGGCGAGGTCGTCCATGTTCCATGGGCGGCGGATCTCTGTGCGGACGGCGGTGACGACACGCGCAAGCGGTCCAGCCGCGCCACCGGGCACGGGGCCGGCGAGGGCTTGGTCGACGATGAGAAAAAAATCGCCGACGAGCTGATTCAGCCGAAAGTCGAGGCTCGAATCGCGTCGCCGGAGAGCAGAAAAGAGGCGTTCGAACCAGGATACGAGAACCGCCGGTTCGGCGATCGTCACGCGTGGAACGCCGTCGCCGAAAAGCTTGATTCGCGTCGCCGCGGGGTTCGGGCCGTCGAAGCGGAACCAGAGAAGCAGCCACGGCGAGCGCGCATTGGCCACATGAGCGTGCGGCACCTCGTTCGGGATCCAGACGAGCTGGCCTGGCTGGATATCGATGTACTGCGCCGGCAGCTCGACCGTGCCGGTTCCGGACAAGCAGAAGAGAAGATCCTGGCCGACGTGGCTCGCGCGTCGGATGCAATAATTTGGCGCGGTCGCAACCTTGCCGGCGCGCAGCACGCTGAAGGCGCTGAGGGTCCAGTCCGCATCTGGAACGTAGTGAAGGTTTTCGATGAAGACAGTCTCGTCAGCCATGCGCGTTTTATACAAAACAAGCGATCCGACTGTCCATTTCCGAACATCGGCCCTCTGCGTAATCTTCTGGACACAACGGAAGCACGCCGGGCCTTAAACGAGCGTGGTACGCAAGAGGCCGGCGGGGGAGACGACGATGATCACCATGACCAGGGACGAGACCGCAGCCTATGCGCGCGACGGCTATGTTCTCCGCAAGGGATTGCTCAGCCAGAACGAGGTCACCCGGTTCCGCGACACCGCGCGCGAGCAGCTCGAACAGGAAAACCGCAAGGGCGCCGTGATGGCGAAAGGCGACAAGGAGGGTAAGACCACCCTCCTGAAGATGTGGACCAAAGCGGAAGACGATCAGTACGGTCTTCTCGCCCGCGACGAGCGCATGGTCGATCTCGCCGAGGATGCCGTCGGCAAGCCGGTCTACCTCTACAGCCACAAGATGACCATGAAGCAGCCCAACGAAGGCGGCGCTTGGGAGTGGCACCAGGATTTCGGCTACTGGTACAATTACGGCTGCCTCGCGCCCGAGATGATGAGCATCTACGTGTCGCTCGACAAGGCCACCAAGGAGAACGGCTGCCTGCAGCTCCTCAAAGGTTCGCACAAGCTCGGCCGGCTGAACCATATCCGCGAGAACGACCAGACCAACGTCGAGCAGGAGCACCTCGAGGCGGCGATCAAGCGCTTCGAGCACGTCTATGCCGAGATGGAGCCGGGCGACGCGTTGATCTTCGACGGCAACCTGCTGCATCGCTCCGATGCGAACCGCTCGAACACCTATCGCTGGGGCTACATCTGCTCCTACAACGCCGTGGACAATGCGCCTTTCAAGCGGGTGCGCGAATACGGCAATTATGAGCCCCTCGAGAAGGTGGCGGCGGGGTCCTTCACCACCAAATCGCTGGAGCTCGCCTGAGCCAGCTGACCGGCGGCTGAGGCCGCCGGACCGATAAACGTCGGCCATCGGCCGAACGCGTCTGTCCGATCGACCGGGGCCCCGGTCGAGGGGCGGCAACAAAAAGCAGGGTGCCTCGAAGCACCGGATAGGGAGTGAGTGGATGGCCGATGCGGTCAGGAGCAGCGCGCGCGCTCCAGCGAGAGACCAGTTCCAACTGTCGCGGCTCTTACGGGCGCGCGAGGCGGGCGTGTTTTTCGCCCTCCTCGCGATTTGCCTGTTTCTGACATTCGCGACGGACGGCTTTCTGACGTCGGTCAACCTCTTGAACGTCGGCCGCCAGATCTCGCTGCTTGGCATCATGTCCATCGGCATGACCTTCGTGCTGATCTCCGGCGAGGTCGATCTGTCGGTCGGCTCGACCTATGCCTCCTCCGGTCTTTCGACCGGCATGCTGATCTGCCTGGGTTGGCCGCTGCTGCCGGCACTCGGCGTCGGTCTTCTGACGGGCCTAGCGATCGGCCTGATCAACGGCCTGCTGTCGACATACGGCCGGCTTCCATCCTTGATCGCCACGCTTGGCATGTTGAGCATGGTGCGCGGCACCGCATTGATCCTGACCAGCGGCCAGCCCGTCACCGTCAATACGCGCAATGGGGCGCTTCCGGACGTTCTCGCCACCTTCGAATACATGGGCCAGGGTTACCTTTTCGGCACGGTTCCCATGCAGCTCGTCTTCTTCATCATCATCGCCGCGCTCGCCTGGGTGGTGTTGTCGGCGACGACTTTCGGCTTCCGCGTCTTCGCGGTCGGCGGCAGCGCCAAGGCGGCGCGCGTGTCCGGCATCCATGTGAATGCGGTCAAGATCTGGGCCTTCATTCTCATGGGGGTGCTGGCGGCTTTTGCCGGGATCCTCAGCCTCGCCTTCCTGCCAAGTGGACAGGCTGGGCGGACAGGTCTCGGCCTTGAGCTCGACGTGATCGCGGCGACCATCGTCGGCGGCGCATCGCTGTCGGGCGGTGAAGGCACTATCCTCGGCACCATCCTGGGGGTGCTCATCATCGGCGTCATGCGGAACGGGCTCGTCCTGCTCGGTGTCTCGCCATTCGTTCAGGAATTCATGATCGGGCTCGTGATCGTCATCGCGGTCGGTATCGACAAATGGTCCACGCGCCGCCGAGCCTGAGACGTCGTCAATAAAAGCTAAAGAGGGAGGGTATCCATGAAACTCAGAAACGTTCTTCTCACTGCCGCCATCGTGCTGCTGCCGCTGTCCAGTCAGGCGGCCACGAAGCTCGGCGATTTTCCGCTGGCGGACCGCATCAAGGCCAAAATCGACTCGGGCAAGCCGCTCGACATCTATGTTTCGTATCACGATGTTTCGAATGAATTCGCACCGGCCATCAGGGCGGGCGTCGCCAAAGCCGCCACGGAGGACAAGGTCAACGCCCAGTTCATCGGGCCGGTCGGCGCCGACGCCAACGGTCAGATCAACGAGATCGAAACGCTGATGGGCAAGATGGACGGCCTCGCCATTTCGTCCGTCTCGAGTGACGCACTCGGCCCTGTGATCGACCGATTCCTGAAGGCCGGCATCCCGGTCGTGACCTACAATACCGACAATCCCAACAGCAAAAGGCTCGCCTTCGCGGGCCAGGACTTGGTGCAGTCAGGTCGCGAGGCCGGCAAGCTGATGTCCAAGGTCCTGGACGGCAAAGGCAAGGTGATGATCACGACGATCGACGCCGCCGCCCAATGGTCGCTCGACCGCGAAAAGGGCGTGCGCGAGGCCCTGAAGGACTCGCCCGGCATCGAGGTGGTGAAGACGCTCAACACCGGCACCGATCCGCAGAAGATCTATTCGGAGATCGAGAATGCCATGCTGGCCAATCCCGGCGTTACCGGCATCCTGTCGCTCGAATGCTGCTCTACCCCGGGCGCCGGCACCTGGGTCCAGCGCAACAACATGACCGGCAAGGTCAAGGTGGTCGGCTTCGACCTGCTCGACCAGACGGTCCAACTCGTGCAATCGGGCAACGTTCAGGCGGCGATCGACCAGGCGCCCGAGAAGCAGGGTTATGAGGCGGTCGATCTGCTGGTGAAGTTCCTGCATGGCCAACCGATCGACAGCATCGACACGGGCGTCGGCATCTACACCAAGGAGAACATCGACCAAATCGCGAAGAAGTAGGCGGCTGCCCCCTCGTCTCAGATGAAAGACATGGCAAATTCAGACTTCATCGCGATCGCCGGGGTGACCAAGCGGTTCCCCGGCGTGCTCGCGCTCGACCACATCGCGGTGAGCTTCCGATCCGGCGAGGTGCACGCCGTGATCGGCGAAAACGGGGCGGGAAAATCCACCCTTATGAATATCCTCGCGGGCGACCTGCAACCCACCGAGGGCGAGATCCGGGTGGATGGCGCACCGACAAGGTTCGCCTCCGCGCTCGAAAGCCGCGCAGCCGGGATTGTCGTCGTCTATCAGGAGCTGGCGCTCTGCCCAACGATGACCGTCGCCGAGAACATCATGATGTCCGATCTGGCGACCCGCTCCGTCGTGTCGTTCGTTCCGCGCGCTACGATGCGGGCCGAGGCCCGTGCGGCGCTGGCGCGGCTCGGCATGGGAGCGCTCGATCCCGACACCAAGGTCGGCCGCCTGTCGGTCGCCGAAATGCAGCTTGTGGAAATTGCCCGGGCCATTCGCCAGCGCGCCAGGGTTGTCGTGCTCGACGAGCCCAATTCAGCCTTATCGCGGCGCGAGAGCGAACGCCTGTTCGACGTCGTGCGGCAGCTTCGCGAAGAGGGCGTCACGGTGATCTACGTGTCGCACCATCTGCACGAGGTGCTGCACTTGGCCGATCGGATCACGGTCATGCGCGACGGCCGCACCATCGAAACCCTCGACAACGAGAACCTGTCGGAAGACCGCTTGATCAGGGCGATGGTCGGGCGCGACCTCGGCAACACGGCGCCATGGCATCGGAATCCCGCGGCCAGTTCTGAGGATGCGCCGATCGTCCTGTCCATCGAGAACCTGACCGCGCCTGGGCTCTCCGACATCAGCTTCGACGTGCACGCCGGAGAGATCCTCGGCATCGGCGGCCTTCCCGATTCCGGCAAGGACGGACTCGGCGAGGCCCTGTTCGGCCTCCATGAACGGACGGGGCGCGTGGCGATCGACGACAAGGATTTGCGTCCCGCCGATCCTCTCGCCTCGATTCGCGACGGCATGTCGTTCGTGCCGGCCGACCGCCGCGGCGCGAGCGGTCTGCTCTCGATGAGCGTGGCCGACAACGTCATATCCGCCTCCCTCGCGCGCTTCTCGGTCGGCGGCATGCTCCGGCGCGCCGCAATCCGGCGCGAAGCACGTGGCCAGGTGGCACGGCTCGATGCCCGCATCGCCCGCCTGGGGCAGAAGCTGGGCACGCTGTCGGGCGGCAACCAGCAGAAGATCATCCTCGGCCGAAGCCTCGTCACCAACCCGCGCGTGCTCATCCTCCATGAGCCGACCCGTGGAATCGATGTCGGCGCCAAGGCGGAGATCTATTCCATTCTCCGGGGCATCGCGGGCGAAGGCGTCGCGATCGTCATGATTTCGTCCGAGATCCCCGAGCTGATCGTGAATGCCGAGCGGGTTCTCGTTTTGCGCGCCGGCCGGATTTCCGGCGAGATGCGGGGCGAGGGCATCAACGAAGAGGCGATCCTGGCGCGGGCCATGGCATCGTGAGGGGGCGGCTATGACACGACCAAAGATCACCGTCATCGGAAGCTTCGCGGTCGGGCTGACCATGCGCGCCCCAAAACTGCCGATCTTCGGCGAAACCATGCTCGGGACGGATTTCGACATGGGACCGGGCGGCAAAGGTTCGAATCAGGCTGTGGGCACGGCCCGGCTCGGCGCCCATTCGGCGCTGCTGGCGATGATCGGCACCGACAAGCTGGCCGGCATCGCAACCGACCTTTATGCGGCCGAGGGCGTCGACACCGCGCTCGTCACCGCGCGCCAGGAGCGGGCCACGGGCGTCGGCTTCATCATCCTCAACGACAAGGGCGAGAACTTCATCATTCTCGACATGGGTGCGAACGAGCTCATGGACGCGGCTGCAGTCGACGCGGGCGAAAGCCGCATCGCCGAAAGCGCCGTCGTCATGGCGGTGCTCGAGATCCCGACGGCAGCGGCCGCGCGCGCCATGGAATTGGGCCGCCGGCACGGCGCCAAGACCGTTCTCAATCCCGCGCCTGCCCGCGCCTTGCCGGATTCGGTCTTCGCCCATGTCGACTACCTCACGCCGAACGAGAGCGAGCTCCGCATTCTGCTCGGCCTGTCGCCCGACGATCCACGCTCGTCGCGCGAGCTGGCCGGCGAATTACGCCGCCGCGGCGTCGGCAATGTCGTGGTCACGCTCGGTCGGAGCGGCGCGCTGATCCTGACCGATGACCTCGACGTGACGGTGCCGGCCGTGCCGGTCGAGGTCACCGATACCACGGGGGCCGGGGATGCCTTCAATTCGGGCTTTGCGGTCGCGCTGGCCGAAGGCCGCGATATCGTCGATGCGGTCCGCTTCGGCGTCGCCTGCGGCAGCATCGCATGCAAGACGCTCGGCGTCGTACCAAGCCTGCCGACGCGGGTCCAAGCGGACGCACTCTACGCCGAAGCCAAACACACCGTCTGGAGGAGCAATCCATGAACCGCAACAAGCTGCTCAACGCCGAACTGTCGCATGCCATCGCGTCCATGGGTCATGGCGACCTCATGATCGTTTGCGACGCGGGCTTTCCGATCCCATCGACCGCATGGCGCATCGACCTCGCCATCGTGCCGGACGTCCCCGATCTCGCGACGGTGCTGACGCCCATCTCGGAAAGCCTGATCACGGAGCGGGTCGCCTATGCGGACACGCTGCCCGAGCACAACGCGCCGCTTCTCGCCACGATCAAGCGCCTCTTCACGGACGCGGAATTCACGCCGGTGAAGCACGAAGCGATCCTGTCCGAAATGGCCGCCAAGGCCAAGGTCATCGTGCGGACCGGTGCCTTCGACCCCTGGGGCAACATCCTGCTTTACTCGGGTGTCGACGTGCCCAAGTGGTTCTCCAAGCCTGGCGTCGTGGCGCCCGACTACTACGCCAAGAAAATGAAGGCCTGATGCCGCGCATCTTTGATTTCGGCGGCCGCGACGTCGAGCGCAGCCAGACCGTGGCCGGGCTGCGTGCGCTCAAGGGCACGGGCGAGCATGCAACGCAGGTCACCGCGGAGACGGCGGACGAAGCGGCCGCGGCAGAGGCCGCCGGGATCGAGATGGTGGTCTGCCGTGCTGCTAATGTGCCGCGCGTGCGCGAAGGTTCGCGGCGCGTCTTCGTGACCGCCGCGCTCGGGTTCGCTGACGCCGTGACGGGCGACGAAATCCTGCGCACCGCCTTCACGGCTATCACGGCCGGCGCCGATGCGGTGATCACGGGGCGCGGCACGGACACAGTCCGGATGCTCGCCCATGAACAGATCCCCGTCATGGGCCATCTCGGCTTCGTCCCGCGCAAATCGACCTGGGTGGGCAGCGTGCGGGCGGTGGGCAAGACCGCGGCCGAAGCCCTGGACCTCTGGGATCGGTTTCGCAGGTTAGAGGACGCTGGTGCCTTCGCGGTCGAGTGCGAGATCATTGCGGCCCCCATGATGGCGGAGATCAACCGGCGCACCTCGCTTGTCACCGTCTCGCTCGGGTCGGGAGCGAGTGCGGACGTCATCTTTCTGTTCACGTCCGACATCTGCGGCGATGCCGGACGCCGCCCCAGGCACGCACGGGCATGGGGAGACCTGGCGGGCAAGCTTCAGGCCGTGCGAGACGAACGCGTCCGCGCCCTGACCCTGTTCCGGTTAGATGTGAGATTGGGATCCTATCCCGCCGCGGCGGAATGCACCGATGCACCCGGCGCAGAACTGGAAGACTTCAGGTCCAAGCTCGCGAGAAATCCGGATTGACACTCTGATGATACCGCCGGCTTGTTACCGACAACTTCATAGCCCGCAGGC
Source organism: Lichenifustis flavocetrariae (assembly GCF_026130545.1). Classification (GTDB taxonomy): domain Bacteria; phylum Pseudomonadota; class Alphaproteobacteria; order Rhizobiales; family Beijerinckiaceae; genus Lichenihabitans; species Lichenihabitans flavocetrariae. The sequence continues at coordinate 70,348 of NZ_JAMOIM010000019.1, read as the reverse complement.
TTACGCCAACCGCAGATCAAACCGGCCTGGACACCCCAACCAGCGCGGCAGGCCGTCTGGAGCGAATATCTGGTAACCGGTACGAGTGCTGACGCCATTGAATGACTTAATGGGCGCTCAGCGGGACGTCTGGATTCGGACGCTCAATCTTTCTCAGCTGCCCACTCGACTTGGTCGCAAGCGGCGGCGCTCCGCCGCCGCGGTCAGGCTTGCAGATCGGTTTGCTCGGAGAGGACCAGGGCGTCGTCCACCTCGACGCCAAGATATCGGACGGTGCTCTCCAGCTTGCTATGCCCGAGCAGAAGCTGACAAGCCCGAGGATTCTGGGTTCGCTTGTATAGGAGCGCCACCTTCGTGCGCCGCATGCTGTGGGTGCCATACGCCGCCAGATCGGGCCCGGCGAGCGCAACCCACTCATCGACAAGCCGGCTGTTCTGCCGTGTCGTGACATGGTCGCCAGGGTGGCTCCGGCTCGGGAACAGCCAGTCACCTGATCGCAGGCCGCGCTTCTTGAGCCAAGCCGTCACGGCATCCCGCGTAGGTCTGGTGAGTTCGAAGGGCACTGGGCGGCCGGTCTTCTGCTGCACCACCGTGGTGCGCAAGCGCACGCTGTCACCCAGTTGGATGTCGGCCACGTCCAGTTTGACCAAATCGCAGTCGCGCAGCTTGCTGTCGATCGCGACGTTGAACATCGCTAGGTCGCGAACGTGGCCATCATGCTGGAGGCGAGTGCGAATGGCCCGGATATGCTAGGGTTTGAGCCCGATGATCCGACCGCGGTTCCACGATACCTTTGGGGTTTGCTGAGACGTTGTCATGGTGAGCTTCTCTGAGAAGCCCTCCATGATGATTTGAGCCCAGTTCGCGTACGAATCAATCGGTCGGGTCAGGAGCTGCCGTTCACTCAACCCCGCCTTCTGCAGATTGGCAGACGGCACCGCCGTAAACCGGCCAGTCGCGGCGGCGCTGTGTTACCGCGGCTTTCGCAAGAGAGCGCTCTGATCGAGGGGCCAGGCCGAAGCTTGCACATCGACCACCGTGATTGAGACCTCGACAACGCCGCGGACAGCGCGCCTGCCCTGGGAAGACGGATGGCGTCGCGCCGGGATGCTCGGTTCATGAAGGCTTCGTTGTGTGATCCAAAGTCAGACGACGACCCTCATCGTCAATCCGATCAGCACTGCAGCCCCGAGGCAGTGCCGCCACGGATTTACACCGCGCAGCAACTCGTCACCGGCCCAGATCACCAGGCACGCCGTCGCAACGATGTGGGCAGCAATGCCCGCTGGTCCCGCTGTGTTGGTGATCATCTCGACAACAGAAGCGGTTGCGAAGATCCATAGCCAGACGTTCGGCCACTGCGCGACAACGATCTGACCCCGTGTGTCGATCAAGCCAAAACCAATCGATGAAACGCATCAGCATCTCGGAAAACGGAGTCCCCCCGATCGGAGCGGGGCACGGTTGCCAACCACCAGGGCCACTGTATCGGAGTCTCGGCCAAGATGCGCCAAACGCGGACATCATAGTGTTGCCCGAACTCTGACCCGCTTAAGTACCCACCGCAGACGGCCGGTGTCGACCGACTGCAATCTCGCGATCAGTTCCATCGAGACTTGGAAGGCAGCTTGACGCGCCCTGCAGACATGCTGTCCTTTGAGTAACAGCCTGCCGCACGATCAGAGAGCGGGCGTGATCGAGGGAATGCTCATGGCTGTCACGGCAGCGGCCACGTCTGCAGGTGCAAGCGAGGCGCGCGCGACGTCGTCTGGGCGCGTGGTGGCGAGCGTCGACCATGCCACGAAGGCGTTCGGCGGCGTTCTTGCGGTCAGCGACGTCTCGTTCGAGTTGCGTGCCGGTGAGGTGCTGGCGCTGCTCGGCGAGAACGGAGCCGGCAAGAGCACCTGCGTGAAGATGCTGGCCGGCGTGCACCGGCCCGACACCGGCCATGTCGTCATCGATGGCACGCCGGTCGTGCTCCGCTCTCCGCTCGATGCGCTGCACAGCGGCATCGCGGTCATGCATCAGCATCCCGGCTTGTTTGCCGACCTGCCGGTGGCCGAAAACGTTTTCATGGGCCACGCGCCGCGGGACCGATTCGGCAACCTCGACCGGGCGCAGATCCATGATCGGGCCGCTGACCTGCTGAAGATCGTCGGGCTGCGCTGTGCGCCCGACCAGGTGCTCGGGGGCCTTCGCAGTTCCGAGCAACAACTCGTCGAGATCGCGCGAGCGCTGTCGGTCAATGCGCGCGTCCTGATCATGGATGAACCCACGGCCGCCCTGTCGCGCGGCGAGGTCGAGCGGCTGTTCGGCGTTATCAATGACCTCCGCGCGCAGAACGTCGCCATGATGTTCGTCGGCCATCGCATGGAGGAAATCTACCGGGTCGCGGACCGCATCACCGTGCTGCGCGACGGGCGTCTTATCGGCACCTACCCGACCCGCGAGGTGCCATCCGAACGGGCCGTTCAACTCATGGTCGGCCGCGAGCTCGCCAACCTCTACCCGAAGAGCCATGCCGAAGCCGGCGCGGGCCGCATCGCCGTCGAAGGTCTCACGCGGACGGGTGTTTTCGAGGACGTGTCCTTCACGCTGCGGGCCGGCGAGATCGTCGGATTCGGCGGCCTTGTGGGCAGTGGGCGCACCGAGGTCGCACGCGTTCTGTTCGGGATCGACCAGCCGAATGCCGGGACCATCCGGCTCGACGGCAAGCCTGTCTCCTTCGCCGGACCGACGCAGGCCATGGCGGCAGGTATCGCCTACGTCTCCGAAGATCGGCTGGGGCAGAGCCTCATCATGGATTTCGCGATCCGCGACAATGCCTCGCTCGCCGTGATCGACAAGGCCGCGCCCATCGGGCTGATCAGCCGCGCCCGCGAGATGGCCCTGGTGAAGCCCCATCTCGACCGCTTGACGCTGAAATTCAACAGCTACGAGCAACCTGTGCGGACGCTGTCGGGGGGCAATCAGCAGAAGGTCGTGCTGTCGAAATGGCTCGCCACCGAGCCGCGCGTGCTCATTCTCGACGAGCCGACGCAGGGCATCGACGTTCGCTCCAAGGCCGAGGTCCACGCCATGATCGCGGATCTCGCGAAGCAGGGCATCGCCATCCTGCTGATCTCGTCGGAAATGCCCGAACTGCTCGGGATGTGCGACCGCATCGTGGTGTTCCGCGAGGGGCGGGTGACGGCCGAGCTGCCGCGCGCGGAGGCGACACAGGAAGCGGTGCTGACGGCTGCCACCGATTCGGCTCCGCCTCTGACGTCGGTGCCGCAACCCGATGCGTCCGAGGCCACCGCACGGGCTGCCTTTCCGGACGCGAAGCCGAACGCGGCTGGACCGGCCCGCTTCCTTGGCCGCGAGCTCGGGCTGGTGGCGGCCGTCATCGCGGTTCTGATTCCCGTTTCGATCATCAATCCGCGCGTCTTCAGCCCCTCGAACATCACGGCCCTGTCGATGGACGCGGCTCTTCTGATGATCGTCGCCGCCGGCCAGATGCTCGTGCTGCTGACGCGAAACATCGACCTCTCCATCGCCTCCGTCATCGGCCTTGCGGCCTATATCTCAGCCGATGCCCTGCACCTTCACCCCGGCATCGGCGTGCCGGGCGCGCTCGGCATCGCCTGTCTCGTAGGGCTTGCCTGCGGGCTGCTCAACGGTGCCATCGTGACCTTCGGCGGGGTGCCGGCGATCGTGGTGACTCTCGGCACCTTGGCGCTCTACCGGGGGCTCTGCAGCGTCCTGACAGGCGGCAAGCAGATCAGCGCCGACGACGTGCCGCCGGCCTGGCTCGACCTGACCAATGCCAAGCTTTTCGGAATCCCGGGCATCGTGATCATCGCCGCCATCGTGATGCTCGTCGTCGGCTTCGTGCTGCGCCGGCGGCCGGCAGGCCGCGACCTCTTCGCGGTCGGCTCGAATCCGGATGGGGCCCGGCTCATCGGTATTCCGGCCCGGCGGCGGATCATGACCGCCTTCGCGTTTTCGGGCCTGCTCGCCGGCTTCGACGGGGCGCTCTGGGCGTCACGCTATGCCACGGTCGATGCCCGCGTGGCCCTCGGCTATGAACTGACGGTGATCGCCGCGGTCGTCGTCGGAGGTGTGGCGATCCGAGGCGGGGCGGGAAGCGTCGTCGGGGTGGTGCTCGGCGCGGTCACGCTGCTGATCATCAAGAACGGCCTCATCCTGGTCCGCGTGGACCCGCTCTGGCTCGATGGCATCTATGGGCTCGTCATCGTGGCGGCGATCACCATCGATGCCGTGGTGGCGCGCCGCACGGCCCGGCAACGCCAGATCCGGAGGGCCCTCTGATGCGCCTGCTCCGCCCCTTCCTCAACTGGGATGGCTTGCTGGCCACACTGGCCGTGCTGGCGCTCACCTATGCGACGCTGGCCGTGCCGAACTTCGCGACCGGCTTCAACATCTCGCAAGCCATCGCCGGGATCTCGGAGAAGGCCCTCCTCGTGCTGCCGATGGCGCTCCTGATGATCACGCGGGAGATCGACCTTTCGGTCGCCAGCATGCTGGCGCTCACCAGCGTGGTCCTGGGCGCGCTGATCCAGGCCGAGGTGGCGATGCCGCTGGCTATCGCCGCGGCCTTGCTGACGGGCGCGGCGGCCGGTCTCGTGAATGGCATGCTGGTGACGCGGCTCGGCCTGTCGTCGCTGGTCGTGACCCTCGGCACCATGGCGCTGTTCCGCGGTCTCGGCTATGTCATCCTCGGCCCGTCATCCGTGAACGTCCTCCCGGATGCCCTGACCGACTTCGGCATCAACACGCTCGGCCCGATCCTGCCGTGGACGATGATCCCCTTTCTGGTGCTGGCGCCGATCTTCGTCGTCCTGCTGCACTTCACCCCGACGGGACGGCGCATCTACGCGATCGGCGGCAACCCGGATACGGCGCGCTATTCCGGCGTCAACGCGCGGCGCATCCGCCTGATGCTCTTCGTGATCTCGGGTCTTGTCAGCGCCGTCGCCGGAATCGTATTCACCGCACGGCTGTCGAATGCGCGGGCCGACAACGCGATCGGGTTCGAGCTCGACGTCATCACGGTGGCACTGCTGGGCGGCATCAACGTCTTCGGCGGGCGCGGCAACTATGCGGGGGTCTTCTGCGCCCTCGCGCTCATCGCGACCTTGAGAAATGTGCTCGGCCTCAGCCAGATCGGCGGGGACGCGCAAGGCATCGTCATCGGACTTCTGCTCATCGTGTCGCTCCTCGCCAGCAATGTCGTGCAGCGCATCCTGGCAGCGGTCCAGTGGCGCAACACCGTGAAGGCGCAACAACGCGACGTCGCGAACGCCGGCACGACCAAAGGCCGTTAGGGCCGATCAAGGGAGGTTCGAATGAACAGATTCAAGACGACGATACTGGCTGCGACAGCGCTCGCCTGCGTCGTGGGGGCGCCCGCCTTCGCGGCGGACACCTGCCACACCGAGGCTGTCAAGGTCGGCTTCCTGCCAAAGCTCGACACCGATCCCTATTTCCAGGTGGCGAAGACCGGCGCCGAGGAGGCGCAGAAGGAAATCGGAGGCTCGGTCATCCAGCAGGCGCCTTCGCAGGCGACGGCCGATGCGCAGATCGAATTCATCAACAATCTCGTCAGCCAGAAGGTCGACGTGATCGCCATCGCGGGGAACGACGCCAATGCGGTGGCTCCGGCGCTGAAGCGCGCGAAGCAGCAGGGCGTGCAGGTCATCGCCTACGATTCCGATGTCGCGGCCGCGGCCCGGACCGTCTTCCTGAACCAGGCCAACACCGCGCAGCTCGGCCAACTCATGCTCGATAGCATGGCCAAGATGATCGGCAACGAAGGCGAGTTCGCGATCCTCTCCTCGACGCCCACCGCCAGCAACCAGAATGCCTGGATCGCGTCGATGAAGGACCGGCTCGCCAAGGACCCGGCTTTCGCCAAGATGAAGCTCGTGCAGGTCGCCTTCGGTCAGGAAAGCGAGCAGATCAATCAGCAGCAGACGCTGGCCTTGGCCCAGGCCTTCCCGAACCTCAAGGGCATCATCGTGCCGGCCGGCATCGGCTTGCCCGCGGCGGCCCGCGCGCTCGAACAAGCGGGAATGACCGGCAAGATCAAGCTTTCCGGACTAGCGCCCGCCTCGCTGCTCCGCAAATACATCAAGGCCGGCGACGTCCAAGATGTCTGGTGGAACGTCAAGGATCTTGGCTACCTCACCTATTACGCCGCCCAGGCCGTGGCGCAGTGCAAGCTGACCGGCAAGGCGGGCGAGACCTTCAAGGCCGGCCGCCTGGGCGAGTACACGGTCGGGGAAAAAGGTGAAGTCCTGCTCGGACCGCCGGTGGTCGTGACGCCCGACAACGTCGATTCTTTCGCGTTCTGAACGACACCTACTGCCCATGGTTCGCAAGCTTGCAGGCGGGGAGATCGCCGTTTGCAAGCTTGCACCTGATTAGGGGCCGGCGCCCGTCGGAGCCGGTCTGCTCACGGGTGGCATGCGCCATAAGGTGCTGTTGGTGGCTTGCCACGTTGCGGACATTCGGCACACGGCCGCGGCACCAGTGGTTGTCACCCGTCTCGGCCGCTCGCGGCGGCGTTCAGCCGCCGCGATCTCGAAAGCACGATCACAGATCGGTTTGCTCGGAGAGAATGAGGGCGTCGTCCACCTCAATGCCGAGATAACGGACCGTGCTCTCAAGCTTGCTATGCCCGAGCAGAAGCTGACACGCACGAAGATTGCCGGTCCGCTTGTAAACCAGCGCAACCTTGGTACGCCGCATGCTGTGGGTACCGTATGCCGCCGGGTCGAGCCCGGCGATTGCGACCCAAGTGTCGACAAGGCGGCTGTACTGCCGCGTCGTGACGTGATCGCCGGGATGGCTCCGGCTAGGGAAGAGCCAATCACTCGCACGCAGGCGGCGCTTCTTCAACCAAACCGTCAGAGCTTCCCGCGTCGGCTCGGTGAGCTCAAACGGCACAGGCCGGCCGGTGTTCTGCTGGACGACCGTCGTCCGCAGGCGCACGCCGTCGCCGAGGTGGATATCGGCCACGCGCAGCTTGACCAGATCGCAACCGCGCAGCTTGCTGTCGATCGCGACGTTGAACATGGCAAGATCGCGGACGTGCCCGTCGTCCTGAAGGCGGGTCGGATGGCCCAGATGGGCCTGGGCTTGAGCGGCGGCTTCGGCCCGATGATCCGACCGCGGTTCCACGATACCTCTCTAGGGATTGCTGAGACGATGTCATGGTAGGCTCCTTCGAGGAGTCCCTCCTGATTACGCCTGTCGCGATCGGGCACGAATCACTTCGTCGCGCCGACAGCGGGCATCATCGGCTCGCCCGGACGTGGATCGTGATGAAGTACGAGCGGAGTTTGGCTTGACAGTCAGCGCAGTCGCTTGTTGCGGTCGCGTAGCAGCGGAACGTCTGCGCCCTTACCACTCGGATCGTAGCAGCATGGACCCGACACTCCTGGCCGCAAACCGGATCGAGCAAACCTTCTTGGGACTGCCTGCGTCCGGCGAAGCCGTTGGCGGATCGGTCTCCATCGTGGGCGCGGTCCACGGGACGGCATATGGCGACAGCGGACAGGATCTTGATGCGCTGGGCGGCCCGGATGCCGTGAGGCGTGCGATCACGGCGGCTTCGATCCATGTCGATCACTGGGACTTCGACTTCGATGGCCCACTGTTGAACGGCGGCGCATTGACCGCTTATGACCTCGGCAATCTGCGGACAGTACCGGGGGCGAACGCTGAAAACCGGCGCGTGATCGAGGCCGCGACGCGCGACATCCGAGCATGCGGCTCGATTCCGGTGCTGATCGGGGGTGACGACTCGGTCGCAATCCCGTTCATGCGCGCCTTCGATGACGCGGAGGCGCTCCACATTCTTCAGATCGATGCCCACATCGATTGGCGAGACAAGATTGGTGACGAGGCGCTCGGCTATTCGAGCACGATGCGCCGGGCCTCGGAGCTGCCCTTCGTGCGTTCCATGACTCAGGTTGGCATCCGCGCGGTCGGCAGCGCTCGTCATGAAGAGGTCGAAGCAGCGCGGGTTTGGGGTTCACGGCTCGTGACCGTCAGGCAGGCGAGGGCCAAGGGGCTGGCAGAGATCGCCAGGGCCATTCCACACGATGGTGAGATCCTCATTCACGTGGATTGCGACGCGCTTGATCCGAGCATCTGCCCTGGGGTCAATGCGCTTTCGCCAGGCGGATTATACCTCGACGAGGTGACGGATCTTGCTGCGGCAGCCCTTCAGGGCAGGCGCTTGGCCGGCTTTTCCATCGTCGAGTTCAATCCAGCCCGCGACATCAATGACATGACCGCGACCGTCGTCGGACGACTGGTCTGCCACGTTCTCGGCAATCTGGCCCGACGATCCGATCGGCAGACATAGCGGAATGCCGGCAACCGTCCCAAAGGACGAGCCCACTCGCGCGGCTCCGAACGTCTTCATCCCACGACCGCACCAGGAAACCGCGCGTGATGCGATTCGAGCCGCACGAGGCCAGGGGCGGCCTGGATTCCTGCTCGGAGACCTGACCGGCCTGGGCAAGACATTGTCGGCCTGGGCCGCCATCGCGGCGATGCCGGAGGACGACGTGCTCATCGTCTGTCCGAAGGGAGCCATGCCGCAGTGGCGCCGAACGATCGCACAAAGCGGCCTTGCCCCGAAGCGCGTCACTGTCATCAACTATGAGCGGACCAAAGCACTCCTCGTGCCGCCGCCCACCAGCACCAAGCGATCGACGCGCGCCAAGAATAACGAGCTCGCCCGGCAGGGGCGGCCTAAGCAGGTCTGGCCGATCGTCGTCTTCGACGAGAGCCATCGGCTCCGCAACCCCTATGCCCAGCAGACGATGGCCTGTCGGCAGATGGCCGACGCCGCGACGTTCACGCTGTACCTCAGCGCGACTGCGGGACAGTCGCCGCACGAGCTCGGCTATCTCGGCCGTGTGCTGGGATTTGCGGCCGGTCGGCCGACCGAGACATTGGCGGATTTTCGCCAGTTGATGAAGATGCTGGGTATTGGTCGGGCCAAGGGCCGGTGGAAGAATTGGACATGGGAGCCCAACGAACGGGATCGGGGCGTCATCGCAGATCTGCTCTACAAAGGCCCGAACGCGATCGGGATTCGCCGGCATCCCGGCGACATCGCAGGATGGCCCGAGGTCCAGCGGGAACTCGCACCGACGGTGCTGACGCCGGCCGAGCGTCGCCTTTATGAGGTGACCTGGCGCGAGTTCCGCCGCGAGTTCGGGCTCTTGGGCGGCGGCACGCGCCGCCCGGCGGGTTGGGCGGCCGACCTTCGTTTCCGACAGAAGGCCAGCCTGCTGCGCGTTGCCGGAACGGTCGCTTTCGCCGAGGATCTTCTCGAAGCTGGTCAACAAGTCGCCGTGTCGGTGGCCTTCCTCGAAACCGGCACCGCCCTGGCCCAGGCTCTCACCGGTCGAGGGTGGCGGGTCGGCCAGATCGATGGACGCGCATCGGCAGAAGCGAACGAGACGACCCGCATCGCTTTCCAGACAGGCATGCTCGATGTCGTGACGTTCACCGTCACGGAGTCGATCTCCCTGCACAGGAACGAGATGCCGGGAGGCCACCGTCCGCGATCGCTGATCGTCCACGACATGCGGTACAGCGCGATCCAGCTGCAGCAAATCGAAGGCCGTTGTCACAGGGACGGTGAGCGGGCGATCATTTACTACACCTTCGGGGAAGACACGATCGAAGAGCGGATTACGGCAACCGTGATCTTGAGAATGGCCGCGATGCACGGCTTGGCCGGTGACGACGCCGTGCTTCAAGACGCGTTGACGAGCTTTCTGGACGACGAGGCATGACGCAGTAATTCTGAAGAAGCTGGGCTGCGCCAAGTGCAGACCTTGCGGTCTTGCCCGGTTCCGGTCGTTCGATAAGGTGAAAGCTCAAGTCTATGCCCTCGCGAAGGCTGCCCATCTGCAACGTCCGACACTCTTCAGTTCCGCGGTTACTTCTGTTCATGTGTCGCAGTCGCGCCGCCAGCTCGTCGGTAGATAGACCTCGATCGAGGCCGGCAACAAGGCAACACCATCGTTTGCTTGAACAAGCGACATCGCCATGGCGAAGTTGTCGATCCCAAAACGGGGTACGGCGGACACCCCGACGCGCTCCAGATAGCCGTAAACCACCCCGCGCAAAATTCGGGTACGGGCGAGATCCCGATGAAGGTTTCCGCCGCCAAGTCCGTGGAACGACCGATGCTCGTGCCGCGAGGGGGTGGCCGGCATTCAGAACGGCGACTAGTGGCTCGCTGAGCACATGATGGCCTGATCCGTCATTGTACCTCACATCTCCCGTGGGCTGGAGACGTCCCCAGGTGGGCTTGCTCGGACATTGTGGCCCCGCCTGCGGCGAGTAACGTCCCTTCAGACTCTTCCATCAATGGCGAGGTGGTGGAATCGCCTCCTCGGCAAGAGCCATCGATTGTCCGCATTTGCGAGAGCATGCATGAGCATGAGATCGACCCTGCGCCTCGCCGCCCTGCTTTCTTGGCCCGGATTCTATGCCCCGCAAGCGATGGCGGAAATCGCCCTTGGCTGGCCTGTTGCCTGTCAAGTGGGTGAGACCTGCGAGATCCAACATTATGTGGATCATGGCGGTGGGGCAGCCGCCAAGGATTACCGATGCGGCACCGTGACCTACAAGGGCCACAACGGCACAGACATCCGCCTCTTGACGATGGCTGATGAGCGCAAGGGCGTCAACGTCCTGGCAGCCGCGCCCGGGAAAGTGCTGCGCGCTCGGGATGGCATGGCCGACGTTTCCGTGGCGGTGATCGGTCACGACGCGATCAAAGACCGGGATTGTGGGAACGCCCTCGTGATCGCGCATGCCGACGGTTTCGAAACCCAGTACTGTCACATGGCTCAAGGCACCCTCATGGTGAAGCCCGGCGACGTCGTGGCGGCGGGGCAGCCCATCGGTCATGTTGGCCTGTCTGGCGACACTGAATTTCCGCACCTTCACATCACAGTGCGGCGCGACGGCAAGGTCATCGATCCGTTTGCCTACGGTGAGACCGAGGGGGCGTGCAGCGGAGGCGTCTCGCTTTGGTCTCCGGCGATCCAACGGACGCTCGCCTATAAGGCCGGGACGGTCCTCAATGCAGGACTGGCGTCTCGTGCTGTGACGATGAGCGACATCGAGAACGGTCTCGGCCCCGAGGTCCTCACACCGGACTCACCAGCCGTCCTGGCCTATGTCCAAGCCATCACGCTGCGGCAGGGCGACGTTCAGCGAATCGTTTTGATTGGGCCGAACGGACCGCTGCTCGATCACAGCGAGCCGCCCCTGCCGTCAAACAAGGATCAAGTCTACATGGGCGTTGGTCGGAAGCGACCTGCGTTAGGATGGCCTCCCGGACGTTACGCGGCGACCTACACGGTGGCACGCGACGGCAAGGTGTTCATTGAGAAGACCTTCGCGGCGCAGATCGGACCGTGACCGGGTTGACGGGCTCCCTGCGAGGTTCACCGCTCACGGGATGTAGGTCTGGAGCAAGGGCCGAAACGGCGTCGCAACCTGATTGGGCATCAGCGAGGCTCCAGGACGTCCTCCAAGTGGCTCAACGTGATCGTCCGAGGCTGTATGAGAGCTACATGGTACCCGAAAGACCCGCGACACCCTGACGATCTCTCGCCGCTCTACGGCCTGCAGCGAGGCCGTGACACAGGGCGAAATACAACGTGTAGAAGTTTGTTGATGATCTCTGCACCCATGCCGGGCTGTGGTCATCAGGTGCGAGCAAAAAAGCGATCGGCTTCTGCCCAACAGGCGCGCTGATGACGGCTGGCCTGGTCGCGGAGCAGTTGACAAAACCGTTTTCGTCGCTCGGCGTCGTTCGACCCTGGTAGCAGGCGTGAAACGTTCGTACCTGAGTCTTGCCCGCTTGCGCTCGCGAGGTCGCTCGGCAGATCGGCGGGGGACGAGATATTGCCTGTTTTATGACAGTTGCCCGAAAGCGCCCCTGCCCGGGTGCTTGAATGACCACGCCCGCCTGCATCCTCCATAGACATGCGATTTCTTGGATTTGGCACGTCGACGCCCACAACGTTGTTGAGCTTGGCGGCTAGGGATCCGTTCCGGAAACAGCGCTCTCCCACGGCCTCTACCGCTGACGCTCGGATCGGACTTGTCGGGCATTGTCGAGAGGCTCGGCGAGGGCGTTCCGGACTTTCGGGTCGGTGACACGGTGTTCGGCGTGACCAATGCGCAATTCACGGGTGCCTATGCCGTCCTCATTCATGGGGCGGCGGGCAACGTCGGTGCCTATGCGGTTCAACTCGCGCGCCGGGAGCGCGTGACGGTGATCGCCACCTGCGGGACGAAAGACGTTTCTTATGCCAGAACGCTCGGGGCCTACCAGGTCATCGATTATCGCACGACCGAATTCACGAGCATCGTGAACCGTGTGGACGCGGTGATCGACCTTGTCGGCGGTGAGATACAGACGGGGTCGTTCGAAGTGATCAAACCGGGAGGAGTCTTGATCTCAGTTGTTTCCCAACCCGATCAGAACCTCGCAGCCCGAACAGAGACCCGTGCGGCCTTTTTCCTCGTCGACGTCACGACCACGCGGCTTGAGCGCATCGCCGAACTGATGCGGGCCCGCAAACTCCTCACAAACATCGGCGCAGTCTTGCCGCTGGCGGACGCGGGTGAGCCATCCAACGTGACTGACCATGCCTGCGCTCGCTCCCCACCGGTATGATCACGTTCAACGCGGACCTGGAGCAATCGGCCAAGCTAGTCACCCCTTCTGGGCTGCGCCGTTTCGGAGATCAGCACGCTACCCGACTCCTGACCAAGCTACCTGCCTCAGGCCAATGGTCGAGGTCGACCCGAAGCGGCTCGCCGCTGCGCGGCCGACTGATTGCGGGCAAGGGCAGCAGCGTTATTGCATCCGCTCGACCCATTGAGAACGCGAAACACCTGGCTCAAATGGATCGCCGAAATATTGCGTTTCACGAACGACCTTGCCGTCCAGGAATTCCATGATGCTCACGGTGTAGGAGGGTTGTCCGTCATAGGTGAGAACATATTCGGTAATCCAAAGGTCGCCCGAACCGACGATCCGCCGCACCGTGAAACGCTTCTGATTCGGCTGTGCGGCCCGAGATGATTGAATGTGTGCCCGCCCTCGAATGAACTCACCGGACTGCGGATATTCGAGGACAGCATCTTCTCGGTAGATCTGATGCTCTCGTTCGAAATCATTCGCGTCGGACGCAGCCCAATGTGTCTCCAGAGCTGCGCGCACACTGAGATCGTCCATAACGAACTTCCTGGTCGAGTGGTTGCGGCTGTGACTGCGCAGCCGCGACAGCATGTCCCCAAAAAAATTGACGCCGCAACGTAGCTCGCCACCTGGACCGGCAATTACACTGCGGTCCAGGGGCGGATTGTGCCAATAGTTGCCGCTGGCCAGTTGCCACCTTGCAGACATTCAGCAGGCCGATACATGTCGATTCAAACCCAACATTGAAGAGGTCTGCTTCAGCTCAAGCTGGTTGGCCGCGACACGCGAACTTGGCTGTTATCAGATAATCTGCTTCGAAGCTGCGGACCAATCGAAGCTGCCTTTCGAAGTCTGCAACTCTGTCCGCCGCCGAGTGGATGCAAGATGACGACAGCGAGCCAAGAATCGGGTTCGATGACGCGTGGCTACCGGATCAAGTCAACCGTTGAAGCCCAACCGCTTGCGCTTCGAGAATACGTCGGCGAGCACCCGACCATCCCGCGTGGCCGTGAGGCGGCACCAGTGGTCGAGGTGATCGGCCGTCTCGCGCAAGCCGCATAAGGCGACGATGATCGGTTCGCCGATGTCGACGTTCCCATGATAGACGATGTCACGGGCCGTTGTGGTCAACGCCGGATAGCGCGCCCCGAAGGTCGCCCATTCCAGGCGGTCGACCGCTGACTGGAATGACGAAAAGTAGAGCAGGCCGGCGCCGTTGAAGTCCTGCGACGGGCACGGCAGGATCGTCGTCGATTCCAACACCTCGGCGTCATCGGCACGAAAGCCGAAATGCTCCGTCCAGTCGCCTCCTCTCAGCGAGGGCACGCGCGTGGTCAGGTCGGTGAACTCCGGCCGCAGCGGCATCTGGCCCAGTCCCGCGACGGCGACGCGGACGATCGAGCGGTTCTGCCCCGGCGCCGCCCGCTTGACGAAGACCGACAGCATCTCGACGACGCCCAGGGCCCTGCCCTCGCGGGACAGGTGATGACGGCTGGCGAACTGCGTGCGGGAGACACGGGCGATGTCGGATGCGATCAGGAGGTCGTCGTGCTCCCGCAGCGCGTCAAAGCGCGCGTCGCGGATCGCGACGCCACAGAAGGCGGCATAAACGGTGTCGCCCGCCCGGTCGCGGAACACCGGCCGCTCCAGGCCCGAAGCCTGGGCGATCAGCTGCCAGTGGCGGTGGCCTAGCTCCTTAAGCAGCCACGTCTCCGACAGCCCGCAGGCCGTCAGGTGCGGCATGCCCAGTCCGATCATGGATTGGCGTGAGGAGGCGAATACCCCGGCTCCCTGGAGCTGGCCAAGCGTGAGCGGGACGGCGACAGTCATGGCGAGACCTCAGATTTCGAAGGCGGCGAGGCTGACGCCGCTTCGCGCATCGGCCCATGTCGCCCGACGCCCTGCGATATGCTCGGCGATGTGCTCCGCGTCGCGCCCGACGTTCAAGAAGCGTCCCGAGCCCCAGGTGTAAAGCCAGGGCATGCCGACGACGTAGAACCCCTCAATGGGCGTGACGCCTCGCGTGTGCCGGGGATAACCGTCCTGGTCACACAGTGGCATGTCGACCAGCGACCAATCCGAACGGAACCCGGTGGCCCAGATCACGGTGGATACGCCGGCGACCTCGATATCAAGCGTGTGGGTCGTCGCGCCTGGCTGCCAGACCGGCCGGTAGGGCTCGCCCGCCGGTGCATCGATGCCGCTGTCGGCGATATGCCTGTCGATCAGCGCGCAGATGCCGTTGTAGACCGTGTCGGCATTGTCGAGATTCTTGACGAGATCGTCACCGAACCGGAGCGTCGTGCCGTCAACGTCCATGAGACGGCCATGCAATTGCATGCCATCCTTGGCGAAGCGACGGAGATCGATGTCGCGGCCGCCATCGCGGCCGGTGAGATAATGGTTCGCCTGCTTGCGGACTGCCTCGCCCTTGGGATGTTTGTCGACCGGCATGTCATATTGTCCCAGGTCGGACAGCCACTCCACGGCATCCCGGCCGCGATAGAAGCGCGGGCAGCGCGGGGCGCTGCCGACCACCAGATGCACTTGACGCCCGGCAAGATGCAGGTCCTCGGCGATCTGGCACCCGGACTGGCCGGAGCCCACCACCACGATCGCCCCGGCCGGGAGCGCAGCGGCGTTCCTGTAGGCGGAAGAATGGAGCTGGGTAATGATGGGCGGCAGGCGTTCGGCGACGCGGAGAACTTGCGGCTTATGATAGGCGCTGATCGCCATCACGACGGCGTCCGCCGTCACCGTGCCGGCCTCTGTCTCGACCACGAAGCCGCCCGCCCCTTCGCGGCCGACCCGCAAGACGCCGACGCCCTCACGCACGGGTGCATCGATGTGCGCGGCGAAGTCTTCGACATAGGCGACGATCTCGTCGCGCGGCATGAAGCCCTTCGGATCGGGTCCGGCATAGTGGAAGTTCGGCAGCTGGCACTGCCAGTTGGGCGTTACGAGACAGAAGGCGTCCCACCGCTGGCTCCGCCAAGCGTGCGCGATCCGGTTCTTCTCGAAGATCACGTGGCCGACACCCTGTTCGCGCAGATGAGCGCTGACCGAGAGGCCAGCTTGCCCGCCGCCGACCACGACCACGTTGTAGTGAGATTTGAGGGTGCGAGCCGTCATGGAACGATGTCCGTCTATTCAAGGAAGGAGAGGACCGTGACCCGCGCGTCGGGCGCGTCCGAAAATCCATTGCCGGCCGCTTCGATCCGCTGAAGTTGGCCGAGGGCGAGCGAGCAAGGCATGCCGTAGCGCGCCTGCACCCTGTCGCTCGCGATCGTGAGGGCCTGCCGGCTGCGCGACAGGAAATCGGCAAGCGGATAGCTCTCGCCAGGGACGAAAAAGTCCTTGATCACGAGCGAAGGCGAATAGCAGGATTCTTCCGCGCCATCCGGCCACCGCACGCAGAACCGCATCTCAGGCATGGTCGAGCGCTCCCACCGTCTGATAGATCGAAAGATGCGCCCGGGCGGCTTGGTGCCAGTCGTGTCGGGCGGAAACGACATGACCCTGCGCGATGACACGGGCTCTGACTGCCGGCTGAAGGACGACCAGCATCGCGTTGGCGATGGACGCGGTGCTGTCAGGCCTGCACCACACGACATCGTCGGCGTCGAGGTAGTCGGTGAAGGGCCGGATCGCCGACGTGACAACCGGGAGGCCGCAAGCCATGGCTTCGAGGACGACGAGGCCGAACCCCTCCTTGACCGAGGGAAAGACCAGCGCGTCGCTGATCCGGTAGAGCGCTGGCATGTCGGCATCGGCCAGGGGACCGATGCAACGCACAGCATCGGCGGGAAGGCCGCTTGCGGCGAGAGCCTCGGCAAAGCGGAATCTGTAGGCCTCATGGTCGAGCAGCGAGCTGCCGCCCGCGATGACGAGTTGCGCCTCCGGGCGCAGAGCGAAGACCTGGGCGAAAGCTTCCAGGATCCGCACGGTGTTCTTGCGCTCCTCGATTCCTCCGACCGACAGGAACACCGGGCCGTCCTGAAGGCGGAGCCTGCGGCGCAACGTGAGATCCTCTGGATGGAGGTGGGGCGAATAGCGCAGTCGGTCGACGCCATTGCCGATCACCGTGGCGGCGAGGCCGAAGTCGTCCCGAAGCACCTCGCTCCATTGGGGACTGACCACGACATGCGTATCTGCTTCGACGATCGAGCGTCGCTGAAGGTCGGCAACCCGCGGATCGGCAAAGCTCTCGATGTGGTGGACCGTGCGGGTGAAGCCCTCGATGAGCCCACGCTGCTTCAGGGTCGCGAGTGCGTTGCCCGAGATACCGTCCTGGGCGTGGAAGACGTCGAAGCGGCGATGCGCCGGGTCGGCGAAATGGCGGAGGTAGTCGTCGATGCGGGCCTCGACCAGCGCGTGGGTGTCGGGCACGTTCAAAAGGGACGCCGGGATCGGCAGGGTCTGGCACGCCGTCGCGCGGAAGAAGCCCCGACCTGATGCATCCGGCGCGTGGACGACCGCCTCATGGCCGAGTTCCGCGAGCGCGTCGCCGATGGCCAGCGCATGGACCACGCCTCCACGCGGATTGGTGGAATGGGTGAGAAGAGCGATGCGGAGGGGGCGACCGGTCACGCGGCACCTCCGACGGACGCCGTGATCAATGGCGCCTCGGCGAAATTCCAGATGGTTGCGCTGGCTTCGCCTTGGAACACGGTCACGGCGCGTCCCGCCGTAATGCGGCCGACAGCCGCCGCCGCGATACCTCGCGCCGCGAACATGGCCGTCACGGCGGCGACGTTGGGGGGATCGATCGCCAGGATGTGGCCGAAGCTCGGGAAGCTAAGCAGCCAGCGATCGAGATCGACACCCTCCGGCTTGGGGCAGGCGGCGACGTCGATGTCGATGCCGACCCCCGAGCACTCGGCGAGCATCGCCGCCGTGCCGACGAGCCCGCCCTGGCTGATGTCCTTGGCGGCCCGCGCGAGGCCCGCCTCCGCGATCTGCGGCAGAAGGTCGAGATCGCCGCGCAGGCGCGCGGCCGGGGCGTCGGTCGCGGCCTCCCAGTTGGAGAAGGGTTCGCGATAGCGGCCGCGCAGGTCGATGGCCGCGACCAGCGTCTGCTCCGGCCGCGCGTCGAAGCTCGTCAGCAGGCATTTGGCACGGCCCAGTACGGCGACCGAGAGCTGGCCCCGGTCGGTCCGCAGATTGGTGTGACCGCCGACGATCGGCACGCCGAAGGCCGCCGAGGCGTCGCGCAATCCGCGCATCACCGGCTCCGCCTCCGCCTCGCCCCTGGCCCAGATAGCGTCGACCACTGCGATGGGACGGCCCCCCATGGCGGCGATGTCCGACAGGTTGACCATGATGCCGCACCAGCCGGCGAACCAGGGATCACCCGCAACGAACTCGTTCATGAACCCCTCGATGGCGAGGAGGAGATAGCCGTCGCCGTCGGCGATGGCGGCGCAGTCGTCACCGACCGGCACCGCCGACGCGCCCGACAGCCCGAGGGAGCGCGCGACCAGGCCGATGTCGGCCTTGGCCGAGATGCCCCGGCTCCCGCGCAACGTTGCGGCCAGGGCGGCGAAAGCGCGGTCGTCCAGCATCAGGCGGCCCGCAGCGCCAACGCCAGGAAGCCTGATTCCGGGGTCGCAAAGGGCGGATAGAAGGCGAGATCCGCCTGCATCTTCTTGTGCGGGCGCCCGTGCAGCTCGATGTCGTCGATGATCGCCCAGTGCAGCCGCTGGAACATCAGCGCGTTCTGGCTCTGAACATGGGCCAGGAAGGTTCTGCACCCCCGCGCGTGGGCAGAGGAGACGGCGAGGCGGATCAACGAAGCGCCCAAAGCGCCAACGCGTCGGTGGTCTGCGGCGACCGCGAGGCGCGAGCCCCACCAGGTGCCCGGCTCCGCCTCGTGGATGCGCACTGTGCCGACGACGGCGTCGGGCGCGACGGTGTAGGACGACAGGGCCACGATGGGGATCGCCACCGCGTCGAGCGCGTCGCGATCGTCTTCGCCAAAAAGGCCCTGCTCGGCGCAGAAGACCTGGCGGCGCAAGGCCGCCGCGCCGCGCCGTTCCCAGGCCTCGGTGGCGAATTTCACGCTGAAGGCGCTCGAGACGAAGGGTCGGACGGGATCGAACATCATGCCGTCAGCCTCCGCTCGTAGGTGGAGAGCGCCGAACAGGCGCCACACTTGCCGCAGCCCGCTTTGACGTCGGTCGCTTTCAGGCCGCTCTCGACCAGCATCGCGGCGAGCGGCTTGAGGATGGCGTGCATGAAGCCGGCATCCGGGCCCGGATGACTTTCGAGCGGGGTGCCGGAGATCGGTATAAAGGGGACGACGAAGGGATAGACCCCAAGCGCGACGAGCTTTTCGCTGATCGCCAGGATGGCCTCGACGGTGTCGCCGAGCCCCGCGAGGATGTAGGTCGACACCTGGCCGCGCCCGAAGACCGGCACGGCGGCCGCGAAGGCGGTGAGGTAGCGTTCGATCGAGACCTGCGCCTTGCCGGGCATGATGCGGGCGCGCACCTCGGGCGTCACGGCTTCGAGATGCATGCCGAGCGCATCGGCGCCGGCATCGCGCATGCGCTCGAACCAGATGTCGTCGTCCGGCGGTTCGCATTGCACCTGGATCGGCAGGGCCACGGCCGCCTTCACGGCGGCAGCGCTCTCGGCGAGGATCGCGGCGCCGCGATCGCTGCCGGGCGGGGTGCCGGTCGTCATCACCATGTGCTTGACACCGTCAAGCTCCACCGCCGCCTTGGCGACCTCGGCGAGCTGGGCCGGCGTCTTGCGCTCGGTGGTGCGGCCGGCCGCCAGCGACTGGCCGATGGCGCAGAACTGGCACGTCTTGGTGCGGCTCTGGTAGCGGATGCAGCTCTGCAGCACCGTGGTGGCCAGCACGTCGCGGCCATGCAGGACGGCGATCTTCGAATAGGGAATGCCGTCGGCGGTCGACAGGTCGTAGAAACGCGGCCGGGCCGGCAGGCCGAAATCCGCCACGGTGACGCCGTCGCGCGTGATGCGGCCGCGCCCGTCCGGCCCGGGTCTTTCGGCCAGATAGGGGCTCTCGAAGGCCGGGGCGGTATGCACCGGCACCATCACGGTCATGCCGTCAATAGTGAGCGCCTTGTGGTCCGAGGGGCCGGCTCCACCGCGGCGGCTGTCGGCCCCCGCCTTGGGATCAACCAGCCGCACTCCGAAGGACTGCAATTCGTTGATCAGGCGCTCCGTCGGCAACTCGGTCGGTGTCATCGCGTTCATCGGCTGGGTTCCCGGAGAGGGAGGTGGACGGGTCGGCGGTCACGTGCATCGGGGTGGCAGACCGCTGATCGAGCAGCAGGCTCATCAGTTCGGGCCGGGCGTAGTGGCCGACCGAGTCCATCATCCGCTTTCGCTTGACGATAAGGCCCATGTCGAGATCGGCGACGAGCAGGCCCTCGCCCTGCGTGAGGGGTGGCACCACATGGGCGCCCTCGGGCGAGACGATCGCGGTCATGCATCCGCCGCGCAGACCCTTGCGCAGCTTCTCCTCGGGAGAGATGCGGGCGATCTGCTCCTCGGTGAGCCAGCCCGTTGCATTGACGACGAAACAGCCGCTTTCCAGCGCGTGGTGGCGGATCGTCACTTCGATCTGGTCGGCGAAGATAGGGCCGACCAGGGAGCCGGGGAACTGGGCGACGTGGATCTCCTCGTGCTGCGCCATCAGGGCGTAACGGGCGAGCGGATTGTAGTGCTCCCAGCAGGCCAGCGCCCCGACACGGCCGGCGGCCGTCTCGACCACCTTGAGGCCGGCGCCATCGCCCTGCCCCCAGATCATCCGCTCATGAAAGGTCGGAGTGAGCTTGCGGCGCTTGAGCTTCAGGGCGCCGTCCGCATCGAAGACGAGCTGGGCATTGTAGAGGGAGCCGTGGTCGCGCTCATTGACCCCGAGCGCCACCACCATGTGGTGCCGGCGAGCCGCGGCCGCCACGGCCTCGGTCACCGGCCCTGGCACCACCACGGCGTTCTCGTAGAGGCGGATATGCTCCGCCCCGGTGAGAACCGGCGGGTGGACGAAGGAGAAATAGGGGTACCAGGGCACGAAGGTTTCGGGGAAGACAACGAGTTCCACGCCTTTGCTGGCGGCCTCGGCAATCGCCGCGAGGACGCGGTCGAGCGTGCCTGCCCAACCGTCGAGGTCCGGGGCGATCTGCGCGGCAGCGACACGCAGTTTCCGCGCTTCAGCCATGTCTGGTCTCCTTCAGGCAGAGGCGAAGCGGGTCAGACGGTCCAGGTGTGGACCATGAAGGCGCCGTCTCGGTTGTGAATCAGGATCAGGTCGAGCACGTCGGTCGGCGCGATCGGTGTGATACCCGGGATCAGCGAGTGCTCGCCGTGACCGTAGAGAGCCTGGAGCGCGAAACGGCAGGCATAGACTTTGCCCCCCTCGGCCATGAATTTCGTAAGCTGGTTGTTCATGTTGAGGTGACCGGGGAATGCTTCGTCGCCGATCTTCGGGAAACCGCGCTGGATTCCAAGGGTGACGCCGGGTCCATACAGCAGCACCGAGGTCTCGAAGCCCTTGCGCAGCAGGCGGGTGGCTTGCAACAGGTTGACGAAGCCGATCGAGCCTTCGAAAGCGACCGTGTGGAAGGTGACAAGCGCCTTCTCGCCGGGCTTGGCTTTGACGTCCTCGAAGACCTTCTCCTCGTAGTCGACGAAATAATCACCCTTCTCGGTGGCTGGCTTGTTTACGGCAGGCATGGGCTGATCCTCTGCTTGTGATCTGTGGATGAGCGCCGGCCGCGCCATCTCGTTGATCCATACAAAATCTCCGTCTTTGTGCATTCAATCACAAGCTCAAAATACAGTCAAAATGAGCAGGTGATTCTCAACAGAGTTTGAGAGGGAAAAGCTCTTCTCCTAGGCGGAATGCCGATATCTCCACCAGCATCAATGCTCAACAAGCAGGCTGCGTGACGGTCCGCAAACATGCCCTCAAGCCTTATCACTGGATCTTTCCTCTAGACAAATATACATTCAATCCGATCAATTTTCTGCGGAGTGGAGACTTGTGACCGACGGAGCGCTGCCGCAAGAGAGCGGCATGGCCGACTGGATCCCCAACCTCGAGGAGAGCGACAAGCCGCGCTACCTGGCGATCGCCGATGCGATCGCTTCGGACATCGCGGCGGGCCGCCTGTCGTTGGCTGACCGTCTTCCGCCCCAGCGCAAACTCGCGGCGCGGCTCGGGATCGACTTCACCACTGTGGCGCGCGGCTATGGCGAGGCGCAGAAACGCGGCCTCGTGGTCTCCAAGGTCGGCCAGGGCACGTCGATCACCGGGCTGGCCTCACCGGCCGCCGTCCAGCGATCGGCCGTGCGGCCAATCCTGGTCGACCTGTCGATGAACCTGCCACCGGAACAGGACGATCCGGCGCTGCTCAAGCGGATGCAAGAAGGCATCGCGGCCGTCTCGCAAAACGTGATGGGGCTCCTGCGGTACCAGGGATTCGGCGGTGCGCCGGCCGACAAGGACGCGGCATCGAGCTGGCTCGGACGGCGGGCACTGGTGCCGACGCAGGATCGCATCTTCGTGACTCCCGGCGCCCATCCCGCCCTGCTCGGCATCTTCGGAATTCTGGCGCAACGAGGTGAGACGATCCTCTGCGAGGCCATCACCTATCCCGGCGCCCGCGCCATCGCGGCCCAGCTGGGCCTGTCACTCGTCGGGCTGCGGATGGACCGGGATGGCATTGACCCCGACGCCTTCGCGGACGCCTGCCGGACGTTGAAGCCGAAGGCGCTCTACCTCAACCCGACGCTGCAAAACCCTACGACGCTGACGATCCCGAAAGACCGGCGTGACGCCATCGCGGCCACCGCGCGGCACTTCCACGTGCCGATCATCGAGGATGACGCCTACGGCTTCATCCCCACAAAGAGCCCGCCTCCTTTCGCCGCGATTGCCCCGGACTTGACATGGCACGTCGCGGGCCTTGCCAAATGCATTGGGGCGGGACTGCGCGCCGCCTATGTCCTGGCTCCCGACACGCGGTCAGGCTGGCCCTTCGCGGCCGCCCTCCGCGCCGCCAATGTCATGGCCTCGCCCTTCACCGCCGCCATCGTGACACGCTGGATCGAAGACGGCACGGCTGACGCGATCCTGCGCTTCATCCGCACGGAAGCCGCCGCGCGGCAAGCGCTGGCGACCTCGATCCTGCCGCCGGGCTCCTTCCAGGCCGACCCGATCAGCTTCAACCTGTGGGTCCACCTGCCCCCACCCTGGACGCGCTCCGCTTTCATCGGTCACATGCGGGAGACCGGCATCGGGATCGTTGCCAGCGACGTCTTCACCGTCACTGGCTCTCCGCCCGAAGCCGTGCGGGTCTGCCTCGGCGGCCCAATCAGCCGCGGCGGCGTCCGCCGCGCGCTGGAGTTCATGGCGCATAGTTTCGAGGACGGTCCGGCATTAGCCTGATCACTGACCGGCAACAGGCGACATCATCCCCAAATCAGGGGACGCCATCATCTCGGAAACAGGGAGCGACTTCGTCGGAATCGACAGTGCACGCCACTGCTAGACCGGTTCAAGCAGAACCTTTTCCACCGACACGCCGCGATCTAGCTGGCGGCGTTTGAAGGCTTACGTCATGAATTATTGATTTTATCACGACAAACCCCGGATCAATAATAGCCAAGGTTGGTCATTTCGATTGATTGGCATGCGAGAAAGCGGACGTTAGCGACGGCAGCAACGGGTCAGATCCTGAAACAGAAGCCACGCGAACCGCTCTCGCGACTTCCGCCAGAGTTCGCGCCATTGCCGGATGAAGTCCGAAAAGGTGGTCACCTCGTCGCAGCACTTGCCCAAACCTTCTCGGCCCGGATTACGTCACAGCCGGCCGCCTTGCGGGTAGCTTCCTACGATCGATGGTCCTCCGCACACCAAGGGTGTCCCTGAGGAGCTCAGTGCCATGCCGTGGTGCCGAGACTGAGTGAGCAACAATCAGAAAAGTGTAACAACGGACTTCAGGAACCTCATCGAACCTGCTGATACGTCTCGTGCCATCAAATTTTGCACGTGACGGGGTTCAGCATGGAGGTGCCGACGAGCGGCGTGCGTCCCGAAAGGGGAGAGGATCCAGCCTTCTCGCCCGTCGTCGAGCACGATGGCGGACCCCGATCGAGCCGTTATGTCGTGATCGACGAAACGCCTCAGACGTGCATGGCCTTGCTGGCCGGGACGGTCTTCTCGGCGGCGTTGAGGAAGCGGATGAACTCCTGATGGCGATGGCGCTGCATGCATCGGCCGACCACCTTGCCGTCCAACACGTCAAGGGCCGCGAACAGGGTGGTCGTGCCATGGCGCTTGTCATCGTGCGTCATGGTCCCGGCGCGGCCAGGCTTCATGGGCAGGCCAGGCTGGGTACGGTCCAGGGCTTGGATCTGCGCTTCTCATCGAGGGAGAGGACCACGGCATGGGCGGGCGGATCGACATGGAGCCCGACAATGTCGCGGACCTTGGCCGCGAAGGCCGGATCGTTCGAGAGCTTGAAGGTCCGGATGCGGTGCGGCTGCAGCCTGTGGGACGGCCAGACCCGATGCACGTAGGACAGGCTGACGCCCACGGCCTTCGCCATGGCCCGTCCGGTCCGCTGCATGGACGGCGTTCGTGCCGTACCCGTCTGCCGTTGCCAGCACGCTCGCGGCGCGCCAGACATGCTTCTGTGGGCTGTTGCGGTCCGCGACCACAGCCTCAAGTCGGGCGCGGTGTGCGGCAGTCACATCAACGATAATTCCTGGGCCCATCGCCCAGACGCGCACGCCACGACAAAGAACGGAATCCCAGACGGGACTCGTGCGTCGACGTCAATCCACTAGCGATGTTCTTGTGGATGCGGGGATCACCTCCGAGGCGAAGGACGGAGTTTCAGCCTGAAGGTTCTCCAGTCAGACGCGTGAATTGACCTGATGATCGCAACGTTGGTCTTCCGAACAAGATGAACGGATGCCAGGTTGCCGACGTTGCGCGGAACATTCGACCAGGCCTCAAGGTGCCCTTCTCATCATTGGCGCCCGCGGAAAACACCATGCTCGATCGCGGCCATCTCAAACCCGGCATGCGGGTTGGAACAAAACCCATTACAACCTACGCCCTGGCTCGGCAGATCAAGGAGTTGATCGCCGAGCTTTGACTCGTAGGGTGATTGGCCAAAGCAGGCTCGACCCTACTCCGCCCGAACTTCCATGCACCCCAGCTCAGCACCCTCAACGGCACTGCGCCTGTGTGTGCAAAGCGCTCTTACTTATCGAGCGTAAACGGCGCGTTCATCTTGTCGACATTGGCTTTCGTAATCAGGATGCAGTCGAAGAGCTGCTTCTCGCTCGACGCTCCCGTCTTGCCGGTCTTCAGGAAGGAATCGGCTTCCTGTACGGCCTTCGCGGCAAAGGTGGCGACAGGTTGGAGCACCGTATATTGCAGCTCGCCCGCCTTGATCGCCGCGACGGCGTCCGGCGAACCATCGAAGCCGCCGACCTTGATGCTCGACAATTTGCCCGCCTCCTTCAGCGCCGCGATGGCCCCGAGGGCCATCTCGTCATTGCCGCTGATCACGCCGATGATGTCGGGATGGGCCTGCATCAGGTTCTGCATCTTGTCGTGGCCCTGGGTACGATCCCAATTGGCGACCTGCGAGCCAACCTTGTGGAGATCGTCATACTGGCTGAGCACGGTATCGTAGCCGTTGGACCGCGTGGCGGCATTGTTGTCGGACGGTGCGCCCAGGAGTTCAACATAATTGCCCTTCTGACCGACGTCCTTCACCCACTGCTGACCTCCGGCGGCGGCACCCTGAGCGTTGTTGGAGACGAGTTGGGCCTTGGCCAAGCCTTCCTGGTTGATTTCGGCATTGACGAGGAAGACCGGAATGTTGGCCGCCATGGCCTTCTTCACCGCGCCGATCGAACCGCTCGCATTCGCGGGATCGAGAATGATCGCCACCGATTTGTTGGTGATCGCGGTGTCGATCAGCGTGCTCTCGGTGTTCGTGTCGCCCTTCGAGGCGCCAACACTGGACGTATAACCCAGCTTCTCAGCCTCGCCCGCGGCGACTTTGCCTTCCGTCAGCCAGTAAGGGTTCGACGGGTCGTTGACGATGATCGAGACGAGACCGGCGGCCGAAGCCGACATCGCGGTGCCGGCTAAGAGTGGCGCTGCAAGCGTCAGCGCAGCGATCAAGCCTTTTGCCATTCCAGACATGTTTCTCTCCTTGGTATGACTGTTCGTGCCGGTGAACCGGCCGTTTTCCTCGGCGGGCTCAGCCGCCAAGGCCCCTACCCCGCTTTTTGCGGAGAAGTCGCTGATCCGCCGCTGGAGGCCGGAGCCTTCGGCTGGCGGCGATATTGGATGGCGTTGAGCAGCACCGCGAGCACGATGACCGCGCCTGTGAACACCGTCTGCCAGTAGGACGAGATGCCGATGATCACGAGGCCGTCGGACAGGAAGCCGATCACGAAGGCCCCGAGCATCGTGCCGCGGATGTTGCCACGCCCGCCCGTGAGGGCCGCCCCGCCGATCACCACGGCCGCGATGGCGGTCAACTCATAGCTGGTGCCCGCCGTCGGTCCCGCTGACGTCAGTTGCGACGAGAGGATGAGGCCGGCGATCGCGGCGCAGATCCCGGACAGCATGTAGACCGATAGCTGGACGGTCTTGACCGGAACGCCCGACAATTCCGCCGCCCGTTCGTTGCCTCCGGAGGCATAGAGCCACCGACCGAATGGCGTCCGACTCAGCACGAGGCTGCCGATGATCGCGATGACGATCATCACCAGAACGCCGATCGGCACGCCGAAGAGACGATTGAACCCGAGCCAGTCGAACCCCGTGTTGCCAAGCTCCGGTCGACCTCCGAGATTGTTGTAGGTGAGCCCGTTGGTGATCAGCAGGGCCACGCCGCGCACCATGTACATGACGCCGAGCGTCGCCACGAAGGCCGGCACCTTGAAGCGTGCGATCAGGACACCGTTGATCAGGCCGATCAAGGCGCCGAGCGCACAGGACAGCAGGGCCACGACCCAGACGGCGGGATAGAGCACGACACCGAACAGGCTCAGTTTGACGCCCTGCATCAGGAAGCCCGCGATCACACCGGACAGCCCCAGGGTCGAGCCGACGGACAGGTCGATGCCTCCGTTGAGGATCACCAGGAGCATGCCGACCGCGAGGATCCCGAAGAGGGCCACATGCGACGCCATCGTCAGGAAATTATTGACCGTGAAATAATATGGCGACAGGGCCGAGAAGACGACGATGATGGCAATCAACGCAAAATAGGCGCGGCCTTCGAGCAGGAGGCGCCCCACGTCGAACCCGTTGGCGAACAGGCCGGCTCGGGAGGACTTCACGGATGGGGCGGCGTCGGTCATCGGGAGGGTTCCGCTTGTCTCGGGATCAGGCGATCACGGCTTCGCCAGAAGCGGCCATGATCTGCTCTTTGGTCACACCGGACCCGAATTGCGCCGAGATCCGGCCGCGATGCATCACCACGATCCGGTGGGCGATGCTCAGACATTCGGCGACCTCGGAGGTTGAGAAGACGACCGCGAGCCCCTTGGCGGCCCGCTCGGCCAGCAACCGGAACACTTCGGCCTTGGCCCCGATATCGATTCCGCGGCTGGGCTCGTCGAGGAGGATGACCGTGGGTTCGGTCGTCAGCATCTTGCCGATGACGACCTTCTGCTGGTTGCCGCCCGACAGCGATCCAATCGCGGCGCCACCGCCCGCGGTCTTGATGTGAACACTGCGGATCGACCGGTCGATCATCAATCGTTCTCGACCACGTGACAGAAACATGCGCCTGGCGAAGGAGCCAATGCTGGCGAGCGACAGGTTTTCGCCCACCGACATCGTCTGCACGAGGCCGTCGCGCTGGCGATCCTCGGGCACGAGCGCCAAGCCCCGCTTGATGCGGTCCGCGATACTCAGACGAGAGATCTCCTCGCCCTTGAGGAAGACACGTCCTCCCGTCTTCGGCACACGTCCGGCGATGCATTCCAGGAGCTCGGTCCGGCCGGCCCCCATCAGTCCGTAGATGCAGACGATCTCGCCTTCACGCACATCGAGCGAGAGGTGGTCGACGACGGATGCGCCGGAGCCCGAGACGTCGGCGACACTGACGTCCTCGATCGACAGGGCCACCTCGCCGAACTCATGACCGGTCGGCGGAGTGCCCAGATTGTAATTCTCGCCCACCATGTTGCGGACAATCCATTCGAGGTCGATATCCTTGCGGTCGGCCTTCGCGGTCATGGCCCCATCGCGCAGCACCACGGCGTAGTCGGTGATCTGCAGCGCCTCTTCGAGATGATGTGAGATGTAGACGATCGAGACACCCCGGCCGGTCAGATCCCGGATGACCTTGAACAGGACCTCGACCTCAGTCGCACTCAGGGCCGAGGTGGGCTCATCCATGATCAGTATGCGCGCATCGACCGACAGCGCCCGCGCGATTTCGACGATCTGCTGTTGCCCCAGGCGAAGGTCCTCCACGAGGGTCATCGGGTCGATGTCCTCTTCGAGTTCGGTCATCAGCGCGCGCGCCTGACTGGCCTCTTCGGCGAAATCGATACCACTCGCGGTCCGCAATTCCCGTCCCATGAAGATGTTGTCGCGCACGCTCAGATTTGGCGCGAGGCTCAGCTCCTGATGGATGATGGAGATGCCGCAGTCCCGTGCGTCCGAGGCGGAAGAGAACGTCACCGGATCGCCGTCCAGCTCGATGACGCCGGAGGTGGGTTGCACCACTCCCGACAGGATCTTCATGAGCGTCGATTTACCTGCGCCGTTTTCACCGAACAACGTGGTGACCTTGCCCCGATGGACATCGAAGTTCACACCCTTGAGGGCATGGATGTTGCCATAGGCCTTGGCGATATTGCGCGCCGATAGAACGGCGTCCCCGGGCACAGCCCCCCTCGTGTCTGTCGTGCTCATTGGACGCTCAGCCGAACGGGCGTGACGAGCCAGGTGTCCGGGCTGGTCAACAGGAAGGCTCCGACGACGGAGATGGTCTTGCCCGT
This sequence comes from Lichenifustis flavocetrariae, assembly GCF_026130545.1. Taxonomy (GTDB): domain Bacteria; phylum Pseudomonadota; class Alphaproteobacteria; order Rhizobiales; family Beijerinckiaceae; genus Lichenihabitans; species Lichenihabitans flavocetrariae. The sequence continues at coordinate 41,556 of NZ_JAMOIM010000019.1, read as the reverse complement.
CAGATGGCCGGCATCGACCTTGGACAGCACCTGCTTCTTCATCTCCTTGTTCAGCGCGGAGCCGGCATTCTGATATTCGATCTGGTTGGTGAATTGCCCAAAGCTGATCGTGCCGGTGGCATCGCGCAGGTCTGTGCCATTGATCGCCGGTCCGGTCTGAACGTGGATCAACACAGTGTTTGGGACGCCTTCGACGGCGACATCGTAGATGCCGGAATCCTGCTTGCCGGCCACGCCCGTGAACTTGACGGCGATTTCGGATCCGCTGCCCACCGCAATCCCATATTGCTTGACCGCTGCCGCCGAGTCCTTCGTAAGCGCGGCCGCCAGGGTCGCGGCTTCCACGGCCCGCCCCTCGATGGCGGCCTGGACCTTCGGAAATTCGCTTTTGCCGTAGTCTGCTGCGGAGAAAGCGCCCTTCGGTGCGTCCGCGCCGGATCCGATCCGCACCACCTTCGTGTCGACCGCCATCGCGCCGATCAGCAGGATGGCTGCGGCCGACCATAGAACGACTCGAACAGCGGATTTCGGCCGCGATCTAATCCCGATGCTGGCGTGCGAACTCATGCCGGGAGCCCTTCTGCCTGGATGATGCGAAGGCCTGGGAAAACGCAATGTCGGATCGGCCAAACCATGTCAGGCGGCCTCCATCGAGCGTTCGAAGTCCTGCTTCTCGTCGGCGCTCATATGAAGCCCGTGTTTCGTGCGACGGGTCAGGATGTCGGCCGGCGTGAGCGCCCACTCGGTTTCGCGCAGGAAGTCAACTTCCCGCTGGTAGAGCAGGCTTCCATGGTGATGCCCGAGCGCGTCCAAGCCTGTCGCTGAACCCAGGAGATGCCGGGCCCGCGTGCCGTAGAGGTGGGCGTAGTGCTCGGACAGGTCGGCGGACAGCCATGGATAGTCCGCCCGAAGCGCTGCCAGGAAGGCCGCGAAGTCGGCATTCGGCAGATCTCCCCCCGGCAAGGTGGCCTCGGCGGTCCAGGCCTTGTCCATGGTGGGGAATGTCTTGGTCAGTCTGTCGAGCGCATGTTCGGCGAGCTTGCGGAACGTGGTGATCTTGCCGCCGAAGACGCTGAGCAACGGCGGCTGGCCCTCCGGCGCGTCGACCTCGAACACATAGTCGCGTGTGACAGCCGAGGCATTGGCGTCGGCGTTGTTGTCATAGAGCGGCCGGACGCCCGAGAAGGAAGAGACGATATCCTTCTGCTCCAACGGCTTGGCCGCATAGCGATTGACCACCCTGAGGAGATACTCGATCTCGCTCTGGTCGATCGTCGCCTCCTCGGGCCGGCCCGTGAAGGGAATGTCGGTGGTGCCGATGAGGCATAAGTTCCCTTCGTAGGGATTGACGAAGATCACGCGCTTGTCGTCGTTCTGAAACAGATAGGCTTGCGGGCCGTCCCAGAATTTTGGCACCACGATGTGGCTCCCTTTGACGAGGCGGACGCGGTACGAGCTGTTGCGGCCTGCGACGCGCCCGATGACGTCCTCGACCCATGGTCCGGCCGAGTTGATCAGCGCGCGCGCCTTGACAGAGCGGGAAGAGCCGTCGGCCCCCTTCATGGTGACGGTCCACAGCCCATCGTCGCCGCGCCGCGCCGAGGTCGCGGCCGTGCGGGTCAGCACGATCGCGCCCCGCTGTTTCGCATCGAGCGCGTTCAGCACCACGAGCCGCGCGTCGTCGACCCAGCAGTCCGAATATTCGAAGGCGGTGACGAACTCCTTCTTGATCGCACGACCCTCGGGCGCGCGGCGCAGGTCGAGCTTGCGCGACCCCGGAAGCATTTTGCGGCCCCCGAGGTGGTCGTAGAGAAACAGGCCCGTGCGCACCATCCAGGCCGGCCGCTGTTCGGGTGAGTGCGGTAGGACGAAACGCATCGGCCAAATGATATGGGGCGCAGAGCGCAACAACACTTCGCGCTCGATCAAGGCCTCGCGCACAAGGCGGAACTCGTAATATTCGAGGTAACGAAGGCCGCCATGAACAAGCTTCCCTGACCGCGAGCTCGTGCCCTCGGCAAGGTCGCCCTTCTCACACAGCAGGACTTTGAGGCCCCGACCCGACGCATCGCGCGCGACGCCAGCGCCGTTGATGCCGCCGCCGATGACCGCAAGGTCGACAATCCCATGATCCGTCATCGCCTGTCGTCCTTCATGCTGGGTTCAAGGCGCGGCGGGTCCGCCGGCACATGATCACCGTTGGCGGTCCGCATGGCCTGCCAGGTCGGTGCGGACGCTTTGCGGGCTGCGACATAGGTGGGAAACAGCCGGTCGTAGCGGCGCTGCAGATCGGGGTCGGGCTCGATCGCGCTGGCGAGCGTCGGAGTCACCCACCGCTCGATGCAGCCTTCCATGTCGGGACAGACCCCAATCGCGACGGCGGCCACCATGGCGGCGCCGGCGGCGCCGGCCTCTTCCCGCGTCGAGGTGCGGATGCGAGTCCCCAGCGCGGCCCCCAGGACGGTGCGAAGGGCCTTCGACCGGGCGGCACCACCTGTGACACGCACCTCAGGTGGCATCGGCCCCATGGCGGCGTAACAATCGCGGGCCGCAAAGGCCAGACCTTCGTAGACGGCTCGCATCAGATCATTGAACCCATGGCGCACCGAGAGGCCGTGGAACTGCGCCCGGGCGGCGGCATCCACGAAAGGGCCGCGCTCGCCCGCCTCGGAGATGTAGGGGTGAAACAGCACGACGCAGGGCTCGGCCGCCAAAACGTGGTCATCGAGATTGAGGAAGATATCGGAGCGGCTCTTCTCGACGCCATGCTGCTTCAGCACGCCGCGCGCAAGATCCACCAGCCAATCGATGTTCAGCGTCGAGGCCATGTTGGACTGGAGCTGCGCGAAGGTGCCTGGCACCGGGAAAGCCAGCGTGTAGCCGGTGCTGTCCCGATTGAGGCGCACGTCACCGGCGGAGCGCGCGATGCGCATGTGCATGCCGGTAGAGCCCACGATGGTGCAACCGGTGTCACTGTGGGGGTCGTAGAGACCGGCGCCAAGCGCGGTGGCAACGATGTCGATTGGCCCGAGGATCACCGGAAGGCCCTCGCCTAAGCCAATTTCATCCGCCGCGGCCCGGCTCAGCCTTCCCGACTGCGCCTTGGTGTCGATGATCGGCGGCAGCAGACCAGACCGACGCGAGAGACCGAACCCGTCGAGCAAGGCAGGCGCATAGTCCATGGTGCGGAAGTCGCCAAAGGAGTGGACCCCCTCGGAGGCTTCGGTCGCCCGTATCCCCGTAAGCTTGAAATAGAGCCAATCCTTCAAGTGGAGAGCCGTCGTGGCCCGGGCCATGACATCGGGTCGATAGCGATCGAGCCACATGAGTTGCGGGCCCATCTGGCACGCCGCGAGGCCCGAACCGGTACTCTCGAAGTGACGACGGCCGGTCGGGGAGGCCCGCAGCTCCGCCGTGAGGTCGGCGGCGCGGGCATCGAGCCAGATGAGCGCCGGCCCGGCAGGTTCGCCGTCAGCATCGATCAGCCAGGTGCCGTCGCCCTGCGCCGTGACCGCAATGGCGGCGACGCGTTCGGCCAAATTCGGGACCGTTCCGGCGAGGCCGCGCAGGGTCGCCGCGGCATCGGCCCAAGTGGCCGCCATATCTTGCTCAGCCCCGACACCGTCCACGGTTCGATAGACATTGGGGCGCGCGAAGGCGCCGACTTGCGTGCCGTCCAGCGTGAACGCGATCGATTTGATCACCGACGTCCCCGCGTCGATGCCGATGAGCAGGTCGCGGGACATCAGCCGACGAGCCCTTCAAGGAGGGTTGCCCCATCGGGGTGCTGTGGCGCAAAGACGCCGAAATGAGAGCGGTGCCTCTCGTCCATCTAGTTTCCTCCGAACTCTCCTGCGCGACGTCTTCCGCGTCCTGCGCCGGTCGATGCCTATTCGCCGGATCTGGGTCCCATAAGGGCATCCGCCGTCCGCTCATCGGTCAGCAAGCCATTCACCAACCCGCTCAAGAGCGCGGCACGGATTGCCTCGGGCTTTTCACGGCCTCCCGCGACGGCGACGAGTTGCCCGCCCCGAAGGTCTTCATAGGACAGAGATGCGAGACGTCCCGACAATTCAGTCTCGACCCGCTGCCCGCGTCGATCGAAGAAATGGCCCAGGATTTCGCCCCGGCCGCCCGCGCGAGCCACGTCGTCGAATTCCTGCGCTTCGATCATGCCCGACGTCGCCAGCGAAGCTGCGCTCCCATCGACGGTGCCGATGCCGACGAAGCGAAGCGTGGCGCTGCGGGCAAGATCGAACACCTCGTCGATGCCCCGCTGTGCCATGAGCACGGCACGGTCCTCGGCGGAATTGAGGCAGAACGGGACGGGCAGCACGTAGGCCTCGGCGCCCGTCCTCTCAGCAATGCGGTTGATGACATCGAACGGATTGGCCGCGAAGCGACGTGTGAAGCCACCGAGGAGCGACACGAAGCGCACCTTCTTGACGTCGATCTGCGGCAGGTGGGCGACGCAGGCCGCAAGCGTGCGCCCGTGCCCCAGCCCGATGACGGGATGATCCCCCTTCTCGCAGACGAGCCTGAGATAGCGGGCGCCCAGAACCCCGAGGGCGCGCAGCGGGAGCGCGGCTTCTTCGATGTTCGGGGCGACTTCACAGAAGCTCAGCCCAAAGGCTTGACACAACTTCTGCTCCAGCTTGACGCAGCGCGCGATGTCGCCATCGACGAAAACCCGGACCATTCCTTCGCGGCCCGCCCGCGCGATCAGGCGATGCGCCTTGACGTTCGGCACACTGAGCCGCGTGGCGACCTCGGCCTGCGTCAGACCACCGACATGATGAAGCCAGGCCGCACGAGCGACGAGGCAGGACTCATCTTCGGTGACGGCCTTACGCTCGACTTCCTGGGACATCACACCGCGCTCTGAAATTTCATTCTTCCTATGTAAAAAGTTTCACGGCTGCGTGACGGCGTCAAGCGTATTTCTGAAAAGACCAGCAGAATGCTAGTAAGCCCACGTGATCGCTTGCGAATGCGGGACTGCGGGAAGCTGGCCTCTCACGGGCCACGCTGGTTTGCCGGCCACGGGAAGGGTTCTTCCGCTCCACATTTTGAAGCCTCGGTTGTTATAAATTTCAGCGGTTGCAAAAAAATTGCAAGCCTGCTTCCCTTTGTTTCAACGGTTGACGCGCTAGCGAATGGAAGTCGAGGAGGAAGGAACAGCATGGGCTTCACCCTGTCATTGAGCACGAATCCCTTCGTCAACCGCTTTGCTGAGCCCGAGGATCTCGTCGATGTGCTGGCCAACGAGGTCGACATCGGCCGGATCCAGTTGACGCACGAATTCATCGACCCGGCGTGGCCGCTCCCCCTCGTCAGGCGCATGACGGACCGGATGGCCAAGAGCTGCGCGGTTTCGGGCGTGAAGGTGACGTCGATGATGACGGGTCCTTACGGTCGGCTGAACCATTTCGGCCATCCCGACCCGGAGGCGCGCCGCCATTCCGTCGCCTGGTTCAAGACCCTCGCCGACATCTCCGCCGACCTCGGCTGCCCGGCGATCGGGACGCAATTTGCCATCCTCACGTTCCGGGACTTCGATGATCCCGAACGTCGCGCATCGATCATGGCCGAGGCTTTGGCATGCTGGCGCGAGGTGGCGGAACACGCCCTAGGCCGAGGGCTGACCTATCTGTTCTGGGAACCCATGTCGGTGGGACGCGAGCTCGGCCATACCCAGGCCGCCACGCGGCAGCTTCAGGCCGAGATCGATGCGGCGTCGCTGCCGCTGCCTCTCCTGCCGATGGTCGATATCGACCACGGCGACGTGTCGTCGTCCAACCCCGTCGACACGGATCCCTACGCGTGGGCGAGCAATTTTGCGGCGCGTTCCCCAATCATCCACATCAAGCAGAGCTCGATGAACAAGGGAGGCCATTGGCCATTCACGGCCGAACGCAACCAAGACGGACGTATCCAGCCGTTACAGATGCTCACGGCGATCCGGGAGGGCGGAGGCCACGACAACGAACTTTGCCTCGAGCTCGCCTTCCGCGAGCGCGAGCCGAGCGATCGCGCCGTCGTGACACAGATGCGGAAGTCGGTGGCTTTCTGGGCGTCGCATGTCGACGCCAGCAGATCGCAGCCGGATGTCTGATCCGCGTAAATCACTGATGCCACGGATCAACGGACACCTTTGAGGCGGCTTTTTGGGAGATGTTTTTAAACAATAGAGTGGCGAGAGAGACGGGGCTCGAACCCGCGACCTCCGGCGTGACAGGCCGGCGCTCTAACCAACTGAGCTACTCCCCCGCAGTCAGGAGCCTGCGGGGCAGGACGACTGGAGTGACTGCGGGATATGTCACGCGCTTGATCAAGTCAAGCGCGTGACAGGCGATCTGTGGAAAACCTTCGCGCCTAAAGTCGGGGTGCCCCGAGCCGCCAGCGTGCGATCTCCTTTGGCGTCACGATGTGAATCGTGTCAGGCGCCACGCGCTCGGCAAATTCGATGACGTTTGGATCGATCCCCATCATCTTAGTGTAGGCCGAGAGGGTCGAGACGATGTCGTCGGTCCCGAACGTCTGCTGACGCACCGTGCCGCCAGCGGGATCCCGCATGCTCTCATTGATCACCATCCGATGGATCCCGAGTTTGCTGACCGGCGGAACAACCCGCTTCTTCCCCCCGAAAAAAGCATAGACGCAGGCCGACATGCAGAGGCCTGGTGCGACCCTTACCCGGTCCGTACCGGGCTCCTCGACCGCTTCAGCCACGATCACGGCAGCGCCGATCTTCCGGAACATCATGCCAAGCTGCATGGCGCCGACCACGGTGCCGCCTGGCGATTCGAGCAGAACCACGGGTCGCAACCCCTGCTCCTGCAGGTGGCTCGACAGAAAGGCCAGGAACTCGTCGGCTGTATCGTTGTTGATCTCGCCCTTCGCGCTGATCACCTCGGCGCAGTTGCGCCCGCAGGGGTCGCTCTCCCCCCCTAGCGTGGCAACCGAGAATGTCATCGCTCCTGCGGCTTGCCCGGCCGTAGGCGCCAAGCCGACGGGAAGCACCAGTGCGAATCCGAGGCATCGCATGAGCGCACGACGGCTTTGGAAAGCGTCGAACAGAAAGGTCTTGAGCCGCGACAATGTGGAAAACTGTTCGATAGCCGTGTTGTTAAATCCGGCAGACCCGCTCGAAACAATGTCAGATCCGTGGTTTAGCTCATTCATCGGAGATTGACCCTCGGTCCGATATGCACAACTTGATGCCCATACGAAACGCGTGCCAGTCGCAATTCGCGGGCAAGCGACAATACACCGGTTCCTGGACAAAACGTAAACAGATCTGCGCGATGTCATGATGGCGGCGTTAGTGGATCGACGCTCACCGCGGTGAAACAAGTGTCACAAGACGCATCGACCATACCGATGGCACGTCCGTTTGTGGAAAATACGCCTGCATCGTGCCGCGAGATGCGCCTTCGGGCCGTTCGACCCGTAGACCGGCGAGAGAGCGCAATTACCTCTCAGCCGAAGATTTCGCCGATGTCGTTGCCGGCTGTTTCAGGAGTCTGGTGCCCGGCGGCGAGATCGCCCTGCGCCATTGGCGTGCGGAGACGAATGATCCCCTCACCGGACTGAAGGTCACCGACCTGTGCATCTAAGTCAGGCGCAAACGTGGATCTACTCACATGATTGCGCTGAGGGACATCTATCGTCTCCCGTGCCTTCGGTGGCTCGAAGTTGGCCTTTAGAGCCCGAAGAACCTGTTCGGCGCGTCTGATTTCGTTCGGAAGGCCCGATGGGCGCAGTTCGTGTCGCCGCTGGAGCACTGGACTCAAAGCTTCGACCGCCTCCCAGAAATCATCGAATCCGGAAGCTCGATGGCTGACCGCCATAGTGTTCAAAATGCCGTCCGTGAGGGCGAGCATTTGGCCCACTTGGGAGAACGATGGCTGCAGGCCCCACCGACGACGTAACCTTCCTTTGATTAGAGCGCGTCGTGTCGCCGCGAGCGCGGGCTCGAAGCTCGCATCGCAGGGCGCGTCCTGGTTCTCGTGGCGAAACCTCATCGTATCGGCAGCGCCACCGGCGGCACGTCCGTCGAAACGACAGGAGGTCGTCACGTGGACCTCCATCGTGTGTCTGACCAGGAAACCGCTCGCCTCGAGGCGCCGCGTCAGAGCGGCATCTTCACCCAGGGCGAGAGGCGGTAGTCCGCCGATTGCTCGGTAGGCAGCAAGCGAAACGGCAAGGCTCGCGCCAGAAGACACGCGATGGTTGGGCCAGGGATCATGAGGTCGGGGATCGCCGCGGGCTTCGATCTCGGCGATGAGACGAAGATAGCGGTCTTCGAGCCGCCCCCGCTTCAGGAAATCCGAGCCGAGCCGGATGATCTCGGCTGGATCGGCGTCGATATAGCCGGCCACGCAGTCCACACCCTTGGCAAGCGCCTCGCGGGTTGCACTGACCCATGTCGGGCCGACGCGACTGTCCGCATCCGTTGTCAGAATGGCGCCGTAAGGGACCTCAGCCCGTTCGAGATGCTCGGCTGCAAGATCCATGGCGCGTTTGCGGGCGCGGCCGGCGTTGGACATCTCCGGAGAAAGCGTCTCTTCGATGACATGCAGCCGATACGGCACGGCGGCCGCGATGGCATTCGCAAGCTCGACGGTCGTATCGCTGCAATTGTTCGCGAAAAGCAGAACCTCGAAGGAACCCTCGGCCAGGGGAGCTCCATAGTGGTCGCGCTGCATCGCAAGGGCCGCGAGGCACGCCTCGATTCGATCGGCCTCATTGTTGGCCGGAATCGCGACGATGAGCGCAGCTGACGCCGATCTCTTGACGGTTTGCCTGAACCACGTTTCTACGCTCGAAGTCACGCGACCGAATCCTTGTCCTCAGCGCCGGCCAGCCGGCGTCGACCTAGCCCGGACGCACCAGGTGCGGGGCGCAGACCCATACGCCTCTTGAAGTCGGTGCTATCCTTGAAGTTCTGGACGACTTAAGAAGTTGCGTAAGCTTTCACAGAGTGTAGCGATCGCATGCGGCAGTGTGTCCGATCCTCGATTGATCCGGCCGCGTCTAATCCGATCGCAGCGATCAAAAGCCCGCTGCGGAGCCGGGCAGCCACTTCGATGCCAAAGAGCCGTGTTGTGTGACGGTGTCCTCGACGCTCACGGCGAAGCGTAGCGCTCCAGTACCTCGTCGATCGTTCCCTGCGCCACGATCCGGCCGCTTTGCAGCATAATGGCCGTGTCACAATACCGCTTGAGCGTTTTAATGTCGTGAGAGGCCAGGACGAGGATGCCGGCCTTGTCGATCAGCTTTTGGATTCGCATCTGCGCCTTCAACGCAAAGGCCGCGTCGCCAACGCTGATCAGTTCATCCAACAAGAGAATGTCTGGAGCCCGTGTGGTGGAAATCGCAAAGGCGAGCCGTAGCGTCATGCCACTCGAATAGGTGCGCAGGGGCAGGTGCAGGTAGGGCCCGAGTTCGGAGAAGTCGGCTATCTCATCGACGCGGTTCTGTGCCTCTTTCAGACTCATGCCCACGAAGGCGCCACGCAGGATGATATTCTCCGCGCCGGTCAATTCGGCATCCATCCCCATCGTCATGTCCAACAGGGACGAGATCGAACCGTGAATTTCGGCGTGGCCGCTCGTCGGCTCATAGGCACCGGCGAAGACGCGCAGCAGGGTGGATTTGCCTGCTCCATTATGCCCGATCAACGCGAGCCGCGCCCCGGGCTCCAGGCGCAAACTGATATCCTGCAGTGCCTTGACGGTGACGACGTCACGGCTGTTCGCCTCGACAGCCCCACCGACCTGCCGCAACAGAGCCGCCTTCAGCGAACGTCCGCGGGAATTGTAGATGGGGATCTCGACCGAAGCATGATCGAGGTGGATGTACGTCATGACTGCTACAGCCAGTAAACGAGGCGAGCACGGAAACGTGCAAACAGCGGCAGGGCAAGAACCAACAAAAACGCGATGAAGGTGAAACTTGCGATGTAGGTGTGTGGCTGCGGCTCGATGCCGAGAAGTGGATCTGCAACGAGCTGGAGCAACGAGGCGAACGGATTGAGTACCACGATAATCTGGCGCCCAGCCGACAGCTGATCGCTCCGCCACATGATCGGAGTGATAAAGAAGAGAAGTTGCAGGGCGTTCTGGGTGATCTGCGCCAGATCGCGGAATCGCGTGGACAGCACGCCGAGGATGAGCGTGATCAGGAACAGGGCCAGAATAACGATGATCAGGCCGGGAATCGCCGCAAAGACCAGGGGTGTAGGGATGATTCCAAAAATGATGAAGGCCAGCGGTACGATAACGACATTATGCGCAAACACGACGATGTTGCGGATAATCAGTCGCATGATGAAGATCGTCTTCGGCAGGGCATCCTGCCGCATATACATGGCCGACTGCGTGAAAACGTTCGCGGCATCACCTACGACCCCAGAAATCAGGGTCCATACGGTCATGTTGACGGCGACATGGGGAATATACTGCGCCACCGGTTGGTTGAAGAGTGCGCTGTAGACCACACCGATGCCGCCGATGAAGATCCCCATACTGAGGGTGATCCAAAATTGGCCAAAGCGGGATCGCTTATATCGTTGCCGTATGTCGCTGACCCCAAGGAGGAACCAGATATTCCATGCCGCGAAACCCCTCGTCAGGTCACGCCCGGCGAGTGTCCAGTCTCGCCTCGTGGGTAAAAGTGACATCGGGTCGCCGCTCGGTCCTTTCGAAGCATCGTCGCATCGCGCGCGGCCTCTCACACAAATTCTCGGGATCCCTGCCGCGCGATCCTGATCGTGGGCGGCTTGTAAGAGGCCGCTGTTGCCTCGTCAAGAAACCGGCCTACGGAGGAGCGATTCCCTTTCCAAGCCTTGCTTTCGGGCATCGTTTCGATTGGCAAAGGGGGACACGAAGCCGCGGCCATTGCGCACGCGGCTCTCGACCCCGCATGTTGTGCCCCGATCTTCAATGCGAGCCCGTTGCCGAGGCCGATGGAAGGAAGAGCATGACGAGCCTTGACGCCGCCGGCCCGAGCCGCTTCGCGGTAACTCCGGAACCAGGCCTGAGCCCGCATCATTTCGAGGCGCCGGGCCCTCCCCCGGTCGACAGGCCACTCGGCACGCTGGCCTTACTCAAGGAACTCCGCCGAAACCCGGTCGCGACCTGGACCCGCCTGCATTACGACCGGTTGCTGCTGAGCGGCGAAAGTATCCTAGGCAAGATCGTTGTGGTGAGCGACCCCGCGCTCATCAGGCACATTCTGGTCGACAATGTCGCCAACTACCCGAAGGACCGCCTGCAGCAGAGGGTTCTGTCATCCGGCCTCGGGCGAGGGCTTTTGCTTGCCGAAGGCGATAACTGGCGCATGCAGCGACGCGCCCTGGCGCCCCTTTTCACGCCCCGTACCGTGATGAGCTTTCAAGTCGCCATGGCCGACGTCGCGAGCGAATTGGTCGAGCGATGGGACCGACAGCGCGACGGCAGACGTCTCGATGCATCGCGGGAGATGGCGCGCGCGACATTGCACGTGTTGGCCCGCACCATCTTCTCGGATGGCCTGGGACGTCGCACCGAGGATTTCATTGCGGCCGTTACCCGCTACCTCGAAGCCATGGGCAAGCTCGATCCGCTGGATATCCTCGACATGCCGGCCTGGATCCCGCGCGTCGGCAGGTTGAAGGCACGCTCCACCCTCCAGTTTTTCGACGGCGTCGTGACGACGATGATCGAAGAACGTCGTTCTCTCATCCAGAAGAGCCCCGAAGCTGCGCCACGTGACCTGTTGACCCTTCTGCTGGAGGCGGCCGATCCGGAAAGCGGCGAGGGCCTCAGCGAAGACGACATCAAGGCCAACATCGTCACCTTCATCGCGGCCGGCCATGAGACGACCTCGAACACGCTGACCTGGGCGCTCTATCTCGTGTCGCAAGATCCACATGCGCGAGCACGCCTCGAAGCCGAAGTGGACCGGGAGCTTCCCGATGGGCGGTTTGTGCCGGGCTCGATCGACGCCCTGCCCTACACCCGGGCCGTGATTGACGAAGCGCTCCGGCTCTATCCCCCGGCCGCGACGCTCACGCGCGATGCCATCGGCCCCGACATGCTCGGCACGTTGCGCGTCAAGGCCGGCGGACGGATCGTGATCTCGCCCTGGGTTCTGCATCGGCACAACAAGCTCTGGCCTTCCCCCGGCGTGTTCGATCCGAACCGCTTTCTCGAGCCGAACAAGCAGTCAATCGACCGTTTCGCCTATCTCCCCTTCGGGGCCGGCCCGCGCGTCTGTATCGGAGCCTCTTTCGCGATCCAAGAGGCTGTCATCATCCTCGCGACGGTCGTTCGACGCTATCGCCTCGACCTCTGCGCCGGACATGTCGTCATGCCGTTGCAGCGGGTGTCCCTTCGGCCCCAAGGAGGAATGCCGATGCTGGCCTCACAGCGCAACCGGGATCAGCGTACCTTGTAGGCGCGCAGGAAGACGTCGACGGCCTCGCTGACATGATCGAGGATATCTTCTCGCGAGAGTTGCTGGCCGACACATAGAATCGCTTGAAGCAAATGTCTGGACTTACAGAGCTCGGCCAGATGGTACGCAGCTTTTTGGTAGTCCACGATTTGAAGATCATCGGCACGGGAGCGGAGAAATTCGGCGAGACGCTCCATGCCATACTTGGGCCCGGCCTCGTAATAGGCCTGGCCAATCCGCGGAAACTTCGCGCTGACGGCAATGATGGTCCGTAGCTGCGCGACCCGGGCCGGTTCCAGGATCAGGGAGATGAGCCGGGTTCCCACCATGATCAGGGCCGAACGAAGGTCTGCCTCGGCCTCGGCCTCGTCGAAGCGGCAGGTCTGTTCAGCCTGCTCGCGCTTGTCTTGCCGGATCAGCGCCTCGAACAGCGCCTCTTTGCTGTCGAAGTAGACATAAAGCGTTCCCTTCGACACCGCCGCCGTGCGGGCGATCTCGTTCATGCTGGCCGCATCAAATCCGCTGTGGTGAAACACGCGACGCGCGCCCTCAATGATTTGGCGTCGCTTCCCGCCGTCATCCCGTTCAGCGGCTTCTGCCGGGCTCAGCAGTGTTGCGTCCACCATCACAGCGCCTCCATTGACCGAACGGTTCGGTCAACTCTTGTTTTGAAGTGCGTTTCCACGTATGTCAACGAATGACCGAACGGTTCGGTCATTCGTCGCAAGGTTGGAGCCCCCATGTCCGAGTCCGCCATCAGCGAAGCTCCGACCCAGATCACAACGCGGTCCGAAGCTGCGAACGCAGGCGCCGTGATCAGCCAGCCGCCCGCCGCGGTCGCCCGGCATGGTGACATCCTGCCGCCCAAGAAAAAGAAGAGGCGCGTTTTGCCGCTGGTCGTGCTGGCGGCGTTGGGGGCCGGCGGATACGAAGGCTACCGTTGGTTTGTCGAAGGGCGTTTCCTTGTTGCGACCGATGATGCCTATGTGAAGGCCGACATGTCGACGATCGCGGCCAAGGTCGCCGGCTATGTGGCGACCGTCCCGATCGTTCAGAACACCAGGGTGTCCAAGGGCGACGTCCTCGCCACGATCGATGACGGCGACTATCGCAATGCGGTCGACAGCGCCCAGGCGAAGATCGAGACGCAGCGGGCTACGATCGACCGCATCGGCCGGCAGGTGGCCGCCCAGGGCGCGATGATCGATCAGGCCAAAGCCTCGCTTGCCTCCGCCAAAGCAGACGCGCAGCGAACCGCGACGGAATACGATCGTGCCCGGACCTTGATGCAGAGCACCTACGGCACGCAGCAGCGCCTCGATCAGGCGCTGGCCGACCGTGATCGTGCCGCAGCCGCCGTCGCGAGCGCCACCGCGTCCGTGACGTCGGCGGAAGCCAACCTGGACGTTCTCAAGGCTCAGCAGGTCGAGGCCCGCCAGGTCGAGGCGGAACTCGGAACCAGTCTCGCGATGGCGGAGCGGAATCTGAGCTTTACGACAATCCGAGCGCCCTTCGATGGTGTGGTGGGCAACAAGGCGGTTCAGGCGGGACAATATGTGCAGACTGGCACACGCCTCCTCGCGCTCGTGCCGCTGAAGAGCGCCTATGTGGAGGCCAATTTCAAGGAAACCCAGATCGACCGGCTGCAACCGGGACAGAAGGTGACCATCAAGCCGGATGCCTTTTCGAGCCGCGCCATCGAGGGGAGCGTGGAGAGCATCGCGCCGGCCTCAGGCGCTGAATTTTCGCTGCTGCCGCCCGAGAATGCCACGGGCAACTTCACGAAGATCGTACAACGCGTTCCCGTCCGCATCCGGATTCCGAGCGAGGTGGCCGACGAGGGCTTTCTTCGGCCGGGCCTGTCGGTGGAGGTCGAGGTTCACACCCGCGACGAAAGCCTGCCGAAGCCGTCGCTCGTGAGTGCCTTGGGGCTCGACGCTTTTGCGTCGAACCTGACCAAGCTCGCGGGGCGCTAAGGCGTTGGCGCAGGCTATTCCCATGGGACGTCCCGTCGCGGCCGCGCCCGCTGTGCCGGGCAATCTCGACAAGCGGCGTCTGATTGCCTTCATCGCCATGGTGTTCGGCATGTTCATGGCGATCCTGGATATCCAGATCGTCTCGGCCTCGTTGTCCGAGATCCAGGCCGGGCTGTCGGCGAGTTCCGAAGAAGTCGCCTGGGTGCAGACCGCCTATCTCATCGCCGAAGTGGTGATGATCCCGTTGTCCGGCATCCTCTCTCGCGCCTTCTCGACCCGCTATTTCTTTGCGGCCTCCTGCGCCGGCTTCACGGTCATGAGCTTTCTGTGCTCGACCGCGACCGACATCAACCAGATGATCGTCTTTCGAGCTTTGCAGGGCTTTATCGGCGGCGGCATGATCCCAACCGTCTTCGCCGCGGCATTCACGATCTTCCCGCGCGACAAACAACCGATCATCGCGCCGGTGATCGGTCTCGTGGCCACGCTCGCACCGACGGTCGGACCGACGATCGGTGGCTATCTCACCGACCTCTTCTCCTGGCATTGGCTGTTCCTGATCAACATCGTACCAGGCATCGTGGTGACGCTCCTCACCTGGTCACTGATCGACTTCGACAAGCCCGATCTCTCGCTGATCGACCGCTTCGACTGGCTTGGTCTCATCGGCATGGCGATGTTCCTTGGGGCCGCCGAATATGTGCTGGAAGAAGGCCCTCAAAAGAACTGGTTCGACGAGACGATCATCCAAGTCGGCGCCATCGTCTCGGTCACAGGCGCGTTTCTGTTCTTCTGGCGTGCCGCCACGGCCAAGCAGCCGATCGTCGATTTGAGTGCCTTCAAGGATCGCAATTTCGCATTCGGATCCCTGTTCTCGTTCGTCATGGGCATCGGGCTCTATGGCCTGACCTATATCTACCCGATCTACCTCGCACGGGTCCGTGGCTATTCCTCGCTGCAGATCGGCGAGACCATGTTCGTGTCGGGCCTCTGCATGTTCGCGGCGGCGCCGATCGTCGGACGCCTGATGACCAAGATCGATCCGCGACTGATGATCGCGGCCGGTTTTGCGGGATTCGCGATCGGCACCTGGCAGGCCTCTGCCGTGACCAAGGATTGGGACTTCTGGGAACTGCTGGTGCCGCAGATGCTGCGCGGGTTCTCGCTGATGACCGCGATGGTTCCGATCAACAATGTCGCGCTCGGCACCCTGCCGCCGCAACGAATCAAGAACGCCTCCGGTCTCTACAATCTGACCCGCAACCTCGGCGGCGCCATTGGGCTCGCGCTGATCAACACCATCCTGAACAATCGGTGGGACCTGCACATGGCCCGCCTGCACGAGCATGTCGCATGGGGTCGGGAGCAGGCGGAGACGACCTTGTCGAATTTGACCGACGCCTTTGCCCGACTCGGGTCGGACGCCTCGCTCGCGGCGACGAAGCAGCTTGCCCTTATGGCGCGCCGCGAGGCGCTCGTCATGGCACTCGGTGACGTGTTCGTATGCCTCACGGTTGTGTTTCTTACTCTCGTCGCGGTAACGCCCCTCATGCGTCGGCCGGCAGCGCGCGGCGGGGGCGGCGGCGCTCACTGAGCGGGGGTCCAGAAGCTCTCGGTCACTCGCCAGATCGGATGGCTTGCGGTAGGACGGAGCGCGCGTTTAAGCGCGTCAGAGAGAACGTCCAGCCTCATGCCGGGTTCGCTGTTGGGTGAGGAGCCCGATTTGCCGCAGGGCCTCCGGGCCGCGATGCGCCAGTTGGCGGGCGGCGTCTGTATCGTCACCGTCGGCGAAGGTGAGGAACGCCGCGGTTTCACGGCGACGTCGGTGACGTCGCTGACGCTCGATCCCCCCTGCATACTCGTCTGCGTCAATCGCAAGGTGTCGGCCCTGCCGACAATCCTGCGCCACAAGCGCTTCGGCGTGAACATCCTTGCAGAACACCATGCCGGCCTTGCGTCACGCTTCGCCGGAGTTGGGGACATCAAGGGCGCGGCGCGGTTCGGCGAGGGGCACTGGCTTCAATCACCGGCCGGCCTGCCGCAACTCGCGGATGCACTCGCGGCAGTCGGTTGCGATCTGGAGGAGAGCGTCGAGCGGCACTCCCATCTCATCCTCATTGGAGCTGTCCATGCCATCCTGCACGGCGCCCAGGCGGCGCCGCTACTCTATGCGGATGGCAGGTTCGGCCGTTTCGAAGCCTTGCCCTCCTCTTTGTGAGCAAGGCTGACGGCCGGCTTCAGCCGTATGGTTTTCCGGCAGGCGTCGGAGCAATAGCGAACCTGGTCCCACGATTTGGCCCAACGCTTGCGCCACGCGAAGGGTCGCCCGCACGTCACGCAGACCTTGCTCGGCAGGTCGCCCTTGCGTCGCATCGGTGGCATCTCAGCCCTTCGTGCGCAGGGCGGATCGTCCACCGTCGACACCGATGACCTGGCCGGTGATCCAGCTAGCATCCGACGAAAGAAGAAAAGCCGCCAATCCGGCCATATCCTCGGGGTCGCCGAGACGTCGGAGGGCATGCATCTCGGCCACCGCCTTTGCCAGGGCCTCGTTGCTGGTGAGGGACGCAGCAAGCGGAGTCCGCGTCAGTGACGGCGCGATGCAATTGACCCTGACCTTGGGCGCCCATTCGGCCGCGAGTGATAGGGTGAGGCCCTCGACCGCAGCCTTCGCCATGGCGATTGACGCGTGACCTGTAAACCCTTGCCTGGCGGCCACCGACGAAAACAGCACCACGGCGGCCTGATCGGACGCCCGCAAGCCTCCCGCGAGCCCTTGGAGCACGAGCGCGGCGCCTCGTGCATTGACGGCAAAATCCCGATCGAAATCGGCTGGCGTCAGGCTCCCGAGCGGCTTTACCGTGATGGTTCCGACGGCATAGACGAGGCCGTCGACAGCTCCCTGCGCCGCGATGGCGGCGAGCGTCGTGCCGAGATTTACAGGATCGGTGACATCGGCCTGGTGGGTTTGGCAGCCGAGGTCGTCTGCTGCCTTCGCAAGCTTTGTGGCATCGCGCGCGACCAGAACGACCTCTTCGTTACGTGCCCGCAATCGCGCCGCCACCGCCCGGCCAATGCCGCCACTGCCGCCGAAGATGATAATCCTGCCCACGTCCGCATGCCCTCATTTACAAATGTGTGTGGAATGTAGGGCTTGGGCTGGTCGATGACGCGAGTTGCGACATTTAACCCTCGCACCCGGAGATCATCATGGCCGATCCGACGCAATCCCTCCTCGTTCTCGGCGCCTCGCGTGGGCTCGGGCTCGGAATGACGAAGGAGTTTTTGGCGCGCGGTTGGGCCGTTGTCGCGACATCAAGGGGATCATCCGAAGGGCTTGCGGAACTCAAAACCCGGCATCCGGACCGGCTGCGTCTCGAGACGCTCGACATTAACGATCCGGCTGCCGCCAGATACCTTGCGTCTGGCCTCGGCGACAAACGCGTGACGATCCTCTTCGTCAATGCCGGCGTGGTCGACGACAAGCGGCCCGCTGACCAGTCCGAGATTGATGAGTTCACACGGCTGATGACCACCAACGCCCTGTCGCCGATCCGCATGATCGAGATCTTCGCGCCCCTGCTGGCAACACCCGGAGTCATCGGTGTGATGTCATCCGGTCTTGGCAGCGTGACCAACAATACCGGCGGCGGATGGGACGTCTACCGGGCCAGCAAGGCCGCCCTGAACACGCTTCTCAGGTCCCGCGCGGCGCGGCATCGGGAGGGGCCCGCCCATCTTGCCATCGCGCCCGGCTGGGTCAGAACCGACATGGGCGGCCCGACTGCCTCTCTCGATGTCGCGACCGCGATGCGCGGCGTTGCCGACGTCCTCATCTCCCGTATCGGCAGTTCCACTTGCGAATACCTGGATTACAAGGGATCCGCCGTTGCGTGGTGAGGCGGCCTGATCCTATTCGGCCGCTTGTGGAACCAAATCGATCGGCCGAAACAACCCATCGCCGGCACGGCTCATGGCGATCTGCCGGGTATGGAACTGATCGAGCGTCGAGCGGTGTCCGATCGAGACGATCGCGGTCTTCGGCAACGTATCGATGAGCGTCCGGTAGATGTCGGCCTCGCTGGCCTCATCGAGCGCCGAAGTAGCCTCGTCGAGAAAGAGGAAGTCGGGCTTCGCCAATAGCACGCGGGCGACGCCGAGTCGCTGCTGTTCGCCGCCAGACAGCCGTTGCGACCAATTGCCGGCCTCGTCAAGCTCGTGCGAGAGGGCGCCGAGACCGACCGCATCCAAGGCATGATGCACCTCCGCCTGTGAATAGGCGTCGAGGGTCTGCGGATAGACGAGTGCCTGGCGCAAAGTGCCGAGCGGCAGATAGGTTCGCTGCGGCAGCACAAACAAGGTCGCGCCTTTCGGCACCTCGATCCGACCCTGTCCAAACGGCCAGATGCCTGAGAAGGCGCGCAGCAGCGTGGTTTTGCCGGAGCCCGAACGGCCTGTGAGGAGCACCCGCTCGCCGGGACTCACCCGCAGGGTGGCGGCAGCCGTCAGTGGCTTGTGGGTCGGTAGGGTGACGGTCAGATCTTCGGCCGCAAGGTCGGAGCCGGGCGCCATCACGGTCTCGATGTGCGGCTTTGCGGTCGAGGCTTCGGTCGTCAGTTGCATCGCGGTCTCGAAGCCGATCAGTCGTTGAACAACGGCACGATAGTCGGCCAGCGTCGCATATTGATCGACGAACCAGGTGAGCCCGTCCTGCACGCTCGAGAAGGCTTGGTTGGTCTGCATGAAGGTGCCGTAGGTGGCCTTCCCGAAAAAATAGGCGGGAGCCAGCAACAAATACGGGAAGACGACGGAGAACTGCCCGAAGAAGCTTGTGAACCAGTTTAGACGCTTCTGGCGGTTGATGACGCCATAGACGTTGGCCAGCACCGAGGCGTAGCGCTGCCCGAGTTCGGCTTGCTCGGCCTTCTCGCCGCCCAGTAGCGCAATCTGCTCGCTATTCTCGCGGATGCGAGCCATGCCGAAGCGGAAATTCGCCTCATACCGCTCCTGGTCGTATTTGAGCCGGATGAGTGGCTTGCCGATCCAATGCGTGAAGAACGTCCCGATGGCCGCATAGACCACGGCGAGGTAGATCAGATAGCCCGGGATATTGAACGACAAGCCGAAGCTCGTCATGGGAAACGTCTGCGACAACTCCCACAGCACATAAAGGAAAATTCCCAAGCGCATGATATTGCCGAAGAAACCGATCCCAAGCACCATTGTCTGCCCGACGAAGGAGTGCACGTCTTCGGCGATACGCTGATCGGGATTGTCCGCCGGCCCAGTCACCATGCGGAGGCGGTAATGCTGTCCTGGCTGGAGCCAGCGCGCCACGAAGTAATCCGTCATCGACTTGCGCCAGCGGATCTGCAGTACTTGGTTCAGGTAATTCTTGTAGACCGCGATAACGATATAGATGAAGGCCAGGATGCCGAAGATCTTGAAGGAATGCAGAAACGCCGGGAAATCCTTCTCCTGAATGGAATTGCCGAACCCGGCGTACCAAGTGTTGAATCGCTTGGCCAAGACCGAAAAGGCGATCTCCAGTCCCACCACAGCGGCCAGTAAGGTGAACGCGATGGCGCGCTCCTGTACGCGGACCGGGCCGACAAACCAGAGCCGGACCTCACCGGACGTCTTGCGCAAGAAATACGGATAGGTGAGGCGCCAGATGTCCTTCAAGGCGGCCCAGAAATTCGACATGCATGTCTCCGGCGTAGCAGCGCAACGGCTCTCGCCTCAGCGATTCACGGGGCAAGTAAGCAGAATTGAGGCCAAGCCGCACGTGATGTTTCGGTTAGCGCAAACCACTGAGCGTCGACATGCGAGGGATCGCTCGGGTAGGAAGCACAGGGCGACAGGGGGAGCAGACAGCGTTGCGGGCACATGCGAAACTGACACGACCACGCATTGTCGCACCGACTCTGGCGATCTTCCTTTATGTCGCAGGCACGATCCTCTCGCATGCGGAGCCGGTCGCACCTGCGAAGAGCACAGGTGAATCGGTCGAACAGGCTCTCTGCCGCCTCATCGACAGCGCCGCGGCCAAGCAAAGCGTGCCGGCCGAATTTTTGACCCGGCTCCTCTGGCAGGAGAGCAGCTTCCGTCCCGGCGTGGTGAGCCCGGCCGGCGCACAAGGCGTGGCCCAGTTCATGCCCGGAACGGCGCACGAGCGCGGTCTCGACGATCCGTTCGACCCGGAGCAGGCCATTCCCGCCTCGGCGGCTTTTCTGGCGGAATTGTCGTCGCGCTTCGGCAATTTCGGCCTTGCAGCCGCAGCCTATAATGGCGGTCCGAACCGCGTTGCGAACTGGCTCGCGGGAAAGGGCGGGCTCCCTTTCGAAACCGAAGACTATGTGCTGAGGATCACGGGTCGATCGGCCGAGGACTGGGCCGAGGATGCCCGGAAGAAGATCGCTTTCAAGTCTCAGTCACCCGAACGGTCGTGCGTCGATGTCGCGCATGAGATCCGCATCTCGACACCGCTCGCGAGCACGATCGCGACGGCCGCGCTGGCCCCCTGGGGCGTCCAGCTTTCGGGCAATTTCTCGAAGACCGTTGCGCTGGCAAGCTTCGAGCGGGTACGTGGCCGCTACAGCGCCATTCTGGGTGACGTCCGACCGATGATCATCGGCACGCGCATGCGGACGCGCGGTTTTCACGCCTTCTATCGCGTCCGAGTGCCGGCTCAGACACGCGCCGCCGCCGCTGCGCTATGCTCCCAGATCCATGCGGCGCGCGGGAGTTGCGTGGTTCTCCGAAGCTGAAGGAAAGGGTCGTCGGTGAAGACGATCCTGCGGCAACCTGATTGGCCATCCAGGCTGCCCGCTTTGATCGGGCGGCGATCAGCTTTTTCCTTGCGACTGGGACGGCGAAGGAATGTTTCCATTGGGGCAGTCTCGCTGCGCCATCTTGGGAGGCGAGCTGATCGGGTCGAGCCCCCGAGCCGTCGCAGGCTGAAAGGTCTTCGAGTCGGGTGCCGCGCCGGCCGGAACCGTCCCGACATAGGAGCCGCCCGTTCCCCCGCTCCACCCCGTCGAGCCCGCATTCCCCGGTGCGGTACCATCGGCAGCCGCCGGCGCTGGCCGCGTCGCAGCCTCTGTCCGCGTGCAATCGCCAGGGGCCTTCAGGCTCTGAGTCGACGGTGGATCCTCAGCCAAGGCGGGAATGGTTGCACTCAACACGAGTGCCGCGACGAGCTGTGGCAGCTGTTTCATGGACCGACCCTCCCGCGGCGCCAACCGAAACCCAACGTCCCGAGTTCCCCGGTGAGCGCACTGTTCCCTCAGCCCTGCACGATCACGCGCGCCTCTCCGGTCACGGCACGACCGATGATCCGGGCCGCTGGATATCCGGCGTCCACGATCTCGGTGAGGATCGCTGTCGCCCTGTCTGGCGCGCAAGCGACCAGCAGACCGCCCGACGTCTGCGGGTCGGTCAGGAGTTTGCGATGCCAATCGGGAAAGTCGCCCGGCAGATCTATGGCGTCGCCGTAGCTTGCCCAGTTGCGCTCGGACGCGCCGGTGACGAACCCCTGCTCGGCCAGCGTCGCGGCGTGCTTGAGCAACGGGACGGTGGTGGCGTCGATCTGAAGCCCCAAACCCGATCCACGCGCCATTTCAAGCCCATGTCCCAGCAAACCGAAGCCGGTCACATCGGTGATCGCATGCACGGCCTCGTCGGAAGAGAGGTGCTGCCCGATTCGGTTCAAGAGGGTAGTCGAGGCGATCATTTCCCCATAAGCCCCGTCGGGCAAGCCGCCGCGCTTGATGGCCGCGGAATATATGCCAACGCCGATGCCCTTGGTGAGGATCAAAGCGTCGCCTGCGCGCGCGCCGGCATTCCGCCTAACCTGATCCGGGCGGCAAAGGCCGATCACCGCAAGCCCATAGATCGGCTCCGGCGCATCGATCGAATGCCCCCCCGCGACCGGGATCCCGGCCTCAGCGCAAATGGAGGCGCCGCCCTTCAGAATCTCGCGGATCGTCTCTGGCGCCAATGTGGCGATCGGCATGCCGAGGATCGCAAGCGCCATGATGGGCTTGCCACCCATGGCGTAGATGTCCGAGATCGCATTGGCGGCGGCAATGCGGCCGAAATCGCGCGGATCATCCACCATCGGCATGAAGAAATCCGTGGTGGCGATCACGCACGTCGTGTCGTCGATCTGCCAGACGGCGGCATCGTCCGCTGTTTCAGTGCCGACGAGCAATTGACCGAACACCCCTGACATGGGCTGGTCGGCCAGCAAGCTCTGCAGGACGGACGGCGCAAGCTTACATCCGCATCCGCCCCCATGTGCCAGTTCGGTCAGTCGTTTGGCGGAGGCAATCATGCGGGCACCCCTGTCTCATTGTTGCTGTCCTTGATGGCGTCCAGGCCATTCGGGATCATTTCAGTCGTCAACATCGATTGGTGATCAAGGCGTTCAGCCGATCGCATGCGTGTCATCGCGACGCCCACTTGCCTCAGCGACTCCAAAGATCTGGCCTGCCGGAGCGGCATCGTATGTCGATCGCGCTCGCTCGATCGCTTTCAAATTGCCCATCGCCCATTGTCCGAGAGCTTGCACGGGTTGTCTCAGAGAGCGCCCGAGATCCGTTAGTCGATAGTCGACGCGCGGCGGGATGGTCGGATAGATTGTCCGCGTGACGAGACCGTCGCGTTCGAGACCGCGCAGCGTCAAGGTGAGCATTCTCTGCGAGATGCCGCCGATCGTCCGCTTCAGATCGTTGAACCGCCTTGGCTCGTCGCCCAACTGCATGATGACGAGAACACTCCATTTGTCACCGATCCGGGCGAGAACACCGCTCACCGTCTTGCAGGCACCCGGGCAGTGAAGCGGCATGGGCTCGGTTACATCGATGTGCTCGGGTTCCAAAAATGTGCCTCCTTGCGCGCGGCAATCACGGTCATCTATTTAGCGTCGGTCACAAATAGATACCAGACTGAGGTGAGCAATGAACATACTGCATATCGATTCCAGCATCTTGGGCGGCAATTCGGTGAGCCGCGCCCTCTCGGCAGCCGTCCTGGCGCAGTTGAAGGTGCCGGCCGCGAACGTCACCTATCGGGATGTTGTGGCCGCCCCAATCGCGCACCTGACTGGCGCCTATCTGGCCGGACAGAGCTCGGACGTGCAGCACGATCAGGCCCTGCAAGAGGATCTGGCCTTGGGCGGCAAGGTTCTCGAAGAGTTTCTGGCCGCCGACACCGTTGTGCTCGGTGTAGCGCTTTATAACTTCACGATCTCCAGCCAGTTGAAAGCCTGGGTGGATCGCATTCTCGTTGCGGGAAAGACCTTCCGGTACACCGACAAGGGCGCTGAAGGCCTGGCGGGTGGAAAACGCGTGATCCTGGCTATCGCACGCGGCGGTATCTATGCACCCGGCTCGCCACATCAGGCCTTCGAGCACGCGGAAACCTACCTGCGGACCGTCCTTGGGTTCATCGGGATCACGAACCCCGAGGTCATTGTGGCCGAAGGGATCGCGCTCGGCCCGGATCAACGTGAGGCTTCTGTCGCGAAAGCCATGGCCGAGATCGCGACCTTGAAGGCGCTCTGATCGATCTTCCGCGCCCGGCATCAACCGGGCGCGGAACGTTATAGGGATCGTGCGTAGGGCTGAACTCCCTGACGCGAACCTCGGCAGCATTTCAGCCAGACGAGCCGCAGCATTCACGCGTTCTGATGTCGATCCGCGAGCGGAACTCCGTTCAGCAAGCCCTCCGCTTGTGACAATCCAGCCCGATGCCGAGCCATTGAAGCCTTCGCGGTTCTGTCGCAAATTGGAGCAAGACTTCACGAGGACGCCACCTCATGACGGATGTCGTGATCACGTCACGGCCGCAGGTCAAGCCCAAGCTTGAGCGGCCTCGGCTCTACAAAGTCATTCTGCTCAACGACGACTACACGCCACGCGATTTCGTGGTCATGGTGCTGAAGGCCGAGTTCCGCATGGGGAAGGAGCGCGCCTATGCGGTGATGATCACCGCGCACAAGCTCGGCTCCTGCGTGATCGCCGTATACCCGCAGGATGTCGCCGAAACCAAAGCGGCACGCGCGACCGATCTGGGGCAACAGAAAGGCTACCCGCTTCAGTTCATCACCGAGCCCGAGGAGTAACGGCCAGCTCACATGTCTGGCCGCCGTATGATCATTCCAGGACGGGCGCGAGTTTCTTCACGCCTTCGACATCCTCGCCCAGCCAGTCATTGTTCTTGGCTGTGCCGTCGAAGGTCGAACTCGTCTTGAACAGCTCGTATTTGCCGGCGGTCGCATAGCTGGCGCTGCGGGACAGGAGTTCGGCGATCGTCGCCCTGTCCATCGGCTTGAATGTCCTGACCGCCTCGAAGGCTTGGTCGAGGTTCGCCTGGTTCTCGATGCCGGTGATCACGACCGAGGTCGGCAGGTTGAGCGAATAGTGTAGATACTCGATCGGCTTGATGGGTGCGTCGCTTTTCAGGATCACGCCGTCCCCGAATGTCTTCATGGCCAGCACGCCGATGCCGTGCTCGACGAGGTAGGGCAGCACAAGATGGGCGAATGAGCGGAAATGCGCGTCCATGACGTTGAGCGGCATCTGCACCGTGTCGAAGTGAAAGCCATGCTCGGCCGCGACATCGAGCATCTGCAGGTGAATGCGCGGATCCTTGTGACCCGTAAAACCGATGTAGCGGAGCTTCCCGGCTTGTTTCGCCTCGACGAAGGCCTCCATGGCCCCGCCTTCGGCGAAGATACGGTCGGGATCGTCGTAGCGCAGGATTTCATGGTGCTGGACGATGTCGATGCAATCGACGCGGAGGCGCTTGAGCGACGTGTCGATCTGGTCCATCGCCTCCTGCTTCGTACGCCCGTCCATCTTGGACATGAGCATCACCTTGTCCCGGTAGTTGCCCTGATTGAGGGCAACTCCCATCCGGAGTTCGCTGCGGCCCTCGTTATAATCCCAGCAATTGTCCATGAAGGTGATGCCCCGATCGATCGCGGCATGGATGAGCTTGACCGATTCCTCATCGGTGAGGCGGCTTTTTCCAATATGGAATCCGCCGAGCCCGATGGCTGAAACCATCTCTCCGGTGCGGCCCAGCGGGCGGTAAAGCATTTCGCCGCGCATTTCGCCCGCCTGGCTGATGAGTGGCAGATTGGCAGGGTCGGCGGGACGGTTGAGGCCCGTCGGCAGGGCTGGCGGCAGAGCGCCATTCGAAACGGGTGAGGCTGCCATGATGGGCTCCCTTGGTTTGCAATCGCAGTCCCGGAACATAGCGCGCGAAACGCAGTCATGCTCGCGGCATCGCACCGCGCCTGTCCAAGACGCCGCAGACCACTATAAGTAGGCTTGAGGTCTGTCTGGAGCCGGGCGTTGCAGTTACACGTTGATCCGCTTGGGGGATGGTCGGGCGACATGTTCGTCGCCGCCTGCCTTGATGCTTTTCCTGATCTTTGGCCTGAGGTGGAAGCCGCCGTCGCAGCCCTGCAGCTTGGCTCTGAAGCGGCGTGCAGGCTTGTGCCTCACCAGGACGGCGTCCTCACTGGTCATCGGTTCAATGTTGCGGCCGAAGCTGCTCATGCGCTGCCGGACCATGCTCACGATCATCCTCATGGGCACCACCACCGGCACGAGCACGACGACCATGGGCCGCATCATCATCACGGTGCGCATCGCGCCTGGGGCGAAATCCGCTCGCAGATCGAATCCGCCGCACTCGATCGAACCGTGACCGGGCATGCGGTGGGGATCTTCGCACTTCTGGCACAGGCCGAAGCGGAGGTTCATGGCGTGGCGGAAGATGCGGTGACGTTCCACGAGGTCGGCGCGGTCGATTCCATTATTGATATCGTGGCAGCGGCACTTCTCATCACGCGTCTCGACGCGACGCGATGGACCAGCGCACCCCTGCCGCTCGGCGGCGGCCGAGTTCGAACGGCGCATGGCCTGCTGCCCGTCCCGGCCCCAGCCACGGCGCTGCTGCTGCGCGGGCTTGAGACGATCGACGATGGGATCGCGGGAGAACGAGTGACCCCCACCGGCGCCGCCATCGCGCGATATCTGCTGGCCTCGCATGCGCCCGCGGTGAACGGTGCCCGAAGGTTGCGGGCAACCGGAACGGGTTTCGGAACGCGGGTTCTACGGGGGCTGAGCAACTGCCTCCGGGTTCTGGCGTTCGACGAGGCCGAGGCGGTTGCCGGGGCTTTCGACTACGCGCACCGGCAACTCTGCGTCATCACCTTCGAGGTCGACGACCAGTCGGCCGAGGATCTGACCCATGGCCTCGACCATTTGCGGGCGCTTGATGGTGTCCACGACGTTCTGCAGAGCGTCGCGTTTGGCAAGAAGGGGCGCCTCGCCACGCATGTGCAGGTCTTGGTGGCACCCGAACGGCTCGACGACGCGATCGCGGCTTGCTTCACGGAGACCACCACGATCGGGCTTCGGCATAATATTGTCCAAGGCGTGGCCTTGGTGCGTCGCTTCGAGGAGGTCGACGTCGGGGGACGGGCGATGCATGTCAAGGCCGTGACGCGCCCGGACGGGAGCGTCACGGGCAAGACCGAGGCGGGTGATGTCGCGGCCGAGCCGGGCCATGTGGCGCGTACGGCGTTGCGGCGTGCGGGCGAGGCCGCCGCGTTGACCCGTCTGGCCCAGACGTCAAAGCGAGGTTAGGGACATGGCCATGGATACGGACACCGAAGCGGACCGGCTGCGCGCCACCCTCGACGATATCGATCGGGAGATCGCGGTCGCGGTGAGTGGCGGCATCGATAGTCTGACCTTAGCCACGCTCGCCCATGCACACGCTCCTGAACGCGTGATCATGTTCCATGCCGTCTCGCCGGCGGTTCCGGGTGACGCGACGGCCCGGGTAGAGCGGATAGCCTCCGAGCAGGGTTGGCGGCTCGATGTGATCGACGCCGGGGAGTTCGACGACGCGGATTATCGCGCCAACCCGGTCAATCGCTGCTTTTTCTGCAAGACCAATCTCTACGGCAGCATCGCGCGTCACACGACGGCGCAGATCGTCTCCGGCGCCAATGTCAACGACCTTGGGGAATATCGGCCCGGACTCGACGCCGCTCGGAACAACGATGTCCGCCATCCCTATCTTGAAGCGCAGGTCGACAAGGCGGGGGTGCGACGCCTCGCCCGAGCGGCCGGTCTCGGAGACCTTGCTGAGTTGCCGGCCGCGCCCTGTTTGTCGAGCCGTGTCGAGACCGGCATTCCCATTCGTGCCGACATCCTGAAGGCGATCCACGCGGT
This sequence comes from Lichenifustis flavocetrariae, assembly GCF_026130545.1. Classification (GTDB taxonomy): domain Bacteria; phylum Pseudomonadota; class Alphaproteobacteria; order Rhizobiales; family Beijerinckiaceae; genus Lichenihabitans; species Lichenihabitans flavocetrariae. Next base: position 13,874 of record NZ_JAMOIM010000019.1, on the reverse strand, counting down.
AGAACGCCGGCTCGCCGAGGATTTTCCCAGAGGCACGATCCGCTGCCGCGTGCGGCGCACCGGTGTCGTCATCGAACTCGACCCCGAAACCCTGAAGGCTGTCACGGGCAGCCGGGAGGCCGCGGTCCGGGCGCAGGTGGCGGATCTCTTCGCCGGAGAGGCCGCAACCGCCGATCTCGTATTCGCGGTCTACCGGAACGGCAGCGCCTTCCTGCATGGCATTGCCTGATGGCGGACTACAACTTCGACTTCGAGCGCCGGTCGCGCATCGGGCTGGACGAGGCCGTGTTCTGCGCCGGAAAAAGCGCTGAACAGGTTGCCGCCATCGTGGCGGGTGTGCGCCAAGGGGTAACCGGCCTGCTGCTGACCCGGCTCGACCCCGATAAGTTCGCGGCCCTCCCGCCCGAGCAGCGAAACGCGCTCGATTATGATCCCATGTCGCGTACTGCCATCCTCGGGCGGCCACGGTCACAGGAGCCTGGGCCCGCCGTAGCGATCGTCATGGCCGGGACCTCCGATGTCCCGATGGGCCGTGAGGCGGCGCGGACGCTCGGCTTCAACGGCCAGGCGCACCAAACCTTCACGGATGTTGGGGTGGCCGGCCTTTGGCGCCTGCTCGACCGCATCGAGGAGATCCGGCAGGCACCGGTGGTCATCGTCGCGGCTGGCATGGACGCGGCGCTGATCAGCGTCGTGGGCGGTCTCGTGTCGAGTGCCGTGATCGGCCTGCCGACGTCCGTGGGCTACGGCGTCGCGGCCGGCGGCACCACGGCCCTTCATGCGGGGTTGGCAAGTTGCGCGCCCGGTGTTCCGATCATGAACATCGACAACGGCTACGGCGCGGCCTGCGCGGCTTTGCGGATCATGAACATGCTTCGTGCATCTGAGCGCCCGGCGGCCAAGACCGGTGGTGATCATCATCAGTCTGAACGAACGGATCTTGCTTCATGAGATTTTGGCGGGTGTTCGACGATGAGGCGGTCGGGGTGCCCGGCAAGGTGGCCGCGATGTATGCGATCCTGATCACGGCGAATCTCGGCGCGTGGGTCTGGGCCCTGGTGGCCTTTCATCGTTTCCCGGTCCTGATCGGCACCGCCTTTGTGGCCTACAGTTTCGGGCTCCGGCATGCCTTTGACGCGGATCACATCGCCGCGATCGACAATGTCACCCGGAAGCTGATGCAGAACGGCAAGAAGCCGATCTCGGTCGGGTTCTTCTTTTCCCTTGGCCATTCCTCGATCGTTGTCGCGCTCACGGTCACCATCGCCGCGCTGACGGTGACGCTTCAGGAGCGATTTGATGCGTTCAGGGTGGTGGGCGGCGTCATCGGCACGTCGATCTCCGCATTCTTTCTGTTGATCGTCGCGGTGGCCAACATCCTCATCCTCATGTCGGTCTATCGCACGTTCCGAAAGGTGAAAAACGGCGGCCGACTTGTCGAACAGGATCTCGACAGCATGCTGGCGGGAGGCGGTCTCCTCGCCCGGATCTTCAGGCCGCTGTTTGGCGTGGTTCGCCGCTCCTGGCACATGTATCCGCTTGGGCTCCTGTTCGGGCTCGGATTCGACACGGCGACCGAAGTGGGCCTGCTCGGCATTTCGGCGAGCCAAGCCGCGCAGGGCCTGTCGATCTGGACGATCCTGGTGTTCCCTGCCCTGTTTACCGCGGGCATGTCGCTTCTCGACGCCACCGACAGCGTATTGATGCTCGGCGCCTATAACTGGGCCTTCGTCAAGCCGGTCCGCAAGCTCTACTATAACATGACGATCACGGCCGTCTCGGTTGTTGTGGCGCTCCTTGTTGGTGGCATCGAAGCTCTTGGCATGATGGTCGACAGGCTTCAGCTTCAAGGTGGTGTGTGGGACATCATCGGAGCCCTGAACGATAATTTCGGCATGATCGGCTACGTGATCGTCGCCGTGTTCATCGTGAGCTGGATCGTCTCGATGCTGGTCTATCGGCTCAAGGGCTATGACGATGTCGAGATCGCATCCGTGTAGGCTTCGACTTCCATCTCCGACGTATGTCTTCCTGACGTAGAGCCACTCGTGAACAAAGTCGGGCGGAAGACGCTCTTGCTCAGCGGCTGAAGCCGTTACCGGCCCGCAGCTGAACGGCTGCGTGGATCAGGGCGAGGTGGCTCAGGCCTTGCGGGAAGTTGCCGAGAAGGTCACCGCTCTTCACGTCCAACTGTCCGTCGTCAGGCTTTTTGGGACAGCTTGCGGCGTGAACGAAGGGTGGGTCTGGCGCAGCTGTGTTGATGTTACGCGGCGTGTTGGATGTGCTGCAAGCGGCGATGGAGAAGGGTTTGCCGCTTGATGCGTTGGCGCTCGAGCCGGATGGCGTCGCCGCGTCCCGTGTAGACGTCGGTGGGCGTGAGATTGTCCAGGCTCGTGATAGCGTCGGGTGTTGTAGTGGTCGACGAAGGTCGCGATCTCGGCCTCCAGATCGCCCGGCAGATAGTCGTTTTCGAGCAGGATGCGGTTCTTGAGCGTTTGATGCCAACGCTCGATCTTGCCTTGTGTCCTGGGGTGGAACGGGGCGCCCCGGATGTGCCGCATGCGTTCCCGTTCGAGCCATTGCGCCAGCTCGCCCGATACGTAACACGGCCCGTTGTCGGACAGGAGCCTGGGCCGATGCACGACGGCGACCTGCTCGAGCCCTGACGCCTGCAGAGCCAGGTTCAGGGTATCGGTGACGTCGCTGGCCGCCATGGTGGTGCAGAGCTTCCAGGCCACGATGTGAGCCGCGAGAAGTCGTCCAGGACAGTCGATAGGTAGAACCACCCTCCGCGTGCCACCCCAACCTGCTACGCAGGTCGTGGCCCCTGGCGCGCTTCGCCCCACCCAGCCACCTTGAGGTAAGTGAAGTCGGTCTGCCAGATCGGGTTCGGTGCCGTGGTCTTGTTCTTGAACTCATCGGCGGCCTTCATGACGATGAAGGCCGGACTGGTGATGAGGTCATGGGCTTTGAGCAGGCGGTACACCGAAGCTTCTGACACGAAGTAGCTTGTCCCGTGTCAGTGAAGCGCACCGCCAGCTCGCGCGGCGACAGTTCCGGCTGTTCCAGGGCGAGGCGGACGAGCTTGTCGCGGATCGGGTCCGGGATGCGGTTCCACACCCGGCTCGGCCGAGGCGAGCGGTCTTCCAGCGCCTCGGGCCCGCCCGTCTGGTAGAGATCATACCAACGGTAGACACGTGGCCCGCGGGACGCCGATCATCTCCAAGGTGCGCCGGACCGGCAGGTGCGATTGCTCAACCAAGCGGATGATCTCGACCTTTTCGGACGCCGGGTACCTCATGCGTCGTCGTCCCCACTGCCGGTCACGCTTTTTTTGAGCAGCCGGTTTTCCAGCGTGAGATCGGCAACGGCCTCCTTGAGGGCCAGTGACTCGCGGCGCAGCCCCTTCACCTCGTCCAAGGTCGCCTCGCGCACGGCATCGCCAGCAAGGCGCTTCTTGCCGGCTTCCAGGAAGTCTTTCGACCATCGATAGGAGATGTTCGATCCAAGGCCTTCGCGCCGGCACAGCTCCGCTATGCTGTCCTCGCCCCGCAAGCCTTCCAGCACGATGCGGATCTTCTCCTCGGCCGAATAGTGCTTCCGTGTCGCGCGGCGGATCTCCTTGACCACCGTCTCGGCTGGTGGCTTTGCCTGACCGGTTTTCTGGCTCATCTTCGCTCCTTAAGGGCTACGATGCGCCAGAAACCCTCCCTCGTCGAAACCCCTCAGTCTGTCTCATGAGCCCTGACGGCGGACATCTGACACAACGCTTTCAAGGCAAGCTAGTCCCAGGAATAAAGCCGTGAGGTCCTGGTCGACCTGATCGTGCAGGTTCCTCGCGATCCGGAGCCGCTCCTGCTCCTGAGCGCTCATAAAACGCTTCGCGATCGCCCGCCGCTCTTCCGCGAGAAGTCGCTGTTCGGTGACATCGCGCGCAATATCCACGACCCCGAGCGCCGAACTGGCTGCGCCTTTCCATCGGGCCTTGCTGATCGCGAAGTAGCGATGTTCGCCTTCGATTGTGAGCCTCCCTTGATCTCGGACAGGTCGTAGCCGAGGACAGCGCAGAAATTCGCATTGGCTGAGAGGACCGTGCTGCTCAGGTCGAATTCGATGATCGCGAGCGAATGGTTGAGAGCGTAGACAACAGCCTGTGAGCCCCGGCCAGAAAATGTGAACCGAAACATGACCGGAATTTACTCTGCGAAGGCGTTTATTTGTTCTTCTGAATTTTAAACGTATGAACCTGCCAATAGACATCTTCTATATTAAGAGGATATTGGTTCTGGTGATGTAGATGCAAATAGGAATGCAGATGCATTTTCGGTCATTAATCATTCGAGTGACCAGAGTAGTAGCATAAGGATGTCAAAATTCTTGTCAAAACCAGAATTTAGACGCCGATAATTCCACAATATCGACGTCGCCTGACTATGAGAAGGGAAAACCTGACACGATGTCATCTTTTCCCTTTCGGAATACAAATTTCCATTAATCTATTCACCTTCCGCAAGACGGAAGTGGCGGTTCTGTTCCGATAATATCGATCTTATTATTCCTTGATACTTTGCCACGTGGCTCCAATGGCCCGAATGGAAGCCCTTCGATCGATCCAGCTAAGACTCGCTTAGCATTTCCATGCCCAGTCTCACGGCGCCGTGATCAGTGGAGACATCGGTCTCTCAGAAATTTCTATGCACCGGCTAAATTGCGGTGGAGCGACGCGATGTTCAATTCGTTTAATGGTTCAGCCGTCAGCACAACAGTCGCGCCGTTTCTCAACGCGCTTCGAACCAATGTGATGGTCGCCGATAAAGACCTGAAGATCACCTTCATGAATGACTCGCTCACAGCCCTGATGCGCGAGGCTGAAGCCGAGCTCAGGAAGGAGCTTCCTCATTTCAGCGTGGCGGCGCTGGTGGGCAGCAACATCGACATTTTCCACAAAAATCCGGCGCATCAGCGCAACATGCTTGCGACGCTCGAAAAGCCCCACCTGGCGACCATCCGGCTCGGCAAGAGAACCTTCGACCTGTTGGTCACCCCCCTCTTCAAGGGTGGCAAGAGGAGGGGTTTCGTCGTGGAATGGGCGGACGCCAAGGAGCGCCTGCTGAACCTCGACTTTACCGCCCAGATCGCCGCCATTGGCCGATCTCAGGCCGTGATCGAATTCACGGTCGACGGTACCGTCCTCAACGCCAACGCGAATTTTCTGAACCTACTGGGCTACACGCTGGATGAAGTCCGGGGCAAGTCGCACAGCATCTTCGTCGAACCCGCGTTTCGCGACAGTCAAGACTACCGAGACTTCTGGGAGCGCCTTCGCAATGGCGAATACCAGGCCGCCGAGTACAAACGGCTTGGCAAGAGCGGAAATGAAGTCTGGATTCAGGGATCTTACAATCCGATCTTAGATGAAAAGGGCAAGGTCACAAAGGTCGTAAAGTTCGCGACCGATGTGACCGCGAGAATAGAGAGCGTGGCGCAGCTCGGCGCCGCTTTGACGGCTCTTGCGGAAGGCGACCTCGAACGGAGGATCGACCACGCGCTGATCCCCGAACTCGACATGCTGCGGACAGACTTCAATCGCGCTCTCGACACGCTGCAGGGGACGATGCGGCAGGTCCGGCAGGGTTCTAGTGCGATCCTCAACGGGACGGAGGAGATTCGCACGTCGTCCGACGATCTGTCACGGCGCACCGAGCAGCAGGCGGCGAGCCTCGAAGAGACTGCTGCGGCACTCGACGAGATCACGGCGACGGTCAAGAAGACCTCCGAGGGCGCCGCGCACGCCCGACAGGTCGTCGGAACCGCCAAGGAGAGCGCCGAGACCTCGTCGGTTGTGGTGCGCCAAGCGGTGGGCGCCATGCACAATATCGAACGATCGTCGCAACAGATCGGCCAGATCATCGGCGTCATCGACGAGATCGCATTCCAGACCAACCTTCTTGCGTTGAATGCGGGCGTGGAGGCGGCGCGGGCCGGCGAGGCGGGCCGAGGCTTCGCGGTCGTGGCCTCCGAAGTCCGCGCCCTGGCCCAGCGCTCGGCCGAAGCCGCCAAGGAAATCAAAGCGCTGATCTCGACGTCGGCCGGCCAGGTGGACGAAGGCGTCAAGCTCGTGGGTCAGACTGGGGTCGTTCTCGAACAGATCGTCGTCCAGGTGGCGGAGGTCAGCACGATCGTGTCGAGCATCGCGACTTCGGCCCAGGAGCAGGCGACGGCTCTGCAGGAGGTCAATACGGCCGTGAACCAGATGGACCAGGTGACCCAACAGAACGCCGCCATGGTGGAGCAGACCACGGCCGCGAGCCATACGCTCGCACAGGAGACGTCGGAGTTGGCCCGGCTGGTCGATCAATTCCGTCTCGGTGGCGATTTGATCACGAACGTCCGCAGCCTGGCCTCAGGCGGATCAGGTAAGCGGCCCGGAAGGGCGACAGGCCAGGCGCCTCGACGCAAGGCGTCCTGACGCCTCCACCATCGGACACACGCCCGCCTTGGGCATCCATGCCCAACCCAGGCCGGCGGGCTCGGGTCATCCCAGTTACGACGAGTCTCGAGCTGAAGCTCGTGTCGAGACCGGATCGGAGAATGTGGATCGGCGTTACACTGATATCCGACCCAGGTCAGGCGGATCCATTGATTCTGCCGCTGGCGACATCGGGCCGCGGCCCCACCATCGGCGCGGAGGCCAGCACCCCGAAATCTGGCGGCGCCGAGGCACTGAAATGCAGGGAGCGGCCGGCATCCGGTTGTCGAAGCGGCTGACGCGATACCCCCTCGCGGCGAACCCTTCACGAAAGAGCCTCGCCCACCGGATCATCTGCGGTCCAGCCCCGAGATCGGCAGGACGGCTTCATCAGTGGGGTCGCCGCAATCATCCCAAGCCAGTTCGATGTCGTTGACCTTCGCGAACGTCATGAACTTGTTCCATTCGGGTCGAGAGGCAGGGGCATTTCTGACAGGGGCAGAAGGCGCGAATCCTCGACGGCCGCCGTGCGATGACCGAGACCCGCGAGATATCCCTCGTTGCCGGCAAAGGACAGGAAGGCCGCGACGCTCGCCTGCCGCACCAGCATCGCCATGTCCCACCGCTCGTCGGTGGGACCGATCAGGAACGACCCAGCCGCGCCGAAAAACAGAACATCGCCCCCACTTTCGCGCAGATGGGGCAGCGTATGCCGGACGTAACGATCGAAGGCCTCGGCGCCGCTGATCGGCACGGCGGGCGCCAGTTCGGGATGAGCGGAATAGTCGGCGGCATCCCTGAACTTCAGCAGATTGAGCATGACGACGGGACCCGTAAGGCCGTGCTGAACGAACAGCCGGCCAGCTTCCGGCGTCGGCTCGATATATGAAGTGAATTGGGACTTGCTCATTGGCGTTCTAGCCCCGCTGTTTGGTCTTGATCCGGGTGAGCGGAAGAGTCGAAGGCGAGGCGCAGGGCATAGGTCCGGATGTCCTCCGGCCAAGCGGCGATCCGTTCCTCCAACGCGAACTGGTCGTCCGCGAAAAGGGCGCGCGTCGCTTCCTCGTAGCCGGGCAGGTCACCGGCGATCGCCTGCATGAACCGATACGCGGCCTCCTGCGCCACCCGTCTGTGTTGGCGCGGATCCGTCGCCTTGCGGGCATGCTCGACAAGACGCCTCAGCGTTGCGGACGCGCCACCCGTCTGAGCCGCCAGCCACTCCCATTGGCGCGGCAGCAGGGTCACCTCGCGCGCGACGACTCCCAATTTCGGCCGCCCGCGGCCTCTCTGTCCGTCCTTCGGCGCCGCTGAGTCGGAGGTCTCGCCGGCTTTGGGGCGATAGCGACCCACATGCGGTATCGTAAGCTCGGACAGCCGCTCAATGATCTCCGTATCGCTGCCGCGTAGATCGAGATCGACGATGCAGCCTGTCGCATCGTCAAACACGAGACCAGCATCGCCCATGCCAGCTGATCGCGCGACCGCAATAGCCACCTCAGCCAGCGGCCCGGAAAACAGCAATTGCTGGGCAACGAAAGCCGTGCAGGGTTTGGTCAGGAAATCGGACATATCGCGCTCTCCGGAATGCATGTGCGATTAATATCCGGGTATAATTTACCTGTCAATTGTATCCGGGTGATATGTGGTCATTCCGTTGAACGGGATGTTCGTTTACCGCGTGCTTTGCGGGGCCTGAGAGAAAGGTGGAAATCGACGGGAAGTCGTTCGGGCACCGGCAGCGGCGCCGGTCTCGTGCTCTCCGGACTATGCGGGCGGCAAAGCAAGGCCATTCGGTAGTGAGACCCAGATGACGGTTTGCGCTTCCGGCGAGTGGCGTGACAGGCATCGCTTAATCGCCAGCGGCGGGGTGGTAGGCTCTTCCTCATGCGAGTCGGTGCCTTTCAGCGGTTCCCAACCTTCGACGATCCAGCCCACGTGATCCGAAGGATCGCGCGCGATTGTTCGCTGGCTGACGGCAGGGGGATCGATGTGATCCCGCGCGCATCTTGCTTGGCGCGACGCCGGCAGTCACGATGAAGGTAGATCGGCCCCGGCACACGGCATATCCGAATCGGCTTGCGGGCGCCCGAAGATGGGGGTGCCCAGGTGCGGAGCGCTGTCATAGAAGGCACTTCTTCGACCGCCGTGCGGCGAGCGACGATCGAGGGCTCCATTGCGATCGGCCTTCCGGCTCGCTTCCATCCAAATCCGCTTGAAGACCGATGGCTATCGCGGAATTGCCTGTTCTCCAGTACGCCTTGTCCAGGACCGCACGCCATGCCGACGCCGTGAGTACGCTCAAGGTCCTCCGCCTCGCTAAAATGATCGGCGGCGTTGTTCCTCTATTTGGTCTGCTCGGCTTCTTTTTTCTGCAACTGCCTCATTGAGTGAACTGGCTCACTCGCCAATCGCAGGAAGTCGACCTTGCCCACCCGACTACGCTCGGCGACCGGCAGTCATCATCGGGCAACTGTAAGTCGGGCAGATTGGTCGATCTTGACGTCGAGGGATCCATGCTGTTCCTTGACGATGGACGGAGGCGCGATGAAGCCCGACGACGTCGCAAGGGCATGGGAGGCGAACGCCGAGACATGGACTCGTCATGCCAGGCGTGGGCTCGACGTCTATCGCGACGCGCTGAACACGCCCACCTTCTTGGCCATGCTGCCGCCCGTCGACGGTCTTGTCGGCCTCGACATCGGCTGTGGCGAGGGTTCCAACACCCGGCAGCTCGTCCGGCGCGGCGCCTGCATGCGTGCCGTCGACATCGCACCGACTTTCATCCGCCACGCGCAAGAGGCTGAAGCCGCCGATCCGCTCGGCATCACGTTCACGCTCGGCGATGGTCTATCGCTGCCGTTCAAGGACGGCGGCTTCGACTTCGCCACGGCCTTCATGTCGCTGATGGACATGCCGGACCCTGGTCAAGCTCTGCGGGAAGCGGCACGTGTCCTGCGCCCCGGCGGCTTCCTCCAGTTCTCCATTCTGCACCCCTGCTTCATGCCGCCCCACCGCAAGGTGCTGCGGGACGACGAGGGAAGGGTGCGCGGCGTCGAACTCGGGGGATATTTCCACCGCATCGACGGCCGGGAGGATACCTGGTGGTTCTCCACCTTGCCCAAGGCTGAACGGGATGAGGTCGAACCCTTTCGGACGCCGCGCTTCCACCGCACCTTGTCCGAGTGGATCGCCATGATCCTCGGGACCGGCTTGGTGATCGAAGCGATGGGCGAACCCCGGGCCGACCCCAAGCTGGCCCGGACCGTGCCGATCGTGGCCGACACGGCGGTCGTGCCCCTGTTCCTGCACATGCGGGCGCGCAAGCCACCGGCACCGCTATTGACGAGCCTCGACCACGTCCAACTCGCCATGCCGCCGGGACGGGAGGCCGAGGCCCGCACCTTCTACGCTGGCCTGCTCGGCTTGGCCGAAGTCGCCAAGCCTTTCAACCTCGCGGCCCGGGGAGGCTGCTGGTTCGTCGGCGGCGCCACGAAGCTTCACCTCGGCGTCGACTGCGACTTCGTCCCGGCGCGGAAGGCTCATCCCGCCCTGCTGATCCCGAACCTTGCGGAACTGGTGAGCCGGCTCGAAGCGGCCGGGTACCTTTGCCGGGCGGACGAGCCGCTCGATGGCTATGACCGGCGCTACGTGGACGACCCGTTCGGGAACCGGATCGAGTTGATGCAGGTCGCGGCGCGCGCCTCGGGCGCGGCGGCAGATTCGACCGACGACGTGGTGACGATCAAGGCAGGTGAGTTGCGCCTCCTGGATGCAGGCACACGGGCTTCGGCCCAGGAGGTGGCAACCCTGCTGCACGACGACTTCGTCGAGTTCGGCAGCTCCGGCCGGGTCTTCGATAAGTCGGCAACGGTATCGAGCCTTGCGGCCGAAGGGAACAGCGTCGGGACGATCGTGCGAGAGGCCGGGGATTTCACGTTCCGACGCCTCGGCCCCGATGCGGTGCTGGTGACCTATCGGGTTTCTCGACATACGCCGGACGCGGCCGACAAGAAAAGTCTTCGCAGTTCGGTCTGGATCCGGGCGGAAGCCGGGTGGCGCCTGCTGTTCCATCAAGGAACAACCAGCGCCGAGCGGTCCATTGAGGAATCATGATGGCCAGGATCGTGATCATCGGCAACGCGGGTGGCACGGCCGATCTCGGGATCCACATCCTCGATCCCCGCTTTCAGCTGATGTGGCACCGCACGGCGGTTCCGGTCGATCCCGCGCAACTGCGCCGACTGACCGCGCGCCATCGACTGACGCCGCCACAGATCTTCGACGTGACCGCCGACGATCGAGGGCTTCTGGTCAAGCTGGGCGAGCAGAAGGCCTATCGCGTGTTCCCGACACCCGACTGGACCTTCTTCTACAAATGCGTGGGCGCGCAACTGACGTTCGAGCCTGGCGACGACGGCCGCGCCGGCCGTCTGATCCTGGATCAGATCGCCGAGCGGATCGAACCATGAGGCGCGCGACCTGTTCGACGATGTTGCGCGGGTTCTTCGCTCGGTACGTCACCGCGCGCGGGGGCGCCACCGATCCCCGTATCGAGCCGGCGTTCACCGACGTCCCCCCGGGAGGCCTTCGCCGATCCGGGGCCTTTGGCCGCTTGCGAGATCGAATTCGCACCGTGAGCGTATTCGCTCGGTCTGTGTCAGGGTCGACCAATTTCAAATAGTCTGCGACGATCGCCCCCATGACGATCGATGAGCAACATCTGGTTCTGTCGGGCTATGACAAGATAGCAGATGCTTACCTTGAACGGTTCGGCGTCTCGACGGTGCGGCAGAAGTGGTTTGATCGCCTTCTCGGCAGATTGCCGGCCTCTGGCGGTTGCGTGCTCGACCTGGGATGTGGTGCCGGGCTCCCGGTTGCCCGTGATCTGGCGGCTGCGGGACATACGGTGGTCGGCGTTGACGGGTCGCGACAGCAAATCGTCAGAGCCCGCCAAAACGTACCCTCGGCTTCATTCCTGGTCGCAGAGATGTCGAAGGTAGCCTTCAGGCTCGGCTCCTTCGACGCCGTAGGTGCCTTCTACTCGATCACGCATGTTCCGCCGGCTCGACAAGGGGCGATGATCGCCAGCATCGCCGATTGGCTCCGGCCAGGCGGAACATTCATTGCAAGCTTCGGAACCGGCCCAGCAGGAGAGTGGACGGGTGACTGGCTTGGAACGACGATGTTCTTTGGCCACGCTGGCGAGACTGAAACCTATCAGTCGCTGGCAGATGCCGGGCTGCGTGTTCGCCATTCAGTGATCGAAAAGCAAGACAACGAGGAGGCCGCATTCATGTGGGTGGAGGCGGTGAAGGTTAGCAGGCCACCCCCGGCTATGTCGGCGAAATACTCAAGAGTGATGCAGCAAATGGCTGGCTCCGCCCGCGAGTTGTCCGACATAGCATGGGTAGGCCAGCCGCTGACGCCTGGATCGCTCAGGGTCTACTTCGACGACCAGCAGTGGCCGCTGCGCATCCGTCGTTGCCAGTAAGGAGCCGTCTGGACCAAAGGCGAAGCCGGCGCCCCCAAAGATCGTTCCCTGGTCAGATGTTCCAACCCGGTTGGAACTGACGATATAGCTGCCCGAGACAATCGCAGCCATTTTCCCGGCTGTAAGCCAATTCTCCGTGGCCATTCCGGCTGCACGAGGGATGGCGATGAGGCTCGTACCTTGCCGCCCGTAGTGTCGTGCGTGTTCGTTGAACATGGCATCAGTGCAAAGCATCACGCCAAGGCACAAGCCTTGCACTTCGGCAGCCCTGAAGCCGTGCTGGACGGTATGGAACCAAGATGCCTCCCACCAACCCTCTTCTTCAGGAAAATAGTTCTTCTGGTGGACGGGCCGGACTTGCCCATCAGAAAGGATAAACGCCTCATTGAGCAGATGCTCCTCGAACCAAATAGGCCGAGAAGACAAGACTGCAGGCAGGTTGAGCTTGGCTAATGCTGCTATTCCGGCTTCATGGGATTCAACGCTCCGCCGAGCCATGGTTTTGTCGAACGTCGCGCCAGCTGCGATCCATGGCCCAAACGGGAGTTCATTCGTGACCAAAAGTTCCGCGCCCGAGGCGGCGACCTGGCGTGCGATGACAGTCCAAGCTGGCGTGTCAGGCAGCAGCGCTTCTGGCCATTCGACGAAAGCTACTTTCATTGTACCTCCGAGAGGTACTTTGCCGCCCCTCTCAGAGGTCCGCAATCCCAATGCAATCGATGATTTGCAATTCTCAAGCTTTTTAGACGCTTCCGCAGCCTTTGCTAAAGTACAGAATTGGGATCGGCATCGGTCCGGTTCGAATGTCCGCTGCCTATTGCGAAGCAGGTGCTGTGATTTCCAGTCGAGGAGCATGAGCGCGAGGCTTGGGAGACGGCGAAGCTGTCTTCGAGCAGCCGGAAGCGGGTGATCCGGCCGCATGTCACGGTGAGCACGATGGCGAATTCGGTCTCGACCGACCTGCCGGTTTGGCGCAGGCAGCAACAGCGCTCGCCGAGGATCACGGCGCGTTCGCCCTGGACCAGGATGTCGGTCACCACGAACGCGCCGGGCTCGACCAGCGCTCGGCTCTGACGGATGTAGTCGGCGACAGTTCGCCGACCTACGCTGCGCCGTCCTATCCAGGGCAGCGCGCTGGCGTCGCCCGGCACCGCCCAGTCGACCTTGCGGCAGAACAGGGCGGCAATGTCCTCGGGATCGGCACCCAACCCGAGCTTGGCGAGAAGCCGGTTCGTGGCGTGCCGGGTCCGCTCCTCGCACATGGGTCTGCCTCCGCGACCGCTCAGACCTGAGCCTGACCGCCGTCCGCGAAGAGTTCGGCGCCGTTGACGAAGCTCGCGTCGTCCGAGGCGAGGAACACGGCCGCCTTTGCGATCTCATCTGGCTCACCTACCCGACCAAGCGGGATTCGTGAGGCGAGGTAGTCGACGAGGCCCTGCTGCTGCGCCCTGTCGGGGCCAGCAAGTTCGACCAGGCCCGGCGTCCGGGTGGCGCCAGGGCTCAGCACGTTGACGCGGATGTTGCGGCCCTTGAGGTCGAGGATCCAGCTGCGGGCCAGATTGCGCACGGCCGCCTTGGAGGCCGAGTAGATGCTGAAAGCGGCCGTCCCCTCGATGCTGGTGGTCGACGCGGTCAGGATCACCGAGGCGCCCTCGGCGAGCAGCGGCAGCGCGCCCTGGACCGTGAAGACCACGCCTTTCACGTTGCGGTCGAAGGTGTCGTCGAAATGCTCCTCCGTGATCTGCCCGAGCGGCACCATGGCGCCCCCGCCGGCATTGGCCACCACCACGTCGAGGCGGCCCTTGTCGGCCTTGATGCGCGCGAACAGCGCGTTAAGTGCGAATTCCGATGCAAGCCGGCCGGGTATTCCGATCTGAAGCCGGCCAGCGTTCCGATTTGATGTCGGCCACCATT
>NZ_JAMOIM010000018.1 GCF_026130545.1 Lichenifustis flavocetrariae | reverse complement strand
GCTCCGGTCGTAACAACCGCGATTCTCTTGCGTCCACATCGGCAACCCCGTTCCCAGGACTCCCTTGAATCATAAATAACTCAGTCGACTCAACATGTCATCGGACAGACACTAAAGCGTGAAAAGGACAAGCCCTCGCTCGTCGGACACAGAGATCTGCCATTCCTCGTCATCCCAGAAGGCGCTGGGATTGTCCTTCAGATCCTCACCCATCGTGCGCACGGCTTCAAGTCGAGCCTCGACCGCACTGGCTAGTTCGACACCAACGGTATCTGGAGGGCGGTTGTCCTTCTTGACGTTGAAAAAGTAGCGCGGCATGGCAAGGCTCTTGTCAGATTTGAGAGTAGACGCCGCGCGCTGCAAAACTGTGCCAAGCTTGGCTGCAAATAGGTCCGATTGGCCTAGGTGTTTTTGCTACCTAATACCGAACGTTTGTGCCTTCGTCACAGCGCGATCGGCGGCTAGACGGAGCTCCAATCGGCTTCGATGCCCAGTTTTGGTCCGCGTTTCCTCCTGAATTCTCATGCACAGCAGCGACAGCTCGCAAAATCCCAATTGGCCAGAAAATGACACGAGGGCGTGAACGCGCGTAGCAAGCTCCTTCTCGTTGATCTGTTCGAGATCAAACAACTGCCGTTCAACCTCGACGACGAAGGCGCCCAGCATCTTGGACACGCGGTCGGCGCCGATGACGGAGGCCAATTGCTCAAGCTTCGATGAGTCCAAAACATCGGCCGCTGCGACCGCTGGTAGGTCAGCCTCCGACACACCGCCGGCGGATGTTGTCACCCGTTCCATCGTGGCGAAGAGGACAGGCCAGTCGATCGGCTTGGCTACATGCGCGTCCATGCCCGCCTGAAGGCATCGCTTGACATCCTCCGGCATGGCGTTTGCGGTCAGCCCGATAATTGGGGTCGAGCTCCACTGTTCGGCGAGCTCCGAGGCTCGGATGGCGCGGGTTGCCGACAAACCGTCCAAGACCGGCATCTGGAGATCCATCAGGATCACGTCGAAGCGGAGCCTGCCCCGGGCGGCCGCGGCTGCCGCTGCGCCGTTGTCGACACGAATGACCTCATGGCCGCGCTGTTCAAGCATGGCGGCAATGATCTCCTGATTGACGAGGTTGTCCTCGGCTAGAAGCACCCGCTGTCTGGATGCGCCGTTGGCGGGTGCCGAGGTGCGGGATGGACTTGCCAGCGCCGGCACCTCGCGCGCCGGGACTTCGAGCCAGAACGTGGAGCCGCGACCGAGTTCAGAACGCACGCCGATTTCGCCACTCATGAGCTCGGTCAGGCGCTTGCAGATCGCGAGGCCGAGACCTGTTCCGCCATAGCGTCGGGTGATGGAAGGATCGGCTTGGCTAAACCGCCCAAACAGGAGAGGCAGATTGTTGCCAGAAATGCCAATCCCAGTGTCGGTTACTTCGACGCGCAAGCGCGCGCGGTCGCGGCTGTAGCGCGCTTCCAGGACCACACTTCCCGTGTGTGTGAACTTCACTGCGTTGGTCATTAGGTTGAGGAGCACCTGCCGGAGCCGCCCAGGATCCCCGATGAGAGTCACCGGGGGGCCGATCACGCAGGCTTCGATCCGGAGCGACTTCTCTGCCGCGCTCTCCATGCTGAGGTGTCGGCATCCGTCGATAAGTGTCACAAGGTCGAACGGCACTTGGTCGATCGTGAGTTGACCTGCTTCGATCTTGGAGAAATCGAGCACGTCGTTCACGATATCCAGCAGCGAGCGGCCTGCATCGCGCGCGATGCCCACATAGCGCCGTTGCTGCGGCCCCAGGCTCGGATCGCCCTGAAGTAAATCGTGAATGCCGAGAATTCCCGTCAGAGGTGTGCGCAGCTCATGGCTCATGTTCGCGACGAACTCGGATTTCTGGCGGGCGGCGTTCTCCGCCGCTTCCTTCGCGTGTTCAAGATGCCGGGCGGTTTCCTTAAGCAATGTGTTTGCGGTGGCTGCGCGGGCGTGCAGGAGAGTGACCTCGTGCAAGAGCGTGACAAGGATCACCAACGAGGTGAACAGACTTTCTAGTTTCGACAGGTACCAACCGAGCGAGTAGCGCTCCGCTCCTTGATAGGTAAGCCAAACGTCGAAAAAGGCCGCAACCATCGCTACGGCGAGCCATAGTTGTTCAACGGTACGCCCCCCAAGCCTGCAGACCAGAACCAAAGCCAAGAAAATGAGGGTCAATATGGCGATGGGGATCATTTTGCTGATCCCGGAGAACAAGGTATGCCCGTCTGCCATGGTGGACGGCAAATACGGGAGGAGCACCGTGGTGGCGAGGCTCAACGCTAAGCAAACGGCCACAACAATGGCGATGGTCATCGCCATGGAGTCGCCGCGCCGGGCCGTTTGCCCGGCCACCCATGCATAGCGCATGACGTATAACGCAAAGCCGGCATGCCAGAACGACCAAAGCCAAACCGCCGAGATCGACGTTCCTATGAGGGTTCCCTGCACGAGGGCGCCCGGGAAGGATGCGACGAGCGGAACAAAAATGACTGCGACGAAAAGATATGCGGCCCCCAAACGGGTCGCGTCGCCTCTTCTCTCGATCGATCCCTTGCTGAACAATAAGACTGCGAGCAGGAGGTTGATCACCACCATTGCGGTCCCGAAAGCTGCCATGTAGCCAGGGATCGGGAGAAGCTTCAGGGTTGCGAAGGGCGTGCAGGCCATCCCCGATACCACCAGCCCAACCGTGAACCCATAGGCCAGGCTGCGTTGCTTGCTCGTGGCTCTTCTGCCGACTTCAACACTCGTCGTTTTCCACGAAAGTTCGGCGGACAAGGGTGACGACAAAGGGGAAAGAGATGATAAAATCTGAGACAACCGCTGTAGCTCGCACGAGCGCGCGGCTCAATGTCGCATAGAATGCTTAAATACGTCCTTCAACCCGGACGAAGTGAGACACTCAAAGGCGGAAGACGAGCGGACCGGGGGCGCTGATCTTGCCGGGCGCGATCAGTGCGAATGTTGGTCGGGCTTGGCGTTTGTGGGATCGGCGTCAACGGTCTCGGGTCCGCTTTCCGCATTGGAGCCAAGGCCAGCTCCCCACCCCACCACGGACATGGTGGCCCTTGGCGTGTTTGACACCTTTGCACCCGGCCGAGAGGCCCGACGGGCTGAGCAAAGCATTTATCTGACGGCCTGCCGATCCGAAGCGGTCGTCCGATGATTGTGTGCATAGAAAGAGGTGCACCATGGATCCGCAGATCGAAGCCGTCGCTCGTGCAATATGCCAGGCCGAGGACCTAGACCCCAACCAGATGATCGACAATTCCGATTATCAAGGAGGCGCGAGGTCCATTGATCATCATCAGGTTCCGCAGTGGCACACCAAAGTCGCCGAGGCCACAAAGTTTGTCCTGATGCACAAGGCTCTGGCCTCGACACACTAGGGTGCGGCTCCGGCTGACATAACCTTTAGGACAGACAAATCGGTTTTGAGTGGCTCCGACAAGCTTCTCTAAAGGAGTTCGTTGATTGTGTTGGTGGCCGCCAGTAGGCGACCGCCGTTGTCGTGCCGCCCTTGACCGGCCCGCATCTTCATTGATGGGGCGCGGGCTCGCTTTGAGGGCGCGACGGACCGGCGCCGTGTCCTGAGGCCGGCCGCCGAGAGCGCCTTGCGGGAGTGGATCGTGTCCGACCGAGTAAACCGGACGGGTCAGGGAGATGACGATCCGACGCTCGTCGAACCGGTGGCGGCGTGAACTCCATCCTCTTTCCTCGTTGGCAGCCAACAGGGAGCACGTCATGTTCGAACAATGGGTAGACAAGGCAGACCCCTCCGTCAGGCTGGTGACGAAACAAGGAAGCTCTCTTCCTGCCGACTTGGGCCCGAGAGATTGGAAGCTGCTCGGCCCCATTGAGCCTTCTGCCGAAATTGCCGAAACCGTGCAACGCGTCGGCTACGCGTTTTTCCACTCCGACAGGTCGGAGCCCGTTCCTGGTGGCCTCAAGAATTCGAATGCAGCTGGCGCATAACGGTCGCCCTTCAGACGTCGACGATCTTTGCCTGCGATTGGGGCGCCGCGCTGGGGCAGATCTGGGTCGTTGCCTTCGGCGAGAGCAAAGCAACCGTCGTGCTGAGTTCGGCGGATATTCGGTCAAGGTGAGCGGGGCGGCCGCTCATGGATTTTACAACCTCATCGTCGGCCGGGAGACCGCAACCGAGCATGTGAGCAATGAGTACGCCTACGATGGCATAACCTACCGGAAGGCGTGGTAAACGAGCAGCGGAGAAGCAACAGCCGCAGAGCAGACCGCTCCGAGCGCATCTCGCTTACTAAAGCGCCGATCCGGCACTCAGGCGAGTTGAATACGCTTTGGCGCGAATATGCGGGGTTCGTTGTTGATGTTGCGGAGGCAACACCGTGATCGATCGCTATTTTGCTTCCATTTTCGCCGGAAAGCGACGCGCCGTCGCCGGTCAGACGAACGATGTGCGCTCGGGCTGCATGCTTTTGTGGCGTGTTCCGGTCCGCCACCAACCCGCTCAGCCGCGCCCGATCCTCGGGCGATACTGAGACCTCAACACCGCGTCGCATGACCCCAGCATGCCACCTCGGCTGCAGTTTGGGAATCGTCCGACCCGGTCAGAACACTAGAATGCCCGAGAGCGCCTACCTCGACCATCTGCCAAGGCTTCCGGCGGTCGCGTGAATTTATCGCCGACGCTATGAGACATCACTTCGGTGGGGCTTCGCCCTTCCTGCGTGATGCTCACAGCGGCAAATCACGAACCGGACCAACAGAGTTTCTACTTTTAAAAGCTCAAACCCTCTCAGACAAAGCCGGCCACTTCCGAGGGACCCGTTGCGGGAGCTGAGTGAATTGCTCTCGTGTCCACGTTCAGGTCGGCTCGAAGGTCTTAAGCCCTGGATCCTCGGCCATGGCGGCGATCCAGACCATTGCGGCGCCGAAGCTGCCGATGCGGTTGTCGCGCGCGTCGAGCCAGGCGGAGAGGCGCGCGGCGGTCGCGACATGGCCCGTCGTCTCGAGCAGGACCTTGATCCGCTGCCCGGTGCCGGCCGTCGCGGGCTCAAAGGCGCGTCGGCCCGAATGGAGCGCGCCGGCGAGAAGCGCCTGCGCCTGCTCAAGGGGCGATTGCTCGGGTGCGAGAGATGCCAGAGGGACGCGAGGTCCTGGTCCGTCCGGCTCCGCGAGGTCGGGCACCAAGAGACGGTCGGCCGAAATGGACCATGGATCGCAGACGAGCACGCCCGCCTCGATCCGCACCGGCCCGGCGATCTGCCTGACCGCGCCGAAGCGCCCATCGAGCGCCGCGGCCAGCATGTCCAACGCCGCCGGTGCCGCGCGATCGTAGGTACGGGCGAGATGCAGAATACCGCCCTCGCGGGAGAGCGCCACCCCCGCTTGCCAGACTTGGCTGCCCGGCGACCACGCTTGACCGAGCACGGTGTCGACCTCGAAGACACACATGGCGCCGAGCCGGTCGCGCGGGCGCAGCACCGCCATCGGCCGTTCGGCGATGCGACGCCCCACCGTGGCGATATCCGCAGCGGCGAACCCCGACGACCGTCGGCGTCATTGCGGCGTGAGCAGGTGACGCGCCGCGTAGAGCTCGCGCCAAGCTTCGCCCCCACGCCGGGAGACCCGCTGATCGAGGTAGCGGCGCAGGCGCGCCAAATCATCGGCGTCGTCCTTGGCAGCGGTGCCGGCGAGACAGGCGACGATGTCCTCGGGTCTCCCGTTGTCGCCGCGCAGAAAATGCGCTTTGACGCCGGTCGCATGCGCCACGCTGACCGCCTCCGCCGTACTCATCAACGAGGACAAGCGCTCCATGCCTGTTCCTTCGCCGTCAACGCCCTCGCGCAACTCCTGAAGCAGGTGACAAGCACATCGAGCACGCCGGGATCGGGTGAGCGTGGCACGCCGGAGCGGGCGAGCAGCGCTGTCGCCTCGCGGCGCACCAGCTCGGCGCCAGGATCCGCAATCGGAAAAACCGTCTCGAAGCCAAAGCGGCGCTTCAACGCCGCCGACATCTCGTTGACGCCGCGGTCGCGTGTATTCGCGGTGGCGATGAGGTTGAACCCCTCTCGGGCATAGACCATGCCGGCCTCGCCGGGCAGTTCGGGCACGGCAAGGACGCGATCGGACAGGACGGAGAGCAGTGAGTCCTGCACTTCGAGCGGACAGCGGGCTATCTCCTCGAAGCGGACGATGCTCCCCGCCGTCATCCCGCGGTAGAGCGCACCGGGCACCAGCGCGCGTTCGCTCGGCCCCTCAGCCACGAGAAGCGCGTAGTTCCAACCGTAGCGGATCTGATCCTCGGTAAGCGACGCGCCGCCCTGGATCGTCAGGGTGGAGCTTCCGCTGATCGCGGCGGCCAGCAGTTCGGACAGCAGGCTCTTCGCCGTCCCGGGCTCGCCGATCAGCGCGCGCGCGAGGTGGCGAGTGTGACCATCGCGCGTTCGACCAGGGCCGGCGCGCAGACTACCTTGGCTTCGGCGCCACCGTCACCGCAAATGAAGCGCTTCACGGCTTGCAGCGACAGGTGCCAGCCGGGCGGACGCGGTGCCGTGTCGTCGGCCCGCAGCCGCGCCAGCTCATCGGCATAGACGACCTCGGCCGGTGGGCGCTGCCGCGCAGCCTCCAATCCTTTCGCCGTCAACCCAGCCTTTGCCATCACGTCCCTCTCGTCGCCCGCCCTTGCACCGGGGTAAACGTAGTCGACCTCGCACGCACCAGCCACGCCTTCGTCGGAAAGCCTTGCGGTTCGCCATGGCGAGGCCGCCCTGCAAGAGAGCGTTGAGCTTCTCTTCTCCCATCCGCTGCCGCCAGCGCGTCCGGATTCCGGACCAGTCGTGAGGCTCTCGCCGCCGCCTGGGAGAGCAGCGATTTGGAACGAGTGCCGCCTCGTTCTTCTGAGTCCGAGCACATGCCCCTCGGCTGCCACCAGGCCAAGCCACGAGTGCTTGAGCGTTCGACGGGGGCGTGCGGGGAGGTGGAGCGCCGAGCCATGGGACCCGCAGGAAGGCGGGCAAAACGGTAGCGATCACGATCTCTGTTTGTGCCGTCGACGATAGCTTCGGGACTGCGGGATCCGCCTGTCCCCTCGCAATGCGCTCGACCGTCTTGGAGTCATCTTAGGCAAGTGATCGTTTTTTGGTCGTTCTCGCAAACTCACTTACAGTTCGTGCTGTGATTTCTGTCGCTTGCTCGATTGACAAGACGCGGCGCTTTGCCGTGGAATATGTCTAGGCAAAATAATCGTTGCTCGTCGGGTCTGGGAGAAGTCGGAATGAGCTTTCTGCGTCAATTCGCATTCACGGCGGCACTGGGCGCGGCTTTGCTGTTCGGGCCCGTCGCGACGGCAAGTGCTGAGGACGCCCTTGCGCGTGTAAAGTCCAGCGGCGAGCTGAAAGTCGGGACCGAGACAGCTTTTGCACCCTTCGATTTTATTGATGCCGGCGCCCATGTTGGTCTCAACGTCGATCTGTTCGACGAGATTGGCAAGGAAATGGGGGTCAAGATCACCTGGGTGGCGCTGCCCTGGGAAGGTGTGCTGCCGGGTCTCGAAGCAGGCAAGTTCGACATGGTGGCCGGACCGGCGACGATCACGAAGGCCCGCATGGCGCGCTATCGCTTCCTGCCGCCGATCGGCGACGCCACCGATGCATTGCTGAAGCGCAAGGACGATAAATCGGTAGAAAAACCCGCCGATATCGCGGGCAAGACGGTCGGGGCCGGCAAGGCTTCGTCGCAGCTCGCCCAACTGCAGGCCTACGTCGCGACTCTGCCCGGCAAGGTTACGATCCGCGAATATGTCGGCAACAACGAAGCCTATGCGGATCTCGCGGCCGGCCGCATCGTGGCTGTCGCCAATTCGCTGACCAATATCGCCTTTGTGGCGAAGCAGCGGTCCGACACGTTCGAGGTTGTGCAGCCGGCGTTCGGGCCGAAGTCCTACTTCGGCTATATCGCGCCGAAAGACGCGGAACACGCCAGCCTGACCGATGCCGCGCAGGCCGCGATCCTCAAGATCAAGGCCGACGGTCGGCTCGCGGCCTTGCAAAAGAAGTGGTTCGGCGCCTCGTTCGACACGCCGGACGCGGTGCCAGAGCCCAACCTCTGAGACATGATGTCCGGGCAGCAGAGCCTGACCTGATCATGTGTGTCGATCGTGACACTCAGGAGGAGGTGCTTCGCCGGTACGGCTTGGCGAGGGCCTGAGTCGACGTGTCCTGGACGTTATTCTTGCTCCTCGTGAAGGCCTCGGGTCTGACCGTTGCGATCAGCGCGATCGCGATCGTCATCGGGCTGACGCTTGGCATGGTGGTATCGGCCGGCATGTTGTCGCCGAACCTCCTCCTGTCGATGCCGTCGCGGGTTTTCGTCAGCTTCTTCCGCGGTGTCCCGCTGCTGGTGCAACTCCTGTTGATCTACAATCTCTTGCCGCTGCTCGGCCTCAATGTGCCGAGCGTCGTCGCGGCGGTCGCGGGTTTGTCCCTCTGCACCGCCGCCTATCAGGCGGAAAATCTGCGGGGCGGTTTTCTCAGTGTCCCCCGCGGCGTGGTGGAGGCCGCCGATATGGCGGGCTTCCGACCGTTCCAGCTCTTCTGGCGCATTCGCGTGCCGATCGCCTTCAAACTGACCTTGCCGGCCCTGGTGAGCGAAGCCATCATGATCCTGAAATCCTCCTCGCTCGTCTCCGTCGTCGGTGTCGTGGAACTGACCCGGATGGCGCAGGACCTCGCATCGAGCACCTACAAGCCGCTCGATCTCTATGCGGCCGCCGGTGGGCTCTACCTTGCGATCAACTGGCTCATGGCCGGGCTTGGCCGCCTGTTGGAGCGCCGGTTGCGCTGGGGGCGGGCATGACCTTCGACCTGGGGTTCATCGCGCAACACCTGCCGGAGGTGATCGAAGCGGCCGGCACCACGCTGATGATCTGGGCGGCCGGAGCCTTCTGCGGCCTTGCTCTCGGCTTCCTGGTGGCGCTCGGCCGACGCTATGGGCCGGCCCCATTGGCTGTGCTGCTGGGCGTCATAGTAGAGTTGTTGCGCGGCACGCCTTTCCTGGTGCAGCTCTTCCTGCTCTATTTCGGCGGCCCCTTCATCGGCCTCTCGCTCGATCCGATCCCGGCCGGGGTCTTGGGCCTCACATGCTATGCGGCGGCCTATTATAGCGAGATCCTGCGCGCGGGTTTCGATGGCGTGCCGGCCGGCCATGTCGAGGCCGCCGCCTGCGTCGGCTTCAGTGGATGGCAGACCATTCGGCGGATCATCCTTCCCGAAATGGCCGTTCTGGTCATGCCGGCCTTGGTGAACATGACGATCCTGCTGCTGAAGGAAACCGCCGTCCTGTCCATCATCACGGTCCCGGAACTGACGATGGTCACGAGCGCCATCGGCTCCGAATCCTACGCCTTCGTCGAGGCATTGTTTCTGCTGGCACTGTTCTATTGGGTGATGGTCGAAATCTGCGGCCATCTGGGGCGCTTCGCGGAACTTCGGCTGGCCCGGACGGGGCTCGTCGCCCGATGATCGCAGCCGTGAGCGTGACAGGCCTGGTCAAGCGCTTCGGACAGGCCGAGGTTCTGCGCGGCATCGATCTCGAAGTTCCGGCCGGGCGCGTGACGTGCCTGATCGGCCCGTCCGGCTCTGGCAAGAGCACGTTGCTGCGGTGTCTCGCGTTTCTTGAAGAGGCCACGGAGGGCGCCATTCTGATCGGCGGCGAGCCCTTGGGCTTTGCGGTGACGCCCGATGGCCGGCGGACGCGGCTGCCGTCCGGCCGCATCCGCGCCGTGCGCTCGCAGATCGGCATGGTGTTCCAGCACTTCAATCTTTGGCCGCACATGACCGCGCTCGGAAACGTCAGCGAAGCCTTGAAGACCGTTCGGCGGCTCGGCCGAAGCGAGGCCGACGACCGCGCTATGGCCCAGTTGCGAAAGGTCGGGCTCCAGAATCGGGCCAACCTCTATCCCTCGCAATTGTCGGGCGGTCAGCAGCAGCGCGTGGCCATCGCCCGCGCGCTCGCGCTCGAACCCAAGATCATGCTGTTCGACGAGCCGACGTCGTCGCTCGACCCCGAACTGACCGGCGAGGTTCTCAACGTGATGCGGGCGCTTGCCGCGGATGGCATGACCATGGTGGTCGTGTCGCACGAGATCGGATTCGCAGCCTCGGTCGGGCATCAGATCGCGTTTCTGGACCATGGCCAGTTGCTCTTGCGCGGCACGCCCCAGGAGGTGTTCCGCAAACCCCGGCATGCCCGGCTCGACCAGTTCCTCGACACTTACCTCGATCGCGGCGCCGCCATGCTGCTGTGAGATCGCTCCAACCGACGTCGATCGTTGGCCGGCTGGGTGGAACGCGCGCCTTGTTCGGCCGCGAAGGGTGGACAAATCCGGGGCGGCCTGCGAAAGCAGCCGACCTTTCCTTTTGCCGACGGCCGCATCACATCGTCAGGCGAGCCCTTGCGATCAGTGCCATGAAGTTTCTCGACGAAGCAAAAATCTATATCCGGTCCGGCGACGGCGGCGCCGGGGCCGTCTCGTTCCGACGTGAGAAGTTCATCGAATTCGGGGGGCCCGACGGCGGCGATGGCGGCAAGGGCGGCGATGTGATCGTCGAATGCGTGGGGGGGCTCAACACGCTGATCGACTATCGCTTCCAGCAGCATTTCAAGGGCAAGACCGGCATGCACGGGATGGGCAAGAACCGTCACGGCGCCAAAGGGGCCGACGTGATCTTGCGCGTGCCGGAGGGCACGCAGGTGCTCGACGAGGATGGCGAGACCTTGATCGCAGACCTGACGAAAGTCGGCGAGAAGATCCGCCTTGCCAAAGGCGGAAACGGCGGCTTCGGCAACGCCTATTTCAAGACGTCGACCAACCAGGCGCCCCGCCATGCCAACCCTGGCCAGGTCGGGATCGAGCGGACCGTCTGGCTGCGGCTGAAGCTGATCGCCGATGCGGGACTGGTCGGCCTGCCCAACGCGGGCAAATCGACGTTTCTCGCCGCTGTCTCGGCCGCAAAGCCGAAGATCGCCGATTATCCGTTCACGACCCTGAAGCCCGGGCTTGGTGTGGTGCGGGTGGACGATCGCGAATTCGTGCTGGCCGATATTCCTGGTTTGATCGAAGGCGCGCATGAAGGCCTCGGCTTGGGGGATCGCTTTCTCGGCCATGTCGAGCGCTGCTCGGTGCTGCTTCACCTCGTCGAGGCGACGGGGGAGCATGCGGGGCAGGCCTACAAGACAGTGCGGCGCGAGCTCGAAGCCTATGGAGCGGATCTCAAAGACAAGCCGGAGATCGTCGCTCTGTCGAAGATCGATGCTGTCGATCCCGACACGCTGAAGACCCAGATGGCGCGCCTGAAACGGGCCGCCAAGAGGACGCCCTTGAAACTCTCGGCCGTCAGCGGCGAGGGCATGCGGGAGGCCCTCGGAGCGGTGTTGGCCGAGGTTCAGGATTTGCGGGCCGAGCGGGTCGCGGCCGAGGCACCACCTGAGTCTTGGGCGCCCTGACGGCCGAGCGATGTCCTATCGCTCGCAGGAATTCGCGTCCTCTAACGGTGTTCATCCCGGGCCGCCATCGCGGGCAGGGGGCTGAGAGGGAAATCGCTTCTGCGCGTGCTCGATACAGCCGCATCGCGGCCTCCTGAGCATGAAGGCAGTTGAGTAGAAAGACTGCGAAAAGTGATGTGTCTTCGGACAGATGATCGTCGACGATCAGCCGAGGTCTTCCATCCAGCGCTTGTAGTGGTCGAGAATGTCGGCGGGGTCTTCGAAGATCTGGCTTGCACCGCCCGCCCGGATTTCGAACTCCGGAAAGCCGCCGCAGAGGACGCCCGTGGTGCGGAGGCCGGCCTTCAGGGCCGCCTCGGCGTCATAGGGAGTGTCGCCGACGACCACGCAGGTTTTCGCGGGAAGCTTCAGCCGATCGAGGGCCGCCTGAAAGATGTCGGGATGCGGTTTCGATTTTTCGACGTCGTCGGACGAGCTCTGCACGAGGTCGAAATCCGCGATGCCGGCCGCCTGCTTGTAGGCATCCAGTTCTTCGCCCTTGGCCGAGGACGCGAGGGCGATCAGCTTACCATCACCCTTGAGCCGATCGAACAGGGCGCGGACCTGAGGGAACCCTCTGACCTTGTCGAGGTAGTCCCGGCCGAAGAGTTCCTTCCGGTAGGCTTCGATCGCTTTGCCGTCTCGCTCGACTGCGGTTGTCGGGAGAAAGACCGGCAGCAGCTGGTCGCCGCCCTTGCCAATCTGCGTCCGGATCGCGGCGGCATCGATCTCGTATCCAAAATGCGCGAAGGCGCGGCTCCAGGCTTCTGCGTGGTAGTCGACGGAGTCGACGAGTGTGCCGTCGACATCGAAGATGACTGCATCGAGCATGGGGATCGCGACTCCTGACTTAACAGCTTAAGCGAAACAGCCAGCCGCGACCCCAGTTCCATCGTTTGCGGAACTCGTGCCTGCCTCCAAGCGGTGTCTTCAGCCCTTGGCCTTGGCCACGCAGGCCTTGATGACGTCGTGACGGGCACTTTTGGCCATGCCTTTCAGGCTTGGGTCCATCGAACACTTCACCTGCGCCTCCTTGTCGGGCCGCTGCTTGACGATGCAGGCGCCCATGGCCTCACGACGTGCGTCGCCCTTCAAGTTTTCGCCCTTGACCTCTTCGCGACACTGCGCCCTGACGACCTTCATGCGCGGCTTGCCGTCTTTGGTCATGTCTGACGCTGCGGGAGGCGTCGCCGGCGCAGCGGCGGCGGGTGCCGGGGCAGGGGCCGGAGCGGCAGGCGCGGTCGCCTGCGCGAAGGCCGAAGTCGAGGCGCAAAGCAGGGCGATGGCGGTGAATGTGCGAATGTTTAGCATGGTCGAGCTCCGTTGTTGGTCGACATGCGCCTTCTTGCAAGGACCGCGTTGAATGCGGCGTGAACGATGCACGTGAGTCCTATCCAAGTGAATTGATTTCCCATCCAGGCTGGCGCAAACATGCCAGCGATTCTAAAGAAGGTCCGTGCCGGAATGCACGGGAGGATGATCAATGTCACACGAAATGGACCCTGCGAGCCCGCCTGCTCCGACACCCGGCAAGCGCAAACTTCGGTCGCAATTGTGGTTCGACAATCCCGAAAACCCTGGCATGACGGCGCTCTACATCGAGCGCTACCTGAACTTTGGTCTGACCCCGGGTGAATTGCGTTCCGGCAAGCCGATCATCGGCATCGCCCAGACCGGTAACGACTTGTCACCCTGCAATCGCCACCACCTGGAACTCGCGAAGCGCGTGCGCGACGGTATTCTCGCCATGGGCGGCGTGCCGATGGAATTTCCGGTCCACCCGATCCAGGAAACCGGCAAGCGGCCGACCGCCGCGCTCGACCGTAACCTCGCTTATCTTGGTCTCGTCGAAACGCTCTATGGCTATCCGCTCGACGGCGTGGTTCTGACCACCGGTTGCGACAAGACCACCCCGGCCTGCATCATGGCGGCCGCGACCGTGAACATCCCCTCCATCGTGCTCTGTGGCGGCCCCATGCTGAATGGCTGGCACAACAACGAGCGCACGGGCTCCGGCACCGTCGTGTGGAAAAGCCGTGAGGACCTCGCGGCTGGCAACATCGACTATGAAGAATTCATGGAGATCGTGACCTCCTCGGCGCCGTCAGTTGGCCATTGCAACACGATGGGCACCGCCTCGACCATGAATGCGCTGGCCGAAGCGCTCGGCATGACGCTGCCGGGCTGCGCCGCGATTCCGGCGCCGTACCGGGAACGGGGGCAGATCGCCTACGAGACCGGTCGCCGGATCGTCGACATGGTCTGGGAGGATCTGAAGCCGTCCGACATCATCACCCGCGAGGCGATCGAGAATTCGATCGTCGTCAATTCCGCGATTGGTGGCTCAACCAATGCCACTATCCACATCAACGCCATCGCGCGTCACGCGGGTGTGCCGTTGCAGATCGAGGAATGGGAAACGATCGGCCACAAGATCCCGCTGCTCGTGAACATGCAGCCCGCCGGCAAATATCTCGGCGAGGAATTCCATCGTGCTGGCGGCGTGCCGGCCGTCATCGCGCAGCTGATGGAAAAGGGTCACATCCGCGAGAATGCGATGACCGTGAACGGCAAGCCGATCGGTCAAAACAACAAGGGCCGCAAGATCGGCGATCCCGATGTGATCACGCCCATCGAGACGCCGCTGCGCACGGACGCCGGCTTCATCATCCTCAAGGGCAACCTGTTCGACAACGCCGTGATGAAGACGAGCGTCATCTCGGAAGAATTCGCCAAGCGCTACCTGTCGAACCCCACCGATCCGGGTGCTTTCGAGGGGCGCGCCATCGTGTTCGAGGGACCGGAGGATTACCACCACCGGATCGACGACCCGTCGCTCGAAATCGACGAGCACTGCATGCTGTTCATCCGTGGCACGGGTCCCATCGGCTATCCGGGCGGCGCCGAGGTCGTGAACATGCAACCGCCGACGGCTCTCATCAAGAAGGGTGTGCACGCATTGCCATGCATTGGTGACGGTCGCCAGTCCGGCACGTCGGCCTCACCTTCGATCCTCAACGCTTCGCCCGAAGCGGCAGCCGGCGGCGGCTTGGCGTTGCTAAAGACCGGCGACCGGGTGCGGATCGACCTGCACAAGCGATCGGCCAACATCATGATCTCGGAAGCCGAGCTGAACGAGCGGCGGACTGTGTTGCACGCGCACGGCGGCTTCAAATATGCCGGTAATCAGACCCCCTGGCAGGAAATCCAGCGCTCGATGGTCGACCAATTCGACGAGGGCATGGTTCTGAAGCCGGCCGTCAAATACCAGCGCGTCGCGCAATCGATGGGTGTCCCGCGCGACAATCACTGAGATCGACCCGCAATGGCGCTTGCTCGCTGTGAGCGTCGCGCCACGGTCACCCTTCGCCCCACTAACGGGGCGAAGGGTATAGTGCGCAACCGACCTTCAACGATCGGTCGTCGAAATCAGACCAGGACACCTCCGCCGTCGACCACGAAGGTCTGACCCGTGGCGAAGCCCTGCCGCATCAGGAACAGGTAGGCCTCGGCAAGATCCGTGGCCTCGCCGACGCGGCCGACTGGCAGTTTCTCGCCGGCGGCCTGGTACATCGCCTCTCGCTGTGCCTCCGGCATATCGCGCCAGAGCGGCGTGCGCACGAAGCCGGGCGACACGAGGTTGACCCGGAGTGGCGCGAGTTCCACCGCGAGCGCACGGGTGAGCCCTTCCATCGCCGAACAGATGCTGGCGCCGAGCGTCCAACCCGCCTGGGGCCGACGCCCGGCGATGCCGGAGGTCAACACGATCGACCCGCCGCCCCGGATGCGCGCCGCACCGTGTTTCACGGCCGTCACGGCCCCCCAATAGCGCAGTTCGAAGAAGGCCCGCGCGGTGTCGAGAGACGTCTCCTGCAACGGGCCGAGCTGCAGTGTCTCGCCGGCCGTGAACACGAGGTGGTCGAACGCCTCGGCCTTGGCGAAGAAAGCCGCCACGGCGGCCTCGTCGCGCAGATCGAGGGCCTGACCCTCGGCACCCTGCGGCAGCCGCGCGATAGCGGCCTCGACATTGGCCTGCCGGCTCGACACGACGACCGGCGTCGCTCCCGCCCGGCCTGCGGCTTCCGCTACCGCGTAGCCGATCCCCGAGGTGCCCCCCAGCACCACAACACGTTTTCCCTTGAGGTCCATCGTCCTACTCCTTGCTCCCGCGATCATGGCCGCGTCGCCGATCAAGGTCGCGCTGGACAGGGGATGAGGAAAGCGCATCCTTGTCAGCCCAAGGCTGACAGGAAGTCACTCATGAATTTCGATGCGCGGTTGTTGAGCGGCATCGGCACTTTCGTTGCCGTGGCCGAAACCGGCAGCTTCGTCCGAGCGGCCGAAACACTGGGTCTCACGGCATCCGGTGTCAGCCGCGCGGTGGCCCGGCTGGAGGGACGCCTCGGCATCCGGCTCTTCGACCGCAACGCCCGCGCCACAACTTTGACGGAGGCCGGGCACCGCTTCTTCGCCGATGTGTCGCCCTTGCTCGCCGGTATTTCGGAAGCTTGCAGCAATGCCGCGGGCAATGCCGCCGCCATCCAAGGCAGGCTTCGCTTGAATTGCGATCCATGGTTCGCGAGTCTGTTGCTCGCCCCACGCCTGCAGACCTTCCTCGACGCGCATCCGGCGCTGACGCTGGATCTCGTCGTGCGGGACACACTGGGCGATCTTGTTTCGGAGGGCTTCGACGCGGCCATTCGCTTCGGAGAGCCGGAACCGTCGAGCCTGGTGACCCGCAAGCTCCTGGAAACTCGAATCCTGACCTGTGCTTCTCCGGGCTATCTCGAGCGCCACGGTCGCCCGCTCCATCCGCGCGAACTCGGCACGCCAAAGCACACCTGCCTTCTGTTCCGCGACCCGTCCACCGGCCGCCCCTTCGACTGGGAGTTTCACCGCTCCGGCGAAGTGCTCTCCGTCAAGGTGGACGGCCGGCTCATCCTGAATGATGGCGCGACGGCGGTCTCGGCCTGCATCGCGGGTCTCGGCATCGCGCAGCCGATGGAATTCGGGCTCAGGGATGTGGTGCGGGATGGGCACTTGGTCGAGTTGTTCCCAGACTGGAACGGAGAATATTTTCCGTTGCACGTCTATTATCCGACGCGTCACCTGTGCCCCGCAAAAGTTCGAGCTTTCATAGATTTCGTTCTCGCCGAGATCCCATCCAATCCGACTAGACACGTTAGGGAGAGCCCTGACGTCGGTTCGGCGGTGGATCGATCGCAATTCGATCCATCGTCATCGCTCCAGGCCCATTGGCTACAGAACGGGAACCCCTTTAACGTCACTTCGTTCTCCAGTCATTCGGAGGATCGGATGAGCGAGAAGAAGAGCTTCAAGGCGGGCGACGAGGTGAAATGGGACACGCCTCAAGGCGAAACCCATGGAAAGGTCGTCAAGAAGGAGACCGGGACGGCCAAGGCCGGCGGTCATACCGCCAAGGCCAGCAAGGAGGACCCGCAATATCGGGTCAAATCGGACAAGTCCGGCAAGGAGGCTATTCACAAGCCGGAGGAATTGAAGAAGGCTTGATGAGAAATGGCTTTGCCCGAACTCATGGGTGTTCCCATTTGCGCCCGCGAGATCACAACGCGATGGAGCGAACTGTTCCCCACAGAGCTTGGAGAGGGGTTGCGCTCTTCCAAAGCCATAACCAAGCCTTCAGTGCAGCCAGGCCTGCGATCAGGAACAGGATGGCGCAAATAAAGCTTGCAGAAGGATCGCCGATCTGTGTCGCAATGAGAGGAGCCTCGCAATCTCCGGATCTAGGAACGATGGCGATGGATTGACCAACCTCGAAGGAGCCTGAATGCGTGTCCAGACGGACCGGCACGTTGCAGCGATCGCTGCCGGCCGATGGCCGAAACGAGATGGTTCCGGCCACGGTCGGCATGAAGCTGCGCGTGCCCGCTTCCGCCTTCACCGCAACGATTGTCGCCGCGGCGCCAGGATGGGAGGCCGCGAAAGCATGATCGCGCCATTGGCGAGCCCCGCTGGCAATTTCCCAGACTGCGACCAGCGGCCCGACGACGCTTATCCCACCCGTGAACTCGCGTGCGACGGATCGGAATAGATCCGGCCGCGCGTTCTCACTTGTCCGGCCCGCGACCGGTAATCTTCGCCTCTCGGACGCCGTCCCGGTACCCCCGGCGGCGATCCGCGAACGCCGTGATGCCAAAGGAATGGGGTCGGGCGGTGACGCCTGCACCAGCATCCACCGGACCAGACTCGCGCCATCCCTGTGCCAGACCGAAAACCCGATGGAGGCTGGCAGATCCTCCAGTGCCTGCCGGAGTCCTCTCGCCCTCACTGGGTCCGCTAGCGCCTGTTCCACCTCGGCGGAGAGATCCGGATCGAAGTGATCCGACTCGCGGGCCAGGCGGTCGAACAGCGCGATGATCTTCAGATCCTCGCCTGTCGGCACCTCGGCGCAGGCCTGCCGGCGGTCGGCGGCGCAGCGGTTCAGGCGATGGATGAGTTTGTGGCGGAACAGTTCGATCGTGTGCATGGGATCATCAGAAGCTGAGCCGCACGGGCGTCGGCGAAAATTCGACGGCTCCAGGACGGCGGCCGGTTTCGAACTCAACAAAATGCACGGCATCGGCCCGGCTCTTGAACAGGCCGCCACCGAGGCGGTGGGTTTCGATCGCCAGCCAATGCCCGCTTGGGTCTTGCCCAATAATGAAGTGACTTTCGACCTTTGCCTGAGTGGCTTCGGCGGACGTGTACGCTACGGGTTGCATCTTTGCTTCCATCATCGTGGAAGCCTCGATGTAACGAGTGAGATGTAAGATTTATATATGCGAGCCAATATCACCGAATAAATAGATCATAAACGGCGGGGCCGACGTATTCACGATCGTGTTCGCAGCGGACGACGTCGCTGCCTGGAAGCAGTCACAAATTTTATACACACCAACGCCGATCGACGGCTTGTTTATGCCTTGTTTATGCAAACGCTGATTACGGCGTCTCGATCGTTTATGCCGATCCGTGCCTTATGACGTCGACCCGGAACTCTGGAGGTTCATCGTGCTCGACGTCGCTTTTATCGTCCTAGGCCTGGCGCTCTTTGGGATCACGGCTGCCTATGCGGCCGCCTGCGAGCGGATGTGAGGCCGTTATGCTGGAACCCATCGCAGGCCTTTTGGTGGCGGCCGCACTCGGCTTCTACCTGCTTTATACCCTCATCCATCCCGAACGTTTTTGAAGGCGCGGACCCCGAAAGGGCCGTGAAGGTGATGCCATGACCGTCGTGGGCTGGCTGCTCGTTCTTGTTATTTTGGCCGCCGTCGTGGCGGCCGCCGTGCCGTTCGGCGCCTTCATCGCACGTGTGATGACGGGCCAGCGGACTTTTTTGACCCCGGTGCTGGCACCCGTCGAACGGGGCTTCTATGCGCTCGCGGGCGTCGAACCCAGTAAGGAGCAGGGCTGGCGGAGCTATACGCTGGCCATGCTGGCCTTCAGTGGGGCCGGCTTGTTCAGCCTCTATGCGCTGCAGCGCCTGCAGGCCTATCTGCCGTTGAACCCGCAAGGCTTCGATGGAGTGCCGCCCGACCTCGCGTTCAACACGTCGGTGAGCTTCATCACGAACACGAACTGGCAGAACTATGGTGGTGAAACCACCATGAGCCATCTCGTGCAGATGGCTGGACTGACGGTGCATAACTTCGTGTCTGCCGCGACCGGTATCGCGATGGCGGTCGCCTTGGTGCGCGCCTTTACGCGCTCGGAAGCCAAGACGATCGGCAATTTCTGGGTCGATATGACCCGGGCGGTCTTGTATCTCCTGCTGCCGCTCTCGATCGTCATCGCGCTCGTCATGGTGGCCTCCGGCATTCCGCAGACGCTCCTCGCCTCCGTGGAAGCCACGACGCTGGAGGGCGCCAAGCAGGTGATCTCCATCGGCCCCGTGGCCAGCCAGGAGGCCATCAAGGAACTCGGCACCAACGGCGGCGGCTTCTTCAACGCCAACTCGGCTCACCCGTTCGAAAGCCCGAGCGCCTGGACCACGATGTTGCAGATCTGGACGCTTCTGCTCATCCCGGTGGCTTCCGTGATCGCCTTCGGCCGCATGGCCGGAAATTGGAAGGAAGGCCGTTCATTGCTGGTCACGATGGGCATCGTCCTCGTGGTCGGGGTGGGCGTCGTCTACGCGGCCGAAACCTACGGCAACCCGTTGCTGACCGCTCTCGGCGTCGACGGCGTGGCGGGCAATCTCGAAGGCAAGGAACTGCGGTTCGGCCAGGCGCTGACGGCTCTGTTCTCCGTTGCGACGACAGGCACCAGCACCGGCGCGGTCGTGGCCATGCACGACAGCCTGACGCCGCTCGGCGGCTTGGTGCCGATGTTCAACATGCTCCTCGGCTGCATCACGCCCGGTGGCGACGGTTCGGGCCTCTACGGCATCCTCGTGGTGGCGGTCATCACGGTCTTCGTGGCGGGGTTGATGGTCGGTCGCACGCCGGAATACCTCGGCAAGAAGATCGAGAGCCGTGAAATGAAACTCGCCATGCTGGCGATCCTCATCTATCCGCCGTTGGTACTCGGCTTCACGGCCGTGTCGGTTCTGCTGAAGACGGGCCTCGATAGCCTCAACAACGCCGGACCGCACGGCCTCAGTGAGATCCTCTACGCCTTTGCCTCGACAACGGCCAACAATGGCTCGGCTTTCGGCGGTCTCACCGGCAATACGCTCTGGTACAACACGACCCTTGGCCTCGCCATGTTCCTCGGCCGCTTCGCCTATATCGTTCCGGTTCTGGCACTGGCAGGTTCGCTCGCGGCCAAGAAGAAGGCCCCAGCCTCGGTCGGCACCTTCCCGACAGACGGGCCGCTCTTCATCGGCTTGCTGCTCGGCGTGATCGTGATCCTGTATCTGCTGCAGTATTTCCCGGCCCTGGCGCTCGGCCCCGTCGTCGAACACTTCGCGATGCTGTCCGGCAAGGCCTACTAAGCAAGCCGAATTGTTCCCTTCTCCCGCACGAGCGGGAGAAGGTGCCCGGTAGGGCGGATGAGGGCCAACGCCCTCCAACGCCGAGCCGCCCCTCATCTGACCCCGCTTGTGCGGGGCCACCCTCTCCCGCTCTCGCGGGAGAAGGAACTCCTCCATCTCCAAGGACCCGCCTCCCATGGCTCCCCGTTCCGCCACCAGCCTCTTCGATCCGGCCATCACGCGCCGGGCGATTATCGAGGCCTTCCGTAAGCTCAATCCCAAGACGCTCGCCAAAAACCCGGTGATCTTTGTCACCGAGGTCGTGTCGCTCGGCGTCACGCTCCTGTTCCTGCGCGATCTGGTGGCGCAGAACGGCCAAGCCCTGTTCTCGGGCCAGATCGCAGCCTGGCTCTGGTTCACCGTGCTGTTCGCCAATTTCGCCGAGGCCGTCGCTGAAGGTCGCGGCCGCGCCCAGGCCGACGCCATGCGTAAGACCCGCTCCGACACGCGCGCCAAGCGGATCGTCGACGGCAAGCGCGTCGAGGACGTGAACGCACTCGATCTCAAGGTCGGTGACGTGGTGTTGGTGGAAGCCGGCCAGCTTATCCCGTCGGACGGCGAGGTGCTGGAAGGCATCGCCTCGGTCAACGAATCGGCCATTACGGGGGAGTCCGCTCCGGTGATCCGCGAGTCGGGCGGCGACCGCTCGGCCGTGACTGGCGGCACGATGGTCCTGTCCGATTGGATCAAGGTGCGGATCTCGGCCGCGGCCGGATCGACCTTCCTGGACCGCATGATCGCGCTTGTGGAAGGCGCCGAGCGGCAGAAGACACCGAACGAGCTGGCTCTGTCGATCCTGCTCTCGGGACTTACAATCATCTTCCTGATTGTCTGCGTGTCGCTGTGGCCGATCGCGCTCTACTCGGGCGCTACGCTCTCGGTGACCGTGCTGGTGGCGCTGCTCGTCTGCCTGATCCCGACCACGATCGGCGGCCTGTTGTCGGCCATCGGCATCGCCGGCATGGACCGGCTGATCCGCTTCAACGTCGTGGCGACGTCGGGCCGCGCCGTGGAGGCAGCCGGCGACGTCGATACGTTGCTGCTCGACAAGACCGGCACGATCACCTTCGGCAACCGCATGCCGAGCGAATTCGTGCCCGTGGGCGGCGTGCCTGAAAAGACCCTCGCGGAAGCCGTGCTTCTGTCGAGCCTCGCCGATGAGACGCCGGAGGGGCGCTCGATCGTGGCTCTCGCCAAGAGCCGCTACGGTCTCCAGGAGATCGACCTTGTCCAAGTGAATGCCGTCGTGGTGCCGTTTACAGCACAGACCCGGATGTCCGGCGTCGATCTCGATGGCCGAAGCCTACGCAAAGGCGCGGTTGATTCTGTACTCGAAAGCGTCGGTCTGACAGCAGGTGGCGGCCCGGCCGATTTTCGGCAGGCGGTCGAGCGCATCGCCCGCACCGGCGGTACGCCACTCGCGGTCGCCGAAAACAAGCAGCTTCTCGGCGTCGTCCACCTTAAGGACACGGTGAAGCCCGACATCAAGGAGCGTTTCGCGGCCCTGCGGGCCATGGGCATCAAGACCGTGATGGTGACGGGTGACAACCCGATCACGGCCGCCGCCATCGCGTCGGAGGCCGGCGTCGACGACTTCCTGGCTCAGGCCAAGCCCGAAGACAAGCTCGCCTATATCCGCAAGGAACAGCAGGGCGGGCGGCTGATCGCCATGTGCGGCGACGGCACCAACGACGCGCCCGCGCTGGCCCAGGCCGACGTCGGTGTCGCGATGCAGACTGGCACGCAGGCGGCGCGTGAGGCCGGCAACATGGTCGATCTCGACAGCGATCCCACCAAGCTCATCGAGATCGTCGGCATTGGCAAGCAGCTCCTCATGACGCGCGGCTCGCTGACGACCTTCTCGATCGCCAATGACGTCGCGAAATATTTCGCCATCATCCCGGCGCTGTTTTTGGCCACCTATCCCGAACTCGGCGCCCTCAACGTGATGGGGCTGCACTCGCCGCGTTCGGCCATCCTGTCGGCCGTGATCTTCAACGCGCTGATCATCATCGCGCTGATCCCGCTGGCTTTGCGCGGTGTCCCGTATCGGCCCGTCGGTGCGGCGGCCCTGCTGCGTCGTAACCTGCTGCTCTACGGGCTCGGCGGCATCGCCGTCCCGTTCATCGGCATCAAGATCATCGATCTTGCCGTTTCCCACCTCCATCTCGCGTGAGCCCCATGCTGTCCCATCTTCGCCCCGCGATCGTGATGATCGTCCTCTTCACCGCCCTCACCGGCATCGCCTATCCGCTCGCCATCACGGGCATCGCGCAGGTGGCCCTGAAAGGGCCTGCCGACGGAAGTCTCGTCACCCGCGATGGAACGGTTGTCGGCTCCTCGTTGATCGGTCAGAATTTTGCGACCGATCGCTACTTCCAGGGTCGCCCCTCGGCCACCAGCGCGGCCGATCCAAAGGATTCCAGCAAGACGATCGACGCGCCCTATAACGCCGCCAACTCGACCGGCTCGAACCTGGGGCCGACATCGCAAAAGCTTCTCGATCGGGTGAAGGCCTCGGTGGCGGCCCTCGGCGGAAGCCCGCAGAAGCCTGTGCCGGCCGATGCCGTGACGACGTCCGCGTCGGGTCTCGATCCTGACATTTCGTCCGCCTATGCGACCCTCCAGGTGGCGCGCGTTGCGGCCGCCCGCAACGTTCCGGCCGACAAGCTGCAGGCCCTTGTGGACGCCGGAACCTCGTCCGTCTTCGGCGACAAAATCGTCAACGTCCTGGCTTTGAACCTCGAGCTCGACCGTGTCGCGCCGGTCCCAGCGCCGGCTGCGGCCGCCCCAGGCGCGGGGGCTCCCGCGCAAGCCGCCGGATCTGCTAAGGTCGGAGGCTGAGCGGTTCTGAGCTAAGCCTCTCCGCGCAAGACCCTCCAGAGACCGTCGTGACCTCGCGAGCCTGATGTCCAGTCCGCCGCCTCTCCGTCCCGATCCTGACGCGCTGCTCGCCGCCATGGGCCGGGAGGATCGCGGCAAGCTGAAGATCTTTCTCGGGGCGGCGCCCGGAGTGGGCAAGACCTATGCGATGCTGTCGGGTGCCCGCCGGTTGAGCCTAGCCCATCTCGATGTCGTGGTTGGTGTCGTTGAGACTCATGGCCGGGTCGAAACCGAAGCGCTCCTCGACGGCCTCGTGATCCTGCCCCGCCGCGAGGTGATTTATCGCGGGACCACGATCAGCGAGTTCGACCTCGATGCGGCTCTGGCGCGCCACCCGGCGCTGCTCATCGTCGATGAGCTAGCCCATTCCAACGCGCCCGACAGCCGGCATCCCAAGCGCCACCAGGACGTCGAAGAACTGCTCAATGCCGGGATCGACGTCTGGACCGCCGTCAACATCCAACATCTCGAGGGCCTGTCCGATGTCGTGTCGCGGATCACCGGTGTGGTGGTTCGCGAAACCGTGCCGGATGTCGTGCTCGATCAGGCCGACGAGGTTGTGGTTGTCGACATCACACCGGCGGAGCTGATCACGCGGCTGAGCGAAGGCCGCATCTATCTCCCCGAGAATGCCGCCCGGGCGGCTGGCGCCTTCTTCAAGCCCGGCAACCTGACGGCGCTACGCGAAATCGCCTTGCGGCGCACGGCCGACAGGGTCGACGACCAGATGGTCGACCATCTGCGGCGCAACGCCGTGGAGGGGGCATGGCCCACGGCCGAACGGCTCATGGTTTGTGTCGGCGGCGACTCCTCGTCCGAAGCCGTGGTGCGCGCCTGTGGCCGGCTGGCGAGTGGGCTGAACGCACCTTGGGTCGCCGTAACTCTGGAGCGCACCGGCGCCGAGATCGTCGCACCGGCCACCCTGCAACGCATCGACGAGACGATGCGTCTCGCCGAGCGTCTAGGAGCCGACACCGCGCGCCTCGCGGGACGTGACCTGCCGGACGAGATCCTGCGCTACGCCCGCCGGGAGAACATCACCCAGATCGTCATCGGCAGGTCGAGCGCGGGATTCTGGGCACGTCTCAAGGGGCATTCGCTCTCGGGCACACTGTTGCGCCGAGCATCCGACGTCGCCATCCACGTGATTATCGGGCCGGAAGCGAGCGCACGACGGCGACCCGCGTGGGGCTGGCCCGACCGAACGACCTTCGCGATCGGGTTTTCGGCCGCCTTCGGGTCCGTGGCCGCGGCGACCCTGCTGGCCGAGCTGGGTTCGAGGTGGTTGCAGCGGCCGAGCCTTTCGATGATCTTTCTCGCCGCTGTGCTCGGTTGCGCCGTCACGGTCGGGCAATGGCCGGCAATCGTTGCCGCGATCCTGTCCTTCTTCGCCTATAATTTCTTCTTCATTCCGCCGGTCTACACGTTCACGATCGCGGAGCCGCATGAAGTCCTGGCGCTTGGGATCTTTTTGCTTGTTGCGGTCATCGCCGGCGGTCTGACGGGCCGCGTCCGCGACCAGTCACAGGCCGCCCGCACCCGTGTCACCACCATTCAGGCGCTCTACGACGTGTCTCGAAAGCTCTCGGGGGCGATCAGCCTGGACGATGTCCTCTGGATCATCGCGCGGCAGGCCGCGCAGGCCATCGGTGGACAAGTCGTCATCCTGCTTGGGGAGGGCGGCAAGACGGCTGCCGATCTGATGATCCGGGCCGCGTTTCCTCCGGAGGACGAGCTCGGCGCCGCCGAATGGGCGGCGGCCCGCTGGGCCTTCGACCACATCGAGTCGGCGGGCTGGCGCACCGGCACGCTGCCAAATGCGCTGTTCCGGTTCCAGCCGATACGAACTTCGGCCGGAATTGTCGGTGTGATCGGCTATATGCCGGCGGCGCGCGGCCAAGCGCTTTCGGCCGAGACCGAGCGTGTTCTCGGAGCCCTGCTCGATCAGGGCACTCTGGCCATCGAACGCGCGAGTCTGGTCGCAGAATCTCGTCGTAACGAGACCCTGGCGGAGCGAGAGCGACTGCAGACGACGTTGCTGTCCTCCCTCAGCCACGACCTCAGAACACCTCTGGCTTCCATCCTCGGTTCGGTGACGAGCCTGCGCGGCTACGGCGGCCAGATGTCCGAGGCGGATCGCGACGACCTGATGGCCGCGATCGAAGAGGAGGCGCGCCGTCTTGCGCGGTTCGTGTCCAACCTGCTCGACATGACGCGCGTGGAATCCGGCGTTCTCGACCTCAAGCGTGACTGGGTCGACGTCACCGACGTGGTGCGCGCCGCCGTCGCGCGTGCAGAAAAAGCGTTTCCGGGCCGGACGACGCGTGTGATGGTGGAGGAAGGCCTTCCGCTCGTGCGCGGCGATCCGCTTCTGTTGCAGCAGGCCCTCTTCAACCTGCTCGACAATGCGGACAAATATAGCCAATCCGGTTCAGCGACGACCGTGAGGGCGACGATGGGGATCGGCGATGTGACGATCACGGTCGAAGACGAAGGCTGCGGCATCCCGGCCGCAGATCTCGTCCGCGTCTTCGAGAAGTTCGCTCGGGTGACGGATGGCGACCGGCGACCCCCGGGGACGGGTCTGGGATTGGCCGTCGCCCAGGGTGTGGTGGATGCTATGGGAGGTTCGATCAGGGCCGAAAGCCCAGCCACCGCAGGCAAGGGAACGCGCATTGTGATTCATTTGCCCGTCGGACCGCCGCAGCCCTTAGGCGTCGAGGAGAAGGAGTTGTCCGATGTCGGGGTCTAACGTCATCCTGGTCGTCGACGACGAGCCGCAGATTCAGCGCTTCCTCAGGCCCACTCTCACGGCGGTCGGCTTCACGGTCGAGCCGGCGCTGACAGGCGCCGATGCGCTCGCGAAGTTCCGCAAGGCGGTTCCGGAGCTCGTGGTTCTCGACCTCGGTCTTCCTGACATGAATGGCCTCGATGTCCTGATCGAAATGCGCAAGACCTCGCAGGTTCCGATCGTCATTTTGTCGGCCCGCGACGATGAGGCCGGCAAGATCGCGGCCCTCGATGCGGGTGCCGACGATTACGTCAGCAAGCCTTTCGGCGTCGGCGAACTGGTGGCGCGCCTCCGCACCGCCCTTCGGCATGCTGTCCGGGCGGCTGGGACCACGGCGGTGTTCGAAGCCGGCGATCTCGTCATCGACACGCTGGCGCATCGGGTGACACTGAAGGGTGAACCGTTGAAGCTGACCCCAAAGGAATACGACCTCTTGCACCTGCTGGCGCGGCACGCGGGCCGTGTCCTGACCCATCAACACATCCTGCGCGAGGTCTGGGGGCCCAATCAGGGCGATCAGTCTCAATACCTGCGTGTCTTCGTCGGCCGCCTCCGCCAGAAGATCGAAGAGAACCCGGCCGACCCTCGCCTGCTGCTCAACGAACCTGGCGTCGGCTACCGGCTCACCCTTCCGGCTCCTGCACGGGTGTAAGTTCGCTGTGGGTCGCGCTACAGCTTGGCGATTCTCAGCCAGTGCTGCGCTATGATCCTCAAAAAGTGGCCGTAGAACCGGTCGCGTGAACATCTGATGGTGCGGCCGGGGTTTGGGATAAGAGTTCGATGCGTCGTGATGCGAAGCAATTCCTGACCCGTCTGTTTCAGGCCGCCATCGACGCGGCCCGACCCGCGCTTTGCGTGCCGCCCCATCTCCCCGCGCCGCCGAAGGGGCGGACGATCGTGATCGGCGCCGGCAAGGCTGCGGCCTCGATGGCCGCCGCTGTCGAGGCTCATTGGCCGGGACCACTCAAAGGACTGGTGGTCACGCGCTACGGGCATGGCGCGCCCACCACGCGGATCGAAGTCGTGGAAGCCGCGCATCCCGTGCCCGATGAAGCCGGGATGCGCGCCGCGACCCGTATCCTCGACCTGGTGAAGGGTTTGACCGCCGACGACCTCGTGATCTGCCTCGTCTCGGGTGGCGGCTCGGCGCTCCTCGCGGCTCCGGCGCCCGGCCTGACCTTGGTCGACAAACAGGCCCTCAACCGCGCGCTTTTGCGCAGCGGCGCCGATATCACGGAGATGAACTGCGTGCGCAAGCATCTCTCGGCCATCAAGGGCGGCCGGCTTGCACGCGCGATCGCCCCGGCGCGGCTGGTCACACTGATCATCTCCGACGTGCCGGGCGACGATCCCGCCGTCATCGCCTCCGGACCCACAGTGCCCGATAGCACCACGCTCGCCGATGCCCGCATGGTTCTCGCCAAATATGGTATCGCGGTTCCACCCCATGTGCAGAGCGTGCTTGAAGATCCCGCGTCGGAAACCCCGAAGGCCGGAGAACCTTGCTTCGCCGGGACCGAGGTGCGGGTGATTTCGCGTCCACAGGACGCCTTGCTGGCAGCGGCGGACGTGGCGCGCGCCGCTGGCGTCACGCCGGTCCTGCTGGGGGACGCCATCGAGGGCGAATCGCGCGAGGTGGGACGGGTGATGGCTGGCATCGCCCGTTCATGCGTCGCTCATAGCCATCCCGCGCCCGGTCCCTGCGTCTTGCTGTCGGGCGGGGAAACTTCCGTGACGGTGCGGGGCCAGGGCCGAGGCGGGCGGAACGCGGAATTTCTTCTGGCTTTGGCGGTGGCACTGAACGGCGATCCGCGCGTCGCGGCGCTGGCCGGGGACACCGACGGGATCGACGGATCGGAAGACAATGCGGGCGCCTTCGTCGGACCGGAGAGCCTCGGCCGCGCTGCAGCCCTCGGCGTTCACGCCAAGGCGCTGCTGGCCGACAACGATGGCTATACCTTCTTCGCGGCGCTTGACGATCTGGTGATGACAGGACCGACGCTGACCAACGTCAACGATTTCCGCGCAATCCTGGTCGAGCCGGATTGATTCCCGGCCCGGCCGGATTGCTTGACTGAGCCGGTGCTCAGTAGGTGGCCCGCCCGCCGGACAGATCGAACACCGCGCCCGTGGTGAAGGAGCTTTCCTCCGACGCGAGCCAGCAGATCATCGAGGCGGCTTCCGACAGTTCCAGCATGCGGCCGCGCGGGATTTTGGCCAGGATATAGGCCAGATGCTCTGGCGCCTGGCTGAGCGCCATGGCGGTCTTGGCGACAGCGGGGGTCACGCAATTGACCGAGATGTTCTTGTCGGCGAGTTCCTTTCCGAGCGACTTCGTCAGCGCGATCACGCCCGCCTTGGTGGACGAATAGGCCACTGCATTCGGGTTGCCTTCCTTGCCGGCGATCGAGCTGAGGTTGACGATGCGGCCGTAATCGCGCGCGATCATGTGCGGGACCACCGCGCGGCAGCAGTGGAAGGTGCCGACAAGGCCGACATGCACCACGTTGGCGAAAGCATCGGCCGGATAGGTCCAGGTCGACGTGTTCGGGCCGACGATGGCGGCATTGTTGATCAGGACGTCGATCTGGCCGAACCGCTTGATGGTCTCCGCAGTGCCAGCCTCGACTGCGGCAAGGTCGCCGATGTCGACCGGGATGCCATGGACGCCGGTTGGCTCGCCGAGTTCGGTGACGGTTTTTTCGAGCAAGGCCGCATCGCGGTCCCAGATGCAGACAGAGCCGCCGCCCGCAAGGATCCGCTCCGCGACCGTTCGGCCGATGCCCTGACCACCCCCAGTGACGATAGCGACGCGAGACTTGAAATCGTAGAAGTTCATGGCGTTTCCTTTTGGACCATTTCGGCCGTCCACGTGGTTGGGCCGACGAGACGCCATAATGCGGCTTGGGGCAACAGCAACCTGAAATCCTTCAAGGCCAGGGAGCGGCGACGCGAACCCGGCCATCTTCTACCCAAGCATTCGAGGCATTTCCACCTCAGGAACGTCGCCTCGGAATTGAACCTCGTCCCGCAGAGTGGGGTTCCGGGCAAGGGTTGGAACGCTTAGGTGGTTCACAAACAGGCGCGCCAAGGAGCCAGGATCTTGTCCTTCGTCGATCGTCACCGCACACGTCTCACCCTGCAGCAGGCCGGCCTGGATGCCTTGGTCATCGCGGAGCCGGAAGGGTTTCGCACGATCTCGGGCGTTTCGCAGGGGGTCGCTGCTTTGTTTCGGCGCGCAGGCGCGGGGTTCGCGGTCCTGCCGGCCGATCCGACGATTCCGATCGGCATCGTGATCGGCGACCTTGCGATCGAGGGCGCCCGAAAGATCATCCCGGACACACGCGCACACCCGCTTTGGATCGAGCATGCCGTGCTTGGCGCCGGGGAGGGACCGATTGCACCTCGCGTCGCGGCCAGCTGGCGGAGCGCAGGGCGCCCAACAGATTTCGGCCGCCCCGCCACCTTCGACCTGCGCCTTGCCTTGGCGGCTCTCACGGATGTCTTGGCCGACCGCGGGCTTGCGCGGGCTCGGCTTGGCTTCGATTTCGACTATATCGCGGCCAGCGACGCCGAGGCAATTCGCGCGGCTTTTTCGGATGCCGTCCTGGTCAACGGATCAGCAGCCTTCGATCGATTGCGCATGGTCAAGACCACGCCGGAGATCGAGCGTTTGACGCTCGCTCTCGAACTATCTGAGGCAGGACTGCGCCGACTGGCTGAGAGCACGCTGGAGGGCCACGGCGTCGAAGATCTCCATGACCTGTTCCGGCTGGGTATCGAGGAAGCTGCCGCCGGGCGCGGCCTTCCTGCTCCTCCAAGCTGGGATTACATTTCGATCGGCCCCGAACCCTGGGGGGCAGGGGGTCGGGTGACCCACGGTGCCATCATCAAGGCCGATGTCGGCTGCGTGGTCGATGGCTATTCGTCCGACACGTCGCGCAACTATGTGTTCGGGGCACCGACACGGGAACAGATGGAATTCCACGGGATCCTCGAACACGCTTTCGACGCCGGTATGGAGGCGATCCGGCCCGGTGTGCCGCTGAAGGCGGCTCATCATGCCGCGACGGCGGCGCTCGCATCCGCCGGCCTTGCGGGCTATTCACGCGGTCATTTCGGCCATGGCCTCGGTCATAGCCTGTTCAGCGAACAATGGCCCTTCATCGCCGCCGACACCGAGGTTCTCTTCGAGCCCGGCATGGTGATGGCCTTCGAGGTGCCGATCTACGTGCGAGGGCTCGGTGGCTTCAATCTCGAAGATCAATTCATCATCGAGGCCTCAGGCCCACGGATCATGACGACATTGCCAAGGACCCTTCAGTCCATCGGCCGATAAGGGCAATATCCCGGTCCGCTCGATTCGGTCTTGCCGGAACCGTTCCCTGCGGCCTCGAATTGATCGAGATAAGCTGGGCCGCTCCCTGGTGGCGCCGCTGAAAGGTCTATTGCATGCGCGCTCGAATTTCCCTCACGTGTTTTCTCCTATTCGCGTCAGGGTACGGGGCGGCACTCGCCAAACCGCAGATCGTCCCACCCAGTGCTCAGGCGTTCAAGTTGGGATCGCTCCAGGTGT
Source organism: Lichenifustis flavocetrariae (assembly GCF_026130545.1). Lineage (GTDB taxonomy): Bacteria > Pseudomonadota > Alphaproteobacteria > Rhizobiales > Beijerinckiaceae > Lichenihabitans > Lichenihabitans flavocetrariae. The sequence goes on along the minus strand of NZ_JAMOIM010000018.1, from coordinate 102,175 downwards.
TCGCTCTTCGCGACGCCAACAATGTTCTCGATAACGACGGGAAGGTGTTCGGAGTCGGTGTCGGTCCCGACGCGGTGGCGCGGGTCCTGAAGGATGCCGGTGCCCCAACCGATGAGGTCACGCTGAGCGTGGATGGGCTTCTCGTGAAAGCGGCAGACAGGGTCATGCTGTTCGATACGGGCCTCGGGCCCAGCGTGAAAGGTGCCCTGATGGCAAGCCTCACCCAGACTGGCGTTGCGCCTGACGAAGTGACGGATGTGATGATCACGCATTCGCATGGCGATCATGTCGGCGGTCTGGCGACCGCCGAGGGTGGCCTCGCCTTTCCGAAGGCGACGATCCGCATGTCCGCTCCGGAATGGGCCTGGATGCAGGCCCAGCCGAACAGCCAGGCTCTCGCCAAAATCATCGCTCCCAAGGTGCAGACATTTGAGCCCGGCGCTACGGTGCTGCCGGGTGTGACGTCGATCGCCTTGCCGGGTCATACACCTGGGCACGCCGGTTTCGAGATCGTGTCGGGATCAGACAAGTTGATCGACATCGGCGATACGGCTCACAGTTCGATCGTGTCGCTGGCAGAGCCCGACTGGGCGATCGCCTATGACAACGACAAGGATGAGGGCGAATCGACGCGTCGTGCGACGCTGAAGCGCTTGGCCGAGGATCACTCGCTGATCTTCGCGCCGCATTTTCCTTTCCCGGGTATCGGACGCATCGAGACGGCAGGCGATCACTTTTCTTGGAAGCCCGAGACCCCCTAAAGGGAAGGCTCGATCGCCGCAAATGATGCACAGATGCGCGACGCCGCAGCTCTCTTGATATCATTGAGGACAGCTCGCGGGTCGACATCGGTTTTTCAATCAATCCTGTCCGCCTTGCGAGCATGAACCTCAAGCTCGACGCCATTCGCACAATGCTTCGCGATCGGGCCGGTCCCTTCCGCCACCTTGTTTCTCTGTTCCGGCTCGTTTGGACGGCGAGCCCAGCCTTGACGGTCGGGAGTCTGGGACTGCGGCTGGCGCGTGCCGTTCTCCCCCTCCTGGGCCTTGTGGTGGGCAAGCTCATCATCGACGCCGTCGTGTCTCAAACGCGGCTCCCGTCGCCAGGCGATAGTCTCATCGACTGGATCTTCTCGGGCCGCCTTGACCGCCTGATCGTGCTGCTTTCCCTCGAATTCGCACTCGCGCTGCTGTCCAACGGCCTCGGGCGCGCCAGCGCCCTCGCTGATAGCCTGCTGTCGGAACGCTACAGCAATTTTGCCAGTATCCGCCTGATGAACCATGCGGCAACGCTCGACCTCGAGCAGCTGGAAAGCAGCGCCGAACAGGATCGCCTCGACAGGGCCCGTCGGCAGGTGACGGGCCGGACCTCGCTGCTGACCCAGATATTCGGCCAGGCCCAAGACATTCTCACGATCATCTCGCTTGCCGCCGGACTGATTGCCTATGCGCCTTGGTTGATCGCTTTGTTGTGCCTCGCCCTGATCCCGTCCTTCTTGGGAGAGAAACATTTCAACGCGCAAAGCTACCGGATCGACTATTTCCGCACGCCCGAGCGCCGCCAGCTCGATTATCTCCGCTACCTTGGGTCGAGCACCGAGACTGCGAAGGAGATCAAGCTATTCGGCCTCAACGGATTCCTGGCCCAGCGGTTCGAGCGCTTCGCCGATGCGATGTATGCCGATAATCGTGGGCTTGCGATCCGGCGTGCCGCTTGGGGCGCCGCGTTCTCCGGCGTGGGATCGCTGGCCTACTATCTGGCGTATTTCCTCATTGTGTGGCGCGCCGCCTCGGGGCGCTTCAGTCTGGGCGACCTGACGTTTCTGGCGGGGTCGTTCCTGCGGCTGCGGGGACTGCTGGAGGGTCTTCTTCTGGGCTTTTCGCAGATGGCCGGGCAAGTGCTCTACCTTGCGGACTTGTTCGACTTTTTCGAACTGCGGCCCACGATCGTTTCTCCGGCGCTGCCCCTGCCGGTGCCGCATCCGATCCAAATCGGTTTCGTGTTCGAAGATGTGGGTTACCGCTATGCTGGATCCGAGACCTGGGCGGTCCGGCATCTCGACCTTACGCTGCACAGCGGCGAAGTGCTGGCGCTGGTGGGCCAGAACGGGGCCGGCAAGACCACGATCGTCAAGCTTCTGGCCCGCCTGTATGACCCAACCGAAGGCCGCGTGCTGCTCGACGGGCGCGACCTGCGGGACTACGACCTGGCCCAACTCCGCGCCCGCGTCGGCGTGATCTTCCAGGATTTCGTTCGGTTTCACCTGACGGCCGCCGAGAATATCGGCGTCGGCCGTGTCGATGATCTGACAGACCGCCCTCGCGTTGCCGAGGCCGCTGTTCGCAGTCTCGCCGACAGGCTGATCGACCGCCTACCGCTCGGCTACGATCAGCCGCTCGGCCGCAGGTTTAACAACGGCATCGATCTCTCGGGCGGCGAATGGCAGAAGATCGCCATCGCGCGGGCCTATATGCGGGAAGCCGACGTGCTGATCCTGGACGAGCCGACGGCCGCTCTCGATGCACGCGCCGAATACGAAGTTTTCGAGCGGTTCAAGGATCTGAGCCGCGGCAAGACCGCGATCCTGATTTCCCACCGCTTCTCGACCGTCCGCATGGCCGACCGCATCGTGGTGCTCGGAGGAGGGCGCGTCATCGAAACCGGCACGCATGAGTCCCTCCTGGCGTCAGGCGGAAACTATGCGGAGCTGTTCGACCTTCAGGCGTCGGGTTACCGTTGAGAACGCTTTCAGCTTGATGGAGCCGAAGGCGCGTTGGCCTATTTTTTCTCCGGCAGGTTCAGCCGGATGTGGGTTTCGCGCAATTGCTTGGCGCTGACGATGGAGGGCGCTCCCATCAGGAGGTCCTCGGCGCGCTGGTTCATGGGGAAGAGCACGACCTCACGGAGATTTTCCTCGCCGGCCAGCAGCATGACGATGCGATCTACGCCTGGTGCGATGCCACCGTGCGGAGGCGCGCCGTAGCGGAAGGCGCGGTAGAGGCCGCCGAAGCGCTCCTCCAGTACCTCTTCGCCATAGCCGGCGATCGCGAAGGCCTCGCGCATGATGTCCGGCCGATGGTTTCGGATCGCACCTGAGGACAATTCGATGCCGTTGCACACAATGTCGTACTGGTAGGCCAGGATATCGAGCGGGTCCTTGGTGCGAAGCGCTTCGAGACCGCCTTGCGGCATCGAGAACGGATTGTGCGAGAAGTCGATCTTCTTGTCGTCTTCGTTGAACTCGTACATCGGGAAGTCGACGACCCAGCAGAATGCGAAGACGTTCGGGTCGATGAGCTTGAGCTCATGGCCGAGCTTGATGCGGGCCGCGCCCGCCAGTTTGGCGGCCTTGCCCTCCTGGTCGCAGGCGAAGAACAAAGCATCCCCCGCCTTGATCCCAGCCTTTTGGGCGATCATGGCCTGGATGTCGGCCGGAATGAACTTGGCGATCGGGCCGCGTCCCGTCAGCGTACCATCCACCTCATCGAAGATGATATAGCCGAGACCCGCAGCGCCTTCGCCCCGAGCCCAGTCGTTCAGCTTGTCGAAGAAGGAGCGCGGCTGTGCACCCGCACCCGGGGCCGGAATCGCCCGCACCACGCCGCCGGACGCAATGACATTCTTGAACGCCTTGAACGAGACATCCGGCAGTTCGAATTCCTGCGTGACGTCGACGATGACGATCGGGTTGCGCAGGTCCGGCTTGTCGACACCGTATTTCAGCATCGATTCACGGTAGGGGATCATCGGGAATTTCTGCGTCACCGGCTTGCCGCCGCCGAACTCCTCGAAGACTCCACGCAGAACCGGCTCGACCGCCTCGAAGACGTCCTCCTGCGTGACGAAGCTCATCTCGATATCGAGTTGGTAGAACTCACCCGGCGAGCGGTCTGCGCGTGCATCCTCGTCTCGGAAGCAAGGGGCGATCTGGAAATAGCGGTCAAAGCCGGCCGTCATGATCAGCTGCTTGAACTGCTGCGGCGCTTGCGGCAGTGCATAGAACTTGCCGGGATGGATGCGCGAGGGAACGATATAGTCGCGGGCGCCTTCCGGCGAGGAGGCTGTCAGGATCGGGGTCTGGAACTCAAAGAAGCCTTGCGCCTTCATTCGGGCGCGCAGCGAGTCGATCACCTGCCCGCGCAGCATGATGTTCTTGTGTAGCCGCTCGCGGCGCAGATCCAGGAAGCGATATTTCAACCGAGTCTCTTCGGGATATTCCTGGTCGGTGGCCACCGGCATCGGCAGTTCGGAGGCGGGGCCGAGTACCTCGATGTCGGTGACATAAAGCTCGATCAGACCCGTCGGCATTTCGGCATTCTCGGTGCCGGCCGGACGAAGACGCACCTGCCCGTCCATGCGAACGACCGTCTCCGACCGCAGCAGTTCGGCTTCACGGAACGCAGGTGAATCGGGGTCGACCACGCATTGCGTGAGGCCGTAATGGTCGCGCAGGTCGACGAAGAGCACGCCGCCGTGGTCGCGGATACGGTTGCACCACCCCGAAAGCCGCGCATTGTTGCCGGCGTCCGTTGGCCGCAGGGCGCCACAGCTGTGCGAACGGTAACGGTGCATTTTTGATCTCGGACCATGGGAACAGGGGCAGGGCAGGTGGCCCGCGCGAGCGCCGGACAAGGCCATGCAGCCCCGGTCTTGTCAAGAATGGGTGCTTTCTCGGGCAATGAGCCAGCCACTCAGGGAATGCGCGCGAGCATTCCGACTTGCCGTGTCATCCTGTCCATGAACGTGAACTCCTGTCGCTCGATGGAGGCGCGGTGTCCGCACGCTTCCGGGTCGACCGCGCGAGACCAAAGCCCTTTCGACCATCGGGCGAAATGCGGCGACGCGAGTGCGTTAAGCGGCGTTGCTGTCAAAGGAATCGAACTTTTGTTATCCCTGTCATGAACCGGGCTGCCTGACTTCGTGAAATTGGTCGCCTCTCCAAAAGCTTTGTCCTATTGAGGCAGAATGAGTGTTGTGACTTCGACCGATGTTCTGGATGCAGCTTGCCAGCGGCTGGCCACCCACGACTTCGTCACCGTGGATACCGAGTTTCTGCGCGAAACGACATTCTGGCCCAAGCTCTGCGTCATTCAGATCGCCTCAGTCGACGAGGCGATCGTCGTCGATGCGCTGGCGCCCGGTATGGACCTCTCCCCGTTTTTTGCGCTGATGCAGGATCCGGCGGTGGTGAAGGTGTTCCATGCCGCCCGTCAGGATATCGAAATCATCTGGAACCTCTCGCGCGCCATTCCCGCGCCGCTGTTCGACACTCAGGTAGCCGCGATGGTCTGCGGCTATGGCGATCAGGTCGCTTACGGCGAGTTGGTGCAGAACATCTGCCGGGTGGCCATCGATAAATCTTCGCGCTTTACCGATTGGGGGCGGCGCCCTCTGTCTGATGCCCAGATCGCCTATGCGACCGCCGATGTCACGCATCTGCGCGACGTCTATGTCGCGCTACGTCGACAGCTGGAAGCGCAGGGCCGCCTTTCCTGGCTGGCCGATGAGATCAAGGTGCTGTGCTCGCCCGCGACCTATGAACAGCACCCGGAAAACGCCTGGGAGCGGTTTCGTAACCGGCTGCGCCGCCCGCGCGATCTCGCCGTCATGATGGAAGTGGCAGCATGGCGCGAGGAGGAGGCGCAAAGCCGCGACGTGCCCCGCTCCCGGATCCTGAAGGACGACGTGCTGATCGAGATCGCTTTGGCGGCTCCAAAGACACCCGAGGCGCTCGCCGAGTTGCGGGCGGTGCCGCGCGGCATGGAGCGCTCGAAAGCTGGGGCCGAGATCGTCGATGCTGTGGGGCGCGGTCTCGACCGCGACCCTAAAACCCTCCCTAAACTCGATCGCGAGCGGCGCAACGGTGGCGGTGGCGCCACTGTCGAGCTTCTCAAGGTCTTGCTCCGGCAGGTCGCGGAGGCGAATGGCGTGGCGGCCAAGATCGTGGCGACCGTCGACGATCTTGAGGCTCTCGCGACCGACGATGCCGCAGACGTGCCCGCGATGCGTGGCTGGCGCCGAACCATTTTCGGGGTAAAGGCGCTCGAGTTGAAGCATGGGCGCCTGGCACTGACAGTCGAGCGAGGTAAGGTCGTTACGCTCGAGTGGCAGGATGGAGAGCCGGATCACATTACGTAGCTTTGGCGGATGTGACTATCGGCCGCGAACGTTTCGCTGTCTTCTCAAGGAAGCGTTTGCAAACAATTCGCTAGCATGCGCCAACTGCTGAGTTGATGGTCGTGCAATGTTGAAAGTCGTAGGGTGCTTCGTTGATTTTCATGATTTGCGCTTGGTTGCTTTAGCGGCCTTCATTTGCGCGGTCGCATCCTTCACCACGATCCAGCTTCTTTGTCATGCGCGACGAGCCGATGTGCGGTATCGCTACAGCTGGATCAGCGTCGCGGCTTTGGCCGGTGGGTTCGGCATATGGGCGACTCATTTTATCGGGATGCTGGCTTTCACGCCCGGCGTGCCGAGCGGCTATAATCTCAGCCTGACGCTCCTTTCTCTCCTCTATGCCATCCTGATCAGCGGATTGGGCTTGGGACTGGCGCGGTCGCAATTTCCGTTCTCCCCTTGGGTCGGCGGCGCCACGATGGGAGCCGGCATCGCCGTCATGCACTACACGGGGATGATGGCGTTCCAAGTGGCTGGCCGGATCGTCTGGGATCCGTGGCTTGTCTCTCTATCGATCGTGCTCGGCGGATTATTGGGCGCTATGGGCTGCGCGACAGCTGTTAAGTCGCAGGGCGTCCATCACCAAATCCTCGCAGCCATCTGGCTGCTGCTCGCGATTTGCGGACTTCACTTCACGGCAATGGGCGCGGTCACGATCATCCCGGATCCGGCTATCGAGATCGCGCCTGCCGCCATGCCGTCGAGTTGGATCGCTGGCGCCGTGGCACTCGCGAGTCTTGCCATCCTGCTGTTTGCCGCGGGCGCCCTAGCGATTGATCTTCGTGATCGCCGCCACGCAGCACTTGAAGGAGCGCGGCTTCGAAGTCTGGCCAACGCCGCTGCCGAGGGGCTTGTCGTGTGCAGAGGCGACAGGATCGTCAGCGCCAATGAAAGTTTTGCACATCTCGTCGAATTGCCGGCCGGCAGTGTGAATGGTGCAAAGTTGTCGACCTTCTTGCCAAGCCTAGCGACTCGGCTAACCCCGACGACCTTGCCAGATCACCCGATCGAAGCCGAACTGATCGCAGCGCATGGTCAATCAATTCCCGTTGAGATCATCATCCGGGCGATCGATTATGCAAGTCTACCTCATTTCGGCGTAGCGGTCCGCGATCTGCGGGCGCGCCGGACGGCGGAAAGCAAGATCAACTTCCTGGCGCTTCACGACGGTTTGACCGGACTGGCAAACCGAACAAGCTTCGACAAAAGTTTCGATCGCGAGACGCAGGTTGCGGCACGGACAGGCGGCAAGCTCGCAGTGCTGTGCCTCGATCTTGACAGGTTCAAGGAGATCAATGACCTCTTCGGCCATGCGGCCGGCGATAAGGTCTTGCAGGACCTCGCGCGCATCACCGAGGACGTTCTCGACGACAAACAGCTGATGAGTCGCCTTGGCGGCGATGAATTTGCCATTCTGGCACCCGTCCGAGATGCTGTCGGGGCGAGTCGTCTGGCAGAACAAGTGCTGGAAGCTTTGCGGATCGCGAATCAGAATGGCTCTGGCGCCCAAATTGCGACCAGCATCGGCATCGCCCTCTATCCAGATGATGGGACGGATAGGGCTGCTCTTCTCAACAACGCTGACACGGCACTTTACCGAGTGAAGAGCGAAGGTGGGGGCACATACAGATTCTATGAGTCCTTCATGGGGGCGGATGTGCGCGAGCGCCGCCTGATCGAGCACGATCTGCGGCTTGCCGTGGCTCGAAGTGAAATCGAGGTGGCCTATCAGCCCCAAGCCGAAACCGGAACAGGCCGTATCACGGGTTTTGAGGCCCTTCTCAGATGGAGACATCCCGAGCGCGGCTATGTATCCCCGAGCACCTTCATCCCGATCGCCGAGGAAAGTGGCATCATCATGAACCTTGGGGAGTGGGTTCTTCGCGAAGCCTGTCGCGAAGCCGCGAGCTGGTCTCAGCCCTTGTCGGTTGCTGTCAATGTCTCAGCGATGCAGATCCACGCCGCAGGTTTTCCAGCGACGCTTCAGGCCGCTTTGCGCGACACCGGGCTTAGCGCCGGTCGTCTCGAGATCGAAATCACCGAAACGGCCCTTATTCGGGATCCCGCTCGCGCATTGACGACACTGCATGCGATCAAGGAACTTGGTGTACGGATCGCCATGGACGACTTCGGGACGGGGTACTCGTCGCTCTCGAACTTACGTGCCTTCCCGTTCGATCGGATCAAAATCGACCGGTCTTTCATCAAGTCGATCGACAAGGATGAACAGACCGCTGCGATCGTCCGAGCAGTGTTGAGTCTTGGGCGTGGCCTCAAACTCTTGGTCACTGCGGAGGGGGTGGAAACCGACGCTGAACTCGCCTTCCTACAGGCTGAGGCATGCCACGAGGTGCAGGGCTTTCTGGTTGCGAGACCGGCTCCGATCTGGACCTTCGCGGCTGTCACGCACGGTCACGCCGCAAGCCAAAAGGCCACCGCGGCGTGAGACATCTGTTTGATGTCGGCTTGTCATTGCGCTGCACGATGACAAATCCGAACGACACCCCCTTGATGAGTGGGAAGAATTCACATGTCATGATCCAGGTTGACGCAAGCCATATTCGTCAGGGTCCCCCGTAAAGGGGTTCAACCATGAGCTTGTTCAATAGCCTTCAGACCGCGGTCTCGGGGGTCTCTGCCCACTCGACCTATCTCGACGTCATCGGCACCAATATCGCCAATGTGAATACGACGGGCTACAAGGGCTCGACGACCCAGTTCGCGACCATGCTGGGCGCTCAGGATCTCAGCAATTACCATATGGCCGGTGTTCATGCTTCCGCGCGGCCGGGGGTCGCGAACCAGGGCAGCATCACCTCCACGACGTCCACGACCGATCTCGCGATCTCGGGGAATGGCTTCTTCGTCGTGAAGGGACCGAATGGAGATAGCGCCATGACACGGGCGGGATCTTTCGTGCCGAACGCGAGTGGAACGCTGATCAACACCGCCGGCTATACGCTGATGGGCTACAGCGGCCAAGACGGTGGCGCATTGGCACCTGTCACGGTGCCGATTGGGGCAACGAGCGTGACTGTTGCAGCGGATGGCGCATTGTCGGCCACCAATGCGGCGGGGGCAAGCATATCGCTCGCAAGAATTCCGCTCGCCAATGTGATCAGCCCGGAAAACCTGACGGCAGTTGACGGCAATGTCTATCTGGCCAACGACGACTCCGGCGCAATGACGGTCGGGACGGCGAAGACCGGAAGCCTCGGCTCGATCGAGTCTTCGTCCCTCGAGAGCTCGACCGTCGATCTGGCAACCCAGTTGACGAACATGATCAAGGCGCAGCAGGGCTACGAGGAGAACTCCAAGGTTATGTCCACAAGCTCAGACATGCTCTCGAAGCTGTTCGATGCCGCTTCGGGTTAGAAGCGTCTGGTCATCCACGAGCCCGCCAGAGGGCGCGGGCACGCCGCCACCGATGGCCCCGGTCGTCAGTTCTCGGGCTGGATCAGAGCCCGGTCATCAGTGCCGGCCGAACCCCGAATGTGTACAAGGCCGTTTTCGAGAACCGCGGACCCTGAAGCGATGAGGTCGAGCGCCATGGGATAGATGCGGTATTCTTGCGTCAAGACCCTCTGTCCGAGCGTTTTGGCCGTATCGCCCGTGACGACCGGGACGGCCGCCTGGGCCACGATAGGTCCGTCGTCGACGGCAGGAACGACGAAATGCACCGTGCAGCCATGAATCTTCACGCCGTCGGCGAGGGCGCGCGCATGTGTGTTGAGCCCTTTATAGGCCGGCAAGAGCGCCGGGTGAATGTTGATCATACGTCCTTGCCAGCGCCCCACGAACCAAGGCGTCAGCAGGCGCATAAAGCCAGCCAGGCACAAAAACTCGATGCGGTGAATATCCAGCAGCACGTCCATGCTGCGCTCGAAATCTTCCCGCGACGCATAGATCCGGTGATCGACGGCCGCGACCGCAATGCCCATGCGTTTCGCAAATTCCAATCCCGCTGCCGCGGGATCGTTGGAGAGAACGAGAGAGACATCGGCGCTGAACGTCGGCGCCCGAGCCGCTTCAATCAGAGCCGTCATGTTCGAACCCCGGCCCGAGATCAGAACCGCGGTGCGAAGGCGATGCCCGCGGCTCAAAGGGCCAGCGCTCCGTGAAAGGTGATCCGTGTCGAGCCGCCTGGTTCAATCTCTCCTAAGCGGACCAAGGACTGATCCCGACCTATAAAGAACCGCTCAACGTCCTCCGCCTCAGCCTTTGCCACAACCAGGGCCATGCCGATACCGCAGTTGAAGGTGCGGAGCAGATCCTCGGACGGCACGTTGCCGGCGTGCGCGAGCCAGCGGAACACGGGGGGCACCGTGATGGCCGCGAGGTCGATGACGGCGCTGAGATGCTTTGGTAGAACGCGGGGCAGGTTTTCCGGCAGGCCGCCGCCCGTGATATGGGCCAGCGCCCGAATGCCGGAGGTGGCTTTGAACGCTGCCAAAAGTAGTTTGACGTAGATCGTCGTGGGCGTGAGCAGCGCTTCGGCGAGGTTTTGTCCAGAGGAGAAGGGGGCCGGCTCGTCCCAGCCAAGATTGGCGGCTTCGACGATCCGCCGCACGAGGGAAAAGCCGTTCGAATGGACGCCTGAGGAGGCGAGCCCGTACACGATGTCCCCCGGCTCGACACTCTGCGGCAGCAGCTTGCCCCTCTCGACGGCCCCGACCGCGAACCCCGCGAGGTCGTAGTCGCGCGCCCGGTAGACCCCTGGCATCTCGGCTGTTTCGCCGCCGATCAAGGCGCAGCCGGCTTGACGGCAGCCGTCCGCGATCCCGGCCACGATTGCGGCGCCTTCCGAAGGGTCCAGCTTGCCGGTCGCGTAGTAATCGAGAAAGAACAAGGGCTCGGCACCCTGCACGACAAGGTCGTTCACGCACATGGCAACGAGATCGATTCCGATCGTCTCGTGCCTGCCGCTCTCGACGGCGATCTTGACCTTCGTGCCAACCCCATCGTTGGCCGCGACCAGGATCGGGTCGACGAACCCGGCAGCCTTCAGGTCAAACAGGCCGCCGAAGCCGCCTATTTCCGCATCGGCGCCCGGCCGACGGGTGGCACGCACCAAAGGCTTGATGCGCTCGACCATCGCGTTCCCGGCATCGATATCGACGCCCGAATCCGCATAGGTCAGCCCAGGTTTTTCCACACGTGTCATGACACCCCGCTCGGCCTTGTCGCGCCATACTCCGCCCACACGGATGTGGCAAGGATCGCGCGAGCGAAGAGTTCTCTGCGACACCTTGGGAACTTCAAAACGGAAGCGTTGCGCGCGGGCGTCTAGGAACCCTCCGCCAGGCTCGCCGATGTTGACGCTCGGCACGACAGCGGCCTATCTGGACTCGTGGCTCGAGCATATGGCGACATGACGGACCGATGATCCTGCACCGCCAATTCTTTATCTGGGTCGCGCTCTTCGCGATCGTGGCCTATTGTCTGTACCAATTGTCGGGCGTTCTTCTGCCCTTCGTTGCCGGTATTACGCTCGGATATCTGCTCGATCCACTCGCCGATAAGCTCGAGAGGTTGGGTTTGCATCGTCTAGGCGCGACCTTTCTCATTCTGTTCCTGTTTTTGGTCGGCCTTGTGCTGCTGACACTGATGCTCGTTCCGATCCTCGCGCACCAGTTCATGTCTCTCGTCGACAATCTCCCAGCCCTCGCGTCCAAGCTCCAGTCGCTGATCGCAAGCGGGAGCCTCTACCTCCAGGATCATGGCGGCGAGGTTCTCAAGAAGCTCGGGCTCAGCGATAGCCTGACGACCACCGATATCCAGAACTCGCTAGGCACCCTGATTGCCGAAGGCTCAGCCTATCTCATCGGCCTCCTGCGGTCCCTTTGGTTCGGCGGTCAGGCGCTGTTCGGCGTTTTTTCGCTTCTGGTCGTGACGCCGGTCGTGGCCTTCTACATTCTGCTTGATTGGAGACGCATGATCGCGGCGGTGGACGGCTGGGTGCCGCTCGAACACCGCGCCGATGTGCGCGCCATCGCGCGCGACATCGACAAGGCCTTGGCGGGCTTCGTGCGCGGTCAGTTTATCGTCTGTGTCTTTCTCGGACTTTGGTACGGAGTGGGCTTGACCCTCGTGGGGCTCAACTTCGGTTTTCTCATCGGTATGACCGGCGGCTTTCTGAGCTTCATCCCCTATGTGGGGTCGCTGGCGGTGCTGATCTTCTCGATGGCGGTCGCACTCGTCCAGGGATGGCCGGATTGGAGCCTGATGACCTTCACGTTCGGGGTCGTGGTGTCGGGACAGTTCCTTGAGGGGAACGTGCTGTCGCCGAACCTCGTCGGTGCCTCCGTCGGCGTTCATCCCGTCTGGATCATCTTCGCTCTTCTTGCCTTCGGTACCCTGTTCGGCTTCACGGGGCTACTCGTCGCCGTTCCGTTCGCGGCGGCGGCCGGCGTCGTAATGCGTTTTACGCTTCGCAAATACCTGGTCAGCCCGCTCTATACCGGCGAGCCGGAGACGCCGTCGTCCTATCCCGCGCCGCGTTCGGTCAAGACGATCGCCTGACATGCGGCAACTCGCGCTGGATCTTCCTCTCCCATCGCGGTTGGGCATGGAGGATTTTCTCGTTGCTCCCGCCAACCAAGTGGCTTTCGAGACAATCGAACGCTGGCCACAATGGCCCGGCAACGTGCTTGTCCTCGTCGGACCCGAGGGATCGGGCAAGAGCCACCTCGCCGCCATCTGGGCGGAGCGTGCCGCGGCATTTCGGATGCAGGGCGGCGATCTTGAGACGGCTTCGCTTGATCGGCTCGAAGGCCATGGCATGATCGACGATGCCGATCAGATCGGGCCCCATGAAGCGCGTCTGTTCCATGTCCTGAACATTCTGCGCGAGAACGGGCGCTTCGGTCTGCTGACCGCCCGTTCGGCTCCTGATAGCTGGGGGGTACGTACCCCTGACCTCCTGTCCCGGCTTCGTCTGGCGCCGATGCTGCGGCTGTTGCCCCCGGACGAGGCCCTCGTCTCGGCCGTCCTCATCAAGTTACTGGCCGATCGGCAACTGACCGTGGACACCAGCGTCGTCGATTTCCTCTGTCGCCGGATGGAACGATCCATTGCCACAGCCCGCCGGATCGTAGCGGCGCTGGACGCGGCAAGTCTTGCTTCCGGTCGAAGGGTCACGCGAGCGACGGCCGCGGAAGTCCTCGCAAGCCTTGAAGCCGCCGATGCATCGCGTCATGGTCTTGTCACTGGCGTGGCCCAAAACGCTGCAGATCCGAATTCCGAGTGAGACTTATGGCCCCCATCGCAGATAGCGACATCGACATCGACTCTCGCGAGACGGTCACCACGTCACCTCTGGCGAATTCGCCGAAGCGATTTATCAATCGGGAACAATCCTGGCTGGAATTCAACCGGCGCGTGCTCGAGGAAGCCTCCAACCCCAATCATCCACTTTTGGAGCAGCTTCGTTTTCTCTCGATTTCGGCCAACAACCTCGACGAATTCTTCATGGTGCGCGTGGCAGGCCTCTACGGGCAGGTGCGCTCCGGTGTGACCTCACCGTCGCAAGATGGTCTCTCTCCCACCGAGCAGCTGGCGCAATTGTCGAAAAGCGTCGCTAGTCTGGTGGCCGCCCAGCAGGCGAGGTGGGAGGAACTGCGCCAGGATCTTGCGGGGGCCGGCATCCTGATCGCCGAGCCGGAAGATCTGGGCAAGGCGGACCGCGATTGGCTGCATGAGTATTTCATGCAGCACATCTTCCCGGTGCTGACACCGCTCGCCATCGACCCGGCCCATCCGTTCCCGTTCATCCCCAATCTCGGCTTCACGGTTGCGCTCGACCTCGCCCGGACCACGGATGCCCGGAAACTTCATGCGCTGATCCGCATCCCTAGCCGCACCGAGCGTTTCATCCGGTTGCCCGATAGCGCGACGCCCGGCGAAATCAGGGTCGTGACGATCGAGAATCTCATCGCCATGAACACGGGTCGGCTGTTCCCGGGCTACACCATCCTTGGCGAGGGTTTTTTCCGGGTCATCCGGGACAGCGATCTCGAAGTCGAGGAAGAAGCCGAAGACCTGATGTTGTTTTTCGAGAGCGCTCTCAAGCGGCGCCGGCGCGGTGTGGTCATCCGGCTCGAACTCGACTCCAAGATGCCGGAGGGCTTGCGCTTTCTGGTCGCCGAAGAGCTCGATGTCGCGTCGGACCAGAACGTCTCTGTCGCCGGAATGCTGGCGCTGAACGAACTGGCGGAGCTTGTCGCGCTTGAGCGGCCCGATCTCAAGTTCGCCCCCTATATCGCGCGGTTTCCGGAGCGTGTCCGCGACAATAGCGGCGACTGTTTTGCGGCGATCAGGCAGAAGGACCTCGTGGTCCATCACCCCTACGAAGCCTTCGACGTCGTGGTGCAGTTCCTCGTTCAGGCCGCCCGCGACCCCAATGTCGTGGCCATCAAGCAGACGCTCTATCGCACCTCCAAGGACAGCCCCATCGTCCGCGCGCTGATCGAAGCGGCCGAGGCCGGCAAGTCGGTGACGGCGCTCGTGGAGCTGAAGGCGCGGTTCGACGAGGAAGCCAACATCCGCTGGGCCCGAGACCTGGAACGGGCTGGCGCTCAGGTCGTGTTCGGTTTCATCGAGTTGAAGACACACGCGAAACTATCGATGGTCGTGCGGCGTGAAGGCGGTGCTCTCACGACCTATTGTCATCTCGGCACAGGCAATTATCACCCGCAGACCGCCAAGATCTACACGGACGTCTCGCTGTTCACGGCCGACCCCGCGATCGGCCGGGATGTCCTTCATATCTTCAACTACATCACCGGATATGCCGAGCCGATCGGCCTCGAACGGCTCGCGGTATCACCACTGAATCTGAAATCGACACTGCTCAAGCACATCGACGACGAGATCGCCTTCGCGAAGGCGGGGAAACCCGCCGCGATCTGGGGGAAGTGCAATTCCCTCGTCGATCCCGAAATCATCGACGCGCTCTACCGGGCGAGCCAGGCCGGGGTGAAGATAACCTTCGTGGTGCGGGGAATGTGCTCGCTGCGACCGGAGGTCCCAGGACTTTCCGACAATATCCGCGTCAAGTCGATCATCGGGCGTTTTCTTGAACATGCGCGCATCTATGCGTTTGGCGGCGGTTACGGGTTGCCACATGTCAAAGCGCGCGTGTACATCTCCTCGGCCGATTTGATGCCGCGGAATCTCGAACGGCGCGTGGAGACCCTGATCCCGATTACGAACCCCACTGTGCATGATCAGGTGCTCGATCAGATCATGATCGCCAACCTGATCGACAACCAGCAGAGCTATCGCGTGCTACCCGACGGCCGAAGTGAACGCATCACGCCGGCGGCGAACGAAGAACCGTTCAACGCGCATGCTTATTTCATGACAAATCCGAGCCTGTCGGGCCGTGGTAAATCGCTCCGTGAATCAAGTCCCAAGATCCTTCTCAAGAAACTCTCCAAGACCTGACGCCAAACCGCTCGGGCCGGTATATGCGCATGACCGGCCCGAGCCGACCGGCGTGACCGATCGTCACCCGCAGAACCCGGTGGCGATCATCGACATCGGCTCGAATTCGGTGCGCCTCGTCGCCTATGAGCGACTGACGCGCTCGCTCACGCCGATGTTCAACGAGAAGGTGCTTTGCGGTTTGGGCCGTGGCGTCGCGACGACCGGCGTTCTGGCGCAGGACGGCATGGACAAGGCCGTGCAGGCCTTGAAGACATTCCGTGCCCTTTGCCGCAACATGGGGATCGATGACATCACCGTTGTGGCGACGGCTGCGACACGCGATGCCAAGAATGGTGCGATGTTTCTCGAAGCCGCGCGCGATGCGGTCGGCACGGACGTGACGCTCATCGGCGGTACGCGGGAAGCGGAACTGGCGGCGCTTGGCGTCGTGTCGTCCTTCCACAAGCCGGATGGGATCGTGGGCGATCTCGGCGGCGGCTCGCTGGAACTGATCGAGCTGAAGAAGGGCAAGGTCCGTAAGGGCGTGTCCCTCCCGATTGGCGGCCTGACGCTGGCGGATCTCTCGAAGGGCTCTCCGAAACGCGCGACGAAAATTGTTCGCGAGGCTCTTGCCGGTGCGGCTCCGCTGTCGCTTCTCCGCGGCAGAACCTTCTATGCGGTCGGCGGGACATGGCGCGCCCTGGCGCGTTTGCACATGCACCAGCGCAATTACCCGCTGAACGTCATGCACGGCTATGTCATTCCCGGCGAGGAGGCGGGCGCCTTTGCGCGTCTGGTGGAACGCGTCGACACCGAAGCCTTGTCGTCGATCGCCAGCGTCTCTTCGGCGCGGCGCCCGCTTCTGTCTTACGGTGCCGTGGTTCTCGACGAGATCATCCGGGAGGGACGCCCTCAGGCGATCGTCATCTCGGCGGCAGGTGTTCGAGAAGGCGTCCTGTTCGAGCGTTTGATACAACGGGAGCGCTTGGCCGACCCACTTGTCGAGGCTGTACGGGACATCAATCGACTGCGGTCTCGAAGCGCGGGTCATGGCGACGACCTCTGCAGGTGGACGGACGGGCTCATGACGTCCGCTCACCTCGACGAAAGCGAAGACGAGCGCCGTCTGCGGCACGCGGCCTGCTTTCTAGCCGACGTCTCCTGGCGGGCACATCCGGACTACCGCTGCGTTCAGGCGCTCGACACGATCGCCAATGCCAATCTGGTCGGTGTCGATCATCCGGGCCGTGCCTTTCTGGCACTTGCCGTTGCTTATCGCCATTCGATGGCCGATGACGAGCTCAACGCCTCGCTGCGAGGCCTCGTCTCGGCGCAAATGCTCGACCGGGCTCGAATCCTCGCGGCGACGATGCGGGTGGCCTTCCTGCTGTCTGCCGGAATGTCCGGTGTGCTGGCGCGCCTTTCACTCGATTGCACGCGGGGCAGCGTCGTTCTCACGGTCGCGTTCACTGACGCGGATCTTGTCAGTGAACGCGTCGTCAGTCGGTTACGCCAGCTCAGCCGTCTCATCGGGCGAGACGGTGCCGTGGTGGTGAAGAACTGACGCGCAGCCGTCCTGCGGCGGCGCGACACCGGCCGCGGGGGGCCGCCGCTCGGCCCCACATCGACGATAGGTCCTGATCCGGCCCTCAACCCTCGCGTTCTTCCCGCCGAAGGAGAGCTTCGTCGATCTGCGAGAGCAGCAGGTCAAAGTCGACCGGCTTTGCGTGATGTTCGTCGCAGCCCGCTTCAAGGGCCCTTGCCCTGTCTTGGCTCATCGCATGTGCGGTGAGGGCGATGATCGGCATCGTGCTCGCTTGCTGCCGTAATGTCCGTGCCACCGTCCAGCCATCCATGATGGGGAGGTTCATGTCGAGCAGGATCAGGTCCGGCGCCTCCTCCTCTGCAAGCCGAAGCGCATCAGGCCCATCCGGGGCGACCACCACCTCGAAGCCGCGCCGGCGCAGGCGGCGGGAGAGGAAGTCCGAAAGTTCGTCGTGATCTTCGACGAGGAGGAGCTTGGTCACAATCCGTCCCGATGCAAAGCTCGTGTGGTAGGAACGGCAAACGGTTACCCGCGCCAACGTTGTAACGTTGAAGCCGGCCAAAGGATCATACGATGACGTCTCCCGAATCGGCAACCGAGCCGGTCCCGTCTGACCGCCCGGCCGTCTTGCCCAGCATGGTCGGCGGCGCCATCCTTGTGGCGGGCCTCTATTGCGGCCGGGAGCTCGTCGTGCCGCTCGTGCTCGCCGCGCTTCTGGCCTTCGTGCTCGCGCCCGCCTGCCGGCTCCTCGAACGCGCCAGGCTTCCCCACGCTGTGGCGGTGGTGCTCGTGGTTCTCCTGACCTTCGCGTTCATCGGCGGCCTGGGGATGATCGTCGGACATCAGGCTGCCGATCTGGCCGGTGACCTGCCCTCCTATCAATCGACCATCATGGGCAAGTGGCACGCGCTCGGTCAGAAATACGGGTTTCTCGCAAAACTGACCGAGCAAGCCCCCACTGCGTCGAAGCCGGCCGAAGGTGGCACGGGCCAGCAAGCCAGTTTGCCGTTCGGGCTTGGTGAAGTGTCCGGGCTGACGTTGGCGCGCAATGTCGCCCAACCTCTGCTCGGCCCGCTGGAATCCTTCGGTATCGTCCTCGTCTTCACGATCTTCATCCTGCTGTCGAGCGATGACCTGCGTGACCGGCTCGTGCGCCTCGTCGGCCGCCACGACCTGCACCGGACCATACTGGTGATGAACGACGCAGCTTACCGGCTGTCGCGCTATTTCCTCTTTCAACTCGGCTTGAATGCCGGCTTCGGGACCTTGATTGGCCTCACCTTGTGGCTCGCCGGCCTGCCAAATCCGCTTCTATGGGGAATCCTCGCCGCCCTGATGCGGTTCGTTCCCTATCTCGGCGTGTTCATTGCCCTTGCACCGCCGCTTCTGCTCGCCGTGGCCGTCGTGCCCGGATGGTCGCTGGCTTTGATTGTCCTCGCCGTGTTCATCATGTCGGAAACAATCATGGGGCAGGTGATCGAGCCCCTGATTTATGGTCACAGCACAGGCCTGTCGCCGCTGGCCGTGATCGTCGCGACCGCGTTTTGGGCCTTGCTGTGGGGACCGATCGGACTGCTTATCGCGACGCCGCTGACCGTCTGCCTCGTGGTCATCGGGCGCCATGTCGAGGCGCTCGCTTTCCTTGACATTATGTTGGGCGATCGGGCGCCGCTCGAACCCAGCGAGACATTCTACCAGCGGGCGCTTGAAGGAAAAGCACTAAGCCTCGTGCCGATGGCCCGGCAGCAAATCGCTGCGAGTTCGCTGACCGACTACTTCGACGCGGTGGCTCTACCGGGGCTTGCGCTCGCCCAGGACGATCTCGTCAGCGATACGCTCGCCTTCGAGCGTCTCGAAGCCATTCATGCCCAGATTGAAGCGGTGCTGGCGCAGCTTGCGTCGCAGAAGGCTGACGTCCGTTCAGAGTCGCAGGCCGTTCCCTCGGCGGAGTGGAAACAGTCGAATGCCGTGGTTTGCATTCCTGGGCGCGGCCAGCTCGACGATCTAGCCGCCGCCATGGCGGTCCAGGCGCTTTGCGCAGCGGGATTTGGTGCTCGGGTCGAACCCAACCTCGTGCTTGGAACATCGAGCAACACCGATCTTGCCGCCACGCGTCTCTGTTGCCTGTCCGTTCTGGAGGAGGGCAGCAGCGTTTCGGGTATCCGGTATTTCGTCCGCCGCATGCAGAAGCGCATGCCAGAGGCCACGATCGTCGTGGGCCTCTGGCACTCCGGCCGTGACAGCCTTCTCCTGGCAGCGCTTCGCGAGGAGGGCGGAAGCGAGCATCTGGTGCTGTCGATTGGCGAACTCATCGCCTTCGCCCGGGCCCTGTCGGCGAAGGCCTCGAAGCTGCGGCCGTCTGAACGGCAGGAGATGGTCGCGTCGTCGTCATGACCGGTGAGAATCATTCCTTGGCCAGGGTGGCGGGCAGCGATACGCCGCAGGCAGTATTTCCTCGACCCGAGAGGTTCAGGAGCGCCTAAAACACGACGACACTGCGGATCCCCATAACCGTTGCGTTGCCGATCTGGTGTCCGGCATGGTCCGGATCGGCCACGCCGCCGCCAGGATTGATGATGAATTGAAGGTCGGGCTGGATCTGCCACCTGGGCTGGATCTGCGCCTGATAGGTGGCTTCCAGAACGGTCTCGCCACTGCGAACCGTCGGGTCGCCCGGCATCGCTGATGCGGCAGCTCTATCGCCGGCGCGAGCTCGGGCTCCGACACGCGCCCATTCGAGCGCCAACCCGACCGTATCATTGTCTCGCCCGAAGGGGCCCTTGTAGCTCACGCCGCCTTCCAGGAAGAGGTCGACGAGATTTCGGTCGGCCGGAGCGCCCATCGCACGGGCCGTGATCGCCAGGCCTCCGCTGCTGTCCGGTTCGGCCCGATAGATCAACTGATCGAGCGTGCCATAGAGGCTCCAGTCACCACGATGCGACTGCGGGATTCCGAGCAATTCACCGGGTGGCTGAAGCGTGGCTCCATTCGCGTAGAACGCATCCGCAAAGCGATTGCTATTATACCACGCGCCGAGCTTGTACGTGCCCGGCAAGCCCGAAGCGTCCTTGGCGCCGTTCACCGCATATTGCACCTCGCCGATCACGAAGGCACCGCTGGACACGTCGAACCTGGTCCCGGAGGCGTCGAGCCGCTGCGGATCGCCGAAACGGAGGCCCGCGGGGCTCCCGTCGTACAGCCCGAGCAGTCCTGTGAGTGCGTCGTTCGGCTTGACCCGCACCCGTATTCCCGGCGTCGCCAGCGGATAGGCGGGTCCACCCGACGGCAGGTCGACCGCCGGTAGCGTCGGCCAGCCAAACCCTGAATTGATGAACAGGTCTTCGTATTCTGAAGTGATGAATTCGAGATCGGCGCTCTGCTGACCGACCTTAATGTCGAGTTTCCCATCCCAAAAGCTCTGCTGGAACCAGAGTTCGTTGAGCCTTGTCGCGGGATCGGCCTCAATGCTGCTGATGACGTTCAGAGCGCCAACATTGGCAAGCGTCAGCCCCCGACCGTGGATCTGAAAGGCGCTGACATTGATCAATCCACCCGCGAGACCAATCGACTTCGACAGATCGAATCCAAGGCTTGCTTGCGTCATTCCTTCGACAATGGCGCCTCGCCGTAGACCGCCGGTCGGATTGCCAAGCAACTCAGTGGTTTCAGTCAACCCGAACGACACGCCGTAGCGATCGAGCACGGGTCTCAAACCTCTGAGGTCACCGAAAAGATTGCTGCGAGTCTCGAGATCACCCGCCCAGGAAGGGGCCGCTGTCTGCTCTTTCGGCCCAGGCGATACATTGCTTGAATAGGACGGCCCGTCGGTGCGCGGCTTGTCGTCAGCCTCGGCGGTTGACGCTCGCATGACAAGCGCCGCGATCATTAGGATCAGCGTTGCCCAATGCGCTCGCGTCATGTGTCCGCCGGCAAGAGGAATCGGGCACTCGGCCCATTCCTCTCTCTATCGTGCCCGTGCCGCGGCGGTCTCACGCCTTTGGGCAACAGCCTTCAGAAAACGTCTTCGGACTTCAGAGCGCGAAGCTTGTGCCGCAGCCACAAGATGCCGTCGCGTTCGGGTTCTCGATTTTGAAAGCTTGCCCGATCAGGTCATCGACGTAGTCGATATGGGCGCCGCGCATATACTCCACGGAGACTGGGTCGATCAGCACGACCGCGCCATCGCGCTCGACCACCAGGTCATCAGGCTCGCGGTCGTGCACGATGTCGAACGCATATTGGAAGCCGGAGCACCCTCCGCCATTCACGGCAACCCGCAGCAGAGCGCCCTCTGTCTCCTTGGACAGAACCTTCTTTACCTGCTTGGCAGCCTTAGCGGTCAGGGCGACCGGAGCGATTTCGAGGGTCTCGGCCATCACAGAACTCCATGCCCTCGCGGTGTCGCCGAGGGAATCTGACATTTGTTGTTGCTAGGAAGATAGGCGCTCGTGCCGCGCGCCGCAATCCGAGCGTCGAGGCTGGTTTCGCAGGTCCGACTCTGGTGGATGACCATGATTTATCCCATATCCCTGCTGATGCGCCGGGCTCTCAGTTGTTTTCGCGGATCATGACCCTTCCTTCGCCCAGCCGGGCACCCTATGCGGCCGATCCTGAGCGAGGTCGTGGTCGGCGAATCCCCGAGACGTCGTCGGCCACACGAACCGCTTTCCAGCGCGACCGCGATCGGATCGTTCATTCATCCGCCTTCCGGCGTCTGGCGCTGAAGACACAAGTCTTTCTTCCCGAACAAGGCGATCACTACCGGACGCGCCTGACACATACGATCGAGGTCGCTCAGATCGCTCGAACGATCGCCCGCGCGCTCGGGCTCGATGACGACCTCACAGAGGCGCTGGCGCTGGCGCATGACCTTGGCCACACCCCGTTCGGGCACACCGGAGAGGACGCGCTCGACGCCGTCATGCGGCCGTTCGGCGGCTTCGACCACAATGCTCAAACCCTGCGAATTCTCACCCTGATCGAGCGTCGTTACCCAAACTTCGACGGCTTAAATCTCACATGGGACACGCTTGACGGGCTGATCAGCCGCGGGGGTGATCCCGTCATGCGCAATGAGCGCCAGTCCGAGTGGCATCGCCAGGGGCTGGCCTGCTTCCACGACGACGATAGCTGGAGTCGAAGCTTCAGCCGCTTTCCAAGTCCAAGCGCCGAGGCACAGGTGGCCGCCGTCGCCGATGATATTGCCTATAACGCGCATGACATGGAGGACGGTCTCGAGGCCGGGCTCTTCTCGCTCGATGACCTCCGTGAGGTCGCGTTGCCGGCGCAAGTCAAGGCGGCCCTGCGTGCGGCCTCGCCGGGGTTGCCGGACGATCTCCTTGTCCGTGGTCTCACTCGCGAACTCGTCGGGATCTTCGTTGAGGATGCGATCGCCGAAAGCCGGCGCCGCTTGGCTGATGCCCGGCCGGACCACGCCGACGCCGTCCGGTCCCTCTCTGGGCCGGTCGTGGCTCTTTCGCCCGCGATGGCTGAGGCGAGCGACCGCATCAAGAGCTTCCTGTTTGCCCACATGTACCGGCATCCCCGCCTCGTCTCGGTGCGAATCCGAGCGCGCCAGATCGTGAAAGATCTGGCCGAAAAATATGTATCCGATCCTTTGCTGCTGCCTCCTGAGTGGCGGACGCAACCGGATCTTCTCGCCGATCCGCGCCATTGCGCGCGACGCGTGTCCGACTACATCGCCGGCATGACCGATCGCTTCGCGGTAGCCGACCATCAGCGGCTTTTTGACGATACACCCGATTTAAGATAGGTGCCGGCCGGCCCGTCGGCTCCGATGCTGCGGGCAGGAAAGCACCATGGACATTTTTGCCGACTTTCGCCGTCGCATCATTGCGATCCTTGAATCTATGATGGCCGATGGCCGCCTGCCTGAGACGCTCGATCTCGGCCGCTTCGTGGTGGAGCCTCCGCGCGATTCGACCAACGGCGATCTCGCCACCAACGCCGCCATGGTCTATGCGCGGGAGGCGCAGGCGCATTACAAGTCGCCGCGCCAGTTTGCGACCGCATTGGCGGCTGTGCTGGCCGAGGATCCCGACGTCGATACGGCCGAGGTCGCGGGTCCAGGGTTTCTCAATCTCCGACTGCAGCCGAACGTGCTGGGTGCCGTCCTGCGAGAGAGCCTTGCCGATGCCGAGAGGTTCGGGCGCGGTCGACCGGCTGGCGACCCCCGGCCCATCAACGTCGAATTCGTCTCCGCCAACCCGACCGGGCCGATGCATGTGGGGCACGGCCGCGGCGCGGTCTTCGGCGATGCGCTCGCCAATCTCCTGAGCTTCGCAGGCCACGACGTGACCCGCGAATATTATATCAACGACGCCGGGGCACAGGTCGACGTGTTGGCCCGCTCCGCCTTCCTTCGCTACCGGGAAGCATTGGGGCACAACATCGGGGCGATTCCCGAAGGCCTTTACCCCGGAGACTATCTCAAGTCCGTGGGAGACGCCCTGGCGTGTCAGCATGGCGACAGCTTGCTCGCCATGGAGGAGGCCGCATGGCTACCCAGGGTCCGCCAGGATGCGATCGATGCCATGATGGGGATGATCCGCGACGATCTCGCGAGCCTCAATATTCGGCATGAAGTCTTCTTCTCCGAACGCTCGTTGACAGTGCCGCAGCCCGGCCACAATGCCAATGCGGTCGAAGAAGCGATCGAGGATCTTGATCGCAAAGGGCTGATCTATCAGGGAAGGTTGCCACCCCCGAAAGGCCAGCTGCCTGACGATTGGGAGGATCGCGAACAGACCCTGTTCCGTTCCACGGACTTTGGCGACGACGTCGATCGTGCGTTGCGTAAGTCGGACGGGAGCTACACCTATTTCGCCTCCGATATCGCCTATCACAAGACCAAGGTGGATCGAGGCTTCGGAGTCCTGATCGACGTCCTTGGAGCCGACCACGGCGGCTATGTGAAACGCATGGTCGCGGCCGTGGCGGCGCTGTCCGATCGGAAGGTCGGGCTCGACGTGAAGCTTTGCCAGATGGTGAAGCTCCTGCGCGGTGGCGAACCGGTCAAGATGTCGAAGCGCTCCGGTGACTTCGTGACGCTGCGGGAGGTGGTCGACGAGGTGGGGGTCGATGCCGTCCGGTTTATGATGCTGTTCCGCAAGAACGACGCACCGCTCGATTTCGATCTCGACAAGGTGATCGAGCAGTCGAAGGATAATCCCGTCTTCTACGTGCAATATGCCCATGCGCGGGGCCGCTCGGTGCTGCGGCAGGCCGTGGCCGCGTTCCCGGATCTCGATGTCTCCGCCAAGGCGCTCGCGACAGCGAAGCTGGACGCGCTGACCGACCAGGGCGAGGTCGAGCTGATCCGAATGATCGCGCAGTTCCCCCGCATTGTTGAGAGTGCCGCAACGGCACATGAGCCGCATCGGATCGCTTTTTACCTGCATGAACTTGCGAGCGCGCTCCACACGCATTGGAATCGCGGCAAAGACCATCCTGAGCTACGCTTTGTTAAGGAAGATCAGCGAGATTTATCCTGTGCTCGATTGGCCTTGGTGGGATCGTTGACGATCGTGCTGAAGGCCGGTTTGGGCATTCTCGGGGTGAGTGCCCCAGACGAAATGCGGTAGCCGATCCCCGACAGGGACATGCCTTTTTTCCGTCGCGCTGTGATGCTTTTCTGCATCGCAGTAAAAAGCGGAGGGCGGGGTCCTTGGATCAAACAGTTCCGGGCAACGCCGCCGCGACGCGAGGTGCAGGATGAGTGAGCCGTTCCTGAAGTCCCGCCCGGGTGCGGGTGGCTACGACGTGCAGGGCGAGAAGGCAGGCTATGGCGTCCCGCGTGAGGATCCTCTCGCGGAGCTAGCCCGGTTGGTGGGGAAAGACGACCCATTTCGTGCTGGAGCCGCAAGGGCACCCGCCGCGAACGTATCGCCGTTCCCACAATTGGGGGCGCCACACCATCCTGAGCACCCGGAAGAAGAGTCCTATGAACCCCATCCGGATGACGTCTTCGGCGACAATCAGGAGACGGCCTACCCCGATTTCGATGCACAATTGCGAGGGTCTCTCGACACCCGTCACGGTGAGGATTTGCGCCAGAGGGACTCTCTGCGTTTTCCACCGGTTCCGGCCTCGCACGATGCCTTCGATCCTGGCCATTCCTACCCAGCGGGTGCGACCCGGGGCGATGCGCCACCGTTGAACGCAGATCTTTGGGCAGAGGGAGCCCTGCCGCAAGATTCGATGCAGCCCGGACCGTTCGATGGACCGGTTCGGAATTCCGAGGGTGAAGAACAGCGTTCGCCGCGTCGCACCGTGTTGGTCTTGGCTGCCGTTTTGCTGCTGACCGGAGGTGGGCTTGGCGCGACATTTCTGATGCGCGAAAGCTCGGCCGTGGGCGGCGGAAGCAGCTCGACGCCAACCATCATGGCCTCAGATACGCCGGTTAAAGTTCAGTCGCCTGACGTTACGAACGGCGCAAGCCCAGACGGCAACACGGCGCTGTTGGAAAAGTCCGGTAGCGACAAAGTCGACAATGCCAAGGTCGTGACGAAGATCGAGCAGCCGGTCGACCTCAATCAACTCCCCAAGCCAGCGACGTCTCCGGCTGCCTCGGCACCTTCGCAGGCGGCATCGCCGCCGAACCCGTTCCCCGAGCCGCGCAAGGTGAAGACTGTGCTGATCCGGCCTGACGGGTCGGTGGTCGGTGATGCGCCCCAGACTTCGAGCCCGGTGGTTCCGGGCGGTGTGGTGATGCCGGCGGCGGCCGACCTGGGCACCGCCCAGCCTCAGGCCGATATGGCGGCTCCGCCGCCGGCGCCTGTCGCCAAACCTTCCACGCCGAAGTCAACGGCCCGCGTTTCGTCGACTCCGAAAGATCCAAACGGTGGCGCGTCGGGCGCCAAGCAGGCTGCCGCGCCGGCCCATGTGGCGAAACCGAAGCCGCCTGTCGCTGTGGCGGATGCCTCGGCGCCTGCCGAGACAACTCCCGCCGCAACGCCTGGGAGCTGGTCTGTGCAGTTGGCGGCCCCGCCGTCGGAGCAGGAAGCCAAGGATGTAGCAGCCCGACTTCAAAAGAAGTTTGCGAGCGAACTCGGTGGTCAAAAGCCCTCGATCCACAAGGCGGACAGGGACGGCAAGTCCATCTATCGGGTTCGGATCGGTGGTCAGTCGCAGGATGACGCGAAGGCGCTCTGCTCGAAGCTGCAGGCCAGCGGCGGTTCGTGCTTCGTGGTTCGCAACTGATGGGCGCCGTGAAGGCGTTCGTATGTGGTTGCGAAGGCTTGGTCTTGTCGGCCGAGGAGCGGGCGTTTCTCGGTGAGGAGCGGCCCTGGGGTCTGATCCTCTTCAAACGCAATGTGGCCTCGGTCGAACAACTTCGGGATCTGACGTCGACATTCAGGGACTGCGTCGGGCGGCCCGACGCGCCTGTGCTGATCGATCAGGAAGGGGGCCGTGTGCAACGGCTGGGGCCGCCGCATTGGCCGGCCTATCCGGCCGCCGCGAGCTATCTGCACTATAAGGATGGCTTCGGATCAAGCGAGGCTGCGAAGCTCGGGGGCCGTTTGATCGCAGCCGACCTTCGGCAGGCAGGGATCACGGTCGATTGTGCGCCCGTCCTCGACGTACCCGCGCCCGGCAGCCATCAGGTCATCGGCAACCGGGCTTTCGGGCCCGAACCCGATGTGGTGGCACGCCTGGGACGAGCCTTCGCGGAAGGACTGCTCGAAGGCGGCGTATTGCCCGTGATCAAGCACATCCCAGGGCACGGCAGGACCGGGGTAGATAGCCATCTTGAACTGCCGGTCGTTCAGGCGACGCGCTCCGAATTGGAGGCCGTCGATTTTCCGCCCTTCCGCACGCTGGCCGACCTCCCGGTCGCGATGACGGCGCATCTGGTGTTCACCGCGCTGGATCCGGAGCGCCCCGCCACGACCTCACGGCTGATCGTGGAAACGATCATCCGTGGCGCGCTCGGCTTCTCCGGCCTTCTTCTGACCGATGATCTGTCGATGGAAGCCCTGAAGGGAACGCTCGGCGAGCGGGCCGCTGCGGCCTCCGCGGCCGGTTGCGACATCCTCCTGCACTGCAACGGCAAGGCCGCCGAGGCTCGTCAGGTGGCTGAGGCGGCGCCGATCCTGGCCGGCGAGAGTGCCCGCCGGGCCGAGGCCGCGTTGGCGATGATCCCCAAGGTTGCGCCAAGCCTTCCCGAAGGCCTGCGCGACCGCTTTGCGGCACTCACTGCGGCGGCCTGACGGCCGCCGCAGTTTTTTTACTTGGCCTCTGGCCAAGTGGCGCCGTGCGCATTGACATACGTCACATAGAGCGACGTCGTCCCGCAAATGTAGAGCCGATTGCGCTTCGGGCCGCCGAAGCAGAGGTTGGCCACCACTTCGGGCACCTTGATCTTACCAAGCAGTGTCCCGTCGGGATGGTAGCAGTGCACGCCTTCGCCGGTCGACGTCCAGACATGACCGGCCGTGTCGATCCGCAAGCCATCGAAAAGTCCGACCGGGCATGTCGCGAAATGACGCCCGTTGCTGAGCGTGCGGCCATCGGGACCGACATCGAACACGCGGATCTCTCTCGGGCCATCCTCGACATGCGTCGCGCCAGTGTCGACGATGTAGAGCAGCGACTCGTCGGGAGAAAACGCCAAACCATTCGGCTTGACGAAGTCCTGGGCGACGGCCGTGACTTCGCCGGTCGAAGGCACAAGCCGATACACGTGGCTCCCGCCGATCTCGGATGGGGCCGCGTCCCCCTCGTAGTGACTGTCGATCCCGTAGGTCGGATCGGTGAACCAGATGGAATCGTCCGACTTCACGACGGCGTCGTTGGGAGAGTTGAGCCGCTTTCCGTCGACATGGCTGATCAGCACTGTGCGGCTGCCGTCATGCTCGATGCGCGACACGCAGCGGCCGCCATGCTCGCAGCTGATCAACCGGCCCTGCCGGTCCACCGTGTGGCCGTTGTGGTTGCGGGCAGGCTGGATGAAGACCGAGACCGACCCGTCCGTCTCGTCGTATCGCATGACCCTATCGTTTGGAATATCCGACCAGACCAGGTACTTGCCAGCCGCGAAATACGCGGGACCCTCGGCCCAACGGCACCCCGTCCAGAGCTTTTCGAGATGACAATTCCCGTGAACAAGCCTCGAGAACCTCTTGTCGATAACCTCGAAATCCTTCGTCAGCATCTTTAGCCTCCCTGGCCGGCGGCTCATGGCCGCACTCATCTCAAGGTCGCGCCCGCCGCTTTTTCGGTCGAAGCGCGCCTATGCGTTTCTAAGTCGACGAGGGCAGCGGGTAAACGGTCGTTCGTCCACAATCGGCTGCCGTCGGCGAGCCTTCCCCAGCGTCCTTTGGGGAAGGTTGATGCGGCCGCCTCTTACGCGGTGGGCGTGGCAACCTTTCCGTCCATGCGGCGGGTGAGGCCGAGCGGGTTCTCGTCGCGCAGCGCTTCGGGCAAAAGACCGGCGGGCAGATCCTGGTAGCAGACCGGGCGAAGGAAGCGGCTGATCGCTAGGCTGCCGACCGAGGTGGTGCGGCCATCGGAGGTGGACGGGAAAGGACCCCCGTGCACCATGGCGTGCGCCACCTCGACGCCTGTGCCGAAGCCGCCGACCAGGATGCGACCGACTTTGCGCTCCAGCAGCGGCAGCAGCCGGCGTGCCAGCGGATGATCGGCCTCCGTCAAATGGAGGGCTGCCGTCAGCTGTCCCTCGATGGCGTGAAGCACCGAGATCAGCTG
The DNA here is from genome assembly GCF_026130545.1 of Lichenifustis flavocetrariae. Classification (GTDB taxonomy): domain Bacteria; phylum Pseudomonadota; class Alphaproteobacteria; order Rhizobiales; family Beijerinckiaceae; genus Lichenihabitans; species Lichenihabitans flavocetrariae. The sequence continues at coordinate 73,293 of NZ_JAMOIM010000018.1, read as the reverse complement.
CGCTTCGTCACGGCAGCGAACCACGAGCGAGGAGGCGCCGAAAATCTCATCCTGTAGGGCGTGCTGGGCCAGGAACTGGTCGGCCGTCGTGGCGAACAGGCCGGCCCGCCCTTGGAACTGGGTCCCTTCCTTGCCGCGCGCGAGCGTCTCGACGCCAGCGTGGCCCGCCAGCGTCTCGACGCCGCTGCAATAGGCATTAAAAATGCCCGGTGTGAGCATCGTGGCGGCGGGCGCATCGAGCACGGCAGCCTTGGCGGCATCGATAAAGGCCTGCAATCCCTCACCGTCGATACCCAGGACAAGCCCGGGATTGGTGCAGAATTGTCCGGCCCCGAGGGTCAGGGCGCCCACGAAGGCGCGCGCGATCTCGGCACCACGCGCCGCCAGCGCGCCCGGCAGCAGCAGGACGGGATTGATGCTGCTCATTTCAGCATAGACCGGGATCGGCTCAGGCCGCGCGGCCGCGATGCCCATCAACGCCAGGCCACCGCGGCGCGAGCCCGTGAAGCCGACCGCCTTGATGCGGGGATCCGCCACGAGGCCCTGCCCGATCGCCGTGCCGCTGTCATAGAGGAGCGAGAAGACACCCTCGGGCAGACCGCAGTCCTTGACCGCCTTCTGCACGGCCCGTCCCACGAGTTCGGAAGTTCCGGGATGCGCCGAATGCGCTTTTGCCACCACGGGGCAACCGGCCGCCAGTGCCGAAGCCGTATCGCCACCCGCGACCGAGAAGGCGAGCGGAAAGTTCGAGGCGCCAAACACCGCGACCGGGCCGAGCGGGATGTTGCGAAGCCGCAGGTCCGGGCGGGGCAGGGGCTTGCGCTCCGGCAAGGCAGGGTCGATCCGGACGTCGAGGAAGCCGCCATCCCGCACCACCTGGGCGAAAAGCCGCAATTGGCCGACCGTCCGGCCTCGCTCGCCTTCCAGGCGAGGGCGCGGCAGTCCGCTTTCCTGCATGCAGCGCTGGATCAGTTCGTCGCCGAGATCGAGGATTGCCTGCGCGATCGCTTCGAGGAACACCGCGCGTTTTTCGAGGGGCAGGGCACGGTAGGGTTCGAAGGCGGCCTCAGCCAGGCCGCAGGCCCGGTCGAGATCGGATTTGGTGTTGCCTCCAAAATGCGGCCCGACCACCTTGCCAGTGGTCATGTCGGTTGCGGTGATCTCCCCCGCATCGCCTCTGACCGAATGCGCGCCAATCAGCGACTCGCCAAGCAGTTCCATGTGAATGTCCTTCCAGTTCGTGCTGTTCTATGCCGGCACGGCGATAAGATCGAGGGGCGCCTACGCGGCTCAGCTCTGCTTTGGCACAAGGTCAACGCGTCTGGATCCAGACCATCGCACACCTATGTGACCTGATCTCATTCCCACTCGATCGTGCCTGGCGGCTTGGAGGTCACGTCATAGACCACGCGGTTGATGCCCTTGACCTCGTTGATAATCCGCGTGGCGACACGGCCGATGAAGGCCATATCGAAGGGGAAGAAGTCGGCCGTCATGCCGTCGACCGAGGTCACGGCCCGCAAGGCGCAGACCTGGTCATAGGTGCGGCCGTCCCCCATGACGCCGACGGTGCGGACCGGCAATAGAACCGCGAAAGCCTGCCAGATCGTATCGTAGAGCCCTGCCTCGCGGATCTCTTCGAGGTAGATGGCGTCGGCTTGGCGAAGAATCTGCAGCTTTCCCCGCGTGATGTCGCCCGGAATGCGGATTGCGAGGCCGGGACCCGGAAAGGGGTGGCGCCCGACGAAAGCAGGCGGCAGGCCAAGCGCACGGCCGAGCACACGCACTTCGTCCTTGAAGAGCATCCGGAGCGGCTCGACGAGCTTCATGTTCATCCGCTCGGGGAGGCCGCCGACATTGTGATGCGACTTGATGGTGACCGAGGGACCGCCGCTGAACGACACGCTTTCGATGACGTCGGGATAGAGGGTGCCTTGCGCCAGGAAGTCGGCGCCGCCGATCTTGGCCGCCTCGGCTTCAAAGACGTCGATGAAGAGCTTGCCGATCGTCTTGCGCTTGGTCTCCGGATCCGTCACGCCGGCCAGCGCGCTCAGGAACGTGTCGCTCGCGTCGACGTGAACCAGGGGGATGTTGTAGTGGTCGCGAAACAGGGTCACGACCTCCTTGGCCTCGTCCTGTCGCAGCAATCCGTGGTCGACGAAGACGCAGGTCAGTTGCTCGCCGATGGCTTCGTGGATCAGCACGGCCGCCACCGCTGAATCGACCCCGCCCGATAAGCCGCACAGTACTCGGCCGTCTCCGACCTGGGCACGGATCTGCGCCAGTGCCTCGTCGCGAAACGACGCCATCGTCCAGTCCGATTTCAGCCCGACGACTTTATGCAGGAAGTTGGAGATCAGCCGCCCACCATCGGGTGTGTGCACCACCTCCGGATGGAACATGAGACCATAGTAGCGCCGGGCCTCGTCGGCGATCACGGCGCAGGGCGCATTCTCGGACGTTGCGACGATCTGGAAACCCTCCGGCATGCGCGTCACGGCATCGCCATGACTCATCCAGACCGGGTAGGACTGCCCGTCGAGCCAGAGATCGTCGAACAAGGCACACGCGCCCTTGATGGTCAGGTCTGCACGGCCGAATTCGCGATGATCGCCCGTATTCACCTCGCCACCGAGTTGATGAGCCATGGCCATCTGGCCGTAGCAGATGCCGAGGATGGGTTTACCGCTTTCGAAAACCGCCTGGGGCGCCCGCGGACTTCCCTCCTGGCTCACCGATTCAGGTCCGCCCGACAGGATGAACGCGTCCGGCAGGCTCCCCGCCATCGCTTCGCTGGCCTTTTGGAACGGCACGACCTCGCTGTAGATGCCCGCGTCCCGAACGCGCCGTGCGATCAACTGTGTGACCTGAGATCCGAAATCGATGATGAGGACGCGATGGTGGTGCCCTTGCGATTCCGCGCGCACGGCGCTTTCATCCTGTTCTTGCATCAATCGACCTTTCCGTTCGCCTCGAATTAGGCGAAGCCTTGCGCCAAGGCAAAGGTAAACGCGTTAGGGTCGCCTTGAGCGATTGGCGACAGCAGGCGGCAAAGTTTCGCGTGTAGAACCGTTCGGATGAGACAACAATGGCTTGCCTCCTCGTATCGGACCGCCGACGTTCTCGCCGCCTTTTCCCAGGCCAGCGCGGAAGCCGATGCAATCGATCGTCTGGTTCACGCGGGGTCGGCATATTGCCCGGATGAAGAGACACCGACGCAGTCGCGACGTCGCCGGGTAAACGACGACGCCCGACGTCGGGTCGACCTTCCGCCCGTGTTTTTCAATCTGCTGATCCGGGCCTTCCGTGGACACTTCCGCCTCACGGATAGGCGCGAGACATCCAAATCCCCATCCGGCGGCGAGAAACACCCTTCCGCCGGAACACCTTCATCTGGCGAGCTAATCAGTCACTTCGCGTTCCCGCAGGCCAGCGACCGGGAAAGAAGTGCGAGCGGCCTTCAGGCTCGCAACGATCCGGCTTGACCCGCGTTCGGGAAGCCTTGACAGCATGGAGGATGCCGGCTTCGAACCCGATCAATCTCACGCCAGACCTTCTGCTCCGTGCCTACGCGGCAGGATTGTTTCCGATGGCCGAAAGCGCGGATGACCCGGAGTTGTTCTGGGTCGAGCCCCGGCTTCGCGGCATCTTTCCGCTGGATGCGATGATGATTTCACGCAGCCTTGCCAAGGCCATCCGCTCCGACCGCTTCGAGGTGCGGATCGACGCGGATTTTGACGCTGTCATCGAAGGCTGTGCCGCGATAGGGCCGTCGCGACCGTCGACATGGATCAATGAAACAATCCGAAACGCCTATCGAGACATGTTCCGATATGGACATGTGCACACAGTCGAGACCTACCGGGACGAGGTCTTGGTCGGCGGATTGTATGGGGTGTCGATCGGCGGCGCCTTTTTCGGTGAAAGCATGTTCCATCGCGAGACGGATGCGTCGAAAATCGCCGTGGCGCATCTGGCTGCCCGGCTGATCCGCGGCGGCTACACGCTGCTCGACGCGCAATTCGTGACACCCCACCTCGCCACGTTGGGTGCGGTCGAGATCTCGCGGGACCGCTATCGCAGGCTGCTCGCGAAGGCGATCGATCGTCCGGCAAAATTTAACCCTAACGCCGATCGGATGTCTGGCGCGGATGTCCTGGCGGTGATCAGACAGGCGTCGTCGTCAGGTGAAGCATTGACGGCGAGCTGACCATCACTTGCCGGCCGGATCCTTGCCGCCGAATTCAGTCGGATAGTTGCTGGCCGGAAAGAAGCTTTGGCTCGGTTCGCGGCGTTCCGGAACAGCCGTCGGGGGGGCTTCCTGCCGCTTCACGACACGCTTGGGTTTGGGGGGAGGAGCCGCAACCGATGGCGTGGCAGGCGAGGCTGCATCGGCTGTCGGCGCCGGCACAGCGTTCGGGTCGGCATTTGGATCCGGCGCATCGGCGATCACCTCTGATCCGCCTTTGCATTCCGTCAACCAGACATCGTAGACCGGGTGCTCGATCCCGTGGAGCCCCGGGCTCGCCGCGAACATCCATCCCGAAAAAATCTGCTTATATTGCTTGTCGGCCTGCACCTCGTCGACTTCGGCAAAAGCATCGGTCTGCGGCGCCTCGGTCTGTGGCCGCGTGTAGCAGACTCGCGGCGTCACCTGGAGCGAACCGAATTGCACGGTCTCGTCGATCTTCGCTTCGAAAGAGATGATGCGGCCGGTGATCTTGTCGAGCCCGGAAAAGACCGCGACCGGGTTCTTGATCTTGTCGGCCCAGGCAGGCGCATCGAAAGCACCGGCCGCGATCACGAGACTGAGGACGGTGACTGGGCCGAGGCCCTGGAAAAAGGATGCAGACGTCATATGGGGTTCGGGTGCGTCCTCATTGCCGCGACGCACGCTTTCAGTCGAACGATATGGCAAATCGATGTTGGAGATGCGTCAGTTCGGCGTCCAGGCCCCGTAATCCGCGCCCGTCTTCTGGCGCTGCCCTGACCGCAACGTCGACCCTTCTGGCCGATAAGCCTCGGGCGTTCCGGTCATGTTCGGGATGTAGGGCTTCTGCCATTCGCGCGGCCGGTAATTTTCCTCGGTCGGCGGCGTGTCGGTCGTGTGGTGGAGCCAACCATACCAGCCGGGTGGCGTCAGCGAGCCGTCGCTTTCGCCGGCGTAGATCACCCAGCGCCGCTCGAACAGCAGGTCGGGGTCGATTTTGCCGGTCTTGTAATAGGCATTCCCGAACTCGTCCGATCCGACATAAATGCCGAATCTGTTCGTGTAGACACGCGTGCCGACCGTCAGCCGGCTCCACCAGGAGAAGACCTGTGCGATGCTGAACGGTATTTTTGGTCCGCGCCGGTCTTGCGCCATGTCCCGGGTCCTTGTGAGCGCGCGGACTATGCCGCGACAGGGCAGGAAGGTAAAGCGGCAAGCGCGAGTGGCCCGCGGCAAATCCTCTCCAGCGGGAAGCAGTTCGCATTGCCGGATCCGCGAGCTGCCACTAAACCCTTCGCGAGCGTCGAGGCCATGTTGGCGCAGGGAGGTTTTATGACAGTTGAGATCGCGCGCTACCCGAGCCTGCGTGATGCCGTTGTGCTGATCACGGGGGGCGGTAGCGGAATCGGTGCGGCTCTCACGCAGCGTTTTGCCGAGCAGGGCTCCAAAATCGGGTTTCTCGATATCGCCGACGCGCCATCCGAGGCACTCGCGAGCAAATTGAGGGACGCGGGCCATCAGGTCGTCTTCAAACATGCCGACCTGCGCAACATCGACGAGCTTCGCGCCGGGATCGCTGCCATTCGCGAGGAACTTGGGCCGATCGGCATTCTCCTGAACAACGCGGCGCACGATCAGCGTCATGCGACGCCCGACGTGACGCCAGAATATTTCGACGAGCGCATCGCCGTTAACCTCAAGCACCAGTTCTTTGCTGCGCAGGCAGTGCTGCCGGACATGCAGGCCGCCCAGAAAGGGTGCATCATCAATTTCGGCTCGCTGTCTTGGATGCTCGGGCAGGGCGGGATGCCGATTTATACGGCTGCGAAGTCGGCCGTTCTCGGACTGACCCGCTCGTTGGCCCGCGATTACGGCAAGGACAATATCCGGGTTCTCTCGGTGGCGCCCGGCTGGATCATGACCGATCGCCAGCTCGAACTTTGGATGACGCCCGAGGCGGACAAGGACAGGCTCGACCGGCAATGCCTCAAACGGCCGCTCGTTCCAGATGATGTCGCCCGCGCCACCTTGTTTTTCGCCTCGGACGAAGCGGGGGCCATGACCAATCAAAGCTACCTGGTGGACGGCGGTTGGCTATGACCTGCAACGGAATGGCCGAGCGGGAGGGCGGATGACAGCTTCAAGTTCCGCACCATTCGTCGCGGTCGATTGGGGAACCACCCGGATGAGGGCGACCCTGGTCGGCATGAATGGCGAGATCCTGGGCCGCGCAGCATCCGAGAGTGGTGTCCAGAGCGTTCCCGCCGGGGGGTATCAAAAGGCGCTCGACGATGCTTGTGAGGCGTGGTTCAGCACCAACGCGGCTCTGCCGGTCTTGATGTCCGGAATGGTGGGAAGCCGGAACGGCTGGCTGGAAGCCCCCTATGTCTCGCCCCCCTGCGGACCGGCGGATCTCGCGGCGCGGCTCATTCGGGTGCCCAATGATGCGAGGCCGATGTTTATCGTCCCCGGTGTCGATTGTCGCACGGACGACGGCGGCTACGACGTGATGCGCGGCGAGGAGATCCAAGCCTTCGGGGCTGGCGTGAAGGACGGGCTCGTGTGTTTGCCCGGAACCCACAGCAAGTGGGTGGAGATGGAAGAGGGGCGCATCACGCGGTTCGTGACCTTCGCGACCGGTGAGCTCTATGCCGCCCTCGTCCAATCCTTCGTGGGTCGACTCGCCGAGGAGCCTGCGGATGTCGAGGCTGGTCAGCGTCTCGCTCGGACACTTTCGCAGATGCCCGGTGGGCTGACGCGCCAGATGTTCCAGGCAAGGACGCAGGTCTTGTCCAGGAACGTCAGCGGCCGTGCTGTTCGGCCCTTCCTGTCCGGACTGTTGATCGAAGCGGAAATCTCCGGCGCGCGTGATCTCTTCGGCGCAGGGCATGTGGTTCACCTCGTAGCCGCGGATCCGCAGCTGCAACCCTATCGATCCGCGCTCCTTCACTATGGATTCCAGGTGATCGACGTTGAGCCCGAGGGCGCGACCCTGGCGGGCCTGACCAGCATCGCGGCCAGCCTCGATCTCACCAGCACAGGACCAGCCCTATGAGCACGGCCGTGGAGCAGCGCTACGAAGAAGATTTCGCCACCATGCCGATCGTCGCGATCCTGCGCGGGCTGGTCCCCAAGGAAGCGATCGCGGTCGGCACCGTCTTGGTGAACGCGGGGATCCGCATCCTCGAAGTCCCATTGAATTCACCCGAGCCTTTCGAGAGTATCGGGCTTCTCGCCAAGGCATTCGGTGGCCACGCGACCGTCGGCGCCGGCACCGTCCTGCGCGCCGAAGATGTCGCGCGTGTGCACGACGTTGGCGGCCAAGTGATCATTTCGCCCAATTGCAACGTGGAGGTCATCCGCCACACGCGCGCGGCCGGGATGATCTCCCTGCCGGGCTGCCTCACGCCGACCGAAGCCTTCGCGGCGCTCGACGCGGGTGCGCATGCGGTCAAGCTCTTCCCGGGTGAACTGGTGACACCCTCCGTCGCGAAAGCAATGGCTGCGGTGCTCCCGAAGGGCACACGCCTTCTTGTCGTGGGTGGCGTTTCATCCGGCACCATCAAGGATTGGAACGGAAGCGTGGTGCACGGGTTCGGGATCGGTTCGTCCTTGTTCAAGCCAGGCATGACTGCGGACGAGGTCGGCAAGAACGCTGAAGCGTTGGTCGGCGCCGTCCGCGAATGGGCCGGGTCTTCTCAACGCTGAACGGCTTACGCCGCCTTACGCGTCCAGAGCCGCGCGGGCGGGGCAGTAGCCGGTCGCGCCTCGATAGGCCAGGAAGGCACCGGCCCCAAGTGCCAGGATGCTGAGCAGAACGTTGGGACGTGGCTTTGCGGCAGTCGCTGCAAGCGCCAAGCCGGCCGCAACCGAGATGAATCGCTCCGGCATTCCGATATGACCTTCGTGGGCCGGGAAAGCGGGAAGTCCTGTCGACATCGGGATGGCTCCTCATGAAAAATCTGGCGGCGCTGCATTGCAGCACGGCTCGATATCCTGAACGGCAATCACCGGATGAGGTTCCACAAATGTGAGGCGGCATCGCCAAACTGCCGCCTTCGCGCCGCTTTGGCTAAGGGGCCTGGGACGCCAAAGCCCGGTGCAGCCTATCGGCGGAGAAAGGTGTCTCAAGCAGACGGATGCCGGTGGCGTCCCGGATGGCATTGCCAAGCGCCGCCGCGACAGGATTGTACGGGCTTTCACTCATGGACTTCGCCCCAAGGGGGCCGACACTGTCGTGGGTTGCGGCGAAATAAACCTCCGTATGCGGCACATCCGCAAAGGCTGGGATGTGATAGCCGCGGAAGACGGGATTGATGACCTTTCCGTCGGCATCGATCCGCATCTCCTCATAGAGGGCCGCGCCGATCGCTTGCGCAACGCCACCCTCGATCTGACCCCGGCACTGCATCGGGTTCATGACCGTTCCGGCATCGGCGGCGTGAATGCTTCGCAAGATACGCAGCGTGCCGTAGCGTCGATGAACCGCGATCTCAAAGCCCTGCACGTTGAAGGCGACGGATCGCGGCGTCCCGTTCGCGTGCCCCATAGCTTCGAGGGGAAGGCCGGCGTCTTCGGCGCTCTGTGCAAGCTCGGCCAGATCTACGCGCTTCCCGTCGACCATCATGTGATCCTCGGCCAGGGCGGCATTGTCGCGTCCCATGTGACGGGTCGCGAAGGCCGACAGGCTTTTGGCGAGCGCGCGCGCGGCATTTTCGGTGGCGGCTCCGGCAATCACGGTTCCGGTGCTGCCGTAGGCGCCCGTATCATGGCCACCATGCGCGGTGTCGGACTGCCGGATCCTGATCCGTTCGACCGATGTGCCGAGAACGGCGGCCGCAATCTGGCAATGGACCGTCGTGGTCCCGTTCCCGAATTCGGCCGTACCGACGGTCAGGTCGTAGAGGCCGTCGCGGCCCAGCCTGATGCGACAGTCGGCAAAGTGTCCGCGCGGTGGAACCGTGTCGATCATTCCGACCGCCATGCCGCGTCCAGTCAGCCAATCCGGCCCGAGGTCGGGCCGGGCTTTATCGGCGAGTGCGGCTTCGACCTTGTCCAGGCACTGATCAAGCCCGTAACTGCCATATTCGACGTCATGTGGGCTCTCGTCATACGACACCATGGGATCGCCGGGTCGCACAACGTTGCGTCGGCGAAACGCGAAGGGATCCATATCGAGGCGACGCGCAATCTCGTCCAAGGCGGTCTCGACCGCAAAGTTAGTCTGGCTGAGGCCGTAGCCCCGGAAGGCGCCGCTCGGCACCGTGTTGGTGTAGACCGCGTGTCCATCCACTCTCTTGTTCGGGCAGCGATAGAGCCCCAGGGACTCGCCCGCCCCATGGAACATCACGCCCGGTCCGTGATTACCGTAGGCGCCCGTGTTGGAGAGGATGAGCATCGCTATAGCGGTCAAGCGGCCGTCGCTTTTGGCGCCGACTTTCACGCTCACCCGCATCGGGTGGCGGGTCGTGGTGGCGCTGAATTGTTCCTCCCGCGTCAATTCGAGTTTCACGGGCCGGCCTGTCTTCAGCACGGCCAGCGCGACAAGGTCTTCGGTCAGCATCTCCTGCTTGCCGCCGAAGCCGCCGCCAACCCGTTCGCTGAAGACCCGCACACTGTCACGTGGCAGGTCATAGAGCGCCGCCAGGGCCTCTCGCGTGAGGAAAGGCACCTGTGAACTCGTGCGCAACACGAGCCGACCCTCGCTGTCGCGCCAACCGATCGAACCATGCGTTTCGAGCGCCGCATGCTGTACACGCTGCGTCATGTAGGTCGCTTCATGCACCACATCGGCGTCCATGAAGCCGGCATCGACGCTGCCGATCTCGCCGTGCAGTTCCGCCACGATGTTGCGTTGCGGGTCGGCGATACGTGCAGCGGCCGGCTTGTCGTGGATCACGGGGGCGCCCGGCCGCATTGCGTCCTCGGGATCGAAAACGGCCGGCAGGATCTCGTAGTCGACCTCCAGGCGGTCTCGGCCGGCCTCGGCGGCGGCCTCGCTTTCGGCCACGACGGCGGCCACACGCTGACCGACAAAACGAACGACCGAATCGAGGACCCGCGTGTCATCGGGATCGTCCGTCGCGTGCTCATGCCGGCCGGTCGAGAAGAGTTTTGCGGGCGCATCATGGTGCGTCAGCACCGCGAGCACTCCAGGAATCTTCAAGGTCTCCGACGCGTCGATCCTCTGGATCCGCGCGGCCGCGTGCGGAGAGCGCAAGATCTTCATGTGTGTCAGACGATCGATCGCAACGTCCATCGTGTATCGCGCCTGACCGGTCACGATCCCCGGACCGGCCGGCGCCGCGATGTTGCGGCCGATCGTCTTGCCGGAGGGAGCCTCCTCGCGATGCCTCAGACCCTCGATTGCATCCTGGATCGCGCGATAGCCGGTGCAGCGGCAGAGATTGCCCTTCAGCGCGGCGGGAAGATCGCGGCGTTGAGCCTGATTGAGGCACGCGGCCGTCATCACCATGCCGGCTGTGCAGAAGCCGCACTGGAAGCCCTGTGCATCGACAAAGGCCTGTTGCATCGGATGCAGGCCGTCGGTGTCTCCGAGCCCTTCGATCGTCGTGACCTCATGCCCTTCGACCCGAAACGCCGGGACGAGGCAGCTATGTACGGGCTTGCCGTCAAGGTGGACCGTGCAGGCGCCGCAGTCACCCGCGTCGCAACCCTTCTTGACGCCGAACCAGCCGAGGTTGCGCAGGAAGGTCCGCAAACACTGGCCCGGACGCGGCGCCCCGTGCTGATCCTGGCCATTGACGGTCAAAAGCATGCCAGTTCGCTCCGGATCTCTTCAGCAAACTCGAACGTCATGTGCCGCCGCCAATCCGGCGCCCCATGAACGTCGTCGTAATAGAGGCTCAGGGGAATGTCGGCCTGCAGGCGTTGTTGCAGCGACCTCGGATCGGGCAGGGCGCCGAAGTCGAGCTGGATCGGCCGGCGCGTCGCGGCCGTGACCGTGAGATCGAAAGCGCCGTCGGCCCCAAGCGTCCCGATCAGCAGGGCGGCCGAACGGCCGAGCGGCGTGAGGGAGATCTGGCGAAACGCAGCTCTGCGGTCGAAGGCGGCGCGTGGCAGTTCGATCGCCCGAAGCAATTCGCCACGTCCCAAGGCATGCTGCTGCGGCGCGATCACGAAGTCGAGCACCGCCAGCCGACGCTCCGCGCGATTGGGTCCCCAGATCACGCATGTTCCGTCGAGAGCCACGCAAAGCGAGATCATCGGGCCGGCCGGCAGGGCGCAGCAGAGATTGCCGCCGATCGTCGCCATGTTCCAGATCTTGAATGACGCCAAAAAAGCATGGCAACACTGGCCGATAAGAGATCCGGCCCGCCACGCCTTTGGAGGATCGAATCCTTCGAGCGTCGCGATCGTGCAGGTGGACGCGATCGAGAGACCGGCTTGCGTGACCTCGATCGGCTCCCAGCCGAGGTCAGACAGGTCGATCAGGCGCCTCACATCGGGCTGAGGCTCGGAAAACAACCACGTGCCTCCCGCGAGCCACGCATCGCCTTCGACGAAACTGTCGAGTTCGCTCCGCGAACGAGGTCTCGTCACGGCCGTGACGGTGTTCAGATCCATGCGTCAGCTCCACCGCCCTCCAAGCATGGAGCGGGCCAGCCTTTTCTGCGCATTTCAGGCACGATCGCAAGTTGGCCGGCTGGTTGCCCTGACGACACAGCGGGCGCAGGTGCAGACCGACAACATCGCACTCGCTAAAGCGACGTATTCATCAGCTTTCCGACAAAGAGTGGTGCGCCGCTCGGCTTTCCGTTGGGAGACCCGCCATGTGGCTCCAAGGTCACGGCGTAGGTCGCCCCGGAGATCGTGCCGCGATCGACGTCCGGCAGAGCGGGAAGAATCGTGGCTTTCGAGTCGATGACGCCCACGGAGCGGGGCGCCGCGTGATCCGCACCGATCATCCACAATTCGTAGCTCTTGTTCTGCGGCGCGTCTGTCCCGAGCGGCATGACGGCCAGGCGGCGGTGGGCAAGGTCGAGCGATACCACGAAGGTCGGGGCGCCCTGGCCCTGCTGGAGCACTGCCACATAGGTTTGATTCGTCGACGATGACGGGAAGGCTTCGCGACCGACGACCCAGACGGCCAGGACCGCCGCCAATGCGCTCGCGATCGCAGCAACCGTCCGCCACACGCGGATCTGGCGGCGCAGGACAATGACGTTATCGCCCGCGACCGTTGCCTGCCCATCGTTGAGCCGCGTCAGAATCGAAGCGAACAGATCGGAAGGTGGAGCGAGGTCGGGTGTCGTGTCAGCCAAAGGCGCGAGGCGCAGCTCCCATTGCTGCACTAGGTCGTCGAACGCCTGGTCGGTCCGGCGGCGCGTCTCCGCGGCCGCACGCTCGGCTTGATCAAGGGTACCGAGCACATATTCGGCCGCGAGGGCCTCGTCGTCCGAAAAGCCGATCATGACGACAAGCAGGCCTTCAACTGCGCCAGACCACGGTGGATCCAGGTCTTGATGGTAGGAACCGGACGAACATAGCGTCGGGCGAGTTCTTCCCGACTCAGTCCACGGCAATAGGCCAAGAGAATGATATCGCGCTTTTCTTGATCAAGTGTTTTCAAACAGCCCATGAGAGCCTGCAGGTCTTGGCTGCGGTCGAGCGCGTCGAGAGGATGGCTGTCATTGCCCGCGACGTCGATCGTCTCGATCTCCTCTTGGGCGACATCCGGCTTGCGGCGGCGAACCTCGTCGATGGCACGATTGCGGGCGATCGTCGCCAGCCACGTGATCGGCGATGCTTTTGCGGCGTCGAAGTCGCCCACATGCTGCCAAACCTTCACGTACACCTCCTGGAGGATATCGTCCGCTACGCTCCTGTTCACCACGATCCTGACGATAATGCCGTAAAGTTTGGCACTAGTGGCGCGATAGAGCGCTTCGAACGCCTCAGGGTCCTTGGCCACGACACGCCGCAGGACCGCAGAAAGCTCGTCCGCCGAAAACATCATCAAGCCGCCCCAGTGCACTTCTCGAGGGCCAGGGCCGACTGGAAGCTTGGCGGCAGGCTATCTATCGCTGGGCGGCAGGCCAACTGAAAAGCGCTGTGAACGCTCATCATATACAACGATCATGAGGCATCGACGCGTCATCAAACCGTTTTGTCGTCGATTTCCACCTTTTGGCGAAATACCCCGACTGCTGCTGCGACGATGACAAGCCAGGCTGCGATCAGCGTCAGGCCCCCAAAGGGTGCCAACCCGCTCACAGGACTCCGACCGACAAAGCCAAGATAGGCGAGGTCGCCCGAAAAGCAGACCGCCCCGATTACCATCATCGAGGCGGCAAGTTGCCCCACCCATCCGGAGGGCACGCATATCGCGAGAATCCCGGGAATGGCGGCTGCGTGGAACAATAAGAACTCCGAAGCGAGGCGGCCAAAGTCGCCGCCTCCCAGATGGGCGCTGGCTGCCCCGAGGGCCACGCCTGAGGCGCCCAGCACCCCAGACGCCGCCAGCAGCACGCGGCTCCCTGAACCCCACGCCTCACGCAAAGACGTGGGTCCCGAGATCAGGTGGCAGGCAGCAGCACTGTGTTGATGACATGAATGACGCCGTTCGACTGCATCACGTTCGGGATGGTCACGCGTGCAACATCGCCCTTGGCATCGGTGATGTCGAGACCCTTGCCCTTCATGGAGATGGTCAGCGGCTCACCTTCGACCGTCTTGATCTCGGCCGTTCCGCCACCCGCCTTCACCATTTTCATCAGATCGGCCGCGGTCAGCTTGCCGGCGACAACATGATAGGTGAGGATCCCGGTGAGCTTGTCCTTGTTTTCGGGCTTGACCAAGGTCTCGACCGTGCCAGCCGGAAGCTTCGCAAACGCCTCGTTGGTGGGGGCGAAGACCGTGAAGGGGCCGGCACCTTCGAGCGTGTCGACAAGACCGGCGGCTTTGACAGCAGCGACCAGCGTCGTGTGATCCTTGGAATTGACAGCATTCTCGACGATATTCTTGGTCGGATACATCGGCGCACCGCCAACCATCTTGACAGCAGCGTAGACAGGCGCCGTCGAGAGTGCGAGTGCAAGCAGAAGACCACCCGCAACCTTGTTTGTCCTAGAACCGATCATCACATCCTCCAGAGATCTCCGCTCATTTCGCGGGAGACATGAAGAATTACGGAGCCTCAGGGGCCAAGTTTCAAAGACGCGGATTAATTTGAATTTTACGACATCCCTCGATCGCTTAGCCCTTTTTCCTGGGCCTTAAGGTCCTTCGAAGCCTCAAGCCATAATGTCACTGGCTCGACCATCGCGAGGAGGCGTTCGAACCGCATGTGGCAGGATCCAGGCGTTCCGCTCACGACCGTCATCGCGCTCGATCATGGCTTCATCAGCGGTGGACAGTCCCGCGTGGCCATCGACAGTGCTCTTGGGCTGAAACGCCACGGGCAGCACCCGATTGTCTTCGCGGCCTCCGGCCCGGTGGACCCGGTGCTGCAGGAACACGGCATCGAGGTGGTCTGTCTCGACCAGCCCGACTTGATCCACAATCCCTCAAAACTCGCCGCCGCCCGCCAAGGGATCTGGAACACCTCCGCGGCCGAGGCCCTTGGTGACCTTCTTTCCACCCTGCCGCGCGGTCGAACCGTCGTCCATGTGCACGGTTGGGCCAAGGCGTTGTCACCCTCGATTGCCGGGCCGATCGCCACCTCGGGGCTGCCCGCCGTCTACACGATGCACGAGTTCTTCATGCTCTGCCCCAATGGCGGGTTCTACAATTATAGGACACAACACCCCTGCCACCTCACGCCGCTGTCGGGGGCCTGCTGGGCGACCGACTGCGACTCGCGGAGCTACACACGCAAGCTGTGGCGCAATATGCGTCAGACGGTGCTGAAGTATGGGGCAAAGCTGCCTGAAGTGTTCGATGACTACATCTTGATCTCCGAGTTTCAAAAATCCATCATCGGCGACACCCTGCCGGCGAAGGCCCGGCTGCACCTTGTGTCGAATCCCATCAGCGCGGTCGATCTCGGCCCGAAGCCCGATGCGGCCCGGGGCGATTTCATTTTCGTCGGCCGCCTGTCGCCCGAAAAGGGTCCGCTCCTGTTTGCCGAAGCGGCCCGTCGGCAGGGCATTCGCCCGGTCTTCGTCGGCGATGGCCCGATGCGCGCCGAGTTGATCGCGCGCTATCCGGAAGCCGAGATTCGCGGCTGGCAAGGCCAGGCCGCTGTCGCCGAGGCCATGCGGTCGGCCCGCGCCCTGGTGTTCCCATCCCTTTGGTACGAGGGACAGCCGCTCACCGTCCTCGAAGCCAAGGCGCTCGGGACCCCGGTGATCGTGTCGGACGGCTGTGCTGGTCGGGACTCTATCGAAGATGGCGTGAATGGCGTGTGGTTCCGTTGTGCGGATGCCGATGATCTCGGTACTGCGATGGCGCGCCTAGCCCATGACGGCACAGCCGTCAGGATGTCGGCCGCGGCTTATCAGTCGTTCTGGAGCGATCCGCCGACCATCGATCGCCATGTCCGTGACATCATGCGGATCTACCGCGCTGCCACCGGGACACGGGACGCGGTCGGCAGCCTGGCAGACACCCGCGCCGCTTGAGACCCGGAGGCCTTGGCCTCCCAGCGCAGGCGCGCCGCCTCCAATCCCCAGACGGCGCCGAACATCAGATAGACATGACGCCAATGATCGATGTCGATCTGGAATCCTTGCAGGAGAAAGACCATCAGGGCCGGCCAGAAGACCTGCGCGGTCCGTCGATAGGGTGACGGGACGATCGCAACCCGAAATCCAATAAAGAAGGTTAGCCCCACGAGCAGGAAGAACGCGCAGGCGCCGAGCCAGCCGTAGGATGCGAAAGAGTTGATATAGGAATTGTGCGGATCGAGCCCGAAGGTCAGCCGAAAACGCAGCGGCCCGAACCCATTCACAAGATCGAGCAGCATGTTGAGCGAGCGCAACTGATTGCCGAAGCGGCCCGTCTCTCCGACATCGTAGTCTTGGGTGACGGCGGCGCGCTCGAAGAAGAAGGTGCGAATGTTGCTGTCAGCCAGAAGAGCCGCGATGGCCAGGGCCCCGAGAGCGGCAGCCGCGCTGACCAGGATCAAGATCCGGCGGCGGCTTTGCGGATTCGGAGTCGTGAAGAAGGTCAGCCCCACGGTGACGACACTGGCCACCGCGAAGGCCATCCAGGAGCCGCGCGAGAACGACAGGAAGATGCCGGCGACGATGATCAGGAAACCCAGGGTCGTGAGTGCGACGCGATGGGTTTGGGAAAGGATCAAGCGCTGCATCAGGAAGAGGGCGCCCATGATCAGGTAGGATCCGAGGACGTTGGGGTCCTTGAATGTCCCTGAGGCGCGTCCGTACATCGAGAAGACGGCGCCCAGATGAGCGACATTGAAGTAGCCGAGAATGCCGCAGATTGCGGCCACGATCGTGCTTGCCGTGAAGGCGACAAGGCAGACATGCGTTCGCCTGAGCGTGTCCTCTGAGAAGAAGAGCACGAAGAAGACGGCCGTGATCGCCAGATACAGCGATTGCAGCATGAACAGCGTCGGCAGCCACTCGTCGAGGTGGGGAGTGAGAGAAACGAACCCGCCGAAATTGTAGATCGCGATCAGAGCGATGAACAGGAACGCCGTGCTGTTGACCCGAAATCCGCCCAGACACCAGACCGCGATGGCGAGGAACGAGGCGAAGTCGTAGGGTGAAGGCTCGACGAGCGCGAAGGCGCCACAGAAAATGGTCAGCCCGAAGGTCGCGCGGATCAGAACCTGGTAGTCGAAGCTCAGGCCCAGACGGTGGGGGCCCGGCGTCGCTCCAGCCGCCTCAATAGGCATTCTCGGTTCTCGTCAGCGCGAGGGGCGTGATCAGAAGAATGTAGACATCGAACAGGATCGACCAGTTCTCGATATAGGCGAGATCATGCTCGACGCGTTTCTGGATCTTCACCGGCGTGTCAGTCTCCCCACGCCAGCCGTTGACTTGCGCCCATCCGGTGATGCCGGGCTTGACCTTGTGGCGGGCGAAATAGCCGTCGACCACATCGTCGTACCCCTTGTTGGCCAGATGCGCATGAACGGCATGCGGACGTGGTCCGACGAGCGACAGGTTGCCCTTGAACACGACGTTGAAAAGCTGCGGCAGCTCGTCGATAGACGTCTTGCGGATGAAACGGCCGATCCGAGTGACGCGCGGATCGTTCTTGGTCACGGGTTTCGCAGCCGTGAAGTCGGTCTGATCGGCATAGAGGGATCGGAACTTGTAGACTTCGATGGCCTCGTTGTTGAAGCCATGGCGCATCTGTTTGAAGAACACCGGCCCACGCGAGTCGAGTTTCACGGCGATGGCCGTCAACAGCAGCACAGGCGAAAGGGCGATCAATGCCAGTGCGCCCACCACCCTGTCGAAGATCGCCTTGATCACGACATCCCAATCGGCGATCGGTTTGTCGAACATGTCGAGAACGGGGACGTCGCCGACATAGGAATAGGCTTGCGGGCGAAACCGAAGACCACTGCGGTGAGCCGCGAGGCGGATATCGGTTGGCAGCACCCAAAGCTTCTTCAACATCTGAAGCAGCCGCTCCTCGGCCGTGATGGGCAGAGTGAAAAGTATGAGATCGATCCGGGTGCGGCGCGCCACCTCGACGAGGTCACTGACATTGCCGAGCTTGGGATAGCCGGCTAATATGAGCGGCGACCGGGCATCGTTGCGGTCATCGAAGACACCGTAGATCCGCAGATCCGGGTCGGCCTGCCGGGCGAGTGCGTCAAGCAATTCTTCTCCGGGCTTACCGCCGCCGACCACCACGGTTCTGCGTTCGAGACGACCGCGCCGTGTCAGAGATCTGACAAACCGAGCCACAAGGAGACGTTCGGTTGAAAGCGCAAAGGCCGCCGATCCGAACCAGGTGCTAAGCCACATTGCCGATGTCGGGCCGCCATAGCCCGCGAGCCAGAGCAGGATCGCCGACACCGAGCACAGGCCGCCCAGGACCGCGATCTGGCGCGGCACGGCGGAGCCGGGCGCACGCAACACTTGCAGGCTGTTCAATCGCAACATCCTCCAAAGCGTCGCGGCGAGCAGCGAGACGACAAGGGTGATGATGGACGAGACGAGAACGCTCGGGAACCGCAGCGCGCCGGCCGCGAGGACGCCCGTTGCGCCAAGGAGTGCGGTTTCGATCAGCCTAACCGTGCCGGACAGCACCACGGGCGAGACCGGCGGCTTAATGTCGAGGCCGCCTGCGGCTTGCAGGAGCCTGGCAAGGGCGGCATTCGGTTCCGTTCGGTCCGTCCTGGTCGGCTCGTTGGTAGCCGCCGACGCGTGCAGCCGCACGATGTCATCGGTACCAAAGGGAGCCGAGGCCGAAGGGTGTGCCTTCATTTGAGATTCCGATGTGTCACGATGACAGGACCAGCGGGTGGGAAGCCTCGATGGCGCGCCGCGGGAAGGGTGGCTTCAAGGCTTCCCGGTAGGCGGTCAGCACCGAGTCGACCATGCGGTCGAGCGAGAATCGCGTTTGCACATAGCGGGCGAGGTCTTGGGCTTCCTGGGCTCTCGCGGGAGCGGCGGCATTCCAGGCGACCATCAACGCATCGGCGAGATCGGCGACGCTGTCGGCCGGAATGAGCCGCCGCCGCAAGGGGCCGAAGATCTCCGGGATCCCACCGACATTGGTCGCAACGAGCGGGATCGTCGCCGCTGCGGCTTCGAGCACAACGTAGGGGAGGGACTCGGCGCGGGATGGGACAACCATGGTGCGTCCGAGCTCGAAGGCCCGACGTGCCGACATGGCACCATGGAACGTCACCTGCTCGGTCAGTCCCAGGCTGAACGCCTGCTGCCTCAGCACGTCCCGATCCGGTCCGGATCCGACGAGCGCCAAGGTCGGAGTGACACCGGCCAGAGCGCGGACCCGCGCAAGTGCCATAAGGAGGATGTCGACCCCCTTCGCAGAGCGCAGTTCACCAACGTAAACGAAATCGGCCGCATGCGGCGCGGGCTCGACCGGCGCGAATTCCTCAGGTGCGACCCCGTTGTGGATCACCCGGTTGAGCGCGGGAGGGCGCCCGACGAACTGGCCGTAGCGGGACGCGATGAAGCCGCTTTCGAAGATGAGAAGGTCGGTCTGTCGGCGCAGGAAGCGTTCGACCGTCATGTAGAACGCATGTCGACGCGTGCCCGGCTTGTAGTTGAGGCTGCCGCCGTGCGGCGTGTAGCCCCGAACGTGGGGCGGCAGACCTGGGACGAAGCCGCAAAGGCGCGTGAGCGCCCCCCCTTTCGAGCCATGCCCATGAACGATGCTCGGCTTCGCGACCCGGATGCATTCGGCGAGATGGAACAGAGCCGGGATATCTGACGGGTGAGGGGAACGATGGATCCTGACGCGGGACAAACCGAGGACGAGCCGGGGTTCCAGCGATTTCAGGATCGCCTCAATTCTCGCATCTTGGAGGGAATTGTCGGCCACCAGCCCCACGGCGTGGCCCCGCGCGATTTGACCCTCCGCCAAATCGAGGACATGGCGAAATAGGCCGCCGAGCGGCGCCCTGATCACGTGAACAACCCGAAGGGGATCGTCCTGTTGGTCCGAATGAGCCACCATCACCAGATCCCGCCGACCTCCGGGGCTGGATCATGGGGATGAAAGCTAAAAGAAGCGTTCCTCGACCGTGATCGTATCGCCGGGCCGAATCGGCGTATCGAGTGGGAACCGGCCCACCACCGGAACGCCGTCGATGACGCGGGTGATTTGCGCCTGTTTCTGGAATCCGCGTGGCGTGAAGCCACCGGCGACCGCGATAGCCTTGCGGATGGTCATCCCGTTGATGAAGGGATATTGGCCGGCCGCTGTCACCTCACCGAGCACGAAGAAGGGGCGATAGGCATCGACTTCGACCGAAACGTGAGGATCGCGCAGGAAGCCCCCGCGCAGCCTGGCCTCGATCGTCCGTTCGGCCTGTGTCGTCGTCAGTCCGAAAACTTTGACATCGGCGATCAAAGGCATCGAGATCGTTCCCGCGCCGCCGACCGAATAGGTGTTCGATAAGGCGTCCTGACCGAACACGAGAACTCGGATGCGATCACCGCTCCCGAGGACGTAGGGCGCCATCAAGGTGCTTTCGAACAGGTCGTTCCGGAAATTCTGCTGAGCGCATCCGCCGAGCAGAAACGCTACGGCGAGGCACTGAAAGATGAAAGATCGCAGCATGATCCAACCAGGACTGCGCCGACCGAAGCCGAGGCGGAGACAACTCGGACGTTGTAGCCAAACATGGTTAATGAACTCTGTTGCGGACCCGTGCGACCTCATGACCGATGCGCGAAAAGGGTGGAAAGAGCTCTCTGCTCCCCTTAAGTGGAAGCGGTCGAGTGATGTCGCGCTTTCCTGAGGGGTGACGGCGACGCGGAGTTCACTCAGCGCCACCCCCCCCCGCCTTCGAGTCCCGCATGCCGAGTTTCCGTACCACGCGCCGCGTCCGCCATTCCGCGGAACACATGTTCGACTTGGTGGCCGACGTCGAAAGCTATCCGCAGTTTCTGCCGCTTTGCCAAAGCCTGATCATCCGGCAACGGAAGCTCGACGAGGCCGGAGACGGGGTGATCCTGGCCGACATGCAGGTGGGCTACAAGGCGATCCGGGAAAATTTCACCAGCCGTGTGACGCTTGATCGACCGGGCATGACCATTCTCGTCGAGTATGTCGAGGGGCCTTTCCGGTCGCTGGAGAATCGGTGGACGTTTCGGCCTGAACCAGGCCGTCCAGATGACAGCGGATGCACGGTGGAATTTTTCATCACCTATGAGTTCAAGAGCCGCGTCCTCAGCATGTTGATGGGGTCGATGTTCGATTCGGCGTTCAGGCGTTTCGCGGAAGCTTTTGAGCGTCGCGCCGACCAAGTCTATGGCCGCAACGGAGGCGGCAGCCTGCATACGGTGAGACAAGCCGGTATCGGAGATCCTCTTTAGGAGAGGCAGCATCGATTGCGACCTAAGAGGCCGCGGTCCTCGGACGAGACAAGCAAGCTGGATCTCTGGCGACCGGCGGAGACGTGGGCCACCCGAGGCCATTCTCGACCTCATTCCCAAGCCTCTGCTCACCAGCAGGCGCCAAGCGGGCTTCGCCGCCGATCCGCGGTGAACGAGATCCTGATCGGCCTTGGAAAGCGGTCCCACCTGTCCTACTAATTCGGGGAACCGTGGGGACGATGAGATGAAATGGATTGCCTTGATCGCTGTCGCCCTGATGGCGGTCAGTCCGGCTTTGGCGCGCTCGCGCGTCGTCAAGCATCCTTCCCGAGGGGCTTTGTACGGGACCCCGATCATCGCGGGCAGCAGTGCTGTGCGGGTCAGCCCCGACGGTCTCGTGATTTCTGAACCCGTACCGATCATTCAGAAAGAGAAAAATTTCAACTCCACGATAAAGCGCGGCGCAGCCCCAACGAAAACGAACGGCAACGTTCAACCTTGAGGTCGCTGCTAGCGACAGATCGACAGTGTGGCCGCTGCGCCAAATGAATGGTTTTTGAGTGTAATTTCCAATCCTTGTCTTCGGACCTCTTCTTTTTCACCGTTTGGCTGTGCGCCAGAACGACGGGTCGGCCTTAAAATCCTTGAGATCGACAGACGAATGAACTTGGTCCGAGAAGCTGGAAAACACCCGCTCGATGAGGATCCTACCGCCGTAACTTGAGGCTCCAGATCACCGAGATCGAAGGTTCCCATCGTCGCTGCGTTCCTCGTGGCCGGGCTGAGCAACGTGCGTGATCGGCCAGGTCTCACTGGAGTATCCATGAGCGCGTCTTTCCCGCACGGTTCAGGGCATGATGGTCTCATCCGAAAACTTGCGTCTATTGCTTCCGTCTCTCGTGACGAAAGGATCGGCCTTCAGGCCCTGCCGATTCTGATGCGATCCTTCCCCGCCGACCAGGAGATCGTTCGCGACGGCGACGACCCCGATCATTGCTGCCTGCTGATCGAAGGCTTCATGCATTGCTACAAGCAGTTGGAAACCGGCAAACGGCAGATCGTTTCTTTTCATATCCCCGGCGACCTTCCCGATCTGCAAACGATGCAGCTCAACGTGATGGATCATGCGCTGGGCACTCTCACGCCCTGCGTCGTCGCGTTCATTCCGCATCGGGCGTTGCACCTGTTGGTCGGTGAGTTCCCGAACCTCGCCGTTGCCTTCTGGCGCGACAGCCTGATCAATGCGGCCATCTTTCGAGAATGGGTCGTGAACGTGGGCTGCCGGCCAGGACCTCAGCGTCTCGCCCACCTCTTCTGCGAATTGTTCTACCGGCTCGAGACAGTCGGACTCGCCCACAAAGATGGATGCGAGATGCCGCTCACCCAGGCCGTCCTTGGGGACGCCACGGGGCTCTCCAGCGTTCACGTCAATCGAATGATGCAGGATCTGCGCGGGCGAGGGCTGATCGCCACAAAAGCAAAGTTCCTGCAGATCCTCGACCGAGAAAAATTGCAAGACTTCGCCGGCTTCGATCCCACCTACCTCCACATGAAGGAAGTGCTTTCTCCATGACCTTCGCGTTGAGGCCGTCGAGTCGTACTCGGAACCATTTGACAGAAAGCCGCGACTGCCGGTGTTGCTCCACATTGCGACGCGCCTCGAAGTCCGCGTCTCAACTCAGAGGTTCGTCGAATAGGATTGCCTCCGGTCGACCCAACGCCGAGTTCGCAGGACGGCCTTGATAGGCCGGCCTCCTGAATGAGGAAGCCAGTCTCAAGCCGATGCCGGTGGATTCGCAGGGGAGCCCCACATCCGACCCAGACCATTCTGGATTTTGCGAATCGTCACATAGAAGACGGGGGTCAGGAACAGGCCGAACACCGTGGCGCCGAGCATCCCGAACAGCACAGCGGTGCCGAGCGCTTGCCGCATCTCGGCACCCGGTCCCGTGGCGATCGCCAGAGGCACGACGCCAAGGATGAACGCGAAGGCCGTCATCAGGATGGGCCGCAGGCGCAGGCGGCACGCTTCGACGGCCGCTTCCACCGGCCCGCGTCCCTCCTGTCCTTCGAGCTGATGCGCGAATTCGACAATCAAGATGGCGTTCTTGGCCGCGAGTCCGATGAGCACGATCAGCCCGATCTGGGTCAGGATGTTGTTATCCTGCCCGCGCAACTGGACGCCCGCGAGCGCTGCGAGAACGCCGGTCGGCACAACAAGTAGAATCGCAAGCGGCAGCGTCCACGATTCATATTGAGCGGCAAGCACGAGAAACACCAACACGATGCCAAGCGCGAAGACGTAAACCGCCGTGTTACCGGCTGCGCGCTCCTGGTAGGCGATGTCGGTCCACTGGTACGTCGTCCCCTCCGGCAGCGCTTTCGCGGCGATCTGTTCCATGGCGGTCAACGACGTTCCCGTCGACACACCCGGCTTGGCATCGCCTTGCACAGGCACTGAGTAATAGAGGTTGTAGCGCTGGACGATCTGCGGTCCGGCGATAGTCCGAACCCGAACCAGCGACCCCATGGGCACGAGCGCACCCGTCGATGAGCGCACCTTCAAGCGCTCAATATCGGTTGGCTCAAGCCGGAAGGGGGCGTCCGCCTGCGCGCGCACCTGGTAGATGCGGCCAAAAAGATTGAAGTCGTTGATATAGGCGCCGCCGAGGTTGACCTGCAGGGTCGAGAAGAGATTGGCGAGCGGCACGTTCAGCATCTGCGCCTTAGTGCGGTCGATATCGAGAAACAGTTGAGGCGTGTCGTTGCCGAAGGTGGTGAAGACGCGCGTGAGGCTCGGATCCTGGTTGGCCTGCCCGATGACGTTTCCGGCGACTTCCAGCAGCGAGGAGATATCTGAACTCTGACGGCTTTGGATTTGCATCTTGAAGCCGCCGCCGTTTCCGAGACCCCGGACGGGCGGCGGCGCGATTGCAATGATACGAGCCTCCTGGATGGGAGAGGTCTGCTTCAGCACATCAGCCAGAATCGCATTGGCGGGTCGATGTGACTTGGTACGTTCCTCGAAGGGCTTCAGCGTCAGAAACATGACGGCGCCGTTGGTCGTGTTGGTGAAGGTCGACCCATCGAAGCCTGAGATGATGACCGCATTGGCGACACCGTCCACTTGACCGGCGCGGCGCGCGGCTTCGCGTACCACGGCAGTCGTGCGTTCGAGCGCGGCCCCCGACGGAAGCTGAATGACCACGATCAGATAACCTTGGTCCTGCAGCGGTATGAAGCCGGTCGGTGTCGTAGTTCCCAGATAGAGCACGCCGGCAATCACACCGGCATAGAGGATCAGCATGGCGCCGAGACCGACGATCCTGCTGGTCAGAGCGTGGATGATACGCGAATAGCCGTGCGAGACCGCATCGAAGCCATCGTTAAACTTTTTCGCGAGCCAGCCGCCGAAACGCGCCAGGAAGAAACGCGTCTTGCCGTGTTCCGTATGAGGCTTCAGCAACAGTTTGCAGAGCGCGGGGGACAGGGTTAGCGAATTGACCATCGAGATGATTGTGGACGCGGCGATCGTCAGGGCGAACTGGCGGTAGAACTGGCCCGAAATCCCGGGAATGAAAGCGGTCGGTACGAACACGGCCGACAAGACGAGCGCGATCGCGACGACGGCGCCACCGACCTCGTCCATCGTCTTGTGGGCCGCCTCTCCCGGCGACATGCCTTCGGCAATGTTGCGCTCGACGTTCTCGACCACCACGATCGCATCATCCACCACGATGCCGATGGCAAGCACCAGGCCGAACAGCGTCAGATTGTTGAGCGAAAAGCCGAGCACCTTCATGACCGCAAAGGTGCCGACGAGCGAGACGGGAATCGCAACCACAGGTATCAGCGCCGTGCGCCAGCTCTGCAGGAACACGATCACGACGATGACGACGAGGATCAGCGCTTCAAAGAGGGTTTTGTAGACCTCATGCACGGATTCCGCGATGAATTCCGTCGGGTTGTAGGCAATCTTGTACTCGACGTCGGGCGGAAAGTTTTTTGACAGGTCCTGCATCACCTTCTGGACCTGTGCGGCGGCCTCGAGCGCGTTGGTGCCGGGGCGCTGAAAGACGCCGATGCCGACAGCCGGTTGTGCGTTCAGGAAGGATTGCGTGACGTAGTCCTTCTGCCCGAGTTCGACTCGTGCGACGTCCTGGATCCGGACGAGCCGTCCCTCGGACGCCTTGAGAACAACGCTTTTGAACTCGTTGATGTCCTTGAAGCGCCCCTCCGTTTGAACGACGAGTTGGAACGCGTTGCTCTTGGGGGCCGGCGGAGCGCCGAGTGCGCCGGAGGCAACCTGCACGTTCTGTTCCTGCAGGGAATTGACGACGTCGGTCGTCGACAGACCGTAGGCAGCCAGCTTGTCGGGGTCGAGCCAGACCCGCAGAGCGTATTCGTTGCCGCCGAAAATCGTGATGTCACCGACGCCGTCGAGGCGCAGCAACTCGTCGCGGACGTTCAAATAGATGTAATTCGAGAGATAGTTCTGGTCGTAGGTGTTCTTGGGAGAAAGCATGTGCACGACCATCATCAGGTCGGGCGAGGACTTACGGACAGTCACACCGAGGTTGCGCACATCGGGTGGCAGCCGGGGCTGGGCGACCGATAAACGGTTCTGCACCAGCACGTTCGCGATATCGAGATTGGTGCCGAGCTTGAATGTGACGGTCAACTGCATGTTGCCGTCGTTGGTCGACAGCGACGACATATAGAGCATGTTGTCGACGCCGTTGATTTCCTGCTCGATGGGCGTCGCGATCGTGGCCGCCACGGTCTCGGCATTGGCGCCCGGATAGGACGCCCGCACCACGACGGTCGGCGGCACGATGTCCGGATATTGCGCGACGGGCAGTGAGATATACGCGACGTAGCCGATGATCAGGAGGACGATCGAAGTCACGGACGCGAAGATCGGCCGGTCGACGAAGAAATGGGCGAAACGCATCGGAGTCTCCGGCGCCGACCGCTGAACGGCTCGGCAGGGCGGTCGATGAGCCGGGGTCAGTCATCCCGGCGTACGAAGAGCAGCACGGACCGTCGGGCGTCGAACGACGCGCTCAGGACCGGCTTTGAGGCAAGACCTTCAGATCGGGAGCAACCTTGGCACCGGGCCGGACGCGGGTCAGGCCGGAAATGACGATCGTCTCACTCCCATCGAGTCCCTTGCGGACAATGCGGTAGCCGTCGATCTTGCCGCCGATCCGCACTTCGCGCGATGTGATCGTGTTGTCCGCCCCGACCACATACACGATGCGTTTGTCCTGGTTGGTGGCGACCGCCTCATCCGGAATCAGCACGCCCTGATAGGGTTTCGAGGCCGGCATGCTCACGACACCGAACAGGCCTGGCTTGATCGCAGTGTCATGATTTTCGACCGTCGCTCGCAGCAGGATCGAGCCGGTGGCGTTGTCGACGTTGTTGTCGACGAAGTCGAGGATGCCCTTGTGGGTCGGGGTGTCTTCGCCGGTCAGCGAAATCAGCACGGACGGCGGGTTTTGGCCGAGCGTCTGTCCCATGCCGATGCCAAGATCCTTTTGATATTCCAGGAAGGAGCGCTCATCCACCGTGAAGGAAAAATAGATCGGATCGAGCGACACGATCGTGGTGAGTTGCGTCTGATCGGCCACCACGATGTTGCCCTCGGACACCAGGCGCTGGCTGATCTTGCCCGCAACGGGGGCGCGCACTTCGGTGAAGTCGAGGTTGAGCGACGCCTGTGTCACGGCGGCCATCGCGCTGTCGAGGTCGGCCTGCGAGGTGAGGGCGGATTGCCGCCGCTGGTCGGTGCTCTGTTCCGTGATATTGCCGGTCTTCGTCAGCGCCTGGGCGCGTTCGAGGTCGGTCTGTGAGAAGGAGACGCGGGCCTTGGCCGAGGCTTCTGCGGCTTTCGCCTGGTCGAGCGCAGCCTTGTAAGGACGCTGGTCGATCACAAACAGAACGTCCCCCTTTTTGACGAACGCACCATCGGTGAAGTTGATCTTTGTGAGATAGCCCGTCACGCGGGCTCTTACCTCGACGAAATCCACCGCGTTGAAGCGGCCGGTGTAGTCGTCGTGTTCGATGACCTCTTTGACGACGGGTTTGGCGACCGTCACGGCCGCCGGTGGCTGCTGGGCTTGTGCCAGCACCGGGCCGACCCCGACCGCCGCCTGCAGCAGAACTGCAAAGGCCGTCCAAATCGGCCGTTTCAGGCATTTCATCCGCACACTCCCAGATCCCGCATTCCCGGTGAGGTAAGATGCGAGCCTTACATATCCAACAGGATATATTCGATTTGCGACGGAGGGGCCACATGCCCCGCGCTTCAAAACGCTTGGGCTATTATCGAGCCTGAGCGGGGCTATGGCAACCGGGGCAGGGTGCGTGACGTTTCAACAGGAAACCGAGGCGAGGCAAGCAAGGTATCACGCTGACGGAAGCCGTGTTCGCAGGGATACCGGATGCAGCCTCAATCCCGCTGAGCGGGATTGAGGAGCGACATGTAAGCCTCGCCTTTTTGGGTATGACCGTCTTTTTGAGGCGAAACGCTTCGGTCGGCCGCGATGCGTCGCGTTACCGCCAGCCCCAAGTCTCGGCCAAGGCCATGCAGGCGGCGACTGTGTCCACACCATCGACGGTGGTGATCGAGCGTAGGCAGGCGCCCGCGCTCGCATGGGCGAGGCTCAAGCTCCGATCGAAGCTCCACCCCTCATGGCGACCATAGAGAAAACCGGCCGCGAAGGCATCCCCGGCACCGTTGGCCCCCTGGTAGGCGTCGTCAGGGACGCGGACGGACGGCTTCTCTATCTCGGTCCCGTCGCGCGCGACCAGCACAGCCCCTTTAACGTAGTGGACCGCGACGACATCCATGGCTCCCTGTTCGAGAATATGCCTGGCCGCCGTCATGCAGGCGGCCACGTCGGTCACGCCCTCGCTCACTGTGGTCATGCCCGCCAGGGCACCGATCTCGAAATCGTTGACGATCAGCGTGTCGAGATAGGGCAAGCATGGCCGCGCCAGGGCGGCGAGCTTATCACGTGCCACGGTGACGAGTTCGAGGTTGGTAGCGAGACCTGCCGCGCGGGCCCGCTTCAGTACGGTGACCCAACCGTTCGGGTCGTCGTGCCAGGGCGCGTCCATCACGGCGTGCACGCCTGGAAGGCCGAGGTGCAGGATACGCCCGGTCGTGCCGGCGAAATCGAAATGGTCAGGCGATAGGCGACCGCTGGCACCATCGTGAAAGATATGGGTCCGTCGTCCGGACTGCAGCGACTGGAAGGCATCGGTGATATGGGTCGGCGCGTCAGATGTGACCTGAAGCCGGCTGTGCTCGATGCCATAGCGTGCCGCTTCCTCCAAAAGGAAGCGGCCCTCGGGGTCATCCCCAATGAGGCCGATGGTCTCGACCCACATTTCAGGGTCAAGTTTACGGATGTCGATCCCGAAGTTGCAGGCCGAGCCGCCGCCGCGCAAGACCGATGCGGACACCACTACCGACATGTCTTCCGACGGCCAGAACGGGATCGTCTTGTTGCGGTCGACGCACCAGCATCCCCCAGTGACGAAACCGCGCCGTGAATGAACCATGGAAGACAGCACTCGTGTATCGGGGCGATTGGTCGTGCAGCGGCGGGCGACCTCGCTGCACACTCGGTCGGAATCAGGCGGACTTCAAAGACGGATCGGTGATTTCGAGATCGTCGGCCAAGCTTTTCTTGGGCCGGATGCCAGCCTTTCCGAGTTCGTCGTGATAGGCCCGGGTGGCTTCCTCGGACCCGATCCGGTCTTCGATGACGCGGCGCATGGCCCGGACGATGCCCACCGAATCTTCGGCGAAGAAGATCTTGCGGCCGAACAGGGCCACGCGGGCGCCATAGCGCTCCGCCTGACCCACCATCTCCAACGTATCGCGCGTCGTCGATGAAGCCCCACCCAGGATGCCGACGATCAGATTGCCGGGATCGTAGGAGGCGAGTTCCTCGGTCGCACGTGGACCGTTGTAGACAACCTTCAGGAACACGGGACGGTCGAGCCGCGATACGCCCGCGAGGCAGCGCGCGATGGCGTCGTTGTTGTAAGTCGCGAAGTCGGAATCCTTGGCTTTGACCTCGAACTGCGGATTGAACACTTCGAGAAAGTGACGCACGCCCTGGGAGGAAGCCTCATCACGGAACTGCGCATAGGCGTCGAGCGAGCGGTGATCCTGCTCGAGGTCGTTGAAGAAGGTGAGCGCATAGAGCCCAAGGTCGGCGATTGGCTTCACGCGGTCGAGCCGCGCCGTGCGGAACGGCATCGTCGGCAGGTGCTTGTAGTTCGCGCCGCGCCAATGCCAGATGTCGCTGCCGTCGTTGAGCCGGATGGCCGGGGTCACCTCGCTGTCGGCAAAAGTGCCCTTTCGGGTGAGATACTCGCCCGAAGACAGCGACGTCAGCATGATGTCGATCGTGTCGGACCTGACCATCTTCTCCATATTGTCGCGATAGACTTGAAGCGGCCGCATGCGTCCGGTCGGCTTGCCGTCGGCCCCGAGTTCCGGGCCCGAGGTGCCTGTGCCGAGCGCCATGTCGCCATCCTTGGCGTCGGCAATGATGAAATCCTTGGGCGTGTAGCTGCCGGCCACGATCTTGGCGAGCTTGTGGTCTAGGCGCTTGGGGGTTGGCATCGATCGAATCCTTTTCGGGAGGGGCCGCGTCATGCGGCGGAGAGCTCGGGCGGCGGCACCGACGCTCCCGTCATGAAGGACACAATGTCCGACATGCTGAAATCCTTCGGCCGAACGACTGCGAGGCGGCGACCAAGCCGGTGAATGTGGATGCGGTCCGCCACCTCGAAGACATGCGGCATGTTGTGGGAGATCAAAACGATCGGCAGGCCCCGGCGGCGGACGTCGAGGATCAGGTCGAGCACTTTGCGGCTCTCCTTCACGCCGAGGGCCGCCGTCGGCTCATCCATGATGACAACCCGGCCGCCGAACGCACAGGCCCGTGCCACTGCAACACCCTGGCGCTGGCCGCCCGACAGCGTCTCGACCTTCTGGTGGATGTCCTGGATCGTGTGCAGCCCGAGGGCTCCGACCTGCCGCCGGGCCTCGGCCGCCATGGCGGACCGATCGAGGGTGCGGAACCAGCGACCCAGGGGGCCGGACTTGCGGATCTCCCGGCCAAGAAAAAGATTGTCGGCGATCGAAAGGGCAGGGGAGAGCGCAAGGTTCTGGAACACGCTTTCGATGCCGGCGTTGCGGGCGTCCATCGGAGTCCGAAAGTCGACCTGTTTGCCGTCGAGCAGGATCTCACCGACGTCGGGACGGATCGCGCCGGCCAGCGCCTTGATCATGGTGGACTTGCCGGCGCCGTTGTCGCCGATCACGGCCAGGATCTCATCCTGGCGGAGTTCGAAATCGGCGCCATCCATGGCGACCACGCGACCCCAGCGCTTGAACAGGCCGCGGGCTTCGAGAACGGGCGTTTTCATGCCGACACCCTCCGGATCCATTGATCGAGCGCCACTGCGACGATGATGAGCAGGCCGACGGCGAATTCCTGCCAGAGCGCATCGAGCCCGGCGAGCGCAAGGCCGTTGCGGAAGACGCCGACGATCAGGGCACCGACCAGAGTGCCGACGATGGACCCTCGGCCACCGAACAGACTCGTGCCGCCGATGACCGTCGCGGTGATCGAGTCGAGATTCGCCGATCCGCCAGAGGTGGGACTGATGGCGCCGATGCGGCCGATCAGCACCCAGGCGCCGAGCGCGCAGATGAGGCCGGCAAGCGTGTAGACGGCCAGCACGGTGCGGCGCGTGTCGATGCCCGCGAGGCGTGCCGCCTCCTGGTCGTCGCCCGTCGCGTAGACGTGCCGGCCGAAGGCGGTGCGATTGAGCACGTACCACATCAGGGCCGCGGTGATGACCGTGACCAGCGTGCCGAAAGTGAATCGGGCGCCGAAGAAGCTCCAGGCCGTGCCGGTCATCTGGAGGAAGGGGGCGTGGGCGAGCACGTCCTGGGAGCGGATTGTCTGGCTGCCTGAATACCAGAGGAAGATCGCGCCGTAGACGCTCCAGGTGCCGAGCGTCACGATGAAAGGTGGCAGCCGCACGAAGGTGACCAGCGCGCCATTGATCGCGCCGCATCCCATGCCGATCGCGAGACCGATGAGAACCGCGAACACAGTCGGCACACCCGACGTGACCGCCAGATGCCCGGTCACTACCGTGACCAGGATCATGATGGCGCCGACCGAGAGATCGACGCCGGCGGTGAGGATCACCAGCGTCTGGGCGATCCCGATCATGCCGACGATCGTCACCTGCTGCAGGATCAGCGACAGGTTGAAGGGCGCCAGGAACCGCGCCCCCACGATAGCGCTGAAGATAAGAATGCCAAACGCCAGCACCACGAAGGGAACGATGGTCGGATGCCGATGCAGCGCGCGTTGCATACGACGGACCGGCGTATGCTGCTGCTCTTCGAAACGGGCGAAATTGGCCTCATCTGTGGCCGTGGTGGCGCCCACCACGAGCGGCTCGCCGGCTACGCTCATTGCTGTGGTCCTTTCCCAGAATATGCTCCTCCTCCCGTAGGAACGGGAGAAGGACGCCCGGTGCAGTCGGGTCGAACGAGGGTCGGTTCAGGCGTCGAGGCGATCCTCACCCGCCTGCTGGCCCCTTCTCCCGTAGACGGGAGAAGGAACGCGAACCTCATCCCCAGCACTTCGTCAGGGCTTCATCCGACGTGATCGAGTCGATGCCGGGAACCGGTTTGTCGGTCACGAGTGTCACGCCCGTGTTGAAGAAGGTCAGCCCCGGCGAGGGCTGTGGCTTCTGACCGGTCTTCTTGAAGTTCACGATGGCCTCGACGCCCTTGGAGGCCATGAGAAGCGGATATTGCATCGAGGTGGCGCCGATCACGCCCGCCTTGACGTTCTTCACGCCCGGGCAGCCACCATCCACGGATGTCATCGTGAAATCTGTGATCCCGGCCGCCTTCAGGGCCTCGTAGGCGCCGGCCGCTGTCGGCTCGTTGATCGTGTAGATGACATTGACCTTGGGATCCTGCTGGATCAGCGTCTCCATGCCGGTCCGACCCCCGTCTTCCGCACCCGCGCCCCACTGGTGTCCGATGATGCGCTTGTCATCCTCGTCGAGGTAACGGTTCGGGTCCTTGATATCGATGCCGAACCCTTTCATGAAACCCTGGTCGCGCAGCACGTCGACGGTCGGTTGCGTCTTGATGGCGTCCACGAAGGCGATACGGGCGGAAGCCGGGTCTTTCACGGTCTTCGCGGCCCATCCGCCGATCAGCTCGCCGGCCTTGAAATTGTCCGTCGCGAAGGTTGCGTCAGCCGCATCGATCGGGTCGAGCGGGGTGTCGAGCGCAATCACCAGAATACCGGCTTTGCGGGCTGCTTGGATGGTCGGCACGATCGCCTTGGTGTCGCTCGGCGTAATCAGAATGCCGGCAACGCCGGCCGAGATCAGGTTCTCGACCGCCGTCACCTGGCTGTCGTTGTCGCCGTCGAACTTGCCGGCGAATGATTGAACCTCGACTCCGAGTTCTTTCCCCTTCTGTTCCGCGCCCTGCTTCATCTTGGCGAAGAAGGGGTTCGAGTCGGTCTTGGTGACGAGCCCGATCTTGATCGCGTCGGCGGCATGTGCCGTGCCCATCGACAGCGCGAGAGCCGCAGCACCCGTCAGCAACGCCATGCGGCGCTTGAAAATACCGGTCATCGTGTTTCCTCCTGGCCAGCCTCGTTCGATGGGCAGACCCAGGCCGAAGCTTGGCCGAGATGACGCTTCAACGCAACTGGCCCGCATGCTCGACTCGGAAAATTTTTTCGGGCGGAGAGTTGAGAAAAAAGTTTACCCTGGTCCGAACGAACCGAGATCCACGCACTTTGAGCGAGGAATGCGGCAGGCGACAGAGGAATAGTCGTTGGCGTCGAAGGATCGGCATATGGCTGAAGCGAGTGTGGACCCATCCATGACTGGCGATCCGGGCATCGGTTCCCGCGCGGTCGATATCTTTCAGAAGCTCGTTTCGGCTTCCCGGTCTCCCGACCGCACCATGGCGCGGCTTTCGCAGTGGATGATCGACAACCAGACACGCGCGGCGAGCCTGTCTATTTCGTCAGTCGCTTCGGCAAGCCAGGTCAGCGAGACGACGGTGTTCCGGTTCTGCAAGCTCCTTGGACTCACAGGGTACCGGGACCTTCGCAATGCCCTCGCGGAGGGACGAGGGCTCGCCCTCGGGGCGCAACTGGTCCATCCACGGCTGCAACAGGGCGCGTGCGACGAACATCCGCTGGCCGCCGTCATGCGTCGCGTGATCGAGGTCAATTCGGAGGCGCTGCTGAAAACGATGAGCCTCGTGGCGCTGCCCGCCCTGCAGGAGGCTGTCGACGCCTTGCTGGTGGCCGACCACATCCACCTCGTCGGCTTCGGCAGCTCGGCGCCGGTGGCCTTCGATGCCTACCAGCGGCTCCTCTACCTGGGGTTCACGGCGAGCGTCCATTCCGATCCGCATGTGCTGGCGGCCGTGACCGCGAATGCCCGCCCCAGCAACCTATTCCTCGGCATCAGCTGCTCCGGCCGAACACGCGATCTCGTGGAAACCCTGCAGGCGGCGGGGGCTCGCGGTGCCAAGCGGCTGGCGATCACGAGTGACCGAAACAGCCCGGTCGCCACGACGACCGACATCATGCTGATTTCCGCCGTGCGACGATCGCCCATCGCGCACGAAACGATCGGCACGCGCACATCGCAACTGGCGATCATCGAAATGATCTGCGTCGCGCTTGCACTCCAGCATCCCGACCGCGAGCAACTGGACCGGAGCATCGCGGTGCACGACCGGGAAATCGCCAAAAAGCGCCTTCCCGACATGCCCAAGCGTGCCAGACCACAGCGGCTTGTCTAATCTAGAAGTGGGAGCGGGTTGCGCTCAGGATAGCTTCAAGCATTGCAGCGGTGCGGGACTGCGTCGTTGTAGGGGCTGAAGACCCGGTCCGAACGCCGGTTTCCGTTTGCGTTAGCGAAGTCGGCCTAGTGACCCTAAATTGTCCGCCTGAAGCTGATCAAGGGACGATGTAAGGCCGGCCGGCTCCAACCTCCTGAGTCACCCGGCTGAACGGCCGGGCCGTCAGTCGTTTTCGAACCCGTAGATCTCCGGCAGGATGAAGATGGCGGCCAGCAGTCCGACGAGGGGGAATATCGCGACCATCAGCGTCGCCGCGGCCTGCCCGACCGCGGCGAAGAGGGATGGAAACAGGAAGATGGCGAGAAATGACGGGAGCTTCACGAACATGTAGGCGAAACCGCTCGCCGTGCCGCGATATTCGGGCCTCGCAACCACGGTCGGGATCGTCATGCAGTTTGAGGCATCCCAGTAGTGGCCCCACAGCATGGCGGCGGCGGCGAAGGGCAGCAGCATCGTGTTGCCGGTATAGAGCGCGCCCGCCGCTACCAGCAGCGAGACGAGGACGATCGCGAAGCCAGCAATGCTGATGCCGCGCTGGCCGATGCGTGGCGTGATCATCGGTCCGATCCATCCGGCGATGGCGGCGACGACGTAGAGCGCCATTGTGACGAGGTTGATGCCCAGGATGGACGAGACGCCGACCATCACGAACAGCACCGGCAGATAGAACGCGAAGGTCGAGAACTCGCTGCCCTGGCAGAAGCAGGCGATCCATCCGTAGAGAGTGGCGCGCCAGCGGATAGGATCACGTCGGATGTCGGCCAGGAAGGCTGAGGCCCGCGGCCTTGGCACGACGATGTCCTGGTCGGGCAGCATGGCCAGGCTGTCGCCGTAGAGCTGGGTCGAGACCTGCTTGGCCTCGCGGAATCGGCCGCGGCGGATCAGCCAGACTGCCGTTTCCGGCAGATCGTGCCGCATCAGGAGGATCACCAGGGCCGGCACGGCGCCGAGCCCAAGCGTCACCCGCCAGATCATCTCGTGATTGAGGTTCACCAGCAGGAAGACGGCGATCACGGCCAGCGTCATGATTTCGCCGAGCGCGAACATGAACTGCCACCGGTTGCCCATCACCTCGCGCTGCCCTTTGGGCATCGATTCCATGATGTAGGTGTAGCCGTTCGAGATGTCGCTCCCGAGGGGCACGCCGAGGAGGAAGCGCACCACGACCAGCAGGCCGACGCTGGTCACGAAGGCCTGCGCCAGGGCCAGCACGATGAATAGCACCATTGTGGTCAGAAACATGATGCGGCGGCCGATCCTGTCGGACAGCCATCCGCCGATCAGCGCTCCCACCAGGGCTCCGCCCTGAGTGCCGGCCGCCGCGAGACCCAGCAGCAGAGGATCGGGATGGTACTGGTCCTTGATGAAAACCAGCACGAAGGCGATGGAGTAAAGGTCCCAGGCCTCGACGAGAATCGAGGCCAGCATCAGCCAGCCGACTCGATTGCCTTTGGGGTTGTAGTTGCTCACCAGATGGCGGACCGCGCCGTCCATTGCGCTCTGCTGCGGAGTCGCCAACAATATTCCCTCCCTCACTGCCGCCTCTCTGGGCCGGCCTTCGAATACAAACTTGCCCTGCGGTCCCGGCCGCGTCAAACGAAGCTGAGTTGCACCTTCACGGCGCGCGATCGATCGCCCGCGAGGCCGAACGCCGCCTCAGCGTCCTCAAAGGGCA
The DNA here is from genome assembly GCF_026130545.1 of Lichenifustis flavocetrariae. Lineage (GTDB taxonomy): Bacteria > Pseudomonadota > Alphaproteobacteria > Rhizobiales > Beijerinckiaceae > Lichenihabitans > Lichenihabitans flavocetrariae. Next base: position 37,486 of record NZ_JAMOIM010000018.1, on the reverse strand, counting down.
ATGTCGCGCTGAGCAGCGGCCGCACGTTGATTCGGCCCGTGTTCATCAAGGCGACGGCGAGGTCGAATTCCGTGTCGAACCGGAAGGTGCCGCGCAGGTCGATCTCACGCGTGACCAGGATGTTGATCGGCAGCGGGATATCGCCGCCCAGACCAAGTTGGACCACGATGCCGCGAGGATGCAGATGCAGGATTGCAGCTCTTAGGGCCAACGCATTGCCCGACGCCTCGAACAGCACGTCGAAGGGACCGGCCTGGGCGACAAATCGGTCAAGGGCGTCCGGCGCCATTGCCGTGTTGAATGCCTCGTCGGCGCCCGCCATGACCGCCGCCGCGAGCGCGAAATCCTGTACATCGGTGGCGACCACGGTGGCGGCCCCCGCCAGCCGGGCCGCCATGATCACGAGGGCGCCGATCGGTCCGCAGCCCGTCACCAGGACCCTGCGCCCGCTCAAGGGTCCGGCGCGCTCGACGGCATGAAGGCAGACCGCGAGCGGTTCGGCCATGGCGGCCTCCCCCATGCCGACCTGATCGGCCACCGGCACGGCCTGGGTCTCGTGCACCACGAGGTTTTCGCGGAAGCCGCCCTGAATGTGGGGAAAACGCATGGCGCTGCCGATAAAGCGCATGTCGAAGCAATGGTTGTGCAGTCCTTGCTGGCAACGAACGCAACGCCCGCAGGCGCGACTCGGGTTGACGGCGACCCGGGCGCCGACCGCAACCCGGGTTACTCCGCTGCCGATCTCCGCCACGGTGCCGGAGACTTCATGGCCGAGCACCATCGGTTCCCGGATGCGGATCGCGCCCGTGCCGCCGTGGTTGAAATAATGCAGATCCGACCCGCAGATGCCGCCTGCCGCAATGCGGACCCGGACATCGGTCGGCCCGAGGCTCTGCTGGGGGACCTCCTCGATCCTGAGGTCTTTTGGGGCATGGACGACGACGCCGCGCATGATGCTTGTTCCTAGGTGTTGAAGCGGATCGCCCAGACCGTCCGCGGTGTCAAAGGACGGCCAGCATGCCGCCGTCGACATATAAGATGTGGCCGTTGACATAGGCCGAAGCCGGGGAGGCCAGGAAGACGGCCGCGCCGATCAGGTCGTCGGGTGTTCCCCACCGTCCGGTGGGTGTGCGACCCTTGACCCAGGCGTCGAAGCTCTGGTTCTCGATGAGCGCCTTGTTCATCTCCGTCAGGATGTAACCGGGGCCGATCGCGTTGGCCTGAATGTTGTGCGCGGCCCACTCGGCCGCCATCGATCGGGTCAGCAGCTTGATGCCACCCTTGGCCGCCGTATAGGGCGCCACCGTTGCACGGGCGACCTCGCTCGTGAGCGATCCGATGTTGATGATCTTGCCGCCGCCGCGCGCGATCATGCGCTTGGCCGCCTCCCGCCCGATCAGGAAGGCGCTGGTGAGGTTGGTCTCGATCACGCGGCGCCAATCGGCGACCGCGAGGTCGACCAGCGGCTTGCGAAACTGGATGCCGGCGTTGTTGACCAGGATGTCGATCGCGGCCCCGGCAGTGTCGAAACGGGCGAATGCCGCCGTGACCGCCGCCTCATCGGTGACGTCGAAGGCCTCCGCCGACACTTTGTGCCCCTCGTCCGCGAGCGTGCGCACCGCCGCCTTCAGCTTGTCCTGGTCCCGTCCGTTGAGAACAAGGGTGGCGCCCGCCTCGGCGAGGCCGCGCGCCATGGCGAAGCCGAGGCCGCCGGAGGAGCCCGTGATCAGAGCGGTCTTGCCGGAAAGATCGAAGAGTTGGGGGGTCTTCATGCTTCGCTCCGGCGCACGACGAGGTCCGACCGTTCGAAAACGGCGGGCAGGAGGTCCGTGCCGAGGCCCGGTCCCTCCATGGGATAGACATAGCCGTCGCGGATCACCGGCACAGCGGTGACCAGTTCCTTGTACCAGCCGGTATAGAAAGCCCGCACCGATTCCTGGATCAGGGTGTTGGGCTGGCTGAAGGAAGCATGCACGGCCGCCGCGAAGCCAACCGGGCCGGTGCAGTCATGTGGCGCGAAAGGCTTGTGGTAGAGGTCGGCGAGCGCCGCGATCTTGCGGCCTTCCGTCAAGCCGCCCGTCCAGCAGAGGTCGACCATGACGACCCCGATGGCGTCCTTGTCGAGCATGTCCTTGTAGGCGAAGCGTGAGCCCAGTGTCTCGCTGGCGCAGACCGGCACCGTGGTGGAGCGCGCATATTCGGCCAGGGCGCCGCTGGAATTCATGCGGATCGGGTCCTCGTACCAGGTCGGCGCATAGGGCTCGAGCGCTTTGGCGATCCGCTTGGCGGTTGTCAGGTTCCACAGCGAATGGAACTCCACCATAATGTCCATCCGGTCGCCGACGCGGCTCCGGATGAGCTCGAAGGGCTTCAACCCCTCCCTGAGCTGGGCGGCGGAAATGTCGATACCGCCGGTTTGCCGTGCGATCGGATCGAAGGGCCAGATCTTCATGGCCGTGATGCCGCTTTCGAGCAGGTTCTCGGCCAGGGCCCCGGCGTCGGTGGTGAAGCCCTGCAGGTCCTCGTAGGGGCCGTCCGCGCCGATGTTCCACGTATTGACGGTGCGGATGTCCCGGTTGCGGACATACCCGTAGCCCGCGCAGGTGTTGTAGACGCGCAGCTTGTCCCAGCAGAGGCCGCCAAGCAGCTGGTGCACCGGCTGGTTGGTCGCCTTCCCCCATAGGTCGTAGAGCGCGATGTCGATCGCCGAGGCGGCGCGGAATTCGGCGCCGGTGCTCGCCTGCGCCAAGGGCAGATCGACCATGTCGCGGTTGATCGCCTCGATGCAGGATGGATCCTTGCCGAGTAGACGTGAAGCCAAGGTGTCGTGGATGTGGGCCGAAACCGCTGCGGCGACATAGAAGGTTTCGCCCAGGCCGATGACGCCGGCGTCCGTGTGCAGGCGCACCCACATCACATTCGCAAATTCGCGGGCGTAGAGCGTCTCGATCGCAGTGATCTTCATGGCAGTCCTGGGGAGTGTTCAGCCGGATGCGTGGGCATGCGCTAGATCACACCCGCGTCGACCAGTGTCTTGATGGCAGAATCGAAGTGATGGGCCATCGCCGATTCGGCGGCGCGCATGTCGCGATCGCGGATGGCGCGCGCGATAGAGTCATGACAGTCGATGTTCTCGACCTGGCTGGCCTGATTGAACCGCGTGGCCCAGCCGATCGGCCAGGTCTCCCGCGTCACGACGCGAAACGAACCGACCAGCAGCGCGAACATCGGATTGCGCGAGGCTTTGGCGATCGCCTCATGGAACGCGATATCGGCGTCCATGACCTTTTCGGGTTGCGCGAGGTTCGCGCGCATGGTGGCCGCGAGATCGACGATGTCGGTGGCCTCGCGATCGCTCCGCCTCAGGGCCGCCAGCGCTACGGTCCGGAGTTCGATAGTGCGGCGCACATCGAGGATCTGCTGAATGCGGATCTGCTTGGTGTGGACCGCGTGGTCGATCATGAGGCTGAGGACGCTGTCGTCGGTTTGCGCCACACGGGCGCGACGGCCGTTTCCCACATCGATCAGCTTCAATGCGGCGAGGCCCCGGAACCCCTCTCGGGCAACCGCGCGAGACACGCCCGCCCGGCTCGCGAAATCGGCTTCGCTCGGCAGCACTGCGCCGGGCTCCAGGCCGTTGACGCGGATGTGGTCGCAGACATCCGCCATCAGTCGATCGACGAGGCTGGCGGCGCGCGGATCGGCGGATTGCGGATCAATCATGGCAAGTCCACTCAACAATACCGCCGACCTCTCAGATAGGTTGAGCTGTTTCGATCATTGAAGACCCCAGAAGCTATTTGTCAACGGTCAATTGCCTGTGATATAGCGCGCTGGCTGCCGAGGTCGGTCCCCTAAAGGTTGTCCGGCGATATCGGCTGTGGCGGAGATCCCGATCGATGTTGGGGCAAAGAGCATCCACGCTATTACGCCGCTCACCCGTGTGGGTGGCTGTGGTTTTGCTCTACGTCGTCGCCGCGATCGTATCGCCGGCCATGCTCAAGCCGGCGCAAATGCTGAACATCCTGCAGGTCACGGCCTTCCTCGGCCTCGTGGCGACGGGACAAACGTTGGCGTTGCTGACCGGCGGAATCGACCTCTCGGTCGCCGGTGTGGTGACCATGACCAACATCATCGCGACCAGCGTGATGTTGGGCCAGGATTCGCGGATCCTTCCGGCCGTCCTGTGCTGCCTCGTGGCCGGCGCCGTGGTCGGCATCGTCAACGGGATCCTGATCGCGGTGCTGCGCGTCGCACCCATCATCGCCACGCTCGCGATGAACTCGATCCTGTTCGGTGCGGCCTTGGTCTTTACCGGCGGCGCGCCGCACGGCGCCGCAGCCGGAGCCTTCAACGTCATCGGGCAGGGTTCCGCCTTCGGCCTACCTGCCAGCGCGATCTGCTGGATCGTGATCACTCTAGGCGTCGCCTTCGCCATGCGCCGCACGACCTTTGGCCGCTGGGTCTATGCGGTGGGCGCCAACGAGACCGCGGCGCGCCTCATGGGCGTGCCGACCCGCAGCGTGCTGGTCGCCGCCTATGCCCTGAGCGCGACCCTGGCAGTGCTCGGCGGTCTCCTTATAACCGCTTATGTGGGCAATCCGAGCCTCGGCATCGGCAACCAGTTCCTGCTGACGTCGGTCGTCGCGGTCGTGGTCGGCGGCACGGCCCTGACCGGCGGCATCGGCAGTGTGACGGCCACCATCGCCGGAGCGCTCTTCGTCACAGAACTCACAAGCTTCACCAATGTCGCCCAGGTTTCGACGGGCGCGCAATACGTCATCCAGGGCGTGCTGATCGCGTTGAGCGTCGTGGCCTACCGGATGATCGGCTCGCGCGGAACCGCCTGAGCAACAAGGTGCCGCGCAACGGCACCATCAATGGAGGAAAACGAAAATGACGCATTCCAACATCGACCGCCGGACCGCCCTGCGGCTCGGTCTCGGCGCTTCGGCGGCGGGGCTGTTCGTAGCGACCGGCGGTCTCGCCCTTGCGGACGCGATCAGCAGCGCCAAGATCGACGGTTCTCCGGAAATGGCCAAGGGGGTCCAGAAATCCGGTAAGCTGCGCATCGGCTTTTCCAATGGCTTCTCCGGGAATACCTGGCGGACGGAATGCCTCACTTCTATGCAGAGCGAGGCCAAGGCCAATGCTGACAAGTACGATCTTATCGTGGTCGATGGCCAGGGTGACATCTCCAAGCAGGTCAACGACATCGAAGACCTGATCTCGCAGAACGTCGATGCCCTGCTATGCATTCCCAATTCCAGCACGGCCGTCGTGCCTGCCCTCCGCAAGGCGACCCGCGCCGGCATCCCCACCATCCCGTTCAACCTGCCGGTGGAGGGCGAGAACTGGACGGCCTTCATCGGCACCGACCCCAAGCGCAAGGGTGCAACCACCGGCAAGGCGTTGAATGGTTTCCTCGGTGGAAAGGGCAAGATCGTCGCCCTCGGCGGTCTTCCCGGCAACTCCTATACCGCCGATTGCTGGGCGGGTGCGCAGACCCAGTTCGGCCCCGGCATCGAGGTTCTCGCATTCAAGGATGCGTCCTGGCAGGAGGACAAGGCCAAGGTCGTCATGGCCGACCTCATCGCCGCCTATCCCGAGATCGATGGCATTTGGTGCGACGGCGGCCAGGATGCAGCAGGCGCATTGAAGGCGTTGATCGCCGCCAATCGCCCGCTCGTTCCGGCGACCGGCGACGACTACAACGGCCTCTTCAAGCTCTATGACGCCGAGAAGGAAAAAAACCCGAAGTTCAAGATCGGCTGCGTATCCGAGCCGTCGTGGGAGGGCGTCGTCGCCCTCCGCACCGCCGTCAAGCTGCTGTCCGGCCAGGATGTGCCGAAGCGGCAGATCATCGACCCGATCCTGATCGACGGCAGCAACTATCAGCAGTTCATGAAGAAGGACCTGCCGGACGGCGTTTTCGTCGACACGCTGCTGACAGACGAGGAACTCAAGAAGCTGTTCAGCTGAGCCTCACCATGACGCGACCCGCCTGGCTGGGAGGCGGGTCACCCACCAAAGGGCAGGGCGGTTCCCGATGATGTTGGATGCAGTGCAAGAAGAGGCGACTGGTACCTCGGTCGCGGATCGTCTTGTCGCGCCGAATGCGCTGGAACTCGTCGGGATCAAAAAATCGTTCGGCGTGGTGCGTGCGCTCAAGGGCGTGTCCTTCGCGTGTCGGCCGGGCGAGGTGCATGTCCTGATGGGCGAGAACGGCGCCGGCAAGTCGACGCTGATGCGCATCATCGCCGGCGTCTGGCGGCCCGACGCCGGCGTGATCCGGGTTCGGGGCGCCGAGGTTGCGATCATCGGGCCCCGGCAGTCGCAGGACCTCGGCATCGCCATGGTCTACCAGGACACCCGCCTGGTGCCCGACCTCGACGTCGCGCAGAACATCTGGCTCGGCCGCGAGCCGGGCGGGGCAGTGCTGGTGGACAGAGCCGCGATGGACCGCGGCGCCCAAGCAATCCTCGACCGTCTAGGGATCGCGACGCTGCCCTTGACGGCGCGGATACGCGATCTGAGCGTCGCGGAACGGCAGATCGTCGAGATCGCACGGGCGCTGACCACGGACCCGTCGGTCCTGATCCTCGACGAACCCACCTCCGCGCTCGACGCGGCCGAGATCCAGCATCTCTTCGTCATCGTCCGGCAGCTCAGGGCGGCCGGCACGGCGGTGATCTTCATCTCGCACCGGCTGCCGGAGGTCTTCGCCATTGCGGACCGCATCACCGTCCTCAAGGATGGCGAGGTGGTCGGCACGGTGGATCGCGATAAGGTCGACCACGAACAGCTCGTCGCCATGATGGTCGGGCGCGAGATGGCCCTCGCCTATCCGCCGCGCGCCACCGCGCCCGGCGCCGCGCGACTGGTGGTCGAGGATCTATCGAGCGACGGGCGCTTCGAGGGGGTACGCTTCGCGGCGCGGGCCGGCGAGGTGCTTGGGCTGGGCGGCATTCAGGGCAATGGCCAGTCGGATGTGGTGCGCGCCTTGTTCGGCCTCGCGCCCTGGACCGGCCGGGTGATGCTGGATAGCACCGCCGTGCGGCTCGGCACGCCCGCCCGCGCGATCCGTGCCGGCATCGTCTACGTTCCCGCGGAGCGGCAGAAGGAAGGGCTGTTCCTGCCCCATTCCATCCGCGAGAACACCTCGCTGCCCCATCTGCGCGACTGGGCTGGCCTCGGGCTCATCCCGGCGGCCCGCGAGCGCGATGTCACACGGGCCGCGATCGAGCGCTTCGCGACCAAGACCCCGTCCGGCGAGCAGAGTGTCGCCAGCCTATCGGGCGGCAACCAGCAGAAGGTGGTGCTCGGGCGCTGGACCGTGGGTGACCCCAAGGTCTTCATCTTCGAGGATCCGACGCGCGGCGTCGACGTCGCGACCAAGCTCGAGATCTACCGCCGCATCCGGACTTTGGCTGAGGCCGGGGCCGCGGTGATCCTGGTGTCGTCCGATCTTCTCGAATTGATCGGGCTCAGCGACCGCATCCTCGTCTTTTCGCGCGGACGGGTCGTCAATGAGGTCGGCGGCGCCGAGGCGACGGAGGAAGGCATCGTCGGTAGCGCGGTCGATGCCGGCACGACCGCCCTGGCGGGCGGTGGCATCAAGGCTGACGGCGACGCGGCGCGAGCCACGCCGGCCACGGCTCCGCGCCGCGGCGGTCACGCGATGGTGGCGCGCTACGCCAGCGCGGCGCTGCTCGCGGCGCTGGTGCTTGCCCTCGGGCTCGCGACATCGCGCGTCTCGTCGTTCTTCCTGTCGCCCGGCAATCTGTCCAACATCGCCAGCCAAGTCGCTCCGCTGGCGCTCGTCGCCCTCGGGCAGTTCTTCGTAATCCTGCTCGGCGGCATCGATCTGTCGGTGGGGCCGCTGATCAGCCTCGTCACCGCCATCGTGTCCTACACCGCGACGGGCGAAAGCCTCGGGGGTGTCGTGCTCGCCGTTGTGGCGAGCCTCGCGGCGGGGCTCCTCACCGGCGCGCTCAACGCCGCGCTCGTGGTGCGCCTGCGCATCCCCGACCTGATCGCGACCCTCTCCAGCTATTCCATCGTGTTCGGCCTCGCGCTGATCGTGCGGCCAAGCCCCGGCGGTCTTGTCGGCGATCGCTTTCTCGACATCTTCAGCGCCAACGTCGGCCCGGTTCCTGCCGCGGCAATCGTCGTGGTGGTGCTTTTCCTCCTCGCCGAACTGCTGCTCGTGCGCGGGCGGCTCGGCCAGCGGCTCTACGGCGTCGGCTCGAATGCCGAAGCCGCGCATGTGGTGGGCATCGGCACCCGCGCGGTGCGGGCCTTGGCCTATGTGGTCTGTGCGATCTGCGCTGCCGGGGCGGGCTTGTTGATCGCGGCGCGCATCGGCAGCGGCGATCCGCAGGCAGGCGCCTCGTTCACGCTGGCCTCGGTGACGGCGGTGGTGGTCGGCGGGGTCAGCGTGTTCGGTGGCCGCGGCACGGCGATCGGGGTGCTGCTTGGCGCCATCGCGGTCGGTGTCATGCAGAACGCGCTGAACCTCATGCATGTATCGGCCTATTTCCAATATGTCTGGACGGGCGGCCTCACCCTGATCGCCGTCGCGGGCTATTCGTTGCGTCTATCGCGGAGGCGTGCGCTATGAGTGCGGAAACATCCGAGGTCCGCTGCGTCGTCGACGCCCGCAACAAGCTGGGCGAGGTGCCGGTCTGGGATGTCGCCGAACAGGCGCTCTACTGGGTCGACATCGAGGGCCGCCTATTGCAGCGCTACGAGCCCGCGACGGGCGCCGTCGAGCGGTGGCACTTCCAGGAGCGGGTCTGCGCCCTGGCTCTGCGCGAGACGGGCGGGCTCGTACTCGCCTTGGCCTCGGGCTTCGCGTTCTTCGATCCTCCAACGGGCGCGATCCGTCGTCTGGCTGCGCCCGAGTCGCATCTGCCGACCAATCGCATGAACGACGGCAAATGCGACCGGCGCGGCCGCTTCTGGGCCGGTACCATGGACGACGGGTTGAGGGCCCCATCCGGGGCGCTCTACCGCCTCGATCCCGATCTGTCCTGCCATCGCATGGAGGGTGGCATCGGGATTTCCAACAGCCTCGCCTGGAGCCCGGACGACCGCGTCTTCTACTTCGCCGACAGCTTGCGCCGTACCATCTTCGCCTACGATTTCGACGTGGCGACCGGGCGCCTCGGCAAGCGGCGTGTGTTTACCGACTGCGCGGACCAGCCGGGCACGCCTGACGGCTCCACGGTGGATGCGGAAGGCTTCCTGTGGAACGCGCAATGGGACGGCTGGCGGCTCGTTCGCTATGCCCCCGATGGCCGGGTGGATCGCGTGGTGCTCCTGCCTGTGCAGAAGCCCACGAGCTGCATGTTCGGCGGGACGGATCTGCGGACCCTCTACGTGACCTCGGCCGTGTGGGATCTTGAGGGCGACGCTCTCGCGGCCCAACCCCATGCTGGCGGCCTGCTGGCTCTCGACGTCGGAGTCGGTGGCCTGCCCGAGCCGCGCTTCGCCGGCTGATCACAATGCCAGGGCATCGCCCGTGAAGATCACCGCCATCTCGACCCGCATCGTCAACACCGAAATGCGCCACCGGGTCTTCGTCTAGGTCGAGACGGACGAGGCCGGCCTGTTTGGCTGGGGCGAGGTCACGGTGACATGGAAGACCAGCTCGGTGGTAGGCGCCATCGAGGACCTGGCGCCTTTGCTGGTCGGGCGCGATCCGCGCGACATCGAGCAGGCGGTGCGCGTGCTGAAGAAGTGCAGATTCTGACGGCTCGGCGTCATCGGCGTGAAGCGCGGTCTCGGGCATCGAGATGGCGCTCTGGGACATCCTAGAGAGGCATCTCGGGGTGCCGGTCTGGCGCCTGCTCGGCGGAAAGGTGCGCGACAAGGTGCAGGTCTACACCTCGGGCTCGGCGACATGCGCGCCGTTTACGAGACGCTGGAAGTCGCCCCGCTTGTGGAGCGCGCCCGGAAGGTTGTCGAGAGGGGCTACCGCATCTCAAGGCCGTGTTCATTCCCTAACACACATTATCATGCGCCATTGCCGGGGGTGGATAAGGTCGCCCGCATGATGGAGGCACTCCGGGCAGCCCCGTCGGCCCGGGCATCAAGGTGATGGTGGACTTCCATGGCCGTCCCGCAAGCGCGGCCGCGGCCCTAGCCGACATCGAAGCGTTGGCGCCGGGACGGCCGATGTTCGCCGAGGAGCCGCTGCCGCCCGGCGAGCCCGCGGCATTAGCAGTGCTGACCGAGCGCTTCCGGGCGTTGGAGAACACCGGCCTCATCCACCGCGAGACAGACCCCTTTGACGGGCGTCTGGTGCGCTATTGTCTCTCGGACCAGGGTGGGTTGCTGCGGCCCGTCCTGCAAGCGCTCTATGATTGGGGCGAGGTGACCGCGCCTGCGCTCAGCATCCGGTTCGAACCGGTGAAGTCCCCAGCCGACGACCTCGCCTGAAGCGGTCGTTGACCGGGATGGATCGGTCGCTCTGCCTCGGCGATTCTGAGCCAGCGTCGTGGGTTGGCGCCGCGGCCTGCCCCATTTCCCAGCGCCGTGCACAAATCGCGCATCGATCGCAGATCGTGAATGGGTCGAAAGTCGTCGACATGGGCCAGCATGGTCCGGATTCCGCCCGCTTTGGCCTCGAAGGCGGCGAAGCGCAGCAGCGGGTTGACCCAGATCAGCCTGCGGCAGGATCGGTGGAGACGCTCCATCTCCTGCGCCAATTCGGCGAGTCCTTCGCGCTCAAGTCCGTCCGTGAAGAGAATCACGGTCGCGCCCTGACCGAGGACGCGACGGGACCAGTCCTTGTTGAACCGGTGAAGCGACGGTCCGATGCGTGTGCCGCCGGCCCAGTCGAGCACCCCGGCGCCGCAAGCCGTGAGCGCCTCGTCGGCGTCCTTCGCGCGCAGGGCGCGCGTCACGTTGGTGAGACGCGTGCCGAACAGGAAGGAATGGACGTTGCGGCGCTCTGCCGTCATGGCATGGAGAAAATGCAGGAAGATGCGTGTGTAATCCGCCATCGACCCCGAGATGTCGCAGATTGCCACGATCGGCGGCCGCTTCTCCTCGGGGCTGCGGTAGGCGAGTTCGATGCCGGCGCCGCCCGCCCGCATCGAACGGCGAAACGCACGGCGCGGGTCGACGCGGCTGCCACGCGCATCCGCCGTGTGCCGCCGAACCTTCACCGCATCGCGCGGCAGACGCAGTTGCGCGACGAGCCGGATCGCCTCGGCGATCTCGGCCGCCGTCATCTGGGCGAAGTCCTTGCGGGCCAGCTTTTCCTGGGCGGAGACCGTCAGGCGCGCCGAAAGTTCGGGTGGCGGAGCGGGACGCTCATCCCGCCGGGATCGCGCCAGGGCCTCGGAGACCCGCGAGGCACCCGGATCGGGCTTCTTCTGCTTGCCGGCTTCGGGCTGAGCCAGGGGCGACAGCGCTGCCATCAGCTTGTCGAGATAGCCGCGACGGCGCCAGAAGGCGTCGAAGGCCTGATCGAACAGGATCGTCTGGTCGTGCCGGCGAACCAACGTAGCATGCAAGGCGGCGCGGACATCGTCGCGATGCTCGAAGCCGGCCAATTGGAGGGCTGTCAGGGCATCCTGCACGGCACCCGGACCAATCGCGAGGCCGGCGGCCCGGAGGGCGCGCGCGAAATGCATGACGTTGATGGCCAGCTTGCCACCGTCGAGGCCGGTGGCCGAGATGGGGCCAGGCTCACCCAATCAAGCCACCGCCCGATGCGCCAGATCCGCCCGCACTTCGTCGATCAGCACTTGGGCCCGCGAGCCCTGCAGCTTGGCGATGTCGTCCTGGTATTTGAGCAGCACGCCGAGTGTGTCGGTCACGAGGTCGGGGTCGAGGGCCACCGCGTCGAGTTCGGTCAGCGCCATGGCCCAGTCGAGCGTCTCGGCAACCCCAGGCGACTTGAACAGATCCTCCTTGCGGAGCTTCTGCACGAAGGCGACGAGCTCCCGCGTCAGGGCGGCGGGCGCCGCCGGTGCCTTGACGGAGAGGATCCGCGCCTCCCGCTCGGCGTCGGGGTAGTCGACCCAATGGTAGAGGCAGCGCCGCTTCAGGGCGTCGTGGATCTCGCGGGTGCGGTTCGAGGTGATGATGACGACCGGGGGCTCCGCCGCCTTGACGGTCCCGATCTCCGGAATTGTGATCTGGAAATCCGACAGCACTTCGAGGAGATAGGCCTCGAAGGCTTCGTCGGCGCGGTCGAGTTCGTCGATAAGCAGGATCGGCGCGCCCGCGGCGTCGGGCTGGAGAGCCTGGAGCAGCGGTCGCTTGATAAGATAGCGCTCCGAGAAGACGTCCTCCTGCAGCGTCACGCGGTCCTTGTCACCGGCGGCCTCCGAGAGGCGGATCGCCATCATCTGGCCGGCATAGTTCCACTCATAGACCGCCGACGCCGTATCGAGGCCTTCGTAGCACTGGAGGCGGATCAGCCGGCGCCCCAGTGACTTGGCCAGCACCTTGGCGATCTCCGTCTTGCCCACGCCCGCCTCGCCCTCGAGAAAGAGCGGACGGCCCATGCGAAGGCTCAGGAACAGCACGGTGGCAAGGGCGCGATCGCCGACATAGTCGGCCCGCTGGAGCAGAGCCAGCGTCTCATCGATAGATGTGGGAAGCAGATGTGACATGGGACCCGTTCTACCCGATTTTTTAAAGCACATCCCCAGCTTTGTCTGCCGGATGAGGCGGCACAGGCTGCAACTCCGTGTCGAGGCTCAGGTAGTGGGCGAGGTAGTCGTGCAGGGCTTGGGCCGCCTTCGACGCCGCCCGGTGGGAACGATAGAGAAGAAGGTCCACTTTGGGGAGAGGCGGGAAGCCTTCTTCCGAGCTGAGTTCCCGCATCGTCGGCACGAGCGCGCTGCGACCCAGAACGGTGACCGCCATGCCGGAGAAGACAGCCGCCTGTAGCCCGCCAACGCTCTCGCTCTGGCACGCCACGCGCCAGCGGCGATGCACCTCCTCGAGCTTCGCGATGGCATGGTCGCGGTAGATGTTTCCCGGAGGCAGGAGCGCAAGCGGCACCTGCCGTTCCTGATGCGCCGTGGAACGTTCACCGACCATCCAAACCAGTTGCTCCTGGCCGACCACCTGACCGCCGGTGAAATCATTCATTCGCGTCACAAGCGCCACGTCGACCTCACCGCGTTTCACCAGATTGACGAGCGGTGTCGAAAGCGAGCAGTTCAGCTCGACCTGGATGCCCGGGAACGCGCGGCGGAAAACCGAAAGGATCGAAGGCAGCAGGAAGGCGGCATAGAGATCGGGCGTGCCGAGGACGACATGCCCCTCGATTGAGGGTGCTGCGAGCTGGGAGAGCAACTCGTCGTGGAGGCGAAGGATCGATTTGGCGTAGGTCAAGACCGTATCGCCGTCGCTGGTCAGCGCCATGCGCCGCCCTTCGTGACTGAACAGGGGCTTGCCGGCCAGCTCTTCGAGACGCTTGAGCTGAAGCGTGATGGCCGGCTGCGTCCGGCCGAGTCGGCGCGCCGTCTCGGTGATGCTGCCGGAATCCACGACCGAGACCAGCGAGCGCAGCATGCGGATGTCGAGGCTGATCAGGTTCATCGGCGGCAGCCATGCAAGACCTGTGCTGCTCACCAATCAAGACCTCAGGCGATGTCCGGCCAACGTCCCGCCCAGGGCTGAGCGGCTTCAAAGGCTGCTGCGACCCGGAAGATCGCCGCCTCTCCGAGCCATGGGGCAACGATCTGTAGCCCGATGGGCAGGCCGTCACGATCGAAGCCGCAGGGGACGGTCGCGGCCGGCAGGCCGGCCAGGTTCATCGGCCAGGAGAATGGCGACCAGCCAAGGTGAGGATCGACGGGCCGCCCGTCGATCGCATCGACGCCGAGCGTGCCCGCCGCGAAGGCCGTGACCGCGACCGTCGGCGTGACCAGGATGTCGGCGCGGTCGAACAGGGCGAGGAACTTCGCTCGCAGGTCGCCGCGCCGGTAGGTGGCCTCGATATAGTCGGTGCCGCTGTAGCGGCGACCCTGATCGATGGCGGCCAGATAGTCAGGTTCCGAATCGGCGAGATCCGCCGCACTCCGTCCGGACACGGCCGCGGCCTGCTCGGTCAAGGCAATGGGCTTGAGGGTCCGATCGAGGATGCCAGGGTCGACCTCGAGCCCGTCGACGATCACGGCCGCGCCGCAGTTCGCGAGTGTGTCGAGCGCACGGTCGAAGGCAGCGCGTATTTCCGGATCGACCGCGGCATATCCGAGATCGACGCTCGCGGCGACCCGAAGTCCCGCAAGGGACCCGGGATTGGCCTCATAGGTGAAGCCCGAGAGGGGCAAGCTGCTTCCGTCGCGCGCATCATGCCCTGCCATGATGCCCAGCATGAGGGCAGCATCGGCGACCGTGCGGGTGATTGGCCCCGTGTGGGCAAGCGACCCCCAGGACGGCGGCGAGAAGCCTGGCGAGCGCGGTACGAGACCAAATGTCGGCTTGATGCCGAACACACCGCAGAAGCTGGACGGCACGCGGATGGAGCCGACGCCGTCGGTCCCGACCGCCAGCGGACCACAGCCCGCCGCCATCGCGGCCACGGCCCCACCGCTCGATCCGCCGCTTGTCCGGTCAAGCCGCCAGGGATTGCGGGTGATGCCCGACACGGGGCTGTCGGCCGTGAGCTTGTAGCCCGACTCGCAGGTCGTGGTCTTGCAGGTGACCACCGCCCCGGCCGCGCGAAGACGGCTGACCACGGCGGCGTCGGCCTTGGGCACGAAGCCCTGGTTGGCGGGCGCCCCGCCGCGCGCCGGCACCCCTGCCACGAAGACAAGGTCCTTGATGGTCACCGGCACGCCTGCCAGAGGGCCGTGCGGCCGGCCAGCCGCCCAGTCGAGGGCCGCCGCCTCGGCGTGGCGACGCGCCTGCTCGTAAAGCGGTTCCACGACCACGTTGCAGCGGGAATCGACACGCTTCAGGGATGCAATCACGTCATCGACGACGTCAACCGGCGTGAAGTGGCCAGCGCGATATCCTCGCAGAAGTTCGCCTGCGGACAGACGCGCGAGGTCGTTGACGGCAACGCCGCCCTCTTCGGTCACCAGGGTCATGAGAGTCTCGGCTTAGGCCAGGGCGTCAGCGACGGCACGTGCGGCCATCACGCTCGCGAGATGCGCGCGATAGGCGGCTTCGGCATGCATGTCCGAGGCGAAATCGTCGGGGGCAAGCCTCAGGTGGGCGACGGCCTCCGGCGCAAAGGAGGTTGCCAGCGCCTGCTCGAATTCGGGGACTCGAACGACCCCGTTGCCTGCGCCAGTCATGGCAACCCGGATCCCATTTGCCGTTTCGGCCACGAACACGCCGACGACCGCGTAGCGCGACGCCGGGTTGCGGAGCTTGGCGTAGCCGGCCCGCTTCGGGGCGGGGAAAACCACGCCGGTGATGAGTTCATCAGGTCCGAGCGCGGTTTCGAACAGGCCGAGGAAGAAGTCGTCGGCCGGGATCTCACGCCGGTTCGTGACGATCCTCGCGCCGAGAGCCAGCGCCGCGGCGGGATAGTCGGCCGCCGGATCATTATTTGCGAGCGATCCACCGATTGTGCCCCGATGGCGGACGGCCGGATCGCCGATCGAACCCGCGAGCCGGGCCAGCGCCGGGATGCGCGTCGCCACGAGCCTCGACCGGGCCACGTCGGCGTGCCGGGCGAGTGCGCCGATCGCAAGGCCGAAGGACCTCTCCTCGATGCTTTGAAGTCCAGGCAGACCCGCGAGATCGATCAAGGCAGACGGCGACGCGAGACGGTTCTTCAAGGTCGGCAGCAGGGTCATGCCGCCCGCGATGGGCCGGCTCTCCGAGACGGAGCCGAGCAGCGCCACGGCATCCGGCACTGTGGCCGGTTGGTGATAGGCAAAATCGCGCAAGCTTTTCCCCTCCCTTATTCAGCCGCGAGGGCGCGCGGCAGAGTCGCGTTCTGGATGACGCGCCAAATCCGGTTCGGTGTCGCGGGCATGTCCACGTGCGTCACGCCAAGATGTGACAGCGCGTCGACCACGGCATTGATCACGGCGGCGGGCGAGCCGATCGTGCCAACCTCGCCACATCCTTTCACGCCCAAAGGCGTATGGGTGCAGGGCGTCGAATGGGTCGAGACATCCATGTGCGGGCTCATGTCGGCGCGCGGCATGCAATAATCCATGAAGGAGCCGCTGAGCAGCTGGCCCGACTGGTCGTCGTAAATGGCCGCCTCGCAGAGTGCCTGGCCGATGCCTTGCACGATCCCTCCGTGCAATTGGCCCTCGACGATCATCGGGTTGATCACGGTTCCGACGTCGTCGACGCCAGTGTACCTCTCGATCCTCACCACACCGGTGTCCGGGTCGATCTCGACTTCGCAGATGTGCGCGCCGCCCGGGTAGGTGAAATTGATCGGGTCGTAATAGGCCTGTTCCTCCAAACCGGGTTCGAGCACTTCGAGCGGATAATTGTGTGGCACATAGGCGGCCAGCGCGATCTCGACGAAGCTCTTGGTTCGGTCCGTACCGGCGACCGAGAACACGCCCGCTTCGAATTCGATGTCCTGCTCGCCCGCTTCGAGGAGATGGGCGGCGATCTTGCGGCCCTTCGCGATGACCTTGTCGCTCGCCTTGTTGAGGGCTGAGCCGCCCACCACGAGGGAGCGCGAGCCGTAGGTCCCCATCCCGAACTGCACCTTGTCGGTGTCGCCGAAGACGATGTCGACATTCTCGAATGGAATGCCGAGCCGTTCCGAGACGATCTGGGCGAAGGTCGTCTCGTGCCCTTGCCCGTGATTGTGGGTGCCGATCAGCACCGTGACCTGACCTGTCGGGTGAACCCGCAGGGTCGCGCTTTCGTAGAGGCCTCCACGCGCGCCGAGTCGGCCTGCGAAGCGGGATGGAGCAAGCCCGCAGGCTTCGACGTAGGTAGAGTAACCCAGACCCCGAAACCTGCCGGCAGCCCTCGACGCAGCCTTGCGGGACGCGAAGCCCGCCACATCCGCCACGGTCTCGGCACGGTCGAGACACCCCACGGGATCGCCCGAGTCGTATTCGACCAGAACCGGTGTCTGATAGGGGTAGGCCTCCTTGGGGATCATGTTGCGACGCCGCAGTTCGACCCGGTCGATGCCCATGTCGGCTGCTGCAACATCGACGATCCGCTCGACCACGAACGTGGCTTCGGGGCGGCCTGCGCCGCGATAGGCATCGACCGGCACAGTATTGGTGAAGACGACCTTCACGTTGCAGTAGATGGCGGGCGTCGTGTAGACGCCGCCCAGCAGGGGCGCATAGAGGTTGGTGGGGATATTCGGCCCGAAGGTCGATAGATAGCCGCCCATATTGGCGAGCGTGTGCACCCGAAACCCGAGGAACTTGCCGTTCTCGTCAAGCGCGAGCTCCGCTTCGGTCACGTGGTCACGCCCCTGGCGGTCGGACATGAAACCTTCCGCCCGGTCCGAGACCCATTTGACCGGCACACCGACCTTCTTCGCCGCCCAGGTAATCACGGCTTCTTCGCCGTAGAGGAATTGCTTGACCCCGAAGCCGCCACCCACATCCGGCGCGACCACCCGCACCTTTTGCTCGGGAATCTTGAGCACGAGCGCGCTCATCAGCCAGCGCACGACATGGGGAAATTGGCTCGTCGTGAAGAGCGTGTAATGGCCATTCCCGGGATTGTACTCGGCAAGTGCGGCGCGCGGCTCCATGGGATTGCCGATGAGGCGATTGTTGATCAGACTGAGCCGCGCCACATGGGCCGCTTTCGCAAAGGCGGCGTCGGTCGCGGCTTCGTCACCCAAAGCCCAATCGCAGCACAGGTTGCCGGGAACGTCGTCGTAGAGTTGCGGCGCGCCGTCGCTCACCGCCTCAAGCACCCCAACGACGGCCGGCAACTCCTCATAATCGACGATCACCAACTCGGCTGCGGCACGGGCTTGTTCGATCGACTCGGCGATCACAAAGGCCACCATGTCGCCGACGAAGCGAACCTTGCCCTGCGCCAGGATCGGGAAGGACGGCTCCTTCATGGGCACGCCGTCCTTGCCCGTGATGGCCCATCCGCAGGGGAGTGAACCAAGGCCATCAGCCGCAACGTCCTGGCCGGTGAGTACCGCCAGCACGCCGGGCGCCTGCAGGGCTGCCGAGGCATCGATGCCCTTCAGCACCGCATGGGCGTGCGGCGAGCGAACGAAGACGCCGATGGCCATGTCCAGCCGCTTCATGTCGGCTACATATTGTCCGCGGCCGGTGAGGAAACGGAGGTCTTCCTTGCGGAGCGGAGCGGCTCCAACGCCAGTGATGGTGGCCATGTGTTCTGCTCCCTCAGGCGGCTGCGGCCGTGGTCGAAGCCGCCATGGCGGCAGCACCGGCCTGAATGGCCTTGACGATGTTCTGGTAGCCCGTGCAGCGGCAGATGTTGCCTTCCAGGCCCTCGCGGATCTCGGCTTCGGTCGGCACCGGATTGTGATTCACGAGGTCGATGGCGGTCATCACCATCCCGGGTGTGCAGAAGCCGCATTGCAGGCCGTGTTGCGTGTGGAAGGCTTCCTGCATGGGATGCAGCTTTTCGCCTTTGGCGAGGCCCTCGATGGTCGTCAGCGATCGACCGGCCAAGACCGGGGCGAGAAGTGTACAGCTCTTCACCGCCTCGCCGTCGAGCAGCACCACGCAAGCGCCGCATTGACTCGTGTCGCAGCCCACATGAGTGCCGGTGAGGTTCATATGATCGCGCAGCAGGTCCGAGACGAGGGTCGAGGAAGGCACATCCGCTGTCCGGGACCGGCCGTTGAGCGTGAACGAAATGGGCATGAGCGGCTCCTAGGGCGCGGGTTCAGGCGAGAAGGCGGGCGTGGTCGGCGGGCCAGGCGGCCATCACGACGTCGCCGATATCGAGCGGATCGTGAAAGAAGGTGCGTTCGGGCACGTAGGCGACAAATTCATCCGACCCGACCGGATCGAGCATCACCTTCACGAAATTGCCCTGGTACTCGATCCCCATCACCCGGCTCGCCAACGATGAGGTATCGCCTGCAAGGGTTGCGCCGGGGCGCAGCAGGTTGATGTCATCGCGGCGGACAGCGACATCGATTGCATCGCCCTGTTTCACGCGCGCGCCACAGAGCGGGATGGCCACCTGCTTCATCTCGGACGCCTGCAGCACGATCCGGTCGCCATTCACGGTCCCGACCCGGCCCGAGAACACGTTCTGTCCGCCCAGAAACTCGGCGACATAACGGTCCTTCGGTGCGGCATAGACATCGCGCGCCGCGCCGGACTGCTTGATCTGGCCCTTCTCCATCACGACCACGATGTCGGCGAGCGCGATCGCCTCCAGCTGCGAATGGGTGACGTGGATGAACGTGATGCCGAGTTCGCGCTGCATCCGACGGAGTTCGGATCGCATCTGGATGCGCAACTGTTCGTCGAGCGCCGAGAGCGGCTCGTCGAGAAGCAACACGCGCGGTTCGGTGATGGCGGCCCGGGCGAGCGCGACACGCTGCTGCTGGCCGCCCGAGAGTTGGCCCGGAAGGCGGTCGCGCAGCTCCGTCAGCCGCACCTTCTCGATCATGGCGTCGGTCAGCCGATAGCGCTCGGCCTTGTCTTGGCCGCGCACCCGCAGCGCGAAGGCGATGTTGTCCCGCACCGACAGGTGCGGGAAGAGCGCGTAGGACTGAAACATCATGGCGGTTCCGCGCTCCACCGGCGGCAGGCCCACCACATTCTCGCCGCCGATCAGGATCTCGCCGTCGGTTGGATCCTCGTG
Source organism: Lichenifustis flavocetrariae (assembly GCF_026130545.1). Lineage (GTDB taxonomy): Bacteria > Pseudomonadota > Alphaproteobacteria > Rhizobiales > Beijerinckiaceae > Lichenihabitans > Lichenihabitans flavocetrariae. The sequence goes on along the minus strand of NZ_JAMOIM010000018.1, from coordinate 17,746 downwards.
GCCGGCGATCATACGTAGGATCGTGGTCTTGCCGCATCCAGACGGGCCGAGGAAGCAGCAATAGGCGCCGTCGGGGATCTTCAGGTTGACGCCCTGCACCACGGGTGTGACCCCGTCGTAGCTCTTCGTGAGACCCGCCAGTTCGATGGCGCCGCGCTGGATTGCCATGGTGGACCTCAATGCATGGGAGCGCGTTGGCCGCGCCGCTTCTGCATCAGCACGATCGTACCCAGACTGATGCCGATGACGAGAAAGGAGATGACGGTCGTGACCGTGCCGAGCGCATAGAGCGACGGCGAAGTGACGTTCATCGTCATGCTCCAGATTTCGAGGGGAAGCGTGTTCTGTGGTCCGGCGGTCTGCAGCGTGCGAGCGAATTCGTCGTAGGACAGCGTGAAGCCGAAGAGCGCGACCGCAACCAGGCCCGGCGCCAGCACCGGCACGATGACGAGCCGGATGGTTTGCCAGCGCGTCGCGCCGAGATCGTAGGCCGCTTCTTCCCAGGCCGGATTGAAGCGCGACATCACGGCGAACATCACGAGCACGCCGAAGGGCAGCGTCCAAGAGAGCTGCGCGCCCAACGCCGATCCCCACCAGGACGTGTCGATGCCGAGAAAATTGAACATCAGGCCTACGCCGATGCCGAGGACGAGGCCGGGTGCTACGAGCGAGCCGATCATCAGCGCGAAGACGATGTTGTCGCCGGGGAAGCGGCGGCGGAACGCCATGGCCGAAAGGAACGAGACGACGACGGTGATGGCCGTGACCAGGATGGCGAGCTTGATGGAGCGGCTGAAGGCGCCTTTAACATCGCCGGTGCGGACCTGCGTGAAGAGGTCGACGAACCAGTGCAGCGAGAAACCCTTCATCGGGAAGACCAGTCCGCCGCGCACATCCTGGAACGACAGGATGTAGATGCAGATCATCGGGCCGTAGAGGGCGAGGACGTAGAAGACGAAGAGGGCCGTGAGGGCATAGAAGGTCCAGGGCCGCCTGCCCTTGCTGGGTGCGATAGCGCGGCGCTTGGCATGGGTCTTCGCGGCCGGCATCGCCGCCGGGGCCGCGCTCACGAGGTAATCTCCTTGCGGATGTCGACCGTGCGCAGGATGAGGGCCACCGAGGTCATGAGAATGACCGTGAGGACGACCGCGCTCGCCGCGGCCCCAGGATATTGCAGCACTCCGATGTCCTCATAAAAGGCGCCGACCACCGAGGCAGAACCGCCGCCGGACATCACCTTGGTGACGAAGAAGTCGCCCATCACGATGGCCACGACGAAGATGGTACCGAGGGCGATGCCGCTCTTCGACAGCGGAATGACGATGAGCCGCAGGATGTCGAAGCGGCTCGCCCCGGCGTCGACAGCCGCCTCGATCACGCGCTTGTCGATGCGCACCATGGAATTGAAGATCGGCACGATCATGAAGATCGTCAGCTGGTGCACATAAGCGACCACAACGGCGAAGCTCGAATAAAGCAGAAATCCAAGCGGCTCGTGGATGAGCCCGATCTTGATCAGGGCCGTATTGATGAGCCCTTCTTTGCCAAGCAGGGGAATCCAGGAAATCATTCGGATAATGTTCGAGGTCCAGAACGGGACCGTGCAGAGCAGGAAAAGGCCGATGGCCAGCAGTTGGTTCTTCACGTGGAAGACCAGGTAGTAGGCGATAAAAAATCCAAGCAGGAGCGTAAATATCCAGGTCAGGACCGTGAATTTGATGGTCTCGTAGTAGAGATTGAAAGTCAGGGTCGACGTGAAGACGTTCAGATAGTTGCTCAACGTAAAGGTCGGGATCAGGCCGCCAAACCCGTCCGTGTCGAACACGCTCGCGATCAGCACGACGACGATCGGCACGACGAAGAACGGGATCAGGACGAGGACGAGCGGCGCGACATAGAGCCAGCTCACGACGGGTTTGCTGAGGCGCATAAGCGCTCCGTAACAGGCAGGGTTCAGCCAGGCACCCCTTCTCCCCTAGCGGGAGAAGGGGCATCGCGGGCGCTTACGCGACCTTGAAGTCGTTCCAGCGCTTGTTCATGTAGGCGGCTTCGTCCATCAGCGTGTTCCAGCACGAGATGTTGGTGACGCGCTCGGTGAAGGAGCCGCCGTCGCGCACCGTGCCGGCCTTTTCCATCGCCACGCCATAAGGATCCTTCACCTCTTCCGGCGCCGGCTTGCCTTCGTACCAGAAGGCATATTCGGCCGGCGTCATGAACTTCTTGGCGGTCGAAGGGACCGGGCTGTAGTAGCCGTAGCGGCTCACGAAGGCGCCCTGCCAGCCGGACATGTACCAGTTCATGTATTCATAGGCCGCTTCGAGCTTCTTGCCCGTGAGATGCTTCATCAGGCCCATGCCGTTGCACCAGCCGCGATAGCCTTCCTTGCCGTTCTTGATGTTGACCGGGGCATAGGTGCAGGGAATTTGCTTGACCCGCACCGCCGCGACCGCCGGCGACCACATCGACTGGATCACCACTTCGCCCGCCGCCATAAGCTGCACCGACTGGTCAAAGGTGGTCCAGGTGGCCCGGAAGTGCCCATCCTTCTTGAGCTCGATCAGCTTGTCGCAGGTGAAGTCGATCTCCTTCTTGGTCATGTTGCCTTTGTTGGCATAGGTGATCAACCCGGCGCTCTCGAAGGTGAGTGCGGCGTCCATGATGCCGATGGCCGGCACGTCGAGGATGGCGGCCTTGCCCTTGAACTTGGGGTCGATCAGGTCCTTCCACTCGGTCACGGTGTGGCCGACGAGGTCGGGCCGGTAGCCGATCGAATCTGCATTATAGACTTGTGGCACATTGGTGAGCCACTCGGTCACGCCGTCATGCAGCTCGGTCGCGTCCGGCTTGGCAAGATAGAGCGCCTCGTAAGGCGAAATGCCTTGGCGCGGGATCTTGTGGCCGTCGAGCTCGCCCTTCGTGAAGATCGGCAGAAAGTTGTCGAACTCCTTGATTTTCTTCGCTTCGATCCCCTGGATCACGCCGCGCTTGGCGGCAAGCTTGGCCTGCCAGCCTTCGAGGTCGGCGATGTCGACCGTGTTGGGCTGCGTGATGAAGCGGTTGATGGCCGCTGAAGTGTCGAGGTTCTGCATCGTGACCTTGAAGCCGAGATCCTTCGAGGCCTGGTCACCGATGGCCTTCACGACCGAATAGGACACGCCCACATGGCGCAGTTCGATGTCCTTGATCTCCTGCGCCCAGATGGTCGGGAAGCCGGTTATGGCGCCCGAGCCGGCGGCGGCGCCCGCGACCGCGGCACCGACCTTCAGAAATGAGCGACGGCTCACATGGTTCTCGGCTTCGTCTACCTTCGGCGCAATACCATCCGGGTTGTCGCTGATCATCAGATCATCCTCAGGTAACAGGTTATTCCTGAGTGAAGGATGCTTTGTATTGAATATAAGAAGCAAATTAAAAGGCCAAAGGCGGCCCATAACTCAAATTTATGATCCCTTTATCTGCGAAGTATTTCACCATTGCGCCCCGAAATCTTCTCCGCTGATCAACAATGATGCAGGCTTTTGGATGGTCGTGGGACCTCGAAGCTCCGCCGGATGATCCCTCGCGAGCTGCAAACGTGTCTCAACGCGCGCTGATGCACGAGCGAAGACGCTGAATTGTGAAGGGGTGCCGGATCCAGCGGCGTGTGGGCGGGTCCTACGACGAGCCAGTCTGGATGGAAACGAGCAAGCCAGGCGGCAGACTACGTCTGGGGACAAAACGGGGCCGAGCGCAACGGACTCGACCCCTCCGAAACTATTGGACCGATCCGGCTCTTAGATGTTCGCCTTGTCGAGCGCGCGACGCGCCATGACACCGATGAGATGCGCACGGTAGACCGCATCTGCATGGATGTCCGAGTTCAGGCCGTCCGGGGACATCTTGACCGCCTTGATGGCATCAGCCGAGAAGTTCGCCGCGAGTGCCTGTTCGAAGTCCTGCGCCCGGAACACGCCATTCGCCCCGGCCCCCGTCACCGTGACCCGAACGCCCTCAGCCGTCTTGGCCACGAAGACACCGACCATCGCGTAGCGCGACGCGGGATTGCGAAACTTTTCGTAGCCGGCTTTCTCGGGCTTTGGAAAATGGATGGCAGTGATAATCTCGCCAGCTTCGAGCGCCGTCTCGAAGAGACCGGTGAAGTAGTCGGCGGCAGCGATCTGGCGCTTGGTCGTGCGGATGGTGGCCCCGAGGGCGAGGCAGGCGGCCGGATAATCGGCAGCCGGATCATTGTTGGCTACCGAACCTCCCATCGTGCCGCGCGAGCGAACCGCGGGGTCGCCCACGACGCTTGCCATCGCGGCCAATGCCGGGATCACCCGCTTCACGATAGGATCTTCGGCGACTTCGCCGTGCCGCGTCATGGCGCCGATCGTCACGCCGCCAGCTTCTTCGGTCACACCCGAGAGCTGGTCGCGCAAAGCGCCGAGATCGATCAGCGCGCTGGGGGCAGCAAGCCGTTGCTTCATCGTCGGAAGCAGCGTGTGGCCGCCGGCCAGGAGCTTGGCGTCGCCATCGCCGAGCATTGCCATGGCGTCGTCGAGGGAGGTGGGGCGTTGATAGGTGAAGGCGTACATGGGTCTCTCCTATTCGGCCGCCATGCGGGGTTGAACCTCCTGCACGGCCCTCCAGACTTTCAGCGGCGTCGCCGGCATCGCGATGTTCTCGTGCCCGAGAGCATCGGTGATGGCGTTGATCACGGCGGGCGGCGCCGCGATCGCGCCCGCCTCGCCGCATCCCTTGATGCCGAGCGGATTGGACGGGCAGCGGGTCTCTGTCGTCTCCACCTTCAGGGACGGAAAGTCGTAGGCGCGCGGCATGCAGTAATCCATGTAGCTCGCCGTGAGCAGCTGACCGTCTTCGTTGTAGACCGTGCCTTCCAGCAGCGCCTGACCGACGCCTTGAGCAATCCCGCCATGCACCTGGCCCTCGACAATCATCGGGTTGATCACGATCCCGAAATCGTCGACCGCCACCCAATTCTCGATGCGCGTCACACCCGTGTCGGGGTCGATCTCGCATTCGCAGATGTGGACGCCGGCCGGGAAGGTGAAGTTGGTGGGATCGTAGAAGGCACCTTCCTTCAGTCCGGGTTCCAGGTCCTGCCCGTTGAACTTGTGGGCCACATAGGCCTGCAGGGCGACGGATGCGAAATCGATCTCCTTGTCGGTGCCTTTGACCGTGAACTTGCCGTCCTTGAACTCGATGTCATCGGGGGAGGCTTCGAGCACGTAGCCGGCCACTTTCTTGGCCTTGGCCTCGACCTTGTCGAGCGCCTTGACGATAGCGGACATGCCCACGGCACCCGAGCGCGAGCCATAGGTGCCCATGCCCATCTGCACCTTATCGGTGTCGCCGTGAACAATGGTCACGTTGTCGATCGGGATGCCGAGGCGTTCGGAGACGAGCTGGGCAAAGGTCGTCTCGTGGCCCTGGCCGTGGCTGTGCGAGCCGGTCAGGACCTCGACGGTGCCGACCGGGTTCACCCGCACCTCGGCAGATTCCCAGAGGCCGACGCCCGCGCCCAGCGATCCGACCGCCGCCGAAGGGGCAATGCCGCAGGCTTCGATATAAGCTGAAAAGCCGATGCCCCGGAGACGGCCACGGCGTTGTGCCTCCGCCTTGCGGGCCGGAAAGCCCTTGTAGTCGATCAGCTCCAGCGCCTTGTCCATCGAGGCGCCGTAGTTGCCGGCGTCGTAGCACATGATGACGGGGGTCTGGTGCGGATAGCTGGTGACGAAGTTCCTGCGCCGGAACTCCGCGGGATCGAATCCAAGTTCCCGCGCCGCCACCTCGACGATCCGTTCGATCACGAAGGTCGCCTCGGGTCGGCCGGCGCCCCGATAGGCGTCGACCGGAGCCGTGTTGGTATAGACCGCGTCGACTTCGCAGTAGATCGCCGGAATGTTATACTGACCCGAGAGCAACGGCGCATAGAGATAGGTCGGCACCGACGACGAGAAGGTCGACAGATAAGCGCCGAGATTGGCCGTCGTATGCACCCGGAGGCCGATCATCATGCCATTGGCATCGGTCGCGAGTTCGGCATGGGTGACATGGTCGCGGCCATGGGCGTCCGACAGGAAGGCCTCGGTCCGGTCGCTGTTCCACTTGACCGGCCGATTGACCTTCTTGGCGGCCCAGACGCAAACGGTTTCTTCCGCATAGATGAAGATCTTCGAGCCGAAACCACCGCCGACATCCGGCGCGATGACCCGAAGCTTGTTTTCCGGTGCGATGCCGTTGAAGGCGGAGAGAACGAGCCGGGCGACATGCGGGTTCTGGCTGGTGGTGTAGAGCGTGAAGCTGTCGGCCCCGTCATCGTAGTCGCCCACCGCGGCCCGGGGCTCCATGGCGTTCGGGATCAGCCGGTTGTTGACGATATCGAGCTTGGTGACATGCGCGGCCCGGGCAAAGGCCGCCTCGGTCTCGGGCTTGTTCCCGAGGTGCCATTCGAACACGGTATTGTCGGGCGCGACCTCATGCACCGGCTCGCCGCCGACCGAGCGGGCCGACCCGGTATCGACGACCGCCGGCAGCACGTCGTAGTCGACGTTGACCTGCTCGCCGGCCTCGCGGGCCTGCGCATAGGTTTCGGCGATGACGACGGCGACATGATCGCCGACATAGCGCACCTTGCCCTGCGCGAGCGCCGGATGCGGGCCTGCCTTCATGGGCGAGCCGTCCTTCGAATGGATCATCCAACCGCAGATCAGGCCGCCGATCTTGTCGGCCGCGATATCTTCGCCCGTGAAGATGGCGACGACGCCAGGCGCGCGCTCCGCCTCCGCCTTGTCGATGCGGTTGATCTTGGCATGCGCGTGGGGCGAACGGACGAAGTAGGCATAGGCTTGGCCGGGACGGTTGATATCGTCCGTGTAGTGGCCCTTGCCGGTGATGAAGCGGAAATCTTCCTTGCGGCGAACAGAAGCGCCGATACCGGTTGCACTCATGGGTTCCTCCTCGCGGCAGGACCCGGGTCTCACGTCTTGCTGCGTGGGTTTCGCCGGGCCGCCGTTGAAAACGGGATGCTGGCTATTCGGCGGCTTGCTTGAAGGCTGTCTCGCCCATGGCCTGGGCACCCGCTGCGACGGCTTTGACGATGTTGTGATAGCCCGTGCAGCGGCAGATATTGCCTTCGAGATCCTCGCGGATCGTGTGCTCGTCGAGGTCGGGGCCGCGGCGGTTGACCATGTCGACCGCCGTCATGATCATGCCCGGCGTGCAGAACCCGCATTGCAGGCCATGATGCTCGCGGAAAGCCTCCTGCATGGGGTGCAGCGTGCCGCCGGCGGCAAGCCCTTCAATGGTCGTCACGGCACTGCTCTCACAGGCTACCGCCAGGATCGTGCACGATTTGACGGCGTTCCCGTCGATATGCACGACGCAGGCGCCGCACTGGCTGGTGTCGCAACCCACGTGGGTTCCGGTCAGCCTGAGATTGTCTCGCAAAAACTGAACCAGCAGCGTCCGCGGATCGACGTCACGCGATACGGCTTTGCCGTTCACCGTCATGGCAACAAGCATCGTTTCCCCCGATCCCATCGGATCCTCAAATCGGACGTTCGTGCCAGGGACCTCACATAGGTCGCCCAGCCGCCCACCGCGCTTTGCGAGCACGCCTTCCAGGAACGTTGAACCGCACCTTGGAATTAGGCCAATGATAGATAGGCGTTGGAGGGCCGGTCAAGCGTAAGTCTGCGAACGGCGTCGAGACCGTATCCGGCGCACCTCCCGCCGAACGGTGACTCATCAGCGTGCGTCGGATCTCGAATGTGGAGGCCACCGAAGGGGCGACGGACCTCGTCCACGTGGCTGGGTCTTGAAGGGAGCAACCTCCGCCTGACCGAGCTATCAAAGCCCGTGGGCGAACATCCGGTACGTCGCGCGACAAAGATTGCCGCTCTCCCCACTGGGCCGCTCGACGCGGCCGTTCTCCGAGCGCGAATCGATTTTGACCCAGGCCGGCGAAGCGGACCGGGCAACATTGAGCTGATCGAGCGGTTCGCAGAGAGCGGGACCATCTCGGCCGGCACCCGCCAGATGCGTATGTCTTACGCGACGGCCGGGCTGCTGGTCGACATGCTTGACGCAATCCTCGGCAGAGCGATCGTCACGCGACAGATGGGCGGGCGCCGTGGTGCGCACGTCATTTTTAAATCCTTGCGCCGAACTCTCGTTGAGCGGTAACGCGCGGCAGCAGCGGTTGCGCACGATGACTTGGTCGCTTTGCCCTTACAGGTCGAAATCCAACGCTCGGACAACGACCCGACCGAGGCGGCCGGCCAAGCGGCCGCCTCGATCCCGGCGATCAGGCTGCCCGCAGCGCCGCCGCGACGCGCGACGGCGTTGCCGGCATGTCGATGTGCCTGATGCCACGGGCCCGGTCGAGCGCATCGACAACGGCGTTCATCACCGCAGGGCAGGCACCGATCGTCCCGGCCTCGCCCGCCCCCTTCAAACCGAGGGGATTGGTCGTCGAAGGGATATTCCGGGTCTGGAAGTCGATCATCGGCACGTCGGTCGCGCGCGGAAGGCAATAGTCCATCAGCGTCGCGGTCAGCAGCTGTCCGTTGTCGCCGTAGACGGTACGCTCGAGCAGCGCCTGGCCGATGCCTTGCGCGATGCCGCCATGCACTTGACCGGCCAGGAGGATCGGGTTCAGCGTCACACCGAAATCGTCGCAGACCGTGTAGCGCTCGACTGTCGTGATTCCGGTATCCGGATCGATTTCCACTTCGCAGACGTGAGTGCCGTTCGGATAGGTGGCCTGCGGCGGCACGAATTCATCGCGCGCGCCCCGAACCGCCTCCGTCGCGCCCGGCAGCAGGGCCAGATCGGCGTAGCTGATGGCGCGATCCGTGCCCGCGACGCGGATGCCGCCGTCGCCGACTTCGAGATCGGCGATCGCGGCTTCCAGCTTCTCGGCGGCGAGCGTCTTCAATTGCCCCACGAGCTTTTCAGAGGCGCCCGCCACCATCACCGAACCGACCGGAATGGAACGTGACCCGCCTGTTCCGTGGCCGGTCTTCACGCGGTCCGTGTCCCCCTGTACGACGCGGATCTGGTCGAGCGGAACGTCGAGATATTGCGAGGCCGTCTGGGCATAGGCCGTGGCATGGCCCTGACCGTTCGACTGCGTTCCGACCAGCACCGTGAACGTCCCGTCCGGTTCGAGCGACACGCTGCCGTCCTCGCCTTCGCCCCAGGCCGTGCACTCGATGTAGCTCGCGAATCCGAGGCCACGCAGCTTGCCGCGCGCCTTGGCCTCCGCCACGCGGGCTTCGATCCCCGCCGCATCCGCCCGATCGAGCGCCTGCCGCATCGCGCCTTCGAAGTCGCCGACGTCATAGGTGCGGTCGGTCTGGGTTTTGTAAGGCATCTTCTGCGAAGGCACGAAATTCATGGCCCGCAGCGCCTCCCTTGGGATTTCGAGCTCACGCGCGCAGGTATCGACGAGACGCTCCAGCACATAGGCGGCCTCCGGGCGGCCCGCGCCCCTGTAGGCGTCGACCGGCACCGTATGCGTGTAGACACCCCGGCAGCGGACGTGAATGACGGGAATGTCGTAGGCGCCGGTCGCCATCGTGACGCCGAGCCAGGGGATGTAAGGCCCGAACTGCGACAGATAGGCGCCGAGATTGCCGAGAATATCGATGCGAAGCGCCAGAAAGCGCCCTTCCGCGTCGAGCGCCATTTCGGCGGTCGTGAGATTGTCGCGGCCCTGTGCGTCGCCGAGAAAATGCTCTGTCCGGTCCGCGACCCAACTGACTGGGGCCCCGCAGCGCAGCGCCGCCTCGAGCAGCAGCGGATATTCGCGATACATGAAGGTCTTGGTTCCGAACCCGCCGCCCACGTCGGGCGTGACGACCCGGACTTTGTCCGGAGCGACCTTCAGGATCGTCTCGGCCAAGGTATCCCGCAGTCCGTGCACCCCCTGGCTGCCGGTGGTTAGGACGTAACGGCCATCCGGGTCGATCTCGGCTAAGGCCGCGCGCGGTTCCATGAAGTTCGCGACGAGCCGGTTGTTCTCGACGGTCAGTGAAACGACATGCGCGGCCGCGGCAAAGGCCGCGTCGGTCGCCGCCTTGTCTCCCATCGCATTGTCGTAGGCGACATTGCCGCCGACCTCCGGCCAAACCGGGACAGCGCCCGATGCGATCGCCGCCGGCATGTCGACCACCGCATCAAGCATATCGAAATCGATCGGCACCGCCTCGATGGCGTCTCGAAGCTCGGCCTCCGACGAGGCCACGATCATGACGATCGCATCACCGACGTGGCGGACGGTGTTCTGCGCGAGGAGCGGATACGGCGGCAGCACCATCTCGGTCCCGTCCGTGTCGGTCATGGGCGCGAGGCACGGCAATCCGCCCAAGTGGGAGATGTCGTCTGCCTCCAAAACGAGCTTCACGCCCGGCATGTCCCGAACGGCCGCAAGGTCGCCCAGCGTGAAGCGGGCATGCGCGTGCGGCGATCGATAGAAGCCGGCGACCAGGCCGCCCGGCCGAACGAGATCGGCCGTGTAGCGACCGACGCCCGTGATGAACTTCGCGTCCTCGATCCGCTTGATGGACTGCCCTATCCCAAACTTCATCGGCTTCATGACGATCGTTCCGTTCGATTCCCGGCGGTATTCAGCACCGCGCGGCCCCAACCAATGCTTTCGACCACAAAGCTTGAGCATGGCCCTGCGGTAAATAGTCGATCCGTGCCCAGGTCCACACTGTTCGCAGGCGAATTGCGTAGTCGCGTGCTCGATCTCTTCGGAGTGCTCAGCCGTGTTCCGAACGCGTCACGACGTCGAAGCCGTCCCAAAGGTCTTGCTGAACCACCCAGGTTTCTTGGCATCGGCCGCCTCAGCAACCACCTCTTCGACTTGCGGCGCCGGCGGTACAATCACTGTCCCGAGCTTCTCGAAGAATTCAGCAGACAATTTTTTGGCCGTGCCTTCGATCAAACGCGCGCCAAGCTGGGCGATCTTGCCGCCGACATCGGCTTTCACCGAATAATGCAGCAGGGTCGCCTCGCCCTCGCCCTCGGGCTCAAGGCGCACACCGGCCGAGCCTTTGGCGAAACCGGCGACACCGCCCGAGCCTTCGCCATTGATGCGGTAGGCGTGCGGTGGATCGAGATCGGACAAAGTGACGTTCCCGTTGAACGTGACCTTCATCGGTCCAATCTTCAGCGTCACCTTGGCCTTCATGGCCGTATCGGATGACTTCTCGATGGACTCGCACCCTGGGATGCACTGGCGCAACACCTCAGGGTCGTTCAATGCGGCATAAACGGTCTCGTTCGAGGCCTCGATCCGCTGTGTTCCGTTCAGATCCACTGGTATCCCCCCACCATTTGCAACCGGCCATCTCGTCCACGAGTGTGCCATAGCCAAAGGGCTTGATCATTCGGGCCATCCGGACACAAGCCGGGCTCTTCCGCAAGGGTCAGTTTTTACCCTGAGGCGGCCTACTCAGGATAGGCCAAAGCTGTGGACAAAGGCCGTCAAGCTTCGCTATCAGACACTCGGTCCGGTTCTGGACGAGCGTGCACGGCGTTGGTTTGCCGCGTGGAAAGCTCTGGCGGCGGCCGGGGCGGAATCGCGGCGGTGTCTGAAATGATGGGGGATCGCCCGCTGCACGACCGGGCGGGGCCTCGACGAGTTGCCGGGCTAGACCTCGAAGGCTCAAGGCGGCATCCGCCCTGCGGAGGGCGGTCGCAAACCCGTTAACGCGACCGATCCGGCGCTGCTCTGCGGCCTGGAGAAGATCATCGATCCAACGCGCGCGAAGATCCCCTGTCGCCGCTCAAATGGACGACCAAGAGTTTGAGTAAGCTCGCCGCCGCCTTGCAGGCGATGGCCATGGCGTGGGTCATGATGTCGTCGGGACACTGCTCAAGCGACTGGGCTGCGGCGCGCAACCGCTTGAGGACAAGCCGCTCGCTCTGGTGGTGCCGCTGACAACGTTCGCCAGCGACCTCGCGGCCAAAGGTCTTCCCTGGCACTCCAGGTCGCCGATCATCTGCGAATGCGAAGCGTTTGCAATTGCTGCGGCGATATTCCCGTCGATCAGGAATTGTGTGGCCGGGCTGGCGAAGGGTTTTCAGGTACGCGGGGCGCTATTGCCGGCATCATGGCTCAAGCGTGTATGAGCCGCGCCATATCTGGTCGGGCTCGCACCATTGAAAGTTGGTTTCAGGTGGCGTGAAGCACAACCCGTCGGACTCGAGCCTGGTCAAGCTGCTGCACTGGGCGCATAATTGTCCCGCGAAAAATGACGTTTGACGAGCGGCGTGAAGCCCGCGTGATGTGGCCCATTGACCGACGGCGTCGATCGGCGCGACACCTTGCGCCGCAAGGTAACGGGATAGGCCGCTCTCCGCAGAGCGAATCTGAATTCACGACAAGGGTCGCCACGTTTCCGGTGCTGGTCAAATCGGACTTGAAACCGGTACCGCCCATCGCGCCTAGGTGTTTGATCCCGGATTTTGATGGTGCAACTTTCACGCATGAGTGGAAGGAGGCGCTATGGGTCAGGTTCACCATGGCAGCGCCACGACGACAGCGGCAGTGCGTCGAGCGATACAGCATAGTCAAGAGAGCCTGAGATCGCTCGGCAAACGCTACGGGATCAACCCGAAGACCGTCGCGAAGTGGAAGAAACGGACCTCGACGGCCGATCGCAAGACCGGACCGGCGGCCCCCAAGTCGACGGTCCTGTCGGTCGAAGAGGAAGCCGTCGTGGTCGCGTTCCGTCAACACACGGTGCTGCTGCTCGACGACTGTCTCTACGCCCTGCAGCCCACGATCCCGCACCTGACGCGTTCGTCCCTGCACCGCTGCCTTCAGCGTCACGGCGTCTCCCGGCTGCCCGATGTCGAAGGCAACAAGCCAGGCAAGAGGAAGTTCAAGAGTTATCCGATCGGTTATTTCCACGTTGACATCGCCGAGGTGCAAACCGCAGAAGGCAAGCTCTACCTCTTCGTCGCCATCGACCGGACGTCCAAGTTCGCCTTCGTCAGACTCTGCCGCAAAGCCGGTAAGATGGTGGCCGCACATTTCCTCCGCGACCTGATCGTGGCGATCCCCTACACCATCCACACGGTGCCGACCGACAACGGCATTCAGTTCACCAATCGCGCCTGCGACCACTCCGCCTTCCACCACATCTTCGACTGCGTCTCGAACGAGAACGACATCGAGCATCGCCTGACCAAGTTGAAACACCCATGTACTAACGGTCAGGTCGAGCGGATGAACCGGACCATCGAGGACGCAACCGTCAAGCGCTTCCACTACGACAATCACGCGCAGTTGCAGCAGCACCTCGCCGACTTCATCGACGCCTACAACTTCGGACGGCGATTGAAGACCCTGAAGGGTCTCATCCGCTACGAAGCCATCTGCAAACAACGGACATCAGAACCACAACGGTTCAGGATCGACTCGATCCATCAAATGCCGGGACTAAACACCTAGCTACAATGCCAATGCGTCCTGGTGAATTTGCATGGGGATAGACCTTTCCGCTGCGGCTCAGTGGGGGATCGGCTCTAAACTGCCACTCGCCGACAACATTAGCTTCGCCCAAGCGATTCGAACGACCCGGAAGCGAGGTGATCGAGGATACGCCTCAGTGCCGCAACGTTGTTCTCGTCTTCGGCGCTCTCGAGCGCGTCCTGGAGCACCGCGCGGATGTGTTCGGCTTCGACCCGTTCCATCTCCCAGTTCGGATACAGACGCTCGCGCTTTTCCTCACTCCGGTTCAGCGAGACGATGTCGTAATGGCGCGAATCGCCATGCAGGCTCGCGATTAGTTCCTGCACCTCGGCGGCCGGCCCCTCGATCCATTGGAAGAAGACACCGCTACCGAAAACCAGCACCCCGGTGATGCCACGGGCGAGATTGCGGCGTTGAGCCGATTCGACGATGCGGCCGACCTCGACGTCGTCGACGCCATCGGCGGCACGGCTGCAGTAAACGAAATTGTAAAGCGCCGGCGCGTCGTCGTCGTCTAACTCAGCGCCGCCTGGAAAACCGATTTCGTCGAACATGGGTAAGCTCGCTCTGTCTATGCCAAGCGGGCCGTACCGCCCGGTGAGTGAGGGCCATGTTAGCGCATCGACCTGATTTGTGTAAGGAAGCGTTGGATCACCGCCCCTATCTGATGCGCGCTGAAAGCATGAGAGTCAGAGCGGATTTTCCTGTCGAGGTGTCGGCGCGATCAGCGCTGATGACGACTCAAGCTCGATCTCAATCAGACCATCCTGACGTGTTCGGGAAGGTCAGCAAACCACTCACCTGAGCCATTCAAGCGATCGACGTCCAACGGCTGCTTCGGAGCAGAGACGACGGCCCGGTGAAGAACCGGGATGGGCGCGAAAGCGCAGCCTCGATCCAACAAGTCTTGCTGCGCCTCTACGTTCAGATCTCGATCCGTTCAGACAAGGTCAGCGCGTCTTCGACATCCACGCCGAAATAGCGCACCGTGCTCTCGATCTTCGTATGCCCAAGAAGGATCTGCACCGCGCAAGTTGCCGGATTGCTTGTAGATAATCGACGCCTTCGTTCTCCGGACTGAATGGGTTGCATAGTCTTCAGGCCGCCACCCAGAACCGAACGGCCCAAACTTGCTGTGGCATGGGCGCTCGCTTGGCCCCGAGCTTTCGGCCGGCATTCCAGGGGCGTCGTTCTTTGACGCCTGGGTCAAATTCTAAGAGTCCGATCGTTGTTATCCCACGGCCGAAAGCGTCCGATGGAAGCACGGGCGATCAACCACGGACTGGTGGGCTTGGCCGTGAGAAGACGGTCCGCTCTGTATTGCAGATCGTGAAACACCGACACCGACCTGTATGGACCTCCAGACCAGGTAGATCGGTGGTCGAATTCGATGGCTTTGGAACGCTTGAAGCCGAGGGACAGGCCCCCGACTCATCGCTTGCGAAGGGGGCTTTGCACCAGGAGACCGGCCGCGGCTTCGATGACGCATGCGATGGCTGCCACCACAGCCGCCTTGTGGCAGGCCGTTATGAGATCGTCGCCGCTTAACGCCACGGCTCGCCCGAGGCACGCGGTTGCGATCAGCCCGGCGGTGCGGGCCGTGGCGTGGTTACAGCCGGAGGCTGCGCCTGGCAGACGAGGCTCGACCGTGGCCATTGCGGCCGCGGTTAGCGGGGCGACGGCAGCGGCACGACCCATTCCGATCGCGGCAAGCGCCGGTGGGAGCCCGGTCGCGTAAGACGAACCGGCGTTGACGCGCAGGATCAGCAGGAATCCGGCCGCGATGACCATGCAGCCCGCGACCAGCACCGGACGCGCACCGACACGCGCGGACAGGCTTCCGAACAGAGACGAAAGAGTTGCGAGCAGCACCGTCACAGGCAGCAGCGCCGCGCCGGCCGACACCGCCGACGCATGGCTGGCCTTCATCAACCCGTAAGGCAGGCGGAGCAACGTGCTCTGGCCCGATCTCTATTGCCGGCGAGGACCTGCTTTGTCATCGAAGCGAAGAGCAGGGCGGCGAGGGCGCCCCAGCGGCTGTAGTGGGTGATCGTCGTCAGGAAATCCCAGGCCGTGCCGCGCAGGACGAGCAACAGAAAGGCGACGAAGAGCAAGGCCAGGGCGCGTGAAATCCAATCGGTGCCGCCGTGGCTGCGGACCGCGGTGCAGGCGATGAGCAGCAGCCAGTAAGCGGCGAAGCCAATGCCGGCCGTGACCCCGATCGCGCTGGCGCGATAGCCCAGAGCCTCGGCGTAGTCCGCGCCGCCAAGCCGATTGGCAAACCAGTCGATCACCACGAAGGCGATCGCAAAATAGGGGATGGCCGCCAGCCAGACGCCGACGGCGACGGGCACGCACAGCGCGATCTTGCCGATATTCTTCATCGTGGTCTCCTCAAGACATGGACCGAGGCCGCCGGTCGCGGGCTCATGATCCAGGAGACGGAGGAGCAAAATTCTTTCGCGGGCCGACTTCGTTCGATCCGGACGCCGTGGCTTGGCCAGCGAGCCGCTGCGAAAAATCGACTGGCCTCCGTCTCCCTCGATGAGCCGTCATTCAGACGGGCTCTCGAAGGAGCACCGGTCCCATGCGCAAGCCTTTCCCGTTCAGCCGCCGGAGCCTGCCGGCTCTCGTCGCGGCCCCGATGATTCTTGGCGCGGTCACATTGTCCGCGCTCGCGTCACCCGCTTCGGCGGACACGTCCGTTTGCCCGCGGCACGATTATTGGCGGGGCTTCGCTGTGACGGCCGACAGCCATTCGGTCTTCGGCGTCACCACCGAAATGACGCATGGCGGCACGGTGGTCTTCCAGGTCAGCAAGACCGGGCAATTCATTCTCACCAATCCCAAATGGGATTTGACGGTCGGCAATCGGCAGCCGGTCCGCATGCAGGTGGGCGGCACCGACTACACGGCGGCGGCCATCGCCCGGTCACCGACCGAAGTGGAGGTTGTCGACATGGCGCCAGACACCCTCGACCTGTCGGACACGACGCCCGTCACGATCGACGTCGGCAACGGCACCGTGCATTGGACGCTGGACCTGAAAGGGTTCGACGCGGCGATGCAGGACGCCGTGAAGGCCTTCATGGGGACCTCGATCTGAGAAGAGCGGGAAGGCGGTCTCGAAGGATTGGCCAAGCTCTTGCCGATTTTTCGAGACGCCGGCGAGCCGCGGGCTGCTCAAGCCTGACTGAACATTCTACACCCTTATGCTGAGCAGTCCGCAGAGCGGGCGTGTCGAAGCATCGGCCACGTCTGAGGTACCTGCCGATCCTTGGACGCGGCCTCTGCGAGGCCTGCTCAGGATGAGGGGTCAGACTTCTTTCCGAGCAGCGTCTCGAAATCCAGCCCGGTGAGGCCCCCGAAGCGTGGGCCACCAACCATGCGGGGATCGGGAGGTCCCCGCGTGCGGCCTATTTCGCGGCGCTCGGCCAGGGCGGGACCGATTTCGTCTGGCCCGGCCGCAAGCCCCCGACGTGGCGAAGCATCTCCCCGTACTTCGGATCGCCTCGCTTGTATGTGAAGAATCCGTGGCCGGTGATGCCCCTCGCCGGATCCCGTGCGATCAGGAAAAACGTGAGGGTTCCGTCCGGCGCCATCTGCGCCGTTCCGATGCTCGCCTCCGCGGCGCGGGCATCGGCGCTCGCCGCACACACGGCCACCACGAGAACCGCGAGTATGAAGCGGCAAGGGTCTTCGGACACGGGCGTCTCCTCTCCCAATCTGGATGAGCACGCCGTGAAATGCCGCACGCGAGCATGGTCCGAATATGGAGAGCGGCTGGAATGACCTCCGCGTCTCCTAAAACCTCGCAGCCCTCCGTCCTCAGAGGTGATCGCCGCGCCGGGCTGCCGCCCGGTGCTGGCGGCTTCTCTCGAACGGAGACAGGTCATGACGCCATTTCAGCAGATCGCACCGGATCTGGTCCGGGACGGTCTGGTCAAGAACAAGGAGTGGGTGCCGATCGCGGGTGAACGGGCGGCCCAATGCTTCTCCGATCCCGAACTGCAACGGGTGGCCGCGTTTCTCGCGGCGCTTCATCCCTTCGCCATTGACTATATCGAGCAGGCGCCCGCGCTCGTGCTCGTGCTCGCCGCGTTGGGGAGCCGCCGGCTGGTAACCCGAGAGGGGCGCATGCACCTCGCGCAAAGCTTCATCGTGGTCTGCGAGGCGGGTCCGCGCCTGGGCAAATTGATGCGGCTCTATGGCCTCGCCCCAGAGCTTCGGGCCTTGAATGGTCACGTTCTT
>NZ_JAMOIM010000181.1 GCF_026130545.1 Lichenifustis flavocetrariae | reverse complement strand
AATGACCCGTCACGGCAGGCGGCAGGGCCGCCGTCACGGTCTCGCCGTCCGGCGTCATCCATCGTTCCCGGCGGTAGCGTACGGTGTGGACCCGCAGCACGAGATCCTGCACCACGAAGTTCGCATAGCCCTTGAAGCCTTGAAGCGCGATCCCGACGGCACGGCGGCCTTCACCACACGATCCTCGTGAATCATCCGGCGCTGCGTCTTGGGACCGCCGCCGCGACGCGCGGGCTTGGACGCATCGGTGAGGGGACGGCTCGCCTTCTCCATACCGCTCGGTGGCACGTTCGGCTTGATATCCGGCCGACCCTTCAGCCCTTTCAAGCGGGCAATCTCATCCCGCTGCTCGGCGACGACGCGACCCAGAGCCGAAACCTGACCGAGCAGATCCACCACCAGAGCTTTCAGCTCGGCCGTGGACAGCGCCGCGATGCTGGGCGGGTTCGACATGCCACCAGGGAATCAGATCACCCGCAGGCCGCATAGCGGAAAACGAGACCT
>NZ_JAMOIM010000180.1 GCF_026130545.1 Lichenifustis flavocetrariae | reverse complement strand
GCAGCGTGAGGAGCTGTTCAGGATGGCGGCGATGTCGGTGCGGCGCTGGAGGACGTGATGGGTTCGAGCGTGAGGGGCATTGTAGCCCCGTGATTCAGATCCGCGGCCTGAGCAGCGCTGCCGGCAAGGCGGCGATGAGGTCGGCCTCGGGGCATGCGGCCGCGAAGGCGAGGCGCACGCGGTGGCGAGCCTCCGTGATGCGGGCCGCGACCTTGAGGAGCCGCAGACGCAGTGTGGTGAACTCGGCCCGTGCGAGATTGCGCAGCGTCGGGATGGCGTCGCGCACCGTCAGCATGAGCCAGTAGGCGGCGGTGTGGAGCACGAGCCGCATCTGGTTGGCGAGGGCCGAGCGGCAGGAGGTGCGGTCGGAGCGGAGCTGGCTCTTGTGCAGTTTGATGAGGTTCTCGGCCTGTCCTCGCGCGCAGTAGAGCGTCTCGTAGATCCAGGCCGGCGTGCCCTCTGCCACGTTGGTGACCACGAAGCGGATGTCGAGGCCGAGACGGGTCGCCTC
>NZ_JAMOIM010000179.1 GCF_026130545.1 Lichenifustis flavocetrariae | reverse complement strand
GGGTGGCTCGATCGGGATTGCCGGGTTCAACAATGCCGTCCATCGTCCTGAGCGTTGAGCCTCATCCCTTGACCGCGCCCGCCGTCAGCGCTCGCCCGATGAAACGGTAGGCGACGAGGCTGATCAGCAGCGGCGGCAGCACGCTGACCACCATGACGGCGGAGGCGACCCCCCAACGGATGCCGCCACCGCTCGACGAGAAGAAGAAGGACGCGCCGACCGTGATCGGCACGGCGCGCTCGGTCGTCAGCATCAGGCCGAACAGGAACTCGTTCCAGGCATAGATGAAGGAGAGGATCAGCGCGGAGGCGACGACCGGCGCCGCGAGAGGCAGGACCACGGTCAGCAGCAGGGCGAGCGTGTCGGCGCCGTCCATGCGAGCCGCCTCCTCCACCGCGATCGGCAGGTCGTTGAGGGCATTGACTAGCAGCACGAGCACCAGCGGCAGGTTAACGATGCATAGGATGAGCGCCAGGCCAGTGCGGGTGTCGAGCAGGTGGATCTGCTGGTAGATCAGGTAGA
>NZ_JAMOIM010000178.1 GCF_026130545.1 Lichenifustis flavocetrariae | reverse complement strand
CGCCGACACGTAGCCGACGGTTGTCGTGACCACGATGTCATGACCGTCGTTCGATCGCCAGTGAAACCCGCATGCCTTGCCCAGTGCAAACGATTGGCAGGTGGCTTCCGCATAAGTATCGCAGATCGGCTCAAGCCCAGGGCTACAGCGGTCGACAGACGCTGCAGGCTCCTTCACCGGGGTGAACCCACGCTTCATCATTGATGACCGTGCCAACTCATAGGCTGTGTCCGCGAAGCCCGCCGACAGCTCCTTCACGCTGTTCTCAAGCGGGGTCGGATCGGGAAGGGTTGTGTAGAGCGTCTTGTATTCGAAACCAGCCTGTGCCCACTCGGTAGGCAGGAACTGAGGGCGTTCGAAGCCGCAGAAGATTATTGGCGTCGGTTTCAGGTTGAATTGCATGATCCTGGTTGACCCAGGATACACACGATAGTCCCCATTCTTCAGCTTCTCGACCATGATCAAATCGAGGTTGGCGTTCATCGAATCAAAACGCCCGCGATAGGCTGCTTCGACAAATCGTTCGGCGTCGAG
>NZ_JAMOIM010000017.1 GCF_026130545.1 Lichenifustis flavocetrariae | reverse complement strand
TCGGTCGACGTGGCGCGATCCTTCAAGCGTCTTGCGGTTGGCTTGCAACGAATAACCAAGCGTTTTCAGCAGTGTGCCGACGACGTCGTGGCCGACCTGATGCCCCATGACACACAGCGCCGAGGCCAGGTTCCGCAAGCTTTTCGAGGTCCATTTCAGCGGCGACATGGGATCGCCACAGGTCGCAGGATCGACAAGCTCTTTGAGGTCGCCCAGAAGTGTCGGGTCCGTCTCGGTCAAGGGCTTGCGCCCGGCGCCTTTGCGTCGGATGCCCCGAAGCGCCGAGTCCGGCGCCTGGCCGCGCAGTTCCCGCAATCCATAACCGATCGTGCTGCGCGCGATCCCCGTCGCCTCCGACACAGCCGCGATCCCGCCCCACCCGGCCGTCAGCGCCTCAGCCGCCGCAAAGCGCCGACGGCCCCGCTCATCCAGAACAGGGCTGACGGCCTCGTAACGGCGCTTGATGGCGGCAACATCGATCACAGCCCCCATCTACAAAGTAAAGACGCAGCAGGGAATCCCTCAAAAATCCTCGTCGCGAATCAAAAATTTATCGACGCTTCCTTAGCTCGCTGCGAGCGTGATCCTCGGCTCCCCTCGTGGCTTTGTCGCAAGGGGGCGAGTCGAGACCGGATATGACGTTCGTCTGAGCCAAGTCGGTTAGGCAGCAACCCTTAGACCGGGCAGGTTGTTCAGGAAGAGACGCAGATCCGAGGTAGAAAGTGGCCGGCTGAGGAGAAAGCCTTGAGCCTGATCGCAGCCTTCCTGTTGGAGATGGGCCAATTGTTCAGCAGTTTCGACTCCCTCGCCGACCGTCACAATGGCAAGATGGGCACCGAGTTTCACAATGACGCTAATGATTGCTTCGCAGTGACGGTTCATTCCGATCTGGCGAACGAATGAACGATCGATCTTGATCTTGTCGAACGAAAAATTGCTGAGATACGCCAGCGACGAATAGCCGGTGCCGAAGTCATCCATCGCGATCTTGACTCCGAGACCCCGGAGCGCGTGCAACGTCGCGAGGTTTGCGTCGGAATTCATCAAGAGGACCGACTCGGTGATCTCGATTTCGAGACGGTTTGGGTCGAGGCCGCTTGCAGCCAGTGCGGACAGCACAGTGGCCACCAGATGGGAACTCCGAAATTGCGCCGGTGAGACGTTCACCGCCACCGTGAGGGGGCTGGGCCAGCGGCTTGCCTCTTCGCAAGCTCGACGAAGAACCCATTCGCCAATCGGTGCGATCAAACCGGTTTCTTCCGCTAGGGAGATAAATTCCCCAGGCTGAACATACCCGTGTTCCGGATGTTTCCAGCGCAGCAGAGCCTCGCAGCCGCAGACCCGTTGATCTCTGATGGTGATCAACGGCTGGTAATGGAGTTCGAAGTCTCCGCGTTCGAGCGCCTTGCGTAGGTCACGCTCAAGCTCGCGGCGTTTTTGGAGCCGCGCATTCATCTCAGGCTCGAAGAATCGGTAGTTGGACTTGCCCTCATCTTTGGCGCGGTAGAGGGCGAGATCGGCGTGGCGCAGGAGCGTTTCCGGGTCATCGCCATCCTCCGGCGCGATGGCAACGCCGACGCTGGCCCCGATTCTGATCTCCTGGTCCATGATCGTGAACGGACGGGTCAACTCGCTCACCAAGCGTTCGGCCAGCTTGCTCGCTTCTTCGGCGGAGGTCGGGGCGACCTGAAGAATGGCAAACTCATCACCGCCCAGGCGAGCCACGAGATCCTCCCTGCGGAGACAATCCGAGATCCGGCGGCCGACGAGTTGAAGAAGTTCGTCTCCGCCCGAATGCCCGAGCGTGTCGTTGACGGCTTTGAAATCGTCAAGATCGAGCCCGAGGACGGCGGCGCTCGCTCGGGACCGGCGCACCTGCGCCAAAGCTGCTTCGAGCTGGGCGGCGAATAGTGTTCGATTTGGTAAGTCTGTCAGCGCATCATGATGCGCCATATGGGCGATCTTCTTTTCGATGCGCCGACGTTCGGTGATGTCCTCGGCGATTCCCAGAAGATAGCGCACGTGTCCTTCACCGTCAGGAAGTGCGAGTTTTTTCACGTTCAGAACACGTGTCTCCCGACCCGGAAAAGCATAGGGTTTTTCTTCAATGACCGCGCCGAAATGGTCGAGTTGAAGCGCTCGCCGGTCGTGATCGCGGATGTCGACCCCCGTACCGTCTGAAAAGAAGTATTCAGTTGGCTTCCCGATCGCTTCCGAGCGGGTCACCCCGAGCATGTCCTCTCCAGCCTTGTTCACCAGGAGGAGGTTGCGTGTTTCGGCATCCTTGACGAAAAGTGCCGAAGGAATGTTCTCAATGACAGTATCCAAGAAAACCTGAGCGCGTCGAAGATCGGCTTCTGCCTTTTGACTGCTCGTGACATCGACGAAAGCCACCAGCGCCGCGGAGCGCTTGCGGAATACAAATCGCCGAGCATAGGGCCGAACGTGGATCTCGGATCCGTCCGACGTAAGGTGCCGCCAGCTTCGCTCACCTTCGTAAGTGCGAGCCGGATCTGCCGCGACGTCCCTGAAGGCAGCATGCTCGTCAGGGTGAAGCAGCGCATAATGAGACATACCTAAGAATTGCTCGCGCAAATGCCCGTAGTGCGCGACGGCGGCCACATTGACATCGAGAAATTGCATGCTTTCAGCGTCGACCAAGCACATGGGAACCGGGTTCGCTTCAAACATGAGGCGAAATCCGGCCTCTCGGGCTTTCAGTTCCGTGACGTCAGTCAGGGTCAGGAAGATCAGATCATCGAGGAGCGACGCGCGAGCGGCCAAGCAAGACTCGTTGCTGCCGACGGCGATCTCCAACTCGAAGTTACGAGGTGCGCGATCATTCAGGACCTCGCGCAGCGCCCGTTGTACCCCGTCTTGTCGAAGCTCGTTCGGCATGGCACTCCACCGACACCAAAGCAGCATCGACGCCTCGATACCCAGCAAGGCACTCGCGCCGGGATTGACCGAGACGACTTCAAAATCAGAGACTCGCCCGTCGATGTCGCGGATTGGCGCGAGCATCAGAAAGCCATCCCGTGTGGACTGATAGACTTGGTCGGTGACGCCGTAGCTTGCTGTCGGCTCGCTCACGTAAAACAGAACGAGACAGGTAAACCAACGGGAGCCGAGAGGCATTGCCAGCAGATCCCGTGTCTCGATCCGCTCACCGTGCAGGCCGGTGGCGGTCCGATGAATCGGTTTTCTCGCCGCAATGGCCATTTGGGAGACTTCGCCGACGGTTCGCCAGCCGTCGTTGCGTGGTTGAGTATTCCCGGATTGGGGGCCGTAAAGCCATTGATCGAACAGCGGCGACCCCTGGAGAACACGGATTTCGCTGCCATCCATCTCAAGGAGAGCCGTGCGCTCGGCGTGAAGACCGATGCTTCCGATTCCCACGCTTTCAAAGATCGGGAGGTCCGCCGATCCCGTGACGCTGGTTTCCCACCGTCTGCACCAAAAGTCGATTCCGTCCCGCAATCCGGACGAATATTCGACTTCAATGCCGTTTCTGACCATCAATCGCGGGTCCGTAAATCCCTGTTGCCGCCATATGACGTCCCAATCGATAACGCCAAACGAACGGAACCGTCATCGAACCTTCACGAGCAGGGTCGTCAGCCTCAGCTGGGCGCGACTTCTTACAACTTACGAAGCGCCGCCTGTTCGATCCTATGGCTCGATCCTTTGGTGAGGATGAGGCTCGCGCGAGGGCGCGTCGGGCGGATGTGATCGATGAGGTTGCGCAGGTTGATGGTGCGCCAAATGTTGAGTGCGATCTCCACCGCTTGCTCGTCCGTCAGGTCGGCATATTTGCGGAAGTAGGAGCGAGGGTCTCGGAAAGCCGTTTCCCTTAGCCGCATGAACCGGTCCACGTACCAGCGTTCGAGGAGCGCCTGGTCGGCATCGAGGTAGATGGAGAAATCGAAAAAGTCCGACACGAACGGAATGTCGCGACCGACCCGATTGGGCAGGAGAACGTTCAGGCCTTCGACGATGAGGATGTCAGGCCGGTCCACCGTAACATATTCATCGGGCACGATGTCATAGACGAGATGGCTGTAGACCGGTGCCTTGACGTTGCGCATGCCAGCTTTCACGTCAGACAGGAAGCGCAACAGCGCGGGCGCATCGAAGCTTTCCGGGAACCCTTTTCGGTTCATGATCCCTTTGGCTTCGAGGACCCGGTTGGGATGCAGGAAGCCGTCCGTCGTCACCAAATCGACTTTGGGGGTGTTGGGCCAGCGTGACAGGAGTGCCTTCATGACCCGGGCCGTCGTCGACTTACCCACCGCAACAGAGCCCGCGACACCGATCAGGTAGGGCATCTTGCCTTCCACCTCGGCGCCAAGGAAGCGCTGCGTCGCTTTGAAGAGCCCCTGGGCGGCTGCGACATAAAGCGAGAGAAGGCGTGAGAGAGGCAGGTAGATCGCAATGACCTCGTCGAGCAAGATCGGGTCATTGGTCGCACGCAAACGTGCGACGTCTTCCGCCGTCAACGTCAGCGGCGTATCGGCCCGGAGCGTCGCCCATTCTTCGCTTGAAAAGACGCGATAGGGCGAGGCCACAGGCGTCGGCGTCTTGAACCGCTTGTTCATGGCAACCCCTGCCGCCGGCACCTACGCAGATGGAGGCCGCGACGCCTTCTCTTCGAGACCAGACTGCTGGGTACGCCGACCCAACTCTTGCACGACTTGATCGAGATGAATACCGCCGGCCTGCAGCAGCACGAGAAGATGGTAGATAACGTCGGCCGCTTCAGCGACGATCTCCGCCTTCTTGCCGCCGACCGCGGCGATGACGAGCTCCACCGATTCCTCACCGAACTTTTTCGCGATGCGGGGCGTGCCGGCGTCGAGCAGGGTCCGGGTGTAGGAGCGATCGACCGGCGAGAGCGCCCGCGTTTCGATCAGTTTGATGAGATCATCGAGCGAAAACGGGGCGGTCACGGGTCGAGCCTCATGGGGAGCCCGGCATGGGCCATATGCGCCTTGGCCTCGCGAATGGTGAACTCGCCGAAGTGAAAGATCGAGGCCGCCAGCACGGCCGTCGCATGGCCCTCCCGGATGCCGGCGACGAGGTGATCGAGGGTACCGACCCCACCTGAGGCGATCACCGGCACCGGGACACTATCGGCGACCGCGCGCGTCAGGGCGAGATCGAAACCCGCCTTGGTGCCGTCGCGATCCATGGAGGTCAACAGCAACTCGCCCGCGCCGCGATCGACCACATCTCGGGCATAGGCCAGCGCATCGAGCCCGGTCGGGCGGCGGCCGCCGTGGGTGAAGATTTCCCATCGGGGTGCTTCGTCGTCCGTCGACACCCGCTTGGCATCGATGGCAACGACGATGCACTGGCTGCCGAACTTCTCAGACGCCTCGCGCACGAAGTCGCGGTTGGTGACGGCGGCACTCATGATCGACACCTTGTCGGCGCCCGCCAGAAGGAGTTGGCGGATGTCTGCGACGCTTCGAACGCCGCCGCCGACAGTGAGTGGCATGAAGCACCGCGCCGCCGTTCGTCGGACCACATCGAGAAGAATGCCCCGGTCCTCGTGGCTTGCCGTGATGTCGAGGAAGCAGAGTTCGTCCGCCCCAGCCGCGTCATAGGCGAGCGCGCATTCGACCGGATCGCCAGCATCGCGCAGATCCACGAAATTGACGCCTTTGACAACACGGCCGTCCTTGACGTCGAGGCACGGGATGACGCGAAATTTAAGCACGCGGGCCCTCACTATGGGCGGCGATCATGGCCAGAGCTTCAGCCGGATCGAGGCGACCGTCATAGAGCGCCCGGCCCGTGATGACGCCTGCGATCCGGGCACAATCCGGTTGGCAAAGCCGCTCGACATCGGCGATGGAGGCGAGGCCGCCTGAGGCGATCACCGGGATCGTGATGGCTTCGGCAAGTGCGATCGTTCCTTCGATGTTCAAGCCCTTCATCAGGCCGTCACGGGCGATGTCGGTGTAGATGATCGCCTCGACCCCGGCATCCTCGAACCGCCGGCCGAGTTCGGAGGCGCTGATCGACGACGACCGCGCCCAGCCTTCAACCGCCACGAAACCATCGCGGGCGTCGACCCCGACTGCGATCTGACCCGGAAACAACCTCGCGGCCTCTCTGACAAGGGCAGGGTCTCTGACGGCCGCCGTACCGATGATGACGCGGTTCACGCCACGGCGCAGCCAGTGCTCCACGGTCCGCAATTCACGCACGCCGCCGCCAAGTTGCACGGGCATGCGCACCCTGTTGAGGATGGCCTCAACGGCAGCGGCGTTGACCGGCTGACCCACGAAGGCGCCGTCGAGATCGACGACGTGGAGGTGAGTGAACCCCTGCTGTTCGAAAGCCGCGGCCTGGGCGGCCGGGTCGGTGTTGAACACGGTCGCGCGGTCCATGTCGCCCTGCACGAGGCGGACGCATTCGCCGCTCTTGAGGTCGATGGCTGGAAATAGGATCATGGCGCCCACCGGAGAAAATTGGCGATCAGCGCCAGCCCGAGCGTTTGGCTTTTCTCGGGATGAAACTGCGTGCCCGCCACGTTCCCGCGCGCGACGAAAGCCGTAAGCGGGCCGCCATAGTCGGCTGTTGCCACCACATCGGCATTGTCGGTGGCGTAGAGCTGGAAGGAGTGAACGAAATACGCGTGCAGCCCCTTGGCGCCTGTCGGTATGCCGTCGAGGAGCGGATGGGGTCGCGCCTGATCGATCGTGTTCCATCCCATATGCGGGATTTTAAGATGCGGATCAGCCGGTTCGAGTGCGGCGACCTGACCGGGAACCCACCCGAGTCCCGTCGTCTCTCTGTATTCAAGGCCACGCGTGGCAAGCAATTGCATGCCCACGCAGATCCCGAGGAATGGTTTGCCGCCGTCTTGCACGGCCTCGGTCAGAGCGGGCAGTAGCCCTGGAACGGCTCGTAGGCCCGCCATGCAATCCGCGAAGGCCCCGACGCCAGGCAACACGATACGCTCGGCCGCCCGAACCCGGTCGGGGTCCGCCGTCACCTCGATCTGTGGTGCGCTGTCGAGCTCCTGCGCGGCGCGCTCAAAGGCTTTGAGGGCCGAATTGAGATTGCCGGAGCCATAGTCGATGATCGCGACGGTCACGCGCCGCTCCCGTCCGGAAACATGCCGATCACGCTCGGTGTGCCGGCGGCCGAGGCCCAGCGCTCCACCGGACGGGGCGGCGTGTGGGGCCGAGAGAACTGCCGCCCGAACAGCAACGCTTCCGCGTCGCTCAAGCCCGGGGCGGAGACGATGTCCTTGAGAGTGTAGTGTCGCCGCGCGAGTCCCCAACGGCGGAGATCGGGTCCCTCCAGGCCAAGATAGACATGCATGAGAAACGAGATGGCTATCACAGACACCGAGGGGAGATGGAGGACGATGGCCCCGACCACCAAGGCCGCTGTCACCACAATCCAAATCGTCGCCGCAACCCATAGACGATGCCAGAGAAGGTACGCGAAACCAAACACGAAGGCGCTTCCGCTAAAGCCATCGCGAATGAGGATGGTGTGATCGGCCTGCGTCACGGGGTCGGATGTGTCGTCGGGCACGTGAACTGTGTAGATGGTCATAGTCGACCTCTCAGCCCGCAAGCGAGCCCTTTGTTGAGGGAATGCGGTCGGCTTGTCGCTCATCGATCGCGACGGCCACGCGCAAGGCGCGTGCCAGGCCTTTGAAACACGACTCGGCGATGTGATGGTTGTTGTCGCCATAGAGTGTCTCGACATGCAAGGTCACGTGGGCCTGCATGGCAAAGGCCTGGAAGAATTCACGTACGAGTTCCGTGTCGAAAGCGCCGATCTTCGGTCTGTCGAAGGTGGTTCGAAACACCAGGAATGGACGCCCGGAGAAATCCAACGCCACGCGAGTCAGGGTCTCGTCCATGGGGAGATGCACGTCCGCATAGCGGGTGATGCCGCGCTTATCGCCAAGCGCCTCGCGAACTGCCTGCCCGAGCGCAAGGCCTGTATCCTCGACGGTGTGATGCATATCGATATGCAGATCACCCTTGGCCCGAACGGTGAGGTCGAACAGGGCGTGGCGGGCGATCTGATCGAGCATATGATCGAAGAAGCCGACGCCGGTTTCGATCTCGGCCGCGCCGGACCCGTCGAGGTCGACCGCAACGTCGATATTTGTTTCTCGTGTCTCGCGTTTGACTCGCGCCTGTCGCATTCCGGTCTCTCCACGGGCGTGGTTCTAGCAAGTGGGCCGGCACTTGGCCACTCGACGAAGAGGTGGAACTCGACCATGACGCATTGATCGGGAGCCCTTCGACAACGCGGCACCCTTGACCTCAAGCCTGCAGCAGAAAATAAGGCGTCAGCGGGGCACGCACTCAAGCCTCCGCAAGGAGGATACGATGTCTGCCGACGCCGATCAGACCGACTTCCAGGCCCGACTGACGGCGGTGGCCGATGCCGTGGAGGTTACGCTCGATCGTCTTCTCGCGCCGGACACTTTGCCGAACGAGGTAACAAGGCCGCCTCGCCTGCTCGAGGCGATGCGGTACTCGACGCTCGGCGGCGGCAAACGCTTGCGGCCTTTTCTGCTGGTCGAAACCGCGCGGCTGTTTGGCGTCGAGGGCGTCGGCCCGTTGCGAGCCGGTGCCGCGCTCGAAATGATCCACTGCTATTCGCTGGTGCACGACGATCTGCCGGCGATGGATGACGACGATCTGCGGCGTGGTCGTCCCACGGCCCATAAGGCCTTCGACGAGGCAACCGCCATTCTGTCCGGCGATGCGCTGCTGACCTATGCGTTCGATGTGACGGCCGGTGAGCAGACCCATCCGGATCCGGGGGTGCGTGCCGCCCTTGTGCTGGCGCTCGCCCGCGCCTCTGGTCTTGGTGGCATGGCGGGCGGCCAGGCGCTCGATCTCGAAGCGGAGAGACGCACCGAGCCGCATACGGCAGCCTTCGTGCTGCAGATGCAGTCCATGAAGACGGGTGCCTTGCTGCTCTACGCGGTCGAAGCCGGGGCGATCCTGGGCGGTGCATCGCCGTCGCAGCGGGAAGCGCTGATGCATTACGGGATGGCCCTCGGCGCGGCATTCCAGGTCGCCGACGACATTCTCGATGCAGAGAGCGACACGGAAACGCTTGGCAAGGCCGCAGGCAAGGATGCCGGCCGCAACAAGGCGACACTGGTGGCGGCACTCGGGCTCGATGCCGCGAAAGCGCGCCGCGATCTCCTCGCTCGCGAAGCCGCCGAAGCCCTTACGGCCACGGGTCTCGGGGCACGCACCGCGATCCTGGCGGAAGCGGCACGCTTTACGGTCGACCGGAAGAGCTGACGCGTGTCGGTCGGTGTGGCTCACGCGAGCCATCGCTTAAAGGCTCATTGTTCGCGGTTGTCGGCACAGGCAATTCCAGCTCGGAAGCCGTGAATGTGACCTACCGCGATCAACGAGACTTGTCCGCCCCGCAATAACCGAGTGCAAAATGGTGGGCGCGACAGGGATTGAACCTGTGACCCCTCCCGTGTGAAGGGAGTGCTCTCCCGCTGAGCTACGCGCCCGCACCATGGCGGTGAGAAGCGATTAGAGCAAAGGCTTGGTCGACGTCAAGCTTCAAACAGCCTTGCCCTATGCTGCCAGGAGGCTCTTCACGGCGGCGTCGAGTTCGTCGAAATGGGAGATCACCCGGTCGGGACCGAGTTCGGCCACCGGCTTGTCGGTGTAGCCGAAATCGACCGCCACCACCGGGATCATGGCGTTCTTGGCCGCCGCAATGTCGGTGATTGAATCGCCGATCATCACGGACCTCTCGACAGTTCCGCCAGCGCGCGCGATCACGGCCGGCAGGGTGCGTGCGTCCGGCTTGTAGAAGCCGAACGTGTCCTGCCCGCAGATCGCACGAAAGCGCGAATCTACCCCCAGGGCTTGGAGGAGTTTGATGGACGCGCGTTCCATCTTGTTCGTGCAAACCGCAAAGGCAAACCCGTCTCGCTCCAGCCTTTCGAGCGCATCGATGACGCCCGGGAAAAGAGCCGATCGCGCCGCGATATGGCTTTCGTAGTCGTGCAGGAAATCGGCGAAGAGTTCCTCCAGCCGCGTGCCCTCGATGTTGCGTCCGGAAACCGCATACCCACGCCGGATCAGCGCACGGCCGCCGGCACCAAGGAGCGTCCGGGCCTGTTCGACTGGTAGCGGCGGGATGCCGTCCCGTTCGAGAACGAAGTTCAGGGCCGCCATCAGGTCGCCAGCCGTATCGGCGAGCGTACCGTCGAGGTCGAAGATCACGAGGGGAGGGGAGGTCGACATATCAGATTCCATGAGGCCTATGCGATATGCCACGGCGCCGACGAACTGACACGTCAATTTGAAAGCGGGCCAAGATTGCGGAATGATCCGGCCTGATTCGCGGGGTATGTCGAATGTGGTGCGTGCATTTGCGGGCGTTGGGGACGGCGATTCTCCTCCTCGGAGGAACTTCTGCGGTTCACGCCGCGAGCTATGAATTCCTGGCTGCGCCGGAGGTTGACCTCAACCGCGTCTATCGGGTCGATAAGGCGACGGGTGAGATGTCGGCTTGTCAGTATGGTCTTGCCACTGACGCCTCAAAAGACGCCAAGGCGTCTATCGGCACCACGCTCTGCTATCCGCCCGGCGAAGGTGGGGGGCCGCAAGCGCAAAGCGAATATGGTCTGGTCGCCTCTCGCCACGAGAAGGAGGGTGGCGTCTTTCGGGTGGATCTACGGAGTGGATCTATGTCGATCTGCTACGTGCTCAACGATGCTGTGGTGTGCACGCCGCCGGCCAAGTGAGGCCGCGAACCGGAGACGCGCGAAAACCCTCCGGTGGGGCGCTAACCGGAGGGCTCGCTCTTGGCCAGCCGCTTGAAGAGGCGGCCGCAAGTCTTTAATTCAATACCGGGTTGGCATACCGCTGTTAGTTGCAGACCCTAACGGGGCGGTATCCGGCAAAATTTCCATAGGCGTCGTAAACCGGGGTTCTGCCACGATAGCAGGGGCTATAAGCCGGGGCAGGGCCATAGCCATATCCATAAGGCGCATAGCCGTAGGGATGGGTCGCGCTGCCCACGATGGCTCCCAAGGCGAGCCCACCGATGGCACCGGCAGCCAGCGGTCCGCCCCAGCCACCACGGTACCACGCGGCCGCAGGGCTCGATGTCGCCACGGTACAGGTGGCGAGGGAGACGGCAACCAGACCCGTTGCGACGAATTTTTTCAATGTGGACATGACTTTGCCCCGTATGACCGAGTTGCAACGAATGCCGCTTGGCTCGTCGCTCTTAGGCCTGAACATAGGCAAGCACAGCTGAATGCGCGATGAAGGGGCGGGATGGCATTTGTTCATCCATCGCGAGGGGTTCGTAAGCATCATGCCTCACGAATTGCCTTTTGATGCAGGAGGCGATACCGGAGGCTTGCAGAGACCTGAACGGTGATTAGACCGCGCGAGACATGCCTTCATGCCAGAAGCCACGCAGGACGAGTTGAAAAGCCGCGTGGCCGTACGCGCGCTCGATTTCGTCCAGGAGGGAATGCGGCTCGGTCTTGGCACGGGGACGACGGCCAAGCTCTTCGTTGCTCATCTTGCCGAACGGGTTCGCGGCGGCTTGAACGTCGTGGGCGTGCCCACCTCCGAGGCGACGCGAGCTCAAGCGGAAGCGGCCGGGATCCCGCTTACAACGCTCGATGACACGCCTGAGCTGGACCTTGTGGTTGACGGCGCCGATGAGTTCGATCCCGAATTGCGCCTCATCAAGGGGGGAGGAGGAGCGTTGCTGCGCGAAAAGATCGTAGCGGCAGCCTCTCGTCGGATGGTGGTGATCACCGATGTGTCCAAAAGGGTCGAGGTTTTGGGGCGGTTTCCTCTGCCGGTGGAAGTCAACAGGTTCGGGCTCGGCGCCACGACCAGGCAGGTTGAGGCGGCGTTCCAGCGCCTGGGGCTGGCGGGAGCCGTCTCGCTGCGCCTCGACAAAACGCTTTCCGATCCCTTCGTCACCGACGGTGGGCACCATATTCTCGATTGCCGTCTTGGGGCGATCCCGGAGCCGGAACGATTGGCCGAGGCGCTCGTCAATATTCCCGGCGTGGTCGAGCATGGCTTGTTCATCGGCCTCGCCACGACCGTGATCATGGCCGACGCCAGCCAGACTTATGTGATCGGTCGACAAAATTCGTAGAAGGTTAGGAATCATCTTGATGAGTCACGTTATTGCTTCTGTTGCTGGCCGCTGTCTTGCGGCTGCGACCATCGTCCTGACCTTGACGGCGGCGCAAGCCCAGACTCAACCCACGCCTGCCCCTGCACCGACCGTCCCAAATGCCAGCCAGCCAGAGCCGTCCGCGGCTCAACTGGCCGCGGCCCGCTCGCTCGTGCTCGCGTCCGGCATGTCTCGCTCGTTCGAACCGATGGTGCCGCAACTGGCTGATCAGATTGTTCCGATGCTGACGCGGACGCGGCCAGAGCTGAAAGCCAATTTGACAGCCGTCGTGGCCAAGCTGCAACCGGAATTCCTGAAGAAGGGCGACGAGATGATCGACATGGCGGCGCGCATCTATGCCCGCCATATGAGCGAGACGGAGCTTGAGCAGGCCGCGGCCTTCTTTAATTCTCCTGTCGGCAAGAAATACGTCGAGGTACAGCCGGCGATGCTCGACGAGGTCGTGGTCGCGATGCAGACTTGGACGCAGACGTTGTCGACTTACATGATGACCCGCGTTCACGATGAGATGAAGGCCAAGGGTCAGGATTTCTAAGCCTCGTTCCTATCGGACTTGTCGGGAGACGCTTCTAGGACATGAACCCGAATGGCTGAGCACGACGTGGATTTCTTCGTCATCGGAGGAGGTTCGGGTGGCGTCCGGGCGGCGCGGATCGCCGCCGGCCATGGTGCGCGCGTCGCGCTCGCCGAGAACTACCGGCTGGGTGGGACCTGTGTGGTGCGCGGATGTGTGCCGAAGAAGCTCTATGCCTATGCGAGCCGGTTCGCCGACGACTTCGCGGACGCCGCAGGGTTTGGATGGAGCGTGCCTCAGGCGACATTCTCGTGGCCGACGCTGGTGGCCGCCAAGGAAAGGGAAGTCTCCCGGCTGTCGGACATCTACCACACCAATCTTGTGAAATCGGGGGTCGAGATCCACGCCTGCCGCGCCTCGGTGGTAGGGCCGAACCTTGTACGGCTCAGCACCGGAGGCCAGGTCACCGCCAAGCACATCCTGATCGCCACCGGCTCGCGGCCCGAGCAGCATCCCGAGATCCCTGGAATCGATCGCTCGATCAGCTCGAACGAAATCTTCGATCTCCCGGTTTTCCCAAAACGGCTTCTGGCGATCGGCAGCGGATATATCGCGCTTGAGTTCGCTTCCGTCTTCGCCCGGCTGGGGTCGGCCGTGACCGTGGTGTTTCGGAGTGACGAGATCCTGCGCGGCTTCGATGGCGACATGCGTGATGGCCTGACGGGCGCGCTGAAGGAAGCCGGCGTGGTTCTGCGGCCTCGAACCCTGCCGACCCGGATCGAACCCGTGGCGGACGGGCTACGCGTGCATCTCGACGACGGCACGGCCGTCGATGTCGATCAGGTGCTGGCCGCGACCGGTCGGGCACCCGCTTCGCGCGGCCTCGGCCTGGAAGAGGTCGGCGTGAAGCTTGACCGCTTTGGCGCCATCGAGGTCGATCGTTTCTCGACCTCCACCGTACCGTCGATCCATGCGGTTGGAGACGTGACGAACCGGGTAAATCTCACACCGGTCGCCATTCGCGAAGGTCATCTCCTTGCTGATATGCTCTTTGGCGGCCGCGACCGGGCAATGAACCACGACAATGTCGCCTCGGCGGTTTTTACCACCCCGGAGATCGGCACCGTGGGCCTTACCGAAGAGGAGGCACGCGTCCGTTTCGACCTTGTGGACGTGTATAAAACCTCGTTTCGGCCCATGAAGGCCGTTCTGTCCGGGCGGGCCGAGAGGACCGTGATGAAGATCGTGGTCGATGGGGTGACCGACCGCGTGCTCGGAGTCCATATTTTGGGACACGACGCGGGCGAAATGATCCAGCTCGTCGGCATCGCCATGCACGTGGGTGCCACGAAGACGCAGTTCGACGAGACGATCGCGGTTCATCCAACCGCGGCCGAAGAACTCGTGACGATGCGAACCCGAACTGCGCGCTATGCGAAAGGTGCTGGGCCGGGGGTCTGAGCGGCGGCTACCCGAGCCTGGCCCGGGCCGTCAGGCGAAGCGGCTGGGCTGCCAGTGTGAGGCGTTCGCGGGCCAGGAGCCGCCACGCGATGAAGCCGACGAGCGCCGTGTGGATGATGGCATTCTGCACGAACAAGGCTGACGGGCCATACCACGACATCGCGGCCGACGCTGTCGCTGGCCCGATGATCGCGCCGACGCAATACAAGAATAGCATCGTGGACGATACTTCGACGCCGTTCTCCGGGCCGGCGCGGTCGTTCACATGGCTGATCGCCACCGTGTAGAGCACCATGGTCGAGGCGCCGACGGACAGGCCGAGACAAGACAGCAGCATCATCGAACCGTGGCTGGTCATCGCCAGCATCGACTCGGCCAGAACGCCGATCGCCGCGAAAACTGTCAGAACGATGCGCCGGTCGTGCCCATCGGACAGGCGCGCAACCGGGTAGACCGCGGCGGCCGTGCCCAGGATCGTCGCCGTCATGAACGTCGCAACCTTGGCGGAGGAAAGCCCAAGTCCCAATCCGTACACTGGTGCCAGCGAGTAGAAGCTGCCATTGGCGGCCCCAATGCACAGCGCCGCGACTGTGCCGATCGGGGACAGTCGCGCCATCCAGCGCAATTGCAGCGAGACGGAGCGGGAGACGCGTGGGGCCGCTCCCTTGGAGAGGGCCAGCGGAACGACGGCCGCCGCGAGACACAGCGCGGCAAGCCCGAACAGGAGTTCCGCCTGGGGCTTGGTGAAGGCGATCATCTCCTGGCCAGCGGCGCTGCCCGCGAAAGTGACGATCTGATAGAGGGCATAGACCCGACCGCGATTGGAATTGTCTGATCGCGCATTGAGCCATGCTTCGATGACGGCGTAGAGTCCCGCGAACGCAAAGCCGAGCAGCGCCCGCAATGCGATCCAAACCACGGCATTCGGCAGGACTGGAAACACGAGGGCGGACAGGACTGTCAGGCCCGCGAAAATCCCAAACGCGGTTTTGGCGCCGGTTTTTCGAATGATGGCGGCCGACACGAATGTGCCGACCAGCATGCCTACGAAATAGGCCGAGCCGATGAGGCCGATCGCCATTTCCGGAAAACCGTCGAGCTTGGTTCTGAGGGGCACAAGCGTGTTGAGCAGGCCGTTCCCGGTGATCAGAACGAAAACGGAGAGGAGGAGAGCGGCGATAGACGAGGCGGTAGGCATGGTCGGCGGAACTCGAAGGCGCGGAAGCAGAGGGAGCGTAAGCTCAAGCTGCGCCGCAGCGGCGTAGCTTGCTTTTCCGCTCCAAATCAGGGCGAAAGCATGGATATGGGCGCATGACATTGCTGAATTGTTACGCTGTGGCTAACAAGTCATGGCGCCCCATGGCATGAAGAGGCGGCTGGTGTATAAGGCCGGCATCGGATCGGGCCTTTAGGGCCTCGGTAGCGCTATTTGGAGGCGCTGCGCGCATCCGCGAGGAGTATCACGATGATCGACGAGCGCCAGACGCATGGGCGCGGCACCATGACCTCGGATCGCAAGACCGCGCACCAGGCCGCCTGGAGCCCGGATAGCTGGCGTGCGTTTCCCGTGGAACAGATGCCGGCCTATCCGGATGCGCGAGCGCTCGCGACAGTCGAAGCACAGATCGGCAAATTTCCACCGCTCGTTTTTGCAGGTGAAGCCCGTAAGCTGAAACGCGTCCTGGGCGAGGTGGCGCACGGCCGGGCTTTCCTGCTTCAGGGGGGCGACTGCGCCGAGGCCTTTGCCGAGCATGCGGCCGACAACATTCGTGATTTTTTCCGTGTGTTCCTGCAAATGGCTGTCGTCATGACATTCGCGGCGGCCTCGCCGGTCGTCAAGGTTGGGCGCATCGCGGGACAATTCGCCAAGCCACGGTCGGCCCCGAACGAGACCATCGACGGGGTGGAACTCCCGAGTTACCGGGGTGATATCGTCAATGGCATCGATTTCGACGCTGCGTCGCGCATCCCCGATCCGCAACGCCAACTCGACGCCTATCGGCAGTCGGCCGCCACCCTGAACCTGCTGCGCGCCTTCGCGACTGGCGGCTACGCAAACCTTGAGAACGCGCACCGCTGGATGCTGGGCTTCGTCAAGGACAGTCCGCAATCAGGTCGCTACGAGGAACTCGCGAGCCGCATCACCGAGACGCTCGGCTTCATGAAAGCGATAGGCCTCGATGCCGAGGCGCATCAGGAACTGCGGCAGACGGATTTCTACACGTCGCACGAGGCCCTGCTGCTCGGATACGAACAGGCGATGACGCGCGTCGACTCGACGAGCGGCGACTATTACGCGACCTCCGGTCACATGCTGTGGATCGGCGATCGCACGCGCCAGCCTGACCACGGTCACGTCGAGTATTTTCGCGGCATCAAGAACCCGATCGGGCTGAAGTGCGGTCCCTCGCTCAAGCCTGACGGGTTGCTGCGGCTCATCGATCTGCTGAATCCTGAGAACGAGGCCGGTCGGCTGACCCTGATCTGCCGGTTCGGGGCCGACAAGGTGGCTGAGCATCTGCCCGGGTTGATCCGTGCGGTCGAGCGCGAGGGCCGCACCGTCGTGTGGTCCTGCGATCCGATGCACGGCAACACCATCAAGGCGTCAACGGGCTACAAGACGCGACCGTTCGAGCGCATCATGGGTGAGATCCGCTCGTTCTTCCAGGTGCATCAGGCCGAAGGGACATACGCGGGCGGGGTTCATCTCGAGATGACGGGCAAGAACGTGACGGAATGCACGGGCGGCGCCCGCGCGATCTCCGACGCGGATCTGCACGATCGTTATCACACCTACTGCGACCCACGTCTGAACGCCGAGCAGGCGATCGAGGTCGCATTCATGGTTGCGGAGTTGCTGAAGCAGGAAAGGCAGGCCCCTGCCCAGCAGGCCGCGGCCGAGTAGGAAGCGTTACGGGTCCGAGCTCAGGGCTGCGTCGAGCAGCCTGCGGCAGGATGCTATTTCGCTGATGAGGTGTGTCAGGACCTGCGAGAATCCCTTCGGGGCTTCGTTCATCTCTACCGACTGAACCCGCTCCACGAGATCCGGTTGGTCTGATGCATCGCTGTCGCTGTCTTCGCTCTCCGGCACTTGGCCGGGCGGCAAGGCCGCGACGGCTGCCGGCCCCTGCGTCTTCAGGAGGCGTTGCACACCCCGGATCGTATAGCCGTCCTCGTAGAGCAAGCGGCGGATGACGCTCAGCAATTCTGTGTCGGCACGGCGGTAGTACCGCCGGCCGCCACCGCGCTTGAGGGGCTTGACCTGCGGGAATTTGGTTTCCCAGAACCGCAGGACGTGAGGCGGAATGCCGAGAGCCGCAGCCACTTCGCTGATGGTCCGGAAGGCGTCCGCATCCTTCTCCATGTCAATTAGTCATCCGCGTCATCGACTGAAATCGTCTGACCATTGACCCGGCTCTTAAGAATATTCGAGGGTTTGAACACCATCACCCGCCGCGGCGTAATCGGCACCTCAATGCCGGTTTTCGGATTGCGGCCGATACGCTCTCCCTTCGAGCGCACCACGAAGGAGCCGAATGACGAGAGCTTGACCACGTCACCCCGTCCGAGCGCATCCGCCATTTCGCCCAAGACCATTTCCACCAATTCTGCCGACTCAGTACGGGACAAGCCGACGCGTTGATAGACCGCCTCTGCAAGATCGGCTCGAGTGACGGTGCGGCTTGTACCGCCAACCCCGTTTTTGCTCATGTGATCCCCCACTGGCACGGATTAGCTTGAGCTCGACCCCTGGATTGGTCTGCAGAAATGGTCGGTGGCAAGCGCCTCCCCTAGAAGCGCCGCCCTTCGTCCAATCCGCATACCGGGTCGAGCCGCGTTGCAGGCACGTGCAGACCTGCGAGGCTATAAGGCAAACAAAGCGAAGCGCCCGCAAGTCGAAATCGATCGCGCGCAATATTGTGATCAACCAGGAGAGGTGGGGGTCACCAGCGGATGAGGGCGCTACCCCAGGTGAAGCCGCCGCCCATGGCCTCGATCATCACGAGGTGACCCGGCTTGATACGACCGTCACCACAAGCTTCCGCCAACGCCAGCGGAATCGAGGCTGCCGACGTATTGGCATGCAATTGAACTGTCGTGACGACCTTTTCGGGTGCGATCCCGAGCTTGGTTGCCGACGCGTCGATGATCCGACGGTTCGCCTGGTGGGGGACGAACCAGTCGAGATCGTCGGGCCCGGTGCCGGTCGCCTCGAAAGCGGCCTTCACCACATCCTCCACCATGCCGACCGCATGCCGGAACACATCCCGGCCTTCCATGCGCAGGTGCCCTGTCGATTGGGTCGTGGAGGGTCCACCGTCGACATAAAGCTTGTCGCGATGCCGACCATCGGAGCGGAGGTGCGACGTGATCACTCCACGCGGCATCTCGGTCTCGGCGGCGGCTTCGCGCGCTTCGAGCACCATGGCGCCGGCTCCGTCACC
This sequence comes from Lichenifustis flavocetrariae, assembly GCF_026130545.1. Taxonomy (GTDB): domain Bacteria; phylum Pseudomonadota; class Alphaproteobacteria; order Rhizobiales; family Beijerinckiaceae; genus Lichenihabitans; species Lichenihabitans flavocetrariae. The sequence goes on along the minus strand of NZ_JAMOIM010000017.1, from coordinate 116,374 downwards.
GAACAGGACGCAGGTGGTGCGGTCCTCCCAATTGAGAAGGCGCGAAAAGGTCTCAGCGCCGATGACCAGGGCACAGCGATGCGAGCCGGAGCGCAAAAACTTGTCCGCTGTGGCTACGGCGAAGACAAAGCCCGAGCAGACGGCCTGAAGATCGAAGGCCACTCCGTCGACGATCCCGAGCCCGGCCTGGACCTGGGTGGCCACGGATGGAAACGTGTAGTCCGGCGTCGACGTTGCCACGATGACGAGGTCGATGTCACGCGGGGCGCGGTCCGCCGCCAAAAGCGCTTTTCGAGCGGCAGCCGTCGCGAGCGTGGACGTGGTTTCGTCGGGTCCTGCAATATAGCGTTGGGTGATGCCCGTCCGCTGGACGATCCACTCGTCGGACGTGTCGATTCGCTCCGCCAGTTCAGCGTTGCTGACGCGCTTGGAGGGCAGGTGACCTGCCACGCCGAGAACCACGGAATTGAAGGGAGATCTGTCCCGGTTCACGGCATTGTCCGTTCGAGAGGATGTCGGTGCGACTTGATCCCGGCCGGCCACGTGCGCCCGGCGGAACTCATCATCGGTTTCAGGAGGATTCAGCGGCAGGGCTCACGCCAGGAGTTCGGATCTCCTGGGCCAATGTCAACGATTCCCGGATTTTGCTCAGGAGGTCATGGTGGGCCATCTCATAGCCCATCTCGATGGCCCCGGCAAAACCCAAGCCGTCGGTGCCACCATGACTCTTGATGACAAGCCCGTCGAGGCCGAGAAAGACGCCGCCATTGACACGCCGCGGGTCCATCTTCTCCCGCATGGCATCGAACGCCTTGCGGGCCAGCACGTAGCCGAGCTTGGACAGGAGGCTCGCCCCCATGGCGTCGCGCAGATACTGCGCGATCTGCTTCGCTGTCCCTTCCGCGGTCTTCAACGCGATGTTTCCCGTGAAGCCTTCGGTGACCACCACGTCGACTGTTCCCCGGCCGAGATCGTCGCCTTCGACGAATCCGCGATAGTCGAGATGGGGCAGGGCGGCGTCCCTCAGGAGGCGTCCGGCGGCCTTCACCTCTTCCAGGCCTTTGATCTCTTCGATGCCGACGTTGAGAAGTCCCAGGCTGGGGGTCGGAACCCCAAGGACGATCGACGCCATGGCGGCGCCCATAATGGCCATGTCGACGAGATGTTGGGCGTCCGCCCCGATAGTGGCTCCAACGTCAAGCACGATTGATCGTCCTCGCAGGGTCGGCCACAGTGCGGCGATCGCCGGGCGGTCGATCTGCGGCATCGTGCGGAGACAGACCTTCGACATGGCCATCAGCGCACCAGTGTTCCCGGCCGAGACCGCGACATCGGCATCGCCACGTTTTACCGCCTCGACCGCCATCCACATGGAGGAGACGCGGCGTCCCGTGCGGAGCGCCTGGCTGGGCTTGTCATCCATCTTGATGGCGACATCGCTATGATGCACCGTCGCGACTTTGGCCAGGGCCGCATGGCTCCTGAGCAAAGGCTCTACGAGGGCACTGTCGCCGAACAGCAGGAATGTGACGTCAGGCCGTTTTGCAGCGACGCGCGCCGCCCCCGCGAGCACCACGGAGGGACCATTGTCTCCACCCATCGCGTCGAGCGCAATGCGGATCTGAGGCGTCGAGGATCGTCTTTGTTCCGGCATCATGGCCATTGTTGATTGCGCACCCTCAGATCGTGGCCGACGGCCGTGGCTCCAGCTGTGCCAAGTCGGGCATCTGTGCGGAGCCAGAACAACTCAGATGCGCTGGAGCGACAGGCGGAATTGTGACGTCGTGACCTCCAACGAGGCGCAGTCGCTCCTCGCGAGAGGGAGTTCGCCGGCAAGCAACTCGGGAGCCTCATAGAACTCAAGAGCCGCCGCTGAAACCCTTTTGGGCCTCAGCGATCACTATGGTGCTTGGGGTGTGTTGTTCACGCCGCAGGAAAAGTGACACAGGTGTTGCGATCGATCACTCAGGCTTCTTCCATTGCGCCAGAGCCGCAAATAGCGAGGGATCCTTCTCGGCTTGGTCGGGCCCCGGCTCGAAAGCGACCCCGGGTTTGCGCGGGTAGGGGTCGAGCCCGAGCGAAAGAAACTCCGTCGCCACCGCGCCGAGATCGATCTTCCCATCAACGATCACGTCGGGCGGGTCGATCTCATAGGCCAGATCCTCGTTCGGATCGGGACTGTGCTTCTTCATCCATGCCGTGACGCCGCTTTCCGGCATGAATTGCAGATCGACGGGCTCGTCGACCACGGCGTCGAAGGGATCGAGGCTGACCGTGCAGGCCTGCGTCACCACAGCTTTGACCATTCCCGTGACGTTCACGGACGCGCTCGACGGCATCACGGTGAGTTCGGCCACCAGGCTTTTCACGGCGACGAGGCCGCAGGCCGAAGCGACGGCAAGGCACTCGGCCGGGGTGGCCTCGACCTTGAAGTTCCGGCCGCCGCTGGGCAAGGCCGCGACTGCGAAAGGACGTGACAAAGGGAGGAGACGTGGGGGCGTGTTCATCCTAGCGGCTCACGAAGCGGGCAGGATCGGGAAAAGCGATGCCGCCGTGCTGCTGCAGCACCGGCATAGGTGTGGATTGAAGGGCAGCCTCCAGCGCACCGGCATAGCGAGACAGCGTGGTGCCGTCGGACGTGCCGCCCAGGACGTTGCGACAGATCGCATCTCTGAGCGCGGGCTCATCCTGCTTTTGCAAGGCATCCTCATAGGCGGCCGTGCGGCCCTTGAACGCTTCGGCCAAGCGCTTCATGCGTTTTGGCACGCCGATATCGCTCACGCCAAGTTCGCGGAGGGCCACGTCGAATCTGGTGAACATCAGGTCGACCAGCGCTTGCGCCAGCGACTGTCCGTCCGGGCCCAGGTCGCGCAACCGTCGCAGCACCAGGGCGGCATGAAGAACCAGCAGGTCGAAACGGCCCTCGAACGTGTCGGGCACATGGAGGTCCGTGTAGAAGAATGGCGTGCGGATCTGGTGGACCAGCGCATCGTGCATACGATCTGCGGCGGCCTGCAGCGGTGTCGCGCTTGCACGCGCGAAAAGAAAACGCATTCGGTGTCCGTCAGGAGCCGCCGGTGGCATAGGCTCGGCGCAAGCTTGATTTTCCACACTCCGGGGGTTAGGCATCGCCTCGCTCGGATGCAAGAAAAATCGGCAGGCGCTCTGGACAGGCCGCACCGGCGTCCTGGCCCGGCAATCGGGGTGAAGCCCGCAGTCAACTTATCGGCCGGACCTCGCCGGTCCTTCGCCAGGAGACACGACGGTGAGTGCGATCTTTGGTGATGCGGGCCACGTGCGGCGCGCCAAGACGAAAATGCTGCAAGTCGGCCGCTGGGTCGGGATGGCCGGGCTTGTCGCTGGCCTGGGCGGATGTCTCGGCTACGACGGCGAGGTGCAGCGTGGCTATGTGGTCGACGCCTACGCGCTCGGACAGCTGAAGCCAGGAACGCCGGCCCAGACCGTGTTGACCGATCTTGGCACGCCGTCGACGACCTCGACCGTTGGCGGTGACGCCTGGTATTACATCAGTCAAAAGATCGACCGGCCTCTTGCATTTTCACCGCCCGAAGTGACGGACCAACACATCGTTGCGATCTACTTCGATAAGAAGAAAACCGTCACGCGCGTGGCCAACTACGGCATCGAGGACGGCCGCGTCATCGATATCGTCAGCCGCACGACGCCGACCGGTGGCGCCGAACAGGGCTTCCTCAAGAACCTCTTCCGCTCGCTGCTGCGCTTCAGTTCGTAAGTCTGTCCAAAGGAGCAACAAAAAAGGCCGGATCGAGTCCGGCCCTTTTTTGTTGCTCCGGGCCTCGTGTCAGTGCGCCAGGATCGCCAGCAGCAGGAGGGCCACGATGTTGGTGATCTTGATGGCAGGATTGACGGCGGGACCCGCCGTGTCCTTGTAGGGGTCGCCGACAGTATCACCAGTGACCGATGCCTTGTGGGCGTCTGAGCCTTTCAGATGACGAACCCCGTCCTTGTCGACAAAGCCGTCCTCGAAACTTTTTTTGGCATTGTCCCAGGCACCCCCGCCGGAGGTCATGGAAATGGCGACGAACAACCCGTTGACGATGACGCCGAGAAGTGAGGCCCCAAGGGCCGCGAACCCGCTCGCCTTCGATCCTGACAGAAGCAGAACGCCGTAATAGACCACGAACGGCGCCAGCACCGGCAGGAGCGACGGAAGGATCATCTCGCGGATTGCCGCCTTGGTCAGCATGTCGACGGCGCGCCCATAATCCGGCCGGTCGGTGCCGGCCATGATGCCGGGTTTCTCGCGAAACTGCCGCCGCACCTCTTCGACCACCGCGCCGGCCGCGCGCCCGACGGCCGTCATCGCGATGCCGCCGAACAGATAGGGGATCATTCCCCCGAAGATCAGGCCAGCGACGACGTAGGGGTTCGACAGGTCGAACGTGACAGTCCCGACATCGGCGAAATAGTGGAACGTGTCGCCGTGTTGGGTGAAGTAGGTGAGATCGTTCGAATAGGCGGCGAACAGCACGAGCGCGCCGAGGCCCGCCGAGCCGATCGCATAGCCTTTCGTGACGGCCTTCGTGGTGTTGCCGACCGCATCGAGGGCGTCGGTCGCGTGCCGCACCTCCTTGGGGAGGCCCGCCATTTCCGCGATGCCGCCGGCGTTGTCGGTCACGGGTCCGAAGGCATCGAGCGCCACAATCATGCCGGCGAGACCCAGCATGGTGGTGACTGCGATCGCGGTGCCGAACAGGCCCGCCAGCTGTGAGGTGCCGATAATCCCGCCGACGATCACGAGCGCCGGCAATGCGGTCGATTCGAGTGAGATCGCAAGACCCTGGATGACGTTGGTGCCGTGACCCGCGACTGAGGCCTGCGCGATCGAGACGACCGGTCGCTTTCCAGTGCCGGTGTAATATTCCGTGATCACCACGATGAGACCGGTGACCAAGAGCCCGATCAACCCGCAGTAGAAGAGGTTGAGGCCGGTGATGCTGCGACCTGCGACCTGCCCAATCTCGCCCCAGCCGATCATGAGGTGCGTGGAGACAGCCAGGCCGACGATCGACAGGGCTCCGGTCACGATGAGCCCTTTGTAGAGGGCGCCCATGATGGAACCGTTCCGCCCGAGCTTCACGAAATAGGTGCCGATGATCGACGTCACGATGCAGGTGCCGCAGATTGCGAGCGGATAAACCAGCGCCGAGCCCAACACGGCTTGGCCGGCGAAGAAAATCGAGGCCAAGACCATCGTGGCCACGACCGTCACCGCATAGGTCTCGAACAGGTCGGCCGCCATGCCGGCGCAGTCGCCGACATTGTCGCCCACATTGTCGGCGATCGTGGCCGGATTGCGCGGATCATCCTCCGGGATGTTCGCCTCGACCTTGCCGACGAGGTCGGCACCCACATCGGCGCCCTTGGTGAAGATCCCGCCGCCGAGGCGGGCAAAAATGGAGATGAGCGAGGCTCCGAAACCGAGCGCCACCAGCGAGTCGATCACTTCGCGACTACCGGGCGGCACGCCCATCGGGCCGGTCAGAACCGCGAAATAGCCGGCGACGCCGAGGAGCGCCAATCCTGCCACCAGCATCCCGGTGACAGCGCCGGCCTTGAAGGCGATTTCGAGCCCGCCCGCGAGCGAGCGTGTCGCAGCCTGAGCCGTACGTACATTCGCCCGGACCGAGACGTTCATGCCGATGAAGCCGGCGGCGCCCGACAGGACGGCGCCGATCAGAAAGCCGATGGCCACTGGCCAGGACAGAAGCAGACCGAGGATGACGAAGATGACGACGCCGACGATGCCGATCGTCGCGTATTGCCGCCGGAGGTAGGCTTGCGCACCCTCGGCGATGGCGCCTGCAATCTCTCGCATCCGGGCCGTGCCGGCATCGGCGGCGAGGACTTGTTGAACCGTTATGCCGCCGTAGACGACGGCAAGAAGCCCGGCAATGATGATGAGCCAAAGTGACACTATGATGCTCGCCTCGGTTGGGGTTTCCTCGCGCGAGACCTTATCTTTATGAACGTTTGTGGGTCCCGCCACGAAAGATGTGGCAGAAAGCCGGCGCATCCGCAACGCAGCATCTCGCGGGGCGACGTCCGCGCCGAACCCACCGGTTAAGCCGCCGCCTGCGACGTCTGGAATGCCCCATTGGGTGATCTCGGGGGGAGGGGCCGTATCGTGGAAACTCAGGATCCTTTTCTTGATCGGGCTGATCGGGACCCGCAAGGCCAGCCTGCGCCGCGAATCGAGTCCACGTTTCGCAACGGCTCGCTCACGGCCTTTAGCGTCGTCATCGGCTTTTCTCTGAGCTTTCTCACGCGCTGGGCCGAATTGCCCGGCGCTTGGCACCGTTTCGACATCGTCGCTCTGTCTGCGATCGTTCTCGGGAGCTCCTGTCAGATCGTGGCCTTGGCGCGGCTGCTGTCGATCCAGTCGCTGTTGCTCGCGCGCTATAACGGAGCGGTCCGGCTCTTCCTGACCGGACTTGGTCTCACGGCTCTGGGGGTTCTTGTCGTCGTCGGTGGGGACGTGTTCGACTATGGCGAGAAGCGCTTCGGCGGTTGACGCGCTTCACCCTTTGACGGCAACCCGGGTGGGCGTCATGCTGCCGCGATCCACGGCGCCACGGGCCTTCATGCAGGGCGGGAGACTGCCATGATCCAAACGACCATCACGCCCCTCGACAGTGTCGAGCCGCGCCGGGGCGCGGCCGTGATGCTGGAGGTGCTGCGCAGCGAGGGTGTGCGCTACATCTTCGGCAACCCTGGCACGACCGAGCTTGCGCTGATGGATGCCCTAACGGAGGCACCGGACATCGGTTATATCTGGGGACTGCAGGAGGCGAGTGTCGTCGCCATGGCGGATGGTTATGCCAATGCGTCCGGCCGCCCCGGTTTCGTCAATCTGCACACGGCAGGGGGCCTCGGCCACGCCATGGGGGCGTTGATCAACGCTCAGGTGTCGAACACGCCGCTGGTCGTCACGGCAGGTCAGCAGGACATGCGGCACAATCTGACCGATCCATTGCTCTTCGGCGATCTTGTGAGGATCGCCAGCCCGGCCATGAAATGGGCGACCGAAATCATCACGCCCGACCAGATCCCCGTTCTCATCCGCCGCGCTTTCCATGATTGCACGGCCGCGCCCTCCGGCCCGGTGTTCCTGTCGCTGCCCATGAACGTCATGGAGCAGATGAGCACGGTCGAGATCGCCGAGGTGTCGACCATCGACCGCGCGGCGGTCGCGGGCTCGCTCGATGTGCTTTCCGACAGGCTGTCGGCCATCAAACCCGGCCGCATCGCCATCATCGCGGGCGACGAGATCTCACCTTCGGGGGCCAGCGCCGAGGCGGTCGCGCTCGCCGAAGTCTTCGGGGCGCCGGTCTTCGGATCGTCCTGGCCCGCTCATATCCCGTTCCCGACTGCGCATCCGCTATGGTGCGGCAACCTGCCCACCAAGGCCTCCGAGATCCGCGCGATCCTTGAGCCCTATGACGCGGTCTTCGCTCTTGGGGGCAAATCGCTGATCACCATCCTGTATTCCGACGGGCCCGCGGTGCCGCAGTCCTGCCAGGTGTTCCAGCTCTCCTCCGACGTGCGCGATCTCGGTCGCACCTACGCGACGGCGCTCTCCTGCATGGGGGACATCAAGGCGTCCCTGAAAGTTCTCCTGCCGATGCTCGACCGCAAGCTGGCCCGCCACCGCGGTGCCATTGCGACGCTTAGGGATGAGGCGGGGCGGGCCCGTGAAGCGCGCCGGTCGGCGCTTCGCGACAGAGCCCGAGCCGAGTTCGACGCGCCTGTAACGACGCCTTTCGTGGCGGCTTCAGAAGTCGTGCGGGCGATCGGACCGCAGGTGGCGATCATCGATGAGGCGCCGGCCACGATGATCAATGTCCGCTCGCTGCTCGAATCCTCCTCGGCCCGGCAATATTCCGCCTGCCGTGGAGGAGGTCTCGGTTGGGGCATGCCGGCCGCGGTCGGCTGGTCGCTCGGGCTCGACCGCCAGCCCGTTGTCTCGCTCGTGGGCGACGGGGCCTCGCTCTACTCGCCCCAGGCTTTGTGGACGGCGGCCTATGAGAAACTGCCGGTGACCTTCGTGGTCATGAACAATCGTGAATACAACATCCTCAAGAATTTCTCGAAATCGCAGCCGCACTATCTCAGCCCGCGCAAGAACCGCTTCATCGCCATGGACATCACCGACCCTCCGATCGATTTCCTGGCGCTTGCGACCTCAATGGGTGTGGCGGGCCGCCGCGTCGTTCGCGCCTCCGATATCGCAGGGGCGGTCGAAGAAGGTATCGCGTCAGGGGTACCGAATGTGATCGAAGTCCCGATCAGCGTGAACTGATCCCGTTTGAAAAGCGCTCGATCAGCCTCGGCTAAGGCTCACGCCACGGAGGCCAGTGCCGTCGCGGTGGGGCGATGATCGGGTTCATCTTCAGCAATCGAGAAGTCATTGCGGCTACGCCGCTTGGTGCGATACAGCGCGCTATCGGCCTGAGCCAACAGAGCGTGGGGGATGGCGGCCGGCGTAGACGCGAGCGCGATGCCGATGCTGACCCCAAGCGAGATTTGTTGGCCTTGGATGTCAAACGGCTCTGTTATGAGCCCGATGATGCGTTGGGCCAACTGAGCCGCCTCCAGTTCCTGCCGAAGGCCGCATTGCACGATGACGAACTCATCCCCGCCCACGCGGGCAAGCATATCGCCAAGTCGCAAGCTCATTCGGACGCGTGTCGCAAAGGCCTCCAGAAGTCCATCGCCGACTGCGTGCCCGTAACGATCATTGGCTTCCTTGAACCAATCCAGATCCAGGCAATGCACGGCGACCGAACGTTCCGGCTCCAGGCGCGCGAGCGTCTGCTCCAGAAATCGGTTCAGGGACAGTCGGTTGGGGAGGCGGGTCAGAGGATCGGCGTTGGCCTGCAAGGCGAACGATCGAGCATCGCCCATCAACTGGGTCCGAACTCGGGCATTCGACACCACGATCCGCACAGCGATCGAGATGTTGGTCGCCAAAATGCCTGCAAAGGTCAGATGAACGAGGTCGTTCCGGATCAGGAGTACGAAGAGAGGCGGAGCGGCCGCACATGCTAACGGGTAGAGAGCTGGCCCCACGCGGCCCGAGACCCGAGCGACTGAGTCCACCAGGACGCTGAACAGGGCCAAGAACCACATGAGCTCGGAGGTCGGGTCTTGGCTCATGGCGATTCGCATGCCGGCGGCACCAAGCACGGCCGCTCCTGCCGCGCTGGCCACCACATACCGCGTCTCCCACGCGCTCAAGGTCTTGCGATCCGGGTCGGTGGGACAAGCGGATTTGTAGAACAGAATGACACCGACACGGGCTGCCAATGCGAGAAGCCCCAGAAACACAAGCTCGACCAGGATGACGTCCGCCAGACGTCCGGCCGCAATGGCGCAAGCCACCACCTGGAGAAGACCCAAGACCAATACGGACGCGAGATTGCTGTAGAGGGAAGCAATCATGTCTTCGTACACAGAAGTCGGAACCGGACCCTGATCGAACAACTTGACGAGCATCGTCGACATCCTTTTGGAGCAGCCGATGTTCCGATTGGCCCTTCGTCCACAGGACTTTCGGGGCCGACGGAAGCTCATTGGTGGCAGGTTCGCGCTGCAGCAACCTTAATGAGCCGGAGAAAATGATCCTTAGCCTTGCCGGACAATGAACGAACTATTGGGCTTTCGACCTTTGCCGAAGCCCTTGGCGCATCGGGCAGTCTATCGTTTGACTTGCCGAACCATTCTGAGGATCAGACATGCCTGGCGCTTGCAAAAGAACCGCAGCGCGTTCCGCTCAGGAGCATAACGCAGTTTCGATGTCAGAAATGTTGGAATGAGCCTCGGTCGAAGGTGAGTGAAGAGCCGCTCAGGTCATGAAACAGGACCTCATCCGAACCAGCAAGAACTTGGCCGATCCGTGTGACCCGTTCTCCTGCCTCTGCGGCCGCCCGCTCGAAAAGCAAAGCATGATCCGGTGCGACAGTGGCGAGGATCTCGTAGTCGTCACCGCCCGTGACCGCCGTCTCAAAGGCTCGCCGATCGATGGCAACAGCGTGCTGTGCCGCAGCAGACAGAGGAATGCGCGCGGTATCGATGCTGCCGCCCACGCGGGCCACCCGCAGCATCTTGCGAAGGTCGCCCACAAGACCGTCGGAGACGTCCATCCCCGCATGCGCATGATCTCGAAGCGCGCCCCGGAGCGCGAGGCGGGGCCGCGGTCGCAGGTAACGGTCGCCGAGGTGGGCGAGGTCTTCCGCCTGCATCCCCGCGCGGAGAATGCTTCCAAGGGCAGGCGGGTCGTCGTTCAAGCGCAGCGTGAGGCCGAGGGCGGCATCACCGATCGTCCCCGACACATAGATGAGATCGCCAGGCTGGGCCCCCGTTCGGGGCAGCATACGGCCACGAGGCACTGTCCCGAAGGCGGTGATGGAGAGAGTGAGCGGCCCGGGGGTCCGTACGGTGTCGCCGCCGAGAAGCGGACAGCCGTGCATTTCGGCCGCGGCCCGCAGCCCCTCTGCGAAACGTGCCAGCCACTCCGCAGGGTGGCGGTCATGCAGTGCCAGGGCGAGAAGAAAGCCGGTGGGCTCGGCCGCTTTGGCGGCCAGATCCGACAGGTTCACGCCGAGGGCCTTCACGGCGATTGCCTCGGGCGGATCGTCGGGAAAAAAATGCACGCCCTCCACCAACGCGTCGACCGTCACCACCAGATCCTCGTCCGGCCGGAGCGAGACCACGGCCGCATCATCGCGCAATCCAAATCCTCCCGGTCCCGCCATCGGGGCGAACAGGGTGGCGATGATATCGTCCTCGGAGAGGCTCACAGGCTGTCCACGGCCAGGATCCCGACGGTGGCCTTCAATTGGCTCGCCATATCGGGTGTAACCTGAAAACGGTCGCGAAGTTTCACCTCGACGCGACGGCGGCCCTCGAGGTCGACGACGATCGAGATTTCGCGATCGCCCTTGGTGGTGAGACAACGCGCGATGACCGGAAGAGCCTCCTCGTCGCTCACATGGATGCGAAGTCCCTTTTGCACACGCGCCGCGGCTTCATCGAGGCGTTCCACCGCCGTGATGCGAGCCCGAACCTCATCCCCGTCGGCGCTGGCCTGAATCGTCACGAGCACGGCGGCGCCCTTCTCAAGCAGGTCGCGATAGTCGTTCAGGGCTTCTGAGAACAGGATCGCCTCGAATTGCCCGGTCGGATCGGACAGCTCGACGATGCCGATCTTATTGCCGGATTTCGTCCGCCGCTCCTGCCGGTCGAGCACCGTGACCGCGATACGATCGCTCGCGGCGCCGCCCGCTCTAACGCTGCGGGCAAATTGCGCCCAGGGCTTGGCGCGCATCCGCACCAGCACGTCCTTGTATTCATCGAGCGGGTGACCCGACAGGAAAAACCCGACCGCCTCGAATTCCTTGCGCAGGCGCTGTGCGGCCGACCAGGGAGCGACCTTGGGAAGTTTCAGCGAATTGCCGCCGTCGTGGCCGAAGAGGGCGCTTTGCCCGGCCGACATATCGTCCGCCGTGCGGTTGGCGAGCGCCAGCATCGGTTCGACGGCCGCCGCCGCCTTGGCGCGGTCGGGTTCGAGATCGTCGAAGGCGCCGGCCGCCACCAGCGTTTCGAGCGCCTTCTTGTTGACCTCGCGGGGGTTCACCCGCCGCGCGAAATCGTCGAGCGAGGTGAAAGGCTTCGTGCCGCGCGCCGCGACGATCGCCCTCATCTGCCCTTCGCCGGCCCCCTTGATGGCCGAAAGCGCATAGCGCATCGCCGGAGGCCCGTCCCGCGGCACTTCGAAATCCACGCCGGACTTGTTGACCGACGGCGGCTCCACCTTGATGCCGAGACGCTGTGCCTCGTTGCGGAATTCCGCCAGCTTGTCGGTGTTGCTCTTGTCGAGGGTCATCGACGCGGCCAGGAACTCGACCGGGAAGTTCGCTTTGAGATAGGCGGTCTGGTACGAAATGAGCGCATAGGCGGCGGCATGGCTTTTATTGAAGCCATAGTCTGCGAATTTGGCCAACATATCAAAGATCTCGTCGGCCTTGTTCTTCGGAATGCCTCCCGCGACGCAACCGTCCACGAACCGGGCGCGCTGGGCGTCCATCTCGGCCTTGATCTTCTTGCCCATGGCGCGGCGCAGCATGTCGGCCTCTCCGAGCGAGTAGCCTGAGAGCACCTGGGCCGCCTGCATCACCTGTTCCTGGTAGATGATCACCCCGAAGGTCTCGCGCAGCACGGGCTCGAGTTTCTCGTGAATGTATTCGGGCTGCTCCTCTCCGAGCTTGCGGGCGCAATAGACCGGGATATTCGCCATCGGGCCCGGCCGGTAGAGCGCCACGAGCGCAATGATGTCCTCCAAGCGGTCTGCCCGCATCTCGACAAGGGCCTTGCGCATGCCCGCGCTTTCCACCTGGAACACGCCGACCGTCTCACCACGCCCGAGCATCTGATAGGTTTTCTTGTCGTCGAGCGGAATCGCCGAGAGGTCCAAGGCGACCCCGCGCTGCGCAATGAGTTTCACGCAAACCTTGAGCACCGTGAGGGTCTTGAGGCCCAGGAAGTCGAATTTGACCAGTCCCGCCGGTTCGACCCATTTCATGTTGAATTGGGTCGCCGGCATGTCGGATTTCGGATCGCGGTAGAGCGGCACCAGTTCGTGCAGCGGCCGGTCGCCGATCACGATGCCCGCTGCGTGGGTCGAGGCGTTGGAATAGAGGCCTTCCAGCGTGCCGGCGATCCTCAGGAGGTTCGCCACCTTCTGGTCCTCCTCGGCGGCCTCCCGCAGCTTCGGCTCGCCCTCGATGGCCTGAGCCAGAGTCACCGGATTGGCCGGGTTCTGCGGCACGAGCTTGGCAAGGCGGTCGACCTGCCCGAGCGACATCTCCAGCACGCGGCCGACATTGCGCAGGACGCCGCGCGCCAAGAACGACCCGAAGGTGATGATCTGCGCCACGCGGTCCCGCCCGTAACGATCGCGCACATAGGCGATCACCTCATCGCGTCGGTCCTGGCAAAAGTCGATGTCGAAATCCGGCATCGACACGCGTTCGGGATTGAGGAAGCGCTCGAACAGCAGATCGAAGCGGATCGGGTCAAGGTCGGTGATGGTGAGCGCATAGGCCACAAGAGAGCCGGCGCCCGAGCCACGGCCCGGCCCCACGGGGATCTCCTGGGCCTTGGCCCATTTGATGAAGTCCGACACGATCAGGAAGTAGCCGGGGAACTGCATCTTGACGATCGTGTCGAGCTCGAAGGCGAGCCGCTTCTGGTAATCGTCCGCCGTGAAGCCGGGGGCGAGGCCATGCGCGCCGAGGCGGGCCGTGAGCCCCGCTTCGGCCTGCTCGCGCAATGACAGCGCCGCATCGAGCGGCGTGCCGTCGAGCGTCGTGTAGAGGGGCAGGATCGGTTTGCGGGTGCGCGGCCGATGATGACAGCGCCGGGCGATCTCGACCGAATTGGCGGTCGCCTCAGGCAGATCCTTGAAGAGCGCCACCATCTCGGCGCGCGTCTTGAACCGATGTTCCGGCGACAGACGACGCCGGTCCGGCGTGCCCACCGCGGCTCCTTCGGCGATGCAGATCAGGGCGTCATGCGCTTCGTGATCGCTGAGGCTCGCAAAGAAGGGTTCGTTGGTGGCCACAAGCCGGATGTCGTTCCGGTAGGCGAGATCGATCAGTTGCGGCTCGACCTGTCGTTCGGCGTCGATCCCGTGCCGCTGCAATTCGATGTAGAGACGCTCAGGACCGAAAATGTCGACGAGGCGTTTGAGCCTCGCGCTCGCGGCCTCGGCGCGATCGAGTCTGAGAGCTGTGTCGACCGGGCCGCTCGGCCCTCCGGTGAGAGCGATCAGTCCCCCACATTCGTGAGCCAGCCGATCGATCGACAGGCCTGCGGGTTCACCCGGCTCCGGATCCAGGAAGGCCTGGGTCGCGAGGCGCATCAGATTCGTGTATCCGGCCTCGCTCTGCGAAAGCAGCACGACCGAAGCGCGCCCCGCTTTGCCCAAATCGAAGCGGCCGCCGAGCGCCGCCCCATCCCCGAAGTCGACGGACACCTGCAATCCGACGATCGGCTGGATGCCTTCTTTGGCCAGCTTCTCTGAAAACTCCAGCGCGCCGAAAAGGTTGTTGGTGTCCGTGATGGCCAGGGCCGGCATCCGGTCGGCTGCGGCGAGTTTCGTCAGCTTGGCGATCGTCAGGGCGCCTTCGCGCAGCGAGAACGACGTGTGTACGTGCAGGTGGACGAAACCGGGATCGTTAGCCGCAGTCATGATGGATAGGACACCTCAGAGGCCGTTGGATTGTACCTTGCGGCTCGGCAGGGCCCTGCGTCGAGTCCGCGCCGCCGGCAATCAACATCTATCACGCACCGGACCAGGCGCGGGCTATGCACGCGATGGCGCCGAGAAAGGACGCCAGAAGCGACAGCTCGACGATGTCCTCGATGATACCTCGGAAAACAACCATATCCGCCTCCTGTGTTCATGATATGTTCTAATGCGGTAAGGCCGGTTCCGCAATTCATGTTTTGTTCTTTCGCGCGTCGAGGACCCTTCCGCGATCGACAGCGTCAATGGTTCGTAAAGATCACGCAGGAAAGCCGAATTTTCCTGAGACCCTGCGGGACCGACCGGCCGAGTTGCATGTTGAAGCCAAGGCTGCGATGTGAGCGGGCCGCTAATCGCTGTTCCAGGCGGTTGGTATGACGAGAGTAGGAACCGAATGACCCTGGGCCTTTGCGCGGCGATCTTTGCCTTGGTTATGACGGGCGTCCAGCTTGTCAGTACGTTGATCGCTCGATTCCGCTGCCCGGCGCGACGAACCCATCTCGCGCCGCCCCCCGAAGCGCCGGCCATCAGCCTCGTTCGACCTGTGTGCGGCGTCGACAATTTCGCCGAGGAAACGCTTCGTTCGGCGTACCGTCTCGACTATCCCACTTATGAGATGATTTTTTGCGTGGCGGATCCCGACGATCCGGTCGTCCCGCTCATCAACCGCCTCATTGCCGCCTATCCCCATGTGCCGAGCCGCCTGCTGTTCGGCGACGACCGGATCAGCGCCAACCCGAAGCTCAACAACTGCGTCAAGGGCTGGAATGCGGCGCGCCATCCCTGGATCGTGATGGCGGATTCGAACGTACTGATGCCGCGGGACTATCTCCAACGCTGCCTCGCAGCATGGAAACCGAATACCGGGCTTGTGTGCTCCACGCCGATCGGCTCCCAGCCCGGCAATTTCTGGGCCGAGATGGAGTGCGGGTTCCTCAACACCCTGCAGGCGCGGTGGCAATATGTCGGTGAGGCCGTTGGGCTCGGCTTCGCGCAGGGCAAGACGATGTTGTGGCAGCGTGACTTTCTCAACAGCAATGGCGGGATCGAGGCGCTTGGGGCCGAAATCGCCGAGGACGCTGCTTCGACCAAGCTGGTGCGCCGCCAGGGGCGGCACGTTCATCTTGTCGATTCCCCGTTCGAACAACCGCTCGGCATCCGCACCGCCGCCGAGGTCTGGGCACGCCAAGTGCGTTGGGCGCGGTTGCGGCGCAAAACGTTTCCTCCCTTCTTCGCGTTGGAAATCCTCACCGGATGCGTGCTGCCGGTGCTCGCGACCGCCTATGCGGCGTGGTCCTATGATTACGACGGCCTTCTGGCCGGTCTGCTCGTTGCCGCGATCTGGATGGCCGCCGAGGTGCAACTGGCGCTTGCGGCTGGCTGGCGCGTGACGTGGGCCTCACCGTTCATCTGGCTGCTGCGCGATCTCTCGCTGCCGGTGCTGCATGCGGTGGGATGGGGCGCCGACGATTTCGTCTGGCGCGGCAACGCGATGGATGTGGGGGAAAGCAAGCCGAGCCTGGGGGTCGAATAGGCGCCCAGGCATGACGCGTGAAGGCACACGCATCTTCGGCCACGTGTTCACGCCGCGTCATGATCCACGTCCTGATTAGGACGGTCGAACATCGAACGCTGATTCAAGAATCCAATCGTGCCGGGGGTGCGGAAGACAAATGGTCGGAGTGGCGGGATTCGAACCCACGACCCCTAGTCCCCCAGACTAGTGCGCTAACCGGGCTGCGCTACACTCCGACGACCTTCCGGTTCGGGCCGTATAGGGTGTTTCCCGGCGGCCTGCAATGCTCGATTTGAGGGAGGGTCGCTGCCTTGGGGAAAACAAGCGAGGGTTGAGTCGCCGAGAGCCCGCTCTGCGGTCGGGAGGACGCGGTCGAAAGCCGTCATGGCGTGGTCTGGACAGGCCTCACCCATCCGCAGGCTGATCCCCCGCCGCCCGAGAGCACGAGGGTGCTGCCGGTCACGCCGCCAAGAATGGCGACGACCACGACGAGGCTTGCGACAAAAGTCTGTCGCCATGTCAGAATCGATCTCTGCTGCATCACCATGGGCCTGCCAGCCCAGTACAGCGTGCCATCGTGACCAATGCCGAGGTTTTCCAGGTCTTCGAGAGAGATCGGTCGGACGTTGATCGGCCATCCCGCTTCGGCATTCATCGGCGTTCCTCTCGAGCATGGGCGCGCTCAGATCGGCGCCTCTTGTCTGCTCATTTAAGACGAACATAAACGCCGGCAAATGGCCGCGCCGCCAGTGCTTTAGAGATTTGCCAAGGATTGTGCCCGCATCGGATCGCGAGCTTTACAGCGGCGGGTCGCAGTGAGCCACGAAGGCGGCGATCCGACCGATCGTCGGCGCGTCGAGGAGAAGAGGCGCGTGGCCCTGTCCCAGCACGGTGAAGAGCGTGGCCTGTGGATGACGTGCCAGCATGGCCTCGGCTGTCGGCGCCGTAAGCAGGTCCGAATTCTCGCCGCGAATGATCAGGAGAGGAATGTGGTTCAGTCCTTCGAACTGTGGCCAGAGTTCGGGAATGGCGTCGAGATCCATCGCGGCGAGGTTGTGGATCAATCCTGGATCGTAGCGGGACATGAGGACACCGTCCTGCTCGCGAAAGGTCAGGCGCGCATAGGCAAGCCAGTCCTCATCGGACAGGCTGGTAAAATGGAGACCCGCAATGCGTTTGATGGCGTCGACCGCCTCGGCCCAGTCCTTGGGCTGCGGCAGCTTGCCGATGTAGCCTTTGATCCGGCGGAGGCCGTCAGGAGCGATCACCGGACCGATGTCGTTGATGACGGCGGCGGCCAGGAAGGCCGGACGCAGGGCCCCAAGCAGCATGATGTGCAGGCCGCCCCGGGACGTGCCGACGAAGACCGCGCGTGGGACATCGCGCGCCGTCAGCACATCGGCGATATCGTTCGACTCGACCATCAGATCGTAGTTCTTCGGCTCGCGATCCCAATCCGATAGACCTCGGCCCCGATAGTCGAGCGCGAGAACCCGCCGACCCGGTTCGGCGAGGGATCGCGCGAGAGCGTCGAAATCTTCTGCCGTGCGCGACAAGCCGGGCAAGCAAACGACCGGGAGTTGCGTCGAGGCGTTCTCACCATACTCACGCACATGCAGGCGCAAACCGTCCCGCGATGTCACGAAGTGGCTCGTGCCCGCTTGCTCTTTCTGTAAGGTGCCTTGCATCAGGTTCCCTTGCGCTGACCGAGATCGGCATCGACAAGGAGCTTGTCGGTCTCGTTGAATCTGTGGCGGTAGACCTGCAGGTTCTCGAAAACGCGCTGCACATAGTTGCGCGTCTCCGTGAACGGGATGCGCTCGATCCAGTCGACCGGATCGACTCCCGGCTTGCGTGGATCGCCATAGGCATCGATCCATTCCTTCACGCGGCCGGAGCCCGCATTATAGGCCGCGAATGTGAGGATATAGGAGCCACGCTGCTCGGCGAGCAATTGCCCCAGATGCGCCGCGCCGATCTGTGCGTTGAAGGCGGCGTCGTTCACGAGGCGCGCGTCGTCGTAGCTGACGCCGAGCTTGTTCGCGGTGATGCGGGCCGTCGCGTTGATGAGCTGCATCAAACCCTTGGCGCCAGCGGCCGAAGTCGAGCGCGGATCGAACTCGCTCTCTTGCCTCGCGATGGCATAGACCACGGCCCGGTCGGCTGAATTTTGAAGCGGCTGATAGCCGGGAATGCCGAAGATCGGGAAGGCGGTTTCATCGAGAGCAAGGCCGCGTTGCGTCGCGTATTTGCCGACCAGCAGCGTGCCGCGAGCGTCGGCCGCTCTCGACAGGATCGCGGCCAGGGCCGCCACCTGCGCATCGGACGTGTTCGTGCGCGCGATCTCCAAGGCCAACGGCAGGGCGATGTCCCGTTCGCCGATCATATAGAGTTGCTCGACAACCCGGATGGCCTCGTTGCGCTCATCGCCGGTTGCGATCGAAACCGGTTGACGCAACGCGATTGTGTCGCGTCCGAGGCGACTGCCAGCCAACTGCCCGTAAAACGAAATCGGCTGTGCGGCGGCCTCGTTGTAAAAGCTTGCCGCACCCACAGTGTTGCCCGCCGACTCGGCGGCCCGGCCTTGCCAGTAGGCGACGCGTGCCCGTGAGATCGGCGTCTCGGCCAGGGCTGCCGCCTTTGCGAAATGGGTGGCCGCCGTGGCTGGTTCGTTGAGGAACCGGAGAGCGATCCAGCCGGCATGGAATTCGGCCTCGATAACCGTCGCGTCGGAGGCTGCCGTGTGTCCGGCACACAACCGGTAAGCGCCACGAGGATCGCCCATGTCGAGCAGCTTGCGAGCGAGGAGACGACGCTCCACCCACCAATCATCGCCGCTGATGAGGCGCTGAGGGTCGGTGTCCGCCCGATCCATGAGCTCGACCGCCTCCTGCGAGTTGCCGGCGCGTCGTGCCTTCTGGATGCGGGAAAAGATGAGGCCCGGATCATCCGCGAGGGGCTTTGGAACCGCCGCCAGCGCGGCGTTCATGGCCGCAACGGCGCCTTGGCCGATAACACTTGCGCGAGCCTGGGCGAGTAGCTTGATTTCCGGGCCCGCGAGCGCGGCTGCCCGCAGCGCCGGGCCGACCTGCTCCTTGTAGAGCAATCGGTCGGCACGGTATTTGTGATCGGCCGATCCGAGCAGGGGCCCGAATTCCTTGAGTATATCGGTTTCCTCGGTAGTGCTGAAATCCTCCTGGCGCCAGATGTGCCGCACCCGGGCGACGCCATCGATCATCTCGCCTTGGGCGATTTCGGCGCGTGCGAGGGCGAGCCGGCCAACCAGCGTCTGCGGTTCGGCCGAACCGAACCAGGCCTCGACGCCTACGGGATCGCGGAGGTTGGAGATCGAAATTTCCTCGATCCGGCGTTTCAGCCAGGGCAGGGTGGGCCAATCCGCATGGACCGCCGTGAAGGCTTTCAGCCGTATCAAACCGGCCTCGCGGGGGGCGAAGCGCAGCGCGACCCACTCGACCGCCGTGCGGAGCAGGGGATCGGCGATCGTCTTGGCGAATTCGTCACCCGGCGCGACGCTGCCTTTTCTGTAGAGCGCGATGGCTTGGTGGGCGGTCCCGAAATCCGCCGCGGTCACGGTTGGAGCGACGGTGTCGCCCCCCGCGGGCAATGTAAGGCTCGCGCGTTCCATCTCGTCGGAACGCAAGCCGGCGTCGCGGCTCTGTGGCTGTGCGGGCATAGCGATGAAACCGCTGCCGCTGGCGAGAACTTGGCCGAGCGGAGCAGCCGTCTGGGCCGCCGGCCACTGAGCGAAGCGTCCGTCATCCTGCATGACCAAGCCGGGCGCCAGGGGATGCGGGACAGCCGCGACGGCAATCGTGCCGTCCGGCGCGGGCGGCGGATGCAACCCGGCGACACGGGCGACCGAGGTCGCCAGTGTCACGATCTCGTGCCTGACGGTCGCCGAACGCACAGCCACGTAGGCGGCAACCGACGCGCCGGCCAGAAGTACGACGCCTGCAACGCTCAGGAAACCGCGAGAGGGATGTTTCAAACGAGAACCCCTGACCTCATCCAACCGAAGGTGGCGCATCTCTCTATACGAAGTCTTAACCAGCCCGGATGGTAGCGAAACCGTCGCGGCCCTTTTCAGCGCTTCGTACAGAGGTTAAGTCTCGGCGCATGGGTGACAAGCCAAAACAATGCGGCGTCGATACGGCGTCACTGGCTTCAGCCCGCCTGAACCAAGATGAGAGTTGAAGTGGCCATATCGACTGCGACCTTCCGGGGCTCGATCACCGCGCTCGTCACGCCGTTCAAGGATGGCGCCTTCGACGAGGAGGCTTTCCGTGCACACGTCGATTGGCAGATCACCAGCGGCACACATGGGCTCGTGCCGGTCGGCACCACCGGTGAGAGCCCCACGCTCACGCATGCCGAACACAGGTCCATCGTCGAAATCTGTGTCGATGAGGCGCGTGGCCGGGTTCCCGTGATCGCCGGTGCGGGTTCCAACAACACGCACGAAGCGATCGACCTTGCGGTCCATGCGGAACGCAGCGGCGCCGCGGCCGTGCTGGTCGTGACGCCCTACTACAACAGGCCCAGCCAGGAAGGGCTGTACCAGCACTTCAAGGCCGTCAACGATGCGATCGGTATTCCCATTTTCATCTACAACATCCCGCCGCGCTCGGTGGTCGATATGTCGATCGACACGATGCAGCGCCTGTTCGAGCTGAAGAACATCGTCGGCGTGAAGGATGCCACGAGTCATCTGGGCCGCGTGTCGACTCAGCGCCAGCTCCTCGGCCCGGACTTCATTCAATTGTCGGGCGAGGACATGACGGCACTTGCGGCGATGGCTGCGGGATCGCATGGCTGTATTTCAGTCAGTTCAAACGTGGCCCCGCGACTTTGCGCCGACATGCAGGAGGCCTGCTTGCGCGGCGACTATGCGACCGCGCTCGAGATCCAGGACCGGCTTGTGCCGCTGCACGTCGCCTTGTTCCTTGAACCTAACCCCGTAGGGCCCAAATACGCACTCTCGGTTCTTGGGCGAATGGCCGCGGAGGCACGATTGCCGATGGTGCCGGTCGGCGGAACGACACAAGACGCCATTCACTCGGCCTTGCGTCATGCCGGCCTCCTGAACCGTTGAACCTGAAGGGTTTGGGAACTCGTGGCGTCACCAGAACTGAAGCGCAAAGTTGTCGCTGACAATCGCAGCGCACGTTATCATTATGAAATCGGTGAGGTCTTCGAGGCCGGCATCATGTTGACCGGCACGGAGGTGAAATCTCTGCGAACCGGCAAGGCCACGATTGCGGAAAGCTATGCGTCGGCCGAGAAGGGTGAGATTTTCCTGATCAACGCCACGATCCCAGAATTCGCACAGGGCAATCGGTTCAACCACGAGCCAAGACGGCCGCGCAAACTGCTCCTCAAGGCGCGCGAAATTGCCAAGCTCGCGCAAGGTGTCGCGCGCGAAGGCATGTCCATCGTTCCGCTCCGGCTCTATTTCAACGAGCGCGGTTTCGCGAAGTTGGAAGTTGCGATGGCCCGCGGCAAGAAGCTCCATGACAAGCGTGAAACCGAGAAGGTCCGCGACTGGAACCGCGAAAAATCACGCCTGATGCGTGACAAGGGCTGAGTCGACGACCTCGCTATCGAGGAGCAGCCTGACGCGGGCAAAGACCGCTTGGAACATCTCTGTGGTCAAAACGCCGGTATTCGTGTTGTAGCGTGAGCAGTGGTAGCTGTCGATCAGCGTGAGCCGACGCGCGCCCCCGACCGGGATCCGATGCTCGTTGCCGTGACCAAAAGGAACGGTGACAAGCCGCATCCCGAGCGAGCGCGCGACGGATTCGTGCGCGATCCTTCCCAGTGCCACGATGATTTGAAGTTCCGGGCGCGCCGCAATGGCGGTCGCGAGGAAGCTTCGGCAGGTCGCGATCTCGCCGCCTGTTGGCTTGTTGGCAGGCGGAACACACCGCACTGCGTTCGTAATCGCGGTGTCGATCAACACAAGTCCGTCGTCCGGGCGCTCAGCATAAGTCCCCGATGAGAAGCCGAAACGGTCCAGCGTCTCATAGAGAAGATCGCCAGCCCAGTCCCCTGTGAAGGGTCGGCCCGTCCTATTCGCGCCCTGCAGGCCCGGCGCGAGACCTACCACCAAAAGGCGGGCCTCTCGTCCGAAGGTTGGTACGGGCGCGTTGTGCCAATCAGGGTGGAGAACTCGCTGCGCGGTTCGGAATTCCACCAGTCGCGGGCAAAGGGGGCAGTCTCGTCCAGGATCTTCCTGGGCGAGACAGTCGCCAGCTTTCAATTGGTATAATCGTCTGCGCTGGTCGGCGTATGGCTGGCATGCAACGTACGTCGCTCGATCGTCCGTGGGCGAGGCTCCGGGCGCTCTCCGTCGCGACCAATCTTTGCGGCCAGATGTGCGATGTCGACGAATTCATCGGCTTGCCGGCGCAGTTCATCCGCCACCATCGGGGGCTGGGTCGTGATGGTCGAGATGACCGAAACCCGAACACCCTTGCGCTGAATCGCCTCGACGAGCGAGCGAAAATCACCATCACCCGAGAAGAGAATCATGTGGTCGATCTTGTCGGCCATCTCCATGGCGTCGATCGCCAACTCGATGTCCATGTTGCCTTTGATCTTCCGCCGACCAAGCGCATCGACGAATTCCTTGGCCGGCTTCGTAACAACAGCAAATCCGTTGTAATCAAGCCAATCGATCAGAGGTCTAATCGAGGAATATTCTTGATCTTCCACAAGCGCGGTGTAATAGAACGCGCGGATCAAACGCCCCCGGCTTTGATACTCCTTGAGAAGTTTTCTGTAGTCGATGTCGAATCCCACCGACTTTGCGGTCGCGTAAAGATTAGCGCCATCTATAAAAAGAGCTATACGTTCTTTGTCGGACATTACTTCTGAGCCTAAACTTGTCATTACGTTGCCGGATTGCGTGCCTTGTCACACTTCCAGCCTAAAGAAACCGGTCATGCATATTCACCAGATGAACATCCATGACCATGATCGCCAGTGGGGATAATAAGTTCTTTTGTTCGCACGTGCGACCAGCGTATGCGACAGGACCCAAACTGAACTCACTGCGAACATGATGACCGGAAGCAAACCAGATAAGCCAGTCGCTAACCGAACCCTATATTTCGACCATAGGAGTTTTCATACGCCGAACAACATAAATTTCGTCACAGTTGACGCAGCCTTGAAGGCACGCGTCTCATTATGTGGGAATTTATCCCACAGATAGCGAATGTTGCAAGTTCTTATTGAGAGGTGCTATCGGGGAGCCAGTATCCACACCTATTGTCAATCAAGGAGCGCGTCGAATGGCCCGCGTCACCGTCGAAGACTGCGTCGACAAAGTCGAAAGTCGGTTTGAACTCATTCTCTTGGCCAGCCATCGCGCCAGGATGCTCTCGTCCGGCGCCCCTATGACGGTGGATCGAGACAATGACAAGAATCCGGTCGTTGCGCTGCGTGAGATCGCTGACAGCAAGCTCACTCCTGAAGATATGCGCGAAGATCTGATCCATTCCCTGCAGAAGCACGTGGAAGTGGACGAGCCGGAAGCCGAACCGGCACCACCCCTCCAGCCGACCGGTTTTGGCGGCAGCGACATGGCCGGCGACGTTCAGTTCGATCGCATGACCGAGGAAGAGCTTCTGCGCGGCCTTGAAGGCCTTGTGCCGCCGGCGGCAACCGACGACGAAGGCGAATAGGCTAGGCGTTCCCGAACAAAAATGGGCTGTGTCCGGTTGACCAGCTTGCCCCGCGAGCTGGAGGTTACGATAATCGCCGTATGACGTTGGTTGAGCCTTCTCAACGGTCTGCGGCGCACCCGAAGATCATGCGACAGTACGAACTGGTCGACCGCGTGCGGAGCTACAACCCGCACGCGGACGAAGATCTGCTGAATCGCGCGTATGTCTACGCCATGAAGGCGCATGGGCAGCAGAAGCGTGCATCCGGCGATCCCTTTTTCACCCATCCGCTCGCCGTCGCGGCGATTCTGACAGACCTGAAGCTCGACGACGCCACCATCGTGGCGGCTGTCCTGCACGATACGATCGAGGATACAGCCTCGACGCGGGAAGATATCGACCGTCTTTTCGGACCCGACATCGGCGCACTTGTCGAGGGCCTCACGAAGATCAAGAGACTCGATCTCGTCTCGAAACGTGCCAAGCAGGCGGAGAATTTTCGCAAGCTTCTGTTGGCGATCGCCGACGATGTTCGCGTGCTTCTCGTGAAACTCGCCGACCGTCTGCACAATATGCGCACGCTCAAGTTCATGCCCTTCGAGAAGGGTGAGCGCATCGCCGAGGAAACGCTCGACATCTACGCCCCGCTGGCCGGACGTATGGGCATGCATGGCATGCGCGAGGAACTCGAAGATCTCGCCTTCGCGTATTTGATGCCCAAAGCGCGCGACACCATTCTAAGCCGCCTCCATGCCTTGCGTGAAAAGCTCGGGCCGCTCATTACCAAGATTGAGGCGGAACTGTCCGAACGGCTTGTCGCCGTCAATCTTCAAGCCGAAGTGAAGGGTCGGGAGAAGCGTCCCTACTCGATCTGGCGTAAGATGGAGCAGAAATCACTCGCGTTCGAGCAATTATCCGACATCTTCGGGTTCCGTGTCATGGTCGACCAAACGGCCGATTGCTACCGGGTCCTGGGCATGATCCACACCCAGTGGCCAACGGTGCCGGGCCGCTTCAAAGACTATATCTCGACACCAAAGCCCAATGATTACAGGTCGATCCACACAACTGTCGTGGGGCCCGGCCAACAGCGTGTCGAATTGCAGATCCGGACGCGGGAGATGCATCGCGTCGCCGAAAACGGCATTGCGGCCCACGCGCTCTACAAGGATGGGCGCACGCTCGACATGGGCGAACTGGCCAGCGAAAGCCGCGCCTATCGGTGGTTGCGCCGCACGGTCGAGATGCTGGCGGAGGGCGACAGTCCGGAGGAGTTCCTCGAACATACCAAGCTCGAACTCTTCCATGATCAAGTGTTCTGCTTCACCCCGAAGGGGCGTCTCATCGCGCTTCCCCAGGGTGCGACTCCCGTTGATTTTGCCTATGCGGTGCATACCAACCTCGGCAACACGGCGGTAGGCGCCAAGGTCAACGGACTTGCTGTGCCGCTCATGTCGAAGCTGATGAACGGCGACGAGGTCGAGATCGCGCGCGCGGAAGGACAAGTGCCACCGGCGGCCTGGGAAAATCTCGTGATGACCGGGAAGGCCAAAGCGGCGATTCGGCGTGCCACCCGCAATGCCGTCCGGGCGCAATATGCGGGGCTCGGACGCCAGATCGTGGTTCGGGCCTTCGAGCGTGCCGGCAAAGTCTATCAAGACGAGAAGTTGCGCACGTCGCTTCCTCGCCTCGCGCGCAGCAATGTCGAGGACGTGATGGCGGCGGTCGGACGCGGCGAGATGTTCTCGGGCGACGTGGTCAAGGCCGTCTATCCGGACTTTACGGATGAGCGTCGGGCGGGTGCGGGGCCTGACAAGATGGAGCCCGGCTGGTTCGGTCTGCAGCAGGCTGAAGGCCTCCAATTCAAGGTTCCAGGCCAGGTCTCCATCCCGATCCGTGGTCTCGATGGAAGCCTGCCGGTGCAATTCGCGCCGAACGGTGGGGCGGTGCCGGGCGACAGGATCGTTGGCATTCTTCTGCCAGGCGAGGGAATCACCATCTATCCGATTCAATCGCCGGCCCTGACCGCCTTCGACGATCAGCCAGAGCGTTGGCTCGACGTCAGGTGGGACATCGATCCAGACCGCAAGGAACTGTTCCCGGCGCAGATCGAAGTCCAGGCGCTGAACGAGCCTGGGTCTCTCGCAGGCATCACGGCCGCGATCGGCGACAACGGCGGCAATATCGAGGATATCCGTCTCACCAACCGCTCGAAGGATTTCCGCGATATGGTGATCGACCTCAGCGTCTGGGACCTGAAGCAGCTGAACGCCATCCTGTCTCAGTTGCGGGCGCAGCAAACGGTTTCGCGCGTCGAGCGCGTCAACGGGTAGCACCTAACTCAAAGGGAACTGCATGACCGAAGACGAGGTGCTCGCCGAATTCCGCCAAGCGGGTGCGCTGCTGGAAGGTCATTTCATCCTGTCCTCCGGTCTCCGCAGTTCTGTGTTTCTGCAGAAGATGGCGGTGTTTCAGGACCCGGTGCGTACATCACGTCTTTGCGCCGCTCTGGCGGCTAAGATCCAGGCCCGCTTTGGTCCGATCGATGTCGTTGTCGCGCCAGCCGTGGGCGCCATTGTGCCGGGTTATGAGACGGCGCGACATCTTGGGGCGAAAAGCATGTTCGTGGAGCGCGAGAATGGGGTCTTCGCACTCCGCCGCAGCTTCCGGATCGCGCCTGAAGCCCGCGTCGTCATGGTGGAGGACGTCATCACCACCGGGCTGTCGTCACGGGAGTGTCTCGAAGCCATAGCGGGCGAGGGCGGCCGGCTTGTGGGCGCCGCGTGCCTGATCGACCGGTCTGGCGGGCGGGCGGAGATCGGGATCGCGCGCGTGGCCCTGGCGACGCTCGACATTCCCAATTACGCACCGGATGCGCTGCCGCCCGAGCTCGCGGCCATTCCGCCGGTCAAGCCCGGCAGCCGCAGTTTGTCGGGACCTGCGACGCCATGATCATCGGCCTCGGCCATGATCTCTGCGACATTCGTCGCATCGAGAAGACGCTCGATACCTATGGTCGGCGCTTCATCGACCGCTGTTTCACTGAAGTCGAACAGCGCAAGTCGGAGCGTCGGAAGGCTCGTGCGGCCTCCTACG
This sequence comes from Lichenifustis flavocetrariae, assembly GCF_026130545.1. Classification (GTDB taxonomy): domain Bacteria; phylum Pseudomonadota; class Alphaproteobacteria; order Rhizobiales; family Beijerinckiaceae; genus Lichenihabitans; species Lichenihabitans flavocetrariae. Next base: position 89,718 of record NZ_JAMOIM010000017.1, on the reverse strand, counting down.
CCAAGCGCTTCGCCGCCAAGGAGGCTTGCGCGAAGGCGCTTGGTACAGGTTTAAGGCTAGGCGTGTTCTGGCGGGACATGGGCGTCGTCAATCTGCCGACGGGTCAGCCTACCATGCGGCTGACCGGTGGTGCCGCGGCGCGGCTCGCCGCCCTTTTGCCGACCGGCCACGAGGCCCATATCCACGTGACGATCACCGACGAATATCCGCTCGCGTCGGCCTATGTGATGATCGAAGCGCGGCCGCATCCATGACTTGAAACGCCTGCCCCGCGTGTCGCAAATGAAGTACGACGCCGGCGCCTGTCTCGCTCTCCACGCCTTCCGGGGCACAATCGTCGTGGCGATCAATGTCGTGGGATCGCGGCGAAGGGCTACCAGCTGAGGTCTCGCCGCCGAGACTTCTGTCGTCCCGAGGTCGCGTGACAGAAATACGACCGAGCCGCAGATGCGAGCAAGCCGCGCCGGTGCCGTCGGCTTCGGGCGCCAGATCCTCCGTCGAGGAAGCTTGGCGCGGAACATGCGTGTCGTTATATGCGTGCAAGGCAACCCGGTCCGGCCGCGTCAGAAACGCGGCCGGGTGAAATTGTACCGGTCGCTATGAGAGATGACGGATGGCAGACCCTGTGAGGCTGAAAGGCGAGAACCCAAGTCGTTCTGCGAAGACGACGCAGGACGGCGGCCTTTGGGAAACCGTCAAAGTCGTGGTCCAGGCTCTGGTCATCGCCCTCGTGGTCAGGACCTTCCTGTTTCAGCCTTTCAATATTCCGTCTGGATCGCTCATCCCGACCCTGCTGATCGGCGACTACCTCTTCGTGTCGAAATATTCCTACGGCTATTCTCACTTTTCTTTCCCGTTCAGCCCCGACCTGTTCTCAGGTCGCATTCTGAGCTCGTCCCCGAAGCGTGGCGACGTCGCGGTGTTTAAACTGCCGCGGGACGGGCAGACGGATTATATCAAGCGCGTGATCGGGCTGCCCGGTGACAAGATCCAGTTGAAGGACGCCCGGCTTTTCATCAATGGCCAGGAGGTTGAGCGTCAATCGGCGACACCCATCGAGACCAAGGATCAGTTCGACCGCGACGTGAAGGTGCCGACCTATACGGAGACGTTGCCGGGCGGGGTCAGTCACCTCATCATCCAGCGCGATGGCGATACGGGATTTTACTCAAACACGCCCGTCTATGAAGTACCGCCCGGCGAGTATTTCATGATGGGGGACAACCGCGACAATTCCACCGATTCGCGTGTGGCGCCGGAGCAGGGTGGTGTCGGCTACGTGCCGCTCGAGAATTTCATAGGCCGCGCCGAACTGATCTTCTTCTCGATCAACGACGACGAGCCGGCCTGGGCTTTTTGGAAATGGCCGACCTCGATCCGCTGGAACCGGCTATTCAAGCCAGTGCGATGACGAACTCCGCGACCGCTTCGGATCTCGGCGAAATCGAAGCACGAGTCGGACATGTGTTTCGCGATGTCGCTCTTCTGCAGCAGGCTTTGACGCACATCAGTGCCCTACCGGCCGATCGTAGTCGCGTCGGCAGCTACCAGCGGCTTGAGTTCCTCGGGGATCGGGTGCTGGGGTTGGTGGTGTCGGCGATGTTGTTCGAGGCCTTTCCGGCGGCCGAAGAGGGTGAGATGTCGCGGCGCTTGGCCGCTCTCGTCCGACGTGAAACCTGTGCCGAGGTGGCGCGCGAGTGGGACGTCGGCGTCGCGATGATCCTCGGTGACAGTGAGGCAGGCGCAGGCGGGCGTGAGAAGCCGGCGATCCTGTCCGACATTTGCGAAGCCGTGATCGGAGCCGTGTTCCTGGACGCTGGGTTCGAAGCCGCGGCTTTGATCGTTCAGAAGGCCTGGGTCGAACGCATGCGGCAGCCGTCGAGGCCCTTGCAGGATCCGAAGACGGCACTGCAGGAATGGGCGCAGGGGCGCGGCCGGCCGACACCGTTGTATCGGGAAACGGCGCGCTCTGGTCCGGCCCATTCACCGCAATTCACCTTGTCTGTCACTGTCGAGGGTTTTGAACCGGCGAGCGGAACCGGAACGTCGAAGCGGAACGCCGAACAGGTGGCCGCAGAATCTTTCCTGAGACGTGAAGGTCTTCTCGCGCCTTCTCCCGACCCAAAGGTCTCCCACTGATGTCCGACCCGGAAAACCGCTGCGGCATCGTGGCCCTCATCGGCGCGCCGAATGCCGGCAAATCGACCCTGCTCAATGCTCTGGTGGGCGCCAAAGTCTCGATCGTGTCGCGCAAGGTTCAGACGACGCGTGCGCTCGTGCGTGGCATCACAATGCAGGGCACCTCACAGATCATCTTCGTCGATACGCCCGGCATCTTTGCGCCAAAGCGCAGGCTCGACCGTGCCATGGTCACGGCGGCCTGGGGCGGAGCGGGAGACGCGGATGCGATCGCGCTGCTGGTCGACGCGCGAAGGGGATTGAACGACGAGGTCGAGGCGATCCTGGGACGCTTGGCCGGATTCAAGGGCCCCAAGCTCCTGATCCTCAACAAGATCGACACGATCGAGGTGGAGAGCCTCCTCGGCCTGTCGAAGTCGCTCAACGAAGCCTTCCCATTCGATCAGACCTTTATGATCTCTGCCTTGCGCAAACATGGTCTCGACCGTTTGCTGGAAGCGTTGGGGGGGCTCATGCCGCTCGGCCCCTGGCTGTATCCGGAAGATCAGGTCACAGATGCCCCACTACGCCTGTTCGCGGCGGAAGTGACGCGGGAAAAAATGTTCGAGCGGCTGCACGACGAACTGCCCTACCAGACGACGGTCGAAACCGAACAGTGGAAGGACATGCCGGACGGCTCGGTTCGCATCGAACAGACGATTTATGTCACCCGCGACGGCCATAAGAAGATCGTCCTCGGCGAGGGAGGCCGGACCATCAAGTCGATTGGCCAAGCGTCTCGCAAGGACATCGCAGAGGCCGCCGAGGCGACCGTGCACCTGTTCCTGTTCGTCAAGGTGCGCGAGAACTGGATCGATGACCCGGAGCGTTATCGCGAGATCGGACTAGATTTCCCAAAGTCTTAGGCCGGGTCAGCGCATTCTCAGCTCAGGGAAAGAGCGTGAGATTGACGATGCGGCTGCCCTGACGTTCGCCATCAGACGTCGGGTATTTGATCCGGATCGTCACCTTGGCTTCGGTCTTGGCCTTGACCTCCTTCGGAGCCTTGAGGACCAGAACGCCACCATCGATCGGCTGGCTGCATCCCCCGGAACGCGGCGTGACTTTTTCATCCCGGATGCTGACGGTGACGTCAGAGGGACCTTCCAAAATGTCTGCAACCGGCTTCCCGCGCAGCAGCGACTTACATTTCGCCACCCAATAGACATTGTCGATGTCGACCGATTCCCCGGCCTTGAGGTTGACAGGCTTTGCTCCCGCCGCGATTGCCGGACCCGCCAACACATTGAGGACGGCGAAGCCTGCCACGCAGGATATGACTTTCAAACTCGGACGCATCGTGAGGCTCGACTTGTTACCTGGGGTGTTTCGGCAGGACATCGCTGATCAATGAGTTCTGTGGAGACGCGCTCCACGATGCCTCATTGCCCGGAGCATCTAACACCCAACGTCACGCAATCCTATCGAGCACCATCACCTTCGTGCCGATCGGTGTACGCTGGTAGAGATCGACGACGTCCTCGGGCAACAGCCGAACGCAGCCGCTCGACGCATCCGTGCCGATCGTCCAGGGCTCGACTGTCCCGTGCAACCGGTAGCCGAGATCCCGGCCATTTCGATAGAGATACATCGCGCGAGGCCCGAGCGGATTGTCCGGACCCCCGGCCATGTGACGGGGCAAGTCCGGGCGGCGCTGCAGCATTTCGGGCGGCGGTGTCCAGCCCGGCCAGATCTCCTTGCGGTCGACCTGGGCGCTCCCGTACCATTTGAATCCGTCGAGGCCGACCCCGACTCCATAACGCAGGGCCACGTTGTTCTCATAGGCCACGTAAAGGAAATGATTGCTCGTATCGACGATGATCGTGCCCGGCCGCTGCTCGTGCGTGTAGTCGACCAACTGGCGACGCCATTGCGGGTCGATGGCCAGCATGTTGGTTTCCCGGAACTCAAAGCCGTGATCGGCCACGCTGCCCGAAAAATAACGGTCCTCGCCCGACATATACGAGACAGCCTCGTATTGTGCGTCGCGCGCAAAGGCCGGCATTGCCGCAAAGGTCGCCGCGGAGGCAAGAGAACCGAGAAAACACCGCCGATCCATCTTCATGGGTGTGACCTCACTTGGCCTTGTGATTGCTCCGCAACAGTCAAGGTCACGGTGCGTTTCGGAACGACAATGCAAATGCTAAGGTTGAGGTTGCGATTGGAGCCCGACTTTCTTGGAATGGTGTGACGACGCGATCGTGCTCGGCCTCAAGCTCCACGGGGAGACGAGCGTCATCGCCGAGTTGCTGACCCAAGCGCATGGCCGCCACAGTGGCTTCATTCACGGCGGCCGGTCGCGGCGCCTGCGTCCGGTGCTGCAGCCGGGCAATACTGTGCGGGCGACCTGGAAGGCGCGGTCCGAAGAGCAACTCGGGACCCTGACCCTGGAGCCTCTCGTGCAGCGCGCGGCCCGCCTCATGGAAAGCGCACTGGCGCTGCATGGCGCGAATCTGGTCTGCGCGCTTCTCCGCCTGCTGCCCGAACGCGAACCGCAGCCCGAGCTTTATTCGACCGTCATCGCGATCCTCGACCGGATCGACGACGCCCGCACGACTCCTGCGGCGATCGTCCACCTTGAGATCATGCTGCTGCGGGAACTTGGGTTCGGTCTCGACCTCGGCTGCTGCGCCGTCACGGGTGCAACGGACGATCTCGCCTACGTGTCGCCGAAGACCGGACGCGCCGTCAGCAAAGGCGCGGGTGCGCCCTATGCGGGCCGGATCTTCCCGCTCCCCGCTTTTCTGCTAGCGCAGGACGGGATCGTGGCGGCACCGGCGGCCGACGTTGCAGCGGGTTTTCTGCTGGCCGAGCATTTCCTCAACCGTGATGTCTTTCAGCCGCGCGGCTTGACCATCCCCGATTGTCGCCGCGCCTATATCCGAGCCGTTGAGATCGCCGCAGCTTGATCGACCGGTGCATTCCCGGAATGTTCCAATGCGAACGGTCAGCCGGTCATCGTCCGGCCTTCGCGGTCGAATCGATACAACCTGCCTTCCTGGGGGGTTAGGCCGACGATGTCGCCCACGTCATGCGCGACGTCGCCGGGAATCCGTGCCGTGAACAGGCCGATCTCCGGCACCTCCACATAGAGCATCGTGTCGGCGCCGAGATGCTCGGCGTGCGAGATGGTGCCGCTCCAGGAACCATCCCGACCCACCACGAGATGCTCGGGTCGCACGCCGACCGCAGCCGCGTTGACGCGCGCCGCGGTCGCGCCGTCGATGAAATTCATGGCCGGCGAGCCGATGAATCCCGCGACAAATTTGGTGGCGGGCCTGTTGTAGAGTTCGAGCGGCCGGCCGACCTGCTCGACGACCCCGCCGTTCATCACGACGATCTTGTCGGCCAGCGTCATGGCCTCGATCTGGTCGTGCGTGACATAGACCATGGTGGCGCCGAGCTGGCGGTGCAGTTTGGCGATCTCGACCCGCGTGCCGCCCCGCAACGCCGCATCGAGGTTCGACAGGGGCTCGTCGAACAGGAACAGGCTCGGTTGCCGCACGATGGCGCGACCGATGGCGACGCGCTGGCGCTGGCCGCCGGACAGTTCCGATGGACGGCGGTCGAGCAAGGCTTCGAGCCGCAGCATGGCGGCGGCTGTAGCGACCCGCGTGTCGATCTCGGCCTTGGCGACGCCCTCCTGCGTGAGCGCGAGCGCCATGTTCTTGGCCACCGTCAAATGCGGATAGAGCGCATAGCTCTGAAACACCATGGCGATGCCACGCTTGGCCGGCGGCACCCCGTTCATCAGCTTGCCATCGATGCGGACGTCGCCCGAGGTCTGGTCGTCGAGCCCCGCGATGATGCGGAGCAGCGTTGACTTGCCGCAACCCGAGGGTCCGACGAAGACCACGAACTCGCCCCTTGTGACGTCGAGTTCGACGCCCTTCAGCACATCCATGGATCCGAAGCTTTTGCGGATGTTCTGGAGTTGGAGCGAGTCCATCAGCGGCCTCGGTTAGGTAAGGGATTTCGGCCGGGGTGCTTGGGCTTAACTGCTGGAGCCTTGGATCGCCACGGCGCACCCCGCCTCGCGACAACGGTCGAGGAAGACGTCGGCCTCCCTGCCGTCATCGCGAGGCGCAACGCGCCGCGACGATCCATGTCGCCCGAAAGGTATGCGGTCATCACAGATCCACCGCCCTGTTTTCGCGCATGGAGCGGTCGGCCGCGAGCACCACGGCGAGCGAGCGGATCGCGTCATCCATGTGCTTGTCGAGATCGAGATCGTTGCGAATGGCGTCGAGGACGAATTGCTGCTCGCGCTCGCAGAGCGCCTGATGGCCAGGCTCGTCCGCCATTGAAAGCATCTCGTCCGGCCGTGCGAACGAGCCGTCCGGCCCGCGCGTGGCGCTGTGGAGGCGGATGCGAGCCGTCTTCGTATGCGTGTCGACATCGGCCGATGCGGCACCGTCCTCCATGACGATGGAGACGGACCCTTTCGGTCCCATCACGTCTTTCACGAAGAACGCCGTTTCCGAGATCATCGGCCCCCAGCCCGCTTCGTACCAGCCCGCTGAGCCGTCGGCGAACAGCACTTGCAGGTGACCGTAGTTGACCTGCGCGTCGGCAATCTCATCCGACAGCCTCACACCCATACCACGCACCTGGACCGGTGCGGCGTCGGTGATCTGCAGCATCACGTCGATGTAATGGACCCCGCAATCGACCACGGGGCTCGTCGACTCCATCAGTCGCTTGTGTATCTCCCAAGCGGAGCCGGACGATTGCTGGTTCAGGTTCATCCGCATCACGAAGGGGGGACCGAGATCCCGCGCGCGCCGGATGAACTCGATCCAGCTCGGATGATGGCGTAGGATGTAGCCGATCACGAGTTTGCGGCCGGTTCGTCGGGCTGCCGCGACCACGCGCTCGGCCTCCGCGACGGTCGGCGCCAGTGGTTTCTCGACGAAGACATGCGCGCCGGCTTCCATGGCCGCGACGGCGCAATCGGCATGGCTGTCGGTGTAGCTGTTGATCGACACGAGGTCGGGCTTGAGGGCGAGCCCGGTTTCGAAGTCCTCGATCATTGGGCAGGAACGCAATGCCTCGGGCAATGTCACCGGCGACCGGTTGACGAGGCCGACGATCTCGAAACCGGGGTTGTGGTGATACGCCAAGGCATGGCTCCGCCCCATCTGGCCCAAGCCGATCACCAGGGTGCGCAACGGCTTCGTCATTTCACTGCTCCGGCCGTGATGCCGCGGATGAGTTGTCGCGAGAAGAGGAGATACAGCACCAGGACCGGCACGATCGCCAGCGTCAGGGCGGCCAGAACGGCGTTCCAATTGGTGACGAACTGACCGATGAAGACCTGCGCGCCGAGCGTCACGGTCTTGGTGGCCTCGCCGGGCGCGACGATCAGCGGAAACCAGAGATCGTTCCAGATCGGGATCATGGTGAAGACCGCGACGGTCGCGACGGCAGGGCGCATCAGCGGCAGCACGAGACGGAAGAAGATCGTATATTCGCTCAGGCCGTCGATGCGGCCGGCATCCTTCAGGTCCTTTGAAATACCCTGCATGAACTCGGACAGGATGAAGACCGCAACCGGCAATCCCTGCGCCGTGTAGATCAAGATGAGGGCGAGATGCGTGTCGACGAGCCGGCTCGCCACCATCATGTTGAGGATCGCCACCGTACCGAGCCGGATCGGCACCATGATGCCGAGCGACAGGTAGAGGCCGAGCAGCTTGTTGCCCTTGAAACGGTATTCACTAAGCGCGAAAGCCGCCATGGCGCCGAACAGCAGCACGCAGCCGAGCGAGCCGAGGGTGACGATCATGCTGTTGAGGAAATAACGGGCGAACACGCCTTGCCCGAGCACGGTTCGGTATCCGATGAGATCGAAGGTCGTCGCATCCGGCAAGCTGAGCGGTGAACGGAAGATGGCCGCGCGGGACTTGAACGAGTTGATGGCGACGAGCAGCACCGGCCCGATACAGAGCAACGTGTAGGCCACCAGAACGAGATGCACCACGCCGCGAGTCAGGGGTGATGTTCGGGTCGTGTACATCATCGCCGCCGCCTCAGAGCTGGTAGCGCCGCATGCGCTGCTGCACGCCGAACAGGTAGATCGAGACGCCGATCAGGATGATCAGGAACATCATGGTGGCGATCGTGGCGCCCATGTTCGGGTCTCCGAGCTGCAGCTGGTTGCCGAAAAAGGTGCGGAACAGGAAGGTGCCGAGGATGTCGGTCGAATAATTCGGCCCCGCGAGCGCACCCTGGGCCGTGTAGATCAGGTCGAAGGCATTGAAGTTGCCCACGAAGGTGAGGATCGAACACATCCCGATCGTGGGCAGGATCAGCGGCAGCTTGATCTTCCAGAACTGGGCGAAGCCGGTCACATTGTCGAGCTCTGCTGCCTCGATCACCTCCTCGGGGATGCTCAGCATCGCGGCATAGATCAGCATCATGGGGATGCCGACGAACTGCCACACGGAGATTAGGGCCAGTGTGGTGAGGGCCGAGGATTCCAGGCCAAGCCAGGGGTGGAACAAGCTTTTCAGGCCCACGAAGCCGAGCAGCGTCGGGGCCACGCCCCAGATCGGGCTGAGAATGAGCTTCCAGGTGAAGCCGACGATGACGAAGCTCAGCATCGTCGGCAGGAAGAAGGCCGTGCGGTAGAAGGAGCGGCCGCGCAGTTTCGGCAATGACAGGAGCGCCGCGAGCGCGATGCCGATCGGGTTCTGCAGCAGAAGGTGGAAGATGAAGAAGTAGATGTTGTTGACGAGGGCCTGCCAGAAATGGACCGACCAGTTCGGATCTCCGAAGAGCCGCCCGAAATTGGCGAAGCCGACGAAGACGGAGGTCTGGTCCACCTTGCGGTAGAGCGAAAGCCGCAGCGTGTCGGCCAACGGGATGACCATCAGGGCCGAATAGACCAGGAGCGCGGGAGCGAGAAATACCAGGATGTACCAGCGGCGCGCAGGCGCCTGCCGCACCGTGCCGGCAGTGGCGGCCGGGATCGAAGGCACGTCGAGGGAGAGCTTCTCGATTTGGCTCATGGGAGCGCTCATTGAAGGGCTGAAATCCCTTCTCCCGCGAGAGCGGGAGAAGGTGGCGCGGCGAAGCCGTGACGGATGAGGGCGGGCTCAGGGCTGAGGTGACCCTCATCCGCCCTCTTGTCTCGCTTTCGCGAGCGGGGCACCTTCTCCCGCTCTCGCGGGAGAAGGATCATTCACTTCCCGGGCTTGTACCAGCTGTCGAGGCCCTTCTGGAGCTTCGCGGCAGCCTGTTCGGGCGTGTCGGTGCCGTTGATCACGTTGGCGGATTCGACCCAGGTCTCGTTCTCGAGATTGGGCGTTCCGCGCGACAGCATCTGATAGGTCGACCGCATGGTCGATTTGCAGCTGTCGCGGAAACCCACGAACTCCTTGGCGAGCGCGTTGTCGGTCGGCACAGGCTGGCTCTGCAGCGAGAAGAAGCCCGGCAGTGCGTTGGCGTAAAGCTTCGCGAACTCAGGCGACGCCACCCAGGTCAGGAAGGTCTTGGCGGCCTCGGGGCTCTTCGTCTTCGCGTTCATGCCGAAGGCGATATCGGGATGATCGGAGACGTAGCACGGGTCACCCGCCTTCGGAACTGGCGGCGGGAAAGCACCCATGGGGAACTGCGCCTGGCTCTGGAACTGGGCGATTTCCCACGAACCCGCGGGATAGATGGCGGCGCGGCCGAGCGTGAACATGTTCTGGCTGTCCGGATAGGACTGTGCCTTGAAGCCGTCGCCCATATAGGCGCCCCACTTGGCCAGTTCCTTGAAGGGCGCGACCCACGCTTCGTCGGTCAGCTTCTCCTTGCCGGCGATCAGGGCCGCGCGGCCATCCTCGCCCTTCCAATAATTCGGTCCGATGTTCTGATAGCCCATGGTGGCGGCTTCCCATTGGTCGGGCGTGCCCATGGCGAGGGGAACGTAGGTGCCGTCCTTCTTGATCTTGTCCAGATCGGCGAAGAACTCCTCGTCGGTCTTCGGTACGTCCTTGATGCCGACTTTGGCGAAGGCGTCCTTGTTGTAGATAAAGCCGTGCAGAACGGCCGCGACCGGCACGCAGAAGCTCGTCTTGCCATCGTCGGTCGACCAACCGGCCTTGGCCACGTCCGAGAAATTGGACATGCCGGCAATGTCGTTGACGCTCGTCAGTTGCCCCTTCTTAAACAGCTCCAGCGAAGCGTCGAAGGGCCGGCAAGCGATGATGTCGCCCGCGGTTCCCGCGTCGAGCTTCGAATTCAGCGCAGCATTGTATTCCTTGGGGGCCGTCGGCTGGAACGTCACCTTGATGCCGGGATGCGACTTCTCGAAATCCGGGATGATCTTCTCCTGCCAGATCTGCAGATCATCGTTGCGCCAACTCTCGATCTTGAGCGTGGCGTCGGCTGCGAGCGCCGGGGCTGCGGCAGCGACCAGAGCGGAACCCGCCATGGCCCATGCGGTTATCATCGTCATCGTTCTCATACCCGTCTCCCTTGTTTTCGGCCTACGAGCCGATGCCTTGCCTCGGCCCATGAGCCGCCGGTCCCTGCGACAGCGCCGCATGAATATGTCCGCCGCTCGCTGCCAGCCGCTCGCGCGCTGCGCCGGCATCGACGGCCGCCGCGCACATCACGATGGCGGTCTTGACAGACCAGTTCGTCTCGACGAGAGCCCGCTCGGCAGTGCCCTGGCCCACGTCGGCGGCCTGGGAGACGATCTGGATCGCCCGGTGCTTCAGCTTCGCGTTTTCGGGGCGCATATTGACCATCAGGCCGGCATAGACGTGCCCCAGACGCGTGGCCACGCCGGTCGACAGGATGTTCAAGGCGCATTTCTGTGCCGTACCGGCGCCCATGCGGGTCGAGCCGGCGATCAATTCTGGGGGCGTCTCGATCAGAATCGGGTGGTGGCATTCGGACAGTAATGGCGAATTGGCCACGCACGCGATGCCGATTGTGGCCGCGCCACGTGCACGAGCCCGTCGGAGTGCCGCCAGCGTAAACGGCGTACTGCCGCTCGCCGCCACCGCCACCAAACCGTCATCCGCGTTGACGTCAAGACGATCCACAGCCGCCTCGGCGGCGCCGATGTCGTCCTCGACCCCGGAGGGCAGCGTGCGCAACGCTTCGGCGCCGCCAGCCAGGATGACCGGAACACGGTCGAGATCGATTCCGAACGTGCCCGGCATTTCGAGCGCGTCCATCTGCGCGATCAACCCGGACGATCCGGCGCCCGCATAGACCATCCGGCCGCCGCGTTGCAGACGTGCGGCCAGGACCACGATGGCCTCGGCCAAGGCCTCGGTGGCGGCAGCGACCGCCCGTAGGGCCTCCTGCTGGATCGCCAAGGCGCCAGAGACGAGCTCATGCGCCGGCCACCGGTCGACGGCTTCGTAGCGCTGATCGAATCGCTCGGTGTTGCTCGACGCCATCCACTGAATGCCGGTTAGACTTTCTTCACAATTCAAATACCAATAAGATACCTCTCGTCAATCCACTTCGTTGTGCAAAGGCGCCGCAAACGGAGGCATATCTGCCGTTTACGGCGTCACTGCGCCATGAAGTCGGCGTCGACGCACGTTCAGCTCTTCGAATCTACAAATCAGGGCTTTCGCTTGCTGCCCTCTTTGGTATCATACCTCTTAGAACGAGGGTGGAGTGTGATGTTTCTTGGGATCGACGGGGGAGGCACGACCTGTCGCGCGCGCCTGGTCGACGACAACGATCGCCTGCTCGGTGAAGGTCGCGCAGGTTCGGCCAATATCCTGCTAGGCATCGAGGTGTCGGCCGCCGCAATCCTCTCAGCGAGCGAGAGCGCCTTCAAGGCGGCCGGTCTCGACACGGGGCACTTTGCGACGACGAAGGTGGGCCTGGGTCTCGCGGGCGCCAATGTGCCGAGCCTCGCGGCGGCCCTCGCGGCCCACCGCTTTCCCTTTGCCAGCGTTGCGGTTGCGTCCGATGCCGTCGCGGCGTGCCTCGGTGCCCATGCCGGCCACGACGGTGGCATCCTGATCCTCGGCACGGGCTCGCAAGGTCTGGTCATCGCCAATGGGCGTGCGACCGCCCTCGGCGGATGGGGTTTTGCCATCGGCGATGGCGGGTCGGGCGCGCTCCTCGGCCGCAGCCTCGTGCGTGCCGCCGTCGCGGCCTGCGACGGCCTCGCCCTTCGCACGGCTTTGACGGATCGGATCATGGCGCGCCTGGGTGGCGATCCCGCTGCGGCGGTGCTCTGGGCGCGATCGGCAACGCCGCGTGACTACGCAACGCATGCGCCGGATCTATTCGCTGGCGCGACCGCGGGTGATCCGGTCGCCTTCCCGATCGTGCAATCGGCCGCGGCCGAGGTCGATCTCATGATCGAGCGACTCATGGCACTCGGTGGCACCCGCATCGTGCTCATGGGCGGCCTCGCGGATCTCTATCGGCCTTGGCTGGCGCCGCGATCCGCCGCTTGCCTCGTCGCTGCCGCTGGCGACGCGTTGGATGGCGCGCTCCGCATCGCACGCGATGGAGCGCCTTCATGAGCCTCGACGAGACCGTGTTCTCGCCGGACGGCCTGGCGGAAGGCAGTTCGACGCCCCTCTACCTGCGCCTGCAGGAGCGGATCCGCAACGCGATCGAGGCTGGAGACCTGCGCCCCTCCGATGCTCTTCCGGGCGAGCGGGACATCGCCCAGGCCATGAGCGTGTCGCGCGTGACGGTCCGCAAAGCCTTGTCGGGCCTCGTCAGCGCCGGCTTGCTGGAACAGCGGCAGGGATCGGGCACCTTCGTGGCCCGCAAGCCGCCGATGGTTGAGCAGCCCTTGTCCCGGCTGACTTCCTTCAGCGAGGACATGCGCCTGCGCGGCCTTGAGACGACGTCGCGTTGGCTGCAAAGGGAAGTGTCGTTGTGCTCAACCAAGGAATCGATCCACCTCGCCTTGTCGCCGCAGGATAAGGTCTGCCGCCTGCGCCGGCTACGCTTCGCGGGGGGTGTGCCGATGGCGATCGAGTTGGCCACCATTCCGCACAAATATCTCGGTGATCCCGAGGCGGTGCGCACGTCTCTCTACGCCGTTTTGGAAGCGGCAGGCTTCAAGCCCGTCCGCGCGCTGCAGCGCCTGTCCGCCGCCAATCTCACGGGCAGCGATGCGGCTCTTCTCGACGTGCCTGCGGGCAGTGCCGTCTTGTCGATTGAGCGCGTTTCCTACCTCGCCACGAACCAACCGGTGGAATTCACCCGCAGTTTCTACCGTGGCGACACCTACGATTTCGTCGCCGAACTCAACCTGGGACAGGACTGATGGCGGAGCAAACCGCAACCCACATGGCGGACGAGATCCGTGAAACCCCGAGTGCGGTGGCGCGGCTGCTCGACCGCGAAGGCGCCGCCATCGCACGACTTGGCGCGACGATCCGGGCGCGTGAGCCCAGCGTCATCGTCACCTGCGCCCGAGGCTCCTCGGACAATGCGGCCGCCTATTTCAAATATTTGAGCGAAATCCTGCTCGGGGTGCCGGTCGCCTCCATCGGTCCCTCGGTCGCCTCGCTCTACCGCGCACCCCTGAAATTGAAGAACGCCGTCGTGGTCTCCGTCTCCCAATCGGGGCAGAGCCCGGATATCGTGGCGCTTCAGGCCGCGGCTCAAGAGGCCGGCGCCTTTTCGATCGCGGTCGTCAATCAGGAGGACTCGCCTCTCGCCAAGACGGCCGATGCGGTGATCCCCCTGCACGCCGGCCCCGAACGAAGCGTCGCAGCAACCAAAAGCTGCCTCGCCTCGGCGATCGCGCTGGCGGCGCTGGTGGCCGGATGGGGCGACGATGCCGCCTTACGCGACGCCATCGCGGCCTTGCCGCAGACGCTCGCCGAGACCTTGCGGAACGATTGGGATGCGGCCCTTCCGGTGCTCGTGTCGGCGACTTCGGCCTATGTGGTCGGCCGCGGCCCTGCTCTGCCGGTCGCGGCCGAAGCAGCCCTGAAGCTCAAGGAGACTGCCGTGCTCCACGCCGAGGCCTTCTCGAGCGCCGAGGTCATGCATGGCCCTTTGCAATTGCTGAATGCCGGCTTCCCGGTCCTTGCCTTCAGCCAGGCCGACGCCTCGCGCGAGGCCATGCGCGGCAGCATCGAACGCCTGCGCGCCGCCAAGGCCCGCGTGTTTGAAATTTCGACCGGTGCCGCCACGACAGGTGAGCACCTCCGCGCCGCCGCGACCGGCCATACGGCGCTCGACCCGCTGGCGATGTTGCTGTCGTTCTACGCGCTGGCCGAAAAGACCTCCCTGGCCCGTGGCTTCGAGCCCGATCGCCCGAGCCTCCTCCGCAAGGTGACGGAAACGATCTGATGTCACTCCACGCCCTGTGCGGCGCACGGGTCTTCACTGGCGAACGCTTCCTTGATGGGCACGCGGTCCTGCTCGACGGCACGCGCATTGCCGATGTGATCCCGGCCACGACCCTGCCGTCCGACATGCCGCTGGAGCAGCTCGATGGCGGCCTTCTCGCGCCCGGTTTTCTCGACGCCCAGGTGAATGGCGGCGGCGGCTTGCTGTTCAACGAGACCCGGACCGTTGCGGGGGCGTCGGCGATTGCAGAGGCGCATCGGCCCTATGGCTCGACCGGCTTGCTGCCGACGTTCATCACGGACCTGCCGGAGCCGCGTGCAGAGGCCGTGGCGGCGATCCGTGCATCGCTCGCGGCCGACATTCCGGGGATTCTCGGCATCCACCTCGAAGGTCCCTTTCTGTCCAAGGCTCGGAAAGGCGCTCATGACCCAGCACTGATCGTGCCGATGACGGAGGACGATGTCGATACGATCCTGGAGTGCGGGATTGAGACCGTCCTATTGACCGTCGCGGCCGAAAACGCGACGCCGCGTCAGATCCGGCGGCTCGCCGACGGCGGCGTGATCGTCAGCCTCGGCCACAGCGATGCGAGCTACGAGACCGCGGCCGCGGCCGCCGATGCCGGGGCGCGGGGCATCACGCATCTCTTCAATGCCATGTCGCAGCTTGGCCATCGTGGCCCGGGCGTGGTTGGCGCTGCCCTCGACCACGGTGGGCTTTGGGCCGGTATCATCGCGGACGGTCACCACGTCGATCCGGCGGCTCTGCGCATCGCGCTCAGAGGAAAGCAGGGGCCGGGCCGGTTGTTTCTGATCAGCGACGCCATGCCGCCGGCCGGGGTGCCGGGCGACGTTTTCTATTTGAACGGGCGCCGCGTCATCCGTCGGGACGGCAAGCTGCTGCTCGATGACGGAACCCTTGCGGGGGCGGATCTGACGATGGATCAAGCCTTGCGCTTTGCCGTCAGCGACCTCGCAGTGCCGCTGGCCGAGGCGCTCCGCATGGCCTCGCTCTACCCGGCGGAATTCCTGCGGCTCGATCGCACGCGTGGCCGCGTCGCGCCGGGGTTCCAGGCCGATCTGGTTCTGCTTGACGACGCCTTGACGGTGCGGCGCACTTGGATCGGCGGGCGGCCCTGAGGGTCGGTCAGGCGTCGTCCACCGGCACCGCCCGCGGTCGCCTCTCGGCGTCGATGGCCACGAAGCTGAAAATCGCCTCGGTCACCTTGTTGGTGTCATCCGATTCGCGGCTGCGACGCCAGGCTTCGACCCTGATCTTCATCGAGGTGCGGCCCACCTTGACGATCTCTGCATAGAAACTGACCTCGTCGCCGACCAGAACCGGGCAATGGAACACCATGCTGTCCACCGCCACGGTGGCGCAACGCCCGCGCGCCCGGCGGGCCGCCGCATTTCCGGCCGCGAGGTCCATCTGGGCCATGAGCCAGCCACCGAAGATATCACCGGCCGGATTGGTGTCAGCCGGCATCGCAATGACGCGGATATGCGGCATGGCGAGATCGAACATAGTCATCCTCAAAGTCACGGGGCCGACGCCGGTGCAGGCCTATGGTAGACGATCTCACGTCTGCGACCGGAAGAGAACCAGTGCTTTGCCCGAGGGGGGAGGCCGGCGTGTTACGAACCTGCCGCCGTCTCGCCGAACGCCGTATGCCGGCCATTGAGGGGATTGTCGGGGTCCCAGCCATAGCGCAGCGTCTCGAACCGCATCGCACGCGCATCGATCAGCAGCAGCCGGCCGACGAGACCCTCGCCGAAGCCGACGATCTCCCGAATCACTTCGAGCGCCATCAGCGAGCCGATCGTTCCGGTCAACGCACCGAGGACACCGGCCTCGGCGCAGGTCGGAACCGTGCCGGGCGGCGGGGCCTCGGGAAACAGACACCGATAGGTCGGGTTGGGATTGCCATCGGCCGCCGCCTCGAAAGGCCGCAGCGTCGTGATCGTGCCGTCGAATGTGCCGACCGCACCCGTCACGAGCGGCTTTCGCGCATGAAAGCAGGCGTCCGCCACCGCATACCGGGTCACGAAATTATCGGACCCATCCGCCACGACATCGTAGTCGGCCAGCACGCCGGGCGCGTTCTCGCCGGTGAGCCGCATATCGTGCACGCGTACGACCAGGTGCGGGTTCAGGCGTTTCAGCCGCGCCGCCGCCACCTCGGCCTTGCCGGCCCCGAGATCGGGCGTCTCGAAAATCACCTGACGCTGCAGGTTGGAAAGTGAAACGCGATCGTCGTCGATCACGCCGATGGAGCCGACACCCGCCGCCGCGAGATAGAGCAGCAGGGGAGCGCCGAGACCTCCGGCGCCGATCACCAGCACCCGGGCGCCCTTCAACTTCTGCTGTCCCGGTCCGCCCACCTCACGCAGCACCAGATGGCGCGCATAGCGTTCGATTTCGTCGTCGGAAAGCATCATCGCACCTGTCTCTGTGTAGGATCGCCCATTCTAGACCATCCTTGATGTGACGTGACGCGTGCGGCTTGGTAAGCCCTCGCTCGAACCGCGCGGGAGAATTTCATGGCACGCCACGTGCCCAACGCATCGAATCAGCAGCCCCAAGAAGCCGCCGCCCACATCGCGTCCCGCCTTGACCGGCTGCCGGCAACGCGCAGCGTCTGGCTCCTTGTGGCGATCCTCTCGCTCGGCGGAACGTTCGAATATTACGATCTGTTCTTCACCGGCTACGTGGTGCCCGGCATGAACCGGGCGGGCCTTTTCGCACCCGAAAGCCTCGGCTGGCTCACGGCTCTCGGAAGCGCGGGTGCCAACGGGGCGGGAACCTTCGTGTTCATGACCTTCGCGGGGCTGTTCGTCGGCGCCTTGCTGTTCGGCTCCGCCGCCGACCGGTTCGGACGCCGGGCCATCTTCACCTGGTCGATGCTCTGGTACTCGGGATGCACCTTCATCATGGCGTTTCAGTCGACCGGTCTGGCGGTCGATCTCTGGCGCTTCGCGGCGGGCATTGGGCTCGGCGTCGAGCTCGTCACCATCGACACCTATGTGGCTGAACTGATGCCGCGCGGGGAGCGGGGCCGCGCCTTCGCGTTCAATCAGGTCGTGTCATTCCTAGCCGTGCCGCTCGTGGCTTTTCTGGCCTGGGCTCTCGTGCCGGCGGCGCCGCTGGGCTTTGATGGTTGGCGTTGGGTGGTGCTGATCGGCGCGGCCGGTGCGCTCGCGGTCTGGATCATCCGCCGCCGTGTCCCCGAGTCACCGCGCTGGCTCGCTCGCCAAGGACGGATCGCTGAGGCCGAACAGGTGACACGCCGTCTCGAGGCGGCCGTCGCGCATGATCTCGGAGGTCCCCTCCCGCTCCCCGCCGCAAGTGTGGTCGAACCTGAGGGGGACGAACGTTTCCGGGCGATCTGGCAGCCGCCCTATCGCGGGCGAACCATCCTCCTGTCGGTCTTTCAGGTGTGCCAGACGATCGGCTTCTATGGTTTTGCGGCCTGGGTGCCGAGCCTGCTCATTGCGAAAGGCATCAAGGTCACGACCAGCCTGGAATATTCCTTCATCATCGCCGTCTCGAACCCGATCGGACCCCTGATCGGGGTCGCGGTCGCTGATAGAATCGAGCGCAAATGGCAGATCGTCGGTTCGGCGCTGGCGGTCGCAGCCTTCGGCCTTCTATTCGCCCAGCAGACCGAGGTGGTGCCGCTCATCGGGTTGGGCATTCTCGTGACGCTCGGCATCAACTGGATGTCGTTCGCGTTCCACGGCTACCAGGCGGAGCTGTTTCCGACCCGCATCCGCGCACGCGCGGTTGGCTTCGTCTACGCCTGGAGCCGCCTGTCGGCGGCCTTCGCGGGCCTCGTGATCGCCACCCTGTTGCAGCGCGGTGGCGTCACGGGCGTATTCCTGTTCATCGCGGCCGCAATGGCTATAATCGTTCTGGTCATCGGCCTGTTCGGGCCGAGAACCCGTGGACTTGCGCTGGAGCAGATTTCACCTTGATGGCGCCAAAGCGTCCAGTCGCGCGCGGGTCGGGCTTTCGGTAAGAAGGCGAATGACATTCCGGTTTCTCCACACGGCCGACTGGCAGGTCGGCAAACCGTTCGGCTCGGTGCCGGGCGACGCGGGCAGCGAATTGCGCGGTCAGCGCATCCGCACGGTGCGCCGCATCGCCGAACTCGCTCGGGAGCGGGCCGTCGACGCCGTTCTGGTTGCGGGCGATGCCTTCGACAGCAACGACGTCAAGGACAAGACCATCGTGCAGACGCTGGAGGCGCTGCGAGGCTTCGAGGGCCCTTGGGTGTTCCTTCCGGGCAACCATGACGCCGCTCTCGCCCATAGCGTCTGGACCCGCATGCGCACATTGGGGTTGCCGCCGAATGTCGTCATCGCCGACACCCCCACACCGATCGATTGTTGGGGTGGCCGAGCCCAGGTGCTGCCTGCCCCACTGAAACGCCGCCGCGAGGTGCTGGATCAGACCGCCTGGTTCGAGGAGGCCGCGACGCCCGAGGGTGCCTGCCGGATCGGCTTGGCCCACGGCTCGGTCGCCGGCCGCCTGCCGGGCGGCAGCGAGGCCGCGAACGAGATCCCGGAGGACCGGGCGGCGCGCGCCGGCTTGAGCTATCTGGCGCTCGGCGACTGGCACGGGGCGCTCGAGATCGCGCCGCGCACCTATTATTCCGGAACGCCCGAGACCGACCGCCACCGTGCGAACAGATCCGCCCATGTCCATCTCGTCGAGACGAACGGCACAAGGGCACCGGAACAGGTGGAGACCCTCGCGGTCGGCCACTACCGCTGGGTCGCGTTGGACCTGTCCCTGATCGACGGCACCTGCACGGCCGCCCTCACCGAACTCGAACGGCTCGGGGATGATCCCCGACGCTGTGTCGTGTCGCTTCGCCTGTCGGGGAGCGTCAGCCTGACCGAGCGGCGCAAGCTCGAAGCGGCCCTGCGGCTTTGGGAAGCGCGTCTACACCATCTCGACGTCGACGACTCGGCCCTGCTCGATGAACCGACCGCCGACGATCTCGATGCCATCGACACCGCCGGCTTCGTCCGGCTCGCGGTGGATCGCCTGCGGGCTCGCGCCGAAGATCCTGCCGATCCGGAGCGCGACGCGGCGCGCCTGGCGCTCCGTCTCATCTACCTCGATCATCGTGGGCGCGCCTGACGCATGCACATCCGTCGCATCGAGATCAGCGATTTCCGTAAGATCCAGCATCGCAAGATCGAAGGCCTCCAAGACGGCCTGAATATCGTGGTCGGCGACAATGAGGCCGGCAAATCGACGATGCTGGCGGCGCTTCGCGCCGTGTTCTTCGAACGGCATCGCGTCGGCGGCGCCGTGGCCGAATCCATGCTGCCTTATGGCGGCACCTTGCGGCCGACCGTCGCGGTCGATTTCGAGATCGATGGCAAAGCCTGGAGTCTCACCAAGGCCTTCTGCCAGCGGCCGGAGGCGAGCCTCACGGGACCGGGCGAGCGCATCGCGGGCGACGCGGTCGAAGACCGGCTCGCCGAACTTTTCGGCTTTACGCCGCCTGGGCGTGGCGGCTCCAAACCCGAGGAGCACCAGGGCACGCACGGCCTGCTCTGGGTGGAGCAGGGGACCCGCATCAATCTCGGCGTCGGGGCCGGCCGCGACACGCTGGCCGCAGCCCTCGAACGCGAAGTCGGGCAGGTGACGGGCGGGGAGCGCGGCCGGGCCCTGCTGGCCGCCGCGGGCGAGCGGCGGGACCGTTTCTGGGACAAGCGCGACAAACCGCGCGGCGAAATCGTCGCCCAGCGTAAGCTCGTGGAGGAACTGCTGCGCGAGCAGGACGACCTTCTGGCGCGCCGCCGGCGCTATGACGAGCAAATCGCCAGGCTCGCCGCCATCGAGGAGAGCCTTGATCGGCATCGACGCGACGATCGTCTGAACAAGGCCGTGGTGGCTGTGGGGACTGCAAGCCGAGCCATGGCCGAGGCCGAGCAGCGTGGTTCCGCTCTCAAGGAAGCGGACGCCCGCTTCAGCGAGGCCGAGCGGCTCACGGCCGAGGCCAAGGAGCGACGCGATCATCGTGCGGCCCTTGTGGCCAAGTGCGCTGTCGCGAGGGTGGCGGCCGAGAAGAGCGCCATCGACGCCGAGGAAACCAGCACACTCGCGCGCCGCCGGGAGCTGGCCTTGCGGGAGGCGGAGGCCCGGCTCAAGGCAGCGCGACAAACACGCGAGACCGCAGAGGCGCGGGGGCAGGCAATCGAGGAGGCTCTGCTCCGGCGGCGCGCCCAGGCTGGGCTGACGGCGCAAGAAAGTACGCTCGCGGCCGCGGAAGCGCAGATGCTGCAGCGGCGCGAGGCTCTGGCCCGGGCCGAGGCCACGACGATCGACGCCGAGACCGTCACGGCCCTCGTCGCGGCCGAGCGTGCCGCCGACAGGGCACGAGCCGAACTGGAGGCGGCCAGCGTTCAGATCGCCTTTGAGCCGGATGGTGTGCGTCAGGTGACGGTCGACGGAGTTGCCTATCCGCCCGGGGAGTTGCTGAGCCTTGCGCGCGATGCGGTGCTGTTGCTGGAAGGCTTCGGTCGCTTGGTTCTTCGCCCCGGTGGGGGCACAGCCGCCCTGGCCCGCAAGGCCGAGGCGGCCGAACGCGTGCTGCGGGACGCCCTGCAGCGCCATGGCGTCCCCTCCGTGGCAGAGGCGCAGCGCGCCTTGCAGGCTCGGGCCGCGGCGCAGGCCGAGGTTGCGTCGCTCACCAAGGCCGTGGCGGCGCTCGCTCCCCAAGGTATCGAGACCTTACGCCAGGGTGTGGAAACCGAGCGGGCCCGTCTCGCACGCCCCCTCGGCGCAGCGGCAGCCGCGTTTAAAGATACCGCCGACGGGCTTCTCCTAGAGGACGCCAAGCGGTCGCGGAATGCGAGCCGCATGGTCGAACAGGAGGCCGAGCAGGACATGCGGGCCGCCGCCGCACTGCATCAGACCGCCGCCACCGAAGCCGCTACCCTGAACGAGCGCAGTGCTGCGGCGCAGCGGCAGGAACGGGCACTTGCGGAGGAGCTTGGAGGCGCTCGGACGGTGGCCGACGACGATCTGCTCGAGAGTCGGGTGACAGCGGCCGAGGCCAGTCTCGCGGTCGCCCGTCTGGGCCAGGAAAGCGCGCACCGGGCCTTGGCGGCAGCAGATCCGGAAACTGCGCGCTTGGTGCTGGAGCGGACAGAGCGTGCCGAGCGGGAGATCCGCCGGGACCTCGCGGCGCTCGAAACGGAGCGGCGTGACCTGCAGGTCGAGTTGCGCGCGGTCGGACAGGACGGCATCGGTGAACGGCTCACCGAGATCGAAGGTCAACTGGAAGCCAGCCGGGCCGGTCTCGCGTCCGCGGAGCGGGAGGCGACGGCCAGCCGACTCCTGCACGAGACGCTGCTGATCGCGCAACGCGAATCGAAGGACCGCTGGCTCGGCCCGGTGCGTCGCCGGGTGGAGCCCTACTTGCGTCTGATCCACCCCGACAGCGAGATCCGCATGGATGATCGGACCTTGGAGATCGAAGGGCTGGTGCGCGACGGCGTTCTCGAAAGCTTCGGCTCCTTGAGCATGGGCGCCCGCGAGCAGGTGGCCGTGATCACGCGGCTGGCGCTCGCCGATGTGCTGCGTGCCGCAGGGTATCCGGCGGCCATCATTCTCGACGATGCGCTGGTCAACACGGACGAGACCCGGCTCGACCGCATGCACAATGTCCTGACCCGGGCGGCCCGGACACTCCAGATCCTGATCTTCACCTGTCGCGAGCGAGATTTTCTCGGGCTTGGAGCAACTCACCGGCTCTGAGTTGCGCTTTCAACCTTGCATCCGGTCGGCCCGCTCTTTATAGAGCACCCATCACGAGGTTCGGCCTCGTGTTCCGCATGGTTCGGGCGCGTAGCTCAGCGGGAGAGCACTTCCTTGACATGGAAGGGGTCACAGGTTCGATCCCTGTCGCGCCCACCACGAGCCCAAGCGATGAATCTTGGGAACGACCTCAGAAGAGGTTTGGCGGGGCTGCAACGGCGACACTGTCCCGTCAGACTCTACTTGTGCATCTCTCAAGAAAATCCCTAAGATTGCTCCCAGGGGCGGCCGGGCAAACACGGTTGTCGTGCGCGGGGAGGGCGCCATGTTTTTTGAGGATCCTATCGAAGGCCGCGCGGGTCAAGATCTTGCTGTAAAGTTCGAGCATGACCTGAATATCATCCGACGTGATATCGTCTCTGTTCTTCAAGAGACGGCTCATGTTCGGGCGTCAATGACGAAATTTTCATCATCTAAGCCTGCAGTTTCAAAGCGTTTCATTGTACTGTCAGGTGTGGTTTGTTTTATGCTGATGGTTGCGCTGATTTTGTTCCAGGTACAACTGCAGGCTTGGTTCAGCTTCACGTAACGTTTTCGCCGCGTCTGGTAGGTTGGTTCGAGCAAGCTGGGCTGGGTTTATCTTAATAAAAGTAACGGCTGTTCGTCTTGTGTCAAAGCCCGTAGGCTAAGGTGCCGGAGACGACAGGTCGGTCCATTTACTTGTTTGAGGGAATGGCATGAGCGAGCTCAAACTGGTCATCGAGAACGACACGGAGAACGCGAGCATGACCAAGCCGGACGTGGCCACGTTGAACCCTTTCGATGCGCTCAACAGGCGAGACATCGAGCTGATCAAAAAGTCGTTGGCCAACATGCACAAGGATAGTGCCGACCTGCGAACCACGTTGGTAGCCCTTTATCAGCGCAACAACCGGGTGCCTTCCAAGGGGTTCTTTATCAGCCTGGGCTTTCTCCTTTTCATCGGCGTCGGTCTTCTAACGGCCGCGCGGCCGCAACTCGATGCGGCCCTGCATCGGGTACCGGTTTTTGCCAAGCTGTCGAACGGCGAAACCCCTTAAATCACCCGCCAACCTCCGGCAGTGACGTGGTCGCGTCGGGCACCTCGTCACCATCGACACGGGTGGACTCGGGATCGCGGTCTTCGTCGAGATCGAAGGTAGCCGACCATCCCGCCTTCCATTCGAGATGTTGGTCGGTTTGAAGAGCGTAGGGATTGTCTCTCAATTTCAATCCCTCGACGCGTGCCACTGTCCCTTCCTGGAAAGCATCCGTCGCTGCTGTGGTTTTCTCTGGCATGGAACCTCCGCGCTGTTCGACGGTTTGAGCCGCACGTTTCCGGAGACAAGCCCTGGGTGTCAATGCAACCCGCAAGCCAGACCGGCGACGTGGGCAACTATGGAGAAACTTATGTCTCGATCGGCATCGATCATCATCGCCAGCCTCCTTGTGGCCACAACGTCGTTTACATCAGCCGAAGCTCTTCCGATGCCGAACTTATCGGACGCGGCAGCCTCGACGGTCTTCGTATCAGGCGGGTGTGGTCCCTATGGGCACCGCGGCCCCTACGGAGGGTGCCGACCGGGCGGCGGCTGGAGAGGTCCGGGCTGGCATCGGGGCTGGGGACCCGGCTGGCGACGCGGGCCAGGCTGGCACCGCCGCTTCTGGAACCATCGTCGATACTGAGCCTGAAATCCGCCGGCAAAGCCGGCGGATTTTTCATATTGGATCAGCGCTTCGGACGTCCGAGAGGTCGCCGCGGAGCGAGGATCGGATCGTGCTCCAGCATTGCGTAAAGCAGGTGATCCTGCCAGATGCCGTTGATCCGGAGGTAGGAGCGCGCATAGCCTTCCCGTGTGAAGCCAACGCTTTCCAAAAGGCAGGACGAGGCATCGTTGTGCGGCAGGCATGCGGCCTCCAGCCGATGCAGGCGGAGGGTGATAAAGGAATAATGCGCCGCCGCGCGCACGGCACGGCTCATGTAGCCACGGCCCGCGTAGGGCTGGCCCATCCAGTAGCCAAGCGTTGCCGTCTGGGCGACACCGCGCGAAACCTGGCCGATGGTGATGCCCCCGACCAGCGCCTCATTGTCGTCGAAGATAAAGAACGGATAGGCCTCGTCGCGCTCAATTTCCTCCGTATGGGCACGGACGCGACGGCGGAATGCGGCGCGCGTGAGGTCGTCAGCAGGCCAAATCGGCTCCCAAGGTACGAGGAAGGTGCGACTGCGTTCCCGTAAGGCAACCCATTCCTCATAGTCGCGCATCTCGGCCGGGCGCAGCGTGACCCCATCGCCGCGTACGACAGGCACGTTCTCTCCGGGCATGCCGAGACGGAACAAGGCCATGTCAGGCGGGCTCCCGCAGTTTGTGATCGGTGCGATGGCCGAGACGGCTGGCGATCCGGTCCGGCGACGGCACTTTTGACACAGGACCGATGGCGGCCACGCTTGGCGACGTCCTCAACATTTCGGCTCCGGCCGCCTTGGCGTCTGCCACCGTGATGGCATCGACTTTGGCTATGATTTCTTCGCGCGGGATGATCCGCCCGAAGGCCATATGCTGGCGAGCGATCTGTTCGGCGCGCGCGCTCGACGATTCGAGAGCCGTCAAAAGCGACACTTTCAGTTGAGCCTTGGCGCGCGCGACCTCGGCTTCGGTCAGGCTCTCGGTGGCCTCGGCGAGACAATCGAGTGCGACCGGCATCAGCTCCGGCACGTGGGCGGCTGCGGTCGCCGCATAGAAGCCGAACAGCCCCGTGTCCTCGTAGGTCCAGTCGAAGCTATGGATCGCATAGGCGAGCCCGCGCTCTTCTCGCACCGTCTGGAACAACCGGGATGACATACCGCCGCCAACCGCGTGAGAGAAGATGTGCGCCGCGTAGTGGCGCGGATCCCGGAACGAATAGGCTTCGAACGCGACTGTAATATGAGCCTGCTCCAGTCGCCGTTTCTCGCGCGTGTCGCCACCTTTGTATCGAGCCTGAGCGGCTTGAAGATGGGGTGCGGCCGCGATGGCGCCGAAGTGGGACGACACATCTGCCAGAAAGCGCTCATGATCGACCGCGCCCGCCGCCGCGACGATCATATTGCCGGCGCCATATTGCGTCCCGAGATAGCCCTCGATCGCTTGCCGGGTGAAGCCGGAGACGGTTTCCGGAGTTCCGAGGATCGGCCTCCCGATGGCCTGATCCGGGTAAGCGGTCCGGGTGAGCATTTCGAAGACGAGGTCGTCGGGCGTATCCTCGACCGCGGCAATCTCCTGGATCACCACTTGCTTCTCACGGTCGAGCTCGGCGGCTTCGAAACTGCTGTCCGTGAGGATGTCGGCCAGGATGTCGAGCGCGAGCGGCGTATCGGCGGCGAGTACCCGGGCGTAATAGGCCGTCTGCTCCGTCGAGGTGGCGGCGTTGAGATCGCCGCCAGCCGATTCGATCTCCTCCGCGATCGCTCGGGCGGACCGGCGTCGCGTTCCCTTGAACGCCATGTGCTCCAGGAAGTGCGACAGGCCATGTTGATCGGCTGTCTCGTGCCGGGAGCCACTGTCGACCCAGATACCCAAGGCCGTCGTCTCAAGATGCGGCATGGCGTCCGTGAGGACGCGCAGTCCGTTCGGCAACGTAGAGATGGAGATGGTCATAGGGGCGTGAGGGCTCCGGTCGTGGCCCGCTCGCGAATAAAGAACTCGATCGCGGCGAGGTCGTTCGGCAGCACCGTGAAGCGCTCAGGCCGGCTCAGAAGATCCGCCATATGGGGCGGCAACGGCGGACGCTGGCCCGTGGCACGCTCCACAGCTTCCGGGAACTTGGCGGGATGGGCTGTGCCAAGTACGATCATGGGGGTATGTCCGTCGGTCGCCATGGCGCGCCGTGCGGCGTGGACGCCTACCGCCGTGTGCGGGTCGAGGATGTGACCTGTCTCCGCATAGGTGCGCTTCATCTCGGCCTGCGTCTCGGCTTCATCCGTGCGCAGCGCAGAGAATTCAGTACGCAGGTGGCCGAGGGGGTGAGGCGGCACGGTGAAACGTCCGGACTGCCGTAGTCCTTCCATGAGAGCTCGCACGGCCGCCGGATCCCGGTCGAGCGCGTCGAACAGGACACGCTCGAAGTTGGAGGAAATCTGAATATCCATCGAGGGAGATTGCGTCTGCCGCACGTCGCGCAGCGCATATTCACCCTCAGCCAAACAGCGGGCCAGAATGTCGTTTTCGTTCGTGGCAATCACCAGCTTGTCGACCGGGAGCCCCATGCGCTTGGCCACGTAGCCCGCGAAGATGTCGCCGAAATTGCCGGTCGGCACCGTGAACGAGACTGATCGCCGGGGACTTCCGAGAGCGACACCGGCGACAAAGTAGTAGGTGATCTGGGCGACGATACGAGCCCAGTTGATCGAATTCACACCTGTCAACCGCATGGCATCGCGAAAGGCATGATGGTTGAACATGCCCTTCACAATCGCCTGGCAATCGTCGAACGACCCTTCAAGAGCGATCGCATGCACATTCGGGGCGTCGACCGACGTCATCTGGCGTCGCTGCACATCCGAAACCCGGCCATGCGGATAGAGAATGAAGACATCCACATTCGGCAAGCCCCGAAAGGCCTCGATGGCGGCCGCGCCCGTGTCACCCGAAGTCGCGCCCACCACCACGGCGCGCTCTGCCCTTGCCTGCAAGGCATGATCCATCATGCGGCCGAGCAACTGCATCGCCACATCCTTGAAGGCGAGCGTCGGACCGTGAAACAGTTCGAGCACGAACAGGTTGGGGCCAAGCTGTGTCAACGGCGTCACGGCGGGATGCCGGAATGTCGCGTAGGCCGCATCGATCATGCGGCTCAGCTCCGCAGCCGGGAACGCGCCGGCCGCGAATGGTGCGATAACGGCTTCCGCGACGCTCGCGTAGGAACGACCCGCGAAGGAGGCGATCGAATCGCCATCCAGCACAGGAACTATGGCCGGGACATACAGCCCACCGTCCCGCGCGAGCCCCGCCGTCATGGCTTCCAAAAAGCTCGCAGCTGGCGCTTCGCCGCGCGTCGAGATGTAATGCACCAAGGATCCCCGATTGCTCACGTCTTAATGCAGCCTCCGGGGCGCCCTGGCTACAGTCTTTTTAGGCCGGCCGGCAGGGATGCATTCGCGTGTTCGAACAGCCGTTTCCATATAAAAGCGACGAAAACCAAACAAAGCCCAACCGCCAGGCCGAACCATGTCATCGCATAGGAGAGATGGTTGTTGGGAATATCGAGGAGGGTCTCGCCGCCTTGCGGTAGATCGCCCGGTACCCCGGACGCATCGGCATCGACCGTGAAGGGAGCAACTCTGTCGAGCCGGAAGTAGCTTCCTATCGCAGCGGGATCGCGGGTGAACCATGTGCCGCCCTTGGGATCATCGGCCGGGGTAAAGAGATTTCGTGATTCGGGTTCGCGCATCAGTCCCGTAACCGTGACCAGACCCTTCGCCTGGCCGGCCGGCCGACTTGCCGGGTCAACGTTTTCCTGCGGCACAAATCCCCTGTTCACGATGACGATGACGCCATCGGGCAGGCGAAGGGGTGTCAGTACGAGATCGCCAAGCCCGCTGGTGCGCCCCTTTGCGGTTTCCGGCGACAGCGGCCGGAACACATGGACTTCGTCCTCATGCAGGAACGTGCCCGTGAGCGTCACATGCCGATAGGCATAATCATCGTGACGAAGCGATGCCCATTGTGACTCGGGGGGTAGGGGCTGCGGCGTTGCGGTGGTGCGTTCGGCGATCTCGGCGAGAAGACGCGTTTTCCAGTCAAGGCGTCTGACCTGCCACACCCCCAAGCCGACCAGAATGGCAAGTGCCACCGAAAAGGCTATTGTGGGCCAGATTAGTCCGCCAGCCGAGACGCTTGGAGTCCTGGCCCTATCCAAGGCGGCCCTGCTCGGCCTTGTTTCGATACTGGAGGGCCACGAGAACCCCCTTCAGCGGACGCAGAACCGCAAGACAGAGTAAAACGGCCAGGGGCAGAGAAATCACCATATGAACCCAGATGGGTGGCTCGTAGGCAATATCGAGGATGAGAGCGAGCCCAACCACGATAGTGCCGACAATGAGGGTGACGAATACGGCTGGGCCGTCACCAGCATCCGCGAAGCCATAATCCAGCCCGCAATGGTCGCAACGCGGTCCCAGGGTCAAGAATCCACGAAACAAGCGACCTGAGCCACAGCGTGGGCAGCGTCCCAGCAGCCCCGTGGAAATCGCGGGAATGGGCGGATACTCGTCGTTGAGGGAGTCGACCATCTTGTGTTCCAACCAAACCAGGGCGGCTGGAAACGCCGTGCGGCATATGAGGCCGTCCCGTCAATCCCTCAGCTGTCAGGTGCCAAGTGCTAAGCACCTTAAGGGTGCTGCACCAGAATGAGATCGATTTGAGACCCCGGGTCTCACCTGGAGCTGTCGCCGCAGCCGTAGCATCTTGGTAGAAGATCAGCCCGGCGCAACTTCCATCGCGGCGCCCCAGGTTCCCCACACGTAGATGCTCGCGAAGAGGAACAGCCACACCACATCGACGAAGTGCCAATACCAGGCGGCGAATTCAAAGCCGAGATGCTGCTTGGGTGTGAACGATCCGGCGTAGACCCGGAGAAGGCAGACGATCAGGAAGATCGTCCCAACGATGACGTGGAAGCCATGAAAGCCGGTCGCCATGAAGAAGGTCGCGCCGAAGATGTTTTCTTTGAACCCGAAGGGTGCATGCGCATATTCGTAAGCCTGCACCGAGGTGAACAGCATTCCGAGCAGCACAGTGCAGATCAAACCCGTCTTCAGCGATTTCCGGTCTCCCCCGAGCAAGGCATGATGCGCCCAGGTGATGGTGGTGCCCGATGTGAGCAGAATGAGGGTGTTAAAGAGGGGGAAATGCCACGGATCGATCGCTTCGATCCCCTTCGGCGGCCATTGCCCGCCCGTGAACGTGTCGCGCAGATACTCGATCTTGGAGCCGGGAAACAGGCTGACATTGAAATAGGCCCAGAACCACGCCACGAAGAACATCACCTCGGAGGCGATGAACATGATCATGCCATAGCGGTGGCTCAGCTGGACGACGCGGGTGTGCGCCCCTTCCTTCTCGGCTTCATGGATGACGTCGATCCACCAGACCAGCATGGTGTAGAGAACACCGCCAAGGCCGGCGATGTTGAGGAACGGTCCGAGCTTCAGCCCAAACATCGTGAGCCCCTTCATCCACATGACGAGACCGACGGCCATGAAGAAGGCGCTGACCGAGGCGACCAGCGGCCAGGGGCTTGGCGCAACCAGGTGGTAGTCGTGGTTCGGCTTGGCGTGCGCGTCGGCCATCGTGCTGTCCTATCCCTCTCCAGAGCGACTGTTCCGACTTGCCTTGTGACGGGGAGCCCGTCAAGCAGAGCCGCCGAATGTCAGAGTTTTTTGTCAGGTGCGGCTTTGCCGTTCTCGGTGTTGGTGGCGACCGGGCGGTCGGTGTCGCGCACGGGGTAGAATGTATACGACAAGGTTACGGAATCGACCGCAACCATCGACTTGTCCTTTTCCAGAGCGGGGTCGAGGAAAAATACGACCGGCATTTCGATCGTCTCGCCAGGCCCGATCGTCTGGTCGCTAAAGCAGAAGCAGGCGATCTTGTCGAAATAGGCCCCGGTCACCTCCGGCGTCACGTTATATTCGGCACGCCCCGTCGTGATACGGCCCGAATCATTGCGAACCTTGTAATAGACGGTCGCGGTCTGACCGGTGCGGAGGTCGATCGACGCCGTTTCCGGCTCGAAGGTCCAAGGCAGACCTCCGCCGACATTGCCGTCGAAGCGGACTGTCAGGACACGGGCACCGGTCTTGGCAGGTGCGGACTTCGCGACCTGCGTGGTCCCGCCGAAGCCGGTCGCGTTGCAGAAGGCCCGGTAGAGTGGCACCGATGCGTAGGTGAGGCCAATCATGCCGAAGAACACAGACGCGACGATGAACGCCGTCGCGCGGTGATGCCGAGGCGATGCGGGTCTCATGAGCCGTCGAACATTGAGAACACGTGTGAGCCCAGCTTGGCGATCGTGATCACGTAGAACAAGATGACGAGACCGCCGACGCCGAGCCCGATGGCGACGTTGCGGGCGCGCCGGCTGCGCGCTTGCGCCGGGCTGAGGACGAGGCTTTGATCCGGGTCGGGGCGCGTCGGCATCGCGGCAGGCACCTCAGAACCTCAGCCCGAACGAATGTTCGGCGAGCAGGATGGCAAAGGGCAGCAGCAGGTACAGGATCGAAAAGCCGAAAAGATGGCGCGCCGCCTTGTCGGCAGCCTCGCCCTCGCGGACACGATAGACTTGCACGGCGAACCAGAGCATCGCGGTGCCGGCCACCGCAGCCACCAACCCATAGGCG
The DNA here is from genome assembly GCF_026130545.1 of Lichenifustis flavocetrariae. Lineage (GTDB taxonomy): Bacteria > Pseudomonadota > Alphaproteobacteria > Rhizobiales > Beijerinckiaceae > Lichenihabitans > Lichenihabitans flavocetrariae. Next base: position 59,069 of record NZ_JAMOIM010000017.1, on the reverse strand, counting down.
GTGCCGCCGAGCCCCATCACCCAGGGCACACAACCGAGCGGCGCAAGGATGAGCGTGTAGATGAGGATCTCAGTTCGGGTCCGGTCGGGACCCTTCACATTGGGCATCATCGGAATGCCGGCGCGGGCGTATTCGTCCGACTTGATGAGCGCGAGAGCCCAGAAATGCGGCGGCGTCCAGATGAAGATGATGGCGAACAACACCACGCTCGCCCAGGTCACCGAACCCGTCGCGACCGCATAGCCGATCATGGGCGGAAACGCGCCCGCCGCTCCGCCGATGACGATGTTCTGCGGCGTCGTGCGCTTCAACCACATTGTGTAGATGACGGCATAGAAAAAGATTGTGCCGGCCAGGAGAGCTCCCGCGACCCAATTGGATGCGAGCCCGAGGACCATGACCGAGAAGATCGAAAGGACCACGCCGAACGCCAGTGCCTCCGCGGAAGCAACGCGGCCATCCGGAATAGGACGCTTCCGCGTGCGGGTCATGATGGCATCGATATCCGCGTCATAGACCATGTTGAGAGCACCGGACGCGCCGGCTCCCACCGCGATAGCGAACAGCGAGATCAGGCCCGTGATGGCATTCAGGTGGCCTGGAGCGGCCATCATGCCGCAGAGTGCGGTAAACACCACGAGCGACATCACGCGGGGTTTCAGCAGTTCGATATAGTCGGAGGGGGTGGCCAAGGAGGCGCCGACGAGGCCGGGCTGATCAAAGGCGGGTTGTTGGGTGGCCAAACTCATCGAAAAGGATTCGTCCTTTGCACCGATCTCTCGCGGCGTCTTAGATCAATTCCACACTGCTGGCCATGCCCGCAGTGCCACACCGAAGTGCGATGCACCTTCGAAGCCGATACTCGTCCGGAAAGATGTCGAATCGGCCTTTGACGGACGACACCTGATGTTTCTCGAAGCGCGGCACGAGGGCTGTGGGGCAGCCCTCGCAACATTCCGCTAATGGTCCGAACCTGTGATCCGTGGCAGCGTTTCGAACTGATGGAAGGGCGGAGGTGACGGCAGCGTCCACTCAAGTGTCGTGGCGCCCACGCCCCAAGGATTGTCGCCGGCGACTCGCTTCAGCTTAAAGGCCTCGTAGATCACGTAGAGAAAGATCACCACGCCGGCTCCAGAGATCAGCGCACCGATCGAGGAGACCTGGTTCCAGAAGCTATAGGCGTCCGGGTAATCCACGTAGCGGCGCGGCATGCCGGCCAGTCCAAGGAAATGCTGCGGGAAGAACGTGAGGTTCACACCCACGAACATGACCCAGAACTGAAGGTTTCCGAGTTTCTCATTGTAAAGGTAGCCCGACATTTTCGGGAACCAATAGTAGAAGCCGGCGAACAGGGCGAAGACAGCGCCGAGCGACAGAACGTAGTGGAAATGCGCCACCACATAATAGGTCTCATGCAAGGCGCGATCGACGCCGGCATTCGCCAGAACCACACCCGTCACGCCGCCGACGGTGAACAGGAACACGAAACCGACGGCCCATAGCATCGGGGTCCGGAACGCGATCGAGCCGCCCCACATGGTGGCGATCCAGGAGAACACCTTCACGCCCGTCGGGACCGCGATCACCATGGTGGCGAAGACGAAATATCGCTGTGTGTCGAGCGACATGCCGACCGTGTACATGTGATGGGCCCACACCACGAACCCGACGACCCCGATCGCCACCATGGCATAGGCCATGCCGAGGTAGCCGAAGACCGGCTTCCGCGAGAAGGTCGAGATGATATGGCTGATGATGCCGAAGGCGGGCAGGATCAGAATGTACACTTCAGGGTGACCGAAGAACCAGAACAGGTGCTGGAACAGAAGCGGATCACCCCCGAAGGACGGGTCGAAGAAACTCGTACCGAAGTTCCGGTCCGTGAGCAGCATCGTTATGGCGCCCGCGAGAACCGGCAGCGACAGGACGAGCAGGAAGGCTGTCACAAGCACCGACCACGCGAAGAGCGGCATCTTGTGGATGGTCATGCCCGGCGCGCGCATGTTGAAGATCGTGGTGATGAAGTTGATCGCACCGAGGATCGATGACGCCCCCGCGAGGTGGAGCGACAGAATCAGGAAGTCCATCGCCGGGCCGGGATGGCCGACATTGGACGACAGGGGCGGGTACATGACCCAGCCACCGCCAAAGCCCTTCATGCCCGGCGCGCCCTCCACGTTCAGCGAGATGAGAAGCAGCAGGAAAGAGGCCGGCAGCAACCAGAACGAGATGTTGTTGAGGCGCGGAAAGGCCATGTCGGGTGCGCCGATCATGATCGGCACGAACCAGTTACCGAAGCCGCCGATGAGGGCGGGCATGACCATGAAGAAGATCATGATCAGACCGTGCGCCGTGATCTGCACGTTGTAGAGGTTCTTCCCCATGTCGACCATGTTCGACGAATCGGCTTCGCCGATCGCCTGGGCCAGGTGGCCCATGAAGTGCCAACTGGGGTTGAGCAATTGCAGCCGGATGAAGATCGACATCATGCCGCCGATGCAGCCGGCCGTGATCGCGAAGATCAGATAGAGGGTGCCAATGTCCTTGTGGTTCGTCGAATACATATATCGACGCCAGCCATGCGGATGACTGTGCTCGGCGGTTTCGATGGAAGCGGCATTTGGCATTTCGGACAGCCTCGAGAGGGTCGCGGGCTTTGACTTAATTAGCGGGTGAGGGCCTTCGTGGACGATGCATCCGCGTAGGAGGTACCACCTGTGCTGGCGTATTTCTTCTTCGCATCCTGTAGCCAAGCCGCATAGGCGGGCTCGCTCACGACACGAACGGCGATCGGCATATAGGCATGGTCTTTGCCGCAGAGCTTCGAGCACTGGCCGTAGAAGACGCCTTCCCGCTCGGCCTTGAACCAGGTCTCATTGAGGCGACCCGGGACAGCATCTATACGCGAGCCGAGTGACTGCACCACCCAGGAGTGAATGACGTCGGCGCCGGTCACCTGCATGCGGACCACCTTGTTGACAGGAACCACGACCTCGTTGTCGACGGAGAGCAGGTGGATGTCGCCGGGTTGCAGGTCACTGTCGGCCTTGAGAACCGAATCGAATTCAAAGCCCCCATTCTGGTCCTTGGGATAATCGTAGCTCCAATACCACTGTTTGCCGGTCGCCTTGATGGTGATGTCGGCCTTGGGGATGACGAGCTGCTGTGTGAGCAGACGGAACGACGGGATCGCGATGATCACGAGCACGAGGACCGGCAGGATGGTCCAAGCGACTTCCAGGCCGGTGTGGTGGGTCATCTTCGACGGCGTCGGATTGGCTCTGTCATTGAACCGGAAGACGCAGAAGAGGAGGAGGCCCGCTACGAACAGGCAGATGGCGACGATGATCGGGAGGATCAGATCGTCGTGGAACCAATGGATGTAAGCCGCAATCGGCGTCACCGCCTCTTGGAACCCTATCTGCATCGGAACCGGATGACCGGCTTCGGCGGCAAGCGCGTTGCCAGCGATGAAAGACCCTAGTGTCGCAAAGACCGCTTTTAGTGACGTCCCGAGCCGGTTGCCAGGCATGAAATCGTCGCTCCCCTTGTCGATAGCCTTGGCCCGCCATGACTTGGCGAACTGCCACCCTTTAATTGTTCCAACCATAAAGCCGGTTGCAGCGCAATGGGCCAGGGTCCGGGTGTGCGTCAAACCGCGCTCGACGCGGAGTGGCGTGGCTGGCCAGCCACGCCACTCCGCCGACTGTGGCTTGACAGGAGCAGGTCATTTGCTACGGCACGGCTTCAGGCGGGTGCCGAAGGAGTGGTCATGCAGGAGGCGCGGCATCGCGTGCGAGTTGGCACGCGGCGATTGAAGGGCACGGCCGGCGTTCTCGCGCTTGCAATCGGGATTCTGCCGGGCTTCAGCCTCCATGGGTTTGCCCAGGGCGTCGTGAAACAAAAATTCGGCGACTGGGAGATGCGCTGCGAAACCCCGCCCGGCGCCCAGAAGGAACAATGCGCGCTGATACAGAGCGTTGCGGCCGAGGACCGACCCAACGTCAATCTGGTGGTCATCGTTCTCAAGACAGCCGACGGTAAGAGTCGACTTCTCCGGGTCGTTGCGCCGCTCGGCGTCTTGCTGCCTTCCGGTTTGGGATTGAAGGTGGATCAGGCCGATGTCGGCCGTGCGGGCTTTGTCCGCTGCCTGCCCACGGGCTGCATCGCCGAGGTCATGATGGAAGACAAGCTGATCGACCAGCTGAGCAGCGGCACAACCGCGACTTTCATCATCTTCCAGACGCCGGAAGAGGGCATCGGGATTCCGCTGACGCTCGGCGGTTTCAAAGATGGTTTTGCGAAGTTGCCGTAAAACGGCCCGTCGACGTCATGTGAGTCGCGCGACGAGATAGTCGTGGTAGGTCCTGGCCCCCGCGCGGATCCCGAATGTTTCGATCCATGTGGATCGACTCATCGAGCTGCATCGGTTTGTGCCAGCTTGGCTTTGACCAGACCATTCGCGGTGCCAGCTTTTTGCTGGATCGGTCGCCACGTATTCGACTGGGCAATCATCCCGCGGATCGAGGCGACGCTTGCGGCCGCGTCCGAGGGACTCAAGTCACGTTCCGCCACCTGCTCGGCCTCATCGAATTTCCCGTCGAGCGCAAGCACCAGCGCGAAGTTCTGTCGCACCCGCATGTCGGCCTCCGGGCTCTGCGAGGCTTGGCGCATGGTCATTTCGGCTTTGGGCAGTTGATTGTCGAGCGCATAGGACAGCCCGAGGTTCGACAGCACATGTGGGTCGGCCGGTTTGATTTTCAGCGCGGCCGAGTAATAGGCTTGGGCCTGAGCGTGGTCGCCCAGTTGATCCGCGACCGAGCCTTGTGCCGACAGGACGCTCCAGTTCGGATTCTCGGGTGTATGGGCGCGGCCGAGGACATCGGCGGCTTCCTTGAACCGGCCCGCATCAGCGAGCGTCTTGCCATAGGTGGCAAGCACCTCCTGATCGTAAGGGTATTTGATGGCAATCGCCTCCATCACGGCGGCGGCCTGGCTGTATTGGGTCATTGCCCGTAAGCCCTTGACGTAGTTTAAGGCCGTGACTTTATCGCCGGGGGTTTTCTTATAGCGCTCGGACCAGGTTGCCGTGTAGTCGCGTAAACCGGCCGACGAGGAAGGAGGCGCCGACGCGGCAATCGAACCCGTGACATCGCTGTTGATCCCGAAGCATCCGCCGAGGGACAGAGCGGCGGTCATTGCCGCCGCCGCCATCGCCGATCGCAAAGCTTGCGGGCGGATCGGCGAAACGTTAGCCCTCATGCGACGAACGACTCCAAGGCTCGATCAGGTGGAACGTGAGCCGGATCAGCAATAAGCCGTTAACCCTAATCATGTGTTAATTCGAAGCGTTGCCTTCGGCGGGAGTCCATCGATGCCATTCCGTTTCGCTGATCCTGCCGTCCAGCCGATCACCATCGAGGTCGTCTCGGACAGCAGTTGGAGTGAGGTGGAAAAGACCCTCAGTGCGCCCCAGCGAGCCTTCGCGCGGCTGCTTGATTTTGCCCCGAAGCCAGGCCGTCACTGCATCCTTCCGCCGGGCGAAGGGCAGTCGGCACGCGTGCTCTTCGGCGTAGCCGAAACATCGGACCGATCCTACGATCCGATGCTGCCGGGCCGCCTCGCCGTGGTCTTGCCGTCTGGTGCATATCGGTTCGGGGCCGACACGCCGGATCTCGACCTCGCGACCCTTTCCTGGGCTCTCACGAGCTATCGCTTCACCCGCTATAAGAAGGCTCCCAACGACCTTGCGCAACTGTGTGCGGCGGAAGGTGTCGATCAACGGCGCGTGCTGCGTATCGTCGAGGCGGTGAGCTTCGGGCGCGACCTGATCAACACGCCGGCCTGCGACATGGGACCTGAAGCCCTTGCGGCGGCGGCAACGGGGCTCGCAGAACGTTACGGAGCCAAGGCGGCCGTCATTCAGGGAGACGCTTTGGCGGCCGGGTTCCCTCTCATCGACGCGGTGGGACGGGCAGGGCACCAGCCGCCACGCCTGGTCGACATGGTGTGGGGGCGGGCGGACGCGCCCAAAGTCACCCTCGTCGGCAAGGGGGTTACCTTCGATACGGGCGGGCTCAACATCAAGCCCGAAAGCGGCATGCTGATCATGAAGAAGGACATGGGCGGAGGCGCCACCGCGCTCGCCCTCGCCCAGATGGTCATGGATGCGGGCCTCGATCTGCGGTTGCGCGTCATTCTGCCGATCGTCGAGAATTCGATTTCGGCCCCGTCCTTCCGGCCTGGAGATGTGATCCGCAGCCGCAAGGGCACAACGGTCGAGATCGGCAACACCGACGCGGAGGGCCGGCTGATTCTCGCCGATGCGCTTGCGCTTGGCGGGGAGGACAAGCCCGATCTCCTGATCGATTTCGCGACGCTCACGGGCGCGGCGCGTGTCGCCCTCGGCCCCGATCTGCCGCCGTTCTTTACCGAGGATGATGAACTCGCCTCGACCCTGCAGCGGCATGGACAGATCGTGCGCGACCCTGTCTGGCGGCTACCGCTCTGGTCCCCTATGATTCCATGCTCGACGGCAAGGTCGCGGATGTGAACAATGTTGGAGGAAGTGCCTTCGCGGGTTCGATCACGGCTGCTCTTTTCCTCCGGCGCTTCGTCGAACCGCAGCAGGCATGGGTCCATTTCGATATGTTCGGCTGGGTGCCGGCCGCGAAGCCGGGCCGCCCGGAGGGCGGCGAGGTGCAGGTTGCGCGCCTGCTCTATGACTATCTGTCCCAGCGGTTTCCGTCATGACGACCGGCTTCGACCGGCGGATCACACCCGCCAGGCCCGACCGGGCGGCGGCTCACCTGAAAGGTCAGGTCGAGGCCGCCACCTTTGTCGAAGGCACGCCCCGCAGCGTGATCGCCGCGTCGGCGCCGCTGCGCCGCGAGCCACGTCTCGATTGCTCGCTGGATACGGAAGCGCTGCGTGGCGAGCGGGTGATGGTCTACGAGGAATCCTCCGAGGGGTGGGCCTGGGTGCAGCTCCTTCGAGATCAATATTGCGGCTATCTGCCGTCTGACATGCTGGGGGCGTTGGAAACCTCGACCCATCAGGTCACCGCTTTGCGAACCCTGGTGTTTCCGGGACCAGACCTGAAATTGCCGATCGTCGGCGCCCTCACGCTCGGCTCACGACTTCCGGTCGCCGAGATCGTGGGCAAATATGCGCGCGTGCCCGACGGGTTCGTGCCTCTCGGCCATCTCGGGGCGCTCGACATGATCGAGCCCGATCCCGTCTCGGTCGCCGAGCGCTTTTTGGGCGTTCCCTATCTGTGGGGAGGCAAGACAAGCCTCGGACTCGACTGCTCGGGCCTCGTCCAGGTGGCCCTGGCGGCGGCCGCGCGATCGGCCCCGCGGGACAGCGACATGCAGGCGAGTGAGCTTGGCGAAGCACTCGCCTTGGACGCGACCTTGAGGCGCGGTGATCTCGTGTTCTGGCCGGGCCACGTCGGCCTCATGCGCGATGCCGAGACCTTGCTGCATGCCAATGCCCACGCCATGATGGTGTCGTCCGAACCTCTCGCAGAGGCGCGAGCCCGCATCCAGGCGTCCACAGGGGTTTTGGTTTCAGCCATTCGGCGCCTGTAGGTGTATCGGCGCGGAATCGAAATTCCCATACGCCCGCTGACAGCGCCCTCAATGGGTTGTCAGCCACGACCTATGGCAGACAAAGATCCGTTCGAGCTTTGTGGAGGGGGACTTCGGTTTGGGGTAAACCGCTCAGACGTCGAGAATGACACTGCCGGTCGTGCGTCCCGCTTCGAGGTCTTCATGCGCCCGGGCAGCGTCCCGTAACGAGTACTCCGCTCCGATCGGATTGGTCAGCCCGTCTTCGAGAGCGGCCAGCAAATCACGGGCGCCTTGGAGGTAAAGGGATGGATCATTGGCGTAAGCGATTGAGCTGGGCCGCATGAGCGCGATTGATCGCGCGAAACCTAGGTCTTCCACCCTCACGGCCGGGATTGGGCCAGCGGGCTGACCAAGGCTGGCGACGATCCCGAATGGACGCACGCATCCCAAAGTTTGCGTCAACATCTGGCCGCCGATCCCATCAACCGCGAGATGCACGCCCTTTCCGCCGGCGAACTGGCGGGCTTTATCCACCCAGTCCTGTTCCGTATGCAAGAGCACCAGGTCGGCCCCCGCATTGCGGGCCAATGCATGCTTCGCCTCGGAACCGACAGTGCCGATGACGTTGGCCCCCATTCGCTTCCCCCAACGAGTCACAATCTGCCCGAGTCCGCCGGCTGCGGCATGCACCAGAAGCCAGTCCCCAGGCCGAACAGCATAGACCTTGTGCAGCAACATGTGGGCCGTGAGGCCGCGCAGCATCGTGCTACCGGCGACGCGATCAGAGATACTGTCCGGCAGGTGGATCAACCTTGCCTCTGGTAGATTGCGGAGTTCGGCATATGCCCCAAGGGGCGCGCCCATGTAAGCAACTCGGTCACCGCGCCGCAGTGTGGTGACGCCGGAACCAACCATTTCCACTCGCCCGGCGCCTTCGAGGCCAAGCACGGCAGGCGTCTCTGCCAAAGGATACAGGCCGGTGCGATAATAGATGTCGACGAAGTTCACACCGACAACGGTCTGACGTATCTGCACCTCGCCGGGGGGCGGGTCACGAACCACGACATCTTTCGCTTGCAGAACGTGCGGGTCACCTGCGGCGGTCATCATGATCGCGATGGGCATGAAAAGCTCCGTTACTGCCTTACAGCGCAGGGAAGCCCATTTTCAGATGCGCGGAAATTCCATTGCTTTGCCCAAGGCATGTGCAATTATGCACGTATGGATTGGCAAGATGTCCGCCACTTTGTGGCTCTGGCCCGACTGGGCTCATTCTCGGCCGCGGCGCGCGAGCTGCGGGTGGACCACGCCACGGTTGGTCGAAGGGTGGCTGCGCTCGAGGCGAGCTTGGATGTGCGGCTGCTCGACAGACTGCCGCGCCGTGCCCTGCTGACTGATGATGGCAGAGCCATCGCGGCTCTCGGAGCCAGCATGGAGGATGCGGCGGTGCAGATAGAGCGCCGAGCAAGGGGTGCGGGAGCATCGCCTGCCGCCACTGTCCGGGTGAGTGCATCCCCAGCAGTCGCGGCGCGGTTGATCGCACCGCGTGTCGCGCGTTTTCATGAAAAGAATCCCGCCATCACCTTGGTGCTCTCTGGCGTCACTGAAACGGTCGCCATGGATCGTGGTGAGGCCGATCTCGCCGTGCGATTATCCCAGCCGAAGGACCCTGAACTTGTCGCGCACCGGATCGGCATCATGCGCTTCGGACTTTATGCAAGCCCCGATCAGGCGAAGGTTCCGCCGGAGAGCTGGCGCTTCATTGCCTATGACGCTCCTCTGGACAACGTGCCGCAACAGGTGTGGCTAAAAAGCCTTCTCGTTGGGCGACCCATCATTTTTCATGCAAGTGACCTCTTCGGTCAGCAGGAAGCGGCCCGCGCCGGTATGGGGGCGGTTGTGCTCCCCTGTTTCATGGGGGACGTGGATACGGCTCTTGTCCGGTTGCCGACTTCATCAAAGCCACCGGTGCGTGACATATGGCTTGCGACTTATCCAGACCTCAAACGCTCAGCGAAAATCAGATCGGTTATGGACTTCCTTCGAGGCGCGATTGAACTCGGTTGCCCTCGATCGGAACAGGCCTAAGAACCACCAACCTGTATGCGGCTCCATTTGCGCGTCCGTCTCGCTGAATATGCGCCGCGTCTCAGGCAATGCGCGCCACAAAGGCCGCTCAATGACGCGGCGCGTCACTCGCCGTTGTCCGCCCCTCCATGTAGCGGCGGACTTTCATATCCAAAAAAAAGCCGCCTCGGTGTCCCGAGGCGGCTCTGATCTTCTCTTGTTTTATTGTGGTCGAACTCAGCCTTCGGCTGTAGCCGCCAGCTTCTCGGCCTTTTCGAGATCCTCGCCGGTCGCCTGATCGACGGCGCGCATCGAAAGCTTGACCTTGCCGCGATCGTCGAAGCCGACGAGCTTCACCTTCACCTTGTCGCCTTCCTTGACGACGTCGGAGGTCTTGGCGACGCGGCCTTTGCCGAGCTGCGAGATGTGGACGAGGCCGTCCTTCGAACCGAAGAAGTTCACGAAGGCGCCGAAGTCCACGACCTTGACGACAGTTCCCTCATAGATCGCGCCGACTTCCGGATCATTGGCGATGGACTTGATCCAGTTGATGGCCGCCGTGATGGAGGCCGCGTCCGAGGAAGCGACCTTCACGGTGCCGTCGTCCTCGATATTGACCTTCGCGCCGGTCTTCTCGACGATCTCGCGGATCACCTTGCCGCCGGTGCCGATCACTTCGCGGATCTTGTCGGTCGGGATCTTCAAGGTCTCGATACGCGGCGCGAACTCGCCGAGTTCGGACCGGGCGCCGGTGAGGGCCTTCGACATCTCGTCCAGGATGTGCAGGCGCCCGTCCTTGGCCTGACCGAGTGCGACACGCATGATCTCCTCGGTGATGCCGGTGATCTTGATGTCCATTTGCAGCGAGGTCACGCCCTCGGCCGTACCGGCCACCTTAAAATCCATGTCGCCGAGGTGATCCTCGTCGCCAAGAATATCGGAGAGCACCGCAAAGCGCTCGCCTTCCTTGATCAAACCCATGGCGATACCCGCAGTCGGCCGCTTCAACGGCACGCCGGCATCCATGAGGGACAGGGAGGCGCCGCAAACCGTGGCCATGGAGGACGAGCCGTTCGACTCCGTGATCTCCGAAACCACCCGGACCGTATAGGGGAATTCGGCCGCGGTTGGCATCATCGGCCGGATCGCGCGCCACGCGAGCTTGCCGTGGCCGATTTCACGACGCCCCGGCGAACCCATGCGCCCGGTCTCGCCGACCGAGTAGGGAGGGAAGTTGTAGTGGAGCAGGAAGCGCTCCTTGTACGAGCCTTCGAGATTGTCGATGTACTGCTCGTCTTCACCTGTGCCGAGCGTCGCCACGACCAACGCTTGCGTCTCGCCACGCGTGAACAGGGACGAGCCATGCGCGCGGGGGAGAACACCCACCTGCGCCAGGATGGGGCGGACGGTCTTCAGATCACGCCCGTCGATGCGGTGGCCGGTATCAAGGACGTTCCAGCGGACCACCTTTGCCTGCAGAGCGTGGAAGGCTTCGAGAACAGCTTCCTTGTCGAGGCCGCCTTCGCCTTCATGCGCCCCGAAATGCGCCACGGCCTTGGCCCGGGCGGCATCGACAGCGGTGTAGCGATCGGCTTTCGCCGTGATCGAATAGGCCCTGCGGAGATCCTCCTCGATCACGTCCCGCACGGTCTTCTCGGCGGCGGACTTGTCGGCGGTCTGGAACTCACGCGGTTCCTTCGCGGCCTTCTCGGCCAGCCGGATGATGGCCTCGATCACGGGCTGGAAGCCGGCGTGGCCGGTCATAACCGCTTCGAGCATCTTGTCTTCCGACAGCTCGCGGGCCTCGGACTCAACCATCAGCACCGCGTCATGCGTGCCGGCCACGACAAGGTCGAGCGTCGAGGTCTTCATCTCGTCGACCGTCGGGTTCACCTTGAGCTGGCCACTGATCATGCCGACCCGGGCTGCTCCGACCGGTCCCATGAAGGGAATGCCCGAGATGGTCAGGGCCGCCGAGGTGGCGACCATGGCCAGAATGTCAGGATCGTTTTCGAGATCGTGCGACAGCACCGTCACGACGATCTGGGTGTCGAACAGATAGCCTTCCGGGAAAAGCGGGCGGATCGGACGGTCGATCAGCCGCGAGGTGAGGATTTCCTTTTCCGAGGGACGGCCCTCGCGCTTGAAATAGCCACCCGGAATACGGCCGGCCGCAAAAGTCTTTTCCTGATAGTTGACCGTCAAGGGGAAGAAGTCTTGGCCCGGCTTCTGCTTCTTGGCCGAGACGACAGTCGCGAGAACGGTGGTTTCGCCCATCGTTGCCAATACGGCGCCGTCAGCTTGGCGCGCTATGCGCCCTGTTTCGAGGACGAGCTTCTGCCCGGCCCAATCAATTTCTTCGCGTTCAATCTGAAACATGGTGTGCCTTTGCTAGGCGACCCTGGCAGCCATGCGCAGAACGGCGAGAGATTGAAGACGGAAGTGCCGTGCAATCCCTGGCGATCCTGCCATGGCGGCGGTCACCTTGGGGTGGACGGACGGCCCCATGCCGTCCCGTCCGGAAGGCCGACTATGCGGCCATGACAAAACGGCACCGACAGGCGTCAGTGCCGTGAGAGCAATTTAGCGGCGGATGCCGAGACGCTCGATCAGCGCCTTGTAGCGCGGCTCGTCGTTCTTCTTCACGTAGTCGAGAAGCGAGCGGCGGGTGGAAACCAGCTGCAGCAGACCACGTCGCGAGTGGTTGTCTTTGACATGGGTTTTGAAGTGGCTTGTCAGGTTGTTGATGCGCTCCGTCAGGATCGCAACCTGGACCTCCGGAGAGCCGGTATCGTTCGGCTTAATGCCATAGTCCTTGATCAGCGCAGCTTTGCGCTCGGCCGTAATCGACATCGAAAGTCCTTTTCATGCAAGAGAACGGCGAAAGCCGCCGATGGTATGATTGCCGCAGGCGCAGCCGGGATGTCGTCCAGCAGCCCCACAACAAGCATAGCGCCCGGTTCGAAACCGCGCGATGCGGTTCAATAACGCGATCAGGCGCATGTTGCCAGCGAAAATCCGTAGAACTCTCGCGTCGGTGACATGAGCGACCTAGATTGACCGCAAACACCACGGCCGGTGTCGCATGGGTCGGGAGCAGCCTCGATGGCGAGTGGTGACGCCAAGTCGCCGTCTTTTGCGCATTATCTTCTCCGCGGAGAGGAGGTCGTGTGGTGGGGCCGGCCCCGGCAGGGGTTGTTGCTGACGCCCCGTGATGCGCTCCTGATCCCGTTCAGTCTTCTCTGGGGCGGCTTTGCCATCTTTTGGGAAACGATGGTGCTGCGAACTGAAGCGCCGGGCTTCATGGCTCTGTGGGGGCTCCCCTTCGTTCTCGTCGGTCTTTTCTTGATCTTCGGTCGGTTCTTCCTCGATTCCTGGCTGCGCGCACGGATCTACTACGCCGTGACGAAGCAGCGAATTTTGATAGCCCGGTCGGGACCTTGGCCGAGTTTCAAGGCGCTCCATCTCGACCGCCTGCCCGAAGTTACGTTGAACGAGGAACGTGCGGGCAGGGGCACGATCCGGTTTGGGTCCTCGACCCGGGGATGGAACTCCTGGAACGGGCGCGCGGGTGCGGGAGAATGGATAGCGGCGCTCGATTCGCGTCCGCAGTTCTTGTCGATTGCAGATGCGAAACGTGTGTTCGGCATTATCCAACACTTGACCGCAGGAGCGTCACTTTCGGAGACACTGGATCCTCGATGAGTCGATCCTCAGGACACATGTTTGCGGTCAGGCCTGGGCCGACAACGGCGTCGTGACTTCTTCCAGCGATTTGCCCTCCGCCTTCACGGCATATAATCCCGCCACAACGGCGGCCCCGAGCATCAGCGCGGACCCAAACGCATAGCCCCAAAACAGACTTTCGCGTGACCCGCTGCCGATCAGGAGACCGAAAAGGTAGGGTGCGCCCGCACCACCGATCGCCGTTCCCACCGCATAGAAGACCGCGATCGCAAAGGCTCGCATCTCGATCGGGAAGGTTTCGCTGACCGTGAGATAGGCCGCACTCGCGGCCGGCGATGCGAAAAAGAAGATCAGCATCCAGGCGAGCGTCTGTGTCGTCGCCGTGAGCCAGCCAGCCAGAAACATGCCACCGCTCGCCAGCAGAAGAAGTCCCGACAGACCATAGGTGATCACCAGCATGGGCCGCCGCCCAACGACGTCGAAGAGGCGGCCGAGCAGGAGGGGGCCTAAGAAATTGCCGAGCGCGAAAGGCAGGATATACCACCCGACAGCGCCGCCGGCGACCCCGTAGAACTTTGTGAGAACAAGCGCATAGGTGAAGAAGATCGCGTTGTAGAAGAACGCCTGCGCGGACATCAGCGCGAGGGCCACGAAGGTGCGCTTGCGATGGGTCTCAAATAGCGTTTTGAACACCTCGCGCACCGGCGTGTGGTCGCGCGGCGTAAAACGAAGGGCTTTGTCAGGGCCCACAGGGTCCGCGCTGCCGCCATGCTGGCGCACATGGGCCTCGATATCATCCAGGATCTGGTCCGCCTCCTGGTCCCGCCCATGCAGGGCAAGCCAGCGCGGACTTTCAGGCACCCAGGTGCGCATGAGCAGAATCGCGAGGCCGAGAAACGCGCCGATGAAGAAGCAGGCTCGCCAACCATGTTCCGCTGTCAGCCAATGGCCGTCGAGAAAGACCAGCGAGCCGGCGGCGCCGAGTGCCGCCCCGATCCAGAACGAACCGTTGATGCAGAGGTCGGTCCAGCCGCGGTAGCGGGCCGGCACGAACTCCTGGATGGTGGAGTTGATGGCCGCATATTCGCCTCCGATGCCGGCACCGGTCAGAAATCGAAAGACGAAGAAGCTCGTGGCGTTCCAGGAAAATCCCGTCAGGGCCGTCGCCGTGAGGTAGAGCCCGAGGGTGACGAAGAACAAGAGCTTGCGGCCGAGCCGATCCGTCATCCAGCCGAACAGCACCGCACCCGCGACAGCGCCCAGAAGGTAGGCCGTGCCCGCGAGGCCCACTTCGGAATCCGAGAGGTGCAGGGCGGGACTCTGCTTGAGAGCGTCGGACACGGAGCCGGCAAGCGTCACTTCGAGCCCGTCGAGAATCCAGGTGATGCCGAGCGCCGCGACGATCATCGTGTGGAAACGGCTCCACCGCAGGCGTTCCAGACGGGCCGGGATCAAGGTGGTCGCGATTTGATTCAGCGAGGCCATCGTTCAGGCCTCCTGCGCGGCGGCAATGAGGCCCATGGCGACTGCGGCGATACGCGCGGCCGTTAAGGCGGATAACCTATGCCGATCATCGCGATCGGGTACATATTCGACCAAGGCGAGACCGACGATGGAGGCCTTCCTGGCCGCGGCCCGCATGAGGCCGACCACGTCCTCATAGGTCAGTCCGCCCGGCGTCGGCATGGCCACGGCGGGAAGCACGGCGGGGTCTAACCCATCGACGTCGATCGAGATGAAGCAGCGGCCCCCGTCCGGAACGGATGCAAGAGCTTCTTCGAAACCGCGTGCGTGAAGCGCATAGGATGTCACGAGTTTGCTGCCCCAGGCGCGCGCGTCGTCATGCTGCCAGGAGCCGCCACTGCCGAGACCCCGAATGCCCACCTGCACCATGCCGGTGACCCAGGGCAATTCTGCGGCACGACGCATGGTCGAGCCGTAGCCAAGCGGATTGCCGAGGATGACGTCCCCCCAATCCACATGGGCGTCGATTTGCAGAATGGTCAGCGGCCCATGGCCCTCATAGGCCTGCAGCATCGGTATCGGCACGGAATCGTCGCCGCCGAGCATCACCGGGATGGCACCGGCACTGAGAACCTGGCGCACTGCAGTCTCGATCCTCTCCCGATTGGCTTTGCTCTCGAAGGCGCTCGTGGGGACATCGCCGCAGTCCACCATGCCGCGCCATTCGTCCCTGTTCGGGAACAGTGTCTCGTCGAGGTCGAAATCGAACTGGCCGAGAGAAGCGGCGAATTCCGCCGAGGCTTCTCGCAACACTTGTGGAGCCTGGGCGGAATGGCTGGCGGTTCCCAGAGCGTAGGGTGAGGCCTCAGACGCACCCAGGACCACGATCCGTTGGTCCGACAACCGGTCCAACGTGCCACGCGGCAGCCCAATAAACGTCTTCGCTTCAGCCATCGATCGCCCTTTCCGCTTCAGGCGAGACGGTTCAAGGCGGGGAAAGTTCCCTTTCGCTGGCCGTAGGCCATCCCGCCGGGTCAGCGGAAACAGGGCAAGGTGAAAGTGCCGAGCCTTGGCCCGGCATGGCGGGCTTTAAAAGGGCAGGTTGAACACCCGATAGGGTTGCAGGGCGCCCTGTTCGATCGGCCCGAAGGCCACCACCACACCCCCACAGGCTGCGAAAGCCATGCCTTCGAAAGGTGCGTCGTGACCGCGCAGGATGAGGGGCTGCCCGCGACGCAGATGAACCGCGTCACCGCGATTGATCGGCACGCACGCGACCTCGCTGAGACCCGCTTCGACCGGTAGAAGCCCCGCCGGTCCCTGTTCGGGATTGTCGAGCACGTCCAGGCCGACCGCGTCGGGTTCGAAGAAGGGACCGACGCGCGTGCGGCGCAACGCCGTGACATGTCCGAAACAACCCAGCATCAGGCCGAGATCACGAGCAATGGCCCGCACATAGGTGCCCTTGCCACATTTGGCTTCGAGGACCGCTTCATCGACACTTGGCACAGCGACGAGATCCAGGCTGTGGACCGTGACCGCCCGGAGCGGCAACTCGACCTCAAGGCCGTCGCGGGCGCGATCATAGGCGCGCTCGCCATCGATCTTGATCGCCGAGAAGGCCGGCGGCCGTTGCTGGATCGTTCCGACGAACGATGGCAGAGCCTGAACGATCGCCTCTGTCGATGGCCGAACATCCGACTGAGCGACCGGGTGGCCCTCCGTGTCGTCGGTATTGGTCTGCACCCCCCACCGGACCGTGAAGCGATAGGCCTTTTCACCATCCTGAACGAACGGCACCGTCTTCGTGGCTTCACCAAGCGCGATCGGCAAAATCCCCGACGCCAGCGGATCGAGCGTGCCGGCGTGCCCCGCCTTCTTGGCGTTGAAGATGCGTTTCATGCGGCTGACCGCATGGGTGGAGGTCATGCCAACAGGCTTGTCGAACACGATCCAGCCGCTCACGTCGCGACGTGTGTTTCGGTGCTGACCCTGAGGTTGGTTCATGAAGCAATCATATCTTGGAAAACAAATGGAAACGAGACCGCGACCTCAGTGGAGGTTGCGGTCAGATGAAGTCAGTCGCGAAAATCGCGCCGCGCCGATCGGAGGATACCGTCCGCGAGTGTCGCCGATACGCTAGTGCCGGAGATCTTGCCCTTCATCGGCATCATCCTCGCCCATCACGGCAAGGTCGCGCTGAACTTCCGGTGAGGCTAGCAGAGCATCAATGCGCGCGCCCCGGTCGAAACTCTCGTCAACCCGAAAGCGCAGGTCAGGTGCAAAGCGCAATGTGCACTTGTGAGCCACTTCCGTGCGGATGAACTTGCGGTTCCGGTCGAGAGATTGGAGCACGGGCTCAACGTCCTTGCCGCCGAGCGGCATGATGTAGACGGTCGCCAATTTGAGGTCGGGAGACATCCGGACCTCCGGCACGGAGATGACGTGTCCGTCGAGAACCGGATCGTTGATGCCGCCTCGCGATAGAAGTTCTGCGACGACGTGACGAATGAGTTCCCCCACGCGCAGCATACGTTGGGATGGCTGATCGCCGGAATGATGAGCTCGAGACATGACCTTACCTGATCCCGCAAATACGCCTTCAGAGGCAACGCGGGGAAACCTGATTTGTTGAACGGAGAGTGATCACGCGATGAAAAGCAAAAGCGGCACGACCCGTCGGTTTTCGACGGATCGTGCCGCTCGCTTGCACCGTTTGGTTAGAGCGTGCGCTTTTCCTCGTGGACGCGGTAGCACTCGATAATGTCGCCTTGGCGCATGTCCTGATAGGACTCGAACGCCATGCCGCATTCCTGACCGGCCAGCACTTCCTTGACCTCGTCCTTGAAGCGCTTGAGCGTCGAGAGCTTACCCTCATGCACGACGACGCTGTCGCGGATGAGGCGGACATTGGCGCCGCGCTGGACGTTGCCGTCCGTGACGCGGCAGCCTGCGACTTTGCCGACCTTGGAGATGTTGAACACTTCCAGGATCAACGCATTGCCGAGCATCTCCTCGCGCAGCGTCGGCGGCAGCATGCCGGACATTGCCGCTTTCACGTCATCCACGAGATTGTAGATGATGTTGTAATAGCGGATCTCGACCCCGGTCTGCTCGGCCGACGCCCTGGCTTCTTTGTGGGCCCGGACGTTGAAGCCGAGGATCACGGCATTGGACGCCATGGCCAGTGTCACGTCGGATTCGGTAACGCCTCCGACGCCCGAATGAACCACCCGTGCCGCGACCTCGTCATTCCCGAGCTTATCGAGCGTCGCCAGGATCGCTTCCACAGAACCCTGCACGTCACCCTTGAGCACGAGTGCCAGTTCCTTCCGGCCGGCGGACTTGATCTGGCTCATCATGTCGGCGAGCGTGCCGCGCACCGACCCACCACGCACCGCGAGCTTCTCGCGCTTCTGGCGTTCGCGATATTCCGTGACCTCGCGGGCCCTGGCTTCGCTTTCGACGACCGCCACGCGATCACCGGCTTCCGGCGCGTTGGAGAAGCCGAGAACCTCGACCGGGAATGACGGTCCAGCCATATCGACCGGCTCGCCTTGATCGTCCAACATGGCGCGCACCCGGCCCCAGGCCGAACCCGCGACCACGATGTCGCCAACGATGAGGGATCCCTTCTGGATCAGCACGGTCGCCACGGGACCACGACCCCTGTCGAGCCGCGCTTCGATCACGCTGCCCTCCGCGGCACGGTCGGCATCCGCTTTGAGGTCGAGAACTTCCGCCTGCAGATCGATCGCTTCGAGGAGGCGATCCAGATTGGTGTGCTTCAACGCCGACACTTCGACTTCGAGCGTGTCGCCGCCCATGCTTTCCACCTGCACGTCGTAGTGCAGCAGCTCGCTGCGGACCCGCTCGGGTTTGGCATCGGACTTGTCGATCTTGTTGATCGCAACGATGATCGGCACCTTGGCCGCACGGGCATGATGGATGGCTTCGATCGTCTGCGGCATGACGCCGTCGTCGGCGGCCACCACCAGCACCACGATATCGGTCACTTTCGCGCCACGGGCGCGCATTGCCGTGAAGGCGGCGTGGCCGGGCGTGTCGATGAAGGTGATCGGCGCCCCGCTGGGCGAGATCACCTGATAGGCGCCGATATGCTGCGTGATGCCACCGGCTTCGCCGGACACGACGCTGGCCGACCGAATCGCATCGAGCAGCGAGGTCTTGCCATGGTCGACGTGGCCCATGATGGTCACGACCGGGGGCCGCGGCTCCATGTTGCCCTCGTCGTCCGGCTCGTCGAAGAGACCCTCTTCCACGTCCGATTCGGCAACGCGCTTCACGGTGTGCCCGAGTTCCTGCGCCAGCAGCTCCGCCGTATCGGCGTCGATCACGTCGTTGATCTTCACCATCTGGCCTGACTTCATCAGCAGCCGGATGACGTCGACGGCGCGCTCCGACATACGGTTCGCGAGTTCTTGGATCGTGATGGTCTCAGGCAGCACGATTTCGCGGGCGATCTTTTCCTTTTGCTCGGCCGTTTGGCCGCGCGTCAGGCGCTGCGTGCGGCGGCGGAAGGCCGCGACGGAGCGGGTGCGATCTTCCTGTTCCGACGTCGCCGTTGCGACCGTCAAACGGCCGCGGCTCTTCTCACCGCCACGGGTCGGGCGTGCCGGCAGAACCTGCCGGGGCGGGATCAACGTGCGCAGGCGTGGCGTGAGGGTACTGCGAACAGCCTCCTCGGTGCCGGCTGTCGCGGCGACGCCAAGCGGACGACGTTGTCCGGCCGCCTCGGTCTGTGGCAGGCGGCGACGCGCCTCGTCCTCAGCCTTGCGTTTTGATTCAGCTTCCTGCGCCCGGCGGGCGTCTTCCTCACGCTTACGAGCCTCGGCGGCTTCGCGGTCGGCTTTGTCCAGGGCTTCGCGTTCTGCCCGGATCTTCGCGTCGAGCTCGGCACGACGGCGATCCTCTTCTTCGCGTGTCTTGGCGCCGGCAAGCGCCTTCATCCGTGCGTCACGCTCCTCGTCGGTGAGCGTGCGGAGAACCATGCCGGTTTGCGGACGCTGCTGACCGGGACGCGCGGGTGCGGTTGCCGGGGTTGCTACAGGCGGACGGCCCTGCGGACGCGTACCCTGTGCAGGGCGGGTTGCTTGGGGTCCCGCACCTTGACCCTGGCGGGCCGCACCAGGCTGGGGTGACCTCGTCTGCATGGCAGCAGGCGGCGATGCGGGCCGAGCCGCCGGTGCAGCGGTTCTCGCGATCGGCGCAGGAGTTGGGGATGGGGCGACAGCAGCAGGTGACGGCGCTGCGGGCGGATTGGCCGCAGCACTGGCCTGTGCTGGCACGGGCGCCGCAGGTGCCGCCACTGGAGGCGCAGCTTCGACGACCGCGGCCGGCGCTACGAACTTCGGTTCGACAGGCGCCTCGGCAACAGGCGCAGGTGCAACGACCGGGGCCGGTGCCGCAGGAGAAACAGGCGCAACGGCCGGTTCGGGCGCCGCGCGTGCGACGATTGGTGGCGGGGCCGGACGGGCAGCCTGCGGATTGGCCACGGCCGCATTGCGCTTGGCAGCCTCGACAGCCGAAAGCATGGGGCGCGCGCCGCCGGAGCTCACCTGCGCGGTCGGTGCCGGTCGCGGTGCCTGGGGAGCCTGAGCGGCTGGGGCCGCCGGCGGAGGCGGGGGAGGCACTTCCTTGGCAACTTCACCGGGCCCGAGAACGCGGCGCTTCACCTTCTCGACGACCACCTGTTTGGTGCGGCCATGCGAGAAGCTTTGGCGAACAGTCCCCTGTTCCGTCGGGCGCTTCAAAGACAGGGTCTTTGTGCCGCTTACGGACAGAGTCTTTTCGCCAGCGTTGTTCGGTTCACTCATCAGTCACTCGTCCTGGGGGCCGAAGCCCGTTCAACCTTTGCGTCGACCCAATCGCCCCCGATCGCCCGTCGACCCCCACTTCACCCAACGATGGAAAGCGGCCCTGAGCCGCGGTACATATCCAAACGTCGTGATCGTGAGATAAAACCTTCGCTCGCCGCTCCAGCGGACAGCGCTGCATGTATCACATGTGTGCGCCCCAAAGCCAAATCCAATTGGCTGGACGCAAATATTTGAACACGGCCGATCGACAAAGCCGCATCGCCAAACCGGCGACGGAGAGCTGCATCCAGCTTCCTTAACCCGTCCTGGGCCGCCTCCTTGGCATGTACCAGACCGGCAAGAGGCAGTTTCGCTATGGCCTCCTCGACCTTGCTGGTGCCACAGATCACCAGACCAGCCTTCTTGGCCAGGGACAAGCACTGCAACGCATCCGCTTCTAGCAGAGAAGCCACTTGCTCCACAAGCTGCCCTTCGGCAACCACTTCCGCCTTGAAGGCACGCGCGAATGCCTTCTTGCGCACCGCGAGGGCCACGGTATCGGCATTGGCCGACACCCAAGCGCCCCGTCCGGGAAGACGGCACCGGATGTCCGGCACGATCCTCTTGTCGGGTGAGACGACAAACCGAATCAACCCGTCCGGTGCGCCCTTTGCACGCGTGACGATGCACATGCGCTCGGGGCCGGTTTCGTCTGGCAAGTCGAAGTCGATGAGGTCCTCGTCGGATGTCATCCGCAGGTCAGGCTTTCTCTTCAGCCTCTGCTTCCACTTCGGCCTCAGCCTCCTCCTCGGGGGCGCTTGCCTCGACCCAGCCGGCCATGACACGCGCCCGCATGATGAGCGCTTCGGCATCCTCCCGCGACATTTCGATGCCGTCGAGATAGCCGTCATGACGGACGGCTTCGTTGCCTTCGCGCTCCGTCCACCCCACGAGGTCGTCGGTCGCGCAGCCGGCGAGATCCTCGATCGTTTTGACGTCATTCTCGCCGAGCTTGACCATCATGACCGAGGTTATGCCGTCGACCTCGCGAAGCTCGTCCGCGACGCCGAGTTCCCGGCGGCGGTTGTCTAGTTCTTCTTCAATGCGCGCCAGGTTGTCGCGGGCGCGCGTCTGAATTTCCAGCGCCGTATCGTCGTCGAACCCTTCGATGGATTTCAACTCGGCCGGATCGACATAGGCGAGTTCCTCAATCGTGCGGAACCCTTCGGAGGCCAGCAGCTGTCCCACCACTTCGTCGACGTCGAGAGCCTGCATGAAGAGTTTGGTGCGCTCGGCGAATTCCTTCTGCCGCCGCTCCGATTCCTCTTCCTCGGTCATGATGTCGATGTCCCAGCCGGTGAGCTGGGACGCGAGGCGGACATTCTGGCCGCGACGCCCAATGGCGAGCGACAATTGGTCGTCCGGTACGACGACCTCGATGCGGGCCGAATCCTCGTCGAGCACCACCTTCACGACCTCAGCCGGCTGCAACCCGTTGACGATGAAGGTCGCGGCATCGGCCGACCACGGAATGATGTCGACCTTCTCGCCCTGCAACTCGTTCACCACGGCCTGCACGCGCGAGCCCCGCATGCCCACGCAGGCGCCCACAGGGTCGATCGAACTGTCGCGCGAGATCACGGCGATCTTGGCGCGGGAGCCAGGGTCGCGGGCCACGGCCTTCACCTCGATGATGCCGTCGTAAATTTCCGGCACTTCCTGCATGAAGAGCTTCGCCATGAACTGCGGATGCGTTCGCGACAGGAAGATCTGCGGTCCGCGCTGCTCGCGGCGCACGTCGTAGACATAGGCCCGGATCCGGTCGCCCGGCTTGAAGGTCTCGCGCGGGATCAGTTCGTCGCGGCGCACCACCGCTTCGCCCTTGCCGAGATCGATGACCACATTGCCGTATTCGACCCGCTTGACGATGCCGTTGACGATGTCTCCGATCCGGTCGCGGTAGTCTTCGTACTGCCTGTCACGCTCGGCCTCGCGCACCTTCTGCACGATGACCTGCTTGGCCGATTGTGCCGCGATACGGCCGAAATCGAAGGGCGGCAGGGTTTCGGAAATCCAGTCGCCGACCTGCGCGGCCGGATTCTTGCGGCGTGCTTGATCGAGCGTGATGTGGATTGCGTCGTTCTCGACGTCGTCCACCACGAGCAGAAGCCGGGAGAAGCGGATCTCGCCAGTCTTCGGATTGATCTCGGCCCGGACCTCGGTCTCCTGGCCATAGCGTGAGCGTGCGGCCTTCTGGATCGCGTCCTCCATGGAGGCGAGCACGATCGAGCGGTCGATGGACTTTTCCCGCGCGACCGCGTCGGCGATCTGCAAAAGTTCGAGCCTGTTGGCGCTGACGGCCATGAAGATTCTCCTCGGGTGATAGGGTGGGTGACGTAAGGCCGCCTTCAGCGGCGCTTGCGCACCTGAATTCCTGCAGGGGTCACGGGCTTGGCTTTGTTGCCCTTGCCGAAGCGGCCTGGCCCGCGCCGAACCTCCGGCTCGGCGGATGGCGCTTCCTCGGCATCGCCGCCTTCGCTGGGATCGACATCGAGCGAGCGATCGGCCTTGAGCGCATCCCGGATCAAGGCGTCGGTCAGCACGAGCCGAGCGTCGGAAAGATCCGTATAGGCGATCTCGACCATGTCGGCCTCATCGGCACGTGCATCGAGACGCTTGATGCGCAATCGCTCCGCACCGGCCTCGATCAGCAAGCCTTTGAACCGCTTGCGGCCGTCGACAGGGTAATCGAGTTCGATCCGGGCTTCGTGACCGAGCGACCGCAGGAGATCGGAACGCCGTACAAGCGGCCGGTCGATGCCGGGAGACGACACTTCCAGCCGGTATTCGCCGGGAATCGGATCGTCAAGGTCGAGCACTGGCGAAAGGGCCTTGCTGGCCGCTTCGCAATCCTCGATCCGCATCGTCCCGTCCGGACGTTCCGCCATGATCTGCAGCGCCTGCGGCGAACCGGCGAGCTTCACCCGCACAAGGCGCAGGCCGAGATCTTTCAACACCGGTTCCACGATGCGTGCCACGCGCGCACCAATCCCCGACTCGGTCGTGAAGCGAGGTTCGTCGATGTCGGCCGCAACGGTTGCCGAACTTGGGCCGATGTCGTGGGGCTTCGAACTCATAGAGGCCTGAATGTTTGATCCGGAGAAGAGGAGGCCAAAACGCCAAAAGAGCGGGTCCGGCAGGGCCCACTCTTCTAAAATCTACCGGACGATTAGGTTATTACAAACTCATATAGACCTGTCCTCAGCCTTCCGCAAGGATCGTCTTGCGCTCTCGTGCGACGTTTGGGAGACCCGGCTCGGACGACCACACTCGTGGCGACCAGCGAAGACGATCGATGCAAATGCTGTTTCCCGATGTGCCGAAAGGGATTTTCGGAGAGCGCAATTTCAGGCTGTTCTTTTTCGGTTATCTGGTGTCGCTGACCGGCAGCGCCATGGTTCCTGTCGCCCTTACGTTCGCGATTCTCGAATGTGGCGGAAGCGCCGGCCGTGTCGGACTGGTTCTTGGGTCCGAGACCGCCGCGCTCGTTCTGCTCCTGCTGGCAGGAGGCGTCGTGGGCGATCGTTTGTCACGAAAAACCGTGATGGTCACGGCCGATCTCGGTCGCTGTGTCGCGCAGGCTCTTCTCGCGGCCTTGCTGTTCAGCGGCCACGCGTCGCTCTGGCTCTTGATGGGGCTCGCCGTGCTGCTGGGGGCCGGGCAGGCGTTCTTCGGGCCGGCCCTGACCGGCCTCGTTCCCGAAATCACCGGCGCGGCCAGGCTGCAAGACGCGAATGCCTGGTTGGGGACCGCCAGATCCCTGGGACAGATCGCAGGTCCGGCTTTGGCCGGCCTGGTCGTTGCTGCCGGCGGCGCACCCTGGGCGATCCTGATCGACGCCTTCACCTATGCGGTTGGGGCAGCCTGTCTGGCCGCCGTCGACCTGCCTGCCGTTCCGCCCGCGGCGACCGAGCCTTTCCTGCTGCAGTTGAAGCTGGGATGGACAGAGTTCCGGTCGCATCGCTGGCTGTGGATTATCGTCACGCAATTCGGCTTCTACCACATGCTGGTTCTGGCACCTCTGATGGTGCTGGGCGCCGTGATCGCCGAGCGGTCTCTGGGCGGGGCCGCGGCCTGGGGCTTGATCCTCTCCGGGCAGGGTCTCGGGGCCGTCATCGGTGGCGTGAGCGTCCTGCGAAGGCGCCCAGGACGTCCACTCGCCTGGGCGACGGTCGCAACCTTCATGGGTGTGCCCATGATCGTTCTTCTGGCGTGGCCGGGACCGCTCTGGGCGATCGCTGCCGCTGCGGCCTGCTCGGGTGCCGGATTCGCGATCTTCACCGTCCTGTTCGATACGACGATGCAGCGGGAGATCCCGCCGGCGGCTTTGTCTCGCGTCAGTTCCTATGAATGGCTCGGCTCCTTCGCCCTCCTGCCGATCGGTTCTATCCTCACCGGGCCGATCTCCGCACTCCTGGGCACGAGCGGCACGTTGTGGTTTTCGGCCGTCTGGCTCATGGCGACATCCGCGCTGGTCCTGTCGGCGCCCGCAGTACACCGCCTGCGCTGGCGGCAGGAAACGACACTTGCAGCCACGCCGTGATCTTCCGAAACTAACGAGGATCGGCAGGGCCGCCTTGACGTTACATTGCCATCGCGGCCACGGCCTGCACCAGGCGCTCCAAATCCTCGGGACGCGATTGCCGATGGTCACCGTCTTTGATCAACGTGACGCTGACCGGATCGGCGGCGAGGTGCTCGACGAGCAGCATGGCATGCTGCCACGGCACGTCGGGATCCCGCATGCCCTGGAGGATATGCACCGGGCAATAGGCGCGGATCTCCGAATCGAGCAGCAGATGCTGCCGTCCGTCCTCGATCAATGCGCGGGTCACCGGATAGGGCTCCGCCGCATAGTCGGTCGGGCGCATCCATCGGCCTTCCGTCTCGATGGCGGTGCGGATCTCCGGCGTGAACTGCGCCCACATGAGAGCCTCGGTGAAGTCGACAGCGGGTGCGATCAGCACCATGCCGGCGAGCCGCTCAGTCTCCTGCGTCCTGGCCAGGGCGCGAGCGAGAAGCAGCGCGATCCAGCCGCCCATGGACGACCCGACCAGAATCTGCGGACCTGCCGTCAGTTGGCGCGCCACCGTAAGTGCGTCGTCGAGCCAGAGCCCGATCGTTCCGTCGCCAAAGTCGCCGCTCGACCGCCCGTGCCCGAAATAGTCGAAGCGAAGGAAGGCCCGTCCGGCCCCGCGTGCCCAAGCGTCGAGCGCGACCGCCTTGGTCGAGTCCATGTCGGATTTGAAGCCGCCGAGCCAGACGACGCCCGGCCGCTGGGTCCCGGAGGCCTCCGCCTCTATGCGCCGGTAGGCGATTCGACGTACGTCACGCCCCGTTCCCGGGTTGACGTCAAGGAAGTGGAGATCATCGTCACGCATTGTTAAAGGAGTTTCCTTCAATCATCACGATTATATGGTCTGCCGGGCCAGGCCGGGCGACACCTGGGGAGTTGATGCAGCACAGCTACGCTTCGCCCTTTGCCCACGACGTGCTGTCTCCGCTCGCCGGCCGGACCGTGTTGCAGATCATTCCGTCCCTCGACGCGGGGGGCGCGGAACGCACCACGGTCGACACGGCCGGCGCCCTGGCGGCAGCCGGCGCGCGGGCCCTGGTGGCCTGCGAAGGAGGGCGGCTGGTTGCCGAGTTGCAGGCTCGGGGTGGCGTGTGGGTGCCGTTTCCGGCCCGCTCCAAGAACCCGGTGGCGATGGCGCTCAATGTGCGGAAGCTCGCGCACCTGATCCACATCGAGCGACCCGCCATCGTGCATGCCCGCTCTCGCGCCCCAGCCTGGGTGGCACTGGCCGCCTGCCGGCTGACCAAGACACCTTTCATCACCACCTATCACGGTGCCTACAGCGGTCGAAGCCCCCTGAAGCTGCGCTACAATTCCGTGATGGCGCGCGGCGATATCGTGGTCGCCAATTCGCATTACACCCGCGACCTCATCGTCAAGAATTTCCCCTGGGCCCGCGATCGTCTGCGGGTCGTGGTCAACGGGGCCGACCTTCGCCGTTTTACGGTCGAAGCCGTGGATCCCGCGCGGGTCGAGCGTCTGAGGGCCAGCTGGGGGATCGCCCCCGAGGAACGCATCGTTCTCCTGGCGGCACGTCTGACGGCCTGGAAGGGTCATCGCGTGCTGATCGAGGCGGCGTCGAAGCTTGTCCGCGCCGGCCTCGTCGGCACGGTCTTCGTGCTGGCGGGCGATGAGCAAGGCAAGACCGGCTATGTCAAGGAACTCGACGCGCTGATCCGCAAGGCGGGCCTCGAACATACGGTGCGCCGCGTCGGCCATTGCGACGATATGCCGGCCGCCCTGATGGCAGCAAGTGTGGTGACAGTGCCGTCGACCGAACCCGAAACCTTCGGCCGGGTCGCCGTCGAAGCGCAGTCGATCGGCGTGCCCGTGATCGTGTCCGATCTCGGTGCGGTCGGCGAGACGGTCGTCGCGCCGCCCGATGCGCCCCCGGAGCATCGCACCGGCTGGCGCGTTCCCGCCGGTGATGCCGATGCGCTGGCGGACGCCATTTCGGCGGCTCTCAAACTCGGCGCCAGTGCGCGGGGTGCCATGGCGGCCAGGGGCCGCAGTCATGTGGAGGCACATTTCTCGGTCGATCGCATGGCCCATGACATGCTGGATACTTATGCGGCTCTGCTTGAAACCCACGCGGCTCCGGTGTCTTTCTAAGCCATGACGTCCGATCAAGCTCCTCCTTCAGTCACGATCCGCACGGCCCACCCCGAGGATGCGGCGGCCGTGGCGGCGCTGCACGCCGAAAGCTGGCGCCGTCACTACCGGGGATCGCTCAGCGACGCCTATCTGGACGGTCCGATCGAGGCCGAGCGGAAGGCCGTCTGGACGCAGCGGCTCGATCATCCGCGCGCCGATCAGGTTGTGCTGCTGGCCGTGGCGGCGGATGTCCTCGCCGGCTTCGTCTGCTTGTTTCTCGACCACGAGACCTTGCACGCGTCTCTGATCGACAACCTGCATGTCGACGTGGAATGGCAACGTCGGGGGCTCGGCCGGCGTCTGCTGAAGGAGGCCGGCGACGTCATGCTGCATGCCTTGCCACGACGCCCCGCCACCCTCTATGTGCTCGAAGCCAACGCGGCCGCCCGGCGCTTCTACGACAGGATCGGTGGCGTCGTCGTGGAACAGGGCCGAAAGACGGAACCGGACGGCAGCGAGGTGGCGGTGCTCCGTTACGCTTGGCCGACCCCCTCCGCCTTGATCGAGGGGACATCGGCGGCCTGAAAAATATGCTTGAACGGCGGCCGCGAGGGACAATTCAGTGACCAGGATGCTGATCGCGGTCGGATCCGCTGAAGAGGCCGATGTGGCCATCGAGGGCGGTGCCGATCGGCTCGTCGTAAGAGCGATGGGCGATGGCGCGGCCTTGACCAGCGGCGCATGCGAGGAGATCGGCCGGATCGCGACGGGTCGCTGTCCCGTTGCGCTGTGGATGCCGGGATCTCACGCCGCGTCCTGGGCGCTTCTCCGTCAGCTGTGTGGTGCCGACGAAGTCTACCTCCCGCTTGAACAGGCCTCCGACTCGGCGGCGGAGTTCGGCGGTGCACGCCGGTTTGCCCGATTGCCGTTCGAAGACGGCGCGCCCGAAACTGCTTTCGAGTCGGCAGCTAGGGAAGGGTTCGACGGCGTTTTGCTTTGCGTTGAAGACGACTCGCGTCGTCTGTTGCAGGTGCAAACTGTCGGTCAATTGCAACAGCAGGTGCACTGGGCGCGTGCGCGGAAGCTCATCGTTGGCTTCGCGGGTCGGATCGAGGCGCCCGATATCCCGCGCCTGCTGGCCATGACCCCCGATTTCATTTTGTTCGACGGCATGGTTCGGCAAGAGGGCCGCGGCACCGGTCCGCTCGATCCCGAGCGCCTTCGCTACGCGCGGGATCTGATGTCGACGCTCGCTCCGACCAAGCCGTCATCGCACCGGGCAGCCGACAGCGATGCAACCGTCCACGACCGCATCTTCGTGCGTGACTGGCTCGTCGAGATCCAGATCGGGGCCTATGCGTACGAACGCGAGCCCCAGCGGGTTCGCTTCACCGTCGAAGTGGAAGTCGTGCGCGTCGCCGCTCGCGCGGCCGATCTTCGCCACGTCGTGACCTACGATCTGATCACGGATTCGATCAGCCGCGCCACGATCGAGCATGTGGATCTGGTCGAGACCGTCGCGGAAGATGTCGCCAGCGCCATCCTCATGCATCCTCGTGCCACGATGGTGGACATCACCGTCGAAAAGCTCGATCTCGGCACCGGCTCCCTTGGCTGCCGCCTCTTGCGACGTCGCGACCGGCCGCTCTGAGACTTCGCTGATCTCCCCCATCCCGCCTGCCATTTCACTTGTCCTGGTGCAGATACCGTCGTGACGTCTTCCCCATCCACTCTCGACCGTGCCTCGGGCGGTCTTCTGCAGCCTGTCTCGACCGGCCTTCTCGCGGCCCTCGTCGGCTTCGCCAGCACCTTCGCCATCATCCTCCAGGGATTGCGGGCCGTCGGCGCGAGCCCGGAGCAGAGTGCGTCGGGTCTGTTCATCATTTGCGTCATGCAGGGTGTTCTGGCGATCGTCTTCGGATTGTGGTGGAGGCAGCCCATCAGCATCGTCTGGTCGACACCGGGGGCGGCCCTGCTGATCGCGACGGGCGCGGTGTCGGGCGGCTTCCCGGCCGCCATCGGCGCCTTTCTGGTGGCCGTGGGACTGATCGTCGTGGCGGGCCTGTGGCGACCGTTCGGGCGCCTCGTCTCGGCCATTCCGGTCGGCCTCGCCAGCGCCATGCTGGCCGGGATCCTCTATGAGATCTGTCTCGCGCCCATCCATGCCGTCGCGCTGCGACCGGCCTTGACCCTGCCGGTCGTGCTGGCCTGGGCGCTCGCGCTTCGCTTCGCGCGCCTCTATGCGATCCCGATCGCGCTTCTCACCACGGTGGCGATCGTGCTTTTCGTCACCAAAGTGCCGCCGGGCGCCCTCGGCGACGTCTGGCCACATCCTGTCTTCGTCATGCCCGCGTGGTCGCCGGTGACGATCGGTACGTTGAGCATTCCGCTCTTCATCGTGACGATGGCGTCGCAGAATGTGCCCGGCCTCGCGGTGCTCCGGGCCAACGGTTACGAGCCGAAGATCGCGCCCCTGTTTGTCGGCACGGGGCTCGGTGGAGCCGTCACGGCGGCGCTCGGCGGCCCGCCCATCAACCTCGCCGCCATCACGGCGGCGCTCTGCGCCGGTCCCGACGCGCATCCCGATCCGGCGCGGCGCTACATTGCGACGATCGTGGCCGGAATCGCCTATCTGGCCCTGGGTCTGTTTGCCGGCGTCACCACGGCCTTCATCGAGGTGTCGCCCAAGGAGCTCATCGCCGCGGTGGCCGGGCTCGCGCTTCTCGGCAGTTTCGCGTCGGCTCTCAGCACGGCGCTGACGAACCCTGAGGAACGGATCGCGGTCGCGGTGACGTTTCTGGTCACCGCTTCGGGCGTCGCCTTCTTCGGCATCGGCGCGCCGTTCTGGGGACTTGTGGCGGGAGGCCTGTTGCTCGGCCTCAACCGGATCGGCCGCTGACGGGCTCCTTTCGTGCGGCCGCGAACCAGTAGTTCACATCCGTGTCGCGGCCGAGCCGCCAGTCGTTTTTCAGCGGATCGAAGATCATCCCGCTCTGGTCGAGCGGCCGAAACCCCACCGCGCCAGTCCAGCGCGCCAGTTCGCTCGGGCGCACGAAGCGGTCCCACTTGTGCGTGCCGCGCGGCAGCCAGCCGAGCACATATTCGGCACCGACGATGGCCAGCAGAAAGCATTTGGCGGTGCGGTTCAGCGTCGAGACCAGCAGAAGGCCACGCGGCTTCACGAGACTGCAGGCCGTTGCCATGAAGGCCGGCTGATCGAGCACATGCTCCACCACTTCGGAGGCGATCACTACGTCGAAGCGCTCGGATGTGGCAGCCACGTCCTCGACCGTGACGTCGCGATAGTCGATGCGCAGGCCCGTTGCCTCGGCGTGGCGGCGCGCGATGGCGATATTTCCGGGCGCCGGGTCGACGCCCGTCACCCGGGCCCCCAGCCGGGTGAGCGGCTCTGACAAGAGACCACCGCCGCAGCCGATGTCGAGAATCGACATGCCGGCCAGGGGCAGGGTGCCCCGGTCCGTATCGCCCCCGACGGTTGGGCCGAAATGGGCCGCGACACGGTCCCGGATGTACCGGATGCGGGTGGGATTGAGCTTGTGCAGCGCTCCCATGGAGCCCGCCTCGTCCCACCATTCGGCGCCGAGACGCTCGAACTGCACGATGTCCTGGTCGTCGACAGAGCCGCGCCCGGCGGTGCTGTTCATGCCGGGCTCCGGTCGGACATGGGCATTGCAAAAGAAGGCGTGTCCAGCCGTGGCATTGATCTCGCTCCGCGATCCGTCGTCGACATGATCCTACCGCGCCTTGTTGGTGCAGCCCAGCGCCAGCCTTGGTAAACCCTTCGGGACTCGTTGCGGCCAAAGTGCCGGCGGTTGACAACCCCCGCCGCGCCGCTCAGTGTGATCTCCGACGGTCCCCGCAAGGGGTTCAAAGGGAATGCGGTGGGCTTGTCCCGTATGCCGCAGCTGCCCCCGCAACTGTAAGCGGAAAGTCCTGGAACCAGAAAGCCACTGTGCCGATCGCGGCGTGGGAAGGCGGGGCCGGGGCGATCGATCCGCGAGCCAGGAGACCTGCCGTCGAAGATCAGCGTGCGTACCGGGCGGGGTGCCTCGGGTCGCGGGAAGTCTGCTGCCGATCAGAGGATCGCAGCGATTCCACCCTATTCGGGGCGCCGCCGTTCGCACCCTGGCGCTTCGTTGCGCGGAAAGTGTGCGGGTGACGATCGAATATCTTAGCGAGACGAGAGCGGACGTCACGCGGATCCATGTCTGCATCACCTGCCGGGCCGAGGTTGGCGAAGAGCCGCGGGCCGGCGCCCTGATGTTTGGCGCGTTGCAGGCAGCGTTCAACGACGATCCCGCCGTGCAGGTCATTCCGGTCGAATGCCTGAGCGTATGCAAGCGTCCCTGCTCGGTCGCCTTCTCGGCGCCCGGCAAATGGACCTATGTCTACGGCGACCTCCCGGCTGACACGGGCGTCGCCGTCGTGCGCGAAGCCGCCGCGCTCTACGGCGCGACAACCGATGGACTGATCCCCTGGCGGTTGCGGCCGGACGCCATCAAGAAGGGCGTGGTCGCCCGCATTCCACCGCTCCCGATCCCCTCCCAGGCGTCCTGACCCATGACTTCGCTCGCCAAAGTTCCCGTTACCGTCATCACCGGCTTTCTTGGCGCCGGAAAGACCACCCTGATCCGGCACCTCCTCGAAAAATCCGCCGGCCGGCGGTTGGCCCTGATCGTCAATGAGTTCGGCGATGTCGGCGTCGACGGCGAGATCCTGCGCGCCTGCGGCATCGCGTCCTGCCCGGACGAGAACATCGTCGAACTCGCCAATGGCTGCCTGTGCTGCACGGTGGCGGATGATTTCATCCCGGCCATCGAGGCGCTGCTCGCCCGGACACCGCGGCCGGATCACATCATCGTCGAGACATCGGGCCTCGCGCTGCCGAAACCTCTCGTCAAGGCCTTCGACTGGCCGGCGATCCGGGCCAAGCTGACGGTCGACGGCGTGGTGGCTGTGGTGGATGCCGCGGCGGTCGCGGCAGGGCGTTTCGCCGACGATCCGGAGAAGCTCCTGGCGCAGCGCGCCGCCGATGCCTCGGCCGATCACGACAACCCCCTCGAAGAGGTCTACGAGGATCAGCTTCTCTGCGCCGATCTCATCGTGCTGAACAAGGCCGACCTCCTTTCCGAATCGGAGATCGGCACCGTGCGCGGCGATGTGCAGGCCGTCGTGCCTCGCGCCGTGAAGATCGTCACCACCAGCGAAGGCAGGCTCGACCCCGCCATCCTGCTCGGCCTGGAGGCGGCCGCCGAGGACGATCTGGCGGCCCGACCCTCGCATCACGACATGGAGGAGGGGCACGACCACGACGACTTCGACTCGTTCGTGCTCGACGTGCCAGCGCTCGACGACCCGGCGAAGTTCGTGGAACGGCTCAAGCAGGTTGCCGAGGAGCATGATGTGTTGCGCATGAAGGGATTTCTGGAGGTGCGCGGCAAGCCGATGCGGCTCCTCGTCCAGGGCGTCGGCACCCGCTTCCGCCAGCAGTTCGACAAGCCCTGGTTGACGGGTGCGAACCGGCAGGGGCGTCTCGTCGTGATCGGTGAGAAGGGCCTCGACCAAGCGGCCATCGCGGCCGCGCTGGCGGCCTGACCCGGCCGGCATGCACCTTCTCCCCACCCAGCGACGCTCGCTCGACGCCGAGGTTCCGGCGATCGATCTCGACCGTTCGCCGGCCGATCTGGTGATGCTGTCCTTCTCGGACAGCGATCTCGCAGTCGCGGCGGCTGCGTGGGAAGGAAATGCGGCGACGCTGCCGAGCCTGCGGCTCGCAAATCTCTCGAAGCTGCGGCATCCCTATTCGGTCGATCTGTTCATCGAGAAGACGGCCGCCAAGGCGCGGTTCGTGCTCGTCCGCCTCCTGGGTGGTCTCGATTACTGGCGCTATGGCGTGGAGGAACTCGCCGCGGCGGCGCGGCGCAACGGCTTCGCGCTCGCCGTGCTGGCCGGCGATCAGGTCGCCGACGAGCGGCTCGAAGCGGCTTCGACGCTCCCGGCCGAGCGGTTGCGGGAACTCAACGACTACTTCTTCGCGGGCGGCATCGACAATGTCACGCAGGCGCTGCGTTTCGTCGCTTCCGTGCTCGGCGATGCCCGTCCCGTGGCACCGCCGCGGGCGGTCCCCCTGGCGGGGCTGCACATGCCGTCCTGCCGCGCGGGTGCCGCCGAAGCGCCGCATGCGCTGATCCTATTCTACCGCTCGGCTCTGTTGGCGAACGACATCGACCCGATCGTGGGCATGGCCGATGCGATGGCGGCCCGGGGTGCGCGTGTCTCGGCCTTCTTCGTCTCGAGCCTGAAGGACGAGGAGGCCGCCGAGGCTCTCGAAGTCTGGCTGACCCGCGAATCGCCCGATGTCATTCTGAACACCACGGCCTTTTCGGCACAACGCCCCTCCGGCTGCGTCACCGACCGCGCTGACGCGCCCGTGCTGCAGGTCGTACTCTCGACCGCCGATCGTGTTGGTTGGCTGGCCGATGCGCGGGGCTTGGGTGCGGCCGACCTCGCCATGAACGTCGTCCTGCCCGAAGTCGATGGCCGCATCGCGGCTGGCGTTGTCTCGTTTAAGACGGAGGCGGACGCACAACCGGATCTTGAATTCGGCCGTGTGTCTCATCGCATCGATCCCGAGCGCATTGTCCGCGTGGCCGAGCGGGCGCTTGCCTGGGCTGCGTTGCGCCGCACCCCTCGGGCCGAGCGGCGGCTTGCCTGCATCCTGTCGGATTATCCCGGCAAGGGCGGGCGGGTCGGGCAGGCGGTCGGCCTCGACACACCGGCCAGCGTGGTGGAAGTCGCCGCGCATCTGGAGCGCTGCGGGTTCGACGCGGGCGGATTGCCGAAGGCTGAGGCGCTGATGCAAGGGCTGACGAGCGGTCTGCCGCAGCCCTGCCTGTCGCTCGACGCCTACCGGACCGGATTGGCGCGATTGCCAAAGTCTTTCGTGGCGACTCTCGATGCCGCTTGGGGGGTACCCGAGAACGACGCCTCCTGCGTCGACGGGCAGTTTCGATTCCGCCTCTGCCGCGCCGGCAAGCTCTGGGTGGCGGTGCAGCCCGACCGTGGCTCCCAGCAGAACCGGCGGGCCGAATACCACGATACCGCCCTGCCGCCACGCCACGGCTATGTGGCGTTCTATCTTTGGCTGCGGCAGGCGGTGCAGGTGCATGCCCTGATCCATATGGGGACGCATGGTACGCTCGAATGGCTGCCCGGCAAGGCCGTCGCCCTGAGCGAGATTTGTGCGCCCGACGTGCTGATCGGCGCGACGCCGGTGATCTATCCGTTCATCGTCAACAATCCGGGCGAGGCCGCGCAGGCGAAACGGCGCCTCGGCGCGGTGACGATCGGCCATCTCACGCCGCCGCTCGTCGCGGCGGGCCTTCATGGCGACACAGCCGAACTGGAACAACTGTTCGACGAATATGCGGAGGCCGTGGCGCTCGACGCGCGGCGCGCTCGCCTGCTGGGTGCGGCCATTCTGGAGAAGGCCGAAGCCGCCGGTCTCACGACGACGCTCGGGGCCGGAGCAGACTCGGACACGATGCTGGCGGCCCTCGATGCGTGGCTGTGCGACATCAAGGAAGCTCGGATCGGCGACGGCCTGCATGTTTTCGGTGCGCCGCCGCCCGCCTGGAGCGAGGGCGGCGAGCCGAAGGTCGATCCCGATCTGCTCGCGGCCTGCGGGTGCGGCGAACGCGATCATCTCGTCGCCGCCCTCGACGGACGCTTCGTTCCGCCCGGGCCGTCGGGCGCACCTTCCGCGGGCCGAATGGATGTTCTGCCGACGGGACGCAACCTGTTCTCGGTTGACCCGCGTGCCATCCCGACCCGCACCGGCTGGGAGATCGGCGCCCGCCTCGCCGAGGACCTTGTGACCCGCTACGCCCAGGATCACGGCGACTGGCCGCGCCGCGTCGTGCTCGACCTCTGGGGCAGCGCCACTATGCGCACGGGCGGGCAGGATCTCGGTCAAGCCTTCGCGCTGATCGGCACGAAGCCGATCTGGGACCACAGTTCGAACCGCGTCACCGGTTTCGAGATTCTACCGCTCGCGAGGCTAGGCCGCTCGCGGGTCGACACGACCCTGCGGGTGTCGGGCCTGTTCCGCGATACGTTCCCGGATCAGATCACCACCTTCGACGCGGCGGTCCGCGCGGTCTCGGGCCTCGATGAGGCCGTGGACGACAATCCCCTGGTGGAAGCCCGGCAAGCGACGGGCGACATGGCCCGCGTCTTCGGCACCGCCCCAGGCCAGTATGGTGCGGGACTGGGCCGCATGTTGGCCGATGACAGTTGGGGTACGCGTGAGGAATTGGGTGACGCCTATCTGGCGGCGACCACACATGCTTACGCGCGGGGCGGGGTTGGACAGGCCAGCCCCGAAGGTTTCGGCGCCCGCATCGCGACCGCCGACGCCTTCGCGCATACCGGCGACCTGCCGGGGCAGGATATCCTCGATTCGGACGTGTTCGCCGAACACGAGGGAGGCTTCGCAGCGGCCGCCGCGCGACTGGGCGCCAATCCCTCTCTCTACCGAGCCGATACGACCAATCCTGACGCGATGCGCCTGAGGTCGCTGGCTGAAGACATCGAACGCGCCCTGCTGGCGCGGGCCGCGAACCCCCGCTGGATCGCCGGGCAGAGGTGCCACGGCTATGCGGGCGCGGCCGCCATGGCCGACACGCTCGACGCGCTCTTCGGCTTCGCGGCCACGACCGACGCCGTGCCGCCCCGCCATTTCGACCGCTACTTTGATGCGACGCTTGGCAACGAGGAGGTCCGCGCTTTCCTGCAGAGCGCCAATCCGGCTGCCGCGGAAGCGATGGCGGATCGCTTCGACGCGGCGATCCGGCGTGGGTTCTGGCCATGCCGGCGCAATTCGACGCTCGCCATCCTGGCCGATACGCGTGCGACGCCCGCGTGACGGGCGCGTCTTCCCTGCGGGTCGGCTGGTGTCCGGGCGCGCTGCGCCCGATGGAGAGCGGTGACGGCCTGCTCCTGCGGGTGAAGCCGCGCGGCGGCGTTCTCACACTCGCGCAGGCCGAAGCCCTGGCACACCTGTCCCTCCGCTATGGAAACGGGCATCTCGACCTCACGGGCCGTGCCAACCTGCACCTCCGAGGCGCTACGGCGGACACGCTCGATGCGTTGGTCGAAGGCTTCGGCAAGCTCGGGCTCCTTGACGCGAGCCCCGACGCGGAAGCCGTCCGCAACATCGTGGCCAGTCCTCTGGCCGGTCTCGATCCGACCTGCGTCGATGTCACACCGATGATCGCGGCCTTGGAGACGCGACTCGCCCAAGACGCTGCCCTGCACCGGCTTCCGCCGAAATGGAGTTTCGTGCTCGATGGCGGCGGAAGATTTCCGTTGCATGGCGTGGCGGCAGACGTCCGTTTCGTCTTCGATCGGGACGGCGGCCTGCGCGTCGGTCTAACTGGCGGGTCCGTTTGCGCCTGGGGGTCGCGAGACCGCATCGTCGATATTGCCGCAGCCCTGGCGGGGCTGGTCCTCGCCCAAGACATTCCGACGCGGATGCGCCCGCTCGTCGACGCTCAAGGTGCGGCCGCGATCTTCGCAACGGTCGGTCTGCCGCTTGCCGGACGGGCTTCCGGACCTCAGATCGCCGTGCAGCCTGCAGACATTCTCGGTCCACACATGGACGCTGTGCCGCTCTTCGGCATCGCACCGGCTTTCGCGAGCCTTCATGCGGACGATCTTCTGCGCATCGTCGATATCGCTTCTCGCGCGGGCGCTTCTGATCTTCGTCTGACGCCCTGGCGCGTCCTGCTGATCACCGGGCTCGTGGACCCGGCGTCCTTCGACGGCACATCCCTCATCGCGAACCCCGCCGATCCGCGCCTTTCGATCGTGACCTGCGCGGGCGCCCCGGCGTGCCATCGGGGGAGCACGGCCACGCGCGTCGATGCCGCTGCATTGGCACGTCGGCTCGGCGGCGCCACGGCGGTTCATGTCGCGGGATGCTCCAAGGGCTGCGCCCATCCTGCACCGGCACCGTGGACGCTGGTGGGGCAGGGCGGGCACTACGACCTCATTTGTGACGGGAGCGTGAAAGACATGCCTGTGGCGCGAGGTTTGTCTTTCAACGAGGCGGCGACTTGGATAAGCCGCAACGTGGACACGAGGGGCTCTTGAGCACGGCTTACGACTATATCCGGGACGGCGCGGCGATCTATGGCAAGTCCTTCGCGATCATCAGGTCGGAGGCCGATCTCGCACGCTTCACCGGAGCGGAGGAACGTGTCGCGGTCCGCATCATTCACGCCTGTGGGATGGTGGAAGCGGCGGCCGACATCCGTTTCACGCCAAGCGCTGTCGCGGCGGCCATCGCGGCCCTTAAGGGCGGCGCGCCGATCCTGTGCGACGCCCGCATGGTCGCCGATGGCGTCACCCGGACCCGTCTCCCGGCCAACAATGCTGTGATCTGTACCCTGCACGATCCCGCTGTGCCGGCGCTCGCGGCGCTTGAGGGGACGACCCGTTCGGCGGCGGCACTCGCCCTGTGGCGTGATCATCTCGCTGGGGCGGTGGTGGCGATCGGCAACGCCCCGACGGCGCTGTTCCGGCTGCTCGAACTGTTGGACGCGGGCGCACCGGCTCCGGCCGCCGTGATCGGCATGCCGGTCGGGTTCGTGGGTGCGGCCGAATCCAAGGAAGCGTTGCTGGCCTACGGCATTCCGGCCCTGGTGGTGCGGGGTCGAAAGGGCGGCAGCGCCATGGCGGCCGCGACCGTCAACGCCCTGGCGAGCGACCAGGAATGAGCGGGACGCTGCATGGCGTCGGGCTCGGGCCGGGCGATCCGGAGCTTCTCACCGTCAAGGCGGTGCGGACGCTCGAGGCGACCGGGATCGTCGCCTATTTCGCGAAGGCCGGCCGCTGCGGCTATGCGCGCAATATCGCGAGCCGGTGGTTGCGGCCCGACTGCACGGAAGTGCCGCTGCACTATCCCGTCACCACGGAAATCCGCTTCGATCATCCAGCCTATGCCGAGCAGCTCGCGGCCTTCTATGAAGCATCAACCGAAAGACTCGCCGGGTATCTCGAAGCCGGGCAGGATGTGGCGCTCATCTGCGAAGGAGATCCGCTGTTCTACGGCTCCTTCATGCATCTCTACCTCCGTCTGAAGCCGCGTTTTCCCTGCCGCATCGTGCCGGGCGTGACCGGCATGTCGGGCTGCTGGACGGCGGCCGGCGTGCCGATGACCTGGGGGGACGACACGCTCGCGGTGCTCCCCGGCACGCTGCCGGCCAACCAGCTGCGTGAAAAACTCGCCTCGGCCGACGCGATCGTGGTGATGAAGCTCGGTCAGAATCTGCCCAAGGTGCGGGCCGCGCTCGACGCGCTGGGACTGACCGCGCGCGCCCTCTATATCGAGCGCGGCACGATGGAAGCCGAAGTGGTCATGCCCCTCGCCGCGAAGACCGACGATGAGGCTCCCTATTTCTCGGTGATCCTCGTTCCGGGCGAGGGGCGCCGCCCGTGAGCGGCTCGCTCAGCATCGTCGGGCTCGGGCCGGGACCGTCTTACTGGGTGACGCCCGAGGCCGAGAACCTGCTCAAGGGCGTCAGCGATGTGGTGGGCTATGCCACCTACCTGGCGCGTTTGCCCGCACGTCCTGGCCAGACCCGGCACGAGAGCGATAATCGGGTCGAACTGGACCGTGCTCATCATGCGCTCGATCTGGCCCAGGACGGTCGGCATGTGGCGATCGTGTCGGGCGGCGATCCCGGCGTCTTCGCGATGGCGGCGGCGGTGTTCGAGGCCGTGGAGGCGCGTCCCGCTCATGAACGCGACCTGCCGATCCAGGTCGTGCCGGGCATCAGCGCCATGTTCGCCGCGGCGGCTCGGCTCGGCGCCCCGCTCGGCCACGATTTCTGCGCCATCTCGCTGTCTGACAACCTCAAGCCCTGGCCGGTGATCGAGGCTCGGCTCAAGGCAGCCGCCGTGGCCGATTTCGTGATGGCCTTCTACAATCCGGTCTCAAAAGCCCGTCCTGATCGGCTGCGACACGCCTTCGATCTGCTCCGGACCGTGAAGGCGGCCGACACCGTCGTGGCCTTTGCGCGTGCGATTGGCCGACCAACCGAGAATTTATCGATCACGACGCTCGCCGAGGCCGCTGTGCAGCCCGCCGATATGAGCACCCTGGTCCTGGTCGGATCGAGCGAGACCCGATTGATCGCGCGCGACCATGCCCGGCCGTGGGTGCTGACGCCCCGCTCTTATGGAAGCGCCCGGTGAGTCTCGATCCACGCGAGAACGGCGTCGAGGGTGTCCAGCTCCAGCCGGGCGGGAAGGGATGGTCGTTCGACCATCAGCACCGGGACGGAAAGACGCCGGGCGGCCTCAAGCTTCGCGGCACTCGCGTCACCACCGCTATTCTTCGTCACCAGCAGAGTGACGCCGTGGTTCCGCATCAGGGCGATTTCGTCCGCCAGCGGGAACGGTCCCCGGCTCAGCATGATCTGTGCGACAGGCGGGCAGTCCTCAGTCGGTGGAGGATCGATGGTTCGGATCAGATAGCGATGCAGCGGGGCCGCACTGAAGGCCTGGAGATCGAGGCGCCCGGTCGTCAGAAACACATCGCCGGGCGCCAGGGCGGCGAGATGCTGGACCGCGGCCGGGATGTCGGCGACGAGGATCCAACGATCGGCCGGTCCCGGACGCCATGGCGGGCGCGAGAAGGCGGCCAGCGGCACGTCTCGGAGTTTGCAGGCCGCGACGGCATGGGCGGACATGCGCGCCGCAAACGGATGCGTGGCGTCGACCACGGCGGCGATCCGCTCCCGGTCGAGATAGGCCGCAAGGCCTTCGACACCGCCAAACCCGCCGACCCGCGTGGGGATCGGCGCGAGGGCAGGCTCAGCCGTCCGGCCCGCGAGCGACAGGATGGCATAAATTGTGGAATGGCCGGCGAGCGCCCACGCCAGCCGGCTCGCTTCCGTGCTTCCGCCGAGGATCAAGACGCGCATCATGCTTCCTATCTGATGGTCCCCGCCGCCCGCAATGGGCCACGCCGGAGCGCCGACCCATGATGGGAGGCACAATCCCTGAGCCCTGGCTCAGCCTCGTTGGCATCGGCGAGGACGGCGTGGCGGGCCTGTCACCGGCGGCCTGCCGATTGATCGCGGGCGCACGCTGCGTGGTCGGCGGACGCCGCCACCTCGCTTTGGCCGAGTCGCTCATCAGTGGCGCTCGGCTGACTTGGCGAACACCCATCGAGGCCACCCTTCCCGACATTCTGGACGAGCGGGGCCGTCCGGTCTGCGTGCTCGCCACGGGCGATCCCTTTCACTACGGCATCGGCACGCTCCTCCAACAGCATGTCCCCGCCGCCGAGATGCTGTGCCTGCCGCAGCCTTCCGCCTTCAGCCTCGTGGCGGCCCGGCTCGGCTGGAGCCTGCAGGACTGCGCCTGCGTGTCGCTGCACGGTCGGGCGCTGAATCGCATCGTGCCGGACTTGCAGGAGGGCCGGCGCGTGATCGCCCTCTCCTGGGACGGCGCCACGCCACGGCACGTCGCCGACCTGCTCGTCGCACGCGGTTTCGGTGCCTCGAACCTATGGGTGTGCGAAGCCCTCGGCGGCCCGGCCGAACGCGTGAGGGTGGCACGCGCCGACGCGTTCGATCTCCCCGATGTCACCGATCTGAATACGATCGGTCTTGAAGTCGTGGCCACACCGGAAGCCCATGTGCTCCCCGCGACGCCGGGACTGCCGGACGACTGGTTCGAACACGATGGCCAGCTCACGAAATCCTCCGTGCGGGCCGTCACACTCGCGGCCTTGGCGCCGCATCCAGGTGAAGTCCTTTGCGATATCGGCGCCGGTTCCGGATCAGTCAGTATCGAGTGGCTTCTCGCGACGCCTTCGACACGCGCCTTCGCGGTCGAACACCAGGCCGAACGCGCCGCACGGATCCGCCGCAATGCCGAGCATTGGGGAGTGGTCGATCGGCTGACCATCGTCCATGGCCCTGCGCCCGAGGCGCTCCAGAACATGCCGCGCGCCGATGCCGTCTTCGTCGGCGGCGGGCTGACGCGCGAGGGTCTCCTCGACGCCGGCTGCGCCGCGCTGCGTCCCAGGGGGCGCCTTGTGAGCAATGCGGTGACGATCGAAAGTCAGGCGCTTCTGAGCCGGATGTTCGCCACGCGAGGCGGCGACCTCATGACCCTGTCATTTGCGCGGGCCGAACCGGTCGGCGGTTTCCATGGCTTGCGGCCCGCCATGCCGGTGATGCAATGGCGCTGGGTGAAACCGTGAGCGGTCGTCTCGCCATCGGGGTGGGTTGCAGGCGCGAGTGTTCGGCCGCGACGATCGTGGCGCTGGTGACCGAGACTTGCACGGGCTTGGACAGGACCGATGCGCGTTTGTTCACCCTGGAGGCCAAGCACGCCGAGCCCGGCCTCCACGAAGCCGCGGCACTTCTCGATCTCCCGATGATTTTTCTGCCGCTGGGTGCTCTCAATGCGGCTCTTCCCGGCGTGTCGATCCGTTCGGCGCGCGTCGAGCAAGCCGTGGGCGTCGCCTCGGTAGCGGAAGCCGCGGCCTTGGCGGGTGCCGGAGCAGGCGCCCGGCTGCTGGTGTCCCGCCGCGTCTCCGCAGGCGCCACCTGTGCGATCGCGCGAAGCATGGACGATGATCCGGCATGACGGTCCATTTCATCGGCGCTGGTCCGGGAGCGCCCGACCTGATCACCGTGCGGGGCAGGGACCTCGTGGCCCGCTGCCCGGTCTGCCTTTACGCCGGCTCGCTGGTGCCGCCGGAAATCCTGGCCTACGGCCCGAGCGAGGCCCGCCGCGTCGACACGTCCGCCTTGTCACTCGACGACATCATGGCCGAGATGACGGCCGCGCATGAGGCAGGGCTTGATGTTGCGCGGCTGCATTCCGGCGATCTTTCGATCTGGAGTGCCATGGGCGAGCAGATCCGTCGGCTGGAAGGGCTTGGGATCCCCTATACGGTCACGCCCGGCGTCCCTGCCTTTGCGGCGGCGGCGGCGGCGCTCGGCCGAGAACTGACGCTGCCGGGTTTGGGGCAGTCGTTGGTGCTGACTCGCACGAATGGCCGCGCCTCACCCATGCCGGACCGGGAAACGCTTGCGGGCTTCGCGGCCACCGGCGCGACGCTCGCCATCCATCTCTCGATCCACGCGCTCGACAGTGTGGTCGCGGAGCTTTTGCCGCATTACGGCCCGACCTGCCCGGTGGCGCTCGTGTTTCGAGCCTCCTGGCCCGATGAACGTCTCCTTCGCGGCACGTTGGCTGACATCGTCGAGCGGTGGCAGGCGGAGCCGATGGACCGCACCGCGCTGATCCTGGTCGGATGGACGCTGACGGCGGAGAGTTTTCGGGACAGCGCGCTCTATGATGCGGAATATCGCCGTCGGTTTCGCGGCGACTGAAGAGCGCTATCTCTGTCAGGTTCTCTTGCGTCGCCTGTTGCCCTATGAGCCTGCCTGGACCGTAACAGATCAACAAGGAGCGGAGCATCGCGTGGCGGATGCCTTGTCGACCATCGCGGACCGGGTGGGCTTAGCGCTGCCGGATTTTGCACCCGGCACGGTCTGGCTCGTCGGCGCCGGCCCGGGCGATCCCGGCCTGTTGACCTTGCATGCGCTCAACGGGCTCGCTCAGGCGGATGCCGTCGTCTACGACGCGCTTGTCGCCGACGAGATCCTGGCTTTGACCCGCGGTGACGCCCTGCGGGAATTCGCGGGCAAGCGCGGCGGCAAACCGTCGCCGAAGCAGCGCGATATCTCCGAGCGGCTGGTGGAACTCGCCCGCGAAGGCAAGCGCGTGCTGCGCCTGAAGGGCGGCGATCCCTTCGTGTTCGGGCGCGGCGGAGAGGAGGCGCTGGCGCTGGTGGCGGCCGGTATTCCGTTCCGGATCGTACCGGGTGTCACGGCGGGCCTGGGCGGCCTGGCCTATGCGGCCATTCCGGCCACGACCCGGGACACCAACAATGCGGTCATCCTCGCTACCGGCCACAAAGCCTCGGACCGCGAGCACGACCATGACTGGCGGGCGCTCGCGCGCACCAATCTTCCCATCGTCATCTATATGGGCATGACGTTTCTCGACAGGATCGCCTCAGAACTGATCGCCGGCGGCCTTTCGCCCGATACGCCCGTCGCGATCGTGACCGAGGCGACGACAGTCAGGCAGCGCGTGCTGATCACGCGGCTTGATCGGGCACACGAGGACGCGGTCGAACAACGTCTCCGGGCGCCCGCCATGGTGGCCGTGGGCTCCATTGTGGCACTGCAGCCCGTGCTCGCCCCCTTCGCCATCACGTTGCGGGGCGGAGCATGACGATGCCGCGCGGCCTCGTCATCGCCGGACCGCGCTCGGGCAGCGGCAAGACCACGGTGACCTTGGGCCTCCTGCGCGCGTTGTCGCGTGCTGGCGTCAAGGTCGCCGGGGCGAAATGCGGGCCGGATTACATTGATCCGGCCTTTCACGCGCGGGCCTGCGGCCGGCCGAGTTTCAATCTCGATTCGTGGGCCATGGAACCCGAGATGGTGCGACGCCTCGCTGCCCGGAACGGCGCGGGCTGCGACCTCGTTTTGTGCGAAGGGTTGATGGGCCTGTTCGACGGCGTGCCGGCGCCCCAAGGGAGGTCGGGCTCGACGGCGGATATCGCGGCCGCGCTCGGATGGCCGGTCGTGTTGGTCCATGACGTGAGCGGACAGGCGCAAAGCGCGGCGGCGCAGATCGCCGGATGTGCCGCCTTCGATCCCAGGATCAAGCTTGCCGGTGTGATCCTGAACCGCGTGGGGAGTGATCGGCACCGGCGGCTGGTCGCCTCTGCGCTCGATCGGGTCGGCCTGCCGCTCCTGGCCGCACTGCCCAAAGCGCCGCAACTCGCGCTGCCCGAGCGCCATCTGGGGCTCGTGCAGGCCGAGGAAACGGCCGATCTCGATCAGCGGCTCGATGCGATGGCGGATTTCGCCGGACAGCACATCGCCATGGGGCCGCTGGTCGATCTTGCCCGAGACGGTATCGGTTTCGAGGCTTCCCCAGCCGCCTTGATGCGTCCGCCCGGCCAGCGAATCGCGCTTGCGCGCGACGAGGCGTTCTCCTTCATCTATCCGCATCTTCTCGACGGATGGCGCCAGCAGGGGGCAGAGATCCTGCCGTTTTCGCCGCTGCGGGACGAGGCTCCGCCTGAAGCCGCGGATGCCTGCTGGTTGCCGGGCGGCTACCCGGAACTGCATGGACACCGGCTCGCGGCTGCCTCGCATTTCCTCGGCGGTCTCCGTGCTTTCGCCGAGACGCGGCCGGTGCACGGGGAATGTGGTGGCTACATGGTTCTCGGCAAAAGCCTGACCGATGCCGAGGGGACCATGCATGCC
Source organism: Lichenifustis flavocetrariae (assembly GCF_026130545.1). Classification (GTDB taxonomy): domain Bacteria; phylum Pseudomonadota; class Alphaproteobacteria; order Rhizobiales; family Beijerinckiaceae; genus Lichenihabitans; species Lichenihabitans flavocetrariae. Next base: position 14,332 of record NZ_JAMOIM010000017.1, on the reverse strand, counting down.
ATGGCCGGCCTGCTGTCGGTGACCACGAGCTTCGCCAAGCGCAAGCTGCATCTTGGCTATCGGGATGCCGAGCTCCTGGGCCCGACATGCCTCGGGCCGGCAGGGACGCGGCTGCGGGGCCATGAGTTCCACTATGCAAGCGTGACGGATTCCGGCGACGATCCTCCCTTTGCCCTGGTGCGTACGGCCTATGATGAGCCGGCAGCGCCTGTCGGTAGCTGGCGCGGCCATGTCACGGGAACGTTTTTTCACCTTATTGCCGCGTCGCAGCATCTTGCGTGATCGGACCCATATTTCTTAAGGTTTCGATAACCTTGTGGGCGCGTATTTTGAAGGGTCGCCCCGAACGAATCGCCCCGAGTCATCCATGTGCCGCTGGATCGCATATCAAGGAGAACCCATCTACCTCGACACGCTGGTGGCCGAGCCCGCGCATTCGCTGATCGCTCAGTCCCTCCACGCGGCGGAATGCAAGGTGGCGACGAATGGGGACGGTTTCGGCATCGGCTGGTACGGCGAGCGCGACATCCCCGGCCTTTATCGTGAGACGCGCCCGGCCTGGTCAGACGAGAACCTGCGCAACCTCTGCTATCAGGTGCAGTCCCGGCTCTTCTTCGCGCATGTGCGGGCCTCGACGGGACCCGCGACGGCGCGGTCCAACTGCCACCCCTTCGCGGTGGGCAAGACGCTGTTCATGCACAACGGTCAAGTGGGTGGTTACGCAGCCGTCAAGCGCCGCATGGAAGACCTGATCGCCGACGACATCTATCCGTTCCGCACCGGAACGACCGATTCGGAGGCGTTGTTTCTGGCCGCCATGTCGAACGGCTTGGCGGAGGATCCCGTCCGGGCCATCGGCATGACGCTTCTGCAAGTCCAGCACCTGATGCGGCAAGCGAATGTTGCCGAAGCGCTCCGCTTCACGGCCGCGGTCACTGACGGTACGCACATCTATGCGTTCCGCTGGGCTTCGGACGGCCGGGCGCCGTCGCTGTATTGGCGCCAGACACCGCGCAACCTCCTGGTCGTGTCCGAGCCGCTTGACGGGGAGCGCGCCCGCTGGCGGGAGGTGCCGCAGGCCTGCGTGTTGATCGCCGCGCCCGGCCAACCCGTCCGCATCGCGCCGATCGACATGGAAGAACGACGCGCCGCATAGGCGGCCTATCCAAGCCAGCGCAGAATCCGCAGGGCGCGTTTGACCCAAGGGTTGCGGAGCCGTCCCGCGGCGTGGCTGAGCGCAATGGCCCGAGACGCGTCCGACCACGAGGGGGACGGGAGGGCCACATCGGCGAGATCGGCCAAATCCAGGCCCTGCGCCACGGCAAGCGACCAGAAGGGAATCGATTCCGCCACGCCGTCACCGACCATGCCGACGCCCAGGATACGGCCACGCCGATCCGCGACGACCTTGAGGTGCCCGACCGCCGTTCGATCACCAGCCATCCCGGCTCCGGTCTCGGCGAAGGGCCAGCGCCAGACCGTGATCGGCCCCCGGGCCGCCGCCTCCTTGTCTGAAAGCCCGATCGTCGCAATCCGCGGCTCCGTGGCTGTGACGGTGGCCAGTGTCTCCGGCCTCATGCGGGCCGGCTGACGCAGGAAGGCCGCCCGAAGAGCGACTGCGGCTTGCGCCCGTGCCATGGCGGCGCTTTTCGCACCCGCAGCGAGCCCGACGGCATAGACGCGCGAATTGGTGGTCCGCAGCGTGTGATTGAGGAGCGGTGTACCGTTTCCGTGGCTGATGCCGGCGCGATCTGGCGCATATGCCGTGATGTCCGGCAGGCTGCGGTCGAGCCGAAGGATATGAGACCCTGTCACCACGTTGCCGTCGGTCATCTCGACGGCGACTTCATCTTCGGCCTGCCGGATGCGCGAGAGTGGGCCTTCGACCAATCTGATACCACGCCGTACCAACTGGGCGAGCAGCGGGGCGGTCAATTCAGGATCGAAGTCTGGCAGCAATGGATCGGCCAAGACTGTCACTTGCGAGCCGAGACCGGAAAGGGCTTGAGCGACCGAGACTGCCTCATGATCGCCGCCGAGAATCAGGAGATGATGGGGCAGGCAGGGCATTCGCCGCAAACTGTCCATGGTGAGGCTGCCCGGCAGCTCCGGCGGCGCTTCCGCTCGTTGCGAGACCAGGCTGCCCGATGCGATAAAGATCCGCCGCGCGCGGATCGTCATGCCCGCTGCCGTGATGCTTGTCGCATCGGCAAACTTCGCGCTGCCGCGCACGATTCGAATATTCATGGCCGCAAGGCGCGCATGCGAGCGCTCCGCAGCCGCCCGTGCCAGCGTCCGCTCGACCCTTCGCCAAACCTCTGCCTGATCGATCGGCGCGCCCGAGGAGAGGCCATCCCGGTATTCTGTCGCGCGCCGCAGGACCTCGATCAGGAGGTCGGGGTTGTCCATGCCGCTCGGGTCACCATCGTCCACCATGGTGACGGTCAAGCCCAGCGCGATGGCTCCGATGGCTGCCGCGCGCCCGGCTTCGCTGGCGCCGATGACGCACAGGTCGGGATCCGTGGGTGGTGCTGTCACAGGCCGATCCGCGTGAGTGGAAAATGGAGCGATCGATGTCGTCGAAAGGTCTGGCTCCTTAAACCACCGCGCCTCGGTCGCAAAACAGGGTTCTCGGGTCGCTTGTCATTGACTTGCAGGCCTGCTTCACGCATAAGCCGGCCATCGCGCTCCCCGACGCCGAGAGGCTTTGATGGGAGACCTTTGTCGTGGTTCGCCCGAAAATTCGGGTACACGCCAACCTTGATAACAAGACCGCAGCTGAGTGCGGTCTGGGGAACCGGAGCAGAAACGTGAAACGCACTTTCCAACCCAGCAAGATCGTGCGCAAGCGTCGCCACGGATTTCGCGCCAGAATGGCGACTGTGGGTGGTCGCAAGATCATCGCGGCGCGTCGTAGCCGCGGCCGCAAGCGCCTGTCGGCCTGAGACTGACGTCGCGGATCGATCGAAACAGATGGATCAGGCGACACCGGCGATCGACGAGACTGAGGCGGGTTCTCTTCAGCCTCGACATGCGATCCCGGTGCGTTTGAAAAAGCGAAGCGATTTTCTCAGGGTCGCGTCTGGGAGAAAGAGTCACGCTTCGTTGTTTACGGTCCAGATGGGTGCTCGTGCCGGTTCGACCGGGATGGACCTGCCTCGTGTCGGCTTCACGGTCACAAAGAAGGTCGGCGGTGCCGTCGAGCGGAATCGCATCAAGCGGCGCCTGCGCGAAGTCGTTCGCCTGCGTGATGATCTCGGGCTTCGGCCGGTGCATGATTACGTGATCGTCGCGCGGCGCGAGATCCTTTCGGCCCGGAGCGAGGCGCTCGCCCGGAGCCTCAAGTTTGCCATCGAGAAGGTGCATGCGGCACCTCGGAATGGTCGAGGGCCGCGAGGCAAAAGCCTCGGGCCATCCAATCCTGAGTCCTGATTCCGTCATGCCGAAGCCATATGGATCGGCCATAGATTCCTTGTATTCAGCAGTGACGAATGACCGACGATAACAAGAATCTGTATCTGGCCATCGCGCTGTCGATCCTGTTCATCGTCGGCTGGAACTTCTTTTACGGCTGGCCCCAGATGCATAAGCCGCGCGACGCGGCCCAGCAGGCGCAGACGGCGTCGGGCGCCGCCCAGGCCCCAGGCACAACCACGAATCCCATCGCGCCTTCGGGCGCAGCCACGACGCCGGCCGGTGTGCCGACGACCCCGGCGATCGAGCGGTCGCGGCAAGAGGTGTTGGCCGATACGCCGCGCATCAAACTGGAGACGCCAAGCCTCTCCGGATCGATCAATCTCAAGGGCGGCCGCATCGACGACGTGTCGTTGAAGGACTATCGCGAGACCGTCGAGCCCAACAGCCCGATCATCGACCTCCTGTCTCCCTCAGGGGCGCCGCACCCGTTCTATGCCGAAACCGGTTTCGTCGGGCAGCCCGGCGCCGCCGGCGCGGTGCCGGACGCCAACACGATCTGGAAGGCTGATGCGACCGAGTTGTCGACCGAGAAGCCGGTGACGCTCACCTATGACAACGGTCAGGGGCTTGTGTTCCGCCGCACCATCGCGGTGGACGGCAAATACATGTTCACGGTGGCCGACAGCGTGGAGAACAAGGGAACCGCTCCGGTGACCTTGTTCCCCTATGCGCTCGTGTCGCGACACGGGAAGCCCATCACGTCGAATTACGCGGTCCTGCACGAAGGGCTCATCGGCGTCATCGGCGATAGCGGCGTGCAGGAAATCAAATACGACGCCATTGCCAAGGAGACAAATCAAACCAAGACCCTGGACGGGACCGGAGGCTGGATCGGGTTCACCGACAAATACTGGGCCGCCGCCGTGATCCCTGACCAGTCCCAGGCGTTCAAGGGCCGTTTTTCCGTGACGGGCGCCGAGGAGCCGAAGAACTACCAGACGGATGTTCTGGACAATTCCCAGTCGGTTGCGCCGGGCGCCATTGTCACGGTCACGTCCCGGGTTTTCGCCGGTGCCAAGGAAGTCAACACGATCAATAACTACGAGACGGGCCTCGGGATCAAAAAATTCGACCTTCTGATCGACTGGGGGTGGTTTTATTTCATCACCAAGCCGCTCTTCAGCGTCATCGACTATTTGTTCAAGCTCACCGGTAATTTCGGTATCGCGATCCTGATCACCACGGTGCTGCTCAAGGGCCTCTTCTTCCCGCTCGCCAACAAATCCTACATGTCGATGGCGAAGATGAAGAAGGTGCAGCCGCAGATGGCGGCCATCAAGGAGCGCTTCCCGGACGACCGGCAGAAGCAGCAGGAAGCCACGATGGCGCTCTACAAGGCCGAGAAGATCAATCCGGTCTCGGGCTGTCTGCCGATGCTGATCCAGATCCCGATCTTCTTCTCGCTTTATAAAGTGATCTTCATCACGATCGAGATGCGGCAGGCGCCGTTCTATGGCTGGATCAAGGATTTGTCGGCGCCCGACCCGACCAGCGTCTTCAACCTTTTCGGACTGATCCCTTACACTCCGCCGCACATCCTGATGATCGGCGCATGGCCCATCATCATGGGGTTCACCATGTTCCTGCAGATGAAGATGCAGCCGGAGCCACCCGATCCGGTTCAGAAGACCATGTTCGCCTGGATGCCGGTGATCTTCACCTACACGTTGAGCGCTTTTCCGTCGGGTCTCGTGATCTACTACAGCTGGAACAACCTACTGACGGTGCTTCAGCAATTGTTGATCTCGCATAAGGCGGGTGCGAAGATCGAGTTGTGGGATAATCTAACCAACATGTTCCGCAAGAAGCCCGCGTGATCGACGCTCCCAGCGAAGACGATGTGGAAGCCGGGCGGAAGCTCTTCGCGCAGACCTGCGATTTTGTCGCCGGGGCCGACAATGCGGGGGCGCTGCCGCCGATGACCTTGCCGGAAATCGCCTTCGCGGGTCGCTCCAACGTCGGCAAGTCGTCGCTGCTCAACGCGCTCACCGGCCGCAAGGCCCTGGCCCGCACGTCGCAGACGCCCGGGCGGACGCAGCAGCTCAATTTCTTCGACCTCGCCCATCGGCTGCAACTCGTCGACATGCCGGGATACGGCTATGCGGCGGTCGGCAAGGACAAGGTGACGGCCTGGACGAAACTCGCACAGGACTTTCTTCGGGGCCGGGCCTCGCTTCTGCGGGTTTATCTTCTCATCGATGCCCGGCACGGACTGAAGCCGGTCGACCACGAGACCATGGACGTGTTCGATCGCTCGGCGATCTCGTTCGCAGTCGTGCTGACGAAAGCCGATGAAGTGAAACAGATGGACCGAGACGCCGTGTGTGAGCGCACGGAGACCGACTTGCGCCGGCACCCGGCTGCTTTTCCAACGGTGCTTCTCACCTCCTCCGAAACCGGCTTGGGGATACCCGCCATGCGAGGCGGAATCGTGCAATTGATGCGGGAGCGTGGCGCATGACGATGACCGAGGCGACGCAAAGCAGCGGTTTGGGTTCGGATGGCTCGTCCATCGGTCACGCTCAGTTGCAGGCCGAGACTCTGATGCAGGCCCTGCCGCATATGCTGCGGTACGACGACGCCATCGTGGTGGTGAAATATGGCGGCCATGCCATGGGCGACGAGCAGGTTGCACGTGAATTCGCCAAGGATATGGTTCTGCTGGAACAATCCGGGGTCAATCCGGTCGTGGTGCATGGCGGGGGACCGCAAATCGGTGCCATGCTCAAGAAGCTTGGTATCGCGTCGCACTTCTCGGGCGGCCTGCGGGTGACCGACAAGGCCACGGTCGAGATCGTCGAAATGGTGCTGTGCGGCTCCATCAATAAGCAAATCGTCGGCTTCATCAATGCCGAGGGGGGACGTGCGATCGGCCTCTGCGGCAAGGACGGCAATATGGTGACGGCCACGAAGCTGGAGCGTCACACCGAAGGCCACACGGCCTCGGACGAGCCGGAGGTCGATCTCGGCTTCGTGGGCGAACCCTCCAAGGTCGATGTGACCGTGCTCGACCAGGTGCTAGGACGCGAACTCATTCCCGTCCTGGCGCCGGTGGCGCAAGGGAGTGACGGCGAGACCTATAACGTCAATGCGGATACCTTCGCGGGCGCGATCGCGGGTGCGCTCGGGGCCAAGCGCTTGTTGTTCCTCACCGATGTTCCCGGCGTGCTCGACAAGCAGAAGAACCTCATCAAGGAGCTTCGCGTCGACGATATCAGAGGCCTGATCGCCGATGGAACCATCACCGGGGGCATGATCCCGAAGGTCGAGACCTGCATCTACGCTTTGGAACAGGGCGTGGAGGGCGTGGTGATCCTCGATGGCAAGCTGCCTCATGCCGTGCTGGTCGAGTTGCTGACCGACCACGGCGCCGGCACCCTCATTACGCGTTGAACCGAACAATGGCTTCTCCCGCGGCGTCGACTGACGTCCTTCTCGCCTCGACGGCGCCGCGGGCCTTGGCTCCGGGACCCTTAATCCATGAGCGCTTCGCCGATGTCGACACCTGGGTGTTCGATCTCGACAACACGCTTTACCCCGCGGGTAGTAGCATCTGGCCGTCGATCGACGCCCGGATCACGCTCTATCTCGCGACATTGCTCGGACTCGATGGTCAGTCGGCCCGAGGATTGCAGAAGTATTACTATCGGCGCTACGGCACGACGCTCCGCGGCCTGATGGAAGAGCATGCCGTCAAGGTCGATGAATTCCTGGAGTTCGTGCACGACATCGATCGCACGTCGATCCCGTCCAATCCCGACCTGAAGCAGGCACTTGCGCTTCTGCCGGGCCGCAAACTAATTCTCACCAATGGGTCGCGGGAACATGCGCTCCGGACCACGGAGCGTCTCGGTTTTCACGACGCCTTCGAGGACATTTTCGATATTGTGGCGGCCGAACTCGTGCCGAAGCCCGAAGCTTCCGTCTATGAAAGCTTCTTCAAAAAGCACAGCGTCGACCCCAAGCGGGCCGCGATGTTCGAGGACCTAGCGCGAAATCTCGTGATCCCGCATCAGCGCGGCATGCGGACCGTTCTGATCGTGCCTGAGGGGAGCGATCACCGTGAACCCTGGGAAGCCGAGGGGGTGACAGAACCCTACGTCGACTTCGTGACAGACAATCTCGCGGGGTTTCTGCAGGGCGTGGTCATGGGAAGGCTCACGCCTTGACCGGCAGAGCCTTCCTGGCCGCTAAATCGGCGGCCTGGCCGCGCTATTCAGAGGGAACGGAGAGAGCCTCACCGCCTATTTGACGTCCCACATGGCAGCACATTTTGCGCTGACCAGAGGCTTCTTGTCCTTCATGCAAGCCGTGACCTTGTCGACATCGGGTATCGCGTCTTTGCACAGCCTGTTGACGTCATCGTAGCAGGCAGCCTGCTGCTTGTCCTTGAGCGAGACTTGGTTCGTAGCCGCGAAAGCGGTCTGGGCTCCCAACAACGCGAGAGCGGTCACGAACAGGCTGATAGGGCGCATAAATTGTCTCCGATTGGGTGGACGGCTGAGGTCGGCCGACTGTCGCATAGCTTAGACGCCGCGCCATACGCGCAAGTTTCGTGAGGATGACGAGGATCGCGCAGCGTGCCCGGCGCGCCACATCCCGTCTTTCGGGTCAGTGAATCGTGCACGCCGATCTGCATGCTCCGGTCGGTAAAATGTCAAAAAACGACGGAGCGGCTTCGCCGGACTGGCCCTCCGGCCAAGCGCAGCTGCCTGGCCGGAGGGTTTCGACGCTATTTCGCGCCCCAGATCGCCTTGTAGTGATCCCGATAGCCATTGTCCGGATCGAAGACGTTCTTCGGGCCGCCGTCGAACGCGATGTTATCGGCCGTGACCAGATGCACGCTCGGCACGAACCCCGACCAGGGCTGCTTGGCGAAATCCCGGTTCAATTCATCAACGAGCTGCCAGCCCTGCATGTTGAGCGGCTCCGGGACGGTCGCGGCCTGATGGTCTTTGGCCCGGATCCGCTGGTAGGCGGATTCCGAACCGTCGCCAGCGGAAATGTTCTGCGGGTTGCCTTCGCCCGCGATCCCGGCCGCTTCGAGCGAAGGCGGCATGAAATCGTAATAGAGGTCGTTGATGGCCAGGGAATAGCCCCACTTGGATCCGTTCTGCTGCAGCAGGGTGGTGGTCAACTGCGGGATGCGGGTCGAGACATCGGCGAGCGGCGTATCCTCGAAGGCGACAACCTTGCAGCCGGCGCATTTCTTGATCTCCGCTTCCATGGCGCGACCCTTGGCGATGGCGATCGCATAGGTGGAGTCGGCGTAGATGACCACACCCGCCTTGCCGTCCGAATCGGCGATGGCCTTCATGGAGGCGACGCGGGCGACTTCCATCGCATCCGTTGTGACATTGGCGAAAACCGGTGTGCCGTCCAGCGGGCCGGGTTTCGGGCCGGAGTGCCATCCCACGATGGCGATGCCGTGACTGGCGGCCTCCTCGAGCGCGGCCTTCTGCTCGACGGCGTCACTTCCGCCGACGATGATCGCATCAGGCTTCAACGCCACCGCCTGGCTCAGCGCCGTGGCCTGCCCGGAGACCGAGCCTTGGCCGTCGATCTCGCGATAGGTCCAGCCAATGACGTCGGCGGCCTCCTTGACCCCCTTGGCAACCCCCAGGATGCCGCCGTTGCGCATGTCGCCCGCCACATAGACCACGAGCTTCTTGCCGACCGACTTCGGGCCGGCTGTGGGTCCTTCCCACTTGTCCACGCGCGCGGTGGCCTTCGTCACGACCGCCTTGGCCTCGTCGACCAGCGCATCCGCATGGGCTGCGCCACTCGCGAGCGCCAGCAGCGTCGTGCTCACCATCAAGCTATGTTTCATCGTGTCCCACTCCCTCATGCGGCGGCGTTCAAGCGCTCGCCGACTTCACGATCCTGCCGGCCGCGCCCCGGCGCCGCTGGGCATAGCCCGCGATGCCGATGGCGATTAGCAGGGTGACGCCATTGAACATGGGCTCGACCCAGAACGAGCCGCCGAATTGCTGGATGCCGGCGATACCGACCGCGAGAATCGCCACGCCCACCACGGTACCCCAGACATTGACGCGGCCGGGCTTGATCGTCGTCGAGCCGAGAAAGGCGCCGACCAGGGCCGGCAGAAGATATTCGAGCCCGACGCTCGCCTGACCGATGCGCAGCTTCGAGGCGAGCAGCACGCCTGCCACGGCAGTCAACAGGCCCGATGTCACGAAGGCACCTATCGTGAAGCGCTGCACCGGAATGCCGTTAAGGGCCGCCGCCTTCGGATTTGCCCCGATGGCATAGAGGTAACGTCCGAACGGCAAGTGCTCCAGCACGAACCATAGGAGGCACGCCAGAATGAGCACGTACCAGCCGGTGATCGGCGCGCCGAACAGGATCGTGTTGTTCAGCGCCAGGAAGCCCTTCGGCAAGACGGCCACGACCTGCCGGCCGCCCGTGTGCCAAAGCGCAACCGCGTAGAGCACGGTTCCGGTGCCGAGCGTCGCGATGAAGCTGTCGATCCGTGCGACTTCGACCAGAAGACCGTTGAGCAGGCCGACGCCGGCCCCGAGCAGAATCACGACCATCACCGCGACCGGCCAGGGCAGGCCGAACATCGTCTGCAGGCTGATCGCCAAAATGTGCCACAGCACGATGCCGTAGCCGACCGTGAGGTCGATCTTGCCGGTCGCCATGGGGATCATCGCGGCCAGCGAAAGCAGCGCGATGATCGCCTTGTCGGCCACAATCGAGCGGAAGTTGAGCAAGGTCGGAAACGTGTCGGGCAGCATCACCGAAAAGAGGACGATCAACAGCAGGGTGAGAATCGGCAGGCCGTAGACTGGCAGCAACCGTCCGGTTCGTTGTCCCGCCGTCAGAGTCTTGAGTTCCGCCCGCGTGGGTTCGAGAGCGTCGGATTTGATCGAATTGGTGGACAAAGCCTTCGCTCCCTCGTTGTGCGGCGGCGCGGTGCCGATGTGAAGATTTTAGGCGGCGTCCGAAGCGGAAGCGGCCGTGATGAGGCCGGCGATCGTCAGGGCCGGTCCGGAGAGTTCCGACACCACCCGGCCGTGGCTGAACACAAGGGCCCGGTGGCAGATATGCGCGACTTCCTCGAAGTCGGTGGAGACCACGACGACCGCGAGCCCGCTCTCGACGGCCCGCGCAATGAGCCGGTAAATCTCGGCCTTGGCGCCGACGTCGACACCAGCGGTCGGGTCCTCGGCGACCAGCAGCCGGCGGCCGGTCGCGAGCCAGCGCCCGACGATGACCTTCTGCTGGTTGCCGCCCGACAGCCCTTCGATGGCAAGGTCGGGATCGTTCGGCCTGAGACCCACGGAGGCGCCGATTCCAGCGGCGGCCTTAGCCTCGGCGGCCGGGGACAAGACGGAAAACAGTTTCCGCCCGCCCGCCCCTGGATTGAGAAAGGTGTTCTCGCGGATCGACAGGGCCGCCGCGATCGACTCTTCGGTGCGGTCACGCGCGATGAGCCCGATGCCTGCGGCAAGGGCGGCCCTTGGCGAGGAGAGATCCGGCGTCAGGCCGTCGAGCGTGACCGTGCCGGTATGCGGCGTGGCGCCAAACAACGCCCGGCCGATCTCTTCCTGCCCCGCGCCCCGCAGTCCCACGAGCCCAAGCAACTCGCCCTCGCGGATGTCGAAGGTCACGGGTCCGGCCCGCGGCGTGCGAAGATCGGTCACGGCCGCCCGGGGCCGGCCCGCTTGTATTCCGGCCTTTTGAAAGGCGTTCAGTTCCGAATGGCCGATGATGAGCTGGACCAGGCTGTCGGCCGTGGTCTCGGCAACCTTCTGGTCGCCGACCAGGTTGCCGTCCCGCATCACCACCACCCGGTCGGCGATACGGAAGATCTCGTCGAGCCGGTGCGACACGTAGATCATGCCGACGCCGGCCGCCTGCAGGCGCCGCATGGCCGTGAACAAGCGCTCGACCTCGTCGGCCGGGAGGCTCGCGGTCGGCTCGTCCAGGACCAGGAAATCGCACTCCACCGCGAGCGCGCGGGCGATGGCGACGAGGGACTTTTCCGTGCGGCTCAGGCTCGCGACCCGCGTGGTCGGGTCGATGTCGCAGCCGACGATCGCGAGCGCCTGCGCGGCCTTGGTTTCGGTCGCGCCCCAGGCGATGGGCATCAGCCGCGCAAAGCCACCGCGACGGGGAAAGCCATGGGCGAGGCTCACATTCTCGGCCACCGTCATCCACTCGATCAGCCCGAGATCCTGATGGATGAAGGCGACCGGCTGCCGGCCCGAGGCCCCGGAGCTCTGGTGACGGTACGGCCTGTCACCAATCGCAACCCGGCCTTCGTCGGCCCGATGAATGCCGCCGAGCACCTTGATCAGCGTCGATTTGCCTGCGCCGTTCTCGCCCAGCAGCGCCACGACCTCGCCACGCTCGACCGTGAAGCTGACGCCCTTGAGGGCCCGGGTGCCACCAAACGATTTGGCCACATTCTCAAAGTGCAGCGGATCGCCCAGCGCCATCCATCTCTCCCCGAACCGCGCCTCTCTGACGGAGGGCTGAGCGCATCGGAGGGGGCGGCCTCGGCTTTGTCAATGGAATTCGCGAGGAGCTTTTCCGTGGCACAGCGGGCATGGCGGCGGATGCCGACCGAGCCAGTTTTGCCTTCGCCGGGATGTGCGCGTGAGCCTGACGTACCGAGGACGGCGTATGGTTAAAATTTGTGAAGGGAATCGCTTCAGGTTAACGGTGGCGGGGCTCTGACGAGTTTTTCGAGGTAGTCTGGATTGAGGTTGGCCAGTTTGCGGCTGACCTTGAGGCTGTGCTTGTCGGTTGTGTGCGCACGAGGTTCATGGTCATGTGTTTGACGATGGACATATTTTGAGGTCGGGCGCCGGTTCTGAGGCGGGCGAGATCGTCGTGGAAGACGGCGTCGAGCACCCAGTGGAGCCGGTTTTCGATATGCCAGTGGGCGCGCACGGCGGCCGCGAAGGTTCTGGCATCGAGCTTGGCCGAGCAGAGATAGTAGCGCCGCTCGTGCGCGATGGCCCCGCCCCGTTCGGTGCGGGTCTCGACCAAGCCGATCATCGCCAGATGGGGAAAGCGGGGCTCGTCGGATAGCGCCGATCTGACCGGAGCCAAGCGACATCGTGGCAGACGCTGTGGTGGCGCTGTTCGATGCGGCCATGATCGGCCTCGACGGTCTCGATCGGCGCTTTGTGCAAGGTGATGGCGGGATCGGCGAAGAAGCGGGCGACATCGGCATGGGTTGCCGGTCGGTTTCCCTTGAGTGCCAGCAGAGAGTCGCCGCCCCCGTGCACGATGGTCTCGGCGATGGCGCTTTGCGTTCCCATGGCATCGATGGTGACGAGCGCACCGGTCAGGTCCAGCCGTTCGAGCAGGCGCGGGATGGCCGTGATCTCGTTGGATTTGACGTCGGTGACCTTCTGGCCGAGTACGAGGCGCTGGCGGCTGGCCCAGGCGGAGACCATGTGCAGCGGCTCGCGACCGTGGCCCCGGGCCTGCCAGCGGCGCGAGGTCTTGCCATCGACGGCGATGATGTCGGGCTCATCGTCACGCAGGGTTTCCACCCACGCCGTGAAGCAAGCCTTGAAGAGATCGGCGTCGAGGACGTTGATGACGTCGTGCAGGGTATCGTGCGCCGGCAGGCCCCGCTCGTAGGGCAGGAAGCGGCGCAGGAACGCCATCCGCTGTTCGCCCCACAGCCTGATCTCGACGAAGTCCTCCATGCCGCTGAGCGTGGCACACAGCACAAGAAGCAGGATCTCCGGCAGCGGATAGACCACGCGCCAGCCCTCGCGGGGGTCGGTCAGCGATGAAAAATGATCGAGGACCGTTCAGGATTGACGAGGCAAGATGAGGCTCCGACATCGATGCATCCCATGAATCACACTTACCACCGTCAGGGCAGAGATAGGCGCCCGTCAACCCGAAGCGAATGCCCTGAAATTTGTGAAGGCTCGCTTGTTCCCCCTGAGAGGGCGTGCTATCTCGCCGTCACCACACCGATGCCCCGTGTCGGCAACGGCGCCTGGAGAGGTGGCAGAGTGGTCGAATGCACCGCACTCGAAATGCGGCATAGGCGCAAGTCTATCGGGGGTTCAAATCCCTCCCTCTCCGCCAACGCTCCATAGAGCGTATTCCTTCCAGAAATGTAGACAGTTTCGAGGGTCTAATGGGCACCGAGTGATACACATGGCCCGCGTGCCCACCCCGTGGAAGCACCCCAAGACCGGCACTTACTGGATTCGGCTCAGGGTGCCCGACCGGCTCCAGGAAAGCTCGGCAAACGGCTTTTCCAGCGCACCCTTGGCACCAACGCACCCTTGGCACCAAGAACGTGGCCGAGGCCAAGGTCCGGTTCGCCGACGCCTTGTCCGAGTTGAAGGAGCGCTAGGCCAAGCTGTCGATCCCCGAAGATCGAGTGAACGAAAAGGACAGCCAAGCTTTGGCGTGCGAGTTCTTCCGCTGGTCCATCGCTCGCAAGGAGGCTGACCCGGGCCAGCCCGCAGCCCTGCGCTGTGACATCGAGCTGGATGAATTCCGCATCAAACCACCAGGAAAGCGGCTTCCATCGCCGGGTGCCGTGGTGCGCGACCTACTGCCGATGTTCCTGGTCGAACGGGAATCGCGGTCCATGACTCGGACCTGCCCCGTTTGGCGGGTCACTGCGCGAAAGTCGAGGTCACGGCCAAGAAGACGCTGCTGCGGTATGCCCAAGGCGACTACATGTGCACGGCGGTGGCAAAGCAGGCCACTGGAGCGTCGGTAAAGTGCTGACGCGGGCGGAGTAATCTCCGGCCGGTGGATAGGCTGCCCGTTTTGGGGTGGCTGGGGATGTTCGCCGTGGAGGTCTGCGCCGCTGTTCGGCATTTCGTTTTCGTGGAGG
>NZ_JAMOIM010000177.1 GCF_026130545.1 Lichenifustis flavocetrariae | reverse complement strand
CGCAAGCACCGCGGTTCGCCAGTGATCGGCATCGCTCGTCTGGGTCCGGATGTCCGCGAGGAGACCCGCACGCGCCAAGGACGATTTTCCGACACCGCTGCTTCCATGGAGAAGGAGGAACGCGGTCCCCTGCGCCGCGGCCTGTCGGAGGCGGGCCAAGGCCTCCTGCCGCTCCGGTCCCCGGCCGAAGAACACGGGGCTGTCGGCCGTACCGAACGGTTCAAGACCCTTGTAAGGAGACCCGCTCCACCGCGGTGCACCGCTGCTGGCCGACGCCAATCGCGCGAGGCGGCTGTTGAACACCCCGAGGATGTCGTTGACCTCGGCGATTTCATACACCAAGATGCCGAGGTCTTTCAGCATGTCGCGACGCGTAGGATCGACGTCCTCGCCGTTGGCCTTGGGTCAAACAGCAAGGACCGGCACCCCTGAGGCGCGTTCGTCCGACAGTCGGGATCGAGACCGCTCGATCTTGTCAGGCAGGTAATCGATCCTCGAGACCCGTAAATCGTAGTCGACCACGCCTGTTACCAACACAACGCAATCAGCCTC
>NZ_JAMOIM010000176.1 GCF_026130545.1 Lichenifustis flavocetrariae | reverse complement strand
CACTGTGTTCGCGTTCCGCTCCAAACGTGCGGACCGGCTGAAGCTTCTGTTCTTCGACGGCACCGGGGTGGTGCTGGTTGCGAAGCGGCTCGAGGCCGGCGCCTTCCGCTGGCCGAAGCCGGGCGATGCCGCCATCCAGCTGACCGCGGCCGAGATGGCTGCTCTGTTTGACGGCCTGGACTGGCGGCGCGTGCATGTGGCGCGCGACATCACAACGCCGGTGGTGGTCGGCTGAAAATGCTGGGCTTTCGGGCCGTTTTCCCGGTCGCCAGCCCGCTTCGGATGTGCTCTGATCGCCTCGTGAGCCCGACCGACCCTCCAGTCGCCACCTCCGACGATCCGGCCACTCTGCAAGCCATGCTGGCCGCGGAGCGGGTCGAGAACGAGCGGCTGCGCAAGATCATCCGTGAACTCCAGCGCCACCGTTTCGGCCGCCGTGCCGAAAGCCTGCCGGAGGATCAACTGCAGCTCGGGCTGGAAGAGGCGGAGCAGGCGGAGGCCGCCGATCAGGCCGCGGCCGAAGAACAGTCGCCGGTCGAGCGGTTCGCCCGGCGCGCCAAGCGCCGCGCGAACCG
>NZ_JAMOIM010000175.1 GCF_026130545.1 Lichenifustis flavocetrariae | reverse complement strand
GACGGTCCATGCACCATTGTGTCGGCAGCTATGGGAACCGGGCGACCTTCAAGACATCCCGGCTTTTTTCCGTGCTTTGCAATGGACGCCGAATCGCGATCTTGGATGTGGCCTGCGTGCCCTCCGAACAGGAACGGACAGGCCGCGCCTTCCTGGTCAGCGAGTTGCGGGGCCATTGCAACGCCAAGCCGGATCTCGAGACCCTGAAAGCCGCCTGGACATTCGTGGACAGCGTCAACTTGAGATTGCCGGTTGCCTATGTCGACCGGCCGCGTGCCGTCAAACCGGCAGCCGCACCCGCCAACGACTTGCGCGCGACGCGACTGCGGATCGTGGATCTCCTGGCGGCCCGGGTGGCCTGACGCCCCAGTGCCATCCCGCACCCGTAGTGCTGACCCGAGCCTACGGGTGGGCTCAGGCGCATCGGCAAAGCAGACCAGCCAAAGGACTACAATTTGGAGGGGCCGTCTGGAGCCGTCTCCGCAGTGCAGCTCCGGCGCCTTGCCACCCCCTCCCGTTCCCGATGAAATGCAACGCTCACGGTGATTTCATGCCCTTCATTGCCCCAGATCATTT
>NZ_JAMOIM010000174.1 GCF_026130545.1 Lichenifustis flavocetrariae | reverse complement strand
GATCTCGGCCTCCCCCTTGAGCGAGGTCACGACGGTGGCGATCAGCGGAAAGTTCAGCACGAAGGCCGCCAGCGCGAAGACGGCGAGACGCACCACCATCCAGGCGTGGCGGCGTTTCACCGTCGCGCCCCGGCGAGGCGCATGAGCGCGGTCAGGACGGCGAAGGACAGGACGAGCAACAGCAGCGAGGCGGCAACGGCCACACCGATGTCGTTGTGGCGAAAGAAGGCCTCGTAGATGAAGATGCTGATCGTCGTCGTGCTGCCGCCCGCGCCGCTGCCGGTGAGCACGTAGACGTTATCGAAGACGCGAAAGCTGTCGATGAAGCGGAAGAAGAAGACGATCGCGATCGTCGGCGCCATCCAGGGCAAGTCGATAGAGGCGAGGCGTCGTAACGGTCCGGCGCCGTCGAGCGCCGCGGCCTCGCGCACCTCGCCGGGGATTGCGGCATAGGCGGAGTAGAGGATCAGCAGGGCGAAGGGCGACCATTGCAGGACCTCGATGGTCGCGAGCGTCCAGAAGGCCGTCCCGGGGTTCAGGAAGGCCGGGCTGTCGCCGAACCAGAGGGTCCAGGTGTTGGG
>NZ_JAMOIM010000173.1 GCF_026130545.1 Lichenifustis flavocetrariae | reverse complement strand
GCAACCGGTGATCATTGATGCACGTCCAAGTCGAGCCGCATGCCTGGGCTGTCACCCTCTTCGAGAATGAACTCTGAAGTCATCGCATTCCTTGGAGTGCCAGACTGAGTTCACCATCGTTATCAGCCCAGATCGATACCGATCGGATGCATGTCTCGCGCATCACCAAGGATCTGCAGAAGAAGGCAAGTCTGGAAGGCTGTGTGACGGCAGGCTCGAAGCTGAGCTCTGGTCTTCATCAAACCTGTCGAGCTTTTTCGACACACCAATCCCATGGCGGTAACTCATTTCGCCACCCAGCCATCCCGTCACGAACATCAGCACAAGGCCAATAAGCGTTAGGATCAGCCCGCTCGATCCCAGTTCCAAATTTGCTTGCCGCCATGCGTAATTCACGGCAGTAATCGCCAAGAAGATCAGGTTACCGACCGCGTGAGCCCAGGCGGCATGTAACTTGTGTGCGCGTTCGATCGCTGCAAAGTCGATCATCCCTGGGAGAGCCGCCGCCGCACCGGACACAAGCGTTCCGAGTAGAAGCCATCGGGTGCCAAGCGCCCAGAACGGATCTCCGGTTCGCGCGAATGCCACATC
>NZ_JAMOIM010000172.1 GCF_026130545.1 Lichenifustis flavocetrariae | reverse complement strand
AGGCCACGCGGTAGAACTCGTCCAGCACCGTCTTGTGGAAGCGCTCGACGATGCCGTTCGTCTGCGGGCTTTTGGTCCCGGTGCGGGAATGGTCCACGTCCTCGACCGCCAGATAGAGCTCGTATTCGTGGTGCTCCGGGTTGCCGCAATAGTCCGTGCCGCGGTCCGTCAACACGCGGGTGAGCTTCACCTCCTGGGCGTCGTAGAACGGCACCACGCGGTCGTTCAGGAGATCGGCCGAGGGTCAAGGCCGTCTTGCGGTCGTAGAGCGGAGCTGGCTTCTCCGGCGGGCGTAGCCCGTCGGAGAAGCCAGCGGAGAGTTGGCGAAAGCCACCTTGGCGTAGGTGTCGATGAAGGTCTGCTGGTAGATCCGCCCGACCCCCTTCATGTTGCCGACGTAGAACGTGTCCTGCGCGCCGCAGTAGCCCGGGCACTCGCTCTCGAACTCGCCGTGCGCCTCCTTCTCGGTCTTGGCCTTCTCGAGCGCGACAAGCTGGCTCTCGGTCAGCACCAGACCGTCTTGCGCCACCTTGGCCTCCAGCGCCTTGAGCCGCTTCTTTATGGTCTCCAGGTCGTGCCGTTGCCACACGCCGCGCACCCCGG
>NZ_JAMOIM010000171.1 GCF_026130545.1 Lichenifustis flavocetrariae | reverse complement strand
CGGGTCCGCGCCTGGGCAAATTGATGCGGCTCTATGGCCTCGCCCCAGAGCTTCGGGCCTTGAATGGTCACGTTCTTAAGCGGCAGCATCTGGGTCTGCTGAGAATGCTCGGTCGCTTCCCCGGCACTCGCTTGGCGCCGCTCATGGCTCAAGAGCCTGCGCAACAATCCGCTTGGCTCGCCGCCGCCATGGCCTAGACGACCCACATGCGCCGTCATGTCGACAATCCAGGGTTTCTGCTTGGCTGGGCGATCGAGAAGCTCAGAACGCCGACCTACGTCCCCGAAATTGCCCGGCTCGCCGAGGAGCTTGGCGACTCTTTCAACACGGATTGGTCCGAGAAGGCGGCCCGACGGGCTTGCGAGACCGCCCGGCGCGAGGCTCTGGAGCGCCATCAGCGAACCTTGAGCAGCGACACGGGGTCTCCCATTTGGGCCAAGTCGCTCGACGTGTCGCCCTTTCCGACCATCGCCACGATCGGCCCCTACGCGTTTCTGGCCCTGGAAACGCTTGGCTCGCTCGAATCGGAAGGACGGTCCATGCACCATTGTGTCGGCAGCTATGGGAACCGGGCGACCTTCAAGACATCCCGGCTTTTTTCCGTGCTT
>NZ_JAMOIM010000170.1 GCF_026130545.1 Lichenifustis flavocetrariae | reverse complement strand
GACAGCGACTTCATGACACGTCGTACGGGCATCCTCATCGGCTCAGGCGCTGCTAGCATCGCCTCCGAGATCTGCCTACAGAGGCGCTGCCCGATACGTGCATCGTCGAGAAATCTACGATCGGATGGTCTTGGCTTTGTCGGTGATTCACGTTCGACATAAGCCTTCCGTGCTTACCATGCCGTCTTTTGTAGAGGATCTGCATTCAGTTGAGCCCCCGTCGGGTCCATTCGGGGCCATGTGATGAATGTATCGCATATCGCCGAAGCGGTTCCGGGGCATGATGTGATGCTCGTGAGCCTGGGCAACAGCGAGGATACGTTCGCGTTCATGTTCGGCGCGCGCCGAACCACGCCGGCAGTTGTCTGTGAGACCAGCACCCGACATATCGTGGCCGCCATGCAGGCCACCGCAGTAGGGCGGTCACTGGTGGTGACCGCTCTATCGCACGGTCCTTCGCGATCACATGACCGATAAGCAGACGCAGAAAGAATTGGTCCACTCGTCCGGGCTCGACTCGACATTTGTCCAGCCCGTCAGACTCAGCGATGGACCGGGCACCAACAGATGGCCGGCTGACACCCAAGGCATCAGCCGCCGACAGCAAAT
>NZ_JAMOIM010000169.1 GCF_026130545.1 Lichenifustis flavocetrariae | reverse complement strand
GCCACCCTCTCGCTCGTCACGCTAAACGATGGTCACGTGACCAAGTCGTCACTCTCTAGCGCCGTCGCGTGGATCAATACGGTTCCGACACTCGGCCGCCAAATCTAACTTGTGATACTTGTCAAAAAGGTCCGCGAACGCTTCGAGGAACACCGCGTGCGGCTTCACGTGGCGAAGATGCAGGGCAATCTCGCGTACCGCGAATTGCGCCTCTTTGGGCAGGTAGACGGACGCGTGATAGCCATTGCGGATTGTGTCCCCAGGTCGGCCACGCCGATCCCGCGCAGGCCTGCCAGTCGCAACAGGCGCAACGCCTACGGGCTCAAGAGCTTGGTCACGTGACGGCTGTACAGCGTCGTCTGTCAATGACGCGCACTCGACTGGCGCAGCAGGGTCACCGAAGTGGCCATGAGGAATGCGCACTCCGATTGTCAAACTGCCACCCTCTCGCTCGTCACGCTAAACGATGGTCACGTGACCAAGTCGTCACTCTCTAGCGCCGTCGCGTGGATCAATACGGTTCCGGCACTCGGCCGCCAAATCTGGCTTGTGATACTTGTCAAAAAGGTCCGCGAACGCTTCGAGGAACACCGCGTGCGGCTTCACGTG
>NZ_JAMOIM010000168.1 GCF_026130545.1 Lichenifustis flavocetrariae | reverse complement strand
CCTGGGCCTTGGTTCCGATGAAGGCGCGCTTTTCATGGTCGCCGACGATGTGCCACATCCATTTTTCCGGATGGATGAAGACTGGGCCGATGACCAGCGCCGTCAGGAAGCCGTCCATCATCGACACGCCGCCGCAGTGTGGGCTCGGGTCGGCGTGTTGGAACCACGACTCCAGTTGGTCCAGAGACAGAACCCTAGCCCGCCTCGGCCGTCTCACGCCGCAGCCGCCAGGTTTGGCCCCTCACGCTGGGCCTTCCATTTCCAGGCGAGCAACTGGTCGAGCTCGTGGCTCTTGACCTCGCCCGAGACGACGCGTTCGAGCACGTCGTTCAGCCAGGTGTAGGGGTCCAAGCCGTTGAGCCGGGCCGTCTGCAAGAGCGAGGCGAGAATGGCCCAGCTCTCAGCGCCGCCGCAGCTCCCGGCGAAGAGTGAGTTCCGGCGCCCAAGGGCAATGGGCCGCATCGTCCGCTCCACCGTATTGGAGTCGACTTCGATCCGCCCGTCGTCCAGGAAGGCGGTCAACCCGACCCAGTGACCGAGCGAGTATTTGATCGCCTTGGCCAGGGCGGACTTGGACGAGATCTCGGTCAACGCCGCTTCCAACGCCACCTTGAGATCGCTCACCAACGGC
>NZ_JAMOIM010000016.1 GCF_026130545.1 Lichenifustis flavocetrariae | reverse complement strand
TCGATCCAGGTGATGCCCCGTCCGCGGCTGTCACACGCGTCGCGACCGCGCAGGTGGCGGCCGCCGCCCAGCATTGCGACGCCCTGTTCGCCAGCATCACGGCGGCCGTCCGGACCCGCTGGACCGCAGCCGAGAGCGCTCTCGCCCGCACCGAGGCGCGCCTTGCCGAAACCGATCTCGCGGCCGTGCTCGGGCGTGGCTTCGCCCTCGTGCTCGATGCCGACGGGCACCTCATCCGCTCACAGGCCGCCGCGCTCAACGCCGGCCGCGTGACCCTCCTGCTCGCGGACGGTCTGGTGACCGCCGTCCTCGAGACCTCTCCGGCCACCATTCTCAGAAAGCACGAGCGATGACCCAGACCACATGCATACCCGCCTCGACCCAGACCTATGCGGCCGCCTATCAGCGTCTCAACGAGATCGCCACACGGCTGCGCGCGCCGGGTTCGGCCGCCACCATCGACACCCTGGCGGCCGACGTTCGCGCCGCCCGGGACGCCTACCAGGCCTGCAAGGATCGGCTCGACGCTATCCGGCGCGAGATCGACCAGGAGATCGGGCCGGCCGACGCGGGCGCGGACGCCTGACTCCGACGCCACGCCGGGCGGCTGCGACGGACCCCACGTCCAGCCGCCTTGCGCCGGCACCTGCGAGCTGGGCCGCCACCCAGCCATTCCGATCCCGAGAGCCGAGACACTCCGGACCGAACTCTCCTCATTGCCCCCACTCATCCTCACCAGCGAGCCTAACCATGACATCAGACACCGACCCACACTTCACCTTCGACGAGGACGACTTCGACCCCGTCGATGGGCCTGACGGCAGAGCCATCCCGCATGTTCTCGACGATATGGAACTCGGCGTCGACGTCATCGACCGCAGGGCGCTGCGCGAGGCCATCCGGGGTCTCAGCACACAGGGCGAGGGCTCCGACGACGAGACCTCCCGCGAGGAGGCGAGCCGTGTGAAGCTGCTGCGGAGCTTGCTTCAGGGCAACGCTCTCTACAAGCAGTTCGTCGTCGGAACGCCCGAACTCATCGAGCGGCTCGCGACGCTTCGCAACGCCACGCCGAACTTCCGGGACGCCGCCGATGTGGTGCGCCGCGCCGCGCGCCTGTCGCTCGCCACCGCAACCCCGATGCGCATTCCACCCCTGCTGCTGCTCGGGCCGCCGGGCATCGGCAAGACGCACTTTGCGCAAGGCCTGTCGGTCGCGCTGGAGACCTCGGTCACGGTGATCGCAGGGTCGACGCTGGCCGATCGCGGCGTTCTGACCGGCACCAACACCAGCTGGCGTGGGGCACGCCCCGGCGCGCTTGCCAAGGCGTTGCTGGCCGCTCCCACGATCAGCCCGGTCATCGTGATCGACGAAGTCGACAAGATGACGGGCCTCAGCACCCACGACACGCCGCTCGACGCACTTCTGACCATGCTGGAACCGGAGACCTCCCGAGCCTATCGCGACGAGTATTACGACGTGCCGATGCGGGCCGACGCTGTCACCTGGATCATGACAGCGAACGATCTGGCGTCGATGTCGGAGCCGCTGCGCGACCGGCTGCTGGTGCTCGACATTCCGGATCTCACCGCGGGCCAGAGGGCAGAGGTTTACAGCCGCATCTTTGCGACCCTCAATGCCGCTCTCGGAGGCACTTTCGATCTCGCCCCCGAGGCCCTGGCGTCTCTCGCCAGTCTCAACACGCGACGCGCCAAGGCGGTGATCACCCAGGCTCTGGGCATCGCGGCCGACTATGAACGCCGGACCGTCACAGGTGCGGACATGATCCGAGCCGCGGCGCTGGTTCTCCCATCCGGGGGCTCACACGGGCGAGGGATCGGATTTGGCCTGATGGGCTCCGTTCCGCAGCGGGGTTGATGATGGGCAGGGGAGCCGCGTCCGGATTGAGAACCCTGGCCCCACCAAAACTCAGGCTCGGACGGCGTGCTGGGGATGCTGCAGGCGTGGGAGGCACAGCTTCCCTTGCAACAACCCCCCAAACCTTGCCAAGTGCGAGATGGCGCTGCCCCTATGCCTCTGCGACAGAGAGCGGGCGCATTGCCGAGGTCGCTCGAGACGTGGACCGCGTGAAGTGATCACGGATGCGAAAGGATCACAAACTTCCTGGACGACACCGGCCTGCAGCCGTCGGCGATCTTCCACGGCCTCCATGTCTGGCCTCACAGGCCGCGCCAGGGTCCAACGTTATATGGCTTCAGACAGTCGGATCCGACGACAATCCGGCTCCAAAAACCTCCGGAAACACTGTCTTCTAACTAAAGACAGTGTTTCCGGGTGAACTTTCTGCTTTTCTGGTTAAATCAGTCACTCAGACGACGGTCGAATCTTCATTCTCAACCGGTGCCAGCAACCAGATCCAGTCATCGTGCCTCTCGATCATCTTGATCTCCTCAAGGTCCCGCAAATGGCGGTTAAGGGTCGCATCTAAACTCTTCTTGCTGCTCGTGCCGAGGCCGATCGGTTCGAGGAACGGCCACAGCTTGGATTTGCTGATGACCGTCATGCCAACGGGGATCACCCTATTGCGAGAGGGTCTCCCCTCGATCGCGATGGCACGGCGCAGTGCGCTGAGGACGGCCTCCCGCTGGCCCGAAACGGTGGCAGCTGCGGGCACGCCACCGGAGGGCGGCGCATCGTCAGTCTCGAGATCCACGACACAGGTCGTGATCGGCTCCCCGTCGTCATCGACACCCAGCTCCCTCCGGACAAGTCCGAAGGGCAGGACCTCGCCATCCTGATCGTCTTTCGACTTCTCGATCGTGATGGTTTTGCGCGGCCCGTCGCGTTCGACGCGCCAGACCCCGTCCGCCGCACCATTCAAGGCTGACGACCCCCGCATGCCGGCCGCCGGATCCTTGCCGGCATGGTGGACGGGGACGATCACCGCGTCGAGCTGGCGTCCGATCTCCTCGACGGTCGCAATGAAGTGCCCCATGCCGGCGGCGTTCGACTCGTCCGACCCCGTCATGCTGCGCGCCAGCGTGTCGAGAACGACAAGGCCCGGTTTGACGCTGAAGCGGGCCGTCTGCTTCCGGATGGCTGCGACAAGGGCGTCAGCGTCCCCGGATGCAGTCCCGAGTTTGGGGGCAGCGGTGACCAGCGCGAAGGGCACGGTCCGATCGATCCCGTGATGCGCAATGGCGGCGACAATCCGCTTGCGCAGGCCAAAGCCGCCTTCCGCTGCCACATAGACGACCCAGGCCTGACGGACCAGGCGGTCGGCCCATCGTCGTCCAGCCGCGATATGCAGAGCCAGATCGAGACTGACGAAGTTTTTGCCGGTGCCTGGCGCCCGGTAGATCACCACCATGCCTTGGGGCGGCCCAAATCTTGTCCGACACGGCGTTGAGGCTGAGACCCGGCGGCAGCATCAGGCCCTTCTGCGAGCCGCCGACCGTGACGTCGACGCCCCACTCGTCGTGCCGGTAATCGATCGAGCCCATCGACGAGATCGTGTCGACGAGCAGAAGGGCCGGGTGCTGAGCGTCATCGATGGTCCGCCGCACCGCCGCGACATCGGACGCGACGCCCGTCGAGGTCTCGTTGTGAACCACGGCGACCGCCTTGATGCGATGGGCGCGGTCCTCGACGAGACGCACGCCG
Source organism: Lichenifustis flavocetrariae (assembly GCF_026130545.1). Classification (GTDB taxonomy): domain Bacteria; phylum Pseudomonadota; class Alphaproteobacteria; order Rhizobiales; family Beijerinckiaceae; genus Lichenihabitans; species Lichenihabitans flavocetrariae. The sequence continues at coordinate 159,821 of NZ_JAMOIM010000016.1, read as the reverse complement.
ATCGCCCGCGCATCGACCGGATGGCGCCAGTCGCCCGAGATCACGATCGTCTCGATCCCAAGCCGCGCCGCCATCTTCTGCCACAGCGTCGACAACCACCCGGTCTCCGCCATCAGCACGGCGTCCCCCGGCGACAGCGTATTGACGAGCGCCGCCTCCCACGCGCCGGTGCCGGACGCGGGATAGATGATCACCGGCGCGGCCGTCTTGAAGATCGTCTTGATGCCGTGGAGCACGGTTCGCCCGAGCGCCTGGAACTCCGGCCCGCGGTGGTCGATGGTCGGGCGCGCGATCGCCTCGAGCACCGGCAGCGGCACGTTGGTCGGCCCCGGGATCTGAAGGAAGTGTCGTCCAGGCTGGCGTGACATGGAAGCAACCGGAGCTTGTCGAGACTTCTGATTTTTGTATTATAAATGCTGATGTCGCAAGGTGCACCTCGCCATCGCATGACCCGCATCGTCGCCGATCTCGCCCTTTACCGTCGCTATCTGCACGACCACGTGGCGGACCAGCTGCGGGCCTTGGTCATGTCGGGCGACCTACCGCCGCTGTCACGCGTCAACGAACTGGAGCTCTCCGAACGCTTCGGCATTTCGCGCACCCCCTTGCGCGAGGCGATCAAGATCCTCGCGACTCAGGGCCTTCTCCACTTGCTGCCGAACAGCGGCGCCCGTGTGACCCATCTTTCGGCTACCGAGATCGAGGACGTTCTGGCCGTAATCGCCGGCCTCGAAGCCACGGCGGTGGAACTGGCTTGCGCTCGCATCACAGACGATGAAATCGACGCGATCGCTGCGGACAATGCGGCTATGATGGCGGCGTGGCGCTGCGGTGATGAGGCCGTCTATTTCGTCCACAATCGGGCGATCCACGACGGCCTCATGCGTGCGGCACGTATCAGCACGCTGTCCGATGTCTACGCCAACCTGATGGGCCGCGTGGCGCGTGCGCGCTACATCGCGCACAAGACGCCCGCGTAGTGGCGCAAGGCTGTCGAAGAATATGAGCGCATGATTGTTCTGCTGCGGCGCCGGCGCAGCGCCCAACTGGCGCGGCTCATGCGCGCCCGTATTGACGGCAAGAAACCCGTGATTGAAGCAGCGTTCGGAACCGCCGGCGCGCAAGCCGCCATGCTGTCCGACGGCGCGCAGTAACGCGGCAATAACAGAGGAGCGAACATGGAAATCGGCGCCCACAAGGTGGCGATGAATGCGCCGAGCGGCGTGTCCGAGCTCGAGCGCTTGATCGAAGCCGGCACGTTCGATCCCGCGGCGATCGTGGCATCGATCGGTAAGACCGAGGGCAACGGCGGCGCCAACGATTTCACCCGCGGCTTCGCGACCCTGTCCTACCAGCTGCTGCTCGCCCGCTTCCTCGAGTGCTCGCCGGAAGAGGTCGGCCGGCGCATCGCATTCGTGTGGTCGGGCGGCTGCGAGGGCGTGCTGTCGCCGCACGCGACAATCTTTACCCGTAAGCCGAGCAGCGCCGGCGGCCTGCCGGGCGGCCGCCTCGCGCTCGCAATCGAGGTGACACGCGACATTCGCCCGGAGGAGGCGGGGACGATGGCGCAGGTGGAGGAGGTGGCGGCGGCCGTGAAACGCTGTCTCGCCGCGACGGGCATCACCGACCCGGCCGATGTCCACTACGTCCAGGTCAAGGGACCGCTACTCACGCCCGCCAGTATCGCCGATGCCGACAAGCGGGGCAAAACCCTGGTGACACGCGACCCCAATGGCTCGAAACCCTATGCCCGCGGCGCCACCGCGCTTGGCGTCGCTCTCGGGCTCGGAGAGGTGGAGGTGGCCGATCTATCCGACGCCATCATTGCGAAACGTTTCGATCTTTTCTCGCCGGTCGCCTCGACCTCGGCGGGCGGGGAGCTGAAGAACTGCGAAGTGCTGCTGTTCGGCAATTCTGCCTCTGCATCGGGTGCGTTCCGCATCGGCCACGCCGTGCTGGCGGATGCCATCGACGCCGACGGGGTCAGGGCTGCGCTGCGTGACGCGGACCTACCGTTCGACTGCAATCCGACGCGCGACGACGCGGACCGCATCGCGGCCATCTTCGCCAAGGCGGAAGCGAGCCCGACTGGAGCCATCCGCGGCCGTCGCAACACCATGCTGTCGGATGCGGACATCAACTACGAGCGGCACGCCCGCGCCGCACTCGGCGCCGTGATCGCCAGTGTCACCGGCGATCCCGCCATCTTCGTGTCGGGCGGCACCGAACACCAATGCGCGCCAAGCGAGGCGCCGATCGCCGCCGTGGTGCGGGTGTGACTTCCTTTGAAACACGGGTGTTCCGCCTGAGCATGGCGGGCCCAAGCGACGTTTCGCCCTTGAGCCAGCTGTTCGATGCGGGTCAGCTCGAGCCTGCTCATGTCGTGGCCGTGATTGGCAAAACGGAAGGCAACGGCGGCGTCAACGATTTTACGCGGGGCTACTTCACGCAGTCGCTCATGCTGCTGCTCGCCAGGCAGCTTGGCATCACGCCGGATGAAGCGATGCTCCGGGTGCCGTGCGTGCTTTCGGGCGGCACCGAGGGGGTGCTCAGTCCGCACATGACGATCTTCGCCCGTGTTCCCGCCGCGCAGCGTGCGAGTGCGCCGGCCCTCGCGATCGGCATCGCCTTTGCGGATCCGGTGCCGGCCGAAGCGGTGGGCCGCATGGCGCAGCTGGAAGTGACCGCGCGGGCCGTGGAGGTTGCGATCGGCGAGGCCGGCCTGGGTGTGGACGAAGTCGAGTTTGTCCAGGTCAAGGCACCCGGCCTCACCTCTGCGCGCATTCAAGAGGCGCGCGAGCGAGGCGCGGATGTCGTGACCGCCGATACCAACCGCGCCATGGCACTGTCCCGTTCCGCAGCCGCGCTTGGAGCGGCCTTGACGCTCGGTGACGTGTCGCGCGCGCGGCTGACGGACTCCGCGATCGGCGATGACATGACGCTCTTTTCGTCCCGCGTGAGCGTGTCCTCGGGCATCGAGATCACCCGCACGGAGATTATCGCATTCGGCAATTCGCTCCGCTGGAGCGGGCCGTTGCGGATCGCCCATCGCCCGATGGCTGACGCGCTCGACATCGGCGCCATACATGCCACGCTCGACGAGCTTGGCATTCCCTCATTCCCGGCCGTTGCGGAGGCCGATCGCGGGCGCATCAAAGCCGTCCTTGTCAAGGGCATGCCGGACCCGAAGGGCACGATCCGCGGCTTTCGCCACACCATGCTCGACGACACCGACATCAACGCGCAGCGCCACATCCGTGCGGCTCTGGGCGGGGTGGCGAGCGCCATCATGGGCGACGGCCGCATCTTCGTGTCCGGTGGTGCCGAACACCAGGGTCCCGATGGCGGTGGCTTGTTGGCAGTCATCGCGGAGGCACGATGACTCCGATCTGGTAAAAGGGTGTGGTTGAACTCCACGCCGACTATCGGGCAGGTCGCCTCGATCCGGTAGACGTGGTAAATGTCTGCTTCGACCGCATCGCGGAGCTCGACCCGGCGCTGAACAGTGTCGTCACGCTCGATGCGCAGAGTGCCAGGGCAGTAGCGACCGCGAGCGCCGCGCGTTGGAAGGCCGGCGCGCCGCGTTCCGCGCTGGATGGTATACCCATGACGATCAAGGACAACCTCCTGGTCGGCGGTCTCCGGGCGATCTGGGGTAGCGTTGCCTACGCGGATCACGTGCCCGAACAAGACGAGATCCCTGTCGACCGGCTGCGGCGTGCGGGTGTCGTCATCGTCGGCAAAACCAATTTTCCCGAACTGACCCTCGAAGGTTACACGTCGAACTGCCTGTTCGGCACGACGGGCAACCCCTGGAATCCAGCGCTCACCCCCGGGGGTTCGAGCGGCGGCGCCGTCGCTAGCGTCGCGGCCGGCTTTGTGCCGGCGGCGATCGGCACCGATGGCGGCGGCTCCATCCGCAGGGCCCGCGTCGCATACGGGGCTCGTGGGGTTTAAGCCGTCGATCGGCCACATAGCCCGAGGTGACGGGTTCCCGGAGACCGGGGCCGATTGCGAGGTCGTCGGGATCCTGACCCGGTCCGTCGCCGACACAATCGTGCTCGATTCGGTGCTCGGCGGCTCGGATCACCGCGATCCGCGCTCAGCGCTGATCGCGGTTCCGCTGACGCTTGAGCCGACACGACTGCGCATTCTCTACGTGCCGCGTTTCGACGACGCGCCGCTTGATCCCGAGATCGTTGCGCGGAGCCGGCGGCCCGTCGATTTAGGCCGTGGCCCAGGAAGGCGAGGGTTTGTCGGCGGCGGATTATGTCGAGGCGCTCGCAACCGTCGCAAGCTTCCGTCGCCGCGTCGCCGCCCTGTTCCAAGACTATGATCTGATCTTCACGCCGAGCGCCACCGCACTGCCCTGGCCGGCCGCCGAAGCCTTTCCGCCTGAAATTGACGGGCGTCCGGTCGGCCCGCGCGGCCATGCGGTCTACACAGGCTGGGTGAATGTCGTTGGCAACCCCGGCCTGGCTTTGCCGCTTGGGTTCTCCAAGGCAGGGCTCCCGCTCGGTGGACAGTTCATTGGCCGGTTCGGCAGCGATTCGAGCTTACTGGCATTTGGACGGTCGTTCGAGCACACCCACGGACCGGCCTGGAGATTTTCACAGATGACCTTGGCAGGCTGAGCAGCGCGGACTGACCCCTCAAGCCGGCGCGAGCACGTACATCGTGTGGACAAGGCCGGTCGCCAGGGCGGCGTACCACGCGACGACGGCCGCGATCGTTACGGTTCGAACAACCACGCCCGAGGCCGTCATGCGCGGCGGCTCGACGAAAGTACGCTTTGGAAACGCACCAAAGGCGCGCGCTTCCATGGACATCACCATCATTGAAGCTTTCCGGAGGCTGCCGACAAGCAACGGCATCGAATAGCGCTTCATCTCGCGGATACGGCCCGCGATGCCGCCCTGGCGGGCCACGCCGCGCACGGCTTGAGCGGCCCCGATGGTCTTGATCTCATCCTCGATGGTCGGAATGATCCGCAGCGCGATGAAGAACGCATAAGCGATGCGGTAGGGCACCTTCATCTGCGTGACGAGCGCGATGGCGAGCTCTCGCGGGTCTGTGGTTCGCACGAACACCAGCGACGACAGGATGATCGTGTAGATGCGCAGGGCGGAGGCGAGCGCGTAGTCGAAGCTTTCGGCGTAGATCGGATGGCCGGCGATGCGGAACGCCACATGCGTGCCGGGCAGCGTCAAGGTCTGAATGACGAGAAAGCTCGTGCAGGCGATGACGAAGAGCCAGGTGCCACGCCAGATCTCGACCGGAGAGAGGCGCGCCAGAACCAGCGCCGTGAACAGCACGATGCCGGTGATGACGATCTGCACCCACGCGATGTAGGCGCCGAAGGCCAGCAGCGATATGCCGACCAGCCAGGCGAATTTGCTGAGTGGATCGAGGCGGTGGAAGAACGAGGCTCCAGACCGGAACTGGAAGACCGCCGAACGCCTCATGCCGCCACCTTTCGGGATTTCACGATCGCATCGACCAGAGCCGGCACCGACAGGGTGGGCCTGACCGGCCCAGCGGGGAGGGCGGCCGCGATGCGACGGCTGATGTCGAAGACGGGCGGCGTCAGCAGACCGCCTGCCGCGAGAAGAGCCTCATCAGCGAACATGTTCTCTGGCGTGCCGTCGAACAACAAGCGCCCACGGCTCAGCACCAGGACCCGATCAGCCCATTCCGCCACGAGCCGGACGTCATGGGTGATCATTAGGACGGTAGTATTGTACCGCTCACGCAAGCGCACCATCAGACCCATGAGAAGTTGGGCTCTTTCGTGATCCTGGCCGATCGTCGGCTCATCAAGGATCAGGAGACGGGGCTCGAGCACCAGCATTGTGGCGACGCTCAAGCGCCGGCGCTCGCCGAGGCTGAGGCTGAACGGCGAGCGTTCCGCATAGCGGGCGAGGTCGACGATGCCGAGCACCTCATCGACCCGCATCCGGATAGCGTCGTCCGCATAGCCCCGCACGGTCAAACCGTAGGCGACTTCGTCCCAAACCCGGTCGGTGACGAACTGATGGTCCGGATTCTGGAACACATACCCGACCTCGGCCGAAATCTCCTTCGGCCCGAGAGCGCTCAGGTCTTTTCCGTTCAAGAAGATCGTTTTCCGTGGTGCGTCGTTGATCCCCATGACGAGACGCGCAAGCGTGGTCTTGCCCGAGCCGTTGCGTCCGCAGATTGCGACGAGGCGTCCGCGACCAAGGTCGAAGTTCACATCGTCGAGAATCGGCTCGACCCGGTCGTAGCCGAACGACAGATGCTGGACGCGCAGCAGCGGCGTCGTTTCGGGGCTCGACATTGAAGCGGCGGGTACGGATGGCATGACCGCGGCAACACCGATGAAACGCTCACCCAAGGTTACCGCCTCGGCCACGTTGAGTGGCATATCCTTTGCCTGTATCGGCACGCCGCACGCGGTGCCGAGCGCCAGGGCGAATTCGGCCGCCTGCGGAAACCAGGCGCTCACGGGCACCACATCACCCTCTTCCGATCGCGCCGCGCGCGGCTGGGAAAAGGCCTCGCGGGGAGGGCCGTCGAAAGTCATGCGGCCGCGATCCATCATGATCACCCGCGACACCCGGTCGGCCAGTTCGTCGACCCGATGTTCCACCATCACGATTGTGGTGCCGGCCTTGTGCAGGGCGTGCAACAGAACGAACACGTCCGCCATGCCAGCCGGATCGAGGTTGGCCGTCGGCTCGTCAAGAACAAGGAGGCGGGGGCGGACGGCGAGAACGGCCGCGATGCTGACGCGCTGCTTCTGGCCGCCCGACAGGTCAAACACGGACCGGTCGCCGAAGCCATCGAGGCCAACGAGCCGCAGCGCCTCGACCTGCTGCTCCATGATCTCGGCGGCTGGACGGCAAAGATTTTCGAGCCCGAAGCACACCTCGTCCCGAACCCGGGTGCAGATGATCTGGGCATCGGGATCCTGGAACACCATGCCGACGTCGGTCGCGAAGGTCGCGACCTTCGTTGTCGTCAGCGCGTGGCCGCAGATGGAGGCCTCCCCGGCAAGAGCGCCCTTAAGGGTATGCGGGATCGTGCCATTAAAGAGTTGCAGCAGGGTGCTCTTGCCGCACCCGCTCGGGCCGAGGATCAAGACGAACTCGCCGTCATCCACCTGGAACGAAATGTCGTTCAGAACGGGTTGGCCCTCTCCCTCGTAAGTATAAGATATCGATTGGAGATCGACGACGACCCGCGACACAGATTGTGAGACGGTCGCGGGTGTCGCCACATCAACCATCGTCATCCTCAGGCAAGCTTCTGCGTCGTTGTAGCGAGCGGGCGCTCGTCGGCCGCAAGCTGGGTGCCGCGCAGCACGCCGGCGCGCAGCAAGGCAAGGGCGATCGGCTTCACCAGGATGATGGCGTAAAGGGCGCCACTTCCCATCCGGATGATCAAGGCGAGCAGGTTGTAGCTGATGCCCATATCGCCGACGCCGAAGAAGTACACCTCCGGAATTTGCTGAAGGATGGGGGCGAGTGCGCCGGAGAGCGCCAGCACCGACAGCGTCCACTTGCGGTAGCCGTAGAACGCGAAGGCGACGTCCGACATGAACCCCTGCAGGAAGCCTGCCGCGAGCACCATGATTCCGTTCGGGTTGCCAGACAGCACCTGCGCGACGCCGTTCATGGTTTCGGCGAGGGTTGCGGCGCCCGGCTTGCGGATGATGTAGCCGCACAACGGACCGGCGACATAGAAGCCGCCGCAGATGGCGGCAAACGCCAGAAAGCCATAGCTGCCGGAAAATGTCATGAACAGCCGACCCAGCATGGCGTTAGGTGTGCCGAGGACGCCATTGATCACGCCGATCACGGCCATGATCACGATTTCCATGAGCGTGAAGCCCACCATGACGCGGCCGTTCCCGCGATTGATGAAAAACGCCACCACGGCGAGCGCGACAGCAATGATCGCGACAATCAAGTATAGGGTACCGATGCTCATGGGAATGCTCCGCGTTGCGACGCATGCTCGTCAGAAGAGGGAAGTAGGCTGCGCGATTTTGCGAATTCAGCCATTGCGTTCGTCGAAAAGATTCAGTCAGAGAGTTGCTGACGGTCGCCACGACCGACATCGATCGCTCATCTAGAATTGATCCAACAAAGAATGCGCAATCATCCTGGGTTTTCAAAGCCTGAAATTTGATCAGGATCGCGCATCGTATCCGCAAACTGCTCGGATTCGTCATGGTCGGCGTAATAATTAGACACCGCGCACGCGATCGTTTCTACGGAGCGCCGATCGAATGCTGCGTTCATCCAATCGCGGGCGATCAAAATTTGGGCAATGACTGCGAAGCTCTACGACGTTCATGCACGGCCATCTTGCGCGATGGACCATTTCATGTTCGTCTGTCGTCAGACGTCTTACAGCATCAGTTCTGCAGCAAGGACATGATTTGTCGACATCGGATCGCAAACCAAGGATTGTCATTGCAGGTGCCGGCATCGCTGGAAGCCTCATTGCGTCGGGCCTGCGGGACCGTACGGATTGCGAGCTGATATGCCTCGAACGTGTCGCACCGCAGGAGCAGGAAGAAGCCGGTACCGGGCTCAACATCGGCCCGAATGCGATCAAGGCGATGCGATGGTATCTGCCGAACGAGGCGGAGACGATCGTTTGCAATAGCCTCCCATGGAGCGTCTGGACGATCGCTTTGACGAATGGTCAGGCGCTGATGGACTTGCGGCTCGATGCCGTCGCCGACAATCCCGGCATCCGCATCCGCTGGGCGGAGCTCTACGCGTTGCTGCGCCAACCGCTGAGCGACACGCTGGTATACAATGCCGAGCTCACGGGCTGTGGTCAGGACGACAACGGTACGTTCGTGACATGGGTGAATCGCGCTACCAGTGACCTCCGTCGCCTCAACGGGATCGACCTGCTGATCGCCGGGGACGGCCGTTATTCAGCCGTGCGCCAATTCGTCCTGGGCGGTCCCGAGACGCCGAGTTTTCTCAATGTCTGCCTTTACCGCGTTCTGTTCCCGGCCGGGCCGGATTGTCCGATCGACGATTACGGCCAATGGTTCAACGGCCCCAACCGGCTTCTCGCCTACAAGGTGCCGGGCGATTTCGTCTATTGCGCCGGCTCCTTCCCGATTCCGGCCGGCGGCCAAATCCCGGAGGCGATGAAACAGCCGGCGGCCTTGCGGCAGGCCTATCTGCCGACAGAGGGTGAGCCCTCGCGCGAAGCGGCCTTTCTCATCGACTCCATCACGCGTTATGCGAGCCGTATCCATTGGGCGCGACTGCAGGAGGGCACCGTGACCTACGGCCACAAGGCCGGTATCCTGCTGGCGGGCGATGCCGCGCACCCGATGGTGCCGACGCTGGGTCAGGGCGCGACTCAGGCTTGCGAAGATGCCTGTGTGACTGTCGACGAGATCAGGCTGGCGCTCGATGCGGGCGAGCCGCTCGGCGTGGTGCCGGCGCGCGTCGAGGCGCGGCAGGCCGAGCGGGCGCGGTTCGTCGTCGATCTGTCGCGACGGGCGACCGACACGATGCTGGCCGGAGCAGATCCGGTTTCCGGCACGCGATGGAAAACCGAGCCGGCGTTCCAGCAGGAGTTGACCAAACTCTATCGCGACGTGTCGCCGCCTCGCGGCGGCGTGGCTGCCCCCCAACACTGGAGTTCCCTATGATCGACGAGACGACCCCGCCCGACTACCGCTTTAACGGCAAGGTGGCGATCGTCACCGGCGCCGGCGATGGGATCGGCTTCGCGAGTGTGGAAGGTTTGGCACGCGGTGCAGCGCGGTTGATCTGCCTCGACGTGAAGGGCGCCGACCGGGCGGCCGAGCGGGCCCGGGAACTCGGAGCCCAAGCTGAAGCCGTGACGATGGACGTCCGCGACACCGCCGGCTGGACGAAGCTCGTGGAGACCACCGTCGGCCGATGGGGCGCGATCGACATCCTGGTCAACAATGCCGGCATTGCGGTGCCCGGCGACACGGCTGCCGATGTGTCCGAAGAGGTGTGGGACCGCATCCTCGAAGTGAACGCCAAGGGCGTGTGGATCGGCATGAAGGCCGTTCTGCCCGGTATGCTGGCGCGGAAGAGCGGCAAGATCGTCAATGTGGCGTCCACCGCCGCCCATATCGGCCTGCGCGATGCGGCCGCCTATTGCGCTTCGAAAGGTGCGGTGCTGGCGCTGACGCGCCAAGCCGGCGTGCAATATGCCTCGCAGAATGTGCAGATCAATTCGGTGTCCCCCGGCACCACCATGACCGGCCTACAGAAGGACGTGACGGAGCAGCAGCGCGCCGCTTTTCTGCCGCTGACTCCCATCGGCCGCTTTGCCGCTTCGCCCGAGGTGGCCGCCGTGGTGTTGTTCCTCTGCTCGACAGGCTCGTCCTTCATGGCAGGCGCCGACATCGGGGTCGACGGCGGCATGGTGGCCTTGTGAGGGGCGTCTCAGCAGGAGAGGTCGCGCGATGAACGTCCTCCTCACCGGCGCAGCCGGTCTGATCGGCATGGCCGTGCGTCCCATCCTGCAAGGCCGTGGCCATCAGGTGATTGCCACCGACGTCACCAGCTTCGGCCATGATGTGCCGAGCCTGACCACCGTCAGCTTCGACGACATCGCCGGCTTCGAACGCCTTGTTGAACAGCATCGCATCGATGCGATCGTTCATTGCGGAGCGATTTCGGGTCCGATGATGGCGAAGGGCGAGCCGCTGAAGCTGGTGGCCGTCAACATCGACTCGACCGCGGCGTTGCTCGATCTCGCGCGCCGCCACGGCATGCGCCGCTTCGTCTTCTGTTCTTCGATCAGCGTCTATGGCGACGTTGGCGCGGCAACCATCACCGAGGAGACGCCGCTGCGTCCCACCTCAGTCTATGGCGCCAGCAAGGTGGCCTGCGAACAGCTCATCCAAGGGTTCGCGGTCGAGTACGGCCTCCAAGGCGTCAGCCTGCGCATCGCGCGCGTCTACGGCCCCTATCGTCGGGCGAACTGTCATCTAAAAACCCTGATCGAGAACACCGAAGCCGGTCGTCCGGTCGCGATCCCGTGCGACCCGGATTTTGTCTATCACTATGTCTATGTCGACGATGTCGCCGAGGCGATCGCCGCCGCCTTGGAGGCCGCTCGGCTGCCGCAGCGCATTTACAACGTCGGTTCGGGCGAGCCGCTCACGATGCCGGCACTGCTCGACGAGGCGCTGCACGCGCTTCCACGAATGCGGGCGAGCCTCGTGCCGGGCGTGGACGACGTGCCGGACGTGCAGACGCGCTTCGATGTGTCGGCGATCGGCCGTGATCTCGCCTGGTCGCCACGCTTCAGGATGAACGCCGGCATCGCGGCCTACCGATCTTCGATTCTGGCGGGGCAGGCCGCACCGTGACCGCGCTGGAGATCTCCGCTTTGAGCGCCCGTCTCGATGCCGGGGGACCTCGGCGGGAGGATCTAGTGGCGCGGGTATCGAGCGCGCTGCGCGGCGAAATCAACGCGCGAGGCCTTCCGCCCGGCACGCGGCTCCCCAGCGAGACCGAAATCGCAAAAGGCTTGGGCGTCAGCCGACCGACCTTGCGAGAGGCGTTTCGCGTGCTGGCGCAGGAAGGCATGCTAAAAATCCGGCATGGCGTGGGTACTTTCGTGGCCGCCGGGCCGCGTCACCTGTCGAGTCCGCTCGATTCCATGCTGTCGCTTTCGGCCTTGATCCGCGCCGCAGGCGGCGAGCCCAAGGACCGCGGCCTGGTCATCGATGAGATTGCGTCATCGCGCGACGTGGCTGCGGCTTTATCCATTGCTCCGAAATCTGGCGTCATTCGGATCAAGCGCGTCCGACTGATCGACGATCGTCCGCTTGGTCTTGCGCACGAATACGTGCCTGTCGGACCAACCGTGAGCTTTGAGGCGTTCAAGCGCTTTAAAGGCGGGTCCCTCTACGGCTTTCTCACGCAGACGCTTGGCCTCGCGCTTCTGCGCAGCGACATGGCTGTGACAGCGGTGAATGCCACGGCCCAGCAATCACGTCTCCTGGCGTTGAAGCCGGGAGCGCCTCTGCTCCTTATGCGCGAGATCCATTTTGGCGAGAACGACCGCCGGGTTCTCTACTCCGTCAATCACCACAACAGCGATGTCATCGATCTAACAGTTGTGCGGTCCGGGGTGCGCATGTGACCGCCCCGTTCGCCTCGTTCGGCAATCTGTCGATTGACGACCTCGTCTTCGTTGACGGGACGACGCAATGGGCTGTCCCAGGCGGCAACGCGGTCTATGCGGCGCTCGGCATGGCGGTGTGGGGCGAGCGGCCCAGCGTCGTCGCGCCCTTTGGCCCAGACTATCCCATCGCCAAACTCGAAGACCGGCTCGATCTGTCGCATTGCCCGCAGATCCCACTGACGCTGCGCGACTGGGGCCTTTACGAGGAGGACGGCAGCCGGCAGTTCATCTTTCGCAGCGCCACGCGGAACTGGGATGATTTCAGTCCTCGCGCCATGGACGTGAGAGTCGGGATCGGCGCCGCTCACCTCGCTCCCCTCCCATGGGAGCGGCATGTCGATCTGGTGGGCGCGCTGCGCGCCGCCGGCACGACGCTTTTGTCGATTGACCTCGATGACCGCAAGCTCGCGGGGGTCTCCCTCGATGCCGTGGCCCGCTTGATGGCCAGCGTCGATCTGTTCCTGCCGAGCCGGCAGGATGGCCGCGCCATCTTTCCGGACCTGTCGCCGGCCGACACCGTTCGGCGCCTGCGCGACCTCTCGCCCGACACGCCTCTGATCGCCTTGAAATGCGGCGCTGACGGGTGTGTTGCCCACGCCACCGGCAGCCGCGATCTCATCGAATTGCCGGCCTTTCCCATCGCCGCTGTGGACGCGACAGGGGCTGGCGACACGTTCTGCGGCGGCACGCTCATCGGCTATGCGCGCACCCGCGATCCCGTGCAGGCTCTTCTGCACGGCGCAGTGTCGGCCTCGTTCTGCGTCGAGAGCGTTGGCTGCACCGGACTGCTCGAAGGCACGCCCGCCATGGCCGAGGGTCGCCTGCTTCAGTTCCGCAACGATGTCGCCCACCTGGCGGCCTGACCAGACACAGAAAACCACAGGGAGCCAAGCCGGTGCAGAACGAAAAAGAAGTCATGCTGAAGGAGGTCGCTCTCCAGCCAGGCTTTGTGCGCGACAACATCGACCCGATGCTCGCCTACATGCGCGAGGTGGTCGCCGGCCGCGAACCGGGCACGTTGCGCCACGGATTCATGATTGGCTGCGGCGACAGCTTTTCCGCCGCGCTCGCGGCCCGCAGTTACATGATGAAGGCCACGGGCCGCTTCATCGAACCCGTCGAAGCGCTCGAATTCTCACGCTACCTCGTGACCGATCTGCCGCCCGACAGCTTCGTTTTCGGCATCTCGAACTCTGGCACGGTCTCCCGCACTATCGAAGGCGTCCGGCTCGCCCGCGACCGCGGCGCCTGGACCTTCGCGGTTACGGTCAGCGCCGACACCAACCTTGCTCGCGCGGCCGAAACGCTGATCAAGGTCAATGCGCCACCGAACATCAAGGAGCAGCCGGACGGTACCAAGGTTATCACTCCCGGCAGCGTCACCTACACGGCCAGCATGCTGGGTCTGTTCACCGCCTCGATCGCGGTTGGCGAATGCATCGGATATCTTGGCAAGGACAGGGTCGAGCAGTTGCTGAGCGAACTTCGCGCGGTGCCGGACGCCATGTCCGCCGCCGACGCGACCGTCAGCGACCTCGCGCCCAAGATCGCCGCTACCTTCACCAAGGACCGCAAGACGGTGATCCTCGGCGCAGGCCCCAACTATGGCACCGCCTATTTTGGCATGTGCAAATGGTTTGAGGGGCTGACGCGTCCGTGCCACTACGCGGAACTCGAGGAATGGGCACACGAGCAATATTTCTTCACTGACGAAATGACCGACACGATCATCCTGCTGCCGCCTGGAGCAAGCCGTGACCGCGGGCTTGAACAGGCACAGGCCTCGCGCGAAATGGGCTCGCGCATCATCATCATCGGCCGCGCCGGCGATGCAGAGGCAGAAGCCGCTTCCGACATCTACTTTGCCATGCCGGATCTGCCCGAGACGCTGACGCCCTTCGTCTACAAGCTGCCTTTCGAATATTTGTCCTGCCACATCGCCGATCAGCAGAACATCGCCTTCCTGGGCTTCGACAACAAACGGCGGCAGGAGGTGAACTTCCGCCAGATCTTCCATTCCGCCCAGGCCAAGGCCGCACCGGAGGTGGCGACCCGATGAGCGAACTGCTCCGGCTCCTGCGGGCGGGCAAGAAGCCGGTGGTCGGCATGGTGCAGCTCGCCGCCCTACCTGGCGGCAGCCGCTACCGCGACGCGACGATCGGCGACGTGCTAGAGCCGGCGCTGGCGGAAGCCGAGATCCTCGCCGCAAACGGCATCGACGCCATGATGGTGCAGAACCTCGGCGACATCCCCGTCGACACCCGGGTTGCCCTGGTCCAAGCGACCTGGATGACGCGCGTCGCCAGCGAAGTCCGGCAGCGGTTCGGCGTGCCGGTCGGGCTCAACATGCTGGAGAACGACGCCGAGGCGATGTTTGCGGTCGCCTCCGCGTCGGACGCGGATTTCGTCCGCATCAAGATCTATGTCGGCGCGATGGTGACGCCCTTCGGCGTCGAGACCGCCCAGGCCTTTGCCGCCATTCGTGCCCGGACCGAATGGCGAGCCGACGATGTCGCCATTCTGGCCGATGTGCACGACCGCACCGGCGTGCCGCTCGTGCCGGATAATTTCGAGGGCGATCTGGATGCTGCCGTCCGCCTCGGCGCCGCCGACGCCCTGGTCCTGACCGGCAAGACCTATGCGCAGACGCATGACTTCATCGCGGTCGCACGTCGGGTCGTGGGCGCCGTCCCGATCCTGGTCGGCGGAAGCGTTACGCAAGAGAATGTCGCGGACGTCAATGCCGTCGCGGACGGCACCATCGTCAGCTCTTCCCTGAAGGGATCGAACACGGCTTTCGGCCGCTTCGATCCCGCCAAGGTCCAGTCCTTCATGGCAGCCGCCCGCGTCCCGCGGACAGCCGCATGAAGCCAAGCCCCTCGTCAGCACAGGAGTCGGTCATGCGAAAGGTATTTTCTGCCCTCAGCGCCGCGGCGATCGTCGCCGGAGCCTTGGTCGCCTCCACGGCGGCCGAAGCCAAGATGAAGGTGGCGATGATCACCTCGGAATCAGGGCTCGGCGACAAGTCCTTCAACGACATGATGAACGAGGGCATGAAAAAGGCACAGGCCGACCTCGGCATCGAGTTCAACGTCATCCAGCCGCGCTCGATCTCCGAATTCCAGTCGACGCTGGCACGGGCGGCAGGCCAGGGCTTCGACTTCATCGTTGGTTCGTCCTTTGACATGATCAAGCCGATGCAGGCCGTGGCCAAGGCCTTCCCGAACCAGAAGTTCGGCCTGGTCGATGTCGGGCCCGACCCGATCGCGCCCAATGTCGTGAGCAGCGTGACCAAGGACTGGGAGGGCTCGTTCCTGGTCGGCGCCATCGCGGCCAAGACCACCAAGACCGGCACCATCGGTTTCGTCGGTGGCAAAGACATCCCGATCATCCACCGCTTCTACATCGGCTATTACTACGGGGCGAAGATGGCGGACCCGAAGGTCAACGTGCTCGAAAGCTATTCCGGCACTTTCACCGATCCCGCCGCCGGCAAGGAATACACGCTCGGGTTGATCAACCAGAAGTCGGACATCAACTTCGCAGTGGCGGGCGCCACGAGCGCCGGCGTCATCGATGCGGCCAAAAGCACCAAGACCTTCGCGATCGGCGTTGATTCGGACCAGAACTATCTGGCGCCCGGCTTCGTGCTGACATCGATGATGAAGCGCGTCGATACCCAGGCTTACGACATGATCAAGTCTGTGTCGGACGGCAGCTTCAAGGGCGGCACGGTTCTCTACTACGGCCTCAAGGAAGGGGGCGTCGCGGCCGCCATGGACGAATACAACAAGGGCCTGATCTCGGATGCCGTGCTGAAGCAGGTGGACGAGCTTAAGGCCAAGGTCATCTCGGGCGAGATCGTGGTGCCGAATTACTTCGACCTCGCGCCGGGCCAGAAGGAAATGGGCACCCCGCCCATGGCCACCCCTCCCTCCGTCGCCGACAAGAAGTGATCGGTCTCGCGAACACTGGGTCGGATGTTGTGTTTCCCTGCAAGGGACGACGAAGTTCGCAGGGCTTCAAGGTCCCTTCTCCCCTTGCGGGAGAAGGTGGCGCGAAGCGCCGGATGAGGGGTCGTACGACGACGGGAGAAACCCCTCATCCGTCTGTCTCATGCGGCGAAATCCATCTTCTCCCGCAAGGGGAGAAGGGGTCACCCCACGCGTTGCACCGTGTTCCTCCGGCAGCCAACCATTTTGGATCGCCATCATGACCGACGCCCTCGTCTCCCTGCGCGGCATCGTCAAGCACTTCGGCGAGCTGGTCGCGATCCATGATGCGACGCTCGACATCAAGCCGGGCGAGGTGCATGCGCTGGTCGGCGAGAACGGCGCCGGCAAGTCGACGCTGATGAACATCCTCTACGGGCTGTTGCCGCCCACATCCGGCGCGGTCGTGCTGCGCGGCAAGCCCGTTTCATTCGGTGGTCCCGCGGAGGCCATTGCGGCTGGCATCGGCATGGTGCACCAGCATTTCAAGCTCGCGCCGTCCTTCACGGTGGCGGAGAACATCATTCTCGGGGCAGAGCCGGCGCTCTCGGGCGGGCGCCTCGATCTCCGCACGGCGGAGCGCGACACGGGTGACCTCAGCCAAAGGTTCGGCCTCGATCTGGATCCGCGCGCCATCGTCAGCACGCTTCCGGTCGGTCTCCGGCAACGGGTCGAGATCCTGAAGGCGCTGTACCGTCAGGCCGAGATCCTCATCCTCGACGAACCCACGGCGGTCCTCACGCCGCAGGAAACAGCCGAACTCTTCATCACCATGCGGTCGCTCGCCAAAAGCGGACGCTCGGTGGTCTTCATCACCCACAAGCTCCGCGAGGTCCTCGCCGTCTCGGATCGCATTTCCGTCATGCGGCAGGGCCGTATCGTCTCGACCCTCGACAACAGCGAAGTGACGGCGGACCAGATCGCCAGCCTGATGGTAGGGCGCACGGTGCTGCTGCGCGTGGCCAAGACCGAGGCCAAGCCGCGTGGCGGTCCAACGCTTGAGATCAGCAATCTCAGCGTCAGCGGTGATCGCGGCACGCCGGCAGTGGAGGACCTGTCCCTGACGGTGCGTCCCGGCGAGATCGTCGGCCTCGCCGGGGTGCAAGGCAACGGTCAGGACGAGCTTGTCGAAAGTATCGCCGGTATCCGCCGTTCGACGGCCGGACGCATCGCGATCTGTGGCACGGTGCCAACCGTTGGTGACCCGGTCGCCTCGCGCCGCGCCGGTTTGGCTTACGTGCCGGCCGATCGTGCCCATGTCGGCCTGTCCTTGCAGAGCTCCATCTGGGAAAACATGGCGGTCGGGCATCTGTCCGCTTTCCGCAAGGGGCCGTTTCTCGCCGCCGCGGCGGCACGCCGCCGCTGCCGTGAGCTGATAAAGCGTTTCGATATTCGCGGCGCGGGCGAGATGACGCCGGCCGGCGCGCTCTCTGGGGGCAACCAGCAGAAGGTCCAGCTGGCGCGGGAGCTGACGCGCGACGCGCGGCTGATCATCGCCGAACAACCCTCTCAGGGTGTCGATATCGGCGCGATCGAGTCGATCCATCGTTTGCTCGTCGCCATGCGCGACGAGGGCCGCGCCGTTTTCGTCATCTCGGCGGACCTCGACGAACTGATGTCGCTGTGCGACCGCCTGCTCGTGATCTACCGCGGCCGCATCGTCGGTGACATCGCCGCCGCCGATGCGGATGTCGAGGAAATCGGCCGTCTCATGGGTGGGTCGAACACCGATGATCAGGCACCCACGCGGCAGGAGGCGCACGCATGACGGATCGCGCGGCTCCACGTCCCCACCCTGTGCTCCCGCGCCTGCTTCGGGCCGTTGGGCCGCCGCTGTTCGCGCTTGTCGTGTCGTTCGGTCTGGGCGGCCTGCTGATGGCGGTGCTCGGCAAGAATCCCTTCACGGTCTATGCGGTGCTGCTGGTCGGAAGCCTCAGCGGCTGGCCCAACCTGGCGGTGACGTTGCAGCTGACGACGCCGCTGATCTTCACCGGCCTGGCGGTCGCCATCGCGTTCCGCTCGGGCATCTGGAACATCGGCGTCGAGGGCCAGATGCTGATGGGGGCGCTGGCGGCGGGAATCGTCGGTTACGCAGCGCCGCTCCCCGATTGGGCGATGGTGCCGGCCTGCCTCCTCGCGGCATTGGCCGGAGGCGCAGCCTGGGCCGCCATCCCGGCCTTGCTGCGGGCCTATATCGGCGTCAATGAACTCGTGCTCTGCTTGATGTTGAATCCGATCGCGCTGCTGCTCACCGGCTATGTGTCGGCCCGCGTTCTCAAGGCGCCGGGCCCGACCAACAAGCTGCCGGACGTGGTCGACGCCGCGCGTCTCGCCAATTTTTCACTCTATTCGCAGCTGAACACCGGCATCTTCATTGCGCTTGCGTGCTGCGCCCTGATGGCGCTGTTCAATAACGGCACCGTACGAGGCTTCGAATGGAAGCTGATCGGCCTCAACGCGCGCTTCGCCAATTACGGCGGCATCCGGGTGCGCCGCAACGTCATCGGCGTGATGCTGGTGAGCGGCGCCATCGGCGGTCTCGCGGGTGCGGAGCAAGTGCTCGGCGTCTATGGCGCTTTCTACGATAATTTCTCGCCCGGCTATGGTTTCGACGGCATCGCGGTCGCCATGCTGGCCAATTCGAGCCCGATCGGCGTGCTGTTCTCCGCCTTTCTCTTCGGCGCGCTGAACAGCGGCAGCTCCGTACTGCAGATGGAGCTCGGCATCAGCAAGTACCTGGTCCAGGTGCTGCAGTTCATCGTGGTGCTGATTCTCGCGGCACGCTTCACCTTTTCCTGGCGCGGTTGGCGGCGTCCCCTCGTCGCCTCCGCGCCCGCCGTCACCCTGCCGATGACGCTGCCTGCCGAGCAGGGCACCACGGAGGCCTGAGCCATGCTGTCGGATATCGCGTTCTCCTCGATCCGCATCGCCACGCCGCTGGTCTTCGCGGCGCTTGGTGGTCTTTACACATTCCAAGCCGGCATCCTGAACATCGCGCTCGACGGCTTCATGATTGTCGCGGCCTTCGCGGCAGTCGGCGCCGCCTTCGCCACGGGAAGCTTGACGATGGGCGTGCTCGCCGGTGTCCTGGCCTCGATGGCCCTCGCCGCCGTGCTCGCCCTGTTCAACCTGCGGTTTCGCGCCCACATCTTCATCGCGGGCATCGCGGTCACCTTTCTGGCCTATGGGCTGACAGCCTTGCTGCTCAAGGCGATCTTTGATCAGGACGGTGTCTTCGCCTCAGCCGCCATTCCGGTCTTTCCGGCCTTGCGCATTCCGGGGCTGGCCGACCTGCCCGTGCTGGGCCCGCTCCTCAGCGGTCACACGCTGCTGGTCTATGTCGCCTATCTGGCCGTCCCGGTGGTCGCCTGGACGCTGTATCGCACGCGATGGGGCCTGCGGGTTCGGATGATCGGCGAAGCCGAGGACGCGGCTCTCGCGGCCGGCGTCAACGTCGACGCGATCAAGTTGCAGACCATGGTGATCAGCGGTTTCTTCTGCGGGCTTGGCGGCGCCTATCTGTCGCTCGGCTACGTCTCGCTCTTCGCCAAGCAGATGACCGACGAACGGGGTCTCATCGCGCTGGCCGCGATCTTCTTCGCCAAAGGCCGCCCGGTCGCCACCACCCTGGTGGCGCTGATGTTCGGCGTCGCCACGGCCCTCGCGGTGCGCCTGCCGCAGATCACCGGCACCGCGCCACAGCTGCTGCAGATCATCCCCTATGCGGCCACCATCCTGGCACTCGTCATCGTCGGCATTCGCGCCAACCGCAGCTCGACCCAGAACGGCTGGCGATTCGACACCTGACGACGACCACGCTTTTCAAACCTTTCGGAAGGAAACATCATGTCCAAACGCAAGCTCATTCTCGACGTCGACACTGGCACCGACGATGCCGTCGCCATTATGTGCGCGGCCCTGCATCCTCATCTCGACCTCATCGCCTGCACCTCGGTGAACGGCAATGTCGAGGTTCAATATTGCACTAACAACACCCTGCGGGCGCTGGAATTCGTCGGGCGCGGCGACATTCCGGTCTACGAGGGCTTGAGTTCGCCCCTGGCCCGACCGGACTTTCCCGTCCCGCGTGCTATCAAGTTCGACAACGGCGTGCATGGCCGCGAACTGCCGATCCCCAATACCACACTCCGCAAGCAGGAGACCGGTGCGGTCGACTTCCTGATCGAGACCTATCGCAACGCCACTGATGAGATCGTGCTGATGCCGGTCGGGCCGCTGTCGAACATCGCGGCCGCCGTCGCGGTCTTCCCGAAGCTGGTCGACTACGTGCCCGAAGTCATCATCATGGGGGGCGCCCATCACAAGGGCAACGTGACCCCACAGGCCGAATTCAACATCTGGGCCGACCCGGAAGGCGCCGCCAAGGTCTTCGCGGCCGGCTTCAAGAAGGTAACGCTGCTGCCGCTCGACGCGACCCATAAGGCGCTCGTCTCCAACGAGCGGTCACGCAAGCTCGAAGCGCTCGGTACGACGGCGGGGCTCGCGGCCTCGCGCTTCATCGACCAGCGCATCCGCGCCTATGACGACAACCAGCCGATGGAGGAGCGCAACGCCTGCCCGGTGCACGACGCGCTCTGCGTCAACTTCATGCTCGACCCGAGCGTGGTCACGACGCTGTTCCGCCATGTCGATGTCGAGTGCCACGGGACGCTGACGGTCGGCCGCACCGTGGTCGACACGCACTACCGCAACCTCAAGGATCCGAACTGCCACGTCGCCTTCGGGGCGGATCGGGAAAAGTTCTGCGAATTTCTCGAGAGCACGCTGGCCCTTGGGCCCAAGGTGTCCTGACCGGAGACAGCACCGCCATGAGCGTCGATCTCCTCGTCACCAATGCCACGCTGCCCGATGGGCGCACGGGCCAGGACATCGCGGTCGCGAGCGGCCGCATTACCGCCATCGCGCCGAGCATCGCGACCGAGGCGGGTGAGACGATCGACGCGGCGGGACAGCTCGTCTCGCCGCCCTTCGTCGACCCGCATTTCCACATGGACGCGACGCTCTCGCTCGGTCTGCCGCGGCTGAACGAGTCCGGGACATTGCTCGAAGGCATCGCGCTCTGGGGCGAGCTGAAGCCGCTCTTGACTCATGAGGCGCTCGTAGAGCGCGCGCTGCGCTATTGCGACCTCGCGGTGTCGCAGGGGCTGCTGGCCATCCGCAGCCACGTCGACGTCAGCGATCCGCGGCTGCTGACGGTCAAGGCCCTGCTCGACGTGCGCGAACGGGTGAAGCCATACATCGATCTGCAGCTCGTGGCCTTTCCGCAGGATGGCTACTACCGGGCGCCCGGCGCCGTGGCGGCCCTCGACCGGGCCCTCGATCTGGGCGTCGACGTCGTCGGCGGCATCCCGCATTTCGAGCGCACCATGGCGGACGGGGCTGCCTCGGTCGCGGCCCTATGCCGGATTGCTGCCGACCGAGGCTTGCCGATCGACCTCCATTGCGACGAATCCGACGATCCGCTGTCGCGCCACATCGAGACGCTGGCTGCCGAGACGGTGCGTCATGGGCTGCAGGGCAGGGCGGTGGGGTCACATTGCACCTCCATGCACTCGATGGACAATTACTATGTGTCGAAGCTCATTACTCTCATCGCGGAAGCGCGCGTCCACGTGGTGGCGAACCCTCTCATCAACATCACACTCCAAGGCCGTCACGACACCTATCCGCGACGTCGCGGCATGACGCGCGTGCCGGAGCTCAAGGCTGCCGGCGTTAACGTAGCTCTCGGCCACGACTGCGTGATGGACCCGTGGTATCCGCTTGGCTCAGGCGATATGCTCGAGGTGGCTCATATGGCAATCCACGCTGCCCCAATGACCTCGCGCGCGGCGATGAGCGGCGCCTTCGACATGGTAACGATCAACGCGGCCAAAGTCATGGAGCTCGATCGTTATGGGCTCGCGGTGGGCAACAGGGCTGATTTCGTTCTTCTCCAGGCTCGCGACCCGATCGAAGCGATCCGTCTCAAGGCCACCCGTCTCGCCGTCATCCGCTTCGGTCGCGTCATCGCCCGGTCGGTTCCGCGTTGCGCTGAACTGCGACTGGATGGGCGGCCCGTCTCAGTGGATGCTTCGCACTACAGTCCAACCAACTGACGGATTGGAGCACCGCGGCATGCGTGACACCCGCGAAAGCTGCCCGCAAGCGACCTCGATCGCGCCGCTCTCATGGCCCGTGATCGTGATCCGCTCAATCCTGCCGCGCACCATCTCGCCGAGCCTCACCGCGTCCGGACGGGACAGCCGCTTTCGGTGATCCGCATTCCGATCGCCGTCGTGCTCTCAGCTAACGAAGCATCGAGACGCAGCGCCGGTCCGCCGCGTGCTTTAAACACGATCCCGCGTTCCGCTTTGAAGATGCGTGATCTCGGGGTGAAATCGCCGCGACGCGAGACGTCATTGGAGGCTGTTGGTACAGTCGTCGGCATGGCCCGCTTTGCCCCAATAGGCATTGAGACAGCCACCTGCATTGCAGTCACCTCGCAAGTTTGGCATCGTGATCTTGTCACGGCCATGGGTCGTCGGCCGCCAGGAGACATGGACATTGAACGTGCCTCTGACTACGCTTCCTCCGCCCCAAGGTTGCCTGAGACACCTCGTAAGATGGTGTATCGCGGCGGCTGCGGCGCGATCTGAGATCGAGCCTCGACCATGTTCCGGTCCTTTCGGTTGGCCGCCGCGTTTCGCGCAGCTGGTAAAGGGGTTCCAGTCGGCTGCGGTGGCCGGACCTGCATGGACGGGACGCGCGTAACGCGCGGTGGGCCGTCGGGCAACCCGGTAGGGGCTCGCCCGCGTTGCGGCCTCTTACGCGCCGCCGACGCCATCGCCGAACATGGACCCCCGGTCCATGACCCGGTCGAACGTCGCCTCGTCCACATGGCCCGACTTTATGGCCCGCCTGGCGCAGAGTGCCCCCCAGGGCATCGGCCGCTTCAGAGATGTGGGCGGCTATCTGGTGCCGATCACGGGCGAGAGCGCCGTGACCAGCACCAGGCTGTTCTTGACGTAGCTCGCGAGCCGGAGCTCCCGCGCTGACCATCACGCGAGAAGCTTGTCCATGACGATGGGAAGGTCGCAGATGCGCTTGCCGGTCGCATGGTGGACGGCGTTGGCGACCGCCGCGGCGGTACCGACGATGCCGAGCTCGCCGATGCCCTTCACCCCCAAGGGATTGACCTCGGGATCCTCTTCAGGGACCATGATCACGTCCACCTGGGGGACATCAGCATTGACGGCCATGAGGTATTCCCCCGAGGCTGTCGTTGACGTAGCGACCCCGCTTCTCGTCGATCTTCGTCGCCTCGAGCAACGCGGACGACATTCCCCAAATCATCCCGCCCATAAGCTGGCTCCGGGCCGTTCGCGGGTTCACGATGCGGCCCGCCGCAAAGGCACCGGTCATGCGCGGGACCCGGATCTCGCGCGTCAGCCTGTGGATGCGCACCTCGACGAACTCGGCGCCGAAAGCGAACATCAGGGGCTTGCCGTTCCTGGACTCGTCGCCGCGCGCCTGGTTCGCGAACGGCACCTGGCCTTTGCGGAGCATGCCGAGGACTTCGGGCTTCGTGCCGGGAGGCAGGAACTCGCCGAGTTCGCTGATCTCGCTCACGCCCAACCGAGCGAAGGCTGACGCCGGTGGTTTGCGGCCTTGCAAGACCGACCGCCGGTCAGATGGCCGGTTGAAGTCGAATGTTTGGGTTTGGGTTAAGTGGTCAGGGCTTTGCCGCATCAGTGTATCGAGCACTTGGCCGCAGGCAGAGTTGCATTTGCGCAGCCGTGCTGACGGCTTCTTGGCTGTAGAGCATTGGCACGTACTCGCCTTTAGACCATTTCCCGGCGAGATCCCCATAGTGTGGCGAGCGTGGGTCGCCGGACTGGCCGGGCGCATTGATGCAGACGCTTTCGTCCCAGGCGCCAACGTCGACGACCATCCGGACCGAGGCGCCCAGGATGACGCGGAAGTCGTTGAAGCGGTACATGGCGTTCATCGGCGTCGAGTCGCTGCCGCCCATGGGAAGAGGGCCGACGTTGAGGTCCGGGCTGCGTGTGAGCCCCGTCAGAACGTGCTCAAAATAGCCCTGGTGGAGGCGGCCCCAGGCCCAGGCGGACGGGTCCAAACCCATGTGCTCGGCGCATTCGCTATAGGCACGGCTGAGAGTGCCGAGCAGCAGCGCGTCGCGCGCGGCTTCCGCGGGGGCCGCGAACCACGGCCCGGGCTGCTCCAGGCGCGGCAGCACGCCATCCGGGTCGCCGGCGCCGAGCAGCGCGCGCGTCGCCGGATCTGCGACCGCCATGGCGAGAACGCCGGGCCGTAGGTGCTTCGACCACCAGACCTCGAACAGGGCAGCGGCGGCGCTGTCCGCTGCGAGAACGGCATCCCAATCCCTCAGCAAGTCTAGGGCAGTCGAGATCGCCGCGTCCTCACTGCCGAGGTCTGCCAGCAGGCGCACCACGCGCCGGGCCGGCAGCGACAAGAGATCCGTCTGCAGCGCACAGGATGTCCGGACCGAGTGGACCGGCGTCGCCGCGAAGACCTCGGCGATGCGGTTGGCGCGCGCGCCCTCGATCCATTCATGGCCGATCTTCTCAGCTGGCAGAGACCAGTCGACCGGTACGTTCTGCTCGTTTGCGGTGGCGAAAAAGCCGGTCTCGGGGTTGAGCACATGCGGCAGGTCGCCGGCGCGGTAGAAGCCCTGCCACTCATAGCGGCCGTCGCCCGGCACCGGCAGCAGCCCCTCCCAATTCGTACGAATCGGGCTGGTGCCGGCGGCGATCCAGGCGATGGTGCCGCCCGTATCGGCATAGACCTGGTTCACGGCCGGCACCGCCCAGCGCTTCATGTCTTCCGCGAAGTCCGCGTGCGTCTTGGCGCGCATCGAGGAGAGGCTGACGAAATAGGGCGCGGCGCCCGGCTCGAACCAGACCGAGCGCACCGCATAGGCGCGGCGCTTGGTCGGGTCTTCGAATATCACTGGGCCGTGCCGGGTGAATTTGAGCGCCAGGGTCTGGCCGGGCGCCCCTCGAACCGTCGCGGGTTCTTCGATGCGCGTCATACGTTCCCAGCCGTCGTCATATCGGTAAAGTTCGGGGTCGTCAGGCGCCGTTTCGTAAACGTAGACGTCCTCTTCGTCCGGCCCGAAGAACAGCGTGAGCCCGAACGCGATGGTGCCGTTGTGGCCCATCATAATGCCGGGGAGGATCGGCTCGCCTGCACCAATCCCGTCGAACTCCGGGCAGGTGAGGTGGACGAGATAGCGCAGTGAGGGAGCGGCATGGGCCCGATGGGGATCGTTCGCGAGGATCGGGCGGCCGGTCTCGGTGTTTGTCCCGGCGATCACCCAGTTGTTCGAGCCCTGGCCGTTGGCCTCCCGCACCACCTCGCCCAACGGCGTCACCTTGCGCCAGGCCTCGGCCTTGTCGAGATCCGTATCAAGACGTTCGCGGCCGAAGGTGACGGGGACGAGGGCCAGCTTGAAAATGTCGAGCACCGCCGTGGGGATCGAACCGAGATCGAGCCCTTCGGGGATCGTGGGCGTGATTGGCGGGTTGAGCGTCTGCCGCAGGAGATCGGCCTCAGCACCAGCCTGGGCCATGACATTGGCGCGGATCACCTCCGAAAGGGCGTTGCGCATCCACGAATGGCTGCGGATGCGGACGACGTCGTCTGCGGCCCATTTGGCCGGCCTTGTGCCGAGCTCCACGAATTCGGGCGGCAGTCGCTTCGGTTCGGCGTCGACGAGATCGACGTAGGCGTTGATGCCGTTCACGAACGCGTCACAGATGACCTTCGCGTCGGAGCAGTAGCAGGCCCATTCGGCCTCCATGTCACCGCGGTAGAGGAATAACCGCGCCGCGCGGTCCTGTTCGAGATAGCCGGGCCCGAAATCGGCCGCGAGCAGGCCGAGCCCGCGCTTGCGCCACAGGTCGATCTGCCAGAGCCGGTCGCGCGCCGCATTGAACCCCTGCGCGAAGAACAGGTCGAGCAGGTTGCCGGCCCGGATGTGCGGAATGCCCCAGGTGTCGACCGTGATGGCGACGGGCTCGGAGAGGCCCAGGACGGCGATGTCTTCGTGGTGCATGGCAAAATTCCGTGGACGGACCGTGGCTCGTCAGCGCCGGGCTGTCGTGCGAGGGGCTCAGGATCCCCTTCTCCCCTTGCAGGAGAAGGGGCGTTGCAGGGGTGGCGAAGAAGCACGCCGGTTCGGCTTCGCCGACCCGGAATGAGGCGTCTCAGCCCTGCCCGATTTCCGCCGAGAGGGACGGTGTCTTGCCTTCCTTCCATTTGCGGCAATAGTCGATCATGGTGGTAAAGTGCACGCCCGGCTTGTCCTTCACGTGCTCGATGATGCCTTCGAGCAGCAGCAGGCGGTGGGCGCGGCCGATCACCTGCGGGTGCATGGTAATGCTGAACAGACCGGTGCCGATGCGCTCGTAGAGATAGTCGAACTCGTCCTTCCAGATCTGCAGCAGCGAGCGCGGCGTCTGCACGCCCTGGATGATGCCACCCTTGCTGACGACATATTCGAACTGTGGAAAATCATCGAGATGCCAGGCGACCGGTAATTCGACAAGGTTGACGGGTTTTCCGAACACATAGGGGTCGTCCATGGTGAAACTGTCGCCCACCCGGCACCAGTAGGGCTCGAAATCCGTCGCCATCTGGCTGCTCTCGTACTCGAAGCCATATTCGAGCAGCAGCGGGATGGATTCGGGGCTGTTGTCCCAGGCGGGCGAGCGGTAGCCGACGGGTCGGACGCCTGCGACCTCGTCGAGCGCCTTGAACCCCTTCTCCAGAATCCAGCGCTCGCGCTCGGGCGAGACGGTGACGGGGTTCTCATGGATCCAACCGTGATGGCCGATCTCGTGCCCCGCAGCCGCGATGTCCTGCACCGACTTCGGGAAGGCGTAGGCAGTGTGGCCGGGAATGTAGAAGGTGCCCGGAATCCTGTAGTGATCCAACGTCTGCAGGATACGGCGGACGCCGATGACGCCGAACTCGCCGCGCGACGTCATACTGGGGGATTTCGCCCCGAAGGTGCCGATCCAGAGCGACATCGCGTCGTAGTCGAAGGTGAGGGCGACGCCCACATTCTTGGTCATGGTTTCTCTCCTGAATTACCGCGGCGGTTCCGCTCGGTTTGTCGCCCCTCATTCCGGGGCGGCGGAGCCGAACCCGGAACCGGTGTGCCTCTGTCGGCGGGATGAGGAGCGCACCGGTTCCGGATCCTCGCTGCGCTTCGTCCGGAATGAGGAAGGTTCAGTTCCGCATCCGCCGCGCGTAGATGTCGAGCGCCACCGCGCCGATGACGATCACGCCCTTGGCCACGAGCTGATAGTTGTTGTTGATCGCGAGCGAGTCGAAGACGTTGGTCAGCGTCGCGATGATCAGGAGGCCGATGGCAGTGCGCCACATGGCGCCTTCGCCGCCAAGCAGCGAGGTGCCGCCGATCACCACGATGGCGATCGAGTCGAGCGCGATGCTGCCGCCCATGTCGGCCTGCCCGACCCCCAGGCGCGACGACAGGATCACGCCGCCGATCCCGGAGCAGATCGCTGTCATCACGTAGGTGCTGGCGCGCAGAACGTCCGTCGGGATCCCGGACAGGCGGGCCGCCTCCGTGTTGCCGCCGGTCGCGTAGATCGACCGGCCGTAGACGCTGCGGGCCAGGACGAAGGCGCCCGCCAGGAACACTGCGATCAGGATGTAGATCGAGATCGGCCAGCCGAGCCAGGATTCGGTGCCGAGATACTGGAAGTTGAAGTCGTTTGGCACCTGGGGGGCGGCATTGGAATAGATGAAGGCGTAGCCCCCGAAGGCCGAGCCGGTGCCGAGCGTCGCCACGAACGGGTTGACCCGCAGCTTGGTCACGATCAGCCCGTTGATGATGCCACAGATCGTGCTCGCCACGAGCACCGCCCCCGCCGCACCCCAGAGGCCGAGCGGATCGGCGAGATGGCCGAAGACGACGGCGCCGAGTGCGAAGATCGAGCCGACCGAAAGATCAAAGCCGCCGCCGATCATCACGAAGGTCATGCCGACGGCCACGATACCGACCGGCGCCGACTGGCTGAGGATGTTTTTCACATTGGTCGGGTCGAAGACGCGCGGGTAGAGGATCGTGCTGCCGATCAGCAAGATCACAAACGCCCAGACCACGCCGAATTGGAGGAAGATGTCGCGGCTCAAGGCCAGTTTGCCGGGAGGTTTGGCAGCGGCGGGCGGGGTCATGGGCAGGCTACTCATGCGTCATCACCTTGAAGGCGGCAGTCAGGATGTCCTGCACGTTGACCGGGCCGACAGTCTGGTCGAGCTCGGCCACCTTGTGCCCTTCGGACATCACGATGATCCGGTCGCTCGCGGCGATGACCTCTTCGAGATCGGACGACACGACGATGATCCCGAGCCCCTCGTCGGCGAGGCGGCGCAGGGTGGACATGATCTCGTCTTTGGCCCCGATATCGATGCCGCGGGTCGGCTCGTCGACGAGGAGGATTTTCGGGCCGCGGAACCGCGCCTTGCCGAGCAGCACCTTCTGCTGGTTGCCACCCGACAGGTTGCGCACAATGGTGCCGACGCGGTTCTCGGCGAAGCCGAATTCCCGCGCCACGCTACGCGCCTTGGCGGCAATCGCGGTGTTCGAAATGATTCCGAAGCGCGACACCGCACCGAACCGAGCAATCGCGATATTGTCCATAGCGCTCATGCCAAGCACCAGGCCCTGCGCCTTGCGGTCCTCCGGCACGAGCACGATGCCGTTTTTGAGGGCTGCGCGTGGCGTCGTCGGCCACTCGACCGGCTCGCCGTCGACGGTGAGCTCCCCCGTGCTGCGCGGTTCTAATCCGGCGAGGGCGCGCAGCAGCGAGGTGCGGCCGGAGCCCACGAGACCGCCGACACCGAGAATCTCACCAGGACTGAGACTGATGTCGATGGCCTCGATCGCACCTGGAACGTTGACACCTTTGGCGGCGAGCAGCGGCGCGGCACCGGCCGGCCGTGGCTTCCGCTCGACCCGGCGGTTCTCGACGACATCGTGGCCGACCATGGCGCGGATCAGCGCGGGCTTGGACCAATCCGAGCGAGGTGCGGACCCTGACAGGTTGCCATCGCGAAATACGGTCACAACGTCCGAAATGTCGAGAACCTCCTCGAGGTTGTGGCTGACAAACATCATGGTGGTGCCTTCGGCGCGCAGCTGGCGCATGAGGCGAAACAGGGCTTCGCGTTCGGGCGGGGCGAGCGAGGTCGTGGGCTCGTCGAAGAGGATCAGCTTGGCGCCGGACTGCACGCCACGCATGATCTCCAGCATCTGCTGATCGGCGACCGACAGGCGTCCCGCGATCGCGTCCGGCCGGATGGTCACGGACATCTCGGCCGCCAGTTCTTCGAAGCGCCGTCGCATGCGCCGCTCGTCGAGCAGACCGGCCTGCGCAAGGGGCTGGCCGAGAAAGACATTGGCCTGGGCCGACAATGCCGGCACGATCGTCAGCTCCTGGTAGATGGTGGCGATGCCGAGACGCCGTGCCTGGCGGGGCGCGCCGAAGACATGCGGCTGTCCGAAGATGCGAACCGTGCCGCGCGTCGGCACCACGCGCCCCGCTATGATGCCGAGAAAGGTTGATTTGCCCGCCCCGTTCTCGCCCACGAGCGCGTGGATTGTGCCAGTCTTTGCCTGCACGTCGACGCCCCTGAGCGCAAGGGTGCCGCTGTAGCGCATCTCGACCCCCGTCGCGCGGAGGGCGAGGCCGGTGTCGGTCGCTGGGACCGTGGCGGCAGCTTGCATCGCTTGGTCTCCGTTCGAAGATCTCATCGCCAGGGCGTTCCTTTGCCCCACTTGCGGGGAGAAGGTGGCAGACCCCGGCGCTTCTCCCCTCATCCGGCCCCCTTCAAGGCACCTCCTCCCCGCTCCGTGGGGCGAAGGGCAGCGGCGGAGCGCTCGGAACGCGGCTCAATACTGCGGCTGGAACTTGTCGATCGTGTCCTTGGTGATCTCGTGCACTTCGAGCGGCGTCGTGCGCGGCACGGGCTTGCCGACCCAGGCGTCGCCGAGCTGAATCACCGATTCGTACATTTCCGTATAGGGCAGCAGGGTCCGCGTGTACTCGATCTGTCCGGCCTTCACGGCCTGGAACGCCCAGATATTGCCCCCCGAGTCGTAGATCTTCAGCTTGCCGTTGCCGAGCGCGCCGGCCTGCTTGGCGGCCTGGACGGCGCCACGCGTCATGTCGGAATAATTGGAGATCAGGATCGTCAGGTCGGGATGCGCCTGGAACAGCGGCAGCGTCTTCGAATTGCCTTGCACGACAGTGTAGTCCGTGCGGACGACCGCGACCACGTCGAAATCGGGATATTTGGCTTTGACGTCTTTCAACGCGAGGTCGGTGTTGATCGTGTTGGCGTTCAGATCCGGCCCGGTCACGACCGCGACCTTCTGTGGGCCGGGGTTGTTCTTGGCGATGTCCATGATCCAGTCACGGAACGGCCCGCGCCCCTGTGATCCGCCGACAAAATTTAGCGTGCCAGGCGCCCAGAGCTTTTCGCCTTCTTCCGCGGCCCGGTCGCAGATCGGCTCGTTCGCGACGGCCACCAGCACGCCCTTTTCCCGCGCCGTCTCGGTGAGGATCTTGCACGCTTGGTTGCCGTCGTTCATCTCGCCAACGATGGCGTTGTACTTGCCGCTCGAAATGACGTTCTGGGCTTGGTTGTACTGAACGCTCGCGCTCCAGTTCGGGTCGAAGACGTCGAGCGTGGCACCGATCTTGGCTGCCGCTTCCTTGGCGCCCTTGATGGCAGACTGCAAATGCGTGTTGTTGGTCGCGGCCATCAGCAGCGCGATATGGAGCGGGCCACAGCCGCCCATCATGGATTTGCCTTCGCCGAGATCGATCGTATGCGGCTTGCAGGCACCGTCGGCCCACGCTGTCGTGGAAGCGAGGGAGCTTGTCATTAGCGCCGTGCCGAGCGCTAGGCCGACCGCTGAGAAGCAGCGCAAGCGACGTTTGTCGAGCATCGTCATTGGTCCTTCCGTTCCTCGGCGGCGTCCACGGCGTGAGCGCAACCTGATTGAGTTGTAGTTAAGACCAAGCGATGCGAAATGACTTGACGATTGAACACAAAGATTCAGAGGCGATCTTTGAGGCTCACCAGGCCCGGATTTGGCTTTCGCCGTCTTGGAATGAGGTGCGGTGTTGCTCGCCATCTCAACGGCGAGGACCGCACCCTTCGCCGGCTACTCCCGCTCCAGCCACGGCGGCGGCTGGAACGCGCACTCGCCATAGGGGGAGGGCGACAGGATGCGTTGCTGCCCGCCCTGGATCTGGAAGATCAGATGCGCCTGGCTGATCGACGGGTCCTGGGAGGTGTCCGGATAGGCCTGGGCGACTTGGCCGGGATTGTCGAGCGAATATGCGCCGTTCACGCCGCGATGGATCACGGCCCGGATCTCCGGCACGACCCTGTCGAAAGCCCGGGGATTGTCGGTCCGGGTCCAGGCCGTCGCCAGGATGTTCACCCGGTCATAGGCGAGCCCCGCATGCGAATGGCCAGGCTTCTGGCCATGCATGCGCTCGTAACGCTCCGCAAAGCCGCGGGCGAGGTGGTCCTGGTAAAGACCGGTCGTGGTGGCCCAGATAACCCCATCCGCATCGCGCCCCAGCTGTTCGCGATAGGCCGGCACTGAGGGACCGTAGAGCGTGTAGACGAGCGCCCGCGCCGGATTGTTGAGGAACTCGCGCAGAAAGGCGATATTCTCCTCCGGAAAGTAATAAGCCAGGAAGATCGCGGCCGGCGCCTGACGGTGCACTTGCTCCATCACCTTCGCCCAATCGATATTCCGCAGCGGCAGGTCATCGAGCAGGTCGATCTTCCATCCGCCTCGGGCAGCAGTGCGTTCCAGATTGCGGAAGCCAATGTCCATGCGGGACCAGCGCGGCTGGATCACCAGCACGCGCCGGGTCGATGCCGTCCAGCGGCGAGTCCGTTCGAGTTCGCTCAAGAACCGAATGAAGCGTGGGCCATAATGGATATCGCTCGGGCAGACCTGGAACACGTTACGCAGCCGCCACTGATCCTCCCGGACCCGGTTGACCATGGCTTCCATCGTGGCGCAGTGCAGGTAGGGCGCGCCGTAATCGGCCACCATGTCCTGAACCTGCTCCTCCGAGCATGTGTAGCCCGAGGTGATGGCGTCGACCTCGCTCTCGATCAAAGAATGGACCGCCCGGGTTACGGCTTCCGTGTTGCTGACGTCGCAATCGACGATCCGCAGTTCCAGCTTTCGCCCTGCGACGCCGCCGCGGCGGTTGATCTCGTCGACCGCGAGGCGCGTGCCGTTGAGCATCTCGGTCGCGTCCGACGCCGCAAGGCCGTTCAAGGACAGCGGCGTCCCGATGAGGATTGGACGGCGCTGGAGCGAGGCGGCCGACACCCGGCCCCGGTCCTTCATCTGAGCCGCCTTGAGGTCCACAAGGCCGGCGGTGAGGGGCACCAGGTTGCGGCCGCCCCCTGGGGTTGGCAGACGCAAAACACCGAGATCGGTCGCAAGCGTCGCGGCGCCCGTCCGGCTCATCTGCCCAAGTTTGGCGAGGATGCGCTCGACATGCGTCGTGATCGTCCGCAAGCTCGTTTCGAGGCAGGCCGCAATGTCGTGGTTGCCCAGTCCACCCGAAATCAGGGTCAGGACATCCAGCTCCCGGGCTGTAAGGCCAAAGGGCGGCGCGACTGCTGTGGCCGTAAGCACAGCCCGGACCGTGTCGTCCGGACGGGTCTCCGCCTCGATCCGCACGCCGTACCAGGTCTTGTCGGCATCGATCCAGAGAAAGCGGACAAGATCGCGACCGCTCTTCAAGAGAGCACTGGCGAAGTCAGAGAACTCCGGCCGGGCGCCAAAGAACCAGACCGCATGCCGACTTTCGATCTGCTCGACGGCCCCAGCGTCGGATAAGGCGATGCGATGCGTGGCCGGCTTGGCTGCGCCTTCGAGACCTACGCTGCCCGGATCTTTGAGACCCGACCATCCAGGCCGATCGAGAATGACCGAAGGGGCCTTATTCATGACCGCCACACGTTAATCTGCTTACGCACCGCCGTCTGAGGCTCTTGTAGCAATACGCATGCCGCATCGCCTATCCCCCGGCCTGCATCGGTCGGAATACGTATATCCAACGCGAACCACCTCCCTATCGTCATGTGACTGCCATCCGAACCTGCCACCGGGCCTGCTGTCCGATGCGTCGGCCGGCTTCTCGCGGAGATCGCCATCATGCGGCAAATCTGCTCGACCACACGTGAAGACCGGCTTTCGCGCATTCCGGAGGTCAGCGATGCGCATATCTTAATTGCAGCGGTCGAAGGGCTACCCGAGGCGCTTTACGCCGGCGGGGTTGATCCGCACCGGATGCTCCGCGCCGCTGGGTTCGACAGCAAGGTTGTGCGCCTCGACCTGAAGCGGTACTGCGCGCTCTTCGAACTGGCAGCCGACCAGACCGGGAACGATACCTTTGGCCTGCAATTTGGACGGGACTGCGCCCCGGAGCGTCTGGGCCTCATCGGCGAGATCGTACTCGCGTCGCCGACGCTCGGGGCCGCGCTCGACAATCTGGCCCGCCTGTTTGCCTATCACCAGCAGAATACCGACGCCGTATTTAAGCGCGCCGGCGACGTCTGGCGCCTGGAATACCGAATCCTGGACGGCCGCATCCTGCAGCGACGGCAGA
Organism: Lichenifustis flavocetrariae; assembly: GCF_026130545.1. Classification (GTDB taxonomy): domain Bacteria; phylum Pseudomonadota; class Alphaproteobacteria; order Rhizobiales; family Beijerinckiaceae; genus Lichenihabitans; species Lichenihabitans flavocetrariae. The sequence goes on along the minus strand of NZ_JAMOIM010000016.1, from coordinate 125,896 downwards.
ACGCGGAGCTGACCCTCGGTGCGCTGCTCAACCTGCTGCGCCGCTGCCTCGGACCAAGCTGGATCCCGGACGAGGTCCATTTCGAACATCCGCAGCCCGACGACATCCGTATGCACCGGCGCGTCTTCGGGGCTCCGGTTTATTTCAGCATGGAAACCAATGCCCTGGTGTTCCCCGACCCTGGGCTGTCAAGGCCCATGCCGGGTGCCGATCCGGCACGTATGATATGGCTGCGCGACCGCCTGATCCGTCTGGCCGGCAGCACCGGAACGCTGAGCCTCACGGATCAGGTGGCCGGCGAAATTCGGTCGCGTCTCCCCTCCGGATATCCCCATATCGAAGACGTTGCAGACGCGCTCCGCATGACCAGGTGGACGCTGCAGCGGCGGCTGATGGAGCAAGGCCAGGTCTTCTCGGACCTCGTCGAGACGACACGTCGGCGCCTCGCCGAGCTGCATCTCGGGGCCGCTCATATGCCCATCCGCGACATTGCCGACGTGCTGGGCTATTCGGAGCTCAGCGCTTTCACCCGCGCCTGCGTGCGCTGGTTCGACGAGCCGCCTTCGCGGGTCCGAGAGCGCATCCGGAGTGCGGGCTGAGCCTTCGGAAAGTGCCGAGATGTCAACTGCGGTTGCCTGCACGAGTCTAGATTGCTCACCATCGAGGAATGGGTGGGAACGGCAATGCGGGTTGAAGGCAAGGTTGCAGTTGTCACGGGCGCTCATCGCGGCATCGGCCGCGCGTGCGCCGAGATCTTGGCTCGCGAAGGGGCTCAGGTGATCGCCTGCGACATCCTGGCCGACGATCCTGGTTACGATAGCGCCGCTATCAGGTTTCGCCGGCTCGACGTCGGCTCGGAATCCGATTGGCAGGCGCTGGCGGGTGCGATCGAAGCGGGGCCCGGCCGGGTCGATATCCTGGTCAATGCTGCTGGCATCGCACCCACCAAAGCCGGCGCGCACGATGTGACGCTGACCGACTGGGATCACATCGTCCGCGTGAACCAGACCGGCGTGCTGCTCGGCATGCGCATGGCCTCGGCCATAATGCTCGGGAAGGGATCGCTTTCGATCGTCAATATCTCCTCGATCTGGGGCCAGGTCGGCGGCACGGGGCAGATCGCCTATCATGCGAGCAAGGGTGCGGTTATCAACATGACCCGCAACGCGGCCGTCACCTATGCCAAGCAGGGCATCCGGGTGAACGCCATTCTGCCCGGGCTGATCGACACCGAGATGGTCCGGATACAACCGCCAGCAATGAACGCCGCCACCCTGTCCCTGACGCCGATGGGTCGGATCGGGCTGCCGGAGGAAATCGCCGCCGGCGTGTTATTCCTCGCCAGCGACGAGGCCTCGTTCGTGACCGGCGCGACCCTCGCCATCGACGGCGGCTTCACGGCTCAATAGCGGATTTTCCTGATGAACGACTACAACAACAAGCCGCTCGCCGGCCGCACCGCCCTGGTCACGGGCGCCGCCCGCGGCATCGGCGCCGCCGTTGCGGCCCGCCTGGTCGACGATGGCGCCCGGGTCTATGCGGGCGATCTTCTGGAGGAGGAAGGTCGCGCGCTTGCCGATGCGCTCGACGGGGCCTGCACCTTCCAGCGACTCGACGTGACCGACGAGGCCGAATGGGCCGCCGCCATGGAGCGGATAGCCCGGGAAGCCGGGCGGCTCGACATCCTGGTCAACAATGCCGGCATTTATGGCCCCGCCTCGCTGCAGGACGAGACGGCCGCGGGATTCCGCCGCCTGTTCGAAATCAACCAGTTTGCGATCTTCTGGGGCATGAAGTGTGCCGTTCCGCTGATGACCCTCGGCGGCTCGATCATCAACCTATCTTCGATTGGCGGAATGGTGGGATACAAGGGAACCTTCGGCTATGCCGGCACCAAATGGGCCGTGCGCGGGCTTACCCGGTCCGCCGCCCGCGAGTTGGCGCCGCTGAAAATCCGAGTGAATACCGTGTGCCCTGGCGTGATCGACACGTCGATGTTCTACGAGAACGACCCGGCCCTGCTGAACCAGTTCCTCGACGCGATTCCCCTCGGCGCGCTCGGCAAACCAACGGATGTCGCCTCCGCGGTCGCGTTTCTCGCCTCGGACCAGGCGGCCTATGTGACGGGCTCCGATATTTTGGTGGATGGCGGAATGCTGGCCTGATGTCCAGTGGTCGAACTGGCGCTGTGTCATGGCCTTGGGATCAGACACGGGCTCGCATTCGGAGTGGCCTGTCACCAAAACGGTGTCGCCAGCCGTGAGCCCGTAAAAAGGGCGCCCTAGCGTTGCCATTGCCTATTGGAAACGAGAGTCGCCGCTGTCGTTTGCCTCTAGTCGCGCGGCGTTGGGTTCGCGGTTTTGTCTCGCCTAATGTTGATTCTGGCGCACCCGAAGAGATTCGAACTTCAAGACTACCAGATTGCGCTCAGAGTCACCCAGAGGTTCCGCGACGTCGTCTGCCAGCTTCCGGCCTGAAATAAGCGGACAGAAAACTGGTAAGAATGATGGTAGGAATTTTCTAGGAATGAACCACTAAATACCTGTTGGCATTACATTTGGAGCGGATTCCCTTCGCCCGCTCAGGATCTGGCTTTCCGGCTTAAATCCACTCGTCGTCGATCCATTTGAAGGCGCAGAAACGATCAACCGATTCACTTTGAACGCGCTCTACCAAAAGCCTCGAAAAACATTCAGGGTCGCATCAAGGCTCAGTTGTCGAAGCCCTTCGAGCGGCAGGCTTGCGTCCCGAGTAAGGCATCTTGTTTTTCTCCGCCACCCACGGAATCAACTTGATGGGGAACGTCCGCAGATGCGCCGTCGCGATCGGCAACTTCAGCATCTCGGCAAGCTTCATTTCGAGATCCGCTGCATCCACGTAGATCTCGTCTGTGGCGGTCTTGCCACCATGTCCAAGAAGATCGGCTCGGGTCTCAATATCAACGTCCTGCTTCTTGAGCGCGGCGCCAAATGTTTTTCGAAGCGAGTGAATGACCTTCTTTCGCTGCCCTTCCTCTGGGATCGCGATCAACAAGCCGCCGATCAGCTCGTCATACAGTTTGTCACCCGAGGGACTGTCAGTGGTACCGGAATGCAGATCCGGGAAGACGCGGTTGTACCCGAGTGCCCTTATCGCCTCGACATAATCGAAGATGCCGAGCCGGATGATTTCCGGATGGAGCGGGATAAAGCGCTCCGATTGATCATTCTTGATATCGCGGTGGGCGTTGTCTCTGATGTGAACGTAACCGATGCCATTGATGACACCGACATCATCGAGATCCAGACCGCAGATCTCCTCCCGTCTTGCGCCCATGTAGTGAAGCATGAAAAGGGCGAAATACAGCGCGCGGTGGTAAACCACATCACCTGGCAGAAACGCATCCTGCTTCTTCCAGCCCTTGCATCCGATAAAGAACGCGAAGTTGAAGATGAGCGCGAGATCATCGGTGGAGAACGTGGCCCGCTTCGTTCGTCCGCGACCGCCTTTTGGCGGTTTGAGGAGGCGCGGCGCCAAATCTTTGTCGATTGCCTCGCCGTTCGCTCGCGCCCAATCCACGAGCTCCTGCAGGAAGGTGAGATGGCGCCGAACAGTAGCTGCTTCTAGCCCACGCTTGTCGGCCGGCTTTTGCTTTCCAATTGTTTCCAGCTCTGCGATGGAGCGCTCTTCGTCGGCCGGGGACTTTCCGTAGCTTTTGGCGAAGTTCTTGAAGGCGGCTTTCAGATCTGAGAAATGCCGCTGCTTGACGTCCCGAAGCGTGGCGATGCCCTTTTCCGAGAGCAATTTCGCGAACAGGCCATAGGTTTGTAGCGCCTGCTTTTGCGACTTTTGATCCCAGGCGCGGTCGTCGGCCTTCTCGTCGGCAAATCGACGTCCCAAAGCCGACAAGGCTCGATCCGCAGACAGGGAGACAACCGGCTTAGGTGCCGACTTCGCAGGCTGCTGGACACTATCTGCGGCTCCGGGATCAATGATGATAGGGCCGCTCGCATCCTGTGCTGTCCGTTCGGCAGTTCCCTCGCGCTGAACGGCAGGCGGGCGATCGGGGTTCGCCTTCGCTCCACCATGTTCCGCTGTGACCGGCGGCGCAGGGCTTCGCAACAACTCCTGAACGAGGTGGTCATCTTCGATATAGATGCCGTCCCATCGACGGTCGGTTTGCCGCAGTGCTGCGGCGTATCCGCGGAAGATCGCGGTTTGTGCGATCCGGGCGTTGCCTCCGTGGGGACAAGCGCCGACGGCATCAAGGGCGGCGCGGATGCGCGCAGGGTAATGGGGGATGAGACGCTGAGCCCTGAGGCAGTTGAGCATGTGATCAACCTCGACACAGTCGGCCTCGGTCAAGCCCGCCGCAATCATCTGGCGTCTGGCGCTTTCGTCGACCTTTGCACTCTCCCCGCGGCCCGCGAGCAGCTGATAGCACCAGCTCATGATGACGTCCGACCGACGGCTGTCGTCGGCATCAAAGTCTGGGCTACTTCGCTCCATCGCGGAAATCCGGTCGAGGCGCTGAAGGTGCCGATCGGCGGCTTGGCGAACGATAGCAGTTGCCTGCTGCTTGGAGATCAGGAAGCCGTCTTGAGTGGGGTCGTCGAAGAGCATGGCCGCGAACGCGTTGAGGTGATCGGCGAGCGCCCGCGCTTTCGGTTGCTCCCTGATTCTCAGGCTAATCGCGATATGCGAGATGGCGAGTCTTTTCGCGAGTGTCGCCGGCAAGCGACGGCGCCACTGATAGACAGCCCCGCGACGTATGACGTTTGCAACCCTTGGCAAGAGCAATCCCCTGTGCACAGTCATGTGCAACAGAAACCGAGCCCAAGCCCCAGAAGCCTTTCGGCGCTGAGATAAATCAAGAACTTAGCGAATTATGGCTGGGGGACCTGGATTCGAACCAAGATTAACGGAGTCAGAGTCCGCTGTTCTACCGTTGAACTATCCCCCAACTAAGTTGTTGCTTTGTTTAAACCTTCGAGGCTGTACTTACAACCGTTCCGAAAGTTTTACAAAACAGCGCTTAGTCGGTGGCCGCGATATAGAGGGACGGTTCCGAACGCGCAAGGGAATTCTGATTTGAGACTAGCTCTTCGCGGCTCGTCATACCAGTCGTTCTTCATCACAACGCGGCGGCGGTGGGATGCTAAGCGGGATGGAGTCTCGGCCGGCCCGCATGCCTGTGAGAAGCTGAACGATACCGCCGATCGTGCCGACTTCAGGGCTCGGCTGCCTGCCTGGCCTCAGCTGTTGCGACCGCAAGGGTCATCGCGAGCGCGAAGGTTGCGGCGAGGGACCGGAACGCGCCGAAGTCGGCCTCGGCCACTTCCAGGTACACGTCAGCCAGCGGGCAGAGCGGCGAAAATGCACTGTCGGTGAGGGCCACCAAAGGGACACCACGCGCGACGGCCAAGCGGGCCGCTTCGATGCTGGCGGGCGCATAGGGTGTGAAGCTGATCGCCAGAATGGCGTCGACAGGAGAGGCGTGGCTCGCCTGTTCGGGTCCTAAACCTCCCACCTGATCGATCAGGAACGCTTTGAGACCGAGATTGCCGCACGCATAGGCGAAATAGGCCGCGACAGGAAACATCCTTCGGGCGCCCATGATGTAGAGACAGTCGGCCTTGGCGAGCGTCGCCACGGCCTGCTCCAGCTTGCCGACATCGAGGGCTTGCTGCGCACGCTCCAATGAAATGGTCGCGGCATGAACGAATCCGTCGAAGAGGCTGGCTGGACCCGGCGCAGCGCCGTTGCGGTCGCTCAGCTTGGTCAGGCGGTCTCGGTAATCCGGGAAGCTTTTCTTGAGATGGTCGCGAAACACGGTCTGCAGATCGGAAAAGCCGGCGTAGCCGAGCGTCTGAGCAAAACGCACCAATGTGGAGGCTTGCACCTGCGCGACCTCGGCCAAATGAGCAGCCGTGCCGAAGGCGAATTCGTCAGGCCGATCGAGCGCAAAGACGGCGACCTGACGGAGGCGCTTCGGCAATGCGCTCCCCTGAACCTGCAACAGGGACTTCAAGGCGTCGAAGTCTCGCGGCGGCTCGTGAAGTCGCGTCAGACGCTGGGGGGCGGTTTCCTCATCGGCCGTCCCGATCGAGGCCACCTGCGGCAGCGGATGCGAACCCCCTCCCGCGACGGTCGTGACGGCTGGCAGGTCTTGTTTGTCCAACTTGACCATCACCCCTCGATGCCACTTCGCTTCCATTTTGGAATATAAATTCCAGAGCTGCAATGGATTGCTTCATCATATCCGTGAATGCTCCTATCTCTTCGCTCCAATCTTGCGAGAGCCGGTCGCCCGTCCTATTGAACAAGCTGGCCGTGCGGCTTCTTTCGTCGCGAGCCGTCGAGCGATCATGCGTGTTTGGGTCTGATGCATGCCGAAGAGATCCGAAAGCGCCCGATGGGCCAGAAAGCCAATGCGTTGATCCTCGGTGGTCCGATCAAGCCCATGCCGGGAGATCGTCTCCCGCACGCACGTGTCCTCATGTACAGCCACGACACGTTCGGGCTCGGTCATTTGCGGCGCTGCCGGGCGATCGCTCATGCCCTGGTGGAGCGCTTCAAGGGAGTGCAGGTCCTGATCGTCTCGGGTTCGTCGATCGCTGGGGCGTTCGACTTCCGGACTCGGGTCGACTTCCTGAAGGTCCCGAGCGTGATCAAGTTGATGAACGGCGAGTATACGCCCCTTGCCGACCACACGGATCTGCAGGAAACGCTCGACCTGCGCCGGTCGTTGATTCTCAACACGGCTGAATCGTTCCAGCCCGACATCTTCATCGTGGACAAGGAGCCACTGGGGCTGCGCGGCGAACTCGAGCCGACTCTCCGGGCCCTGCAGGCGGCCGGAACGACGCTGGTTCTAGGGCTCCGCGACGTCATGGATTCTCCGGCGCTGCTGGCCGCCGAATGGGCGGGGCCGGAAGTGCTGCGCAAGATGCAGGAGTTTTATCACCAGCTTTGGGTCTACGGTCCGCGCGATTTCTATGATCCGCTTCAGGGTCTGGAGGCGCCTCGGAATCTGCATGAAAGGCTTGTCTGGACGGGTTTTCTGCGCCGCGAGATCCCCGTCGTCGTGCCCCACCACATCAACCTGCCCGAGGATGCCCTGCTGGTCACGACCGGCGGCGGCGGAGATGGCGCGGGACTGGTGCGGCAGGTCATCGAAGCCTACGCGTTCGACCCAAGCCTTACGGCACCCGTGGTTCTGGTCCTCGGGCCGTTCATGCGGGCCGAGGATCGGGACGAAATCCGCCGTCGTGCCGTCGATCTTCCGGCCTTCACCCTGGTGGATTTCGACAATCGGCTCGAAGCCATCATGCAGGCCGCCAGCGGCGTTGTCAGCATGGGCGGATACAACACGTTCTGCGAGATCCTGTCATTCGACAAGCGCGCGTTGATCGTCCCACGCACGCGCCCACGCCAGGAGCAGCTCATTCGCGCCCGGCGAGCGGCCGAGCTCGGGCTGATCGACATGCTGTTGCCTGAGCAAGCCGCCGATCCCGCCCTGATGGCGGCAGCCTTGCGGCGTCTGCAGGGTCGGCCAAGGCCATCGGAGACGTTCTACGGCCGCCCGCTCGACGGGTTGCTCGCCATCGGCGATCTGGTCCATGACATTATGGTGTCGCGGCTCGCACAAAGGGCGTCGATCACCGGCGATCTCAGGCACTGATCAGAGCATCCCATGATCGCTCCGGTTGTCTTTCTCCTCAAGGGCTATCCGCGCCTGAGCGAAACATTCATCGCCGAGGAGATCGCCGGGCTGGAAGCCGCCGGGATGCCGATCAGGATCGTGTCGATGCGCCAGCCGACCGACAAGAAGATCCATCCGGTCCATCGCCGCATCAAGGCGCCGGTCTCCTATCTCCCTGAATATCTGCACCGGGAACCCTTGCGGGTGCTGCGGTGTGTGTGGAGTCTGCGCCGAGCCCCTGGCGTCGCACTGGTGTTCCAGGCTTTCGTGGCGGACCTTCGCCGCGATTTCACGCGCAACCGGGTCCGTCGTTTCGGGCAGGCCTTCGTGCTCGCGGCCGAGTTGCCGGAAGGGACGGCGCATGTCCATGCCCATTTCATTCACACGCCCGCGAGTGTCGCCCGTTATGCCGCTGGTCTTCTGCGGATCGCTTGGTCGTGCTCGGCACATGCCAAGGACATCTGGACCTCGCCGGCCTGGGATTTGAGGCAGAAGCTTGCCGAGGCGACGTTCACTGTCACATGCACCGCGGCGGGCCGCTCGCGTCTGCAATCGCTGACCTCGGAGGCGAGGCAGGTCAGCCTCGTGTATCACGGCCTCCGGCTCGATCGCTTCGTGCGGCTGGCGTTGCCTGAGTCTCGGCGCGATGGCCGCGATCCTGACATGCCGGTGCGTCTCCTGAGCGTGGGACGGGCGGTCGAAAAGAAGGGCTTCGACCTCCTGCTCGAAGCCCTCGCGCGGATTCCAGCCGATCAAGCCTGGTCGTGGATCCACATCGGGGGTGGGGCGCTCCTGCCAGGGCTGAAGATGCAGGCAAAGCGGCTTGGGCTTGAGCCGCGTCTCACCTGGTGCGGCTCGCAGGATCAGGATGCCGTGCTCGATGCCTATCGGGCGGCCGATCTCTTCGTTCTCCCTTGCCGGGTTGCGTCGGACGGAGATCGCGACGGACTTCCCAATGTTCTCGTCGAAGCTCAAAGCCAGGGTTTGGCCTGTGTGTCGACAAGAGTGGCGGGGGTGACAGAATTGATCGACGACGGCCACAACGGCATTCTCGTCCCTCCCGACGATCCTGCCGCGCTTGCCGCCGCCTTGACGGCTCTGATCGCTGATCCAAGTGCGCGACATCGGCTCGGACGTGCGGGTGCTCTTCGAGTCGAGGCCAGCTTTGATGCGACCAGGGCCACAGCCGCGCTCATGACGTTGTTTGCCGATCATGCCGGGGCACGTCATGCTTGAGCCTCACCGAGAAACGCCGCGCGTGGTCTTTTATGTGCAGCATCTGCTGGGCGTGGGTCATCTCGCCCGTGCCTTTCGGATTGCGGCCGCGCTGGACGAGGATGGATGGTCGGTGGATGTCCTCGCCGGCGGAGTCGTGCCCGCGGGGTTGGATGCCGGGCGCGCCACGATCGTTCAACTGCCCCCCGTCAGCGCGGGAGCTGCCGGGATGTCGGCTCTCGTTCATCCGGACGGTCGCCCGTTCGACGCCGATGCCCAGCATGCGCGGCGCGACCTGCTGCTCGCTCACGTCGCTCGGTGTCGCCCCGACGTTCTCCTGATCGAGGCTTTCCCGTTCGGTCGACGGCAGATGCGATTCGAATTGTTGCCGTTGCTTGAAGCCGCAAAGGCCCAGGACACCCCGCCGCTGATCGCGAGCTCAGTGCGTGACATCGTGCAGGAAAACCGCCGTCCCGAGCGCATCGACGAGACGTTGGATCTTATCGAGAGCTACTTCGACCTCGTCCTGGTGCATGGTGATCCATCCTTCGTGCGGCTCGATCGGAGTTTCCCCGCGGCCGGGACCTTTGCGGCAAAGATGGCCTATACCGGGCTCGTCGCGCCCAAGCCGCCGAACGTCGCGCTCGGAGCGCACGGCCGGTTCGACGTTGTGGTTTCGGTGGGTGGGGGAGCGGTCGGCGAGTCGCTCCTTCGTGCCGGGCTTGGGGCTCGCCCTTTGACACGGTTGGCGGGACGGCCTTGGCTGTTTCTCACCGGCCCTAATCTGCCTGCTGCGCGGCGCCACGAGGTCGAACGTGCCGCCGGAGCGGGTGTGACGGTCGCGCCCTTTGCTTCCGATCTCGCAGCCGTGCTGAGCACGGCTGCAGTCTCCGTGTCTCAGGCGGGATATAATACGGTCGCAGACATCCTTGTGGCGGGATGCCGCGCCGTGTTGGTCCCTTATGGCGCGAATGGGGAAACCGAACAGACGGTTCGAGCCGAACTTCTGGTCCAACGAAAACGCGCCGTGATCGTGGAAGAGAGCGCCCTTTCACCCGTCAGGCTCGCCCAAGCGATCGATCAGGCGCTTGAGACTTCGGTCGACCGCCCGATCTTGGATGTGGAAGGGGCTCGTCACACATCCGATATCCTCAGGCGGGCCATCCGGGCCCGCTGACAGGCATCGCTGCCCGATCGGGCGCCGTTTTGCATTGAATCGGACCCGCTGTATTATCGAGAGGCCGGCATTGCTCATGCCGGCAGGAGCTTGAATCGGCAATGGAAGCCAGTCTGTTTCGCTATATCTGGCAGCAAACACGACGCGAGCAGCTATGGATTTTGTTCGTCATCCTGGCGTCGATGCCGTTCAACTATGTCATGCTGGATCTGCCCAAATATATCGTCAATGGGCCGATTCAGGCCAAGGGCTTTGAGCGCGCGACCGATACGCAGCATTATTTCCAGGTCAAGATCCCGGTGCCCTCGTCGATCAGCGAGCAAGGCTTCCTTGAGGTTTTACATGGCTGGGATCTGAACCGGATCTGGTCGCTCAGCGTCTTGAGCGCCGCCTTCCTGGCGCTCGTCATCATCAACGGCCTCTTCAAGTTCTACATCAACACCTACAAGGGCCGGCTCGGCGAGCGGATGCTGCAGCAATTGCGGTACGACCTCGTCGACCGCGTCCTGCGCTTTCCACCCTCGGAGCACCGCCGGGTGAAGCCGGCCGAAATCGCAACCATGATCAAGGACGAGGTCGAGCCCCTCGGTGGCTTCATTGGCGACGCCTTCGTCCAGCCGGTCTTCCTCGGCGGTCAAATCATCACGGCCCTGATTTTCATCCTGACACAGAATTTCATGCTGGGGTTGATCGCGCTCGCCCTATTGGCCGTCCAGGGCGTCGTCATTCCGCGATTGCGGCGCAAGCAATTGGTTCTCGGCCGCCAGCGGCAGCTGACCTCCCGGTCTCTCGCGGGGCGCATCGGCGAGATCATCGACGATATGCCGAATATTTTGACGAACGACGTGTCCAATTACCATCGGGCCGATATCGCCAATCGCTTGACCACCATCTTCGGCATCCGGTTCGCGCTGTATCAGTGGAAGTTTTTCGTCAAATTTCTCAATAACCTACTCGCGCAGATCACGCCGTTCCTGTTCTACATGGTGGGGGGATTGCTGGCCATCGGCGGGCACCTGAACATCGGGCAGCTTGTCGCCGTCATTTCCGCCTACAAAGACCTGCCTTCGCCGGTGAAGGATCTGATCGACTGGGATCAGCAGCGACTCGACGTCGAGGTGAAATACACCCAGGTCATCGAGCAATTCTCCGTCGATCCCAGTCTGGAGCTCCTACCGCCCTCCGACTTCGACGGCCCGGTTCCCCACCTGTCAGGCGATATCGTCGCGAGCGGTCTCACCGTGATCGACACGGCCAGCAGCCGTCTCCTCGACAACCTCTCCCTCGCGATCAAGCTCAGCGAGTTCACGGCGATCGATGGCAATGCGACAAGCGGTGGCGAGACGTTGATCGAAGTCCTGGCCCGGCTTGTGTCGCCCGATGCCGGGCGGGTGCTGCTGGCGGGACGTGATCTTCGTGATTGGCCGACGGCGGTCACGGGCCGCCGGATCTCCTTCGTCGGCGCCGAGCCGTTCTTCGCGCAATCGACCATCACGGACGCCCTCCTATACGGACTGCGCCACAAGGTCTTGCGGCCGAGTGAGGGAAGCCAGCGGCATAAAATCATCAAGTCGGGAAGCAACAGCCTGGATTTCGAGGCCGACTGGGTCGACTACGAGGCAGCCGGCGCCACGGGACCCGAGGACATCAACGAGCGCCTGCAGGCGACCTTGCAAGTTGTGGATCTGGAGGCCGAGGTCGTGGGGTTCGGATTGAACCGGACCTTGGCAGAGCCCACCTCAGAACAGGAGCAGGCTTTTGTCGAGGCACGTGCTTCGTTCCGCCAGAAGTTGGAGGAAACCGGGACGGTGCATCTGATCGAGCCATTCGATCCCGAGCGCTACAATGTCCAGGCGTCGATCGGGGAGAATCTGATCTTCGGCATGCCGATCAACGAGGCGTATGAACTCAGGCGCCTCGGTTCCAACACCGAAATGCGCAAAATCCTGGCCGATCTCCGTCTCGACGACACGTTGTTCGGCATGGGCCGCGCAATTGCGTCGACCATTATGGAACTTTTTGAAGGCCTCGAGGCGGACAATCCCCTGTTCGAGCAACTCAGCCTCATGACACCTGAGCAATTCCCCGACTATCAGGCCGCCCTGAAGCGGGTCGGCTCCAAGCCGTTGCGCAATGCCATTCCAGGGGATCAGGCGATCTTTCTCGACCTTGCCTTCAACTATATCGAGCCGCGCGATCGCCTCGGCCTCCTGGACGACGCGCTGATCGGAAAACTCGTCTTGGCACGCAAAGCCTTTCATCAGGCGCTCGGCGACGAGCAGGACAAAATCGCCTTCTTTCACCCGGACGTTTATATTGTCGCGGCCTCTGTCAAGGACAACGTGCTGATGGGCCGCGTCGCTTTCGGGATCGCCGAGGCTGAATATCGGATTGGCGTGTTGTTGCATGAGGTCATCGAGGAACGTGGTCTTCGACCTGCCGTGTTCGAAGCGGGCCTCAGCTTCAACATTGGTTCGGGTGGGAAGCGTTTGACCGGGAGCCAGCGACAGAAGCTCGCGATGGCCCGAGCTCTTCTCCGCCGTCCCGACTTCCTACTCGTTCATCGAGGCCTCTCGCAGCTCGATGTGCACGGGCAGACTGCGATCCTCGATCGTATTTTAGGACTCGGCAAGCCGGAGGATGGTGGGCAAGGGTTCGGGGTTTTGTGGAACCTGGAAAACCCGCAATTGGCCGACCACTTCGATCGTATCGTTCACATGGAAGACGGGCGGGTGGTTTCGGACGATCATCATCATCTGGACGATCGAGAAGACGCTTCGGAGCGGCAAGAAGCGCTGAAAATCCCGGCCTGAGGCAGATCGGGCCGGACACTGTGTGGGGCAGGGGGAACTCGTGAACGCGTTCAAGGAAGATGTCGAGGTTCTGCGTGGAGTTCCCATTTTCGCGTCGGTCGATGCCGCCAAGCTCAAATTGCTGGCCTTCGCCTCACAGCGGCTCGTGTTCGATGAGGGCCAGACCCTGTGCAAGGAAGGCGAGCGCGGCGAGCAGGCCTATGTCATCGTCAAGGGAGAAGCGGACGTTTTCGTGCGAGCCGGTGAATACGATATCCGGGTCGCGAGCGTCGGGCGCAATGACTTCGTGGGAGACATCGCGATCCTCTGCGACACACCCCGCACCGCGACCGTTCGAGCCACCTCGCGCTGTGAGACGCTTGCGATCGGCAAAGCGCAATTGATGGGACTGCTTCGAAGTTTCCCGGAAATGAGCATAGCGATCATGCGCGTTCTGGCGAGCCGTCTCGAGCGCACCAACCATGCTTTGGCCGAGGCGCAACGCCTTGCCAAGGCGCATTGACGCGAAGGAATGAGGCGGCGTCAAATCTCGGGAGGCCGCGAAACAACGTCTGCGGCAACGGCTCTGCGTGCCAGGATCGCGTCGGCCGAGGTGAGGCGCACCGAGCCGTGACTGGCAAGCCACCCAAAGGCGTGATCAAGAAATTGCCACGCTTCGTCATCATGGACCAGATGATGGGTCAGGATGCCGATCGGCTCCGGTCGATCGATAAGGTCGCTCAGACGTTGCACGAGCTTTGCCTCGGCGTGGCAGCGTCGCCCGTTGCGCCAGTCGATGATGTCCAGGGTGCTGTTCAATACGGGTAAGTCGCGGTTGCCGGCATGCGCGTCCGCAAAGGTCGACAGAGCGCAGAACCTGGCGTCGGGCAGGTGGGGCAGCAGGGCAGGATCGACTCTGTTCCAGGGCGGCACGAGAATGTGCGCGTGCCGTCGCCCAAACAGCGCTGCGAGCTTGTCGCGACCCCGCATGACATCGTCGAGAACGGAGGTCAGCGGACGATCACCGCCCATTTCGCAGGCGCGCTCCCCGGCGCGGGCATGATTGGTGTGGGAGAACCCATGCTGGGTGGGTGTAAACAAGGGTTCGGCTGCGATGAAGTCCGCCAGGTTCCAATCGGCCCGTTGTGGAATAACGGCCAGCAAGACGGGCAGCTGTCTGCTCCGCGCGAGTGCAGCCAGTCGGTCAAGGGCCGCGGTCGAACTGACGGCATCGTCATCGCGCAGCCAAACCTCGATGGTTCGACCGCTTTCGGCCGCACGATCGAGGGCGGCGGAGACAGGCGCCCACCGATCAAGCATTGTGCCTATCCACTGCGGCTCTCAAAGTGCGGTCCAAGGCGGCGGCCGCAATATCGAGTGTCCGTTCCGTCCTGACGAATTGGGCAGCGGCTCTCCCGAGGCGCAGGCGTTGATCCGCATTGTCCACAAGCCGTTCGATCGCTGCCGCGTAGATGGCGGGCGTCGAACCGGTGACCAGGATCCCGGTTTGGTCGGATCTGACAACGCTTGACACGCCAGCCGTGTCGAGCCCCACGACAGGTAGCCCCGCAGCCTGAGCTTCCAGGTAAGCCAAACCGAAGGCCTCACCAAATCCCGGCCAGACGAAGACATCGGCTTTCATCAAGCGATCCAGCACCTCCGGACCCGAAACCGCGCCGTGCCACGTGACGCGATACGGCGGCACGCGCGAGAATGCGGCCACGACATCGGGGCGAGCCGGACCATCGCCGACAATATCGAGGTGCCAGTCTCGCCCGGCGATGAGCCTGAGCGACTCGGCCAGCAAGCGGTAGCTGGCAAGCTTGTCGCCCGCCCGCATCATCGCCACCGCGATCAATCGAACCGGGCGACCATCGCGGCGCTCCGGAACCGAGACATCCGCGACATCGATGAAAGGCGGCAGATCGAGGATGGTCGCAGTCGGCCGCACCAGGCTCGCAATCCCCGCTCGATCGCGTGCCGTGAAGCAGACATGGACGTCGGCCATCCGGATTGCCTCTTCGGCTGCCTGATGCCACGTCGTCCACTCTTGTGTCCGCCGAGGCGCGTAACTCGCCTCGGCAACCACATAGGGGATATTGAAGCGACCGCAGAGCCGAGGACCGAGCAGGTCCGGCGCTTTGTAATGATTATGATAGGTGAACCAAAGCTCGGGCCGAGACGTCCTGCCCCAACATTGCGAAATCCGATCGACTTCCTTCTGGGCAGTCAGGGTCAATGCCGATTGGCGATCGGCATCAGGGCTCCCGAGAAAAAGCCGCAGATCGGACACAAGCGCAACTTCATGGCCTTTCGAGCTCAGTGCTCGCATCAAGGCGCGGGCCATGGCTCGATCTCCCGAGGGAACTGGGTGGTCAGGCGACTTCAAAGGCGCGAAGAACGCAATCCGCAAGTTTTGGATCCGTCAGTTATACGGATCCGCCGCATCCCGAAGACCATCACCGAGAAAGTTGAAGGTCAGAATCACCAGGATCACGGGCACGACCGGCAGCATGAGCCAGGGATACAGCGCCACGACATTCATGTTTTGGGCTTCGTTCAGCATCACACCCCAGGAGATGACGGGTGGCCGCAGGCCGAGTCCCAGAAAGCTCAACGCGGTCTCACCCAAGATCATACTTGGAATCGTGATGGTCGCAGACGCGATGAGGTGACTGATAAATCCCGGAAGCAGGTGTCGAAACAACACACGCGGGGTTCCCGCGCCCATGAGGCGCGCTGCCAGGACATAATCCTCCTCCCGGAGCGACAAGAGCTTTGCCCTGACGGCGCGGGCCAGCCCGGTCCAGTCCATCAGCCCGAGAATGACCGTGATGCCGAAATAGACCAGCATCGGACTCCAGGTCACGGGCATCACCGCCGCAAGCGCCAGCCAGAGGGGGATGTGCGGAATCGAATGCACGATCTCGATGGCGCGTTGGCTCAGAAGATCAAACCAGCCGCCGTAGTAGCCGGCCAATCCGCCGATCGTGATGCCAAGCAGGAATGAGATGGAGATCCCGATGAGGCCGACCGTGAGTGAGATGCGGGCGCCGTAAACCATACGCGAAAGGACATCCCGTCCCAGGCGGTCGCTTCCCAGCAAGAATAACGTGCCACCATCGGCGGGGCACATGAGGTGGACGTCGGCGGGAACAAGGCCCCAGAACTGGTAGGGGTCTCCATGGCAGAAGAACCGGATGCGCTGCAGATTGGCATGATTGACCGTATAGTCCCGCTTAAGGTCGGTCATGTTCAACCGATAGTCCTTGCCATAGACGAACGGCCCGACGAATTGCCCGTCGTGGAAGAGATGCATCTTCTGTGGCGGTGACCGGATGAAATCCGTGTTGCGGGTCGACCCGTTGTAGGGCGCCAGGAATTCAGAAAACGGGATGGTCCCGTACAGCACCAGGAGAACCAGGCTCGCCACCACGGCTAGTCGGTGACGTTTGAACTTCCACCACATCAAGCGCCACTGCGAGGCGAGGTAGACCCGCTCCTGCTCAGGGGTCAGCCGTTTGACCGACTGGACGTCGAATGGCGCATCCGAGACATAGTGAACAAGCTTGCCCGAGGAGGGGGGAAGAGCATTCATCAGCGGGCACCTCCCTGCAGCCGAATGCGTGGGTCAAGAAACGCCAGCGCAATGTCGGAGATCAGAACACCGACGATCGTCAGTGTGGCCAAAAACATCAGAAATGATCCGGCGAGATACATATCCTGCGTCTGCAGCGCGTGGATGAGCAAAGGACCTGTCGTTTGTAGCGACAACACGATCGCAACAAGCTCTGCCCCTGACACGACCGAAGGCAAAATGCTGCCGATGTCCGAAATGAAGAAGTTCATGGCCAGCCGCAGCGGATATTTGATCAATATCCGGAAGGGGTGCAGCCCCTTGGCTCGCGCCGTGGTGACATATTGTTTCTGGAGTTCTTCAAGAAGGTTCGCCCGAACGGTCCGGATCATGGCCCCGGTTCCGGCCGTTCCGATGATGAGGACCGGAATCCAGACATGCGCCAGCACCGACCTGACTTTGCCCCAACTCATTGACGCATTGAGGTATTGCGGGTCCATCAGGCCTCCGATGGAGAGGCCGAACCACACATTGGCGAAATACATAAATAGCAGTGCCAGAAGAAAGTGTGGAATGGCCAGGCCAAGCAGGCCCAGGGTGGTCAATCCATAGTCGGCCCAAGAATATTGGTGCGTTGCCGAATAGATCCCGATCGGGAATGCGATCAACCATGTGAACAGGATGGTCGAGAAGGAAACCAGGATCGTCAGATAGAGGCGGTCGCCGACCACGTCCTTGACGGGCAATTGGTACTCGAATGAGTAACCATAATCCCCGTGCAGAAGGCCGCCGACCCAGAGAAAATACCGTTCGACCGGTGGCTTGTCGAAACCATATTCCCGCTTCAGGAATTCGACCCGGCTCATGTCGGCTTTCTCACCCTGAGCCTGGAGTTCGGCCACATAGTTACTGAAATAATCCGTTGGCGACAGGTTGATCACGGTGAAGATGATCGCGCTGGTGAAGAACAGCGTCGGGATCATGATCATGAACCGTCGGATCAGATAACGAAGCACGCGCTCACTCCGACTTCACGTCGTACCAGAACGTGTCCGGCATATAGATGCCGAAGAACGAGCCGGGTTCAAACGAGAACAGCGCGGACTTGGGCACATTGCGCATGTTGCCGTCGACGACGACGGGCTGCTGCGTCCCGTTCACGATGCCAATCGTGTAGACCTGATCGGCGTTGATGCTCAGCATCTCATCCCAGATCGTCTTGCGCTGCGCGTCGCTGGTCGAATGACGCCAGTCATGCAGGAGATCCAACAGATGCTGCGGCTCGGGCATGTCGACCGCTTCGCCTTGACTGCCGCCGGATTCGAAATAGAGGCCCCAGCGTGACCATTGAAACTGCGACTCCGCGCTGGGTGCCAGAGCGTCGGGTTCGAACTTCTCTGTCGGCACGGCATTGTCCAATCCCTCGGCCATCGACATGATCACTTGACCACTGAAGATGCGCTGCCGGAAGGCGTCCCGCTGCGAGGGGTGGTTGAAGATCCGAATGCCGAGTTTGGCGAAATCGTCGCCAACCAACTCCAGAATGTCGGTGTCGACCGTGTCGTTCTCCGCCGTCTCGATGACGATGTCGGCCCGACGCCCGTCCGGCAACAACCGGAAGCCTTCTCCATCGCGCTTGTCGAGCCCTACCAAGTCGAGCAGGCGATTCGCCTCGGCCGGATCGTAGTTGGTATAGGCGTCCGCGTAGGATTGCTTATAAAGTGGGCTTTCCGGCAGAACGGTATTCCCGCTTTCGCGGGCCAAGCCGAAAAACAGCACGCGATTGATGTCGCGCCGATTGATGCCGAGCGACAAGGCCCGACGAAATCGAACGTCGCGCAGGATCTTGCGCCAGATGGGATCGGCCGCATTCAGGTTTGGCATCAGGGCGGCGCGCGCCCCATAGCCCTGTTGCCAAAGTTCAACCTGATAGTTGTTGGCCTGCTCGGCATGTTTGAGGAACGTATAATCCTCGAAATTGATATAGCGGGCTTGAAGGTCGGCTTCCCCACTCGCCACTTTGGCCGGGATCAGATTCGTGGTGCCGAGCATCATGGCGATCTTGTCGATATAGGGAAGCTGGCGACCATTCTCGTCGACGCGATGGTAGAATGGGTTTCTTTCAAAAACAAAGAAATCGGCCGGCGGCGGCGTGGTGTTGCGCCAGGGCTCGAGGGTAGGAAGTTCGGGATTTTCGGGCCGATATTGACGCGACATTCGCTCGTGCAGGGCGCTCCAATCCTTGACGTGCGCATCTTTGATCTTCTTGGCGAGGTCGTCTTTGCCTGCGTAACGGGGATTGAATTGCTTGAGGTAATGAGCCGGCATGAAGATATACACGGGCTGGGATGCCGCCAGGGAGGGCAAGAACGCCGGGTTCGGTGTGTCCCATGTGAAGCGGATCGTCTCCGGATCGATGATCTCGAATTTCGGCTTCTGACCATTCGCCAACAGCGCGACATTCGGCCCGGTCGGCGAGAGCTTGGGGTTAAGGGCTACGTCTTCCCAATAGTACCGGAAGTCCTCCGCCGTAAAAGGCTGCCCGTCACTCCATTTATGTCCCTTGCGCAAATGGAAGGTGAAGACTTTGTCGTCCTGATCCTCAAAGCTTTCGAGTATATCCGGGACAAGCTGCAGCTTCTCGTCGAATACTACGAGCCGCGCATAGGAATAGAGCGTGACCATTCGCAGGTCCCGCTGGTCGCCCATCAACATCCGCCACGTACCACCGGGCTTGCCGGGGATCCGCCCCATGCTCTGCATGTCGAGCACCCGCGGTTGCTCGGGAAGGCGTTGATCGATGGCCGGCAACTTACCCGTCGCGACCCGCTCAGCGAAAAAAGGGGTCTCGATCGCGGCCGCAGCCGCACCCGTCAAGCCGGCCAGAAGGAGCAGCGCGAGGGCGACCAGCCGCTTCATGCCACAAGTTCCTTACGGTCGATGGTCGCTCGGGCCAGAACGATGTGTCCCTGGCCGAGGTCGATGGGCGTCAACGACGCGGGATCGCCTTCATCCTGAAATTGCGGAGCCCAGTTCTTGGGGTTGGAGGCACCACGCAGCGCCACTGATGTGAAGTCGAGCGGATGATCGAGATCAGGAAACGGCACCGCTTTGAGCAGCGCTTGCGTGTAGGAATGGGCAGGTGAGCGAAATAGGACGCCGCGAGGTGCGATCTCGACGATGCGACCATTGGCCAAGACGGCAATGCGCTGCGCGATATAGTCGACCACGGCGAGATTGTGCGAAATGAAAAGGTAGGTGAGGCCCAGTTCGCGCTGGAGATCCTTGAGGAGGTTCAGCACCTGGGCCTGCACCGAAACATCAAGGGCCGAGACGGGCTCGTCGCAGATGATCAATTCGGGATCGAGCGCGAGAGCGCGTGCAATGCCGATGCGTTGCCTCTGACCGCCCGAAAAACTATGCGGATAGCGATTTAAAAAACGACGATCGAGGCCGACTGCGCTCATCAGGTCGGCGACGCGCGCGGTCTGCTCGCTTGGGCTGCCTTGGTTGTGGATCTCCAACGGCTCGCGGATGATGTTCAGCACGGTCATGCGCGGAGAGAGCGAACTCACCGGATCCTGGAAGATCATCTGAATGGCCGTGCGGAACCGACGCCCAGCCGGGCCATGAAGGGCGAGAACATCGACCGGGCCCGACCCATTGTTGAACACGACGCTTCCAGAATCTGCTTTGATGGCGCGCATGATCAGCTTGCCGATGCTGGTTTTGCCGCTGCCACTTTCGCCGACCAAGCCCAGGCATTCGCCCCGCTTGATCTCGAAACTCACGTCGGACACCGCCACGACGCGCTCTGCACGCTTGCCCAGAATACCGGATCTCTTGCCCGGGTAGGTCTTGCGCAGGTTGTTCACCGCGAGGATCGGCGTGCTTGGTTGCGCCGTGCTTGTCTGCTCAGCCAGGGTCTGCCGGCGCGAGGTCATCACCGGAGCGAGATCTCCACTCGTATCGCGTAGTGCGGTCAGCCGCTCGCCTGGCTTCATGTCGAAATGCGGGAGTGCAGCCAGCAAAGCCTTCAGATAGGGATGCTGCGGATGTCGGAAGATGTCGTTTGCGCTTCCGGCCTCCATGATCTCGCCATGGTAGATCACCACCACTTCATCGGCCATGTTGGCTACCACGCCGAGATCGTGGGTGATCAAGAGAATCGACATGCCGAGATCGCTCTGGAGCGATCGCATCAAGTTGAGAACTTGGGCCTGGATCGTCACATCGAGGGCCGTCGTGGGTTCGTCGGCGATGAGCAAAGCGGGGTGGCAGATGAGGGCCATGGCCAGCATCGCGCGCTGCCGAAGGCCACCGGAGAGCTCAAACGCATATTGCCGGTAGGCACGATGCGGATTTTTAAACCCGACCATTTCGAGCATGGCTTCGGTGATGCTGCGACCTTCGCCGGCTTTGATCGGGCGATGCAGGCGCAGGGCCTCCTCGATCTGGTTGCCGATCGTATGGACCGGGGACAGGGACGACATCGGCTCCTGAAAGATCATCCCGATACGGCCGCCCCGCAGGTGGCGGATCTCGCGTCCGTCGCGCGGTAGTCTCGCAATGTCGACCGGCTCCCCGCCGTCGACTTTCAGCGGATCGTCGAACAGGATCTGGCCCCCGCTGATCGATCCCGCTTTCGGCAACAATCCCATAATGGCCTGGGAGATCACCGTCTTGCCGGACCCCGACTCACCAACGAGCGCCACAGTCTTGCCAAGCGGAACCCGGAACGACACGCCCCGCACGACATCCAACGCGCCACGTTGAAGCTGGAAGCTGATCCTGAGTTGGTTGACCCGAAGGATGTCCGGTGTCTCACTCATGGCTGATCCAGAATCCCTTCCTGCTTGTGGCCCCGGAGAATGCGACCCTTCGGCTAACGATGTCACGACTCAGCCGAGGGCACCAGAGAGCTCGCTCTGCGCCATGGTTTGTCCGCGAATTCGAGCCTGCTTGAGGTTTTGCGCTGCCATCGTGTAGCCGCCGCCGGCGCCATCGACGAAATGGATATGGCCGGGCAGGCTCGGGGACGGGACAATACATGTCAGGAGCGCTGAATCCTGGCGATGGATGCCGAATTCAATGAAGCCTTGGCCTCGCGCCTCCGTAAGGCGCGCCTCGATCGAATCGCTGAGGGCGGGACTGCAGTCGACCGTCATCATCAGCCCATCCTCGAATTTGCGGAAATCGGAGTTCTCGCCGATTTGCGCGCGATACCGCTTGGGCGAGAAGCCCCCGACGGGTCGGCCCAAGTTGACGATGACGGCTGCCGCCAAGGTGCGCAACCCGACGGTGATGCGGCTCATCAGCAGAGATTGGCCGGGGCGCCGCTGTAGTCGCGCCTCGGCATCCAAACCGTCCGGCGGCCAGCCCCAGTTCGGTCCTTCAATTGGCACAGGCCGACCGGCGCCTGCGCCGATCATGGTGAGCAAGTCGTTGACGAGTTCGCGGAACGAGGCATCCGCACCCGTCCCTCGTGGCGTGACAATCAGCGACAGCATCACCCCTTCTTGTGCCGGGATCGGCTTGAAACGACATGAAAGGCCGGAAAGATCAGGATGTTTGTTGTCATACCGTTCGACCTGGGGCAGGGCGCCCGACTTCAAGGCTGCTTCCGCCCAAGCCAGGCCTCCGCCTGAGAACATCGCATAAGTCACATGGGGCGACGGTTTGAAGCGGGCCACACGCACGTCATGCCCAGCCTCGCGGATTTGCGCGACCGTCACGACAGCACTCCGCAATTCCAGGCTCAGGGCAGCCCCGACCCAGCCGACGGTAGCACCAAGAGCTAAACGCAAGTTACCTTCGAGCGACGGAGCAACCGCACAGGCCATTCCGTCGCCCGTGAACACATAGGCGAAATCAAGCGTCTTCAACGCATTTGCGACCGCAGACACGACCGCTGCGCCGGCCGTGTTAACCGCCTTGTAGCGGCCTTGCGCAACCGCCGCGGTCGAGGACACGACATCGGCGATCCCGATGACCCAGTCGGCCGGCAACGCCCTATAGGCGTCAGCATCGACGATGCGCTCGAAGGCCGTAAAGGTCGGGAGGGACGCATAAAAGTCGTTCATTCCATCGATGTGCCCCTCACCTCAAGAGCAAATCGCTTCGAGGCGGAAGAGTTGCGACCTAAGCGCTGCTATGAGGGTTATAGCATGGCATTTTCAAGCTTGACGCGGAGGCGATCGCCATGACCTCTTGCATCGGGATCTGCTGGCACGAAGATTGTTTAATACGAACGTCATGGACGCGGTCGTTGGGAGAGTAGGCTACGTGTCATTGCCAGGGCTGTTTTTCGACGAAATGAGCGAAGCGGGCGGCCAGCCGCGCCAAGTCTATCAACGTTTGGCGCGTTGGCTTGAGACCGTGCCGCCGGACCTGCTCGCTTCGAGGCGGCGCCAGGCGGATCTCCTATTCCGACGCATCGGCATCACCTTCGCGGTCTATGGCGACAAGGACGCAACCGAGCGGTTGATTCCGTTCGACCTTGTTCCGAGGCTTATTTCACGGACCGAATGGGCCAGGCTCGAAATCGGCCTGATTCAGCGCGTCAAGGCACTCAACATGTTCTTGGCGGACCTTTACGGCGCCCGCGAGATCATCAAGGCTGGCGTGGTGCCGTCCGACCTCATCTACCGGAACCCGTACTTCCGGCCCGAGATGGTGGGCCTCAAAGTCCCCCATGATGTCTATGTCCATATCGCGGGAATCGACATCGTCCGAATCGACGACAAGGACTTCTATGTCCTCGAAGACAATGCCCGAACTCCTTCAGGCGTGTCCTACATGTTGGAGAACCGGGAGGTGATGATGCGGCTCTTCCCCGAATTGTTCGGGTCGCATCGTGTTGCCCCGGTCGAGAACTATCCCGACATCCTCCTGAATTCGCTGCGCAGCGTTGCGCCCCCGACCGCCGGCAGCGACCCCACCGTGGTGCTTCTGACGCCCGGAATGTTCAATTCCGCCTATTACGAGCATTCGTTCCTGGCCGACAAGCTGGGTGTCGAGCTGGTCGAGGGCCGCGATCTGTTCGTGGACAACGACGTGGTCTTCATGCGCACCACCGAAGGGCCGAAACGGGTCGACGTGATTTACCGCCGACTCGACGACGACTTCCTCGACCCTCTCGCGTTCCGACCCGACAGCGCGCTTGGCGTGCCTGGACTTATGAATGCCTACCGGGCCGGGTCGGTGACCCTCGCAAATGCGGTCGGCACCGGCGTCGCCGACGACAAGGCGACCTACACCTACATGCCGGAGATCATTCGCTTTTACCTGGGGGAAGAAGCGATCTTGAAGAATGTGCCGACCTATCGGTGCCGCGAGCCCGAAGCTCTCAGCTATGTGCTTGACCATCTGGACGAACTCGTCGTCAAGGAAGTCAACGGCTCGGGTGGCTATGGAATGCTGGTCGGCCCGCATGCCACCAGGGATCAACTGGCGACCTTTGCGGCGAAGCTGAAGCACGACCCCGCCAACTTCATCGCCCAGCCGACATTGGCCCTTTCGACATGCCCGACCGCGGATGCGACGGGCATCGGGCCGCGGCACGTCGATCTCCGGCCCTTCGTTCTCACAGGCGCCAAAGGGACGCGTGTGGTGCCGGGCGGTCTGACCCGCGTGGCCATGAAGGAAGGGTCGCTGGTGGTCAATTCGAGCCAGGGCGGCGGCACCAAGGACACATGGGTCGTCGATGATGGGGAGGCAGGCCGATGATCCGGGCTGGATCCGAATTCGAAGCGCCGACGCTCGCCTTGGTGCGACCCGCGCGAAAATACACCTTGCTGTCGCGCACGGGCGACAGCCTGTTCTGGCTGGCTCGCTACATGGAAAGGTCGGACTTTCTCGCCCGCACCGTCGAAGCTGCTCAGCGTCTCGCAGCCTTGCCCCAGGCCTACAACGAAACCGGCAGCGAGTGGGACAGCGCGCTCGAATCCTCGGGGGCCGTCGAGGCCTATCACGCCAAATACGGTACCACCGAGCCGGACTCGGTTGTGGACTTCCTGACGTTCGATCCCGACAATCCCTCCTCGATCCGCAACTGCCTGGAGGCGGCACGGACAAACGCCCGTTCCGTACGAACGGCGCTGACCGCCGAAATGTGGGACGCCATCAATGGCGCGTGGCTTGAACTCAAGAGCTTTGAGCAGGCGGCCCCGGTCAAGGGTGAGGAACGGGAACGACTGAGCCGTTTTCTCGAATTCGTGAAGCAGACATCGCTGCACTTCGACGGCGCCGTCATTCGCACGATGTTGCGCGACCCCTCGTTCTGGTTCTGCCGGCTGGGCCTGCATATGGAGCGCGCCGACAACACGGCGCGGATTCTCGACGTGAAATATCATGTGCTTCTGCCGGATACCGAGCAGGTCGGCGGGTCTCTCGACTATTTCCAGTGGACCGCGATTCTCCGCGCGGTCTCGGCCGTGACGGCCTATCACTGGGTCTATCGCGAGAACATCAAGCCCTGGCTGGTCGCCGACCTTCTGATCCTGCGGCCGGAAATGCCTCGGTCCCTTATTTCCTGCTATGACAATATCGTCAGGTCGCTCGACTCGATCAGTCAGGCCTATGGCCGGCAGGGCCCTTCGCAGCGGCTCTCCCACAAGACCCTGGCCCAACTGGAAAACAGCTCGATCGAAGCGATCTTCCAGAGCGGACTGCACGAATTCATCACGACCTTTCTGGAAGACAACAACCAGCTCGGGTCAGCGATCACAGAACAATATCTCGTCTGAAAGCCGCCCGATGCGTCTTCGCCTTCGCCATCATCTCCGCGTCCGATTTTCCGAGCCGACCCGAAACGCCATCAGCATCCTGCGCATGACACCACGGAGCCACGAGGGCCAACGGGTGACGAACTGGCGAATCGATGTCGAGCCCGACTGCCTGCTGAAGTCCGGTGAAGATCACTTCGGCAATCTGACCCATACCCTCACGGTCCCGGGCATCGTCTCCGAATTGAGCATCACGGCCCAAGGCGAACTCACGTGTTTCGATGCGGCCGGCGTGGTACGAGGAACGGCAGAGCGACTGCCCCTTGATATCTATCGCCGCGACACCGCAACGACGATGCCGTCCGAAGAATTGCGGAGTTTCGCCAGCGATGTTGCGGCGGCTTCCGACAATGACCTCGGCAAGTTGCATCAACTTCTCGGGGCCGTACATCAGCGCATCGCGACCTCATCCGAACCCACGGCGGTTGTCACGGCTGACGCTGCCTTCAAGGCTTGCAAGGGGACGAGCGGGGATCACGCGCAGATCTTTGCAACATGTGCGCGTCACCTTGGATTTCCGGCGCGTTGTGCTCACGGGTTTTATTTGGACGATGACGGGCAGTCGACCCGGCACGCCTGGGCGGAAGCCTATGTGGACGGTCTCGGTTGGGTCGGATTCGACCCGGTCCACGACATCTGTCCACAGGATTATCATGTCCGGGTGGCTGTCGGGCTCGACGCCCTCGACGCCGCCGCATTGCGCGGAACACCGGGGCAGAACGCGGCCGAAACCGTCGACGTCAACTGGATGTTCGGGCTCGATCAGCGGCGCAATGCGCAGGCCGCGACAATCTCCTTCTCGTAACGGCGGCTATGGCGACGCGAGCGTCGCTCGTGCGTGAGCCGACGGCGCCGAAATCCGGCTGAATCCAGGACGCGTCGCATGGCGCGCAGGACAGCAGGGCTTCGGATGAGCGGCATCGTGATCGTTGGCACAGGGCAGGCCGGCTTCCAACTTGGCGCATCGTTGCGACAAGGCGGCTACCGCGAGCCGATTACGCTGATCGGGGACGAAACGCATCTCCCCTATGGCCGGCCGGCGCTGTCCAAGGCCTATTTGATGGGCAAAACCAACGCTGCCGCCCTGCAATTGCGACCGTCGGCCTTCTATGCCGACCAATCTTTGACGCTGCGGGTCGGAGAGCGCGTGGCTGAAATCGCCCCAACGCTCCAGCGGGTCATTCTGACCTCCGGCGAAAAGCTCTCCTACGATCACCTCGTTCTTGCGACCGGGTCGCGCAACCGGCCGCTTCCGGTCCCGGGCGCTGCTCTCCCCGGTGTGTTTCAATTGCGAACCCTGGCTGATGCGGACGCGCTGAAAGCGGCTCTCCACGACGTCAAGGCGGTGGCGATCGTCGGCGCCGGCTTCATCGGCCTTGAATTCGCAGCCGTCTGCGCCGGGAAGGGCATCGCGGTCACGGTGATCGAGGGTGCGAACCGTATCCTGGCCCGTTCAGTCTCCCCCCTCATGGCGACCGCAGTCGAGGCGACCCACAGGGCCGCCGGTGTGCACTTCGCATTCGGGGCTGTCGTCAGCGCCATCCTCGAGCGAAACGGCCGTGCTGTGGGAGTCGCGGCGACGGACGGGTCGAACTATGCGGCCGACCTGGTTCTGGTCGGCATCGGTGTGCTCCCGAACCAGGAACTGGCGCGTGACGCGGGATTGCCGGTGTCCAATGGGATTGAGGTGGACGAGACGTTGTTGACGGTTGATCCCGCAATTTCGGCTATCGGCGATTGCGCCCACCACCCGTCGCCACATTCGCATGAGGGACGAGTCCGCATCGAATCGGTCCAGAGCGCTGTCGACGGCGCGCGATGCGTGGCCGCTCGGATCAATGGCCAACCCGGTTCGCACGTCGCGGTGCCCTGGTTCTGGAGCGATCAGGGCGCCTATAAGCTGCAGATTGCCGGCTTGGCGGCCCCGCACGATCTGGCCGTATTGAGGGGCTCTCCCGACGACGGCGCGTTTTCGGTCTTCTGTTTTCGTGAGGGGTCCCTTGTGGGCGTCGAATCGCTGAACAAGCCGGGTGATCACATGATCGCCCGCAGACTGCTCGAAGATCGCCAAGCGAATCTTACACCCGAACAGGCGGCTGATACGACCTTCGACCTGAAGGCCAGCGTTGCGGGTCATCGGCGGCAGAACTGACACCGGAGAGAGCAGCCGAGTTGCCTGTAGGCGGTCCTGATCGGGACCTATCTCGCCGGGAGATCTGCAACCGGCCCTTCCGAAGCAAGGGGCGGGCACTTACACCGATGCCCTTTCCCGTGGATGTGGCTTGTTGTTGTGCGGCGCCCCTTGCACGGCATCGCCGATCTCGGATCGAAAATCTGCTGCGGCCTAGATTTCCGTTAGTCCCTTTACGTTCTGGAGTTCGGTCTCCAGGTCGTTAAAGCTCCCTGCCTGTTCGGGCTTTTGGCCGTCAGACAGAACCTGCATGGCAGCGAGCCATTCCACGGAATCCTTCTTGGTCGGATCGGCGACCACCCGGCGCGCTGCGGCGCGAGCTTGCAGGACACTGTCCGGTATTGCGGGCCCGCCAGACCCAAGGACTGACGAGCGGCCAGCCAGGATCTCGTCAAGCCACGTCGTGTGCATCTCCGGAACTGAGGTGATCAGCTTCTCGGTGTAGGGGTGGAAGGGAGGCGAGAAGATCTCGGCGGTCGGGCCCTGGGCGATGATTTCGCCTTTGAGCATCACGGCCGTACGGTGCGCAATCCGGCGAACGGTTCCGAGATCATGCGTGATGAAAATGTAGGCAATACCCAGCTCGTCTTGCAGGCGTTTGAGCAGTTTCAGGACGCCTTCCGCGACCAGTGGATCGAGCGCCGACGTGGGTTCGTCGCAGATGATCACTTCAGGGTTGGCCGCAAGCGCCCGGGCGATACAGACGCGCTGCTTCTGCCCCCCCGACAATTGCCCAGGCCGGCGCGTGGCGAAATCTTCCGGCAGTCCGACCAAGGCCAGCAACTCGTGAACACGGGTGCGGACATCCTTGGTGAGAGCGTTGAAAAAAAACGAGACCGGGCGGCCGATGATCTGTTCCAAGGTTTGGCGCGGGTTGAGCGCGACATCCGGCATCTGATGCACCATCTGAAGGCGTCGAAGAGTGTCGGGTGCGCGGCTGGCGAGCGCGGCCGGCAAGCTTTTACCCGACAGGTCGATCTCGCCTTCCCATCGCGGCAGGAGGCCCGTGATGATGCGGGCGACAGTGCTCTTGCCCGACCCTGATTCTCCCACGACGGCCAGGGTTTCACCCTTGGCGAGGTCGAAGGAGACGTTCTTGACGATCGCGGTGGGACCATAGCCGGCCGTGACGTTCGCGACGCGCAGGATGGGCTGGACCACCTTGTCGGGAATGCCCAGCGCGAGGTGCTCAGCCTCACGGCGCTCGTTCACCAGCGCACGGGCATATTCGGTCTTGGGTTGTTCGAGGATCTGTTTGGTTTCTCCCATCTCGATCATCTTGCCGTGACGCAGCACCATGATCCGGTGCGCAATCTGCGCCACGACGGCGAGGTCATGGGTGATGTAGAGCCCGGCCGTGCCGAATTCGCGGATCAGGTCGCGCAGCAGCGACAGAACCTCGATCTGGGTGGTAACGTCGAGCGCGGTGGTCGGTTCGTCGAGCACGATGACGTCCGGGCGGCAGCTCATCGCCATGGCGGCCATCACGCGTTGCAGCTGCCCGCCAGAGACCTGATGCGGATAACGCTCGCCGATCGTATCGGGATTGGGCAGTTGCAGCTTGCGGAACAATTGTTTCGCATAGACCTCGGCATCGGCCCGGGACATGACGCCATGCGTCACAGGCGCCTCGCAGACCTGATCCATCAAGGTCATGCTCGGGTTGAACGACGCCGCGGCGCTCTGGGCGATATATGCGATGCTCTTGCCGCGCATGTGGCGCCGTGCGGAGGCAGTCGAGGCGCGCAGTTCTGTTCCGTCGAGCGTGATGCGGCCCCCGGTGATCCGCATGCCGGCACGCGCATAGGCCATCGAAGCGAGGCCGATGGTCGATTTGCCTGCGCCTGACTCACCGATGAGGCCGAGGATCTCGCCACGTTTCAGGGTGACGTCGACATCATCGACGAGCACACGCCCCGTGATGGTCTCGACCTTGAGTTTCTGCAGTTCGAGGATCGAGTCATCGGCCACGGCGTGCCTCCTACATTTCGGCTTGGGCACCCGACGGGCGGGCATCGATCGACAGGAACCAGTCGACCACGAGATTGATCCCGACCGTCAGGATCGCGATGGCAGCCGCGGGATAGAGCGCCGCCGGCAGACCAAACGAAATGCCGCCGACATTGTCCTTCACCATACCGCCCCAGTCCGCATAGGGCAGGGGGACGCCGAGTCCGAGGAAGCTCAAGGCGGCGATGAACAAAAAGTTGAAGCAGAAGCGGAGACCGAATTCCGACATGAGCGGCGCGGCGGCGTTCGGCAGCACCTCGCGTCCGATGATCCACCACAGGCCTTCGCCGCGCATCCGAGCGACTTCAACGAAATCGAGTGCGACGAGATTTATGCCGAGGGCCCTGGACAACCGGAACACACGGGTCGAATCCAGGAACGCGATGGTGAGCACCAGCGATGTCAGCGACTGCCCCAGCACGTTGAGGATCATCAAGGCCCAAATGAGCAGCGGGATCGAAAGGACGACGTCGACGAGCCGCGAAATCACCACGTCGACCCATTTGCCGAGCACGGCCGCCACCAAGCCCAACGTGATGCCGATGAAGAAGGACAGGATGGTGGTCACGAAGGCGATGCCGATCGTCATTCGCGCCCCATAGATCAGGCGGGTCAGCATGTCGCGACCGATCTGATCCGTGCCGAACCAGGTGGTGGCCGAGGAGGGGTCCCAGCCCCCGCCCACGACCTGCGTTTCGCCGTAAGGTGCCACCATGGGGCCGGCGACCGCGACCAGCACGTTGAGCAGGATGATCAGAAGACCCACGAGTGCGGTGGCGGGCGCTTTTTGTCCGAAAATGGTCATGCCGGACTCCTAACGCGGGTGACGTAAGCGGGGATTGAGCACGATGGCCAGCACGTCGGCCAAGGTGTTCAGGGTGATGAACACGGAGGCGAACACGATGCCGCACGCCTCGATCACCGGCACGTCCCGCTTGGTCACCGCATCGATCATATACTGGCCCACGCCGGGATAGGTGAAGACGTTCTCGACCACCACCACGCCCACCACGAGATAGGCCAGGTTGAGGGCGATCACCGAGATGATGGGTGACGCGGCATTGGGCAGTGCATGCCGCGTCACCACGCGACCGCGCGTGAGGCCCTTGAGGAAGGCCATTTCGACGTAGGGGGTCGACATGATTGCAAGAACCGAATTGCGCGTCATGCGCAGCATATGGGCGGTCACCAGGAGCGTCATGGTGATCGCCGGCAAAGTCACGGCCCAGACCCGCTCACCGAACGGCGTGTCGGAACTCACGGTCGCGAGCGACGGGAAATATTCGTGGTTCACGGAGAAATTGAGGATCAGCAGATAACCGACGAAGAATTCGGGCATCGAGATGCAGATCAAAGCCAGGATATTGGCCACACGATCTGTGAGCCGACCTTCGCGAACAGCCGCCAGAATGCCGAAACCCACCGAGATCGGCAGGGCCAGCAGGGCGGCATAACCTGCCAGAAAAAGGGTATTGCGAAAGCGGGGGGCGAGTTCCTGGATGATGTCCCGCTTGTTCGTCAATGCGACGCCGAAATCTCCATGCAGGACGCCCCAGAGCCAAGTGAGGTAGCGGGACAGCGCTGGTTGATCGAGCCCAAGTTCGTGCCGGAAGGCCGCAAGGTTCTCCGGCGTCGCGTTCTGGCCCAGTACGGACGAGGCCACGTCACCGGGGAGGATCTGCGTCAAGAGGAAGATGACCGCGGAGACGACGAATAACGTGAGCAGCCCGAGACCGATGCGCATCAAGATCAGGCGTATCACGAAAGGCGTCTCCTTGAAGGCTTACCGCGGACGGTTTGAGGTGATGGGTTCAGACCGAGGGGCACCGATCTTCGGCCCCTCGGTTTCGCGGCGATGTGAGAACAGCGAAGCCGAGAAGACCGGCTTCGCCCTAGTTCAGGAGAACCAGGCCTTCTCGGCCACTTTCTGGTCGCACATGTCGTAGCGGGGATGGGGTGCTGTTCCCTGCACCTTCTTCGAATATCCGTCGAGGTAGTCGCCTACCGCGAAGCACACCATGCCACCCGTATCGGCGATCATGTTCTGCGCCTCCGCATACATCTGCTTGCGCTTGGCCTCGTCGAGCTCGACCCGCGCGGCCGTGATGATCTTGTCGAACGCCGGCTCGCGCCAATGGGTATCGTTCCAGTTGGCGGTGGAGATGAAGGTCTGAGACAGCTGAAGATCGACAGTCGGTCGGCCGCCCCAATAAACGGCGCAGAACGGCGCCTTGAGCCAGACATTGTCCCAATAGCCGTCGCCCGAGACGCGTTTGACGTTGAGATTGATGCCGGCCTTCTTCATGGCTTCCTGATAGAGGATGCCCGCATCGGTCGCGCCCGAGAAGGCACCTTCCGATACCTGCAGCTCGATGGCCGGGCTGCCGGCCTTCTTCCACAGTGAAGCGGCCTTATCAGGGTCATAGGTGTGAGGGGGATTGTTCGGCGCGTAATATTTGTTTGCCGGCCCAATGGTCGTGTCGTTGCCGATCGACGCATAGCCTTTATAGACGGTGTCGACGATCTTCTGACGATCGATCCCGTATTTCAGGGCCATCCTGAGATCGTTCGACTTGAACGGATCGGTGTCACACAAGGCCACGAAGGCGAAACGGTTACCGGTGCCCTTGGTTTGCAGCACAGAGACCTTGGGCGACTTTTGCACGAAACTGACGGTTTTCGGATCGAGACGGTTGGCGGCATCGATCTGACCGGAAATCAGCGCCTGTGTGCGCGACGAGGTATCCGGAATATATTTGAGTTCGATCGAGTCGAACCAAGCGGAATTCGGCTTCCAATAATGGCCGGTGTTCTTGGTCAGGACACGAACGCCGGGCTCGAAGCTCTCGAGCGCATAGGCACCTGTCCCGTCCGGCTTCGAGAAATCCGTGAAGCCGTTCGGAACCACCAGCATGTGGTAGTCGGTCAGGTTGTAGGGCAGGTCGGCATTGCCGCTCGATAGCGTGATCTGGATCTGGTTTGCACTTAGCTTCTTGATGTCGCTGATCGCGCTGAGCAGGTCTTTTGCGGCGGACTTTGTCTCTCCGCGATGAAGGTTCAGGGAGTAGATGATGTCGTCCGCGTCGAGCGTCTTGCCGGAATGAAACGTGATTCCCTTGCGCACGTTGAAGATCCACTCGGTCGCACCAGGCTTTGTCTCCCAGCTCTCCAGCAGCTCGCCTTTCGCATTGCCGTCCGCATCCAACTCGACCAAACCGTTGAAGATTTGGTACCCATAGGAGATCGGGATCGAATCCGCGTAGGTCCGAGGATCAAGGCTGTCCGACGCGCTGCCGCCTTCCATTCCAAGTCGCAGCGTTCCGCCTTTCTTGGGCGTCTCTGCCGCTTTCGCGCTGCCGCCGAGGGAGCCGAATGCCAGCCCGAGCGCCGCGGCTCCGGCCATGATCTCGCGTCTGTCGAGAAGCAGGGTCGAGGCATGCGGGTTTGGTGATCTGGTGCTTGTCAATGCAAAAGCCCTTCAAGGTTGTCTTCGGACTGCACGCGTCCGTATGATCGATCCGCCCACCTCATCGTCGGTGGCTTGCAAGCAGCATGCCGAACCCGACATCGCTCTGATACACATTGTGAAAAGGGCTCAGAGTTCCCGATCCGAGCTTTGATCCATGCGGGTTGAAGCAGAACCGCCTTGCGATGCGGGGCACACGGCAAGGCGGCACAACCATCCGAGCAGACAAGGATACCGTCGATGAGCCGCAATCCGAAGTTCCAGATCGCGGCATGCGCCTCGCGGTTCTACTTGGGAAGTCGATCGGTGAAATCTCCGGTACGCTGCTCCGGCATGCGGAACAAAGGCAAAACCCACGGCTGCTCACGGTCCAATCCTCAGGTTCTCACCCGGACTATCACCCATGCACGGGCCGCAGACCAGCTTTTCTCTAAAATGCTGGCTCGCGCCATTCCACGCCCGACGGTGATCACCGCAAACGCGACCTTTGCCACAATCTCAAGAAGTTCGGTCACCGATATGCCGAGATCTCAACAAGATTGTCATCTGGATCACGCAGGTTGATCGACCGCATCGGTCCAGCACGCCCAATCCGATCAACCGGGCCAAGCTCGACGGAAAGCCCACGCTCGTCGAGGAGGACCATGACGGCCTCAAGCGGCCGATCCGCGATCAGGCAGAAGTCGGCGCTTCCGGGCGTGGGAGCATGCGCGCGCGGCCGGATCGGTGGCCCGTCTGCCGGGTGCAAGTTGAGTTTCTGCTGTCCAAATAAAAGTGCCGTGCGGCCGTCAACTGTCTGCGCTGTCATACCGAGCCCCCGCACGTAGAAATCGCACGAGCGCGCAACGCTATGGACGGTCAGAACGAGATGATCGAGCCGGTCTATCACGTCTGTCTCCTATCCGATCCACGAGGACGGCTCACGCCAGGACCTCCCGCCGATCTTTGAGGCTGATCGCCAGGCTCTCGCGCTTCGATGACAGGAGACCGTCGTCGATGGCCTCCAGCACGTCGCAAAGCTGCGAGGCCTCAGTGAGGCGGGTCACCATCACGTAATCGGCACCGGCCGCATAAAGGGCATCCACGTCGGAAATGAGCTCGGCCGGCGCGAGGATCGTTGCTGTCGGATTGAGCGAGCGAAGCTGGCGCACGAGACGCTCGTTGGTCACTCCCTTCAGCAGAAAGTCCGGCACGGTGCAGATCAAAACCTCCGCATGGCGGACGCCGGCGTGGATCAGGGTTTCTGGCTGGCTAATGTCGCCGTAGGCCACTTTGATCCCACGCTCCATAAGACCGCGATGCACCACAGGATTGAAGTCGACGACCGCGACGTCGGCCAAAGAGGCCGACTGGCGCGCCTCAAGCTCAGCGATCAGCGAACTCGCGGTGCGAAAGAAGCCTAGCAGCATGATCCGCGCGCCGTGCTCTGAGGTAACGGTTTCCAGGGGCATTTCGCCGTCCAGGTCTCGGAGCCCAAGACGCTTCAGGGCGGCAATTGCGCCGCGCACCAGTGCATCGCTGCGACCCATGCCGAAGGTGCTGATGGCTGCGAGAACCACGAAACTGATCGAGGTCGCGGCTTTGACGGCCGGGGCGACATGGCCGGCCGCTACACCGATCTGCAGGAGAACCAGTGAGAACTCGCTGAGTTGCGACAGGTTGATGGCCGGCAGCAGGCTAGTCCGCAATCCCTGCCGCAGCGCATAGAGTGGTGGGATGATCGTGACGAGACGGCTCGCGACCGTGAAAACCACCAATACCGCCGCAAAGCCGAAGACGTCGAGACTCGGGATTGGGATGGTCATCCCCACGCCGACGAAAAAGAGCGTGACGAAGAAGTCGCGCAGGCTCGTCACCTTGGCCGCGACATCGAGCGCGTAAGGGAAGGTCGACAAGGACACACCTGCCACGAGCGCCCCCATCTCGCGCGACAGGTGGAGGAGTTCGGCCAATTGTCCCAAAGCCAGACACCAGGCGAGGGCGCCGACGAGAACGAGTTCTGGCAACCGTGCGATGCGAAAGAAAAGGACGGGAAGAATGAAACGGCTGACCAGGAGTGCCGAGGCCACCAGCACGCCCACCCGGAGGATGGAAAGCACAATGACTTCTGCTCTCAGATCGTTGAGGCTCGGCTGGATGGCAAGGAACAGGATCACGAACAGGTCTTGCAGCACCAGGACGCCGAGCGTGATCCGCCCTGGCAGCGTGTCGAGTTCGCGCTTGTCGTAAAGCACCTTCACGATGATCACGGTGCTGCTGAGGGCTGCGGCAACGCCGAGATACAACGCGTCCCAATGGCCACCGCCCAACGGCAGCCCGATGTAGAGAAAGAAGAAGATGCCGAGCAGGCAGCATCCGCCGATCTGCGCCAGTGCCGCGACCAGGATCACCGGTCCCGATCTGATGATCTTCCGAAGATCGATCTCGAGCCCGATCATAAAAAGCAGAAAGATCAACCCGAGTTCCGAGATGGTTGCGATCGATTCCTCGGAACTGACCAGCCGGAACCCCGAAGGGCCAATCACGAACCCACCAATCAGATAGGCCAGGATCACCGGTTGCCCAATCGCCTGAGCCGCAACGGCGAGCGTCCATGCCGTCACCGTGCAAACCGCAATGTCGAAGACAAGATCGTGCATTTGTACTCGGCAGCAGCGGCCCCAGGACCTTTCTTGTGCCAAATCGCTTGGCGAAAGGAAACTCGTATCGGATGTGGTGCCCGCCCGCGACGGTCCGTCGGGTTGACGACATCGCGGCCCCGCGATATTTGTTTGCGTACAAATAAAATTAGGGATCGCTGCTGCTGTTATGCAGGGCTGCCTTGCAGCCCATTCGCATTTTCTGATCTTGACGGAGCGGCGCGAACCACTTTCAGACACGTCAAGACCAAGGTCGCGGCGCCACACATCGGATGTCAGCCGCCTTTGCGTGTGGAGATGATGTGAGCAGTTTGCACGAAGAGAAGGTTCTGGACGTTCGGCATTGGACGGACAGGCTGTTCAGCTTTCGCACGACTCGCGACCCGTCGTTCCGGTTCCGGAACGGTGAATTCACCATGATCGGCATCAAGGTGAATGGCAAACCGCTGCTGCGCGCCTACAGCCTCGCCAGCGCCAATTACGAAGAGCAGCTCGAATTTCTGTCCATCAAGGTCCCCGAGGGGCCGCTGACGTCGCAGTTGCAGCATCTTAAGGTCGGGGATCAGGTGATCGTCAGCCGCAAGGCAACCGGCACGCTCGTGGTGGATAATCTGCATGCCGGCCGGAACCTCTATCTGCTCTCGACCGGAACCGGGCTGGCGCCGTTCCTGAGCGTGATCAAGGATCCCGAAACCTACGACCGCTTCGAGAAAGTGGTTCTGGTTCATGGGGTCCGACACGTGTCCGAGCTTGCCTTCAAGGACTCGATCGCCGAGGATCTGCCCAAAGATGAGCTTCTGGGTGAACTCGTGAGCGAGAAGCTCATCTATTATCCGACGGTGACGCGCGAGCCATTCCGCAACAATGGGCGGATCACAGCCCTGATGGAATCAGGCAAGCTCTACGCCGATCTCGGCCTCGCGCCCCTCGAGGCCGAGCATGACCGCGTGATGATCTGCGGGGGTCCTCACATGTTGGCGGACATCAAGCAGCATCTCCTCGATCGCAATTTCATCGAGGGCAACCATGGCGAGCCCGGACAATTCGTTGTGGAAAAAGCCTTCGTGGACAAATAAGTGCCGCGGGGCGCCGGCTGATCCGGTGTCACCCAGCGGTTTAGGAATCGTCGCATGAGCCTGTCCGCCGTCTCTTCCTCCGCTTCCGCGAGTGCGGGTTTCGCCTGGGATGATCCGCTTCTTCTCGATGACCAGCTCACCGAGGACGAACGGATGATCCGGGACACGGCGCGTTCCTACGCGCAAGACAAGCTGCAACCGCGCGTGGTGGAAGCCTACGCTCAAGAGATTACCGACACGGCGATTTTCCGTGAAATGGGGGAACTCGGCCTTCTCGGTGTGACGATCCCGGAGACCTATGGCGGGGCCGAGGCCTCCTATGTGGCCTATGGACTTGTGGCCCGCGAGGTGGAGCGGGTCGATTCGGGCTATCGCTCGATGATGAGCGTCCAGTCCTCGCTCGTCATGTACCCGATCTACGCCTATGGCGACGAGACACAGCGCAAGAGCTATCTGCCCAAGCTGGCCTCGGGCGAGTGGATCGGCTGTTTCGGATTGACCGAGCCCGATGCAGGCTCAGACCCGGCCGGCATGAAGACCCGCGCCACGAAGATCGACGGCGGCTATCGCCTCAACGGCGCCAAGACATGGATCTCCAACGCGCCGATCGCCGATGTCTTCGTGGTCTGGGCCAAGTCGGATGCGCATGAGGGCGCGATCCGGGGTTTCGTGCTGCGCAAGGGTACGAAAGGCCTATCGGCGCCGAAGATCGGCGGAAAACTTTCGCTGCGTGCTTCGGTGACGGGTGAGATCGTGATGGAAGGCGTCGAGGTGGGCGAGGATGCCCTGCTGCCGAACGTTTCGGGTCTCAAGGGCCCGTTCGGATGCCTCAATCGGGCACGCTATGGCATCTCCTGGGGGACGATGGGCGCGGCCGAGGATTGCTGGCACCGGGCACGGCAATACACGCTCGATCGCAAGCAGTTCGGCCGCCCGCTGGCACAGACCCAGTTGATACAGAAGAAGCTCGCCGACATGCAGACCGAAATCGCGCTCGGCTTGCAGGCAAGCCTTCGTGTTGGACGGCTCTTCGACGAAGGCCGCATGGCCCCGGAGATGATCTCGCTCATCAAGCGCAACAATTGCGGCAAGGCGCTCACGATCGCCCGCGAAGCCCGCGACATGCATGGCGGCAACGGGATCATGGGCGAGTACCATGTGATGCGTCACCTCCAGAACCTTGAAACGGTGAACACCTACGAGGGCACGCATGACGTCCATGCCCTGATCCTCGGGCGAGCGCAGACCGGGCTGCAGGCCTTCTTCTGACGGGACGGGGTGGTCATGAGCCCCACCAAGCCGCTGGCCGGCCTCAAGGTTCTTGAACTCGCCCGCATCCTGGCGGGACCGTGGATCGGCCAGGTGCTGGCCGACCTCGGTGCCGATGTCGTGAAGGTCGAACGGCCGGGAACCGGCGACGACACGCGGACCTGGGGGCCGCCCTTCGTGCAAGGCGCTGACGGCGAACATTTGTCGGCCGCCTATTTCCATGCCGCCAATCGCGGCAAGCGCTCGGTCGCCGCGGATTTCGAGACACCCGAGGGGCGCCGGATCGTCCTCGGCTTGGCGAGCCGCGCGGATGTGGTGGTCGAAAACTTCAAGGTTGGCGGTCTAGCGAAATACGGGCTCGATTTCGCAAGCCTTAGCGCCGGAAATCCCGGTCTCGTCTATTGTTCGGTCACCGGGTTCGGCCAGACCGGGCCCTATGCGGCCCGTGCGGGCTATGATTTCATGATTCAAGGCATGGGCGGCATCATGGACCTCACGGGGGTGCCCGAGGGAGAGCCGCAGAAGATCGGCGTCGCCTTCGCGGATATCTTCACGGGCGTCTATGGCGTCATCGGCATCTTGGCCTCCCTGCGCCGCCGCGATGCGACCGGCAAAGGCGGCCACGTCGATATGGCGTTGCTTGACACGCAGGTCGGGGTGCTGGCCAACCAGGCCATGAACTATCTGGTGTCGGGCCATGCGCCCCGGCGCATGGGCAACGCCCACCCAAATATCGTTCCCTACCAGATCTTCCCGGTCGGCGACGGGCATGTGATCGTGGCCGTGGGCAACGACGGGCAGTTTACAAGGTTCGTCAATGTGCTGGGGCAGGGCGCTCTCGCCCTGGATCCACGCTTTGCGACAAACCCGCTGCGGGTCGCCAATAGGGCCGCCCTGGTTCCGCTGCTCACCGCCTTGACCATCACCGTGCCGCGAGCCGAATTGCTTCGGCGCCTCGAAATCGAAGGGGTGCCGTGCGGGCCGATCAATTCTGTGGCCGATGTCTTCGACGATCCGCAGGTTGTCGCCCGCGGGCTCAAGGTCGACCTTCCGGACCCGCGCGCGGCGGGCGGCAGCATTCCCGGCGTGGCCTCGCCGATCGTGATCGACGGCCTCCGGATGGTGGCCGGGCGACCGTCGCCGGGGCTCGGCGCCGATACGGCGGACGTGCTTGACGATCCAGCCTGGTCGGCTTTGACGCGCGCTACCTGAAGCCGCCTCCGGTCGCCCCGACATAGCCGCCGCCAAAAGCGTATGGCGCGCTCGACGGTCGCTCGACGGCCTGATTCAAGACAGGCTTCTCGCCGTGCGGCCCGGCGCAGGCGGCGAGCAGGCAAGAGGTGCCGATGGCGATGATCATGGGTTTCAAATAACGCGTCATTCTTACTCTCGGGTGCTTGCCACGGATGTGAAGACTTGGCCGCCTGCCGGTTCCGGAGACGTTAACCAGGGAGGTGGGATATTCAGGCCGCAGTCTGGCCTTCTGGCGCGAAGCTGCTGCGGGGGTAACCTTGCGCGAACAACAAAGCCGTCAGGTCGTTGTGATCGATCTGGGCGGCGGCGGCGGCGGCCACGGCCGGTTTCGCCCGGAACGCGACGCCGAGCCCCGCCTCCCCGATCATCGCCAGATCGTTGGCGCCGTCGCCGACCGCGAGCGTCTCGTGCGGCGCGAGTCCGAAGCGGTCCCGCAATTCGACAAGAGTCTGGAGTTTAGCGGCGCGGCCGAGGATCGGTTCGGCGACTTCGCCTGAGAGTTGGCCATTCTCGCTGAGGAGAATGTTGCCTCGGTGTTCGTCAAACCCGATCCGGGCCGCGATCGGCGAGGTGAATAGCGTGAATCCACCCGACACGAGGCAGCAATAGGCCCCGTGCGCCTGCATGGTTCGAACCAGTGCGGTGCCGCCAGGCGTCATCGTAATGCGCGTGCCGATGACCTCGTCGACGACACCGAGCGGCAACCCCTTCAGAAGGGACACGCGTTCGCGTAACGCAGGCTCGAAAGCGAGTTCGCCCCGCATCGCCCGCTCGGTGATCGCCGACACGCGTGGCTTCAATCCAGCGAAATCCGCCAGTTCGTCGATGCACTCCTGTCCGATCATGGTCGAATCCATGTCCGCCAGGAAGAGTCGCTTGCGACGGCCGCCGCTTGGCTGCACCACAATGTCGATGCCAGCATCTCGACTTCGCCGGGACATCAGAGTGTCTCGCAGCGACGCAAGGTCGTTCAGGTCGGCTTCGAAGAAAATGTCGGCGGCGCGTTCGGGATCGAGCCAGGTCGGCGCACCTGCCTTCGGCAACAGAGACTGCGCGGCCCGGAGGGTAGGAAGCAGTTCCGTGTTGGCATCGGGCGCGATAAATGTCGCAACGCAGGGAACGAAGTCGGAGGTCATGGGCGACGTGCAGCTTCCAGGGAAACGGGCCATCCTCATCGCAGGCCCGACCGCGAGCGGCAAGTCGGCGCTCGCCCTGACCCTGGCAGAGCGCTATGGCGGTGTGGTGATCAATGCCGATTCCATGCAGGTTTACGCGGACCTGCATATTGTGACGGCGCGCCCCTCGTTGGCCGACCTCACGCGCGTCCCACACCGCCTTTTTGGCCATGTGGATGCGGCCCAAGCTTACTCGGTTGGCCATTGGCTCGGCGAGGTCAAACGCGAGATCGAGGCGGCTCGGCTTGCCGACCGTGTGCCCGTTCTCGTTGGCGGAACCGGCCTCTACATCAAGGCGCTCACGCAGGGTCTGTCGCATATCCCCTCCGTCCCCGACGAGATCCGGACGCGCCTGCGTGCCGAAGCCGCGGTCTGCACGCCTTCGGACCTCCATGCGCGCTTGGCCGCTTTGGATCCCGGTATGGCGGCAAGGCTGCGTCCCACCGACCCGCAGCGAATCCTGCGCGCGCTTGAGATCTTCGAAACGACCGGAGAATCGCTTCTCAGCTTTCAGGCCGTCCGGGAATCGCCGGTCCTTCCGATGTCCGATGTTGCGGGTGTCTTCCTGGCCCCGCCCCGTCCCGAACTGAACGGACGCATCGACCGTCGTTTCGACATCATGATCGAAATGGGCGCCGAACAAGAGATCGCTGCCCTCGCGGCCCGCAAACTCGATCCGACGTTGCCGGCGCTCCGCTCCCTCGGAGTTCCGCCGCTCATGTCCGCCCTCGCGGGCGACCTGTCTCTCGCCGAGGCCATAAATCAGGCGAAGCTTGCAAGCCGGCGTTATGCCAAACGCCAGTTAACCTTCGCCCGGCATCAAATTGAGGGCCTGACTTGGATCGATCCGAGCGATGCCGAGGCTCACCTCACCCGCCAATGGGCGTCGTGATTTACTGCAAACGATCGCTGAACCGCCGACGTGACGACACCACTCCATCCGCCTGGGCCTTTGCCAGGGCAGCCTGCAGGCGTGGGTAGCTGGCCAAAGGCGCCTGCCACGAGTTCATACGGCGCTGGGCCGTCTTCATGCGATTGAAACCAACCTGTTTGCTCGCCGACGCGAGAGCCAACGACAGGCATTGATCCACAACGCTACTCAACATGATGCGACCTCCTGGCCGCCTCAACATACTCTGATTGCTCCACATTGACGCCACTTGTATGAAGATATGGTTACCGTGGCACAGGAACGTGCCGGAACGAAACAAGTTCCCGGCGAGACTGCTTTGGCTTTGCTTCGCCGCTTGTCAGCGATGCAGAATGAACATCTGGGCCAGGGTCAGGATGATCTCCATGACGATCAAAATGACGATAGTCCCTTCAAGCCGTGTCGCGCGATCCGCTTCGATCACATCCGTCAGAGCATGGGCGGTCTCGACGATGACATCGAGCTTGCGTTTCAGGGTGCGGGTTCGTTCCTGCAATTCGTATTCGTCCTCGACACGCGCATAGAGCCGCTCAAGGTCGGGCCGGTCCCACAGAACGTCGGGCTTTTCTTCCACCGCAACCCGGCCGGCTACCCGATGCTGCACCAGCAGCGCCTGTCCGATCAGCTTGAGCATGTTGCGTCGCGTCCCAGGGGGACGACCGGTGCGGCTCAGCCCAGCCGCGAATGGCTCGATAATGTCGAGGACGCTGTTGACCTCGCGCTCGTCGCGCCCGAGCGAGACGCTCTTGGCCAAGCCATCGGCAACCACGAGCAGGCGCTGCGGCGAAAGGTCCCGCATGCCGATCGGACCGCCGGGCGAAATGCGATCTTCGCCGTCGGCGGAAATCTCGAGGACCGCCGTCTCGTCGTCCACGCGATCGCGCTCGCCGGAGACGCGGGCCTTGATCTGGCGAATGAAATCGTCCTCCTCGACCGGCGAGAGGCCGACCAGCACCGCCACGCCGAACCGGTAGAGAGCCACAAAGCCGGATGTGCCAACATGGAAGGCCAGGGGGGTCGACGAGATCGTGTCGGGGCGCTCCAATCCATGCGCATCGAGCCGAGCCCCGAGGGCCAGGGCGCGGGCCGTCACACGGTGAGCCAGTACGCGGCTCGGGACGTTGGTGGGCTCATGCATTCCGGTCATGGATCCTTTTCACAAAACGACGCTGGGTGACCTGAAGCACTCCGTCAACCGAGTCGGTATGCGCCCCGGGAAAAAAGCCAACATGATTCAATTTCGAATGGTCTCGGCCATGGAGGCGTAGCGAAACATCGGCTTTGTGAGTGCTCGCGTCCCCGCGTGCACCGGAGTGAATTCACGTGCCCAATCCTGTTTCAGGCCCAGAATTCGCGCGGCTTTCGGCCCTTTTCAAATATGGCATCCTGGATAGCGAAGCTGAGCCGATATTTCACGTCATCGTGTCGGATCTTGCGCGGAAACTCGATGCACCTATGGCCCAGCTGGTCTTCGCCGATGCACATCGGATCTGGGCCAAGGCCGGGATAGGAAGCCTGCCGACGGAAATCCCGCGGCTCGGCAACCTGGCCGACCTTGTCATTTCAGAGCGCGCCGTCATCAGCGTGTCAGACGTGCTCGAAGATCCTCTCTGCTCAGGATTGTTGATTGGCGATTGCGATCTGCGCGCTTATCTCGCGACCCGGATCACGAGCCTGGAGGACGACGCGATCGGTGCCGTTTTCGTCGCTGACACGCGACCTCGCGTCTTCTCGGAGGCCGAAATCGAAGCCGTCAACCACGCCGCCGCGGATATCACGGCCCTTCTGGCCAGCCGCCGTGCGGCTCGGATCGATCGGGAAACCGGGGCCCTCGAAGGTAGCGCCTTTGTCGATCAAGTGCGCCGCATGATCGAGGTCGCTCAATCCGGCGGGCAGCCTCTCAGCCTGGTCCTGATCGACATTGCCGGCTTTCGCGCGCGCCTTGAATCCCTGCAGGCTGGTCTCGGCGCGATGGTGTTGCGTCGCCTGGCGGACCTTGGACGTGATCAGGTCCGCCGCCGAGACACGTTCGGTCGCCTGTCTGAGAATGTATTCGGACTGCTGCTGACCGACACCGAAGGGGCCGGAGCACAAGTCCTCGCGGGCCGCCTGACGAAGCACATGGAGCAGGGATGGTCTGCGCTGCTGGCCGTGCCACCGCTCCAGACCGTCAAGGTGGATATCTCCACCATGCGGGCCGGCGCGGCACCGGATGCCGCGGCTTTTCTCGCAGTGGCCGAGGCCGCTTGGCATTCGGAGCGCTTCCAGGACGGACGGGCGAGAGTTGCCTGAGGCTCTGACCGCAGATGAGCTTTGGATATGTCTTAGGTGACCGACGAGAAGCTCGTCGGCTGAAGCAGAGCGTTGGCGATGTCGGTGACGATCGGGCCGTTCTGTTCACTGGCGTTTTTGGCCGCGATCCACTCAGGATCCGTGGCGAACGCGGTCCATTTCGTGTCCCGCTCGGCAAGCGACTCCCAGGCGAGCAGATAGGTCAGAGTATGATTCGAGGGCCCGACCAGGGTGGTCCAAAAGCCTGCCTGCCTGATGCCGTGCTTGTCCCACATCTTTAGCGTCGTGGTTTGAAATCGGTTCAGAAGGTCGGGGAGACGCCCCGGGGCGCAGGTGTAGATGCGAAGCTCGTGGATCATGGTGGACCTTGTCGTGCCGCGGAGGGGAGCTCCTCGCGTTTCTTGACCCTAGAGCCGACGGCTTCGAGATGCCACGGGTTACAGCGCGGCTGTACGGCTTGCACTGGGATCGCACACGGGCCACAACCCAAGCATGCCCATGCTTGTCGCCGGACTCCTGCTGCTCTGGCTGTCGTCCATCATGCTGCGCGGCTTCGTCCGCAGCGATCCCGCAGCCCTCTCCCGTTTTCTCCGGAAAGGCGGTAGCGGACTGGCGCTCCTCCTGGCCGTCATTTTGATCTTGCGCGGGGAATTTAATATTGCGCTGCTGGTTGCCGGGTTTGGATTTTGGCTTGCGGGCTCCAAGCCGGCGTGGCTG
The DNA here is from genome assembly GCF_026130545.1 of Lichenifustis flavocetrariae. Classification (GTDB taxonomy): domain Bacteria; phylum Pseudomonadota; class Alphaproteobacteria; order Rhizobiales; family Beijerinckiaceae; genus Lichenihabitans; species Lichenihabitans flavocetrariae. Next base: position 81,645 of record NZ_JAMOIM010000016.1, on the reverse strand, counting down.
CAGAGTCCTTTCTCGTTCGGAATGTCCCGCACAGGCCGGACGCCGGCGGGCGGCGGTTCCCATCTCAGGACCGCAACTCTCGATCTTACGCGCGATCCCGCGACCGGGCAGATCGGCGGCCACTATCACGCCGGCCCTATGGCCGGGCGGTGGCTCGACGAACTCTCACGAGAGGAGTGCATCCAGGGCTACTGGTGGTGTGTTCGAGTCGACTCGCAGGGAGCCCGGCATCTGGAAGCTTACTTCGACAGCCGCTTTTCCGGCTGGCGTGAAGCAGCGGATTTCCGACACGACGCCGGGGGCGCGGAGACGGGTCACCGGGGTGGCCGCTCGGCTGGCATGCCGGACCACGAGGCCTACCATGTCCTTGGCCTTGCGGAGGGCGCGAACCGGGAAGAGATCGCGCGGGCTCACCGGCGGCTGATGAAAAAATACCACCCCGACCACGGTGGCTCCACCGAAATGGCGGCCCGGGTGAACGAAGCCAAAGATGTCCTGATGCGCCGACATCCGTAAACTCGCTACGCTGGTTGGATACACGGTTTGGGGGCAGTGGTTCGTCACACAGCATCCCATGTGAAAATGCGGGCTACCGTCAGTCTTTCGTCGCGAAACATGCGAAGCCCGATCGCTTGAGGGTGCGGCACGCGGCTTGTGCCTGATCCGGTTCGAGTCCCGCAAAACGGGCACGATAGAGGGTCGCGCCACCCTTGCGCACCTTTTCGGTCATAGGCCGGGCGCCGTTCAGGGCCGAACGGCCATCGGTCTTGGCCTTGCTGAGGAGGTCGCTGGCCTCCCGCGCGCTCTCCGTGGCACCGATCTGTATCACCCAATCGCCACGACCGGCGGCCGATAAGCCGGCCTGGGTCGCCATGGCGGCGCGCGTGACGGGCTTAATTGTGGCGGTCTCATCATCGGCACTGGCCACCCGCACCAACTTGCCGGGAGCGCCAGCGGTCGGCCTCGCAGGAGGTGGGCCGGGAACCCAATGCATGGTCGAGGGCGTCGTCGTAGCGAGTGCGACGGCGTTGCTGCTGTCGTTCTCCGACCTGTTGCTGGTCGACCCATCAAGGGCGATCCGCCTCCGATCGCTTGCGGCGAGGGGCGGCGGCAAACGATCAGTGTCGATGACCCGAGGCGCGCCGGCCACAAAAGCGGGACGGGCCCGTTCCAGATCCGCCGGCCGGCTGCGTTTCAGCGGAAGCGGGAGTGGGGGCACGGCCATGGTGGGCGCAATGAGGCTCGGGCTCTGGTCGTGGGGGTCGTCGGCCGTGTCGGGAACATCATCCGTGCTGGCGCTGGCGACTGTTTCAGCCGGCGCCTCGATCTGCTTTTGCTCCTCGATCCGCCCCGCGATGCGGGTTGGGGCGGCTTCTTCGAGATGCTGGGCGATGAGCCCCTCCATGATCCGATCGCGTCCCGCGGCCGACTTGCCGCCCATCACGACGGCCACGATGTGATGGCCGTCGCGATTGACGTTCGACAAGAGATTGAAGCCCGATGCGTTGGTATAGCCGGTTTTGATGCCGTCCATGCCTTCGACGCGTTCCATCAGATGATTGTGGTTCGCCATGAACTCGCCCGCATAGGTGAAGCTCGGCGTCGAGAAGAAATGGTAGTAGGTCGGGAAACGATCCTGGATCGCGCGCCCGAGCAAGGCCAGGTCTTTCGCCGTGGTGATCTGGCGATTGTCCGGCAGGCCGGAGGCGTTCACGTAGGTCGTGCGGAACATGCCCAGCGCGTGCGCCTTGCGGGTCATCATTCTGGCGAAGCTGTCTTCGTCGCCGCCGATTGCTTCGGCCACGGCGACCGCCATGTCGTTGGCCGACTTTGTCACAATAGCCTTGATGGCGTCTTCGACCCGAATGGTGGAGCCCGGCCGAAGTCCGAGTTTCGTGGGTGACATGCTGGCAGCGTGCCGCGAGACGGAAATCCGCGTGTCCAGGCTCATTTCGCCGGACTGCAGCTTCTCGAACAGCAGAAACAGCGTCATGACTTTGGTGATCGATGCCGGATGCCGGAGCTCGTTTTCCCGATCGGCATAGAGTGTCCGACCCGTGTTGACGTCGATGACAAGAGCCGCGAAGTTCGCCGACGAAGCCGCTGGCGACGACGCACGAGCATGGACGGCATGCGATCGCATCGGCCTGTGCCGATGTCCGCGCGCTTCCGCGCTTCCCGTCGTAACGAGCGCAAGAGCCAGCCCTAGGCTCGCGACTGCGAGCCGGCGGCTGCCTGTTGTGCTGTTGCGAACCGCCATTGCTCACCTCGCCTGCGCCCGCCCGTCCGGATGCGCCGTGACCGTGACCGGAAGGGCACTGATCGTGAGGCTATGACGGCGCGGTTACAGGGCGGTTAATGGCGGCTTTCCCGCTTCAATTGGGTTGTCGGAATTTTGGTGCACTGCGGGAGCATTTGACGAAATTGCGGCATTGCAATAAATGCTGGCGGTGATGCTGGTAGCAGTGTGCCGGCACCGCTAGGGAGAGCTACATGTTCAAGTCCGTCGAGGATTTCCAGAAGTTCAGCAAGGAGCAGATGGAAGCGGCCACGCAGTCGGCTACAGCTCTGGGCAACGGCGTGCAGCAGTTGTTCGCGGAAACGACCGAACTCTCGAAGAAATCGATCGAAACCGGGACGGATGCGTTTCAGAGCCTCATGGCGAGCCGATCGATGGACCGCGCCATTCAGGTGCAGATGGAGTTCGCCCGCACGGCCTATGACAGCATGATGGCCGGATCGCACAAGTTCAACGGCATTCTTTCGGTGACCGCCCAGGAGATGTTCAAGCCGATCGAAGGGGCGTTCCACAAGATCAAGAACACCGCGACCGGCGCCACCGGAGTCTGAGCGACGAACACCCCCCACGAAGCCTCTCGGGACCACCGCACCGTCGGCCTCGGGACCTCGTTTGGTTGACGACAAACCCGGCTCTCTGCCGGGTTTTTTGTTATGCGACGCCGTGGCGCGTAGCGTTGCAATGCATTGGCGGGCGTGTCAGCATCCCCCGCATCGCTTCGGCAGCCATGAACGCGCCATGATCGGAACCCAAACTTTATCCTGCTTCGCGTCACGACCTCCTTCTGGAAAAGACTTGGCGTCGTTCACATTTAGTCAACGGGGACGCTACCGGTGAGCGGTCCCACGATCTCTGGATATAAGGAACGATCACCGTGAAGGGCGGATCTTCGCGCCTGTTGCTCAAGCTCATGAAGCCGTTATGGCGTCCTTCGACTGTTGCGGCAAAAGAGCCTCGAAAGAATGGCGATGGTGCCGGTACAGCGGTCATCACCCGACCGAAGACCCAGACCAAAAAGCCAAGCATGTATCGCGTTCTGCTCTTGAACGACGATTACACACCAATGGAGTTCGTGGTCGCAGTGCTACGCAAATACTTCAACAAGACGGCTGACGAAGCCACGCATATCATGCTTCATGTTCACCACCATGGTGTGGGGGAATGTGGGGTCTTCACCTACGAGGTCGCCGAAACAAAAGTGACGCAGGTCATGGACTTCGCGCGCAAGAACCAACATCCTTTGCAGTGCATCATGGAAAAGAAGTGAGGCCGGTGCCGTCATGCCCGCATTTTCACGCTCGCTCGAACAATCCCTCCATCGCGCGCTGGCCATCGCCAACGACCACCATCATGAATACGCGACGCTGGAACATCTCCTCCTGGCTTTGATCGATGACGGCGACGCGAGCGCCGTGATGAAAGCCTGTTCGGTCGATGTCGATGTGCTGAAGAAAACGGTGGTCGATTACATCGACCAGGAGTTGGAAACGCTTGTTGCCGAAGGCAACGACGACGCCAAGCCCACCGCGGGCTTTCAGCGCGTCATCCAGCGTGCGCACATTCACGTCCAATCCTCGGGCCGCGAAGAAGTCACGGGCGCCAATGTGCTCGTCGCCATCTTCGCGGAGCGGGAAAGCCACGCGGCCTATTTCCTGCAGGAGCAGGATATGACGCGCTACGACGCGGTCAATTACATCAGTCACGGCATCGCCAAACGCCCTGGGCTCACGGAGTCGAGCAAGGGGCCGCGTGGCGCTGATGACGAGAATGAGGGACGTGACGGTAAGGAAGCCAAGGAGAGCGGCGACTCCAAGAAGAAGGAGGGTGCTCTCGAAGCTTATTGCGTGAACCTGAACAAGAAGGCCCGCGATGGTCGAATCGACCCTCTCATCGGCCGCGAGCTCGAGGTGCAACGCACCATACAGGTGCTTTGCCGCCGGCAGAAGAACAATCCGCTTCTCGTCGGTGACCCGGGTGTCGGCAAGACAGCCATTGCCGAGGGGCTTGCGCGCAAGATCATCAAGAACGAGGTCCCGGAGGTCCTGGTCGGCGCCACTGTGTTCGCGCTCGATATGGGGACACTTCTGGCCGGCACGCGTTATCGTGGCGACTTCGAGGAACGCCTGAAGCAGGTCATGAAGGAGATCGAGAACCACAAGGGCGCGATCCTCTTCATCGACGAGATCCACACGGTCATCGGGGCCGGTGCGACCTCTGGAGGCGCCATGGATGCGTCGAACCTGCTCAAGCCCGCGCTCGCGCAAGGCTCGCTGCGATGCATTGGCTCGACGACCTACAAGGAATATCGGCAATATTTCGAGAAGGATCGCGCACTGGTTCGCCGGTTCCAGAAGATCGACGTCAAGGAGCCGACAGTTACCGATGCGATCGAAATCCTGAAGGGGTTGAAGCCCTATTTCGAGGAGTTCCATAAGGTTCGGTACACGGGAGAGGCCGTGAAGGCGGCAGTCGAACTCTCGGCTCGGTACATCCATGACCGCAAGCTTCCCGACAAGGCGATCGACGTGATCGACGAAACAGGCGCGTCGCAGATGCTCCTGCCGGAACCGAAGCGGAAGAAAACGATCGGCATCAAGGAGATCGAGGCGACAATCGCGACGATGGCGCGGATCCCGCCGAAATCGGTCTCCAAGGATGACGCGGAAGTGCTCGCCCATCTCGACGAAACCCTGAAGAGGGTCGTCTATGGGCAGGACACGGCCATCGCGGCGCTGACTTCGGCCATCAAGCTGGCGCGAGCAGGCCTGCGAGATGGCGAGAAGCCGATCGGCTGCTACCTGTTCTCCGGCCCGACCGGCGTGGGAAAGACCGAAGCCGCGCGGCAGCTCGCGTCGGGCCTCGGGGTTGAACTCATCCGGTTCGACATGTCCGAGTATATGGAGCGGCACACCGTCAGTCGTTTGATCGGTGCTCCCCCCGGCTACGTGGGCTTTGACCAGGGAGGTCAGCTGACCGATGCCGTCGACCAACACCCGCACTGCGTGCTGCTGCTCGATGAGATCGAAAAGGCCCATCCGGACCTCTACAATATCCTTCTGCAGGTGATGGATCACGGCAAACTCAGCGACCAGCACGGCAAGCAGGTCGATTTCCGGAACGTGATTCTGATCATGACCACAAATGCCGGTGCGGCCGATATGGCGCGAGCCACGATTGGCTTCACACGGGCCCGGCGTGAAGGCGATGACGTCGAGGCCATCAACCGGATGTTCACGCCCGAGTTTCGAAACCGGCTCGACGCCGTGGTCCCGTTTGGCCACCTTCCGGCGTCGGTCATCGGCAAGGTCGTGGATAAATTCATCCTGCAGCTCGAAGCGCAGCTCGCGGACCGCAACGTTACGATTGAGCTGACCGATGAGGCACGGAGATGGCTTGTCGAGAATGGCTATGACGAGGCTATGGGCGCACGGCCCATGGCACGCGTCATCCAAACGCACATCAAGACGCCGTTGGCGGATGAAGTCCTGTTTGGACGACTGAAAAATGGTGGGACCGTTCGCGTCGTGGTGGCGACCGATGAGCAGGGCACCAAGAAGCTGAGCTTCGTGTTCCCTGACGGTCCCGTTTTGCCTCGGCCGGAACGCGACATCCTCGAAGCGGGTAAAAAGCGCAAAGCTCGGACTGAGGCTGACGCGCCCGAAGCCAGTAGTGAAGATGATGATCCGGGTGACGCCGATCCCGACGGTTCGGATGCCAAGCCGGTGACCGCTCGCTCCTGAGATGATGCGACAAAGACAGGCAGGCCTCGAACCTCTATGGTTCGGGGCCTGTTCCCGTTGCGGCCTGTCGCTGGCGGGCCTTCGTCACCAATGAATGTGTTCTCGTCCATGCCGACCCAAGACGATATTGTTGCAGCCTTGTCCGATATGGCTGGCCTCGACGGCCACACGCCCCTGGCGCAATCGGGCTTGCTCGGTGGCGTCGTGGTGCGGGATGGGCGCGTCTTCGTGTCGCTTGAAGGGCAAGGCCGGAAAGCGTCGGATATTGAGCCGTTGCGGGCTGAGGTGGAGCAGCGCATCAAAGCGGTGCCTGGTGTCGCGGCCGTGTTTGTGACGGTTACGGCCGAGAAAGCGCCTGGTTCGGCGCCGGCAACGCCGCCAGCGCCCGGTCATAGCCACGCGCCCGGACCTCGCGCCCAAGCCGCTCGGGCCAACCAAAATGTTCCGGGCGTGAAGACCATCATCGCGGTCGCATCCGGTAAGGGGGGTGTCGGCAAATCGACGACGGCCTGCAATCTGGCCCTCGCCCTGTCAGGCTTCGGCCTGTCGGTCGGTCTCCTCGACGCGGACATCTACGGGCCCTCGATGCCACGGCTCCTGGGTCTTACCGGCAAGCCGGAGGTCGTCGAAGGGCGCATGATGCGTCCGCTGCAGGCGTTCGGTGTCAAGGTGATGTCGATCGGCTTCCTGGTCGAAGAGGAAACGCCCATGATCTGGCGTGGCCCGATGGTGATGTCTGCCCTCACCCAAATGCTGCGGGAAGTGCAATGGGGTGAGCTCGACGTGATGGTGGTCGACATGCCCCCGGGCACCGGAGACGCGCAACTCACCATGGCGCAATCCGTGCCACTCGCCGGAGCCGTGATCGTGTCGACACCGCAGGATCTCGCTTTGATCGACGCGCGCAGGGGCATTGCCATGTTCCGCCGCACCGAAGTGCCGATCCTCGGGATCGTCGAAAACATGAGCACGTTCATCTGCCCGAACTGCGGGCATAGGTCTGATATCTTCCATCATGGCGGGGCGAAGCGTGAAGCCGAGCGGCTCGGTGTTCCCTACCTAGGTGAAATCCCCCTCTCGATGCCGATCCGTGAGAGTTCCGACGCGGGACGGCCTATCGTCGTGTCCGATCCGTCAGGGCCCCAGGCTCAGGTCTACCAGCAGATCGCGCGGGGGGTCCTGGATGCGCTGGCCGGCTCACGGCAACGTGCCGCACCGCGCATCGTGATTGAGTAGGGCATTTTCGGTAAGCGTCCAAGCCGGACGCGAATGTGAGACTCGGGGCGAACTCATGACGAACGACCTTGGGCGCCGGGGCGTGCTGGCCGGCCTTTCCGTGGGCTTGGTGACCAGCGCTACCCTTCCGGTGCGTGCCCAGGCGCCCGAAGCTGCGCCCGATGTGACGTGGCGCCTCGTTTCGAGTTTCCCGAAGACGCTGGATCTCCTCTACGGCGGCGCGGAGCGTTTTGCCCGGACGGTGGCCGATCTGACGGGTGGCAAGTTCAAGATCGAGGTCTCGCCGCCAAGCGAGGCGATCGGCGGGGTGCAGGTGCTCGATGCCCTTGAAGCGGGCACGATCCAGGCCTGCCAGACTTCGCTCGATTATTTCTACGGCAAGGACCCGGCTTTCGCGCTGGCGACAGCCATTCCGTTCGGCATGAACGCGCGCCAGCAATATGCCTTTGCGACCCAGGGGGCCGGGGGCGCTCAGGTCGACGACTTGCTGGCGTCGAGCAATGCCATGGCGTTCGCGGCCGGCAACACCGGCGCCCAGATGGGTGGCTTCTTCAAGCGGGAGATCAAATCCGCAGCCGATTTCAATGGGCTGAAGATCCGCATCGGGGGCCTGGCTGGTCGCGTGCTGCAGAAGCTCGGCGCGGTGCCTGTCGCCACACCACGGGTTGAGATCATGGGCGCGCTTCAGTCGGGTGCGCTTGATGCGGTCACCTGGGTCAGCCCGCATGATGATGAAGTGTTCAGCAAGGACGAGTCGAACGGCGTCCAGAAACTCGCCCCGAACTACTATTACCCGGGCTGGTGGAAAGGCGCCGCCATGGTGCATATCGTGGTCGACCGCACCAAGTTTCAGTCGCTTCCGCCCACCTATCAGGCGGCGGTCCGCGTCGCCGCGGCCGAGAGCGCTTCAGACATGCTCGCGCGCTACGACACCGCCAATGCCACGGCTCTCCGGCGTCTGGTGATCGCTGGCGCACAACTGCGCCCCTTCCCGCAGGATATCCTCGAACAGGCCTATAAGGCCGCAACCGACGTGTACCGGGAAATCGGCGAAGGTAATCCGCGCTTCAAGGCCAATCTCGAAGCACTCGTGACATTTCGCAACGAAGCCTATCTATGGTGGCAGGTCGGCGAATACACGTTCGACAACTTCAACATCCGGCAAAGGGCCCGCGGCTGAAGGGTCGTCACAGATCGATAAAAGAGCGCTTCAGCCGCCCGTGACGCTCATAGGCCGGGCGACCCGGGCTTTGATCGACGCCCGATCGGCGACAAAGTCATGGCCCTTTGGTTTGCGGAGGATCGCTTCATCGATAGCAGCATGCAGGGCATCGTCCTGGACCGAGGAGCGGAGCGGTGTGCGCAGATCGGCCGCATCGTTTTGGCCGAGGCACATGTACAACGTGCCGGTGCAGGTCACTCGAACGCGGTTGCAGGATTCGCAGAAATTATGTGTCAGCGGCGTGATAAAGCCGATGCGACCTCCCGTTTCGGCAACCGCATCGTAGCGAGCGGGTCCCCCGGTGCGCACGGCAAGAGGCGATAAAGTGAAGACCTCGGCGAGCTTGGCGCGCAACGCGTGAAGGGACAGGAACGTATCCGGCTTGCGGCCGAAATCGTTGCCGAGCGGCATGACCTCGATGAAAGTAAGATCCATTCCCCTGCCATGCGCCCAGCGCACCATGGCGGCGGCCTCATCGTCGTTGATGCCTTTCAACGCCACGACATTGATCTTCACATGCAGGCCGGCAGACTGCGCGGCATCCAGCCCCGCCATCACGCGGTCGAAGTCGCCGCGGCGGGTTATCTGATGAAATTTGTCAGCATCGAGCGTGTCGAGGGAAACGTTGATCCGCTTCACACCCGCATCGGCCAATGCGGCTGCGTGCTGCGCGAGCTGCGTGCCGTTCGTGGTCAAGGTCAGTTCGTGCAGGGCGCCGCTTACGAGGTGGCGTGACAAGGCGCGGAAGAGCGCCATGATGTCGCGCCGGACGAGCGGCTCACCCCCCGTGATCCGCAGCTTCCGGGTCCCGCGCGTCACGAAGGCGGTACAGAGCCGGTCGAGTTCCTCGAGCGTCAGCAACTCCCGCCGGGGCAAGAACGACATGGTCTCGTCCATGCAATAGGTGCAGCGCAGGTCACAGCGATCCGTCACCGAAACGCGCAGATAGGAGATTTCGCGGCCAAATGGGTCCACGAGTGGGGTCTGGCGCATGCGCGCCAATTCCGAGGTGGTGGGCTGGATCATTGCCACAACATAGGCTTCGGCACCTGCCGAGGGAAGTGCGGCCTAGATGTAGTCTGCCGGAAGCGTGCTGTCTCGGGTCTCGGGCCCCCCATTCAGGATATTGATCACGACGGTTGCGGCCGTGCCGACCACGATATTGACGAGCAACCCGTAGATAGCCGCATAGGCCGGTACCGTAAGCCCGAACAAGGTCAGGCTGTAGGTCGCGGATTTGAAGCCTGTCAGGGCAACCATCCAGGTGCCGAGGCCGATGCCCGCCGCCCAGCCAAGCAGCAAGCCCCAGGAATTCAGCCGGCGTGTGTAGAGGCCGATGAGGACTGCCGGCAAGGTCTGGCTCATCCACACTCCGCCCAAGAGCTGCAATTGGATCGCATAATCCAGGGGGAGGAAGAGGATGAAGAACAGGGCGCCGAACTTGACGATCAGCGACATCAGTTTGGCCATGCGGGCCTCCTGACGGGCCGAGGCATTCGGATTGATGAATTCGAGGTGGATGTTGCGGGTCCAGAGATTGGCGGCCGCAATGGACATGACTGCGGCGGGCACCAACGCCCCGATGCCGATGGCGGCAAAAGCGAAACCTGCGAACCAAGCGGGAAAGAGCTGCAGAAACAAGGCCGGGACGGCAAAGTTTGCCTTGTATTGCTTGAACATGGCCGCAAAGGCCGGGTTCTGATCCACATGCGCCGCATAGGCCATGAAACCCAGCAGGGCGATCAGCGCGAGCACGATCGAATAGGCCGGCAGCAGAGCCGAATTGCGTCGAATGACGTCGCGGGTCGATGAACTCAGGACGGCCGTAATGGCGTGTGGATAGAGAAACAGCGCTGCGGCGGAGCCGAGCGCCAAGGTCGCATAGGCCGAATAGGCGCCCGTCGAGCCAGGCTGTGGGGTCGCGAGGATCAGATTCTTGGCCGGAATGGCGGCGAAGATGGCACCGAAGCCGCCGAGTTTCGCCGGGATGATGATCAGCGCGGCAAAAATCGTGATGTAGATCATCACGTCCTTGACGACGGCGATCGCCGCGGGGGCGCGGAGGCCGGACGTGTAGGTGAAGGCGGCCAGGATCACAAAGGCGACGATAAGAGGCAATTCACCAAGCCAGCCCGACGATTCGACGCCCAAGGCCGCGATCACCACCTGCAAGCCTTCGAGCTGGAGCGCGATATACGGCATGGTGGCCAGAAGGCCGGTCGCCGCGATCGCCAACGCCAGCCAGCGATTGCCGAAGCGGCCTCGCACGAAATCGGCTGCGGTGACGAAGCCGTTTTGCCGACAGACCGACCAAAGGCGTGGGAACACCACGAAGGTCATGGGATACACGATGGTCGTGTAGGGGACCGCGAAGAACGCGATGGCTCCCGCGCCAAACGCCAGGGCCGGGACTGCAATGAACGTGTAGGCGGTGTAGAGATCGCCGCCGAGGAGAAACCAGGTGATTAGAGTGCCGAAACGTCCGCCGCCCAGGCCCCATTCGTGCAAGAGGTCGAGGTCGCCGCGCCGCCAGTTCGCCGCCATGAAGCCGACCAGCGTGACAAAGCCGAAGAAGGCCACGAAAACCGCGAGCGCAATCCAGTTGACCGGCATCTTTCCGCTCCCAAAATCTTCTTATTGTTGACGCGTCGCGAAGAAGACGATGCCGGTCAGAACGGCGCTGATAAGCACCCAAATCATCTGATAGGCATAGAAGAACGGAAAACCGAGGATCGTCGGTTCGACCCGATTGAAGAACGGCACCCAGAGCACCGCCGCATAGGTGGGCAGCAGGAGGAGATACCAGTTCGACCACAGGCGCGTGCGTCGCGTCCTTTCGTTCCGGTCCATCCATTCCTCCGACTTGCTTTTGTTGCCCGTCTATAACCCATCACAATCTCGGCGCAATCCGCCATGGAGCCGTTTCGATGACGCAAGAGTCCACAGAGGTTTGGCCCACCGAATTGCGCGTGAGAGACGGAGGCACGCGGCTTGCGGTGACGTTCGATAGCGGAAGGTCCTTCGACTTGCCGGCGGAGTATCTTCGGGTGGAAAGCCCAAGCGCCGAAGTGCAAGGCCACTCCGCGGCAGAGAAGAAGACGGTCGCCGGAAAGCGCCAGGTGCGTATTGCGGCCGCGACCCCAGTCGGTCATTACGCGGTGAAGCTGACCTTCGATGACGGACATGATTCAGGTTTATTCACCTGGACCTATCTGTTCGAGCTGGGGCAGGAACATGATCAGCGGTGGCAGACCTATCTGGCTGCACTCGCGGCGCGAGGACTCGGCCGTTGAGCATCACGAGGTCGACCATGTCGACCTCGTCATTTCGGTGGGCTCAGCGGGCCACGACAGCCTTGGCGCCCACTTTCACACGATCATAGAGATCGGCGACATCCTCGTTCGTCATGCGGATACATCCCGACGACACGGCTTGGCCGATCGTATCGGGCTCATTCGATCCGTGAATGCGATATTCGCTGCTGCCGAGATACATGGCGCGCGCACCGAGCGGATTTTCGATGCCGCCGGCCATGTGACGGGGCAGGTCGGGGCGGCGACGCAGCATTGCGGCGGGAGGCGTCCAATCTGGCCATTCCCGCTTGGCCGTGATGGTCTTCACGCCGGACCATTCAAAACCTGGGCGACCGACGCCCACGCCGTAACGGAGGGCCTGATGATCGGGCATGATCAGATAGAGGCGCTTCTCTTCCGTCGAAATGACGATCGTGCCGGGGGCGTATGGGCCGTCGTAGGCCACGACCTCGCGGGGAATGGGGCTCGCCATCGGACGGGTCTGGTCATAGCTCGGGGTGGCGTAGGCTGGAGCGCTGCTGCCGGGGTCGACAGAGGTTTGATCGGCGTCCGGCTGAGCCGAAGCCCTTGCGCCGCCATCCGGCGGATTCAGGAAGAACGAGCCTTCATAAGCCTGGGCCGAGCTTGCGAACGCGATCACGCTCGCCACGGCTCCCAACAGGGCAAGAGATGAACGATGCATCGATGTGCCTCTCAAGAGATCCGTCCAGATGATGGACGGGTTGCGGCATGATCAGCCGCTTCTTTCTTTAATCGGCTAACGAGAGCCCGATCGGCAATCGAAACACGTGCCTTTCTATGGCCTTGATGCAGATCTTCGCGACGCGTGATCCGGCGACAACAGTGGCACCATTATGGCGCGCCTTCAGATGGCACGCGCCAGGGAGATCAGCTTTCGCGCCAGATCACGCTGGCTTTGCCGCAATTCGGCGGCCTTCGCGGCGTCGGATCGGCCATCGCCACGTGTCTGGGTCAACAGCGCCACTTCGGCCGCATGGACCTCCACGTCGCAGCGGCGCATGACAAACCCGACCGCGGCTTCGATCGCGGTGGCGCTGGACGAGATCACCTTGGACTCGGTTGCAATACAATCATCCGCATAATTGACCGCAGTCTTCTGATAGATCGGCTGAAAAAGGGCGCAAGCGGAGAGCACAAGAGCGGCGGGGACGACGTAAAGGAAACGGTAGCTGAACATGCCCTGCCTCGTTAGAACACAATCACATTACCTGAAAGGCTGAAGCTCGGCTGTTGGTCTCAAGCCACAGTGCCGGATTTTTTCAGGCGTCTTGCTCGGAATGGTCACACTCACACCACCACGATCCCGGAATGTTTGGCCTTCTCCTCGGGCTCGACATGGATCGAAACGGTCGTGTCGGGAATCGCCGCCCGCAAGACCCGTTCCAGACGATCGCAAATCTCGTGAGCCGTCGACACCGTCATGTCGCCGGATACAACGAGGTGGAACTCGATGAACGTCATCTTGCCGGCCCGCCGGGTTTTGACGTCATGTGCCTCGACGGCTCCGGTGGCATTGGTGGAAATCAGTTCGCGGACCTGGCCCAGGGTGGCCTCGGGAATGGCCTCATCCATCAGACCGCCCACACTTTCGCGCATGATCTGCCAGCCGGCCCACAGGACGTTGACGGCGACGAGAGCGGCGATCACCGCATCGAGAACGGCCACATGCGTCAGGTACACGATGGCGACGCCGACCACGACACCGACAGATGAGACCACGTCCGTAAACAGATGGCGACCGTCGGCCTCGATCGCAGCCGATCGGTTCGATCGACCTTCACGCACGAGCAACGTCGCCCAGGCCGCATTGAGCCCGGTCGCCACAAGGCTGATCGCCAATCCCGCGACCGGGGCTTCGAGCGGGCGGGGGGCGATGAAGCCCTCATAGGACTCGCGCAGGATCGCGCAGGCCGCGACAACGATCAGGACGCCTTCGACGACGGCGGAAAGATACTCGGCCTTGGAGTGCCCATACGGATGATTGTCGTCGGCGGGCCGCGATGCGATGCGCAGAGCCACGAAGGCTGCGATCGCCGTCGCAACGTTGACGATGCTTTCCAGCGCATCCGACAGTAAGCCCACGCTGCCCGTGACCGCATAGGCCGCGAACTTGATCCCGAGCACGAGGCATCCGACCGCAATGCTCCCCAGAGCAATGCGTTGCAACCTGTCCATTGGCCGTCGCTCCTCCGGGTCGTTCCCAAGCAGGCGCACGTCAATGCGCAAACCCGCGCCAGAAGGCAAGCCGCAGCTCTGTGGCCCGGGATTGACGCTCCGCACAATTCGCGCGACCTGAGATGTATCGCTGACGGCAGGATCTCTCATGACGCGCAAGATCATCATCGACACGGATCCGGGCCAGGACGACGCCGTTGCGATTCTATTGGCACTCGCGTCGCCGGAGGAAATCGAAGTTCTTGGGGTCGTTTCGGTGGCCGGCAACGTGCCCTTGTGGCGGACGACCGAGAACGCCCGCAAGATCGTGGAATTGGCTGGAAAAACGAGCGTCCCAGTATTTGCCGGCTGTGCTCGACCGATGCGGCGGCAACCGGTGACGGCGGAACATGTGCACGGCGAAACGGGCCTGAACGGGATCGATCTTCCGTCGCCGTCGGTTCCGCAGCAGGCTCAGCACGGTGTCGATTTCATCATCGAAACCGTGTTGGCTCACGCCGATAAGGAGATCACGCTCTGCACGCTGGGTCCACTGACCAACATCGCCATGGCCTTAATCAAGGCGCCCGAGATCGCCCTCAAGATACGCGAGATCGTCAGCATGGGCGGTGCGTATTTCGAGGTCGGCAACATCACGCCGGCGGCCGAGTTCAACATCTACGTCGACCCGGAAGCGGCGGCCGTGGTCCTGGAGAGCGGGGTTCCTGTCACGCTCCTGCCGCTCGACGTGACGCACCAAGTGCTGAACACGCATGAGCGGCTCGCCCGGATCGCAAGTCTCGGCAACCGGTGCGGCACCGCCGTCGCGGCGCTGCTCAGCTTTTCCGAGCGCTTCGACCTCGAAAAATACGGATGGACGGGCGCACCGTTGCACGACCCCAACGTGATCGCCTATCTGCTCGACGCGACGCTTTACGAGGGGCGGCACATCAATGTGGCCATAGAAACCGGCAGTGCGCTCACGCAAGGTATGACCGTCGCGGATTTCTGGCGGGTCACCAAGCGCCCGGCCAATTGCAACTACATCCGCAACGTCGATGTCGAGCGATTTTACGCGCTGCTCATCGAGCGGCTCGCCCAGCTTCCGTAAGCTTCATCTCAACAAAACCGGGTACCGCGCGTTGGCTCGCCGAGTTTCCATGGAGAATCGACTTGGCAGGACGCATCGAGGATTACGCGCTGATCGGCAATTGTGAAGGGGCCGGTCTCGTCGGAAAAGATGGATCGATCGACTGGCTAGGTCTGCCCCGCTTCGACTCCCCTGCGTGTTTTGCGGCCATCCTCGGGGACGAAGACA
The DNA here is from genome assembly GCF_026130545.1 of Lichenifustis flavocetrariae. Lineage (GTDB taxonomy): Bacteria > Pseudomonadota > Alphaproteobacteria > Rhizobiales > Beijerinckiaceae > Lichenihabitans > Lichenihabitans flavocetrariae. The sequence goes on along the minus strand of NZ_JAMOIM010000016.1, from coordinate 66,341 downwards.
ATGGGTTCTGGCGGATCGCGCCAGTGGACCAGGAGGTGCAGGTCGCGCGGCGATACCGCAAAGGCACGCTCGTTCTCGAAACATCGTTCACCACGGCCACCGGAACTGTCGTTGTCACCGACTGCATGGGTCGGCGCGAGGGGCATTCGGATGTCGTTCGCCTAGTTCGTTGCACGCGTGGATCGGTCGCGATGCGCATGTCTCTCTCCATTCGCTTCGAGTATGGGCTGGTTGTGCCTTGGGTGAGCCGGCTCGACGACGGCCGGCTTTCCGCAGTCGCGGGCCCCGAACGTCTGGTCCTCGATTCGAGTGTGCCCCTCCGGGGCGAGGGCATGCGGACGATTGGCGAATTCACACTGTCCGAAGAGGATGACGCGTCCTTCGTCCTGACATGGTCTCCCTCCTTCCGTCCCGTGCCGCCGCGCTGTTCCGCCGGGGAGGTCATCGAGCGGGCGACCTGGGGCTGGCGTGAATGGTCCAAGACCTTCAAATCCGAGGCGAGCGGCCCCTGGGCCGACCTGGTGCTTCGCTCGCTCATCACCCTGAAGGCCCTTACCCATTTCGAAACCGGCGGCATCGTGGCCGCGCCGACGACATCGTTGCCCGAGCAACTGGGCGGTGGCCGAAATTGGGACTACCGCTATTGCTGGCTGCGGGACGCCACGCTGACGCTCTATGCGCTCGTCGATTCCGGCTTCCTCTCCGAAGCCGTCGCCTGGCGAGCCTGGCTTCTTCGGGCAGTGGCGGGATCGCCGGACCAGATGCAGATCATGTATGGAGTCGCTGGAGAGCGGCGGCTCAGCGAATATCAGCTCGGCTGGTTGAACGGCTATGAGGGCGCGCGGCCCGTGCGCGTCGGCAACGCGGCCGCGAATCAACTTCAGCTCGACGTATACGGTGAAGTCCTCGGGGCCATGTATCAGGCCCGGTGCTTCGGCATGGATCACGACAGCGCCGGCTGGCAACTCGAGAAAAAATTGGTGGAGCATCTCGGGACGATCTGGATGGACCCAGATGAGGGAATCTGGGAGGTCCGTGGCGGACGCCGTCAGTTTACCCACTCCAAGGTGATGGCGTGGTCGGCCTACAACGCCGCCATCAAATCGATCGAGGAGTTCGGCCTCGATGGGCCTGTTGATGAATGGAGGGCCACCCGCGAAGAAATTCACCGCCAGGTCTGCGAACAGGGTTTCGACCGGGACCTCAACAGTTTCACGCAGTCCTACGGTTCCAAGACACTCGACGCGAGCCTGTTGCTGATTCCGATCGTTGGTTTCCTGCCGCCAGAAGATCCACGCGTGCTCGGGACCGTGACCGCCATCGAGACCCATCTGCTTCAAGATGGCTTGGTGGCTCGCTACGACACGGGCACATCCGTGGATGGCCTTACGGGCACCGAAGGGACCTTCCTTCCGTGTTCGTTCTGGCTTGTCGACGTCTACACGATGATCGATCGCCACGATGAAGCCCAAGCCTTGTTCGAGCGGCTCGCAAGCTTCTGTAACGACGTCGGCCTTTTGTCGGAGGAATATGATGCGACCGCCAAACGGCAGGTCGGGAATTTTCCTCAGGCGTTCACGCATGTTGGCTTGATTAACAGTGCTCGCAATCTGCTCCGGCCTAAAGGGCCGAGGCTAGCGGCGACCGAGATGGCGACACACTGAGGCAGCCATCGCCCGGAGCTACAGGACCTAGGAGCGACGTGCCGCATAAACTTTTTTGGCCTTGCGAAGTTGACCTCAAATCGCATCACCCCGCAGGGAAGCTCTCACGGCTTCGGACGAATAGCGCGATAGCCGCTGCGCACGAGACGAGAGGGCGAAAGGATTTCGAATGCAGAAAAGAATGGCAGGTGTTTGCGGCATGTTGGTTCTTGCCGCAGCGGTTACGGGTCTTGGCAGCGGGACTTTCGCGCAGGACCGCGGTTCGATGGAAGATCAAATGGCCTGCACACCCGACGTCTATCGCCTCTGCGGCAGCTATGTGCCTGACGAGGATGCGATCGTTCAGTGTCTGAAGCGCAATCTTCAGTCCCTCAGTCCTGCCTGCCATAAAGTCTTCTCGCAGCCGGACACGTCGGCCCGGAAGGGCGGCGATGAGGATGATAATTAGCCGGCGCGAGAACGCTTTACAGGACCGTTCCGTCAGGAACCGCTGGGGGAGACCTACCCCCAGCCTTGCCGGCCCGGGCCCGCAGCCGCTAGAAGACGCCTCGTCCGTTCACCGAGGCCCCAATGCCAACCGCTTCTCCGCAAGAGCCCACGCTCGCCAAAGCCCGCCTGCCGCGGGGGCTCGTCGACCGGCTCCCGACCGATATTGCGGCGACAGACCGGCTCGTCGCCGCCATTCGCGAGGTCTATACGCTGTATGGCTTCGAGCCTGTCGAGACCCCTTTCATCGAATATACCGAGGCTTTGGGCAAGTTCCTGCCCGACCTCGATCGGCCGAACGAAGGTGTGTTCTCCTTCAAGGACGATGACGAATCCTGGCTCTCCTTACGCTATGACCTGACAGCGCCGCTCGCGCGTTTCGTTGCAGAGAACTACGCCAGCCTGCCGAAGCCTTACCGCAGTTTTCGTGCCGGTTACGTGTTTCGCAATGAAAAACCAGGTCCGGGCCGGTTTCGGCAGTTCATGCAATTCGACGCCGACACGGTTGGAACGGCCTCGGTCGCGGCCGATGCCGAGTTTTGCATCATGGCCGCGGATTGCCTGGAACGGCTCGGCATCTCCCGCGGCGACTATGTCATCAAGGTCAATAACCGCAAGGTGCTCGACGGTGTCATGGAGGCCATTGGTCTCGGCGAAGCGGCCGAGGCCGGTCGTCGACTGACGGTTCTGCGCGCCATCGACAAGCTTGACCGCCTTGGCCCGGCCGGTGTCACTGCCCTTCTTGGGTCCGGTCGCAAGGACGAGAGCGGCGATTTCACGAAAGGCGCGGGGCTCGATGACGCGTCGATCAGCCGTGTTCTGGCTTTCACGGAAGCGGGTGCGGCCACGGCAGGTGCGACACTCGATCAATTGCGTTCGGTGGTCGGTTCCTCCGAACGCGGCCTGGAGGGGGTCGCCGAGCTCGGCGACATCGCTGATTTGATCGCTGCAGCCTGCTATGATGACGGGCGGATTCGCATCGACCCGTCTGTGGTGCGCGGCCTTGAATATTATACCGGCCCCGTCTTCGAAGCCGAGCTCACCTTCTCGATCACGGGAGACGATGGCAAGGCGGTGCGGTTTGGATCTGTCGGCGGCGGTGGACGTTACGACGGGCTTGTGGCGCGATTTCGCGGTGAAACGGTGCCGGCTACGGGTTTCTCGATTGGTATCTCAAGGTTGCAGGCCGCGCTGCAGGCGGTAGGTAGCCCCATCGTCACCAGTGTCGTCCCCCCTGGGCCTGTCGTCGTGCTGGTTCTCGACCGTGATCATCTCGCTCACTACCAGGCTCTTGTCACCACTCTCCGAAAGGCCGGCATCGCGGCGGAACTCTATCTCGGTACATCCGGCATGAACGCCCAATTGAAATATGCCGACAAACGCAACAGCCGGTGCGCGGTGATCCAGGGGACCAACGAGCGCGACGCCGCCGGCGGGGCCCAGGTCATGATCCGGGATCTTGTCCTGGGCGCGGAGTTGGCCAAAGCCAGCAAGGACCGCACAGACTACCTTGAGCTTCGGCAGAAAGCACAGGCGGCGGTGCCGGAAGCCCAGATGGTCGAGGCCGTTCGCGAGGTGCTCGGCCGACATGGTGCGTGATCGGCGGACGTGATGCCCTTTGTTCACGCTCGGCTGCGAAACACCTCGCGCTGCCGACAGGGCGCTGCTAGAAGCCGCGCCACAGATGGAGCAGCGGACGCGTGCTGGACCGACCCTTGATATCGACCCTTGAAGCCGTGGGACCGGAGACGGGCAAGATGCAGGTCCTGCTGGCTCAACTGGTGCAGGCGGGTTATCCGCGGATCGAGCCGGCGATCCTTCAGGACGCGTCGCATTTCCTTGATCTCGGCGGCGAAGACATTCGCGCAAGTCTTTACTTTACCAGCGACCGAGGCGGGGCTGAACTCTGCCTGCGGCCAGAGTTCACGATTCCCGTCTGCCGCGCTTATCTGGATTCGCGCAGAGGCGGCGAGGCGGCCTCCTTCAGCTATTGCGGACCCGTGTTCCGATTTCGGGCCGGCGAGCCGGACGAGTTCATTCAGGCCGGGCTGGAAAGCTTCGGGCGCACCGACGCGGCAGCTGCCGACGCGGAGATCCTGGGGCTTGCTCTCGAAGCTGCAACCGGCGCCGGGGCGCCCTCCCTCGCGACGACTTTCGGCGATGCGGGGCTCCTGGCGCAGCTTCTCGATGCCTTGAAGCTGCCTCCGACCTGGCAGCGGCGGCTCAAACGTGGCCTCGACAAGGGAGAGACGCCGAGTGTGATACTTGCGGCCGCTCCTACCCAAAGCGGCGACCATGCAGGTGTGCTTGCGGCGCTTGCCGGGACGGATGCCACAGGTGCCCGCGCTCTCGTCGACGATCTTCTGTCGATCGCCGGCATCACAAGCGTGGGCGGACGTAGCGCGACCGAAATCGCCGAGCGCTTCCTGTCTCAGGTCGCGATGCGGTCTGCACCGCCGTTCGGCGAGGAACAGCGTGCGGTGCTCGATCGCTTCCTGGCCATAGCGGGACATCCGGACGAAGCCGCAACCGACCTGCGGAGGCTCGCGGCGGAAGCGGGGCTCGACCTAGGGACGGCTCTCGACCTGTTCGAGGAGCGGATCAGCTTCATGGCAGTCCATGGCGTCGATCTCGCAACAGTGAGCTTCTCGGGATCGTTCGGACGCAAGCTCGATTACTACACAGGGTTCGTCTTCGAATGCCGTAACCCGACGGCTTCGATCGGACCGGTGGTGGGCGGAGGGCGCTACGACCGTTTGGCGCAATCGCTCGGTAGCAAGGTCGCCGTGCCGGCCGTGGGCGCAGCCATCTGGGTCGATCGGCTGCATGGGGGCGAGCTGGCGTCATGACCAAAAACGCGCTCGTCCTGGCAGTTCCTTCTAAGGGTCGGCTTCAGGAAAACGCCGCACGCTTCTTCTCCCGCGCGGGCCTCGATCTGGTGCAAGGCCGCGGCCTCCGCGACTATCGTGGCACTCTTGCGGGCTTTGATGCTGTGGAGGTCGCCTATCTTCCGGTCTCCGACATTGTCGGGCAGTTGGCCGACGGCTCGGTTCATCTCGGCATCGCCGGGGAGGACCTCCTTCGCGAGCAGGTGCGGGAGGCCGATCAGCGCGTGGCTTTGCTGGCACCGCTTGGTTTCGGCAATGCCGACGTCGTCGTGGCGGTCCCACAGGCCTGGATTGATGTGCGCACAACGGCCGATCTCGAAGACGTGGCGGCGATCTTCCACGCACGCCGGGGCCGGCGGATGCGTGTCGCCACAAAATATCTCAATCTGACCCGCGCGTTTTTTGCGACGCATGGCGTCACCGACTACCGCATCGTCGAGAGCTTCGGCGCCACTGAGGGGGCTCCTGCCGCAGGGACCGCAGAACTCATCGTCGACATCACCACGACCGGCGCGACCCTGGCGGCGAACGGGCTCAAGGTGCTGGACGATGGCGTGATGTTGCGCTCCGAAGCGAACCTCATGGCCTCGCTCCGGGCGACTTGGTCGAACGAGGCGCTCGCGGCGGTCCGCATGATTCTGGCCAGGATCGCCGCCGAGGAAGCCGCTCGCACCTCGCGCGAGCTCCGCGCGCGGTTCAGCCGTCCTGATGCGGCGCTGGCCGATGAGGCACGTCACCTGTTCGACGCCGTGTTCTTTCCCTCGGGATCGCCGGACATGCAGACGTACCATTGCCGCATCAACCGGGTTGGCCCCATGGCGGATTGGCTGGTGGGCAAAGGCGCGGAACAGGTTATCGTCACTCCGCTCGATTATGTCTTCGCCAGCAGCAACGGGCTCTACGAGACATTGGCGGGCCGGTTGTCCGCTGTGGGATGACCGTGCCGCGATTCTTCCGGGATCGCCCCGTCTTTGTCGCGGTGCCGACATTGTCCTGCCCCGGCTCATCTGCTAACGCGAGGCCCGCTTAAGATCCGGGCCGGAGAGATATGGCACGCTCGTACCCTTTTCATGATCGCCTCACCGGAGGTGTCTTTCGCTCTCTCAAAATCGCGGGAGTCTGTGCTTTCGCGGCGGTACTCAGTCTTTCGTCCATGGAAAGGGCTGCGGCGCAAATCGGCGCGAAGGTGAGAAAACAGGAGGAGAAGGCGCCGACACCGTCGGGGCCCGTCGAGCAACAGTTCCCCTTCGGTGCGACCTGGATCCTCGCCGATCTCGGCGGTAAATCCATCGGAGGCGATGCCCCGAGCTTCAACCTGGATGACAAGCTGCGCGCCGTCGGGTTCGGCGGCTGCAACACCTTCTCGATGTCGCTCTATCCGATCAAAGAGCAGAAGCTCGCCGCCGGTTCGATCGCGATGACGCGTAAAACGTGCGGCAAGGAGATCGACGACACCGAACATACGATGCTGGTGACGCTTCACTCGCTTCCTAAGTGGCACCTGGAATCCAACGGCGACCTCACCGTCTCGGGCGTGGGCGGCACCTTGCGTTTCAAGCGCGGTCTCTGAGCGCCTCGGCCGGGTCCTCTCGTCGCTGGCTCGGCGTCCACCTCACCGGAATTGCTTCGACAGTTTGAGGCCCTGGCCCTGGTAGTTCGACCGGATCCCTTGCCCATAGAGCTGGTCAGGACGTTCGAGCATCGGTTCGTATTCGAGCGTACCGACGTGCTGGCCGTGTTCCAGGAGAAAAGGCACATCGTGACTGCGAACTTCCAGCACCACTTTGCTGCCCGTCCCCCCGGCCTCCGGCAGACCGAAACCGGGGTCGAGAAAGCCGGCGTAATGAACGCGCGCTTCCCCGACAGACGTGTCGTAGGCGATCATCTCGGCCGCCTCGCCGGCTTCTACCCGGACGTCTTCGAACGATGCCAGAATGTAGAACTCATCGGGCACGAGAACGAGGTCGCCGCGATCGGCCTCAATCGTCAAGGGCTCCCAGAAATCCCCACGTCGGTGTGCGCCCACGGCGGCTAGATCGACGAGACCGGCCGCGCGCCGCGCCCGATAGCCGATGATCCGGTCGGGGCTGGTCGGCTGAAGGTTGATTGTCACGGCGCTGGTTCGCTTTGCTTCGGCCGGCCCGGCGCCTCGTTCGCGGAAGCGGATCTGGTTGAGAGTCGTGCCCCGGCCGACGATTACCGGGAAGGAACGGGGCACAACCTCGGCGAAGAGGGGACCCTGGTAGCCTTCAGGAATGTCGTCGAAGGCGGTCCCGTAATCCGTGATCAGGCGGACGAAGATATCGAGCCGCCCGGAGGAGCTTTTCGGGTTGGCGCGCGCGCTCGTTGTCGGTCCTAGCCGGATCTCTTCCAGCAGCGGGATGATGTGAACACAGTTGCGTTCCAGCACGCGCGGTTGGGTCAGGTCGAGCACGTGGGTGGACAGGCTCGTCAGGCGTTCGCGCACCGTCCTGTGGGGGCCGGGCAGGAAACTCGCCGGGACCCGATAGGCGCGATCGGCGATCCGGAGATCCATGCTGGCCGGCTGGATCTGGTCCGGAGCCAATGGCATCGCCGGGATGATTATGCCTGTCTCGACGGCCTGCCTGATCCGTTGTGACGGCCAGATACGGAAGGTCATCATTCTGCTTTCTAAATGTCGCTCGGCCGTCATTGCGATCGGGGAATTGAGTTTCCTCCTAGCCCGCTCTCGATCCCCCGTCCATCTCAAGCGGGCAGTCTGCCGCCCCTGGACGGTTGACCACGGGGGCGGAGACCAGCATGTGCAGGGCAGTCGGCCAACCACCGAGCTGGCGCTTCACCCCGGCCCGTCACCCATGATCCAGCTCGTCCCCTTCGGCACTCAGCTCTACGCCCGGATGCTCGATTTTCGCGCGGCGCATCTTCGGCAGCCCCTTGGCCTGACCCAGGATGCTGCGGATCTGGCTGGCGAGGAGCAACAACTGCATCTCGCCAATGTGGAGAACGGGATCGTCCTTGCCACGCTTGTCCTGAAGCCCGTCAATGCTACGACGATCAAGCTGCGGCAGATGGCGGTGGCTGAATCGATGCGCGGGCAGGGGGTCGGGCGCGATATGGTCCGTTTCGCTGAGACCGTTGCGCGCGACCGCGGCTTTGCGAGAGTGGAACTCCATGCACGGGTCACCGCGCAGCCGTTCTATGAGGCGCTCGGCTATCGGGTGATTGGCCCTGCATTCATCGAAGTGACGGTGCCACACGTCCCCATGGCGCGAGATCTTGACGACCGATCGTTGACGGCAGCTTTGCCGGCAGTGTAGTTTCTTCGCGTGGTGATTTTGCTGACTTGCCGCCACGGTAAATAAAGCGCTAAGGGCCGAGCTCTCTCGAGATCCTCTTCCCGCGTCGCCTTTCGCATTGTCGTACCTACGTACGGCTGCGAAACGGGGACAAGTGTCGGCTTAGTGGAACGGAGACGACGATGACAGGCAATGACGGTAGGGATCGGACAAGAGCCGCGACCCGCCTGGTACACGGCGGGACGCTCCGCTCGCAGTTCGGGGAAACCTCCGAAGCCTTGTTCCTCACTCAGGGCTTTATCTACGACACGATGGAAGCCGCGGAAGCACGCTTCAAGGGCGACGCTCCAGGCTTCATCTACTCACGCTTCTCGAACCCGACGGTGGCGATGTTCGAGGAGCGGATGGCGTTGCTCGAAGGCGCCGAGGCGGCACGCGCCACGGCAAGCGGCATGGCGGCCGTGACCGCCTCAATCTTGGGTCAGCTCAAGGCCGGCGATCACGCCATCGGGGCGAAAGCCCTCTTCGGGTCGTGTCGCTATGTGCTTGAAGACCTGCTGCCCCGTTTCGGCGTTGAGACCACGCTGGTCGATGGCGAGGATCTGGATCAATGGCGTGCCGCGATGCGGCCCAACACCAAGACGCTGTTTCTCGAAAGCCCCACGAACCCCACCCTGAGCCTCGTCGATATCGCGGCTGTGGCCGAGATCGCGCATGCGGGCGGCGCGACCCTGGTGGTGGACAACGTCTTCGCCACGCCTTTGCTGCAAAGTCCACTCGCTCTCGGCGCCGATTGCGTGGTCTATTCCGTGACGAAGCACGTCGATGGCCAAGGCCGTTGCCTGGGCGGCGTCATCCTGGCCAGCAAGGCCTTCATCGACACACACGTCCATAATTTGCTCCGGCAGACCGGACCGGCCATGTCGCCCTTCAATGCCTGGGTCATGTTGAAAGGACTCGAGACATTGACCCTCAGGGTGCGGGCCCAGACGGCGGGGGCCGAGGTCATTGCCGATTTCCTGGCTGCACAGCGGGGAATAAAACGCGTGATCTACCCATTCCGTCCCGACCATCCGCAATACGCGCTGGCGCGCCGGCAGATGAGCGGTGGCGGCACGCTCGTCGCCTTTGAGCTCGCCGACAAGCAGGCTGCCTTCCGGATGGCCAATGCGCTGCGGATCATCGGCATCTCGAACAATTTGGGTGACTCGAAGAGCTTGATCACCCATCCCGCGACGACCACGCATCAGCGCTTGGCGCCCGAGGCGCGTGCCGAACTTGGCATCAGCGAAGGCATGTTGCGGCTGTCTGTCGGCCTTGAGGACGTGGAGGATTTGACGGACGATCTCGGCGGTGCTCTTGCGGGGCTCGACGGCGGCAAAATATCTGACCTCGCGTCGCGCTAACCCTCAGTTCGGCGGACACCAAGATGTACACGGCCATCACCCATGACATCCAAGTGACTGTCATTCCCGAGTTCTTGCCGGACCGTTCCGATCCGGACAGCGGGCAGTATTTCTGGGCCTATACGGTCGAGATCGCCAATCTCGGGTCAAAGCTCGTCCAGCTCATTGCCCGGCACTGGCTGATCACGGACGCGAGCGGCAAGGTCGAGGAGGTCCAAGGCCTCGGTGTCGTGGGCGAACAGCCCGTGCTGCAGCCGGGGGAGAGCTTCCGCTATACCTCCGGCTGTCCGCTCTCCACACCGAGCGGCATCATGGCCGGGACCTATCGTATGGCCGATGAGCATGGGAGCGCCTTCCAGGTGCTCATTCCGACCTTCTCGCTTGATAGTCCGCAAGCCAAACGAACTTTGAACTGAGGGGCGGGTTGGAGTTTCCTCTCGATCGACGGACCAGATGCACGGCCAAGTCGATTGCCTCAAAATGCCCGGCCGGAGCCAGGGATCACGCAGGAGACCTCTCCAACCGTCACGGAGACAGCGCGCCCTGTTCAATGCGCATAAGTCTTGCATGGATGTGAACGCCGATCGATGATGCCGGTTCAAACGACGCGAGCCTGACGAACGCTTGATCGCAACCGCCGGCTGCAAGCTTCGACTGCGGCGCACATTTGGCCGGCTCATATCGGTGGGCCGGATCGAAAGGCTTGGGAGCTTCATTCATGCGTGACGATGATCAACACAAAGGGCTGAACAGGCGTGTGCTGCTGAAGACGGCCGCCGTCGGCCTTGGCGCTCTCAGCGCGCCTGCCCTGATTTCCGCCAAAGCGCGGGCCTCGTCCGGCGAAGTCAATTTCATGGGATGGTCGGGCTACAAGTTCGACGATCTTTTCGCCGCTTTCACGAAACAGACCGGCATCAAGGTGAACTTCCTGGATCAGCCCGACCAGGATACGATGTATGCGAAATGCAAGGTCGCGCTGCAGACGGGGGGCGTCGATTTCGTCGAGCCGACGCTCGATCGTGTGCCGGCCTGGGTGTCGAACGGCATCGTTCAACCCTGGGATCTGACCAAGATCAAGCTCGACAACTACGACCCGGCCTTCGTGTCGGGCGCGGCCGGCGCCGCGGCGGAGGTTGGCGGGAAGCGTTACTACCTGCCGAGCGTCTGGGGTACGGAAGCGCTGGTCCATTCGACCGCCGATGCGCCGATGGATTACCCGGACACCACGCTGGCGTCGCTCTTCGACCCCAAATTCGAGGGCAAGGTCGTTGTGCGTGGCCATTCGGCTCTCGCCGCGATGGGTCGCGTGCTCGACGAGCAAGGCAAACTGCCGAAGCCCTTCCTCGACAGCTACAAGGATGAGGCCACGATGAAGCAGATCTGGGACATCGTCCTGGCTGCGGCCATCAAGGCCAAGCCGAATGTCGCCCAATTCTGGAATGGTGAAAACGACGCCCAGGCGGCGTTCCGCACGAATGGCTGCACACTCGGCCTGTGCTGGGATTCCACCGGCTACAACCTTGGCAAGGACGGTCTGCCTTTCGCCTATGTGTCGCCCAAGGAAGGCGCATTCGGCTGGATGCAGGGATATTTTCTGATGAAAAATGCGGCGAACCTCGAGCAGGCGGCGGAATTTGCCAATTTCGTCTCGACCGCTCAAGGCTCCGCGCTCAATGCGACGGCATTCTCGGCCAATCCAACCGGCAAAGGCGCAGCTGCCTTGCTCGATCCGAAGGTCGCGGCCTTCTACAAGGCCGCCTACCCCGGCGATGCTCTGGCCAAGATGTGGTGGTGGCCGGCCCAGGATTCCTGGTTCCTGAAGCTTCGCGGCGAGTATGCGGACAAATACAAAGCCGCCTGAACGCAGCTTCGTGCATGGCATCCGCCATGCATAGTGCAAGGGAGAGACGGCATCCGTTGTCTCTCCGATCCTCGGGTCGATTGATCTCGACACCGCAGGATGAGTTCGATGTGCGCGTAGGAGGCGAATGAGCGAAGACGTTCAACTTTCTCATGTCTGCGTCGATTTCGGCGCCTTCCGGGCTGTCGACGATGTCGACCTGACCATCAGGGCCGGCGAATTCTTTTCGTTTCTAGGGCCGTCAGGGTGTGGCAAGACCACGATTCTGCGGATGATTTCGGGCTTCATCGAACCGACCTCGGGCGAGATCAAGATCGGTGGCCAGAACATGCGCGGCATCGGGCCGAACAAACGCCCGACGGCGCTGATCTTCCAGAATCTCGCCCTTTTTCCCCTTATGACCGTATGGGAGAACATCGCCTTCGGGCTGGAAGTCCGTGGCGTCTCGAAGGACAAGCGAAAGGCCCGCGCCGAGGAGCTCCTGCGCGTCGTCGACCTTGTGGGTTCGGGCGACAAACGCATCAGCCAATTGTCGGGGGGGCAGAAGCAGCGTGTCGCGATCGCCCGTGCGCTCGCGGTCGAGCCCAAGGTCATGCTGCTCGACGAGCCCTTGTCGGCGCTCGATCTTAAGCTGCGGCAGCATATGCGCAGTGAATTGCGCGCGATCCAGAAGCGGACTGATGTGACCTTTGTCTACATCACCCACGATCAGGGCGAAGCTTTGGCCATGTCCGATCGTGTCGCCGTGATGTCGGCGGGCGTGCTGCAGCAGGTCGGCACCCCGGCCGATATCTACAACCAGCCCGCCAATGGCTTCGTGGCGTCGTTCGTGGGCGAAAACAACCGCGTTCCCGGCAAGGTCGTCGGGCTCGAGAACGGCATGGCCCGCTTCCACACGCCCGCAGGCCTCTTTCTGGCTCGCCTGGGTCCCGGCATTCAGGTCGGATCGACGGCCAAACTCTATGTGCGGCCCGAGAACGCCCGGCTGACCGATGCGGTGGAGGGCGACAACAATGTTCCACTGCGCATCAGTGAAGTCGCCTTCGAGGGGAGCTTTATCAACATTCACGGTCACGACGCTGGCGGCCACGCGCATATCGTGCAGATGCGCAACGACCGGGATGCCTCTGTTCCGGCCGTGGGCGATCAGCGCGGACTAACCTTTTCACCGGAACATGCCGTCGTGCTGGCCGATGCCGGAGCGCGGCCGTGACAGCTCTCGTCCAGCGCTATGGCGGTGCGTTAACGGGGATCATCATCGCGCTCACGGCCTTCTGGCTGCTTGCGATGGTGATCCTGCCAAATCTCATCCTGCTTGAATTCTCGTTCCGGCCCTACATTCCGGTCGACCAGATGGGCGGCCCGAACGACCATTACACGCTTGCCAATTATGCAACCTTCTTCACCAGTCCGATCCATCTGCAGATCTTTGGTCTGACGGTCTTCTACAGCAGTGTCGTCACGCTGATCTGCCTCGTTCTCGCCTACCCGCTGGCGTACTTCCTGGCAAAAGTCTCAACGCCGCGCAACGCGGGCACTTGGTTTCTGCTGCTCCTGATCCCGCTCTGGGTCAGCGAGGTGCTTCGCTCCTTCGCCTGGTCGATCATCCTGGCCTATCAGGGACCGCTGAATGCCGCGCTGCACGGTCTCGGTCTGATCGACAAGGGCATCCGGTGGCGCACAGGGTTCAACGGGGTCCTGATCGGCCTCGTCTACACCTATGTGCTGTTCATGGTGTTCCCGATCTATAATGCGATCCAGTCGCTCGACACCAACCAGATCGAGGCCGCGCAGGATCTTGGGGCTCCGTTGTGGCGCATCCATTGGCGCGTGGTGATTCCGCATGCGAAACCAGGCATCGGCTCCGGCTGCATCATGGTGTTCATGCTGTCGGCGGGCTCGATCCTGGTCCCCAGCATTCTAGGCTCGACCACGTCGCGCTGGTTCACCGAAATCATTCAGCAATGGTTTTTCGAGTCGGTCGATTGGAACACGGGTTCGGCCTACGCCTTTCTCCTGCTCGTGCTCTGCACCGTCTTCGTCAGCCTCATGATGCGGATGCTCAACGTCCGCCTCGTCGATATCGCCCGGTGAGGTAGAATGAGACCCTTCAGCCTCGGACGATTGATCATCACCGCCTATATGGTGCTCTTCATCGTCTATTTGCTCGCCCCCCTCGTCGTCATGGGTGGCGCGGCCGTGAATAATTCGCGATTTCCGTCGATTTACCCTTGGGTTGGACTGACGGGGCGATGGTTCGGTGAACTTTGGTCGGACCAGCAGATGTGGCGCGCGCTGCTCAACACTGTACTGGTCGCTGTTGCGGTCGTGGTCCTGTCCGTTCCGATCGGAACAGCCGCCGCGCTGCTCATCAACAGTGTTCAGTCGCGGATGCGGTCGACACTTTATGGCTTGATGGTCGCGCCCATCCTGACCCCGGGAGCGGTGATCGGCATCTCGACGATTCTGTTTTGGAACAAGCTCTCGGTGCCGGCCGGCCTCCATCTGTCCGTGCTCGGCCAATCCTCGTTCATCAGCGCCTATGCGATGCTTCTCGTGCTCGCGCGGCTGCAGAGCCTAGATGCCTCGCTTGAGGAAGCGGCGCTCGATCTTGGCGCGTCGCACGCCCAGGTGATGCGGCGCATTGTCGTTCCGCATCTCTATCCCGCGTTTGGTGCGGCGGCCGTGATCGCGTTCTTTCAGTCGGTGGAGAACTTCAACGTCACGCTGTTCACCGGCGGCAATTCCTCGACATTAACGGTGTACGTCTTTTCCCAAGTCAGGGCCGGCATCACACCGAAGATCAATGCGCTCGCCCTCATCATGGTGCTGATCACGGTGGTCGGCGTCATCCTCTATGAGGTCAAGCGCCGCCAATCGGAGCGGCGGTTGAAGGTGGAGCAGGAGGACACGCTCGAAGACGACGTGATCGAGGGGCTTGGTTTGCCCCAGCTCACCTCGCCGGCTTGAGCTGATCGGGTTTTCGGCTGTCTGTAGCGAGACGTGCCGGGACTCTAGCTTTCGCGCGATCTGGAGCTGGATCGCATTGCTATCGCTCGGTTCTCCGTCATCGCGAGCAAAGCATGGCGATCCATGTCCAGAGCGTTGTAGGCGTTGCCACGGCAACTCCGCTGCCTCCCACTGACCGTGAAGGGTCGCAGCGCCCCACCGCCGGCATTGATCTGGACCGTCACAAACCTTTGGAAGGCGAAAGATCTAGGGATCGTGACCACCTCAGGGCCGGCCATCAAGATCCCCCAGGAGGAGGAGACATCCTCCTCCTCCTGAGTGTCGGCCCTCGTTTCGAGCCCAGCGACGAAACGCCCCTTTGGGCTACTTCTTGGCGTAACCGTAATAGACCACGTCCTGCGTCGGCCCGACGATGAAGTTCTGCAGATTGCTGCGCTCGGCCGTCTGCTTCACCTCCTGGAACATGATGATGAAGGGGCTGTCGTCCAGCAGCGTCTGCTGGAGATCCTTGTACATGGCCTCGCGCTTGACCCCATCCCGTTCTTCCACGGCGGCTTCGGTGCGCTTGCTGATCTCGGGAATGAGCCAGGAATTGCGCCAAGCGAGGGGCTTGGTCGCCGGAGTGTCCGAATTGTCGGTGTTGCGGGCGAAGCTGTCGGCGTTGGAATGCGGGTCCATGTAATCCGGTCCCCAGTAGATCAGCAGGAGCTGGTGCTGTCGCGCCCGGAACTTGGTGATCACCGACTTCTGCTCGCCAGGCAGGATTGTGACTTTGACGCCGCCCTGAGCCATGCTGGATTGAATGGCTTGTGCCATCGTCATGTAGGGTGATGAATTCGAGGCATCGAGCGTGATGTCGAAACCGTTCGGATAGCCCGCTTCCGTCAGCAATTGCTTGGCCTTGGCAGGATCGAACGTGAAGGGATTCTTGTCGAGCGCGGCCCAGAAGCCCGAGGGCCAGAAGGTCTGATGGACCTGGAACTGTCCCTTGAGGAACGAGTCCGCCATTCCCTGATAGTCCACCAGATAGTGGAGGGCGAGCCGCACCTTCGGATTGTTGAGCGGCGCGGCCTTCACGTTGATGCCAACATAGTGAAGGGCCGCCTGAGGCGAGGCCACGATCTTGATGTCTTTGTTGCCCGCGACGGCCGCGACGAGGTCCGGCGAAAGATCGCGGGCGACATCGGCATCGCCCTTCTCGATGAGAAGCCGCTGCGCGGCCGGTTCGGGCACATGGCGGATGATCACCCGCTTCAAGGGTGGCGCGCCTTCGCGGTAGGTCGGGTTGGCATCGAGCACCACGCTCTCGTTGGCCTTCCAGCTCTTCAGTGCAAAGGGTCCGGACCCGGCCGAATGCGTCTTCAGCCAGGCGTTCCCGAGGTCGCCACCCTGGTCATGTTCCATGGCGACGGCCTTCTCGACGACCGAGCCGACGATGGAGGACATCAGGGCCAACACCAGCGTCGAGGCATAATTCGGCCCGATCGTGATCTGCAGGGTCGCGGGGTCGACCGCTTTCACCATCTGATCGACGTTGTCCTTGGTCCAGCCCAGTTGCGAGATCAGAAAGGCCGGCGATTTGTCGAGCTTGATGACGCGGCTGAGCGAGAAGGCTGCATCCTCGGCCGTAACCGGCTTGCCGGACGTGAAGGTGAGCCCCGGATGCAGCTTGAACGTCATGGTCTTGCCGTCGGGGCTTACGGTCCAGCTGTCCGCCACGCCGCCGACGAGCTTCGTTGCGTCCTTGGGGTCATTGCGCACCAATCGGTCATAGATGTTGGCGTCCACCTCGACGCCGGTCAGTTCATAACATTCGGCCGGATCGAGACTGATCATGTCGTCGATGTTCTTCGCCATCACCAGCGTGTCGGCCGGCGTCGTGGCATGAGCCATGGAAGGGGCGGCTAGCAGCGCCCCCAGTGCGAGACCCGTTAAGGCCCTAAGCTTCAACCGATCCGACATAGATTTCTCCTCATCGATGCGGCGTCAGAGCGCCGGATCCTATTAGGACGGTGCAAGCGGCATGCCCTCATGCGGGCTGCCGACACGTCGGTATCCCCGGCTCGCGGCCAGGAGCGTGTGCGTATAGGGGTGCCGCGCCTCACCACGCCGCAGGGCTTCGGCGGTCAGCACTTCGACGAGGGTGCCACGCTGCATCACGGCGACACGTTCGCATAGGTGCGCCACGACGGCGAGATCGTGGCTGACAAGAAGGCTCGTCAGGGCGCGCGTCGAGCGGATGGTCTGGAACAGGTTCAGCACCTCGGCCTGGACCGACACGTCGAGCGCCGAGGTCGGCTCGTCGAGCAGCAGGAGTTTCGGCGACAGGATGAGAGCGCGGGCAATGGCGACGCGTTGGCGCTGCCCGCCCGAAAGCTGGTGCGGATAACGAAACCGCAACGCCGGGTCGAGATCGACGTCCGCCATCGCCGTAGTGATGAGCCGCTCGGGTTCGGCGATTGCGTGGATGGCGAGAGGCTCCTGCAGCGCGCGGTCGACCGTATGCCGGGGATGGAGAGACGCATAGGGGTCCTGAAAAACCATCTGCATGGCGCTGCGCTGCGCCTTGGTGCGCCGCAAGCCGAGCGCTTCACCCGCCATCCTGATGTGGCCTCCACTCGCGGCCACAAGACCCGCAATGGCGCGCAGGACGGTCGACTTGCCCGAGCCGGATTCTCCGACGATGCCGAACGTCTCCCCTGGCTCAACCGCGAAGGAGAGGTCTCGGACGGCCGAAACGGGTCCGTGCGGGCCTTTGAAGCTCACGGAGAGGTTCTGGACAGCGATCATCGGCGGGTTCATGTGAGCCAAGCCGGATCGCGGACAACCGAAGCAAGGCTCGCACGCGGCTCATCGAGGCTTGGGGCGGCGGCGAGCAGAGCGCGGGTGTAGGGGTGGCGCGCGTGCGCGAGATCGCGCGCCGCGCATTCCTCCACCACCCGACCGCCATACATCACAACCACGCGGTCGCAGAGGCCCGCGACAGCCGTAAGGTTGTGGCTGATGAAGATCAGTCCCATGCCGCGTTCGGCGACGAGGCGGTCGAGGATCGCCAAGACCTCGTTGCCGACCGTCACGTCGAGCGCCGAAATCGCTTCGTCGGCAATCAACAGTTCGGGCTCGGCAATCAGCATCGCGGCGATCATGACGCGTTGTCCCATGCCGCCGGACAACTGGTGCGGATAGAGCCTCAACACACGCTCGGGATCGTCGATGCTGACTGCCTCGAGCATCGCGGCAGCGTGCTTGCGGGCCTCGGCGGCGGTCGTTCGGCGATGCAGGCGCCAGGCTTCTGTGATCTGCTTCTCGACCGTCATGATCGGGTTGAGCGAGAACTTGGGGTCCTGCATCACCAATGCCATGCGGCGACCGCGATAGCGGCTCCACTGGTGCTGCGTCAGATGCCGCAGATCCTCGCCGTTCAAGGCAAGGCGGCTTGCGCTGACGGAGCCGTGCGCGGGCACCAATCCCAACACAGCCCGACCCGTCGTGGACTTGCCCGATCCGGATTCGCCCACGATGCCAAGCCGTTCGCGGCCGAGCACGAAAGACACGTTCCGGACTGCCTGAGTCACCACGCCTTCGGTCCGGAACGTTACGCTCAGATCGCGGACTTCGAGCAGCGGCACCGTCATTGTCATGCGCTTTTTGGATCGAAGATGTCGCGCAAGCCGTCGCCCAGGATGTTGAACGCGAGGCTAACCACGAAGATGGCGAGGCCCGGGATCGTCGAGACCCACCATTGGTCAAGCACCACGCTGCGTCCGGTCGCCACCATGGCGCCCCATTCAGGCGTCGGGGGCTGCGCGCCGAGGCCAAGGAATCCGAGTCCGGCGGCGGTGAGAATGATGCCGGCCATGTCGAGTGTCAGACGGATGATGACGGACGACATGCAGAGCGGAACGATGTGCCGCAGCAGGATCCGCCACTTCGAGGCGCCCATGAGCACCACGGCCGCGATAAAATCGGTGTGGGCGATGGAGGCGGTCTCGGCGCGCGCGAGCCGCGCATAGGGCGGCCAAGCCGTCAGCGCGATGGCGATGACGGCGTTGACGATGCCGGGCCCGAGCGCCGCCGCGAAGGCGAGCGCCAGCACGAGGCTCGGAAAGGCGAGGAAGATATCGGTGATCCGCATCAATACGGCATCGAGAAATCCGCCCGTATAGCCCGCCAATGTCCCAACGAGCAGCCCGACGGGAACCACGATCACCCCGACGAGCGCCACGATGGCCAAGGTGGCCCGGGCGCCATAGACCGTGCGGGCGAAGATGTCGCGCCCGAGTTCATCGGTGCCGAACCAATGGGCAGCACCCGGCGGCTGCAGCCGACCCGAGAGATCCTGGGCGATGGGCGAGACGCCGCCCGTCATCGCCGGCGCGAGAAGCGCCATTAGGACCAGGATCACGACGACCGCGAGGCCCAGTATCGTGAGCGGACTGCGGCCCAGTTTGCGAGTCAGGACGGCGGCATGGTTCCACCGCGCCTGCGACGATGACAGCGGATTCTGGGTTGGCGGCAGAGCGAGCAGCCCGTCGACGCGATTTTGGGTAGGCAGGCTCGTCATTGCAGTCGGAGCCGCGGGTCGATGATCCGATACAGGACGTCGCTCAGGAGATTGATGCCGATGAAGACCGCGCCGACCACGATTGTGCCGCCCAGCACGGCGTTCATGTCGGCGTTGAACAGGGATTGGGTGATGTAGAGGCCGAGGCCCGGCCACGCGAACACCGTCTCGGTCAGAACCGCACCTTCGAGCAAGGTCGCGTAGCTGAGGCCGATGACCGTGACGAGCGGTACGAGGATGTTGGGAAAGGCATGGCGCCAGACCATGCCCCAGAAGCTCCGCCCCTTGAGGAGCGCGGTCGTGGCATATTCCTGCGACAATTGCCCGATCGTGAAGCTTCGCGTCATGCGCGCGATATAGGCCAGAGACAGGTAGCCCAGGATGATCGACGGGAGCACAAGATGGGCCGCGGCGCTGCGAAACGCGTCCCATTCGCCCGCGAGCGCGCTATCCAGGAGAAGAATCCCGGTTTTCGGGTCCACGACGTCCTCGTATCCGACATCGATCCGGCCGGGACCAGCGGTCCAGTTCAGCTTTCCATAGAAGACGAACAGGCCGACCAAACCCATCCAGAAGACCGGCATCGAATAGCCGAACAGGCCGACCACCCGCACGATCTGGTCCGGCCAGCGTCCGCGTGTGGCCCCCGCCAGAACGCCGGCCGGGACTCCAACGATCACGCCTAGGACGGTTGCCACCGTGGCCAACTCCAAGGTGGCGGGAAAGAAGTGCAACAGGTCGGTCAACACCGGCTGGGAGGTGATGACCGACGTCCCGAGATCGCCGTGGATCAGCTTGTTCA
The DNA here is from genome assembly GCF_026130545.1 of Lichenifustis flavocetrariae. GTDB lineage: Bacteria > Pseudomonadota > Alphaproteobacteria > Rhizobiales > Beijerinckiaceae > Lichenihabitans > Lichenihabitans flavocetrariae. The sequence goes on along the minus strand of NZ_JAMOIM010000016.1, from coordinate 46,422 downwards.
AGTAAATGAGATATTGCTCGGGAATCGGCCGATCGAGCCCGATCGAGAGACGTGTCTTCTCGTAGGTGCTTTGCGTCGCATGGTCGCCCACGATGGCGAGCACTGGATCGACCGGGATGAAGCGGCCGATCACGAAGGTCACAGCAGTCAGCCCGAGCAGGCTGAGGACCGCTGATACGACGAATTGAAGAAGAAGATCTAAGAAGCGCGCCAGAGTTTGGAGATCCAGGTTGCTGAAGCGGAAGCACGAAGGATGCCAGCATCCTCATCGGGTACGTGGCTTGCTACGATCGCCGCTTATACGCCCTTGCGGCATTGCCGAATGCCTCGAACAAGGTGCGGTTGACGGGATTGCAATGCGGATTGTATTCGGCGTGCCACTGTACACCGAGGGCAAAGCCCGGTGCGTCGGCAACCCGCACGGCTTCGATCGTCCCGTCTTCGGCGACCCCTTCGATGACGATGCGGTCGCCGAAGTCGAGAATGCCCTGGCCGTGCAGCGAATTCACCCGGATCGTCTCTTGGCCGAGCATGCGGGAGAACACGCCGCCCGGGACAAGCCGCACATCATGCCGGTCCGCGAAAACGACTTCGGGGTCCGGGTGGATCTCGCCGGTCTCCAATCGCGGCATGCGATGGTTCATGCGGCCCGGCAGCTCCCGGATTTCAGGATGAAGCGTGCCGCCGAACGCCACATTCATCTCCTGGAAGCCGCGGCAGATGCTGAAGAGCGGCACGCCCCGCGCCACGCAGGCTTCGATCAACGGCAAGGCCACGGCATCCCGCTCTTGATCATAGGGTTCGTGCTTGACGTCGGGTTCGGCGCGGAAATGGGTGGGATGCACGTTGGCGCGGGCGCCCGTCAGCAACACGCCGTCGACGACATCGAGCAAATCAGCGATGCGCGTGATGGCCGGAGAGCCGGCGAACATCAGCGGAAGTGCGTCGGCGACTTCGGCAACTGCGCGGAGGTTGTGGTCTCCGACGAGTTGCGTGGAAAAGCGGTTCTCGACGAGATGCGCGTTCCCGATCACGCCGATCACCGGTCTCTTCATCGCGTCGACCTCAGCCTTCCTTTGCAATGCGTGCCGATTGGGAGAGCCATTTCTTTGCAACCCGGCATACCATCGTATAGGCCGGATCGAAGACGTTGCCGACATCGTAACGCACGACTTGGCCTAACAGATGGCTCGCCGACACGATTGAGAGGCCATAATCGGTCGTCAGCCATGCGAGCATCTCGCTCGTGGCATGCTGCAGGGCCTGATCGAGCGGGCGGGCGTTGCCCACCGTGAAGATGTCGGTCGCGGTTTCGCCTCGCGGCCAGGTGAGCATGCGGTTCTTTTCGACCGTGAGACGGATTTCAACCTCGAAGGTCGTCTCAATGCCAGTTCCGACGATCTCGCCGTCACCCTGAACCGCGTGGCAGTCCCCCAGCGCGAAAAGCGCGCCGGGAACCGCGACAGGGAACCAAGCCGTCGTACCGGGCCCGAATCCGCGGTAATCCATATTGCCGCCGTTCTCGGCACTTGTGGCGTTCGACAAGGCCTGGCCCAGCGCCGGCGCCACTCCGAAACACCCGATCATCGGATCGAGGTCGAGCAGAAAGCCGTCCAGATCGTCCGGCGGATCTTGAAGGCGCACGGTTCGCTTCTCCCGGTCGATCATCCAGGTGAACCGCTGAGGCTTTGGCAGCGAGTGGACGTGGGCGGGATCGACGACATTGGTCGCCAGCGGCGAGTAGGTCCACCCCGTATCGCGGGTCGGCGTCATGCGCAGAATTTCGACACGCAACGCGTCGCCTGGCTCCGCGCCTTCAACGAAAATAGGTCCATTCACCGGATTGGGCCTGGACGCGCGCGCAACGCCGTTCCGGTCGACACCGGCCGCGTCGAGTGTCTCGGTCACGATGATGTCGCCGCTGCTACACCGGAGGGCGGGCTCGAACGTGCCCAATACGTTGTACCATCGTGTCGCTGCGAACTGGTGTGTCGTCATACGTCGCGTTTCATCGGCTGGACCTGCCGGGACCGAACTGGCTTGCAGGAAGGTTCGTGATCATCGACCCATGCAGCCCCTGTTGCAACCGCGAGAACGCTCCTGGCGTGTACCAGGAAGGGGGCTGGTGCCTGGGCCGCCGTTCGATGTCTCGGACCAGTGTTTAGGGAGCCCTGGGCGAGCAGAGCCTCAGGGTGGTGACCGGTGTTGTGTTCTCCTCGAACGCCGAATGCCGATTGGCAGAACGCCTGAAGGGTTCTTCGAAGCGTCTTCAGGTCCCTGATCGATGATCATTGCATGCAGGTGGCGCGCGGAAAGAACCGCTCGCGTCGACGGACTTCACGCAACCCGAGGGCGGGCGTTGGCCGCGCTCCGCCGCGGCACCACGGCGGTCGGACGCCATTAAGAGAGGGAGCCAACTCATCAGAACGAAGAAGATGTTCAAGACGATGAAGATCAGCAGCACCACTTCGACCGCCCGTGCAGTCGGCGGTTTCGGCGCAGGAGGCCTCGAAGGACGAGGGGCCGCGGGCAAGGGTGGAAGAAAGCAGAGCATCGCGCTTCGCCCGACAGACCCATTCAGAATGGGGTAGCCTAAGCGACACGACCCGGTTCTGTCACGTATTCGAGGTGCGGTGTCCTGCCGCTGAGTGGTCAGGCGATGCCGATGCTTCCAAAGGCTGCGGCAGTGGCTCGCACTAGCGTGGCCCTTAGGGCCCCACTCTTCCTTCAGCCGGGCCTACCAACTTCTCGGGTGGGCTCCGATCGGTGCCGACGGCCGTCCCTGCATCCGAGAAGCGGCCGGCCAATGTCCAACTCACCAAGGCGCAGAACAGGCCGCCGGCCCATCCGCCCAGAACGTCGGTGGGCCAATGAACTGCCAGATAGATTCGGCTCAGCCCGATCAGGCCAGTACCGATCCCCGCCATGACGAAGCAGAATCGGGCGAGAGATCGAGACGTGCTGGAGGCCGCAACGATCCCGGCCAGGGTGAAGAAGGTCGCGGCGGACAGCATGGCGTGGGAGCTCGGAAAGCTGGTCGTAAACACCAGGGGCGTGCCGGGCACGAGATGTGGTCGGGGACGGTGAACAGCGATTTTGAGGAGCGCGTTGCAGAGAAGAGCGGAGCCGCTCGACAGCACCAGCGCAAGCAAGTGTTGCCACCGATGCAGCAAAAGCAATCCCCCAGCGACCGTGAAAACGACGAGCCCCATCACGCCGTTGCTGCCGAGACCGGTTAGGTCTCTGCCCGTCTCGGCGAGCCAGGCGGGGCCGAGTGGGTCGGCCAGGTATCCCGGTGTTCTAAGGCTCAGGATGATAGCGACGTCGAGCCCATTCTGTCCCAAGCTGACGACGTAGAGGTCTCCCGCGACGATGAGCAAAAGCGTCAGGCCAACCCAGAGCCGCGCGGAACGGATGAGACCCACCTCAGTGGTGACTCACGTTGCCCTTCACGAATCCAAGCACTTCGGCCGGATGCCACGGTTTGGGGATGAAGCGCGCCCGTGACGGGAGATCATCGGGCGCATCACTGTGAAACCCGGATGTGACGAGCACCGCGATATGCGGCCAGGCGCTGATCACGATGGCCGCAAGGTCGAAACCGCTGGCAGAGCCCAGCATCTCGACATCCGTGAAGATCGCGGCGACTTCCTCCGTACAATCCCAGACATAGGCGAGTGCATCGTCTGCCGAGTCGAACTCGGCGACATCGAAGCCCGCTTCCTCGAACAACAGGGTCGCGTCCATGCGCAGCATTGGATCGTCCTCGACGACCAATATCTTTCCGTGTCGCATGACCAACTCCCGGTTGCCATTGCACTGACGTGACACGTCGGCAGAGTTGGTTGCCGCCGGGACAACATAAGTGCCTGAGAGCGATATGGGGCTGCAACTCCGCCAGTCCAGGCCGACGGCCGACCGCACACGGGAACTTTCGTCAACGAGGGGACGTTGGCTGACCAGAGCAATGGTGCTCGCAAGGAGAGCCGTTATGGGTAGCACGAGCGACAAAGTTTCCGGCGTTGCGAACCAAGCGATCGGCAAGGCAAAGCAGGGGATCGGCGAAGCAGTCGGTTCTGCAAAGCTTCAAGGTGAAGGTCACGCGCAGGAAGTCCAGGGTCAGGCCCAGAAGGCAACTGGCGACGCCAAGGCGGCCGTGAAGGACACGGCTGACAAAGCCTCAGATGCGGTCAATCGGAAGCTCTGATTTCGAGCGAAGGCTTTTTGAAGCTGACCGCGACCCTGTCGCGGTCAGCTTTTTTTTGCCTCTGGCTCACCGCTGTCGTCGACAGCCGCCTCGTCATCCTCCGTCTCTTCGGCCGGAACCGCGTAGGCACCTGAGAGCCACCTGTGCAAATCAACGTCGGCGCAACGCTTTGAGCAGAATGGGCGCAGGACCGGATCGCTCGGCCGCCGGCAGATCGGGCACCGTGCATGACCCACGGGACTTTCGTGATCGATCGGAAGCTTAGCCACTGTCGCCGAACCTCCCACCAAGAACCGGGTAACCCTCTCCCACGAGCAGGGCTGCAGTCTCGTACAACGGCAGTCCGACCACGCCTGAGTAGGAGCCGATCAGCCTTGCGACGAACATCGCGGCTTGACCCTGGATCGCATAGCCGCCCGCTTTGCCCCGCCACTCATCGGTGGCCAGATACATCTCAACCTCACGGCCCGACAAACGCTTGAACCTCAAGCGCGACTCCACGACCCGTTCCCGCGTCTTCCCGTTGCTCGTACAGAGAGCAATACCCGTGAACACACGGTGCGCACGACCCGAAAGAAGGCGCAGGCAATCCTGAGCCTCTTCACGGATCTCGCATTTTGGCAGAATCCGCCGACCGACACAGACCACCGTATCTCCTGCCAGAATCAGGCTATCCGCAAGATCGTCTCGCTTGGAGGCGACGTCGCGGGCCGCGAACGCCTTCTCTAAAGCAAGTCGCGACGCTAAAGCCCGGGGGGCCTCGTTGCGGCGCGGCGTTTCATCGAGATCTGTCGGCAGGAGTGCGGTCGGCTCGATGCCGATCTGTTGCAGAAGGGCAAGGCGCCGCGGGGATGCTGAAGCAAGAACGAGCGGCCTTCGCGGTGGAAGAGACTTGTCCATCGTCGTGCGGCCGAGCCGCTTATTTGAATCGATAGGTAATACGGCCCTTTGTGAGGTCGTAGGGGGTCATCTCCACCAAGACCTTGTCGCCAGTGAGAACCCTGATCCGGTTTTTTCGCATTTTGCCGGCCGTGTGGGCCGTGATCTCGTGCTCGTTCTCAAGCTTGACCCGGAACATTGCATTCGGCAGCAATTCCGTTACCGTGCCTGGAAATTCGAGCAATTCTTCCTTCGCCATATTGTCCAACTGTTCGGCGCCAGCTCAGATGTTGGCCGGCGCGGTGTTCATCGCGGCGGACCCTAATCGAGAACCCGGCGTTTGTGAACAGATGATAGGGACTTGCCTTCACTGCAAGGCCGGGGGAGACCGCGTATGTCACGCAAGACACCTACTTTTCTCGGCCTTTGGGGCTCGGCCGTCGAAGCCCAGATGGCCATGTGGGTTACGCTTGGCGTGCGCGTACCCCAATTGATGGCCGGCACGATGAGCGCAGCTGAACAGACCCGCATGGTGTCTGAAAAGGCCGCGGCGCTGACCGAAAGTTCTCACGCTGCAGCTGTAACATTGGGCCGAATGATGATGACGCCGGCTCGAACGCCCGCGTGCTTGGTCGGATCCATGATGGCGCTCACCGCTGCCGCGTCCAACCCATTCCACCGACGGGTGACCGCCAATGCCAAACGGCTTGGTCGCAACAGCTCGCGTCCGTCACGCTGAAGCTCGCGTCCGTCACGCTGAATTCAGCTCCGCCGCTGCCGCGTGTGACCGCTCATCCTCCTGAAGGTAAAGACGAAAGCGTCTGATGCTGAAGGGAATGAAGCAGAGATAGAACACCGTCATGACGGCCAGCATCTCCATCGTGAACGTCGCTAACAGCAGCAGGGCGGTCGCCACGCCGAACAGCACGACAATAACGTTCTCGCGGGGCACGCGTCCGAGGTTTTTTGCCGAGAAATGAGGAATGCGGCTGGCCATGAGCCCCGCCACGATGAGCAGATAAACGATCTGGGCGACGACCCAGGCGCGACTGTTCTGTAGGTCGAGAACCGAGAAATGGAGATAGAGCGGCAGCATGGCGACGACCGCACCGGCGGGCGCCGGCATACCTGTAAAGAAATGCGACGTCCATGCCGGCTTGTCCGGGTCTTCCAGCGCGACGTTGAAACGTGCCAAGCGGAGCGCGCAGGCGACGGCGAAGACCAGGGCCGCGAACCATCCAAAGCTTTTGATCGAGCTCAGGGACCAGAGATAGAGTGTGAGGGCGGGCGCGACGCCAAAATCGACAAAATCCGCCAGCGAGTCGAGTTCCGCCCCAAACTTCGTCGTGCCTTGCAACGCACGCGCGATCCGCCCATCGAGCCCGTCGAAAACGGCGGCGGCGAGAATCGTCAAGACTGCAAGTTCGAAACGCCCCTCCACCGCGAACCGGATCGCGGTCAGCCCAAGGCACAGGGCCACGAGCGTGATCAGGTTCGGCAGAATGTAGCGGACAGGCACCTTCCGGAAACGTCGCTGGCGCGGCAGGGTCTCCAGCCGGGGTGGAAGATCCTGTAAGTCGTCGTCGAGTTCGGAATCGGTCATTTTGGGCCCGAGGCTAGTCATTGTGGGCGAAACACGGCGACGGGAGTGGAAAATCCCCGGACCGTAAATGCGCCGATCGGCTCGGCATCCTGCCCGAGCTTCGTGACAAAATCGGACGACATGAGAATTGGCTCAGCCAGCCGGGCATTGAGCCCGCCGATGCGACTCGCAAGCCCCACGTCGCGGCCGATCACCGTAAAGTCCAACCGCAGCCCCGACCCCACGTTGCCGTAAGCGGCTTCTCCGTAATGAAGCGCGATGCCGAGTTCAATCGGTCTGCGGTCCGGCCGTCCTTCGTTATAGGCGGCGACACGGGCAATCCCTTCCTTGGCGGCACGCAGAGCGCGGGTCGCGGCATTCTCGGTGCCGTCCCGACCTTCCCGGAAGATCGCCAGCAGACCGTCGCCGATATATTTGAGAACCTCGCCGCCGCGCGTCTCGATCGGCGGCACGAGGCAATCGAAAAAGTCGTTGAAGAGATCGACAGCCTCGACTGCGCTGATCTCGGCCGTATGACCGGTCGAATCCCGCATGTCGGCAAACAGGATGGCCGACCGGATGGTGGAGACTTGCCCTCGCTTGACGTTACCATCGAGGATCGCCCGATGCGGCTCGTCGCCCACATAGGTGCGCAACAAGTGATCGAGCGTCAGCCGGGCGATCCGCATGTTGATCTGCGACCCGATCACCGGAACCACCAGGGCAAGCACCATCTGGTGATCACGCGTGAACCCCGTCGGGGACTTCGTGGCCACTGTGAGCCAGCCCTGAATTCCTGGAGGCGTGCTGAATTGCATGCAGAGATAGTGCGTGTAGCCGCTGGCTTTGAGTTCGGGCACGATCCCAAACCTGTCATCAGGTGTTTCCGGCAGCCACATCTCGACCCATGTTCCAGTGCGAGCGGCTTCGTAGAAGGGACTGTTGAGATAATTGGGGTCCTCGCCGCTCGGTCCCACATAGCGTGTTTCGGTGATGCCCTGGCCTCTCACCCAAATACGCCCGATTGAGTCGGCATCCGCCATCACGACCGTCGTGGATGTGCGATACCGGTCAAGCGGCAGCCCGAGAGCTAATAGTCCGTTGCAGATGGCGTCCACGAGCTTGGTCGGGCCGACAACCTGAGGCGTCGATCTCAACAGCCAGTCGATGTAATCCAGCGTCCCTCGGGCGAGCTCAGGGGGCAGAGCTGCGATCAACGCATGAGAAGGCATTGTAGGGATCGCCGACGCAGTCGGCTCCCCGCGCTGGACGAGGGAGGCGGGGACAGCCCGGTCCGAGGTCATGGCGGTTCCTAGCCGGCCTTGAAGCTACGGGCCGGTTCGGACGCGCGAATGTCGGCCAGCACGGTCTCGCCGGCGATCGCCTTTGAGCCCTGACCCACCAGAACCCGCACCCCGTCGGGCAGGAAGACATCGACCCGCGACCCAAACCGAATAAGGCCGAAACGATCGCCAACCCCGATCGTTTCGCCCTCGCGCACGAAGCACACGATACGTCGGGCCAGCAGGCCGGCAATCTGGACGACGCCGATACGACCCGAAGTCGTATCGAGGATCATTCCCGAGCGCTCGTTGTCCTCGCTGGCTTTGTCGAGATCCGCATTGACGAAGGTACCGGGTCGATACGTGATCTTGGTGATCCGGCCCGAAGCCGGCGCCCTGTTCACGTGGCAATCGAAGACGCTCATGAAGACCGACACACGCTGAAGCGGGCGATCGCCGAGGCCAAGTTCCGGCGGCGGCACGAAGAAGCCGATGGAAGAGATGATGCCGTCGGCTGGCGACACTACGAGACCGTCGCGCATGGGCGTGATGCGGGCCGGATCGCGAAAGAAATACACGCACCAGACGGTTAGAATGCCGCCGATCCAGCCGAGCGGGGACCATAACCATTGCAGGACCAATGTCGCCACCGCGAAGGCGGCGATGAACACATACCCTTCGGGATGCACCGGCACGATCTGCCGCCGGATGCTGGATAGAATCGACATCACTCAAACCTGTTCAAAGTCCGCGCTTGAGTTCAGCTGAACCAAGTGTTCTGCAGACCCGTCGGCGCGCACGGAGAGACGGCCCCCAAGGCACGTCCCTCCGGAAAGGCGGTCTTCTCGCATTGTTTAAGTGCGAAGTCACGCAAGCTTCCGCGAGCGGGCGGACGCTTTCCTGTCGGGTGAGGTTAGAGGGGCCGGAACTCCTTGAAGTCGGAGCTCCGAGACCGCGAGTCCTTAACCTCCGTGCCGGCAGTTTCATTCCTTCGGATAAGCGTCCCGCCCTATTCAGCCGCCGCTACAAGGTCGGGCGGCAGAGCGGACCCATCCTGCTCGGCGTCGACATCCGCTTCCCTCTGGCGGTTCCACAGCCGGGCATAGAGGCCGCCCTTTGCAACCAGCGCCTCGTGGCGGCCCCGTTCCGCGATGACGCCTTTATCGAGAACGATGATCTCGTCGGCATCGACGATGGTGGTCAATCGATGGGCGATCACAAGCGTGGTGCGATTCTCTGAGACGCGCCGCAAAGCCTCCTGGATGTCACGCTCGGTAAAAGTATCGAGCGCCGAGGTTGCCTCATCGAGCACCAGAATGGGCGGCCCCTTGAGGATCGTGCGGGCGATCGCCACGCGTTGCTTTTCTCCGCCAGACAGTTTCAGCCCGCGCTCGCCCACCTGAGCCTCGTAGCTGCCGGTCACGCGCTGGATGAAGCCATCGATCTGCGCTGCTCGCGCGGCCTCGCGCACCTCGTCCTCGCCCGCATCCCAGCGGCCATAGCGGATGTTGTACCCGATGGAATCGTTGAACAGGACGGTGTCCTGCGGGACCATGCCGATCGCCGCGCGCAACGACGTCTGCGTAACGCCGGCGATGTCCTGCCCGTCGATCGTGATTCGGCCCGACCAAGGTTCGTAGAAGCGGAACAAAAGCCTGGAGAGCGTCGATTTGCCGGCGCCGGACGATCCCACGACCGCGACCGTATGGCCCGCCGGGATCGTGAAGGACAGACCTTTCAGCACCTCGCGCGCCGAGTCGTAGCCGAATCGCACATTCTCGAATCGGACGTCGCCACGCGTGACATTCAGGGTTGTGGCATCGCCACGATCCTCGACTTCGGGTGCCTGACCCAGAATGTTGAACATCAGCTCGATATCGATCACCGCCTGCTTAACCTCGCGGTACAGCAGTCCCATGAAGTTCAGCGGCTGATAGAGCTGGATCATCATGGCGTTGATGAGCACGAAGTCGCCGACCGTATTGCGGCCGGCGCGGATACCGGACACGCAAAGCGCCATGACGGCCACCAGGCCGAAGGTGAAGATCGCCGCCTGCCCGGCATTCAGCACGGCCAGCGAGATGTAGGTGCGCACGCTCAGTTTCTCGTAGCGCTCCATGGCTATGTCGTAGCGCGCGGCCTCACGGTCTTCGGCCCCGAAATACTTGACGGTCTCGAAATTGAGCAGGCTGTCGATGGCCTTTGTGTTGGCGTCCTGGTCACTCTCGTTCATCGACCGGCGGATCCCGATGCGCCAGTTGGTGGCAAGGGCAGTGAAACCCAGATAGGCCGCTATCATAATCAGGACGGCCGCGACGTAGCGCCAGTCGAACTGGAACAGGAAGACGCCGAGGATCAGCACGAACTCGACGGCGGTCGGGACCCCCGTCAGCATGATCATCCGGACGATCGTCTCGATGGCGTTTCGGCCGCGTTCGAGCACGCGTGTCAGCCCGCCGGTCTTGCGTTCCAGATGGTAACGCAGCGAAAGGGCGTGCAGATGCACGAAGACATCGTAGGCGAGCCGGCGCACCGCATGCATGGCCACCGAGGCGAATAGAGCATCGCGGCCCTGTGTGAGCAGGGCCATCAGGATTCGAAGAGCACCGTATCCTATCGTCAGTCCCAGAGCGCCGGCGGCGAATGCCGGCAGGTGCTCCGTGAAGGCGTCACGCTTGCCCGTGAGTGCGTCAGTCGCGAATTTGAAGCCGTACGGCACCGCGATCGTGACCACTTTGGCGAGGATCAAGAGACCAAGCGCAAGATAGATACGGGTTTTGAGATCCGCTCGACCGTGCGGCCAGATGTAGGGCCAAAGCCGATCGATTGTGCCGAGCAACGATGCCTGAGCATCGATGCGAAACTGATCGCCACCGGGTGAGGGGGTGTTTGAGCGTTTTGGGCGGGCCATGGACAGCAGAACGAGACGCGGGGATGAGACGCCGCGGCGCCGCAGCTTTCATATAGGAGCTGCGGCGCGGTTCTACACCCTTTCAGGCACAGCGAAGTTCACGCCGCTTCGTCGCGCGCATAGGAAGCCGGCTCGTAGTTGAGAATCGGAGCGAGCCAACGCTCCGCCTCCCGCAGGCTCATGCCTTTGCGTCCCGCGTAGTCCTCGGCCTGGTCGCGTTCCACCTTGGCGACCCCGAAGTAATGGGCATCCGGATGGGCGAGATAGAGCCCCGAGACGGACGAACCGGGCCACATGGCGAGGCTTTCGGTAAGTTTCACACCAATCCGCGCCTCGGCGTCGAGCAGGCGGAACAGCGTGAGCTTTTCCGTGTGGTCGGGCTGGCTCGGGTACCCAGGGGCGGGGCGGATGCCGCGATAGCTCTCCTGCAGGATGTCCTGATTCGAAAGGCTCTCGCCCGCCGCATAGCCCCAGAACTCCCGCCTCACGCGTTCGTGCATGCGCTCCGCCAAGGCTTCGGCGAAGCGATCCGCCAGGGCCTTGGCCAGGATCGACGAGTAATCGTCATTGGCCTTGGCGAACCGGGCCGAGATCTCTTCCTCCTCGGCGCCCGCCGTGACCACGAAACCGCCGATATAGTCGCCGAGGCCGGAGGCCTCGGGCGCCACGAAGTCGGACAAAGCCGTATTCGGGCGACCGTCGCGCCTGAGCAGCTGCTGGCGCAGGGTGAAGAACGTCTCTTCCCGCACCTGCCGCGTCTCGTCGGCATAGACCGAGATGTCGTCGCCATGCGCGGATGCCGGCCAAAAGCCGATCACGGCCTTGGGTTTGAACCAGCCCTCGGCGACGATGCGATCCAGCATGGCTTTTGCGTCATCGTAGAGTTGGCGCGCGGCCGCGCCCTGCTTGGGATCGTCAAGGATCGCCGGAAAACGGCCTTTCATTTCCCAGGTCTGGAAGAACGGTGTCCAGTCGATATAGGGGACGAGCTCGGCAAGGTCATAGCTCTCGAACACCTTTGTTCCGAGAAATGAAGGTTTCGTAGGCTGATAGGCCGTCCAGTCGGGCCGAAACGCATTCGCGCGAGCCTTGGCCAGCGGCATGCGCTGCTTGTCGCGCTCCGATCGGGCGTGGGCTTCCGCCACGCGGCCATACTCCGCCCGCACCGTCGCGACCGTGCTGTCCCGAGTCTCAGGTGACAGGAGCGACGACACGACACCCACGGCGCGGCTGGCATCCGTGACATAGACGGCTTGGCCGCGCAGATAGTTGGGGTGAATCTTGACGGCCGTGTGCACGCGGCTCGTGGTGGCGCCGCCGATCAGCAGCGGAATGTCCATGCCCTCGCGCTCCATCTCGGCCGCCATGAAGCACATTTCATCGAGCGAGGGCGTGATCAGGCCCGAGAGCCCGATCGCATCGACCTTCTCGCGCTTGGCCGTTTCGATGATCCTGGCCGCCGGCACCATCACGCCGAGGTCGATGATATCGTAATTGTTGCAGGCCAGCACGACGCCGACGATGTTCTTGCCGATATCATGGACGTCGCCCTTGACGGTCGCCATCAGGATCTTGCCGGCGCTCGACCGGCCAGATCCGCCGTTCAGGCGCTTCTCTTCCTCCATGTAAGGCAGAAGCAGGGCCACGGCTTGCTTCATGACGCGGGCGGACTTGACCACCTGGGGCAGGAACATCTTTCCAGACCCGAACAGGTCGCCAACCACATTCATGCCGGCCATCAGCGGCCCCTCGATCACGTCGAGCGGCTTTTTGGCCTCCAGGCGGGCCTCCTCGGTGTCGGCATCGACGAATTCCGTGATGCCATTGACGAGCGCATGTTCGAGCCGCTTGGCGACAGACCCTTCGCGCCACGTCATGTCCCTGACTTTCGCGGCCTGGCCGGCGCCCTTGAACTGTTCGGCGAGTGTCAGCAGTCGCTCGGTCGCGTCCGGCCGGCGATTGAGCACCACATCTTCGCAGGCGTCACGCAACGCGGGTTCGATGTCGTCGTAGACGGCAAGTTGGCCGGCATTCACGATCCCCATATCCATGCCAGACGTGATGGCGTGGTAGAGGAACACCGAGTGCATGGCCTCGCGAACCTTCTCGTTGCCGCGGAACGAGAAAGAGAGGTTGGAAACCCCGCCGGAGATGTGGGCGTGGGGCAGGGTGTTGCGGATCGCCCGCGTGGCCTCGATGAAGTCGACCCCGTAGTTGTTGTGCTCCTCGATGCCGGTCGCGACCGCGAAGACGTTGGGATCGAAGATGATGTCCTCGGGCGGGAAGCCGACCTCCTGCGTAAGGATGCGATAGGCGCGGCCGCAGATCTCGACCTTGCGGGCCTGCGTATCCGCCTGTCCTTGTTCGTCGAAGGCCATCACCACGACGGCGGCGCCGTAGCGGCGCACCACCTTGGCGTCATGGATGAACTTCGCCTCACCCTCCTTGAGCGAGATCGAATTCACCACCGACTTGCCCTGCACGCATTTCAGCCCGGCCTCGATGATGCCGAACTTGGAGGAGTCGATCATCACGGGCACGCGGGCGATGTCGGGTTCGGCGGCGATCAGGTTGAGGAACTCGACCATGGCGCGCTCGGAATCGAGCAGGCCCTCGTCCATGTTGATATCGATGATCTGAGCGCCATTGGCGACTTGGTCCCGCGCCACATCGAGCGCGGCCGCGAGATCGCCTTCCTTGATCAGCTTGCGGAATTTCGCGGAGCCGGTGACGTTGGTGCGCTCCCCCACGTTGACGAAGCGGATATCCTGCGTGAGCGTGAACGGTTCGAGGCCCGACAGGCGTAGCTTCGGCCCGACCTCGGGGATGGTGCGCGGCGCGATGCCTTTCACCCGCTGTGCGATGGCGCGGATGTGGTCCGGTGTCGTGCCGCAGCAACCGCCCACCACATTGACGAGGCCCGCCTCGGCGAATTCGCCCACGAGTTCGGCCATGAACTCCGGGCTTTCGTCGTAGAGGCCGAATTCGTTGGGCAAGCCCGCATTCGGATAGGCACACACGAAAGTGTCGGCGCCGCGTGCGATCTCGGCCAAATGCGCGCGCATCTCGCGTGCGCCCAGCGCGCAATTGAGCCCGATCGAGAAGGGGCTGGCGTGTCGCACCGAATGCCAGAAGGCGGTCGGGGTCTGGCCCGACAGCGTCCGGCCGGACAGGTCCGTGATCGTGCCGGAGATCATGATCGGCAGACGCCGCCCCATGTCGTCGAACACTTCATCGATCCCGGCCAAGGCCGCTTTGGCGTTCAGCGTGTCGAAGATGGTCTCGACCAGAATGATGTCGGCGCCACCTTCGATCAGCGCGCGGGTGGCTTCCGCATAGGCGATGCGCAAATCGTCAAACGATACAGCACGGAAGCCGGGATTGTTCACGTCAGGGGAAATGGAGGCGGTACGGTTGGTGGGGCCGATGGCACCGGCCACGAAGCGGCGGCGGCCGTCCTCCTTCTCGGCCAAATCGGCCGCCTCGCGGGCCAAGCGCGCGCCCTCACGGTTGAGTTCCACCGCGATCGCCTCCATGCCGTAATCCGCCTGGGCGATGGTGGTCGACGAGAACGTGTTGGTTTCGACGATGTCGGCTCCGGCCAGGAAGTAGGCGAGATGGATGTTCCGGATCGCCTCGGGTTGGGTGAGGTTGAGAAGGTCGTTGTTGCCACGCAGGTCGCGTGACCATTCGACGAATCGGCCACCCCTGAAGTCCTCTTCCGTAAACCTGTGCCCTTGGATGACGGTGCCCATCGCGCCGTCGAGCACGAGGATCCGTTCCCGGGCGGCAGCATGGAGGGCGTCGGTTGTCTGATGCATAAGGCGATCCACGGCTTCTCCTTCTCCCGTACGAACGGGAGAAGGTGGCCCGGCGGAGCCGGGTCGGATGAGGGTGGCTCGGCGCTGAGGTGGCCCTCATCCGCCCTGCCGGGCACCTTCTCCCGTTTACAAGGGAGAAGGGAATAGCGTGGCTAGGCCGCAACCTGCACGGGCTTCGGCCGCAGGCCCAGCAGGTGGCAGATGGCAAAGACGAGTTCGGACTTGTTCATCGTGTAGAAGTGGAACTCCCGCACGCCGCGTTCGAGCAGACCGAAGACTTGTTCGGAGGCGACGGTCGCGGCCACAAGCTTGCGGGTGGCGGGGTCCTGATCGAGCCCCTCATAGCGGTCGGCCAGCCATTGCGGCACCGACGCTCCCGTCTTCTTCGCGAAAGCCGCCGTCTGCTTGAAATTCTCGACCGGCACGATGCCGGGCATCACCGGAATGTCGATGCCCGCGCCTCGCACCCGGTCCATGTAACGGAGATAGAGTTCATTATCGAAGAAGAACTGCGTGATGGCACGGGTCGCGCCCGCATCGATTTTGGCCTTGAGCCCGTCGAGATCAGCCTCGAACGAAGCGCTTTCCGGGTGCTTTTCGGGATAAGCCGAGACCGAAACTTCAAAATCGCCGATGTTCCTGATGCCCCGCACGAGCGCCGCCGCGCCCGAATAGCCGCCGGGATGGGCTTCGAACTTGCTCCCGAGACCGCCAGCCGGATCGCCGCGCAGCGCCACGATGTGCCGCACGCCAGCCTCCCAATAGCCACGGATCACGTCATCAACCTCGGCCTTTGCGGCGGACACGCAGGTGAGATGGGCCGCAGGGCGCAAATGCGTTTCGTTGACGATGCGGGCCACGGTGTTGTGGGTGCGCTCGCGTGTCGAACCGCCCGCCCCATAGGTGACCGAGACGAAATTGGGGTTGAGCGGGGCGAGACGATTGATGGCCGACCACAGACCCAATTCCATCTCGGCGGTCTTGGGCGGGAAGAATTCGAACGAAACTTCCAAAGCGGCGCGGGCCGGTGGACGTTTGTGCTGTTCGGACGCGGTCATGCAACGGCCCTTTGTGGAATCGTCAGGGGAGCATCGGTGAGGAGGCGGCGATCGCGCCCGATCCAGAGCGAGACAGTGAGCTTGCCGGCTTCGTGGCCCAGCGGTGAGACGTCGTCAGATGCCTCGATGTCCAGCCCGGCATCGGTCATGAGATCGTCGATCTCGCTCCGAGCGAAACCGAGCCGTCGATGTGCGTGCTGGTCGCGAAGCGATTCCTCGTGGTGTGGGGCAAAATCGACCACGACGAGCCGACCGCCCGGCCGTAGAACGCGTGCAGCCTCGCGGATCGCCCGTCCGGGCTCGTCGAGATAGTGGAGCACCTGATGGATCACCACCAGGTCGTAGCCGTCCCGCTCGACCGGCAGAGCATAGAGGTCGCCCTGCCGCAATTGCACTTGGGGCAGGGCCTTCCGGTCAAGCCGGGCGCGCGCGACGCTCAGCATGGCCGGGCTCCCATCAATGCCCACCGCGCGCCGCGCCCGCCCGGCCAGCAGTTCGAGCATGCGACCCGTACCGGTCCCAAGGTCGAGCATGGCGTGGAACGGCCCAGGGCCGACAGCGTCGAGCACAGCCTGTTCGACCCGCTCTTCGGCGACGTGAAGAACGCGCAACCGGTCCCAATCCGCCGCCTTCGTGGCGAAATAGCGCTCGGCCTGGGCCAGGCGCCCCGCGCGGACCTCGGCCAACCGGGCGCGATCTGCCGTCAGGACGGAATCGGCCGGATCGAGACGACGAATGACCTCACGGGCGAGATCCGCCAAGGGCGTACGATGCGCCACCGCGAAAAAGGCCCAGGCGCCCTCGCGATGACGTTCGACCAGTCCTGCTTCGGTCAGGAGCTTCAGGTGGCGCGACACGCGTGGCTGCGACTGACCCAGGATCGCCACGAGCTCGCTGACCGTCAACTCCGCCTCCAGCAGCAACGCAAGGAGCCGCAGGCGCGTTTCCTCGCCGGCGGCTTCGAGCGCCGCCAAGACAGTGGGAAAGGAAGACACCATCACCATCGCAACCATTCACTCAACATATAAAGATATGTTTATGCGTAAAGCAAAACTGTTGCAAGCGGGATAGCTGAGGACATGGTGAATGCTTCCTTACCGGATCACCAATTCGTCGGCACGGCCGGCTGGTCCATTGCGGCCGACTATGCTGACCTATTTCCAGCGGGCGGCAGTCACCTCGAGCGCTATGCAGCACGCCTCGACGCGGTCGAGATCAACTCCTCCTTCTACCGTCCTCACAGACGAGCCACCTATGCGCGTTGGGCCGCGAGCGTCCCTCCGAGGTTCCGGTTCGCCGTGAAGCTCCCGAAGGCAATGACGCACGAGCGGCGTCTCGAACATTGCGAGGATTTGCTCGACCGCTTCACCGAGGAGGTCAGCGGGCTCGGTGAGAAACTCGGCGTCCTGCTTGTGCAACTGCCGCCGAGCCTCGCCTTCGAGCCTGACCGAGCTGAGGCTTTCTTCGCCGCTCTCGCGCGCCGCACACCCGCGGCACTGGCCTGCGAACCCCGCCATCCAGGCTGGTTCAGCCGTGAGGCCGACGAGTTCCTCCGCGGGCTCGGGGTGGCGCGTGTCGCCGCCGATCCTGCGCCCGTTGTGGGTGCCGGCGAGCCGGGTGGTTCCGAAAGCCTCGCCTATTGGCGCCTGCATGGGACGCCGCGCATTTATTATTCGAATTATGACGAGGCAGCCCTGGCCGACATCGGTGCGCGGCTTGACCGGTCTTCTCGGCACAATGCCCCGGTCTGGTGCGTGTTCGACAACACCGCCGCGTTCCACGCCTTGGGGAACGCCCTTGCGATCAGGGAGCAGTGGACGCAAACAGGTAAATCGGTAGGTCCGTCGCGTACCGGTACAACGCATCAGGTCGACACAGACAGGAGCAAGCGATGAACGGAGCCGACCACCTGTGCGACGGATTGCTGGCGCAGGGCGTGGACATCTGCTTCGCCAATCCGGGCACGTCTGAGATGCATTTCGTGGCCGCACTCGATCGCCGGCCCGCCATGCGCTGCATTTTGGGCCTCAGCGAGGGCGTGGTCACCGGAGCTGCCGACGGCTACGGCCGCATGGCCGAGAGGCCGGCCGCGACACTGCTGCACACTGGGCCCGGTCTCGCCAATGGCCTCGCCAATCTTCACAATGCTCGGCGCGCCCGTACCCCGATCGTCAATATCGTCGGCGATCACGCCGCCTATCATCTTCCGTTCGACGCGCTACTGACGTCGGACATCGAGAGTTTCGCGAAGCCCGTATCGCATTGGCTTCACCGCATCACCGGCCCGGGAGACGTGACGCCCTCGGTCGAAGCCGCCGTGCAGGCCGCGAGCTCCTTGCCCGGCATCGCGACGTTGATCCTGCCGGCCGACGCAGCCTGGGGCGAGCCGTCGTCACAAGGTGCCGCGCCTCACAAGCGGCTCCCCTGTAAGGCGGCGCCGGCGGAAGGCCTCGTCAAGCAAGTGGCGGCCGCGATCCGGGCCGCCGGTGCGGGCCGAGTCGGTTTGCTGCTCGGCGGTGCTGCCACCCGAGGCTCAGCGCTTGCCGTCGCAGGACGCCTTGCCGAAAGCCATGGCGTTAAGCTCCTCGGTGAGGTCTTCGTCAATCGGGCGGAACGTGGCCACGGCCGCCCGCAACTCGCGCGCATTCCCTATCCGGTCGACGCCGCCCTCGCTGCCCTTCAAGACATCGATGTGCTGGTGCTGGTCGCGGCGGCGCCCCCTGTGGCGTTCTTTGCCTATCCGAACAAGCCCAGCCGTCTTGTCCGGCCGGATTGTTCCACCCTGACGCTGGCGGAGCCGGGGCAGGAAATTGCCGCGGCCTTGCTGGCCCTGGAAGACGAACTCGGTCGCGGATCGGGGCAGGGAGTTTCGAAGGCACATGCGGAGCCCGCACCCGCCCCTCCCTCCGGCGTCCTGACCGAGGACGCCATCGCGGTTCTTCTCGCCGCCCGCCTCCCCGATCAGGCCATCGTCTGCGACGAAGCCTTGACCTCCGCGCGTCGTTTCTTTGCGCTCACGGCCGAGGTGGCGCCGCACGATTACCTGATGAACACGGGTGGTGCGATCGGCATCGGCATCCCGCTTGCCACAGGCGCGGCCGTGGCTTGTCCGAACCGCAAGGTGATCGCACTGCAGGCGGACGGCAGCGGGCTCTATACGGTCCAGGGCCTGTGGACGCAGGCTCGCGAGAACCTCGATGTCGTGACGATCATCCTGGCCAACAACGCCTATGCGATCCTGCAAGGTGAAATGCACGCCGTCGGCGTACACCAATTCGGCCGCAACGCGGCCCGCATGCTGACGCTCGACGCGCCGCGACTCGACTGGGTCAGTCTTGCCTCAGGGTTCGGGGTCGAGGCCGCGCGGGCGACCACCTGCGAGCGCTTCTTGGATCTCCTCGATCGCGCCTTGAGGCAGAGGGGTCCGTTTTTGATCGAGGCCGTGATCTGACGGCCTGCGGGAACTTCAGCTTGGCCATGGCGTTCCCTCGAACCCGATGGAGTTCCATATGCGTCGATCGATCATCTCTGTTGCCATCCTGGCCGTCTTGGCGGGCCTCTCCGCTCCGGCCATGGCGCAAAACCCGACAGCAGCGGGCGCGGCCAGCGGAGCCGCGACAGGCGGCCGGGTCGCCGGGCCGGTCGGCTCCTTCGTGGGTGGTGTCACGGGAGCGGCTGTGGGCACTGCCGGTGGTATCGTCGATGCGGTCACGTCGCCCTTTCGACCCCGTCACCGCTACGAGGGTCGTCGCATGCGCCGCACCACCTGCGTCACACGGCCGAATGGCACACGCCGCTGCCGGACCGTCCGTTACTGAACGGTTTCGCCACCTTCTGCGATTGAGAGGGTGAGGAGCACGATCGCGACGACCGCGACCGCGAGCACAAAAGCGATGGCGGCGACCATCACATTGCCGGCAATCACGGTCATGATGGCAAGCCACGCCAGGACGGCATTGCCGACCAGCACGCGAACGAGCACGGGCCAGGGGCCGCACCGCTGGGCTGCCACCTGGTAGAAGTGGCTGCGATGGGGCTCCCAGATTCTCTCACGGCGCTGGAGCCGGCGGAGAAGCGTGATGCCGCTATCGGCGATATAATAGAGGGGTAGAATGACCGCGGCCGCAAGCGCCCCCGGCCCTGCGGCGGCGTTGCCGGCGAGACAGAACAACGCATAGGCCAGCAGAAAGCCGATCGGCAGCGAGCCCACGTCGCCGAGAAAGAGCCGCGCCGGAGGCCTGTTGAAAGGCGCGAATCCGAGCAGCCCCCCCAACAACCCGAGTGCCAACAATCCTCCCGCCGGCGGAAGAAATCCGGATGCCGCGAACAGTGCCAGGCAGGCCGTGACAGGAACCGCCTCGGCGACCGTGATCCAATCCATCCCGTCCATGAAATTCGTCAGATTGATGAACCAGGTGCCGGCAATCACCAGAAGGCCGAATTCGAGCTCGGCGGGCATCCAGGCAAATACGCGTGTGCCCTCGGGCAGCATCGCGACGCCGACACTCATGAGGACCAGCTGTATGATCAACCGGGGCAGGGGGGGCAGCGGGCGTATGTCGTCGACGAAACCGAGGAGGCCCAGCCCCAACGCGGCAGCCAGGACCGCGAAGAGCCGGTTGCTCTGAGCTTGCGGCAAATTGAGCAGGAGCGCGCCACACCCGGCTGCGACCGCGCAGGCCAACTGCACCGCGATCCCACCCCCTTGTGGGGTCGGCACGCTGTGGAGGCCGCGCGCACTCGGTCGTGCCAAGGCGTAGCGAAGGAGCCAGGGCTTGAGAACCACGATGGCGGCCGCCGAGATCGCCGCGGCCGCGATGAGCAAGGCCGGCCAGGCGAGCAGCCATGCGTTGGCTCCTGTTGCGATTTCCGTCACGCGTTCCCACCCTTGCATGCATGCGTGTTGGATCCATCCGCATGCACTCGCCCGTTGCGGCCCCTCGGGGTGCCGGTTAGAAGCACGGGCCTGAACGCCCGGGACGCCGTCACTCTATGTCTCAACCCTTGACCCCTCACCTGCGCCGCCTCGAAGCGGAGGCGATCCATATCATGCGGGAGGTCGCGGCCGAATTCGCCAATCCGGTCATGCTCTATTCGGTCGGGAAGGATTCGAGCGTGATGCTGCATCTCGCCCTGAAGGCCTTCTATCCGGCCAAGCCGCCGTTTCCCTTGATGCATGTCGACACGACCTGGAAGTTCAAGGAGATGATCGCTTTCCGGGACGAAGCCGCGAAGCGCGCCGGCATGGACCTCATCGTGCACATCAACCAAGAGGGCGTGCGGGCCGGGGTCAATCCCATCGCCTCGGGATCGAACGTCCACACGCAGGTGATGAAGACCGAGGGGCTCCGTCAGGCCATGGACAAGTACAAGTTCGACGCGGCCTTCGGCGGCGCACGGCGCGACGAGGAAAAGAGCCGCGCCAAGGAACGCATCTTTTCCCACCGGTCGGCCACACATGCGTGGGACCCGCGCAATCAGCGGCCCGAACTCTGGCATCTGTTCAACACCCGCATCAAGGCGGGCGAGTCGATGCGGGTATTCCCGATTTCGAACTGGACCGAGCATGACGTATGGGACTACATCCGCGCCGAGGACATCCCGGTGGTGCCGCTCTACTTCGCGGCCCGACGTCCTGTCGTTGAGCGCGGCGGCACGCTGATCATGGTCGATGACGACCGTCTCCCGCTCCATCCGGGTGAGACGCCGCAGGACGTCATGGTGCGGTTCCGCACCCTCGGCTGCTATCCACTGACCGGCGCCGTTCCGTCTGAGGCCGCGACGCTCGACGACATCATCATGGAAATGCGCAACTCCACCACCTCGGAGCGCCAGGGTCGGCTGATCGACTCGGACGAGGCGGGATCGATGGAGAAGAAGAAGCGCGAGGGCTATTTCTGATGACCGCCGTACGCCCTGCCGATGCACGCCCCACCTTACGTTTTCTCACCTGCGGCTCGGTCGACGATGGCAAGTCGACGCTGATCGGGCGGCTGCTCTACGAGCAGAATTCCATCTTCGACGATCAGCTTTCGGCGCTCGAGCGCGACTCGCGCAAGCACGGGACGGTCGGCGAGGACATCGATTTCGCGCTTCTGGTCGATGGCCTGGAGGCTGAACGTGAGCAGGGCATCACGATCGATGTCGCCTACCGGTATTTCTCGACGGCACGCCGTTCCTTCATCGTGGCCGATACGCCAGGTCACGAACAATACACCCGCAACATGGCGACCGGCGCCTCCAACGCGGATCTCGCGATCCTGCTGGTCGATGCCCGTAAGGGCCTGCTTACGCAGACCCGTCGGCATGCCTTCATCGTCTCGCTGCTCGGCATCCGCCATGTGGTGCTGGCCGTGAACAAGATCGATCTGGTGGGCTATGACCAGAGCATCTTTACAGCCATCGTGACGGCGTTCGAAACCTTCGCGAAGGACCTCGGCTTCAAGACCATCACGCCGATCCCGCTTTCGGCGCGGTTCGGCGACAATGTGTCGGAACCGAGCCGCAACATGCCTTGGTATCAGGGCGTACCTCTGCTGACCGCGCTCGAAGACGCCGACATGTCGGACGACAAGGCCGGCAAGTCCATGCGGTTTCCGGTGCAATGGGTGAACCGGCCCAATCTCGACTTCCGTGGTTACGCGGGCACCATCGCCAGCGGGTCGATCGCCAAGGGTGACACGATCGTCGTGGCCAATTCGGGCAAGTCGACGCTGGTGGAGCGGGTGATCGGTCCTGGTGGCGATGTCGAGAGGGCTGAGGCCGGGGAGGCCGTCACTCTCACGCTGCGCGACGAGGTTGATATCGCGCGCGGCGATATTCTGTCCCATGCCCAGGACCGCCCGATTGTGGCCGACCAATTCGCGGCCACGCTCATCTGGATGTCGGACGAAAAACTGCTCCCCGGCCGCTCCTATCTGATGAAGCTCGCGACCCGGACCGTGCCGGTCACCGTAACGTCCCTCAAGCACCGGATCGACGTTAACACGCTGGAACAGCATATCGCGGCCAAGACGCTGAGTTTGAACGAAATCGGCCTCTGCAATCTGGCGGCATCGACCGCCATCGCGTTCGATCCTTATCGCGAGAATGCCGACACCGGCGCCTTCATCCTGATCGACCGCATGACAAATGCGACGGCCGCCGCCGGCCTCGTCGATTTCGCCCTGCGCCGTGCCACGAATATCCACACCCACGACCAGACCGTCACGCGTTCGGCCCGGGCGATCCTCAAACACCAGCATCCGGCGATCCTGTGGTTCACCGGCCTGTCGGGATCGGGCAAGTCGACCGTCGCCAACATCGTTGAATCTCGGCTCCATGCCGTCGGCGTACATACGACGCTGCTCGACGGCGACAATGTCCGGCATGGCCTGAACAAGGACCTCGGCTTCACGGATGCCGACCGCGTCGAGAATATCCGCCGGGTGGGCGAGGTCGCCAAGCTGATGACCGATGCCGGTCTCGTGGTGCTTTGTTCCTTCATCTCGCCTTTCGAGGCCGAGCGCCGCATGGTGCGCGGGCTCGTGGGCGACGGCGAGTTTCTCGAGATCTTCGTCGACACGCCCATCGAAGATTGCATCGCCCGTGATCCCAAGGGTCTCTACAAACGGGCGCTTGCCGGGGAGATCCAGAATTTCACGGGGGTGAGCCACCCCTACGAGCGCCCGAACAGCCCCGACCTGAGACTTGCCACACGCGGACACACGCCCGAGCAGCTGGCCGATCAGGTGGTCGCATTGCTCGAAGCGCGAGGGATTTTCGGCGACGCCTGGTGGTCGCTGCGGGAAGGCGAGGGGATCTGAGTCACGGGAAGACGTGAGGTAGTGTGTAGATCGCGTCGGGTCGCAGTGCCCGGACGCGGACCTATATCCCGCGCGAATTTGACGAGGGGCTTAATCAGCACCGCGAGTCCCCTTGCCTACGAGCACCGCGACCGCAGTTACTAGAGTTTTCACAGGACCAAGGCGGTACCAGTCAGCTCACATCGCTCACGGAAATCGTCGGGGAGTCATGGGCTCAAGTGTTCAATTCAGCGCTACGAGGGCAGCGGACACGATCCACTAAGAACAGGACGTGAAGCTGGTAATCTCTACTGCCTTCCGAACAACCGTTCGATGTCTGCCAGCTTCAACTTGATGAACGTGGGGCGGCCATGATTGCACTGGCCGGAGCCGGGGGTGCGCTCCATGTCGCGCAGCAGCGCGTTCATTTCCTCGACCAGCAGGCGACGCCCGGCTCGAACTGAATGGTGGCATGCCATGGTGGCCAACACGTGGTCGAGCTTTCGTTCAAGCGGCTGCGTATGGCCGTCGGCCTGCAGGGTTTCGGCGACGTCACGCACCATGCCGGCGATGTCGCCTTTGGCGAGTTCGGCCGGGACCTCACGCACCGTCACGGCACCCGGCCCAAAGCTCTCGACCACCAAGCCCAGTTCGGCGAGGGTGTCGGCCTGTTCGAGGACATCCGCAATGGCTTGAGGGTCGAGCTCCACAACGACGGGGATCAACAAAATCTGCCGCGCGATGCCGGCCGCAGCCCGCGCCTGCTTCATCCGCTCATACACAAGGCGCTCATGGGCCGCATGCTGGTCGACGATCACGACGCCATCGTGGGTCTGGGCCACGATATAGGTTTCATGCAATTGCGCGCGCGCCGCACCGAGGGGCGTCGTTGCTTCGGCGTCAGTTGGCACCTGATCCCTCACTGTCGTCGGGTGGGGAGTGACAAAAAACGGTTCGTCGCGGCGCAGGTCCGCCGAAGGTCTGGCGAAATCTCGGAAAGACCGCTGGGCCTGCTCCTCGAAGCCCGCCGGGGCCTGCGGTGAGGCGGCGGCCGACCAGGCGCTCTCGGAGGGAGTCTCCCGGCGCAACATCGGGTCCCCGAACACCTGCCTGACGCGGTCCACGCCCGTCGCAGCGGCGCGGTGAATGGCACCGCCGATCGCCTCCCGGATGGCGCCGACGATCAGGCCGCGGATGAGGCCGGGATCACGGAACCGGACCTCGGCCTTGGCCGGATGGACGTTGACGTCAACCTGCTTGGGGTCGCAGCTCAAGAATAGCGCCACCACGGGAAAGCGCTCGCGCGGCACATGATCGATATAGGCGGCGTGGACCGCGGCGATCAGAACCTTGTCGCGGACCGGCCGGCCGTTGACGAAGAGATACTGGCTTTCCCGCGTGGCGCGGTGAAAGGTCGGGACGGCCGCAAAGCCCGAAAGCGCCGCGCCCTCGCGCAGCGCGTCGAGCGGCATGGCATTCTCGACGAAGTCCGTGCCAAGGATCTGCCCCAACCGCTCCAACAGCCCCGCCGGCGTTGGCTGGCACGCCTGCCACTCGAAGCCTGAGAGATGGTCGCCGCTGAGGCTGAAGCGCACCTGCGGCGACGCCATCGCAAGGCGCCGGATGACGCCCGCGACGGCCTGCGCCTCGGTGCGATCCGACTTCAGGAATTTGAGCCGCGCCGGTGTCGCGCCAAACAGGTCGCGCACTTCGACCGTCGTTCCTGGGGGACGGGCGGCCGGAACGACTGGGCCCTTGATGCCAGACTCCACGACCAGCGCATGGCCGGTCGCGCCAGACGTGAACTGGCGCGTGCTGATGTCGAGCCGCGCCACCGCCCCGATCGAGGGAAGGGCTTCGCCGCGAAAGCCGAGCGTCGCGATGCGGCCGAGATCACCGTGGTCGAGCTTGGAGGTCGCATGTCGTTCGACCGCGAGTTCGAGATCGTCGGCCGACATCCCGCCGCCGTCGTCGACGATCCGGATCAGGCTGCGGCCGCCGTGCTCAATAACGACGTCGATCCGGCCGGCGCCCGCGTCGAGCGCATTCTCGACCAGCTCCTTCACGGCCGCGGCCGGCCGTTCGATCACCTCGCCGGCCGCGATGCGGTCGATCAGAATCGTATCGAGGCGACGGACGGGCATGGCAGAGCCGCTTGTGTTGACGATTCTGAGCGGAAGGCCTTCAGAGTGAAGAGGCAGCTCTTCAACTCACGCTCTTCAATCCGTTCGCACGCCTTCGGATCAATCCTGTGCCACCATCTTGGTCAATCGGACGCCTGCGCAAGCGGATGATACTCAGGCCATGCCTTCCGGCCGCCCCACCACCGTCACGAGCAATCCACGGCCACCGAACAGGCGCTTTGCCACACGATGTGCGTGGTCCAGCGTCACGGCTTCGATCAGGCCGTTACGTTCGTCAAGGTAGTCCACGCCGATGCCTTCCGTCTGTAGATTGACGAGCTGGCTTGCGATTTTCAGGGACGTATCGAAACGCAGCGCATAGGACCCTGTCAGATACTTCTTGGCCTTGACCAACTCCTCCTCGGTCGGGCCCTCGTTGGTCAGCTTGGCGATTTCGTCTTCGATGACGGAAAGCGACTCGGCGGCGCGCTCGTTCTTGGTCGACGTCCCACCGGAGAAGATCGCGGCATGATCGAATGTGGAGAGTTGGCTATAGACCGAATAGGCCAGGCCACGTTTTTCCCGCACCTCCCGGAACAGGCGCGCCGAGAAAACGCCACCGCCGAGGATGTGGTTCACCACGACGGCCGCCATATGGTCATCGTCCAACCGGGCAATGCCATTCGTCCCGAACCGCAAGGTCGCCTGCGGAATGTCGAGGTCGATCACCTCGCGGCGCTCGCCCGGGGCGATGGCGATATCGGCGACGGGGCTGAGATGGGCCTGTTCGGGCAGATCCCCGAAGACGCGGTCGAGAATCGTGCGAAGTCGCTCGGCATCGATCGCGCCGACCACGGCGATCTTCAGCGTCTGCCGCGTCAGGAGGGAGCGATGCAGCCCTACGATGTCGTCCCGGGTCACGGCCGCCAGCGACTCGAGCGTGCCGCGCACGGGATTGCCGTAGGGATGGCTCGGGAAGGCCGCTTCCCGCCAGGCGCGGCTCGCGAGGGCGTCAGGATCCTTCGCTTCGCGCCGAAGCGAAGCGCCGATCTGGGAGCGGACGCGGTCGATCGCAGACGCATCGAAACGCGGCTCGCAAACCGCGAGGCGCAGCAGTTCGACAGCCGCATCGACGTTTCGGCTCAGCGACTTGGCCCGGCCACCGATGGCGTCCCGATCGGCGCTGAAGGAGATCTCGATCGCCTTGTCGTCGAGCGCGCGGTGAAAGGCATCGGCGTCGAGCGAGCCGGCACCTTCGTCAAGCAGGCTGGCCATCATGGCCACCGCACCGCTCTTGCCCTTGGGATCTTGCGCGGCGCCGCCGTGAAACGCCATTTCGAAGGCGACCAGCGGCACCGCGTAATCTTCCACGAGCCAAGCCGTGATGCCGCCGGCGGACCGGACGATCTGGACGCCCGCCGCGCGGGAGGCAATCCGCGGTGTCGCAAGTGTGATGGTCATGAACTCAGACTTTCGGAACGAATCGATCGAACGGCCGCCTCAGGCCGCGGCCTGCTCAGCGTCGTGCATCAGGAACCCTGTGACGCACCGGCGCTTCGTCAGCCAATGCGCGGCGGCTTGCCGAACGGCGGCTGCCGTGACAGCCTCGATGTCCTCCGGCCAGCGCGCGATGTCGGCGACCGTCAGCCCTGTCGCCAGGGAAGCACCGTACCAGCGGGCCAACGAGGCCTGCGAGTCCTGGGCGTAGACGGCATCGGCGATGAGACGCGTCTTGGCGCGCTCCAGGTCGTCCACCGCAACATCCTTGGTGGCTAGAACATCCAGCACATCGTCGATGGCCTTATCGAGTGCTTCGAGCGTAACGTCCGGTGCAGGAACGGCCCACACGTAGAAGCGGGTGTCGTCGAGAGCCGTTCCCATGTAATAGGCGCCGGCCGCGACCGCGATGCCGCGATCAAGAACGAGTGTCTTGTACAGGAGGCTGGTCGAACCGCCACCGAGGTGATGCGCCAGCACTTCAAGCGCCGCGCCCTCGCCGGCCTTCCCGGACGCATAGGACGGCACCACATAAAGCCGCTGCACGCTCGGCTGTTCGACTTTCGGATCGGCCAGCGTCACCAGCCGGTGAGCACGCGACTCAGGTTCGCGGGTCCTAACCCGTACCGGGGCTGCTCCCGATGCCGGGATCTCACCATAGGTCTTGCGGGCGAGTTCTTCGACCTCGGGGTAGGTGACGTCGCCGGCCACGATCAGGATCGCGTTTTCCGGCGTGTAAAAGCGGCGATAATAGTTCAGCGCGTCGGTCCGATCGAGCCCTTCGATCTCATGGTTCCAGCCGATGATCGGCGTGCCATAAGGATGATGCGTGAAGAGGGCGGCCTGCACGGCCTCCTGCAGCTGGGCGCTCGGATCTGTGTCCGTGCGCATGCGACGCTCTTCGAGCACCACATCGCGTTCCGGCACCACCACGTCGTCGCTCAGCACCAGATTGGTCATCCGGTCAGCCTCGAACGCCATCAAGGTGCCGAGGTGTTCCTTGGACACTCGCTGGAAGTAGGCCGTGTAATCATTTGACGTAAAGGCGTTTTCCTGCCCGCCCAGTTCGGCCACGATATCCGAGAACTGCCCCTGCGGATGCTTGGTCGTCCCCTTGAACATCAAATGTTCCAGGAAATGCGCGATGCCTGACTTTCCGGCCGGATCATCAGCCGACCCATTGCGATACCAGACCATATGGGTCACGACCGGGGCGCGATGGTCGGGAATGACGACGACTTCGAGACCATTGTCGAGCCGCCCGGACTGGATCTCTGGACCAGTTTCGGGGGCCGGATTGGACGGCGCGTCCGGCCGAAGGCCTAGCGGTGGAGCAAGGGGCGTTGAAACAGGCGCGACATCAGCAGGCATGGGGTTCACTGTTCGATACATCGGACCAAATTGCCCGCCGCCGAAACGAGGGGCGGAGTCCGGCCGGGAGGTTCAGATCACAATGTGAGAACTATTCTCAGTTTGTCAAAGCGCAGCGTCGATCATTGCGTACGATCATCAAGCCAATTGGCTGCGGCTTGATGATCCAGAAGAAACCCTCTCAGGCGACAGCTTTGATGACGCGGCCCATCTTCTCAGCGACTTCGCCGATCTGGTCCTCAGTGATGACCAACGGCGGTGTGAGGGCGAGCGTGTCGCCCGTGCTGCGGACCATGAGCCCTTCATCGTGGAAGGCGCGTTCGAGCGCGTCATAGCCGCGCGCACCGACGGCATCGGGCTTTGAGGCGAGATCGACGGCGCCGACGAGGCCGACCGTGCGGATATCGAGCACGTTCGGGAGGCCCTTGAGGCTATGGATGGCGTCGGCCCAGATCGGTTCGAGTGTCTTGGCACGCTCGAACAGCCCTTCGTCGCGATAGACATCGAGCGTGGCGAGCGCGGCCGCGCAGGCGAGCGGGTGCGCCGAATAGGTGTAGCCGTGAAACAGCTCGATCATTCTGTCGGGGCCATTCATGAAGGCATCGTAGATCCCCTTGCGGACCAGCACGCCGCCCATCGGCACGGTGCCGGAGGTCACGCCCTTGGCAAAGGTGATCATGTCCGGGATCACGCCATAGCGCTCGGCCGCGAAGGCCGCGCCAAGGCGTCCGAAACCACTGATGACCTCGTCGAAGATCAGCAGAATGCCGTGCTTGTCGCAGATCGCGCGCAGACGCTGCAGATAACCCTTTGGAGGCGGCAGCACACCGGTCGAGCCTGCCATCGGCTCCACCACGACGGCCGCGATCGTCGAAGCATCATGCAGGGCGACGATGCGGTCGAGATCGTCCGCCAGATGCGCGCCCCAATCCGGCTCGCCCTTGGTGAAGGCCTGATGCTCCCGGCTGTAAGTATGGGACATATGGTCGACGCCATTCAGCAGCGAGCCGAAATATTTGCGGTTCGACACGATGCCGCCGACCGAAATGCCGCCGAAACCCACGCCGTGATAGCCACGCTCGCGGCCGATCAGCCTCTGGCGGCCAGCCTGACCGCGGACATTGTTGTACGCGATCGCGATCTTCAGGGCCGTATCGATCGCCTCCGACCCGGAGTTCGTGAAGAACACGTGGTCGAGATCGCCCGGTGCAAGGGCGGCGATCCGAGACGCGACCGCGAAGGCCTTGGGATGACCGAATTGAAAATTTGGCGCGAAATCAAGCTCGGCCGCTTGAGCCTGGATGGCGCTGACGATCGAGTCGCGGTTGTGGCCGGCATTCGTGCACCACAGCCCGGCCGTGCCGTCCAGAACCGCTCGATTTTCCGGAGTGTAGTAATGCATGTCCTTGGCGCGGGAGATCATGCGCGGCCGCTGCTTGAACGCGCGGTTCGCCGTGAACGGCATCCAAAACGCCTCAAGGTCGTTGGGAATGTCGATCTGCTTGAGCACGGCGGACGAAGAAGACGGCATGAACGGCTCCCTGACGAGGCAGCGCGACCTGCGCTGCAGTGCAACTTTCATGGCCTGTGTAGCGGTATTGTGACAAAAGGTCGATGGCAGGGCTCGTCGGATTGGGCCGCACCCCCGCGAAAAAGGTTTTCTTTCGGCACTGGCCTTTGGAAGCCCGGCGGCGCACATGGGTCGTTTCATGTGACGCGGTTACTGACCAAATTCATCGTTCGGTAGTCGGGATCAATCCGCATCTTGACACGGCGACAGTGGGTCCGTAGCCGCCACGTATGGATCAGCAATCCCCGCCTTCCCCAGCGCCATATTCCGCCCGGATCGTCTCCGGTCTCTCCGAACTCGCAAGCGGCTATGACGTCGTGCTCAGCGATATCTGGGGTGTGCTGCACAATGGCGAGAGCTATTTCCACGCCGCCGCGGACGCGCTGACGCGGTTTCGTGCCAGCGGCGGTACTGTCATCCTCATCACCAACGCGCCGCGGCCCCACGGGCCGATTCGGGAGCAACTCGATCGTCTCGGCGTCCCGAGGTCCGCCTACGATAGCGTCGTCACCTCGGGTGACGTGACCATCGCGTCGATCGTCGAGCAAGGCGGAGCCCCGTTATTCCATATCGGTCCCGAGCGTGATCATGCGCTCTACGAGGCTGTGGCACAGGCAACCGGGACGGCCCCCCTGCTTAAGCCGCTCGCGGAAGCCGGATTCGTGGTGGCGACAGGCCTGTTTCAGGAGGAAACCGATACGCCGGAAGATTACGATGCCGATCTTGCCGTGATGCTACGGCGTAAGATGCCGTTGATCTGCGCCAATCCCGATCTCATCGTGCATGTCGGCGACCGGCTGCGCTATTGCGCCGGTGCGATCGCGGAACGCTATGCGGCGCAAGGCGGGCGGGTGATCTATGCGGGGAAGCCGCATGCCGCGATCTACCGGGCCGCGCTCGATGACGCCGCGGCGAAACGCGGGGCTGCGGTTCGCCCGGAGCGCGTCTTGGCGATCGGCGACGCGCTGCGAACCGACGTGGCTGGAGCGGTGCTGCAGGGCCTTGACGTCCTGTTTGTCACCTCCGGCATTCACCGTGACGAGTCTCACCGCACCGGTGACGGACAGCTCGATCCCGACGCCTACCAGGCCATGATCGAAGCGGCGGAGCTTCGCCCGGTGGCTGCCATTCCGGCGCTCGCATGGTAGACAGCGGCGACGAGAGGACACGAGGACAGCTCATGCGAATTCATCTGGCGGCGTTCACATTGGCCTTTCTGGCAGCTGGGCTGAGCGCGGCTCCGGCGGCGGACTATAGCGGGCCGGTTCGCCATCATCGTCATTATAGCGCCTTCGGCCGTGCGAGCGTCGGCGAATGTGTGCGGACCAGAGTCGAGACGATCGGCACCGTGCCGGGCAGTTCGGCTTCACCCGTGATTCGGTACCGCGACGGCGTGATCCAGGATTTCGACGGCGGCATGTTGGGCCAGACCGAAACCCGTCCCGGCGACCCCATTCAACTCTGCCTCGTTTCCTTCACGCGCGATTGCGGTACCGTCTTCGAGAACGAATTGCCCGGGCGGACCTACGCGACCGGCAATCTGCGCACCGGGGCCGCCTGGACTTCGCCCGACATTCGGTCGAGCTGCGCGGTTCGATAGGGGCACTCGTGACAGCCGACAGGTCGGACGAGGTGTCTCGGGAAGCTTCTGTGGGCTCAGTGGCGACGCCGTTGTTCGACCCGCGCTTTATGATCGTCGCGGATCCCGAGCGCTTGCCGGCTGCGTTGGCGAAACCCGTTGTGGCTATCGGAAACTTCGATGGCGTGCATCGTGGTCATCAAGCGGTAATCGCGCGGGCGCAGGAGCTCGCCCGGCGGCTTGGGCGCCCTTGCGCGCTTCTGACCTTCGAGCCGCATCCCGCCAACTACTTTGCCGGAGCCCCCGTGATCTTTCGGTTGACCCCGGAAGACGCGAAGGCCCTCGTTCTGTCGCGTCTGGGGCTGGACGGTATGATCGTGCTCAGCTTCGGCCAGGCCTTGGCCGAACTCGATCGTGAAGCCTTCGTCGGCGAAATTCTGGTCCAGCGGCTCGGCATTTCGGCGGCCGTGATCGGCTATGACTTCCATTTCGGCCGGCAGCGGCTCGGAACGCCGGCCTATCTGCGGGACGAAGGAGCCCGTTGTGGATTCGAGGTCGAGATGATCGAGAAGATCAGGGGCGATGCGGAGGGCGATCTTTCGGCCGTTTCGTCGACGGCGGTGCGCCGGGCGCTGGAAGACGGCGACGTCGCCTTGGGGGCAAAGCTCCTCGGGCACCCTTACTTTGTCCTTGGTACGGTCATCCACGGCCAGAAGCTCGGCCGGACGCTCGGCTTCCCGACCGCCAACCTGAAGCTCGACCCGACCTCCCGTCTGCGCCACGGCATCTATGCGGTCCGGGTGCGGGGCGAGGGGTTGGATCATGGCGGTGTCGCCAGCTTCGGCCGGCGGCCGACCTTCGACAACGGGGCGCCGCTGCTCGAAGTCGTGCTGTTCGATTTCGAGGGTGATCTGTACGGTCGTACCCTCGAGGTCGACTTCGTGGCCTGGATCCGCGGCGAGGAGAAATTCGACAGCGTCGACGCTCTCGTGGTTCGCATGAACCAGGATGCGCGGGAGGCACGCACGGCGTTGAACAAGGATCGAAAACGGGATTGAGCGAGCCGGTCGACGCACCGGGGTGATCCCCTTTATCGAGGTTCAGTCTTTGTCGTCGACCTCGTGGCAACCATAGAAGCGTCTCTCTGACATGACCTTGATGAACTGCGCGGCCAGCGCGTCGATGCCCTTCCTGCGGAGCGCATCGACGACGAATAAACTCCGTGTGGCTCCAATCTTCCCGTGGCGGCCCTGTCCTGTTAGACACACGCCACTTTAGCGCCCGATCGATGGCCGCGGGTTTGGTGAGCCGATAGGCGCTCCACCGTTCCTGCCGGACCGATCGCGCCCATGGCTAGCAGATCGATGAACAAACAAACCCAGGCCGCCGAGACGGCGCAGGACTATTCCAAGACGCTCTTCCTGCCCAAGACCGACTTTCCGATGCGGGCCGGGCTGCCCCAGAAGGAGCCGGAGCTGCTGGCGCGCTGGCACGCCATCGGGCTCTACGGCAAGCTGCGGGACGCGGCGCAGGGGCGGGACAAATTCGTCCTGCACGACGGACCGCCCTATGCCAACGGCAACATCCACATTGGCCATGCGCTGAACAAAATCCTCAAGGACTTTGTCATGAAGTCTCAGCAGATGCTTGGGCGCGATAGCAATTACGTGCCGGGCTGGGACTGCCACGGACTACCGATCGAGTGGAAGATCGAGGAGGAATATCGCGCCAAGGGTCGCAACAAGGACGACGTGCCGGTGGTCGAGTTCCGCCGTCAGTGCCGGGCCTTCGCGACCAAATGGCTCGACATTCAGCGCGAGGAGTTCAAGCGGCTCGGCATCGTCGGCGACTGGGCGCATCCCTACACGACGATGAGTTTTCCGGCCGAGGCCCAGATTGCCCGGGAAATCATGACCTTCGCCAAGAACGGCTCGCTCTACCGCGGTTCGAAGCCGGTGATGTGGAGCGTCGTCGAGAAGACCGCGCTCGCCGAAGCCGAGGTCGAATACGAGGACCATACGAGCGACACGGTCTTTGTGGCGTTTCCGTCCGCGACGCTCGGCGGCAGCGTGGTGATCTGGACCACGACTCCCTGGACCATGCCGGGGAACCGCGCCATCGCCTATTCGACGCGGATTCCCTATGGGCTTTACGAAGTGACCGAGGCGGCGGCCGACAATTGGGCCAGGACCGGCATGCGCTACATCGTGGCCGACAAGCTGGCTGAAAGCCTGTTCAAGGCGGCGCGGGTTGCCGGATATAGCCGCATCGGCGATGTGCCGGCCGCGCGGCTGGCCGGCCAGAATGTCGCGCACCCTTTCGCCGACACTCTGCCGGGCTATGGGTTTCAAGTCCCGCTGCTGCCCGGAGACCATGTCACTGACGAGGCCGGCACGGGCTTCGTTCACACCGCGCCGGGGCATGGCCGCGAGGATTTCGACCTTTGGATGGCGCAGGGCAAGGCTCTCGCGCTGATGGGGATCGATACCCGGATCCCCTACACGGTCGACGAGAACGGCGCCTATACGGCTGACGCGCCTGGCTTCGAAGGCAAGCGCGTGCTGACCGAAATTGGTGCGCGGGGCGACGCCAACGATGCCGTGATGGCGGCGCTGGTCGCTGCCGGGAACCTCGTGGCGCGCGGCAAGCTGAAACATTCCTATCCGCATTCGTGGCGCTCGAAGAAGCCGGTAATCTTCCGCAACACGCCGCAATGGTTCATCGCAATGGACAAGCCGATCCCGGTCGGCACGGACGCCGCTCACGGCGGGCCGGGACACAATGCACCCGATACGCTGCGAGACATCGCCCTCGGGGCCATCGAGGAGACGCGCTGGGTGCCGGCGGCGGGCCAGAACCGCATCACCGGCATGATCGCCAACCGGCCCGATTGGGTGGTGTCGCGCCAGCGGGCCTGGGGTGTGCCGATCGCCATCTTCGTGCGCGACGCCGGTGTTGGCGAGGTCGAGATCTTGCGCGACGACGCTATTAATGCCGCAGTGATCGCGGCCTTCGAAGCCGAGGGAGCCGACGCCTGGTATGCGGAAGGCGCTGCGGAACGATTTCTGGGAGCGCGCGCGTCTGAGGGGTGGCGCAAGGTCGACGACATTCTGGATGTCTGGTTCGATTCGGGCTCGACCCATGCCTTCGTCCTGGAAGACGCCGTTCACTTTCCGAGCCTTGCGGGTATCAAGCGCAAGGTCGACGGGGGCGCCGACGAGGTCATGTATCTCGAAGGCTCCGACCAGCACCGTGGCTGGTTCCATTCCTCGCTGCTGGAAAGCTGCGGGACGCGGGGCCGCGCGCCCTTCGATGTTGTGCTGACGCACGGCTTCACGCTCGACGAGCATGGCCGCAAAATGTCGAAATCGGCCGGCAACGTCACCGCCCCGCAGGATATCATCAAGGCGAGCGGCGCCGATATCCTGCGCCTTTGGGTAGCAGGCGCCGACTATTCGGACGACCAGCGGATCGGCAAGGAAATTTTGGCCAGCACGGCCGACACCTACCGCAAACTCCGCAACACGCTGCGCTGGATGCTCGGAACGCTCGCCCATTTCGACGAAGGCGAGCGCATCGCGGCCGACGCTATGCCGGGCCTCGAACGCTTCATCCTTCACCGCCTGTCCGAACTCGACGAGGTCGTGCGCGCCGCCTATGCGGCTTTTGACTACAACAAGGTCGTGGCGGCGCTGTCGGGCTTCATGAACAGCGATCTGTCCGCTTTCTACTTCGACATCCGAAAGGACGCGCTCTACTGCGATCCCCTGTCGAGTCTGACGCGGCGCAGCGCCTTGAGCGTGGTGGACGAGACGTTCCGTCGTCTTGCCGTCTGGCTCGCCCCCATCCTGTCCTTCACGGCCGAGGAGGCTTGGCTCGCCCGCTATCCGAGCGAGGCCGGCTCGGTGCATCTTGAACTCTTCCCCGAGACACCGGCAGGCTGGCGCGATGAGGCACTCGCGGCGCAATGGAAGGCCGTCCGCACCGTCCGCCGGGTGGTGACGGGCGCCATCGAGATCGAACGCGCGAGCAAGCGCATCGGCTCGTCGCTGGAAGCAGCGCCTCGGGTGTTCGTCACGGACGCGGCCTTGCGAAAGGCCCTCAACGGTATCGATTTCGCGGAAGTCTGCATCACATCGGATCTCGTGCTGGAGACCATAGAGGCGCCCCCCGAGGCCTATCGGTTGGACGATGTTGCTGGGGTTGCCGTGCTTCCGGCGCGGGCGGAAGGGCGCAAATGTGCCCGCTCTTGGCGCATCAGCCCCGACGTCGGAAATGACCCCGAGTTTCCCGATGTGACGCCGCGGGACGCCCAGGCGCTACGCGAATTGCGGCAGGCTGGTCGCTTACCATGGTGAGGTTGCGTCTCATCGGCGCCATCGTGGCCTTGCTTGCTCTCGTCATCGACCAGGCCAGCAAGCAATGGCTGCTTCATGTCTATGGGATCGCCGACAAACAGCCGGTCCGCGTGGCGTCGTTTCTTGACATCGTGCTCGCCTGGAACCGCGGCATTTCCTATTCGCTGTTCACGACCGACAGCGCCAGGGGGCCTTGGATTCTGTTGGCCCTAACGCTGACCGCCACGGTCCTGTTGATGGCCTGGTTGTGGCGGACCGATCAGTCCGGAACCGCTTTCGCGCTCGGCCTCCTGATCGGCGGCGCGCTCGGCAACGCCTATGACCGGTTCGCCTATGGGGCTGTGGTCGATTTCGTGCATTTCCACATCGCCGGTTTTTCCTGGTATATCTTCAACGGGGCCGATGTAGCGATCTGCATGGGTGTTGCGGTTTTGCTGCTGTCATCGCTCATCACGCAGCCTGCCGTGGAGCCCGCCTCCAAAATGCCGAAAAACACCGGTTGATGGTATCCGAAGTGGAATAGTCCAAGCTCCAGGCTTGGCATTCGGAGGAATGCGATGTCCTTGACCAGATTGTCTTTCGTGGTGACGGGTGCGCTGGCTGTGGCGGCCGGCTTCGGCCCGGCCTTTGCTGCGGACGACGGTTACCAGGACGTGCTCTCATCTGTTGCGACGGCCATCGGGATTATGACTCCCGATACGACGCCTAACATCGACTATCGCGAGCGGGCGCCGCTCGTACTGCCGCCCAAGATGGAACTGGTGAAGCCGAGCGCCTCCCTGGCTCGTCCTGCCTCATGGCCGCAGGATCCGGATGTCACCCGCCGAAATAGGGCGGCAAGCGGAGGACGCGCACCTTTGGCGAACTCCTCTGGCAACGGCAACCCGCTGCTTTCCAGGGACGAGTTGATGCAGGGCCGTATCAATGGGGAGGGCGCAGATGCGCCACCTGAGAGCGCGCTCCGAACAGCTAGATGCGGCATGAACGGCAATGGCCGCGGCTGCCTCGTCGAAAGTCCCGATAAGCTCAAAGCCGAGGGCGATCATTATGCCGCGACGAACCCCGATACCGGCAAGGGGGAACTTCAGCCCGGCCAGGAGCCGGATCGCGTGTACCTGACACAACCGCCCAAGGGGTATTTGAAGGCCACCAAGGTCGTGAAGGCCACGACGGAAGCCCCGAAGCCGATCACCGACACGGCCAATCCGAATGCGGCGTTGGTCTACAAACCGAAACCCGAAGACGAGTAATTCTTAATCGCGGGTCCGGGAGCCATTCAGTCGATCCACAACCCGCGCTCGCGATGCCATTCCTCGATCGAAGCGTCTGGATAGAGGTCGAAAGTCTTGTCCTTCGGTCCGATCTTGGGAACCACCCAGTGGGGCTTAAACCTGAGCATCAAATGTGTCCGCTCTGACGCATTTGGCAAAGCCGTATCGATGATGGATGCGAACGGATGGACAAGCTCGGGCCACGTCGGGTCCCATAGCCAGAGAGCTGCACCGCAGGACCCACAGAAGTTGCGCTGCCCCTTGCTTTTGCGACATGAGCCGTCTTCTTCGTTGATCTCGGCCTGATAAACGCGAATCGCCTTCTCGCCCTTGACCACGAGGCTCGACTTGTCGCCCATGATGTTGATGGCATAGCCACCGCCGCCCGCGGTCTTTCGGCAAATGCTGCAATAGCAAAGTTGATAAGGGACGGGCGTGTGACTCGCGACCGAGAACGTCACGCATCGGCAGTGGCAAGAGCCTTCAAGATGCAACGGCATGTCCGACTTTCCAATTGAGGTTCGGCTACTTACACCAGACGAGCC
This sequence comes from Lichenifustis flavocetrariae, assembly GCF_026130545.1. Classification (GTDB taxonomy): domain Bacteria; phylum Pseudomonadota; class Alphaproteobacteria; order Rhizobiales; family Beijerinckiaceae; genus Lichenihabitans; species Lichenihabitans flavocetrariae. The sequence continues at coordinate 8,583 of NZ_JAMOIM010000016.1, read as the reverse complement.
GAAGTGGCCGCATCTGCTGACCTGATCGCTGCGCGCAAAGCGGGACGTTCAGGGCAAGCCGGCGCACCGACGACACGAGAATTCCATAGCGGAATCATTTACTCTAGCTTGCATATGTCCCGCCGAAGGCGAGCTTGTGCGGTATGATCGCGTACCCTTCGTCATGTTGTCGGTCGCATGTTGTTTGATCAAGATCCGCAAGCGCATGTCCCATCTTCGTCGCCTGGCGGTGCAGGCACTTGCCGTACGTGGAACCATCCCGAGGCCGACGTCGCGGTCATCGGTGCGGGGCTTGCCGGCAGTCTTACGGCCCTGAGCCTGAGTCGCCGGGGGTGCAGCGTCACGCTCATCGACCTTCACGCCGAGCCGCAAGTCGAATTCCGGGCGGAGCAGTTGGTCGGCCCGCAGATGTCGCGTCTGGCCGCGCTTGGTGTACTCGACGCGATGCTGGACGGAAGCGCCGCCAATCGTTCGACCGTGAATGGGCGTAGGGGCCAAGTCCTCGATCGCAGCACCGTCGATCAATTCGGTTTGCCCTACCATCGCATGGTGTCCGCAGTCCGCGCCGCGATGCCGCCGACGGTCAGGGTCGTGACCGCGCCTGTCGCCAATATCGACACCAGCCTGGATCGCCAAACCATCTGTTTCAAAGACGGATCGAGGCTTGAAGCCCGTCTCGTCGTCCTTGCCACAGGCCTCTCCACCGCATTGCCAAAACGGATGGGGATTGGTTTTCGAACGATCAGCGCCGCGCATTCGATGGCCTTCGGTTTTGACGTCGCGCTCGAACGACCGCAAAAACAGCTGATGCCGTTGGTGTATTACGCCGACGATATCGGCAAGCAGCTGGATTACCTCGCCCTGTTCGACATGGAAGGGACCATCCGGGCGAACCTGTTCGGCTACCAGGACAAACAGTCCGGATGGATCAAGGATTTTTGCGCCAATCCCACCAATGAATTGCGGGCCGCCCTACCAAAACTCGGCGATCTGCTCGGGCCCTATCGCGTGACGTCGGCGGTACAGCTTCGCAGCAACGATCTGCGGGTCGCTTGCGAGCCGGCGCGGGCCGGCGTGGTCCTCGTGGGTGACGCCTTTCAGACACCCTGTCCCGCCGCCGGCACCGGCATCGACCGACTGCTGTCGGATGTGATGACCTTATCGCGTCACGCACCGAGTTGGCTCGCAAGCCCAGGAATGTCGGCCGACAAGATCGCCGCCTATTACGCCGATCCTGACAAGCTGTCGGTCGATGCCGAATGCCTGCGAATCGCGGATTATCGACGCGCAGTCTCGACGGAGCCCGGGGTTGCCTGGGCGTTCCATCGGAAGCAGGTTCTGGTCCGCCGCAGACTGCGGGCCGCCTGGGCGTCCCTGTCGTCCGCGAAAATGGCCGCAAACGCCCTGGCGGTCGCGTCCCTTTCCTGAGCCAGGAGCCTCGACGGACGCGCGCTCTCGCCAGGGCCGTTTGGACGCGCTACATCCCCCGCGACGAAACACGACGGGGGAGGATTACAGATGACGCGGGTGAAAGTGGCGGACCTTGCCGTCGAGAAGCCTCTGTTCGACTTCGTCGCCAACGAGGCGCTTCCAGGGACGGGCATCGAGAGCGACGACTTCTGGAACGATTTCGCGAAGCTCATTCGGGATCTCGCACCGAAGAATCGCCAATTGCTGGTGGTTCGAGAGGACATGCAGGCCCGTGTCGACGCCTACCTGCGCGAGCACCACGGGCCTGGTTTCGACCAAGTCCATTATCTCGGCTTCCTCCGGGAGATCGGCTACCTTCTTCCCGACGTGCCGGCCGCATCGATTCGAACGGTAGGGATAGACGACGAGATCGCCCGCATCGCGGGTCCGCAGCTCGTCGTACCCATGTCGAATGCCCGCTATGCGCTGAACGCCGCGAATGCGCGGTGGGGCAGCCTCTACGATGCGCTCTACGGGACCGATGCCATTCCCGATGTCGGCGATGCCGCGCGCGGCCGTGGCTTCAACACGCATCGCGCCGCTCGTGTGGTCGAGTTTGCCAAAGGTGTTCTCGACAAGATCGCACCGCTTGCACAAGGGTCGCACAGCGAAGTGATCGCCTATACGGTTGAGGACGGCGTCCTCAAGGCGGATCTTGCGAAGGGTATCCCGCCGGTCGGTCTCGCCAATCCGAGTCTTTTCGTCGGCTATCGGGGACTCTCGCCCACGCCGGAATCGCTGCTGCTGCGCCACAACAACCTGCACGTCGAACTCGTGATCGATCGTGCCCACCCGATCGGCCGCACCGATCCGGCTGGCGTTGCAGACGTGGTGCTTGAATCGGCCGTCAGCACGATTATGGACATGGAAGACAGCGTCGCGGCCGTCGATGCTGCGGACAAGACGGAGGTCTACCGCAACTGGCTCGGCCTCGTGAAAGGCACGCTGTCGGCGTCGGTCCCGAAGGCCGGATCGTCGATCGAGCGGCGTCTGAACGACGACAAGGTCTTCACCACGCCGGACGGCGGCACGCTCACTCTGCATGGCCGCAGCCTGATGCTGATCCGCAATGTGGGCCACCATATGAGCACCGATGCCGTACTGGACGGGCAGGGGAACGAAATCCCGGAAGGCCTGCTCGACGCCGCCGTCAGCGTGCTGATCGGCAAGCGCGATCTTGAAAAACAATCGGGCATCCGCAACAGCCGGACCGGCTCCATTTATATCGTCAAGCCGAAGATGCACGGACCCGATGAGGTCGCCTTCACGGACGAAATCTTTGCGCGGGTCGAACAGATGCTCGGCTTGCCGCCTCACACCGTGAAGGTCGGCATCATGGATGAAGAACGCCGCACATCGATCAACCTCAAGGCCTGCATCGCCGCGGCGCGGGACCGGGTCGTGTTCATCAATACGGGCTTTCTCGACCGCACGGGCGATGAGATCCACAGCTCCATGGAAGCCGGCCCCATGGTGCGCAAGAACGACATGAAGAACCAGCCCTGGATCAAGGCCTACGAAGATAACAACGTCGATTGTGGGCTCGCGATGGGCCTTCCTGGCCGCGCGCAGATCGGCAAAGGCATGTGGGCGGCCCCCGATCGCATGAGCGACATGTTGGCCCAGAAGGGCGGACATCCACGCTCCGGCGCAACAACCGCCTGGGTGCCGTCGCCGACCGCCGCGACCCTGCACGCGCTTCACTACCATGAGATCGATGTGGCCGCGCAGCAGCGCGAGATCGCGACGCGCGCCCCCGCGCGCGTCGAAGACATCCTGACCATCCCGGTCGCTCAATCCAATTGGCAGCCCGACGCTGTACAGGAAGAACTCGACAACAACATCCAAGGCATTCTCGGCTATGTGGTGCGCTGGATCGACCAGGGGGTCGGCTGCTCGAAGGTGCCCGACATCCACGATGTCGGACTGATGGAGGACCGGGCCACCCTTCGCATCTCAAGCCAGCACGTCGCCAATTGGTTGGAACACGGCGTCGTCGATGAGGCCCAGGTCAACGAAACCCTGCGGCGGATGGCAGCTATCGTCGACAAGCAGAATGCGGATGATGCCGGTTACATGCCGATGGCGCCTGGGTTCGACGGGGAGGCCTTCGCGGCAGCCGCGGATCTGATCTTCAAAGGCCGTGCTCAGCCGAACGGTTACACGGAGTGGATCCTTCATGCCCGCCGCCGCGCCGCCAAGGCCAAGATGGCCGCTGTCTGACGCTCTTGTGACGTGAAGTTCCAGGAGATCGTTTGCCGGAAAGACTTGTAGTGGGCCGAGGTAAGGCCGATGTATAACCTTTAGTGTTTGTCAAACCATGCCGGAGGCATGGTCGCGCTGGCTTATGTCGAGCGGACCAAAGAGTGGCCGCCTCGACGGAGGCCGGGTTTAGGTTTGACAAACGGGTCTCGGTCTCAATCCGTGACGAAAGAGGTTTGCATGCCCGTTCTTTCCGTACTCGATCTCGCGCCCGTGCCGCACGGCAGCACACCGGGCGACGCCCTTCGGCGTTCGCTCGAACTCGCTCGCCACGCCGAGGCTTTGGGTTACCGTCGGCACTGGGTGGCCGAACATCACAACATGACGGGGATCGCCAGCGCCGCCACGGCGGTGGTGATCGGCTACCTTGCGGCCGGCACCTCGACCATCCGGCTTGGCGCGGGGGGCATCATGCTGCCCAATCATTCCCCATTGGTCATCGCCGAGCAGTTCGGTACGCTTGAGGCACTTTATCCCGGCCGTATCGACCTTGGCCTGGGTCGCGCGCCCGGAACCGATCAGCGCACATTGCGGGCCCTGCGACGCGATCCCGCAGCCTCGGATACGTTCCCGCAGGATGTGCTCGAACTGCAGGCTCTGTTCGCGCCGGCCGAGCCGACGCAACTCGTCCGCGCGGTGCCGGGCGCGGGATTGGACGTCCCCTTGTGGATCCTCGGCTCAAGTCTGTTCGGCGCGCAATTGGCCGGAATGCTAGGCTTGCCTTACGCTTTTGCATCGCATTTCGCACCCGACGCCCTGCTGCCGGCCCTCGAGACCTATCGCACCCGCTTCGAACCCTCGGCTCAGCTGGCCCGGCCGCATGCTATGGTGGGACTGAACGTGATCGCTGCCGAGACGGACGAAGAGGCGCGCCGGCTGTTCACCTCGGTCCAGCAATCCTTCGCCAACATGGTGCGCGGCACGCGAGGTCTGCTGTCGCCACCTATCGACGACATCGAGACCTACTGGTCGCCGGCCGAAAAAGCCCATGCATCACGCATGTTGGCCTGCTCGATCGTCGGCTCTCCGGCGACAGTCAGACGAGAATTGCAGCGCTTTGTGACGCAAACCGGTGCCGATGAATTCATGGTCGTCTCCGCGATTTACGACCAGGGCGCCCGGCTGAGATCCTACGAGATCTTGGCCGATGTGGCACGATCGCTCGATGAGGACATCCGCCAGGTCGCCTAATTCAGGCGGAGCGGAGGATCGCGACGATCACGAGCGCCAATCCGGCCATCGAGGTGAGCCACATGATCGAGCGCAAGTAGGGCACGCCGCCCGCATAGAGTGGCACGTAGACCACGCGTGCCACGAGGTAGAGCCAGGCACCATAAAGCGTCAGGGCGCCTTCGCGGCCGGCCACATGAGCGATCAGGATCGCGGCGGCGAACAACGGCAGGGTCTCGAAGAGGTTCTGCTGCGCCCGCCTCATTCGGCCAGTGGCGACGCCAACCGGTGGGCCGGGATCGTCGCGTGGACCGGCATTGTAGGTGGTGCCGGTCTCCAGAGTGCGGAGATGCGCCGGCAGCAGGATCTGCACGATGGCGAGCACCAATGTCCAGGCCAGCAGTGTGAGTTCAGTGTTCATGCGCAGGTGGTTCGCATTCGATGGCCGCCTTTAGGGCAGGGAGGGAAGGTGCGGTGATGCGCCTTCAATCGCGATATCCACACTCTCGTCCTTCAGGGCAACCCCGGTTTCGCCGCGGCGAAAAGCCTCTTCGATCAACCAAAGGATGGCCCGCGCGGCGCGGGGCGGTACGAGCCCCCCGCCTCGGATGTTGGAAACGCAGTTCCGCTCGTTGTCGCGGCGTCCAGGTTTCGGGCCGAAGGTGAGATAGGCGCCGAGTGAGTCAGGTGAGGACAATCCTGGCCGTTCGCCGATCAGCACCAGGACCATGCGGGCATCAAGCGCGGCACCCACCTCATCGCCGAGTGCGACTCGAGCCTGCGTCGCCACGACGATTGGACCAAGCGACCAACCTTTCCGCCGAATGGCTGGCACGAGAAGGTCGAGCAACGCCGCCGCATTGGCGTGGACGGCGGTGGCTGAAAGGCCATCAGCCACCACGATCACGAGATCTGATCCGCTGGCCCGTTTCGCGTCGAGGGAGATGCGGCTCTCGTCCGACAATCGTCGGCCGAGGTCGGGGCGTCGAAGATAGGCGGTGCGCCCCTCCGCCGCACTTCGGACTTCCGTAAGGTCGCAGTCGAGTACGGCCAGGTCACGCCGCAGCGCTTGAACGTCGAGCGTGGCGTGGACCGCATCCCGGGCCAGCGAATGGGCATGACCAAACCGTAGGATCTCATGGGTCGGGAGGGAGGCCCCGGTGCGACCAAGCGCGACCCGGGCGGGGGTCAACTCGCGGAGCATGGTCCAAGGATCGATGCGTGGAACGGGAGGCGTGTCGTCGTTCATGCTGCGAAAGCCGGGGGCAGGGCGCCGAGCAGCTTGGTCGAGTCCGCCTGTGACACCAACCTCCCGTCGGCATCGGTCAACCCCGCGTCGCGCAGCCAGGCCTCGAACTCAGGGGCTCGCTTGAGACCCAGCACCTCGCGCACGTAGAGCGCGTCGTGGAATGAGGTCGACTGATAGTTGAGCATCACATCGTCGCTGCCGGGAATGCCCATGATGAACGACACGCCGGCCGCGCCGAGCAGCGTCAGCAGTGTGTCCATGTCATCCTGATCGGCTTCGGCATGATTGGTGTGGCAGATGTCGCATCCAAGTGGCAAGCCGAGAAGCTTCCCACAGAAATGGTCTTCGAGGCCGGCCCGGATGATCTGCTTGCCATCGTATAGATATTCGGGGCCGATGAATCCCACCACGGTGTTGACCAGCAGCGGCTCGAAGGCGCGGGCGACCGCGTAGGCGCGCGCTTCGCAGGTCTGCTGATCGACGCCGCCATGCGCGTCCGCCGACAAGGCAGACCCCTGGCCGGTCTCGAAATACATGACATTGTCACCGAGCGTGCCACGCTTCAGGCTGCGGGCGGCCTCGAAACCCTCGCGCAGGATCGACAGGCTGACGCCAAAAGACATATTGGCAGCCTCCGTGCCGGCGATCGATTGGAACACCAGGTCGACGGGCACGCCGCGCTCGATCAGTTGCGTCGCCGTCGTCACGTGGGTCAGAATGCAGGCCTGGGTGGGAATGCCAAGGCGATGGATCACTTCGTCGAGAAGCCGGCACAGATCACCCAGGACCGCGACATTGTCGGAGGCCGGGTTGACGCCGATCACCGCATCGCCGCTGCCGTAGGCCAGCCCGTCGATGATCGATGCCGCGATGCCGCGCGCATCGTCGGTCGGATGATTGGGTTGCAGGCGTGCCGCCATCGTGCCCCGAAGACCGATCGTGTTCCGGAAACGCGTGACGACTTCCACCTTTCGGGCTGTGAGGATCAGATCCTGGTTGCGCATGATCTTCGATGTGGCCGCGACCATTTCCGGCGTCAGCCCGGCCGCGAGGCGGCCGAGAGCCAGCGGGGTAGCTGCCTCCGACAGCAGCCAATCCCGAAAGCCGCCCACCGTGAGATGGGCGACAGGCGCGAAGGCTCGCGCATCGTGGCTGTCCAAAATGAGCCGCGTGACCTCGTCGGTCTCATAGGGGATGAAGGTCTCGCTCAGGAATTGCCTCAGCGGGACGTCAGCGAGGCACAATCGGGCTACAGCCCTCTCCTCGCCGTTTGCCGCCGCGATGCCCGCCAGTCCGTCACCCGATCGTTCCGGCGAGGCTTTGGCCATGAGAGCTTTGAGGTCTCCGAAGGTCCAGAGCTTCTGCCCGACCATGTGCCTATAGCTCATGTTGCCTTTGTTCCCGGACTGCATCGCGCGCCGCAGCACTGTAGTCTCGCCGGTATGGGAACAGAAGGCCAGAATTGTAGCCGAAAACGGCCTACGAAACGGGCTAAGTTGCCATTTTGTTCTTGCGCACCCGCCAACCCGATCCTAGATTCCAGACGAACGGGATCAAGCATTGGGCAGACACGAATGGCAACGCTCAAGGAATTCGAAGAGGCGCTCCGGCTGAACGGGATGACCAATGCCTTGGCGATCCTTGACGGTCTCAAGAAACGTGATCGCGAGCGGCGTTCGATCGCGCCCGCGCGGCGCCTGGTGGGCCGAAAGATGACGGCCGAACTCGCGCGTTCAATCCTGGATCTTCATGCGACGACAGGCATGACGCAGCAGGAGATCGCGTTCAAGCTCGGCGTGAACCAAGGCCGGGTCAACGAAGTGATCAAGCGCGGCAAATGGTTGAGCGCCGATCCGCATGCGCCAGAGGCTCTGTCGCGTGACAAGGCCATGGATCGATTGACCCAGCGCGCCCAGGCGCGGCGCTCCGACAGGGCAGCGGCTCCTGTTCGGCCCAGCCAGCCTTCTGTCAAAGCTTCGCTACCGACAGTCCCGCCGCGAGCGATCCGCGAAGTGAAGGAACTTGGCTCGCCGGCGCTGCCGCTGGAGGTGGCCAGCCAGCCCGAGGCTGACCGCTCGATGACACGCATGCGCTCGGCAGCAACTCGGTCCGCCGCGGCACCGACCACAATTGTCTCAGCCCAACTTGCGTTTCTGGATCTCTGAACGCGGATTTTTGAGCAGGGCACCGCAGTCTGCCGGCGCTGTCCTGTGCTCTGCGGACCGGACGCGTCGCCCGAGCCTTTTTGGATCGACCCGTTTGCCGGTAACTCGTGTGACTTCAATCCATTAGATTGATCCTGAGCACCTTCCATCCTGCTGCCGTGACGATTTTCTGACGGATCTTTGTTTTCTGGTGTTGACGAGTTTGGGAGTGTGGTCCTATAAGGCGTTCATCGACGGCGGCGCTGCCAACGAGTTGGCGGCGGGCGC
>NZ_JAMOIM010000167.1 GCF_026130545.1 Lichenifustis flavocetrariae | reverse complement strand
GCACACTGCTGAAAACGCTTGGTTATTCGTTGCAAGCCAACCGCAAGACGCTTGAAGGATCGCGCCACGTCGACCGAGACGCGCAGTTCAACCACATCGCCGACACCGTGAAAGCCGCCATCGCGGCCGGGCAACCCGCGATCTCGGTCGATACCAAGAAGAAGGAGCTCGTCGGCGACTTCAAGAACAATGGACGTGAATACCGGCCTGCCGGCTCACCCGAGCCTGTCTGTGTCCATGACTTTGTCGACCCGGCGCTCGGCCGTGCTTCGCCCTACGGGGTCTATGACATCGCCGATGACAAAGGTTGGGTCTCCGTCGGGATCGACCATGACACCGCCGCGTTCGCGGTCAATGCAATCCGGTCCTGGTGGGCCACGATGGGTCGCCCGCGCTACCCGAAGGCCCACCACTTAACGATTACGGCCGACGGCGGCGGCAGCAACGGCTCCCGCGTGCGGCTTTGGAAGGTCGAACTGCAAAAGCTCGCCGACGAATTGGGGTTGACGATCGCCGTCCTTCATCTCCCGCCTGGTACGAGCAAGTGGAACAAGATCGAGCATCGCCTCTTCTCGTTCATCTCCCGAAACTGGCGCGGGCGACCGCTGACAGACTACCGCACCATCGTCGAACTTAT
>NZ_JAMOIM010000166.1 GCF_026130545.1 Lichenifustis flavocetrariae | reverse complement strand
CTCATGGGGCCGTGATTGAAATTACACTCGGCGGCGCGTGCATCCGGGTTCATGGCCCGGTCGACGGCGCGGCGTTGCGGACGGTAATCGCGGCGGTGCGAGGGACATGATCGCTCTGCATGGGGATCTGAAGATCCTCTTGGCGACCAGGCCGATCGATTTTCGTAAAGGTGTAAACGGGCTCGTCGCCCTGGTGGCGGAGGCGCTGGAGTCTGACCCGTACTCCGGGATCATTTTTGTCTTCAGGTCGAAGCGAAATGACCGTTTGAAAATGCTGACCTACGACGGCAGCGGGATCATCCTGGTGACAAAATGGTTGGAGGCCGGGCGCTTTACATGGCCGCCTATCCAGGATGGCGCGATGCGTCTGCCGCCCTCGAAAATGGCGATGCTGCTTGATGGTCTGGACTGGTCGCGGGTAGCGCAGGCGGTCGTGAAAAGACCGACAAAGGCGGGTTGAAAGTCCTGTATTTTCTTGGGAATTCGCCCCATCTGGGGTAATCTTCAGCATGTCGCTTCGGCCCGAAAACCTGCCGCGAGACCCCGATGTCCTCATCGGCATGGTCATTGAACGCGACGTCGAAATCGAGCGGTTGAAGACGGCGCTGAAGACCTTGAACGGTCTGATCCACGGCCCGCGGTCGGAGCGGGCGAGCGTGGTTCTCGAGGGCCAG
>NZ_JAMOIM010000165.1 GCF_026130545.1 Lichenifustis flavocetrariae | reverse complement strand
CCTTGGCCAGGGCGGACTTGGACGAGATCTCGGTCAACGCCGCTTCCAACGCCACCTTGAGATCGCTCACCAACGGCACGGTCTTGGCCTGGCGAACCTGGCACCGGTACGCCGCGCTGGTCCCGCGGATCTCAGCCTCGATCGCGTAGATTTTCGCGAACCGCTCAATGGCATCACGGGCGACGGCCGATTGGGTCTTCTTGTAGACGTCGGTGAACTGGCGGCGGGCGTGCGCCATGCAGAATGCCAGCTTGATCGGCCCCGGCGAACGGCCCGCCTTGGCCAGGGCGGTGTAGGCGCTATAGGCGTCGACCTGCACCACGCCCTGGTAGTTGGCCAGCTGGCTCTTGATCTCACGATGACCGCGGCTCTTGGCGAAGATGTACGCCACCGCCGGCGACGCGGGGCCGTTCCACGGTCGATCATCCACGGCATGCGCCCAGAACTGGTGGATCCTCACCCGCTTTCGACCCTTCTCCAGAACCGGCGCCCTGGTCTCGTCACAGAAGATCCGGGGATAGCCGTGGATCTTTCGAAGCTGCAGATCGTAAAGCGGGGTCAGCCACCAGGCGACGCGCTTGACCCATAGCGCCAGGGTGGCCCGGTCAAGATTGACGCCCTGACCGGCGAGGATCTGAACCTGCCGATGCAGAGGCACATACCAGGCGAACTTCCAAACCACGACATTGGCTATGAGCGC
>NZ_JAMOIM010000164.1 GCF_026130545.1 Lichenifustis flavocetrariae | reverse complement strand
GAGCGAGGCATAGTAGGCGGCTTCGGCCTCCGCCGGCGGGATGTTACCGATGGGCTGGAGAAGCCGTCGGTTGTTGAACCAATCGCCCTCCGCCACCCACCCCTTCCCGCTTTGCGGGTGGGGTCCCCTGTGTGGCTCCGCACACTCAAGGGTGGCGAACTCGACGGCCTCGAAGGAGCGCCATGGTCCGCGCCGGTGAATAACCTCGGCCTTGTAGAGGCCGTTGATAGTCTCGGCCAGGACGTTGTCGTAGCTGTCGCCGACGCTGCCGACCGAGGGCTCGACGCCGGCCTTGGCCAGACGCGCGGTATACTTGATGGACACGTATTGAGACCCGCGGTCGGAGTGGTGAATGAGGCCGCCGCGATGCAGCGGACGCCTGTCGTGCAAAGCTTGTTCGAGGGCGTCCAAGACGAAGCTGGCGTGCGCCGTGCGGCTGACCCGCCAGCCGACGATCCGCCGGGCGTAGGCGTCGATGACAAAGGCGATCGTTGTCGAAGCCCGCCCAGGTGGCGACGTAGGTGAAGTCGGACAGCCATAGCCTGTCGGGCGCGGGTGCATGGAACTGACGGTTCACATGGTCCATCGGGCAAGGCGCGGCCTTGTCGCTGACGGTGGTGCGCACTGTCTTGCCGCGAATGACACCCTGAAGGCCCATCTCACCCATCAGCCGCTCCACGGTGCAACGTGCGACGGCGAACCCTTCCCGCA
>NZ_JAMOIM010000163.1 GCF_026130545.1 Lichenifustis flavocetrariae | reverse complement strand
GCTGCTCGGTCTTGTGTCCGCCACAGGTGCTGCAATCCGCTTGAACGGACGGGTTCGATCCTTCGGGGTGACACCGCCCATCGCGGAGATGGAAGCTGTCATGACGCAGTTGCAGGCCATCGCCGACGATGACGTCGTCATGCTGGAGTCGTTAGGGGCGAGATTCCCGCAATTCGCAACGCTGGCATCGACCGCAAGTGGGGCTCTGTTCCTGCCAATCCTCAACAACCCGGGCGACGCGATCGTGTGGTTTCGACCGGAACTTCCCCAGACGGTCGTGTGGGCCGGAGATCCAAACAAGGCCGCACAGGTTGAACGTGGGGCGAACCGACTTTCACCCCGCAAGTCGTTCGCCGCCTGGCGTGAGCTTCTGCGAGGGACTTCGGCGCCCTGGACGATCGGGGAGGCCGATGCGGCGCAGGAGCTTCGTCGTATCGTTACGGTCGGGCTCTTGCATCATGCGGAAGCCCGATTGATGCGGCTGTCCAAGGAGGAAGAAGAGGAACGCTTAAAGGCCATGGCCAAGATCGACCGTGCCAAGAGCCTCTTCTTCGCGAATGTGTCCCACGAGTTCCGCACGCCGCTGACGCTCATGCTCGCCCCCTTGGGCGATGCGCTTAACGACCCCTCCGCGCCATCGCTGCCGGCCCCGCAGCGTCAGCGCATCGAGGTCGCCCACCGCAACAGTCTGCGTTTACTTCGACTTGTGAATAC
>NZ_JAMOIM010000162.1 GCF_026130545.1 Lichenifustis flavocetrariae | reverse complement strand
GCAGCATCACGCCGCGGCGCCGGCCCTCGCGCCACCACTGCCGGAGCAACTCCAGCAGCTGCGGCGACAGCATCGCGTTGCGATCCTTGCGGCCTTTGCCCTGTTCGACCCGGATCAGCATGCGGGTGCTGTCGACGTCGCCGGTCTTGAGGCCGACGACCTCGGACACACGCAGGCCGGCCCCGTAGGCGACCCCGAGCGCGGCCCTGTACTTCGGGCCGCGTGCCGCTTCGAGAAGCCGTCCGACCTCCTCGACGTTCAGCACGGTCGGGAGCTTCTGAGCGTAGCGCACCAGCACGAGGCGCCGCGACAGGTCCGGCCGATCCAGCGTAACGGTGAAAAGGAAGCGCAGAGCCGACACCGAGCCGTTGATCGTTGGCGGCTGCACGCCGCTGTCGGCCTGGTGAATCTGGAAACGGCGGACGTCCTCCGCCGTCGCGGTCTCGGGCGAACGGCTCAGGAAGGCCGCGAAGCTCCGGACGAACATGATGTAGTTGCGCTGGGTGTCCTCGTGCAGGCCGCGCATGGCCATGTCGTCGAGCATGCGGCGGCGGAGTGGGCTGACGGGAACAGAGGCTTGCTGTTGAGACATCGGGTGTCCTCGCGAGATGAGGGGTGGACCCCTCATGCTCGGAGGCCGGCCAAACCGGCTCAAGCGCTCGCTCAGATCTCCAGGTGTGCTCTACCTCTCAGGACGCCCTCCCGCGAGAGCGGGTTCGTCCTTGGG
>NZ_JAMOIM010000161.1 GCF_026130545.1 Lichenifustis flavocetrariae | reverse complement strand
TATGGGGATTTGGAGGAAGCGGCGAGAGCGCGAAGGCGCCGCGGCCAGCCCAGGCTGACACTGTTCTGGTGCGGCAAACCGGTCGGCGGTCTCTCGGGAGGTCTGAACGAGGCTCGCCGTCGACGTTGTCGGGGCGATAATGCCATCCTGGGCTCGCTGCAGACGACGCCAGCCTGCCTGGGTGCGAGCCTGTCCGATGGCCGAAGCGACGTCGCTTCGGCCCTGTGCTGGCTCTGGCCGTGCCGGGTCACGACGTCCTCACCCGGATCTCCATCGATGCGGGGGTGGAGCCCGCGCGCGGGCCACGCCTCCGAAGCTCTCGATCACGAGCATACGACTGCCGCAACAGGGGCACGCCGCGTGTCGATGCTTGGACGAGGCAGGCTCCTTCGTCACAGAGGACGCGGGGGCGGCGAGCAGCTCCCGGGCGCGGGCGATATTGGCCTTGCGATTGCCCGTGGCGAGCAGGCCGTAGTGACGGATGCGGTGGAAGCCCTTGGGCAGGACGTGCACGAGAAAGCGTCGGATGAACTCGTCGATGGACAGCGCCATGGAGCGGTGGCGGGCGTCGCCGTCGCGGCGGTAATCCTTGTATCGGAAGGTGACGCCGGCCTCGTCGAGCGAGATCAGGCGCCGGTTGGAGATGGCGACGCGGTGCGTGTAGCGGGACAGGTAAGCCAGCACGGCCTCGGGGCCACCGAAGGGCGGCTTGGCATACACGATCCACTTCTTCGTCCT
>NZ_JAMOIM010000160.1 GCF_026130545.1 Lichenifustis flavocetrariae | reverse complement strand
GCTCGCCTTGCAACGCCGCCGTCGTGACGGCCGCCGCCCCACCGTGTCCGGTGGCCATGCGGGCCAACGCCGCTCCGGAGGCGACCTCCTCGAGCATACGGACGCCATCCGTGGTTTCGATCGGGGAGATGCCGATGTGGCCCGCCAGTCCCCTGCGGCCCTCAACGAGCCGACCGTCGATGACAATGCCGCCGCCGATCCCGGTCGACACCGTGACGAAGACGGCAGTGCCGCCGCGTCCCGCGCCGAAACGATATTCGCCCCAGGCGGCAGCCTGCGCGTCGTTGCGGGCGACGACGGGCATGCCAAGCTGGGCCGCGAGGGTCTTGGTCAGAGGAAAGTCGTCAGGCACGGCCAGCGTGTCCGGGTTGACCGCGCGCCAAACTCCGTCGCGGACCAGTCCCGTCACGGCGATGCCGGCGGATCGGGTGCCGGTCCAGCCCGCAACGAGCCGCGCGACCGCCTCGATCCAGGCCGTCGGGCCGCCGGTTCGATCGGTCGGTGTTTCGCGCCGCTCCAGGATGAGGGGTCCATCGATCAAAGCCGCCGCGAGCTTGGTGCCGCCGAGATCGATCGCAAGGACGGGGGCTCGGGGCACGGCTCAGCCTCCGGCCGGCGCGTCGATGGGTTCGCGCATCACGGCGGCGAACCATCCGGTGATGTGCTCGGGACGGGTAATGGCCGAGCCCACCACCACGGCAAAGGCCCCGGCGGCCCGTGCCGCGCGGAGGTCGGCCGTCGTCCGGTAGCGGCCTTCGGCGAA
>NZ_JAMOIM010000159.1 GCF_026130545.1 Lichenifustis flavocetrariae | reverse complement strand
ACCGCGGCAGGCTGCACGACAGCCAACAGAGATGTTTCCACCAGATCGTCGACCCGCAGGCCGCCGAACGCGATGCAGTTCGGTTCCCCTTGGTCGAGCCTGCCCCGCACGCAGGCATAGCGCGGGATCTGCCCCTTGGCTCCGGTATATTGCACGCAAAGCTTGCGGCCGCAGCGTCGGCATCGCAACAAGCCCGACAACAGCGCCGAACCATGCTTTGGCGCGCCGCGGGCGCCCGCGGCCGGAACGTTCTCGCTCACCATCGTCCGGATCGCCTCCGCCAGGTCCCAGTCGACATAACCTTGATGCGAGCCAGGCTTCAACGCCAGCCATTCCGCGCGGGGCTTGCTCCGTGCCCGGGCCCGCGGTCCGCTCCCGTCATAGCTCACCGAGACGCCGGATCTGCCATAAGCGTAGGCGCCACCATAGGCGGGATTGGTGATGAACCCGTGCAGCGTTGAATAACCGGGACGGCGCCACTCCACCGCGCCGCCATGGATCCGGGTCGGCAGATCGAGCTTATGTTCGAGGAACCAGAACAGGGCCTGGCGCACGCTGCCCAGTTCGGCGACCTTGTCGATGGCGAGCTTGATCGCGGCCTGGACGCGCCGGTCGGGATCCATCTCGAGCCGGTCACCCATCTTGATGAAGCCGACCGGCGCCGCGACGACGAGTTCGCCCCGACGCGCTTTCTCGTAACGCGCCGCAAGCGAGCGCTGCCGCAGGAGATCGAGTTCGTATTCGTTGAGGCTGCCTTTGAGCCCAAGGAGCAGGCGGTCATTGCC
>NZ_JAMOIM010000158.1 GCF_026130545.1 Lichenifustis flavocetrariae | reverse complement strand
CAGGGGTTACGCATGAAAGACGCCTGTGAGGATTTGCTCCATGTATTGGTTGTTCCACGCTGCCATTTTCCGTCTTCCTTTCAGGCTGGCCTTTGAGGACTGATGACGACGGACGAGGTTGATCGCGATTTTCCGAAGCAGTGCGAAATTTCGGACGGCGGTGCGATCTCGAATGCGGCAGTGATCTTCGTTGAAGGTCACGTCGAGCACCCAGTGTAGGCCATTCTCGATCTGCCAATGCCGACGGATGGCTTTCGCCAGGACGTCCGGCGGCTCCATGCTGCTGGAAAGGAAGTAGCGAATTTCGGCATCGGTCTTGTCGGACCCCTTGACGCTGCGAATGGTCTCCACGGCCAGAACGCTCTTCAAGCCGGGCCAATTGCGAAGTGGTTCCAGGGCCAGGGCATCCGGGCAGAGGAAGACGCGGCGCCGGACCAGGCGGCCATGACCATCATCGAATTCGTCATGGGCCGCCTGCTGGGTGGCCAAGGGCCCGAAGCAGGTCGTGTCGCACAGCGCCCGGACGGCGCTGTGCTTCTTCCCGTGGTTTGCCTTCAGCGTGACGAGATAGTCAGCTTCTTTCTCGAGGATCTTGGACGCGATCGCGGTTTGGCATCCCATCGCATCCAGGGTGACGATCGCCCCCTTGACGTCCAGCACGTCCAGCAGTTCCGGGATCGCGGTGATCTCGTTGGACTTGTCTCCGACCTGGCGCTGGCCGAGCACCAGATTTCGATCGCAGGCCCACGCGCTGATCACGTGCAGCGGTCCCTGCGTCCGACCACGATCGAAAGAGCC